>NZ_OZ035002.1:0-1616611 GCF_964031005.1 Wolbachia endosymbiont (group B) of Schoenobius gigantella | reverse complement strand
TCTATTCTATTTATTCTTTTGTATATTAAAGTATAGTAATAATAATAGTTCTATCAATAACTTGTTACTAACTTAAAATTCAGTAAAAATTGGCGTTGTTCAACTTGTGGATAAATATGTGAGTAACTTTCGTATATTATTGATTTTCTGTTATGATTTATGTGTATAAGTAAGGTGTTTAGAGTGTTAGTAATTTTCTTTTATGGAAAATACTTTACCATCATGCATTGTTACACAACTATGTATATGTTGTTGAAAAAGTTGTTGATCAATTGTTGGTATTTTATATCAACAAATAATTCACAAATTAATTTGACATTATTCACATGCTTATTAAACATTTAATAACAGTTTTCTTGATAAATCTAATCTGAAAACGTTTTTGCCATTACAGGGAATAAATTGAGTAAAAAAAGAACCTTAGTAGAAAAAATAGCATATAGAATTTTTCTCTTCCTTTTCAAAAAAGCTTCTGTGTTGAAAAAGTGTGCGACTGAGGCATTAATGAAAGATCTGCCAGACCTTAATATATTTAATGGTCTATTAAAATTCCGCGATTGTGGTATAATGGATATAATGACTCCACGTACAGAGATATGCGCAGTAGACATTGAGTCAAGCGAGCGTGAAATAATAAAGAAGATAAAAAACACTTGCCACACTAAAATACCAATTTATAAAAATAACTTTGATAACGTAATAGGCTTTTTTTATGTAAAAGATGTTATTTTTAATAGGGATAAAAATTTTAATCTGAAACATATTATACAAAGCGTAATATTTGTTCCACCCTCGATGAAGACAACTAATCTTTTTGTTAGGATGAACTCTTCTAAATCATGCTTAGCTATCGTATTGGATGAATATGGTGGAACTGATGGTTTAATTTCAATGACTGATCTTATAGAGGAACTAATACCAAACATTGATAGTGAAAACGAAATAAATTCAGAATATACCATTACTGAATTGTCTCAAAATAAGTTTGAAGTATCAGCAAGGGCTCTTATAAAAGATATAGAAGAGGATCTAAAAATAGAATTACGTGACCCTGAAGAAGACTATGTTACACTTGGTGGTTTGATTCTTTCGATTGCTGGTAAAGTGCCTTCTGTAGATGAAGTCATTAAATATAAAAATGGTATGAAGTTTATCATCAAAGATGCAAATGAGCGCTACATTAATAAAATAGTACTAGACTTAAGTGATTACAAAAATTAGATTTGGTACCCCTTGTCGGGGAATGCCTTGACACGAAGAAAAAGTTGTAATAACCAAATATGCAACTCAAGTTATAGTTAAACCTATTTCCAGCAAATTATTTTCGCAAGTATAATGCATTTCAGTGTTATAGTACTCTAATAATAAAGAGGTCATATAGATATTAATATCTTTTGTATTTAAATTAGTGTCATTTTTTTTGATTAATTTGTCTACTAATGATTTGCTTATTGGTTTGTGTTCATTTAGAATTTTTATAGTTAATAGCATTTTATCTTCTGTTTGACTCAGTAAAACAGATACTAGTTCAACTTCCGCCACTGCACTGGCTATAGTTAGCACCATATTAGAAATTATCTTATTTATCTTTTCAATTAAATCTTCCTTATTTTTTGCAGAGTATGCGTCTATTTTCCACGTAAGCTTTACTTTTTTTTTAATAAATAATTTTCGATATTAGATTTGGTCTTATCAAAGCTATAATTATCCATTGAAGAAGAATATGCCTGCTTCATAACTTTATGTTTATATATTAAATCATCGGAGCTTTCTTTAAGAAACAACAACGCTTCCTTCTGCGCATCAGCATCATTCTTATCTATTACTTCAAGCTCTTCTACGCCAAACGTTATTCCATTCATAGAGTTAGCAAAGTCATGAAGCAGCCGTCCTGATAGCAGTTCCGTTATTAACAGTATGTTTTTGGTATTTTCGTTCATTGGATAATTATAAATGATTTAAGTTACCCTATATTGGTAAGTATATAATAGTCAATTAAGAGAAAGTTTCGTTGCACTTTTTATATCAAGGCATTAATATAGTATTAACAATTTTAAAATTTATAAAAGGATTATGAATACTTATACCAGATCAGGAATAGATATTGAACTATATAATAAGTTAATAAAAGAAGTCAAGCCTATTGCTCAAGAAACTACTAGAGAAGAAGTAATCAGCGAAATAGGTTCATTTTCTGCGTTATTTGATTTTGCTGCACTAAGTAAGAAGTATGACCATCCAGTACTCGTTTCCTCAACTGATGGAGTAGGTACGAAACTGTTGATAGCTCAAGAAGTGAATAAACATGATACTATAGGTATAGATTTAGTTGCAATGTGTGTAAATGACTTACTTGCACAAGGAGCAACGCCTTTGTTTTTCCTTGATTACTTTGCAACAGGCGTTTTGACCAAAGATGTTTTATTATCTGTGGTTAAGGGCATTGCAGAGGGGTGCAAGCAAGCTAAAATAGCATTGGTTGGTGGGGAAACTGCAGAAATGCCTGGAATGTATGGTAATAATCACTATGACCTTGCAGGGTTTGTGGTTGGTGTAGTTGATCGAAAGCAAATTCTTCCAAACTGTAGTATGATGAAAGCAGGTGATTATATAGTTGGCTTAGAGTCAAGTGGAATTCACTCAAATGGGTTTTCTTTAGTGCGCCATGTTTTCAAAAGCTTAGGTATAAATTATAACGATACATCTCTATGGAATAATAAATCTTGGAGTGAAATACTACTTGAACCAACAAAAATATATGTTGATTCTTTGCTGCCTATCATGTCACAAGTAAAAGGTATTGCGCACATCACGGGTGGTGGTTTGGTAGACAATATTCCGCGAATTCTTCCAAAAAACTTATTTGCAAACATAGACATTAATTCCTGGAAATGGCCAGATATATTTTTATGGCTAACAAAGGAGGGTAAAATAGAGAAGAAAGAAATGCTAAAAACATTTAATTGTGGTATTGGTATGGTATTGATCGTAAGTTCTGAGAATATGCAAAACGTGAAAAATCATTTCCAAAAACGTGGAGAAAAAATTGAAATTATTGGAAAACTTGATGAGGCATGTAACCCTCCACTTGATAGAGTAGTATTTAGTTAACCTAACTTTACTGACAGTCTTTTTGCAACTTCTAGGTATGCTTCCTTTAAATCTCCTAAATTCAAACGAAAGACATCTTTATCTAGCTTTTTATAAGTATTTTTATCCCATAATCTGCAGTTATCAGGGCTAATTTCATCAGCTAAAACGATTTTAGTACTGTCATTTATTAATCTGCCAAATTCTAACTTGAGATCAACTAAATATATACTTGCATTTGAAAATAGGTGAACTAATATTTCGTTGATTTTTAAAGTTGTAGTTTTAACTTCATCCATTTCTTTGCTAGATAGCCAATCAAAATACAGTATGTGATTTTCACTTACCATTGGGTCGGCTAGGTCATCATTTTTGTAAAAAAAATCGATTATAGGAGATGCAAGCCTCTCACCTTCTTTGATATTAAAACGTTTGCAAAAGCTGCCAGCTGCGACATTTCTAACTACTACCTCAAGAGGTATTATCTTGAGTTTTTTGACTAGCTGTTCTCTTTCGTTTAGAGTTTTTATAAAGTGTGTGCTAATTTCTGCTTTCTCAAGCTTTTCCATGATAAAAGCACTAATATGATTATTAATTATTCCTTTACCATCGATTATTTCATATTTTTCCTTATTGAATGCTGTAACATCATCTTTAAAGTGCTGTATGACAATTGATAAGTCTTCAGTTTCAATAATGGCTTTCGCTTTACCTTCGTATATCGTTTTATTCAGTGACATGTTTAATTTAACTATATATTATATCAATTTACTATTCTTAGAGTATAGCCCCAAATAACTTAAAATAAACCTTAATGGCATTCAATGTTACAATATTAACCATATTCCCAGAAATGTTCCCGGGGTTTTTGAACTATTCTCTTGCCGGAAAAGCGTTAGAAAAAAAAATATGGAACCTTGAAGTAATAAATATTCGTTCTTTTGCGAAAGATAAACATTCAACTGTGGATGATGTTCCATATGGAGGTGGAGCAGGAATGGTTATGCGTTCTGATGTAGTTGGTGATGCAGTAGATAGTATGCTCTCTGTTCATAAAAACACTAAGTTTATTTACATGACTCCATCTGGAACTAAGTTTAATCAGAATATTGCCAGAGAATTATTAGAGTTTCCTCATATAACAATATTGTGTGGTCGATTTGAAGGTATTGACCAAAGGATAATTGATGCGTATACTCCTTATGAGTTAAGTATTGGAGATTATATACTTTCAGGAGGTGAGCCAGCTGCAATGGTGGTTCTTGATGCATGCATTAGACTTCTTCCAGGTGTAGTAAATAATACCGATAGTATTACTGAAGAAAGTTTTAATTATGGTGGTGGTGTACTTGAATATCCTCAATATACTAGACCTGAGCAGTGGAAGGGATATAAAGTACCTGAGGTTTTGTTATCTGGCAATCACAAAAAAATAAGTGATTGGAGGCAGAAGCAGTCTCATGTTATAACAAAAAAGCGTAGGCCTGAATTATTGAGTGGAGAGATAAATGACAAATTTACTTAAAAAATTTAACGAACAGCAAATGCAAGTGTTAGCTAAAGAAATACCAGAATTTCGTCCTGGCGATGATTTGAAGGTCACTTTTAAAGTAGTTGACGGTACAAGTGAACGTATACAGATATTTGAAGGTGTATGTATATCAAAAAGGAACCGCGGGTTACATTCTTCTTTTGCAGTCAGAAAAGTGAGCCATGGAGAAAGTATAGTGTCTCAGTTTTTTGTTTATTCTCCTGCACTGGTTTCAGTGCAAGTGACAAGAAAAGGAAAGGTTCGTAGAGCAAAACTGTATTATCTGTGCAAACTATTTGGAAAAGCTGCAAGGATCAAAGAGCGTACTACTTATGTTAAAAAGAAATCTAAGTAGATACAATAGGGAGTGATGTCAATTGTGTCATCTCAGAACTCTCTCTTGTCATCCCAGTGCGTGACACACAACTGTACGAACATTGTGTTTGCCTCCCGCTGTGGTGTCATCCCAGTGCTCCGACACTGGGATCCAGCATTCATTATTCTCCTTTTGGTTTGTGCTTTCATGGAAAATGTAAAAATTATTTGCAGGCAAAGCCTGCTGGATCCCAGTGTCAGCTACTTGCATGACAAAAAAGGGGAAAGTTTTTTCAAATCCTCGTGTAAAGAAAAGTAAATGAGTATAAAGAAAAAATTCCTTAAATTACTTCAGTCAAGGCGTGTACATGCTCGTATAAAAAGGAAAAATAAAAAGAACAGAGCGCTACGCTTTTGTTCTTTCACGGCACTAGTTATCTCACTTGGCTGTCCTGTGTGTATATTGCTCAGTATATTGGTTAACTCTTACAGTGCCTTAACAGTAACGAAAATTTTATTGCCAGTTGAAATAAATGCTGATCTTGCTTTGGCGAGTAATCCTAGTGATTTGCGGTATAAGTCCATTGGCTTACTCAACGATTCTTTACGTAAGGTGTTTGGAGGAACTGATTTTAAAGACGGTGACGAAATTTTAAGTCGTAATTCTTACAAAGAACTAGAGAAATTTTTTCGTAAGAAAGTAAAAGATAGTGGTGAATATGAGATCTGGTTTACCGCGTCAAGTATAATTAATTCAATAAATAAAGATAAATATTTGAATGATCGTTATGCTAAATTACTTGATTGGCTAAAAGAAAAGAGGAGAGTGAAAAAATTTTTTAATAAGTCTTTATTCCTTAAATCTGACTCTCGTGAACCTGAAAATGCAGGGATTTTAGGAGCGTTTATCGGTTCATTAATGACAATTATAGTGTGCCTAGCATTAGCATTACCAATAGGAATTATGTCGGGCATCTGTCTTTACGAATTTATGCCTAAAAATAGGCTAATGACTAATATTGTAGAAATTAGCATAAATAATCTTGCTGCAGTGCCTTCAATAATATTTGGTGTAGTGGGCTTAACTCTCTATCTTGGCATATTTGGGCTACCACGCTCTTCACCACTTGTTGGTGGAATGACTCTTTCATTTATGATGTTACCTAATATTATAATTGCAACAAAAAATGCCTTTGCGAATGTTCCTATTACGATAAAAGATGCAGCGTTTGCGCTCGGTGCACCTCACATCAAGGTGATATTAGATCACTCTTTACCGATTGCGTTACCAAGAATAATACATGGTACTGTGCTTGCAATTGCAAGGATTTTAGGTGAATCTTCTCCTTTACTTATGATGGGTATGGTGGCATTTATTGCTGATACACCTACGTCCTTTTTCGATCCGGCGACTGTTCTACCTGTGCAAATATACATATGGTCAAGCAATCCTGAAATTGCATTTGTTGAACTTGCTGCTATCGCAATTATAGCTTTATTATTGGTGTTATTTGCGTTAAATTTAGTAGCAAATTTTGTAAAAAGGAAATTCGAATTTTTTAATTTTTAGCAATTCATGAAAATCACAGTCCTATCTGGTTATGGCTTAAATTGCGAAAAAGAAACTGCATTTGCATTTATGGAATGCAGCAGAAAACTTGGTATTGGTAATATTGAAGTAAAAATCGTTCACATTAACGATATCATAGATAATCCAGGTGAACTGAAATTAAGCAATATACTTGCAATTCCAGGGGGTTTTTCCTATGGTGATGACACTGGTGCTGGTAATGCGTTTGCTTTACGTATTAAAAACAACTTGTTGGATGAGTTTCAAGAGTTTTTATCTCAGGACAAGCTGATTATAGGAATATGTAATGGTTGTCAGATATTAGTAAAATTAATTCCAGAATTCTCTAGTCTAGCTTTAATCCATAATGATATAGGCAATTATCAATGCCGTTGGATTAGAGTGAGAGTTAATTCAAAGAGTAATTCTGTTTGGCTACGGGGTCTGAGTGAACTATATCTCCCTATTGCTCATGGGGAAGGCAAATTTTTTATGGATCAAGATATTTTGAACCAATTGATTGAGAGCAATTCCACCGCATTACGTTACATTGATAAAAATGGCAACTATGCTAACCTACAATTTCCTTACAATCCGAATGGATCTACATACGACCTAGCAGCTTTATCAGATAAAAGTGGAAGAGTGCTAGCTTTAATGCCCCATCCAGAAAGGGGAATATTTTTTACCCAGCAAGATAATTGGCCCCTTGAAAAAGAAAAGAGCAAGCGTTTAGGTGTTGCTGTGCCAAAATATGGCGATGGAATGCTTATATTTGAAAATGCACTAAAGTATTTTTGTTAAAATTTATTGATAGGGATTTATGGTCGAAATTATCCCCTTGATATTGCAAAAAACTTGCTTGACAAGCCTTGCCAGTCCCCTTATCATGAAACTGAAGCTATTTATTTATCTTCTCTGTACAGATTAAATGACAAAAAAACTCACGTATCTGGCGTCCCATGTTTAATTTTTTGCACTATGTGCATCTTATGTCTTTATAAAATTTCTAGGTTTTTACCTAATATAAGCTGAAATGCGCTTATAAAGCATTTAAAATATCAAAAAACGCCAACTTAAAAAATGGATAGTGAATAATTAGCTACCCTAGGGTTTCTTTTGCCTTTTTTTCTGTTTAGTAAATTTCTTAAACATTTATGACTAAAGGTTAGTTGCATTAAAAAGCAGCTAAATCGCGGTTATTAAGCGTTTAGAATAAAAAAACGCCATACTTGAAAGTATAATGTAAGTAATTAGCCAACCACGGGGCTTCTTTTGCCTTTTTTTTATTTGGTAAATTTCTTAATATTTATAGCTAAACGACAACCGTCATCCCGCTACTTGTTAGCGGGATCTATGCTTTGAGATACCGCGAATGAATCGCGGTATGACGGTGTAATGATGGTTAAGTAATTCGTCATTCCGCTACTTGTTAGCGGCTGAGATACCGCGAATGAATCGCGGTATGACGGTGTAGATGATGGTTAAGTAATTCGTCATCCCGCTGCTTGTTAGCGGGATCTATGTTAAGGTATAGTAGGGGATCTATGTTAAGAGATACCGCGAATGAATCGCGGTATGACGGTGTAGATGATGGTTAAGTAATTCGTCATCCCGCTGCTTGTTAGCGGGATCTAGAGATACCGCAACGTCTCACCTATAGCCTTCAGTGCTCCTTTTTTTGTCATCCCAGCGTCACGCGTTGGTTTCAACATTATATCATGAACTTTCTAAAATTCATTGAACTGTGTTTTCAAACGGTAGTGCCGGGGTGTGAGTATAATGATTATCAGTATATAAAAGTCATAGCAGACAGACTTGAAGCGGCAAATGTTGGCAAAATGAGGCGAATAATATTCAATATGCCTCCGCGTTCAATGAAGTCCCTGTGCGCTAGTGTTGCGTGGCCCGCATGGATACTGGGAAATCAGCCAACTGCAAGAATAATAGTTGCAAGCTACTCTCGGCTGCTTAGCGAAAAGCACTCGCTCGATACAAGATGCATAATGCAGTCTAGTTGGTATAGAGAGCTGTTTCCAGAGGTAGAACTATCCAAAGATCAGAATACCAAATACAAATTTCAAACAGTGCAGAGAGGATACAGAATCGCAACGTCAGTTGGAGGGACGTTAACAGGTGAAGGTGGTGATTTCATCATCGTGGATGATCCACTGAGTCCCGCCCAAGCTTTGAGTGAAACGTTTAGAAAGCGTGCTACAAATTGGTTTGACCAGACTTTAGTAGCCAGGCTCAACAATAGAAAAAAAGGAGTAATTGTTCTTGTGATGCATAGGCTACATCAAGAAGATTTAACCGGGCACCTTCTCTCCAAACCGAAAAACATATGGAACCATACTTGTTTACCGATGATATCTGAAAATAAGGAGATTATCTATTCAATCAAAAAGCCAGCGCCTCCTTTTCTTGTTCCTGTCACCCGAGTAACTACAAATGAGTACAAAAGCTGGATTACAGCATCAAGTGCTAGAATGACACCACCCGTAATATTATACTCAAGAGAAGAAGGTCAGTTGCTATATCCCCTCGATGGAGGAAAAGAAGAAGTTGAGATGATAAAGGTTGAACTTGGAAGTTACGCTTTTGCTGCACAATATCAACAAAACCCTCTGCCACTTTCAAGTGGTATAATTAAACGAGAGTGGCTGAAGCGCTATAGAAATTTTTCTGATAGTCTCTCATATGTCACTCAGAGCTGGGACACTGCAGTTTCAACAAGCAGCATGAGCAACTTTAGCGTCTGCACCACCTGGACAAAAGTGGGCAATAAATTCTATTTACTCGATGTATATCGCGCAAAGCTTGAGTATCCAAAGCTTAAAGAGCAAGTTCTGTCACTAGCTGCAAGATGGACACCGCACGCAATTTTAATCGAAGCAAAAACAAGTGGTCAGCAATTGGTGCAAGAGCTAAAGACAAACAGTGATTTACCAATTATCGAAATAGTACCACATGATGACAAACTCACTCGATTTTATCAAATTGTTCCGATTATAGAGTCTGGCAAGGTTTTTCTGCCGCACCAAGCAGTATGGCTGAACGATTTTGAGTATGAGATTTTAATGTTTCCTGAAACTCGACACGATGATCAAGTGGATAGTACCGTGCAATATTTGCAGTGGGTGAGAGATAGTAGCTCTAGGGTCGCAGCTTTACGGGCATTGTGATTTAAGCCTACCAGATCCAAGTAGTCAGCTACTTGCATGACACCCTGACAACCGTCATCCCGCTACGTGTTAGCGGGATCTATGCTAAAAGATACCACGGCGGTATGACGTAGAACTGCTGCTTGTTAGCGGATGAGATACCGCGAATGAATCGCGGTATGACGGTTAAGTACGTGTTAGCGGCTAAGAGATACTGCGGCGGTATGACGTAGAGCTCGCGTTAGCTATAAGATTAGCTAACATTCTGCACGTCCATAAAAAACAAACCTTCTTTTTCGTCTTGAACGCTAATAATAGCGTGAGTGTTAAAAGGTAAAGGATCATTTGTATGTCCATGGCCTACCCCTTTCATAGTAAATACAGGAAAGTTAACACTTTTTGCAAACCTTTCTTTTACAACTTCAACAAGGTTATCGTTATAGCAGTTAACGAAATCCCCAAAGATTACTGCATGTACTCCATCAAAGATGTGAGCTTGTTTTAGGTGATCTAAACTGCGCTCTATTGCGTATGGGTAGACTCTTATGTCCTCTAAAAATAGAATTTTACCTTTCGCATTTATTTGCCAAACAGTTCCTATACTGTTTTCAACTAAAGTCATATTACCACCGATGATTTTAGACTTTAATCTGCCATCTTTTAGTCTAATGCCATTATTTATCATCTTTAGCTTATCAAATCTGATAGAATCCCGCTTGTTAAGAATTAACTCTTTCAATTTTTCAACAGAGCTTTCAGAAACGGAGTTATTTACTATCATTTCCAACATGGTGCCGTGAAGAGTTTGCCAATCATATTTAGCTTGTAGATGGATGTGCAAGGCAGTTATATCGCTATAGCCTATGAGGATCTTTTTGTTTTGAGCAATCCTTTCTTTTTTATCATTGGGTAACTTTTCTAGATAGGGAATTAACCGAGAAGCCCCTTCTCCTCCTCTGATACACCAGATTATTTTACTATCACCGGTTAGTGCACTAACCAAATCATTTGCTCTGAATTCATCAGAGTTGGAATAAAATGGGTTATCATTACTATATATTTTCTCCGAAATATGGGGATTAAAATCCAAAGCTTCTACATATTCTTTTATAGTAGTCAGATCTGATTCTTTTCCCTTGGAGGAAGGAGCAATAATATCAACTTGGTCCATTGCATGAATACCTGTGTTAGCACATAAAGTGAGAATGAAATATAAAAGGTAAACAATCATTAAAATATCTTATAAAACTCTTTTTTTAGTATATCATCCAATTCAGAGAGTGGAACTTTCACTCCTAGTTCTTCCATTGACGTGACGCCATAACCTTGCAACCCACAAGGAATAATACCCTTATAGTGAGAGAGGTCTGGAAAGACGTTAAGCGCTATGCCATGATAAGTTACCCATTTTCTTAAGCGAATACCAAAAGCTGCAATTTTTTTTTCTACTCCGTTATGGTTTACCCAAATGCCTATTCTATCTTCTCTAAACTCTCCAAGTATATTAAATTGCTTTAAAACATTTATGATCCACTTACTTAGATCTCTAATATATAGCTTTATATCGCATTTGTTTCTTTTTTTAAGGTTTAACATTAAATATATAATGCGCTGTCCTGGACCATGATATGTGTGTTTACCACCCCTTCCTGTTTTATATATGGGAAATAGTTTTTCAACAATATCATCAGCTGTTGCACTGATTCCTGCAGTATAAAGTGGAGGGTGCTGGAGTAGCCATACCAATTCGTCTGCTGAATTATTGTGAATTTGTTGAATTTTCTCTTCCATGGATTTTACAGCACAGTTATAATCAATAAGCTGATTAGATATTAGCCATTCTGTCATATTCTATTTCTTTTTTTTTAGTATAGCAGTTCGTTTTTTCCTGTTATTCCAGTGTGTGACACTGGGCGCAGCCTTTCTTATTCCTAATATACTTAATACTAACTTCTGTGCTATTTCTCCTTAACAAACATAGTACATGACAAATGTTTAATTATTTGTCAACACAGGTCCTCTTTACGTATAGGCAACTTTTTTTATTGAAAAATTCAGAAAAATGTTGTATAATTATTAGTAGATTTTAGGTAAAATATATGGCAAACTCAAAATTTAGCATAACTTTCAACAA
The DNA here is from genome assembly GCF_964031005.1 of Wolbachia endosymbiont (group B) of Schoenobius gigantella. Taxonomy (NCBI): domain Bacteria; kingdom Pseudomonadati; phylum Pseudomonadota; class Alphaproteobacteria; order Rickettsiales; family Anaplasmataceae; genus Wolbachia; species Wolbachia endosymbiont (group B) of Schoenobius gigantella. Next base: position 1,604,807 of record NZ_OZ035002.1, on the reverse strand, counting down.
CGAAATTTCAGAGTGTCTTGCTGGACTGGCTAAAATAAGAAATAAGTCCATTAAAGAACTAACAGAGAAGCTAATACAAGAAGCAATTGAAAATGAGGAAGATAAAATACTAATTGAGCGTGCTGCTAAACGTAATGTTTCAGGTGTAAAGAAAATTAGAAGTGAGGATGTAGACTGGAATACAATATTATCTTCATAGAAAGCGTTCTTGAGAAAGACCTTCCAGCTCTTCCAAAAACAATAAGATTAAGGATCATAAATGCGATAAATAAGCGCCTTACAGTTGATCCCATTAACCTTGGTGAGCCATTATATTACAGATTTAAAGGACAAAGAAGATTAAGGGTAGGTGATTATCGCGTTATCTATTCCGTAAATATTATAAAATATGAAGTGGTTATCACAGAGATAGGACACAGAAAAGATATTTATAAGTAAGTACATCATATAAATATTAAATATATTTTTACTCCTTCCTGATTCATTTTCTACCTTAGGTGGCTTCGCTCAGCTCAAAAAAAAAGCTCATTCTTTTTGCTACCCCTTATTGTGCCTGCCATTTAACTACTGTGTAGAGATTGCTCTCAAACATAATGTTCGTACGTTAGTATATCCTTCCTGTGACACCAATTGATATAATTCTACCACAAATTCAATTTTTTAGGAGGCATATATGAATCTCAATATTTTTCAAAGAAAAAAAAGCGCAGTATTTACTAAATATTCTGCTTTGCAGCTAATGATGGAGCCAAGTTGGAGTAAGCGTGATTATGTAAGTTTTGCTGAGGAAGGTTACATAAAAAATGTTATTGCCTTTCGAGCAATTAATATGATTGCAAGTGCTGCATCTTCGGTACCTTTTACTCTCTGCCAGCTTACTGAACAGGGAAAATCGCAATTAAAAGCCCATCCATTACTGAAATTACTTTATTCTCCTAATCCAATGACATCAAAATCGGAATTTATTGAGGGGATTGTAACTTATCGGTTAGTTAACGGCAATTCTTATATATTGATGGTTGAGTCACAGAATAGTAGAAAACCACCAACAGAGCTTTATCTTCTGCGCCCCGATAGGGTTGAAATTGTTCCAGGGAGAAATAACGTTCCTTATATCTATCGTTATACCATAAATAACAACAGTTATGACTTTAAAGTTGATAAACTAACTGGATGTTCAGCAGTGTTGCACTTAAAGACCTTTAATCCTTTGAATGATTGGTATGGGTTATCACCAATTGAGGCAGCTGCATATAGCATAGATCAACATAATCAGGCGGGTGCTTGGAATCAAGCGATGTTGCAAAATGGGGCAAGACCAAGTGGTGCAATAGTTGTAAAATCAGCAAAAGATGGAAGTGGTGGAAGTTTATAAGTCAAGAGCAGTACCAACGCTTAAAAGCGCAGATAAATGATCATTATTCAGGTTCTATAAACGCTGGAAGACCGATATTGCTTGAAGGAGGCTTGGAGTGGAAAGAAATGAGCTTATCGCCAAGGGATATGGATTTTATTGAGTCCAAACACAGCTCAGCTCGTGATATTGCGCTAGCTTTTGGCGTTCCACCGCAATTGCTTGGCATACCGGGTGATAACACTTATAGCAATTTAGTCGAAGCACGCTTATCCCTCTGGGAGCAGACGGTTTTACCAACGCTAGAAAATATTATCTGTCACCTGAATTCTTGGCTGACACCAAGATTTGGTGAAGATCTGTGCTTGTCGTATGACAAAGATGCAATAGAAATTCTCATGGAAAAAAGACAAAAGTTGTGGAAATACGTAGAAAACGCAAGCTTCATGACGCTCAACGAAAAGAGAGAAGCATTTGGCTTGCCACCACTGCCAGGTGGTGATGAGTTAGGTTAAGTTTGTATCCGTTCAGATGAGTTTATTGTCCCCTAAACCGTACACCTAAGTAAATTAACTATTTTTCTTGCCAACCAGAGCGATGAAGATTTGGTCTACATCAAAACTCATCTTAGGACGCCAAATAGGGCCATCCAAATGCATATCGATATAGATTGGATTACTATAATTTGGTGGTATGAAAAAGAACCTGAATATAGAAGCTAAAGCGAAGTTAGATAAGGTTAAATTAGAAGAGATCGATCCTGATGCTTGATCAATCCCGAACTGTAAACTAGTTGAACATATACCACTCTTAATACTTGCTTTTCCGCTAATATTTTCAAAAAATGTCTTGCCATTATATATATCAACATAAGCAAGTGTGGAAATTTCAGATTTATTCTTACTGCTTAACAAATTAGTGATAAATGAATTGAAATCTACATTAGTAACTTCTATTCCTTGCGCTTGTAAGTTTACATCTCCTGATAAGTTACTAGCCCAATCATGAAAACTTTTTCCTTGAGTTTTGATTTCACCATTTAAGCTTACCTGACCATTTACATTGTCAATTCCTATAACCTTACCAATCTTTTTAGTGTCCAAATTTACAATAGAAAATCTTGTATTTATTGAGTCTGATCTTAAATAACCCTGAAAAAACACTTGCCCGCGTTCTAATACGTAACTTGCCTGCCTGATAGTGATAGTGTTGTTTCTCATTACCGCATCCAAATTAAAATCTTTTAAAACATTCTGCTCGGTTTTAAATTCTGCAGTATTGATTTGCACATTTGCATCAAAGCCTTCTTTATCATCCAAAAAATCAAGCTGCTTTGTTGACCATTGAATTTGATCTATCTCATTTCTTGAATTTCTTTTCGTCTCTACTAAATTTGGTAATGTAATAATTTTTCCATTAAATTTACTGCCCGTAAGGTTAACATCTAATAAAGGTTTGGCGTATTTTTGATCTGCTAATATTTTTGCATTACCGGTAATATCGAAATCTTCTCCAGATAGTTTTATTTTATCTGCAACTAGCTTACCTTTTTCCATTTTCAGCAAAAAATCCAAATTTTTAATTTTCGTATCATTCAATGTAAGGTTATTAACACGGGCCTTTATATTTGTATCATACTGAAAATTTTTCAGCCATTGCATTTTAGGTAAACTGCTAAATAATGAATGATCATATTTATCTGCATCAAGATTATGCATGCTAAATTCACCATCGATCACACTGCGTTTTTTTGTGTGGCTTACTCTAATTGATCCTTGCAAGGATTCCTTATTATTTAGCAGTCTAATGTCTGAGATAGATAATATTCTTGGTGCAAGGTGCAGTTTAGAACTTAGTGTAAATTGATTTTTCTGGTTTTCTTTCATCTTTATAGAAGGGAAAAAACATGAAATGAATGACTCAAAATCATTTCCTTCGACTAATAAATCACCGTTGAATTCAGATAGGACATTATTGTTTGAGATCTCTCCTGATAAGTAAGATATATTATTGATTCCAGGAAATTTAAGAAGCGTATTAACTTTTACTTTGCCATCAGTGGATTTTAGTACAGCACGGAAATTGTCCAATATTTTGTTTTGATATTGAATGTTAGAAGCTTCCATATTAAAATTTAAGCTCAAGTTCTTTGGCACAACTGCTCTAAAACATTCCAGAAGATCCTTCATATTCATTGTTCTTTGTGAATCATTTTGTATGGAATCTAAATCAACTTTACTGAAGCTAATATTGAAATTAGTGTGATTGCCTTTTCTATCATTTTGTATTGTACCGCTGGCTTGCATGCTTTTGGAATCAATTTTTAAGTCAGTTGCCGTAAACTCACTTTCATTAAGACTTATATTGGATGATATCTTGATATTTTCGCTAGGAATAACACAAGAGAGAAAGCTAAGATTAATGATTTTTGCTAAATCACTCACAGAACCGGAACTGTTATTAATTGTTAATGTTAAATTACCCTGGAGTTCTTCTTGATTTCTATTACCTGTAAATAGCAAATTTACAAAATTTGATTCAACACTAATGTGTACATTCCTTTTTGTGATATTAACCTTTCCTGAAAAATCGTAATTATTATCACCTACCTTTACTTTACCAAAAAACTGCTTATTTTTTTTTACAGCAACTTCCTTTATGTTAACAATATCAGCGAAATCATTCTTGAAACTTACTTGGCTGTCTTTTATTACTATATCGACTGTGTTACCACTGGCGTTTGTATTTATAATATTAAGTAAATTTTCTTTGTTGCTTTTCATGCCAAACAATGTGATTGACTTTGGTTGCAACGAAAATAAAAACAACGATAGGAATGATGGCCTTATTTCAATTTTTCTTACACTAATTAAATCTGACAACTTTTGCTCTTTATTTTCGTTGTATTGTACGTATACATTATAAATAGTGAGCTTTGGGGTAATCAACGAAACTTTAATTTTTCCCCCAATATGCACTTTAGCATCATACGTCTTCTCTAACTCTTTTATGATATATTTCCTGTAGCCACTCCAATCCTTAAAAGTTGCAGCAACATGCATGAGAATTAATAGCAGTGAGATTGATAATATAGCATATAAAGAAAGTCTCATAATTTACACATGCTTAAAGTTTCCCTTAAATATTAAATAGAGAATACCAAAATAAACAATAACACTCAAAGCTATTAAAGTCGTTAAATAAACAATACGAGCCAACATTTTATCAAAAAATAATCCTGCCAACAAAGAATTAAAAATATAAAGGGCTATTGACATGACTGCCGTTGCTACAAAAATTTTCATGACATTTAACAATAACGCTTGGCTAACCTTATACATTTTATTTATTGTTAAATAACTAATTAATAGAATAGAGTTTATCCAAGTGGAAACGGAAGTAGCAATAGCAATCCCCGTATGCTGATACTCGTTCATTAACAAAAGGTTTAGCACTACATTAATTCCAAGACACATTAGCGAAAATATGGTTGGTATTTTCAGATTGCCTTTAGCAAAAAATGTAGGTAGCAATACTTTATTTATAATAAATGCAGGTAAAGAAAGAGAAAATGCTATTAAAGTGGGAACAGTTTGCTGCACTGCATAATGATCAAACCGGCCGTAAGAAAAAAGCGTAAGTAAAATTATGTCGGGAATAATGATAAAGGCAGCAGTTGTTGGCATAATTAACATTAATCCTATGTTGAGAGCCTTGTTCTGTATTTTGACTATATTTTCAGTATTATCCACCTGTTTTGAAATTAAAGGAAGAAGCACTGTACCAATTGCAGTACCGATTATTCCCTGCGGTAGTTGATTTAGTCTATCGGCATAATATATATAGGACACCGCATTTGGTATAAAACTCGCCATGATTGTATCAATCCATAAGCTTATTTGAGTTACACAATTGTTGATAATTGCAGGTATCACACGCTTAAAAAATAACCTTACTTCATTGCTTAATTCAAGGCTAAAAGAAAAAGCTGCCTTTAACTTGTATGCACTAAATAGTATCAAAAGTAGCTGGAAAATTCCTCCTATAAGGACAGCTATAGAAAGGTTGTGCGCTGGAGTTTTTACGTAAGGCACAAACAAACTGATGATTAAACAGAGATTCAAAACGATTGGTGCAATAGCTGTTGAAGCAAAATGCTGCTTTACTTGCAGCATTCCACCAATAAGTGATGCAATTGAAACAAAGATTATGTAGGGCATCATAATTCTTGATAAAGTAACAGTAAGGGTAAACTTACTTTGGTCAAATCCAGGAGCAAAAATTTGAATCATATAAGGGGAGAAAGTTTGCATGATAAGGCAAAAAATTACTAAGATAATAAACGTAATGGATATTACACTACTTGCAAAATTAAATGCCTTTTTATTATCATATGATTCTGTCGAATATAATGGTATGAATGAGGTAGTGAACGCTCCTTCTGCAAAAAATGCTCGAAATAGATTGGCAAAACGAAACGAAGAAAAAAATATGTCTGCAAGAGAGTTCGCACCAATAACCGTAGCAATCAATACATCTCTTATTAACCCTGAGATCCTTGAAATAGCCGTAAAAAAACTAAATGTGAAAATACTTTTAAACATACCACTACTTCATTAGTGTCAATACAATTAACTATAATGGTAAAAGTATCAATGAAAATATTTATTGGCTAAACTTAAAACCCTCTGCAAAAGGAGAGTTAAATAATCAATTGACTATTTGCGCTCTTATGTTAGAAATTTTATATCTTGGCGGGCGTAGCTCAGTTGGTAGAGCGTCAGTTTGTGGTACTGAATGTCGCCAGTTCGATCCTGGTCGCTCGCCCCACTAAAATCCGATAATTTGAAAAACCGTCATCCCGCTGCTTGTTAGCGGGATCTAGAGATACCGTGACGGTATGACGTGAGTTAGCTATACATTGGCCACTGATGATTGAAATAGTTAATTACTGTAAAATTTGACATTAACCGCTAATAGTTAGAATATTAGTAGAGTAAGAATTACTCAAGAAGGCATGCATAAATATGATGTAGTAGTAGTAGGTGGTGGTCATGCAGGGTGCGAAGCTGCTGCTGCTGCAGCTCGCCTTGGTGCAAACACGCTGCTTATAACTCATAAAATTTCAACTATAGGGGAAATGTCCTGCAATCCAGCAATCGGAGGAGTTGCAAAGGGCGTTGTAGTCAGGGAAGTTGACGCTCTTGATGGAATAATGGGAAGAGCAATCGATCAAGCAAGTATACACTCAGTCATTTTAAATAGCAGCAGAGGTGCAGCAGTATGGGGCCCGCGTGCACAGGCAGACCGAAAATTATACAAGCAAGCAATACAGGAAATTATTCTAAATTATAATAATTTGACGGTAAAAGAAGAGTCGGTTGACGATTTTCTTATAGAGAGTAATAACAATGGAGAATTGTGCATTAAAGCTGTAATAACAAGCTCAGGGGAGCATATACTGACAAGTAAAGTCGTTCTAACTACAGGGACTTTTCTGCGGGGTGTGATTCATATAGGAGAGCAGGTAACTCCTTCAGGGAGAATGGGAGATAAGCCTGCAGTAGAACTTGCAAATACGTTGAAGAAATATAATTTTAAATTAGGTAGATTGCGTACTGGAACTCCACCGAGGCTTGATCGTGGCACTATAAACTGGTCAATACTGCAAGAACAAGTGGGTGATAATCCACCTGTGCCGTTTTCTTATCTCACAGAAAAAATTAACCAACCTCAGGTATCATGCTTTATTACCCATACTAATGAAAACACGCATAAAATAATTAGAGAGAATCTGCACAGGTCAGCTTCTTCGTATTTGGATGATATTATAGCACCAAGATACTGCCCATCAATTGAAGTTAAAGTTAATAAATTTGCAGAAAAAAGTAGTCATCAAATATTTCTAGAGCCAGAAGGCCTGGATGATGATACTGTATACCCGAACGGAATTTCAAATTCATTGCCTATTGAAGTGCAGCGTGAAATGATAAAGAGTATCAAAGGACTTGAAAACGCAGAAATACTAAGGCCTGGATATGCAGTTGAGTATGACTATATTGACCCACGAGAGCTGTTTCATACTCTTGAAACTAAGAAAATTAAAGGCCTATATTTTGCTGGCCAAATTAATGGCACCACTGGATATGAAGAAGCAGCAGGGCAAGGAATTATTGCCGGGATCAATGCAGCACTTTCTGCATCTGAAAAAAAAGAAAGCTTTGTTCTTCATCGCACAGACTCATATATCGGCGTAATGATAGATGATCTAGTCATCAAAGGGGTGATCGAACCTTATAGATTATTTACCTCGCGTGCAGAATATAGGCTAGCTATCAGGTCAGACAATGCAGATAGAAGATTAACACAAAAAGGTTATGATATTTCCCTTGTTTCGCATGAGAGATACTCTGTTTTACAGAATAAACTTGAATCCATTAAGCAGCTTGAAGAGAAGTTAGGGAGTCTGACGATTACTCCTGAGCAGCTTAGGTCTTATGGTATCAAAATATCTTATGATGGGATAAGAAAAACGGCACTAGATTTACTTAGCTATCCAAACATCGACTGGAATAAATTACAAGAAATATGGCCGGAGTTAAGCAGCGTCACGCGCTGGAATGGCAAAATGGGACACACCAAAGCGGATAATAGAGCTAAGAATGAAATATGCGAAGCGGTTGAAATTGAAGCAAAATATAAACCCTACCTAATAAGACAAGAAGCAGATATGAAGTTTTTACGAGAGGAAATTAACACTCAAATTCCAATCAACTTCAACTATTCACAAGTTAAAGGCTTGTCAAGTGAGGTAATAGAAAAGCTACAAACAATAAAACCAGCGACGATTGGCATTGCAAAGCAAATACAAGGCATCACTCCCGCAGCGATAGTGAGCATATTAGTGTATTTGAGAAACAGGAAAACGAAAGTAGCTGCTAGTTTTGCGTGAGGCATTCCATGTCAAAAATCAAAGAATTTCGTTCTTTTATGCACGAAATAAACGTTGATGCATTTGTGTTACATACTAAAGACGAATATTTAAATGAGTATTCAGAGGAGCTAACAAAGCTGTGTGGCTTCACAGGAACAAATGGGCTGCTTATTGTCACAAAAAACAACAAGTGCCAATTTTTTACAGATGGACGCTATATCACACAAGCTCACAATCAGCTCGATCAGGGCAATTTTCAAGTATATAATATACAAGAAGAGGATCCACGCGAATGGATAAAAGCAAACTTAACATCGACTGCCTCACTAGGTTATTATTTGCAATATTTTACCATGGAAGATATAAGAAAGTATGAGAATATCTGTAAATTAATACCCTGTTTAGCTGGAAAAAAAAGTGACTATCGAAAACAAGCAGTGGTTTTACATTCTATTAAATATGCTGGTGAAAGTAGTAAGGACAAATGTGAAAAAGTCGCTAAAAGTATAGATAAAGAAGCTGAAGCAGTGCTTTTAACTGATCCAAATTCAATTTCATGGTTATTAAATTTAAGAAACGAAAATGCTAAATATACTCCATGTATATTGGGTCGTGCTATATTGTATAAAAGCGGTAATGTTGATTTGTTTATTCAAGATAAAGAACATTCAACTATAGAAGCAAATTTAGGCAATCATATAAATATTTTTGATATCAGTGAGCTAGAAAATTCGCTGCACAAGCTAAATTCAATAGTTATAGATCCAAACACAACTCCAATGAGTATCATGGCTGTAATAAAAGATAAACAGGTAGCTGAAAGAGAGGATCCTTGTTTAATTTATAAAGCAGTAAAAAATCAAACTGAAATAGCTGGGGCTATAAATGCGCACATCAGAGATGGAGTGGCAGTTACAAATTTTCTACATTGGCTTGAAAGTAATGTTGGTACAGAGCTTGAAGCTGAAGAAAGGATTTTAGAATACAGAAAAGAGCAGAATTTGTTTAAACAATTGAGCTTTCCAACAATTTCTGCATTTAATGAGAATGGGGCAATAATTCACTATCGTGCAAGCAGTAAGACGAATAAAGTAATTCAGAAAGATGGACTGTATTTGATTGACTCTGGTGGCCAGTACCTTGACGGCACAACTGATGTGACAAGAACTGTAGTAGTTGGTAATCCGACCAATGAGCAAATAACCCACTATACAATAGTACTCAAAGCTCACATTGCTATAGCAAGTGTCGTCTTTCCCCCCGGCACTACTGGTGGAGAATTGGATATATTGGCACGTACGCATTTATGGAAATTTGGAATGGACTATATGCATGGTACAGGGCATGGAGTAGGAAGTTACCTATCAGTACACGAAGGACCACAAGCAATATCAAAAAGTAATAAAGTGAAACTCACGCCAGGGATGATACTTTCCAACGAACCTGGCTATTACATTCCGGGAGAGTATGGAATAAGGATTGAAAATCTGATGTATGTCAACAGACAAGAAAACGGCTTCTTAAACTTTAAACAACTGACCTCTATTCCATATGATAGAAGACTAATAAATGTGCAAATGCTTACTAAGGATGAAATTGAATGGATAAATGGCTACCATCAATTTGTCTATAAAAACTTAGAAAATAGCGTCAAAGATAAGGAGTGGTTAAAGAAAGTATGTGACCCTTTATAAGCAAAGGAGCATTTTTTATTATTTAAAAAGTATTAATGCAATTGTGATGAGTATTTTGTATTGTTTTTAATTTAAAAACAATATATAATAAAGAATCGATATTTTCAAGTAGGTGTAATTATGACAGGTAAAGTGCAAGAAGATGAATTTATGAAGCAGTATATGGATACTTGCAAAGAGCAAATAGAAAAATTAGCCAAGGATCCTGAATTGCTTAATCAGACTTTAAAACCATTTATGCAAATGTCTCAGCAGCTTATGGCTGGCGGTATGTTAGAAGGCGCTATGCCTAACATGATACCTGATTTGGACAGCATGGATGCTAACAAGATGATTGCTCAGATGAAGGAAATGATTGACTACATAAGAGGTAACTATAAGGAACTAATGAAAGAGCGCAGCTCGCAAATTCAAGAGCTTGATGAATCCAGTAAGAAGCTAAGAGGTTTAGTTAAAAAATTGATAGAAAAGATCGAAAGTAAGTAAATAACATCTGGATTTCTGTCATTCTATATACAACTTTCTAGTTGGACGGTAAGTCGAGGTCAATTGTTGATGTCATGCAAGTAGTGTAGCTACTTGCATAGCATTTATACCAGTTTTCGTAAATAAATAAGGTACGTTGCTTAAGGCTGCAGTTATAGTGAGGTATTTTTTCTAGTTTGTTTTCTTATTTCTGAGGTTTATAGCTAAGGTTTTCCCTACGTCATACCGCGATTCATTCGCGGTATCTCAGCCGCTAACGAGTAGCGGAATGACGGTTTTTCAAATCGTCGATGAACCTAAGTCACTTTATCTGTAGTATCGGGAACGTAATTGCACATTGGTTTTACAAATTTGAAAATTAGTGTTAAATAAAAATATAAACGCAAAAGGAAAAGAAATGATTGAACTTAAAGGCCCAGAAATTTGTGCAGGCGGAAATAAGAAAAATTTGATTATTTTTTTACATGGTTGGGGCTCAAGTGGCGATAATTTCATTCACCTTGCTAAAGTTATGAGCAAGTTTTTACTGGGTTCATATTTTACAGTACCCAATGCTCCGTTTGAAAGAGAAATAGGTGATGGTTATCAGTGGTTCAGCTTGGAAGATCGTAGTGAGGAAGCGCTATATAATGGAGTAAAAAATGCTACATCAATTGTAAATCATTTCATTGATACAAAATTAAAGGAGCTTAATTTAAAAGATACGCAACTTTCTTTAGTTGGATTTTCTCAAGGAGCAATGCTTGCAATACATACAGCTCTCACCCGCTCTCAATCCTGTGCATCAGTTGTTGCATACTCTGGTAGGTTTCTTTCACCTTCAAAAACTGCACCAGAGATCAAATCAAAACCTAACATATGTGTTATCCATGGTGATGCTGACGACGTGGTACCTTTTTCGTCCCTCGACTTAGCGGTTAAAGCTCTGAAAGAAAATGGAGTAAATGTTGAAGGACACCCAATTCATGCATTAGGGCATATTATTAATGAAGAGGGAATAAAATTAGGAGTAGAATTTATCAAGAAGAATTTTAAAAATTAATTTTCATGCACTTGTTTTGCTTTGGTTATGGATATGTAGCTAAATTTTTATCGAAAAAATTACTGAACTTAGGTTGGAAAGTCAGTGGCACATCAAGAAGTAAAAATATACAAGATGTAATCCTCTTTAATTATGAGAAAGTTAGTCAAGATCTGCTTAAAAGCGCAACGCACGTTTTAATTTCTATTCCTCCAGATGGCGATGATGTTGTGGAGAGATACGGTGATTGCCTGCAAAATGTAAAATGGTTCGGTTATTTGTCTGCAACTAGCGTCTATGGTGATCACTCTGGTAATTGGGTGAATGAGGAATCTGAAACAAAACCTATAGAAATCAGAGGAGAAAAGCGCCTTAGATCTGAAAAGAGGTGGCTGAATAGCAGATTGCCTGTACATATTTTTCGTTTAGCTGGAATATACGGTCCTGGTAGGAACGTGTTAATTGACTTGCAGCTTGGCAAAGCAAGGAATGTGAAAAAAGAAGGGCATTTTTTTTCTCGTATTCACGTTGAAGATATATCAAATATTTTATTTTCTTCCATGCAAAACATAAAACCTGGTGAAATATACAATTGTGCAGACGATTTACCCACTACACAATCTGAAGTGGTAATATATGCGACCAAACTTCTCAATGTTAGCCCTCCAGAACCAATTGAGTTACCAGATTATGCACAGAGTTTTTATTTAGGATCAAAGAGAGTAAGTAATGTTAAAATTAAAAAAGATCTTAATGTCTCTCTAATTTATCCTAACTACAAGGTGGGATTAGAGAGTTTGCACGTAAACAAAACTGAAATCACATCAGAATGATAGATAGGCTTATTGTCACTGCCATTAAGTTAAGGAAAGAATGGTTAAAAACTGAACTAAAAAGTCAGAAATAATTAAGGATTTATGACAAATGCTGAAACAGAATAGAGTAAACTTTAAAGCAGATAAACTCTGAAGTGTAAATTACTTAAGAAATAGTGACCTTACCCAGAAAAAGTGGAGAGAAAGAAAAGAGTTTTTTTGGGTAAAATAAAATTTTGGAGGATTAGAAATGGTAAGAGAATATACGGCAGAATTCAAATTGGAAGCTGTTAAGCTGGCAAATGAACAAAGAAAGGTAGGTCAAACAATTACAAAAATAGCAAGAGATTTAGGAATAAAGGGTGGTTTATTAGGAAAATGGATAAAGAAACACAACGAAAAAAAGTCAGCGGCAAATGCATTTCCAGATGTAGCACCTTATGACAAAGAGAGGTTTGATTTACAAAGCAAGAGTAACAAGGGAAAGAGACATTTAAAAAAAAGCCCTGGCCAGTCAAAAAGAGTAAAATATTTTTTTATATAGTAACTGCTATAAAGTACAGGAATTATGTAGGATTTTCTGCTAGTGGCTACTATAAGTGGACCACAAGAAAAATAAGCAGTAGAGAATCAGCAAATAAGGAGCTACTCGAAGCTATTCAAAAAATATATCAAGTTTCTAAATGTAGATATGGAGCTCCTAAAATTCATGCTGAATTGAAGGCTTTGGGTAAAAGTTGCAATTTGAAAACGGTGCAAAGTATTATGCAGAAAAATGACATCAGGGCTATACTGAGAAGAAAGTTTAAAATTAAAAAACAACAAACAGATAATAGAGCTGTAGCTCCCAATATACTAGATCAAAACTTTATTGTTGATCAACCAAATAAAGTATGGGATTACTTACATCAAAACCAAGGAGGGATGGCTATATTTGGCAGCAATAATTCTCACGTATGGTAGTTAATGAGTAGTGCAATAAATAAACAATTGGTTATGAACTCTTTATTAATGGCCATTAATAGGCGTAAACCTGTTAAAAATCTACTGCTGCACAGTGACCAAGGTTCACAATATACTGCGCAAGGGTATCAATATCTCTTAGCTGTAAAGAATATAGATGAGTAATAAAGGCTGTTGTTACGACAATTCTGTTGCAGAAAGCTTCTTTAGCTCATTGAAAAGAGAAATACTTATTGATACTTCACAACACTCTGCTCAACAAACTAGAACTGCAATATTTGAATACATAGAAATTTTTTATAACAAACAACGTCACTATTAACTATTGCATTCCAGAACAATTTGATGCATCATTCTTTTTGTAAAAAACATTCCACACTTTCTCTCCACTTTTTCTGGGTAAGGTCATATGTGTACATCCCCATCATGAATGCTATTTTCGGTAAAATCTCTTACAACGCTCAAAAGCAGAAAAACAAAAACTTGATTTTCTCAGCTAAATAGTGGACCATCAAAAGCACGCATAAATATCTACAATGAAAGAAAAAACTTTCACAATCATCGATGGCTATGGTTTTCTTTTCAGAGCTTACTATGTACTACCTCACTTAATTACCACAACAGGAATGCCAATAGGTGGTGTATATGGCTTTCTGAATATGGTTCTTAAGTACATTGCCCATTCGGACTACTTAACTATAGCACTTGATGCAGGGAAAAAGAATTTTAGGCACAATTTATATCCTGAGTACAAAGCGAACAGAGTAACGCCTCCTGAGGATCTAACTCCACAGTTCACCATACTGAGGGAAGCGGTAGAAGCTTTTAACCTCAGCTATGAAGAGATTGAAGGTTATGAAGCAGATGATATAATTGCAACACTAGCTGCAAAATACGCCAACCACCAAGACTTTAAAGTGGTAGTCGTTTCATCAGATAAAGATTTATTTCAACTCTTGAACCACAATATTTTAATATTCGACCCCATTAAAAATATATATATAGATGAAAAACAAGTAATAGAAAAATTTGGCGTAAACTCACACAAGCTTCTTGATTTATTTTCTCTAACTGGTGATGCATCTGACAACATTCCAGGCGTTCCGGGAATAGGTCCGAAGACTGCAGCTAAATTACTAGATGAATTTGATTCATTGAATAATATTATAGAGAACATTGATAACATCGAGCAAACGAGGATTCGTAATATTCTTGCTGAACATAAGGAAAAAGCGCTAATTTCAAGAGAACTTTTATCACTATGCGAAAAAGTAGACCTTCAACATGATATTGCAAAATGTGAAGTTCGCCCTCCAAATATGGAAAAACTATTATCCTTTTTAAAGAAGTATGAATTCAATTCCTTGATAGGGAAAGTGGAAAAGCTTTTTTCCTATAGTGGGTCTAGCACAGAAGAAAAAATAGAGTATAGTAGTGAAGAGTTAGAGAAATTTTTAGAGCATTGTAGATATGAAGGCAAAATTGCAATTCATTACCACCTTGAAAACAATGTATTAAGTCTATCTTATAGCGAAAGTAATATTTTTTATATAGAGCAAGACAGCATACAAGATGCACTCATTATAATTAACTTAACTTTGCTCTCAAATGGAGTGCTTAAAATAATACATAACATTAAAGAGATCAGGAAAATCTTCCCTGCAATAGAGAAGATGTTAGATTCAGTTGATGATTTGATGATAATGTCGTATAGCTTGGATACAGGAAAGCATGATCACAGTATTCCAAACATAGTTGCGCATAATTTGAGTGAAAATGCAGAAATTTTCTCGGCAAAAACTTTAATAGCAATTCATGAAAAGCTAAAGCAAAGGTTATTTCAGGAAAAATTGCTCACAATTTACGAGCGCTTCGATAAGCCACTTATGAAAGTAATATTTGATATGGAGAAAAATGGGATATTACTGAACATACAAAAATTACAGGAGCTGTCCGATAAATTTCAGCAGGTAATTGCCGTGCTTGAAGATGAGATATATAATTTGGCAGGAGAAAGATTTAATATTGCTTCGCCAAAACAATTAAGTGATGTTTTATTCAACAAAATGGGGCTTAATAAAAAGAAAAAGTCAAAAAAATCTGGATCGTATAGCACCAATTATGAAGTTCTAGAGGCACTCGAAGAAGAAGGGGTAGAAATCGCAAGTAAAATCTTAAATTGGCGACATTTAAGTAAATTAAAAGGCACCTACACTGATGCATTAATAAAGCAAGTTGATCCACTTGATGGTAGAATACACACAAGCTTTTCAACGACTGCAACTGCAACTGGAAGGCTGAGCTCCAGCAATCCTAATTTACAGAATATTCCTATCAGAAGCGAAGAGGGAAATCTTATCAGACAAGCATTTATTGCGCCAAAAGGGCATAAGATAATTTCTGCTGACTATTCGCAAATAGAATTAAGACTCCTGGCACACGTTGCAAACGTTGCAGCATTTAAAGAAGCTTTTGCAAACGGACAAGATATTCATGAGATCACCGCAAGGCAAGTTTTTGGAGTGCAAGAAATAGATGAGCAATTAAGACGCAAAGCAAAATCCATCAATTTTGGAATTATATATGGCATTAGCCCATTTGGTCTTGCAAAGCGGCTTGGAATTACCATTGCGGAAGCTGCTGAATACATTAATTACTATTTTTCCTGTTACCCAGAAATAAAGGCCTATATGGAAAAAGCAGTGTCTATCGCAAGATTGCATGGTTATGTAGAAACTTTGTTTGGCAGGAGATGCTTTGTAAGAGACATAAACAATACAATTCCTTATATAAGACAATTTGCAGAAAGGGCAGCAATAAACGCACCACTGCAAGGAACCGCTGCTGATATAATAAAACGTGCGACAATTCAGCTTTTTGACCAATTGAAAGTAGGTAAAATAATCCTCCAGGTTCACGATGAACTACTGGTTGAAGTAGAAGACGAAAAGGTGCAAGAAACAGCAAAACTTATAAAAGATATAATGGAAAATGCAATAGAAATTTCTATACCACTTGAAGTAGAAATAAAAATTGGCGACAACTGGGGTCTAAATTCCCTTAATTATGACTTAAACATCGTGAATTCTAGGAGTATAGATTATTTGAATTAATATGAAAAATATGCTACAATTGAAGTATAGTAAATGTGAGTAACTCAGTTATGACAAAAATATTAACTCCACAAACAAAGAATTTGGAACCTTCAAATCAGGTAACTAACAAAGATGAGAAAATTTTTGAAAAAGAGGAACATCAGGTAATCTATGATTACTTTGTAAAAGTATTAGAAGGTAAAGCCGAATTAAAGGAGAACAAAGAAATAACTGATTATTTTATATCAGCTTATAAGGACATACTACTTAATAATGTCAATCCAAAAGATATAAAACCACTCAGTGAAGAGAATTTTTCTCAGTTTTTACTTTCTATGTTTAAAGAAATTAGAGAGCAAGGCTTAGCTAGAGAAGAGAAATTAAATAATGATAAAATACAACAAATAATAACCAAGTGTGTAGCTGATATACGTGGTACAGAAGCTAAAGATTCATCCATAAAGTTTGTATTGGAAATGCTGCTGCTGCTAATTGGAGGGATCAAAATAGACCCGAAAAATATTTCTGGCTCCTTTATGGATGGGATGAAAGAAAAAATACCATTCTTAGGTAAAGACAAGAAAGAAGAGGATGAACCACCACTCAGTGATGAAGAGATGGTAACAACGTTCTTAAGCAAGATCTTTTTTCCTGTCCTTCTTTCCACTATTCCAATGTTAATTTTTGGTCCTACTACACTCGGAGTAGTTCTTACTGCTATCGGCACAATATTTGCCATAAAAGGAGGAGTGGAGGTTCTTTTTTCAAATAACAAAAAAGGTACTTTGTATGACCCTAGCTCACAAGATAAAGATGATACAGAAAAGAGAGCAAAACTGAATGGAAAAATTCTCGAGGGCATTGATGATATTTTAAAAACCCCAGTTACAGAAGTTGAGAAAGGCACCTCTGTTTCTGAACAAATTTCCCAAGGAAAAGAAAAGAGTGAACAACAGCCTGTTCCTGAGCAAATTTCCCAGGTAGGAAACGAAAAAAGTGAGCAGCACGATCAATCTTGGACAGGAAAGGAAAACAAACGAAGGGAAAAACCACAGAGCAGCAAAGGTAAGACTACTCAGGTTTGCTAAAAGTGAATTGTGTAAGAGATCTGCTATTATTCTATAGCACATACAACAGGAGTATGGTCAGACGGATTTTCTAGCTTACGCAATCTATCATCTATGTAGCATGTTTCCAATTTATCTACAGCTTGTGGTGATAACAGCATATAATCTATTCGCATTCCTTGATTATTTCTGAGTGAATTGCCTTGATAATGCCACCAAGTGAATTGTTGCAAATTTGGGTGAGATATTCTAAACGCATCTTTAAACCCAAGATTCAAGATCGCTCTTAACTTCTCACGTTCTCTTATATGAAAGCACACTTGGCCATTCAATAAGTTTGAATCAAAAACATCAATTTCATCCGGTGCAATATTATAATCGCCAGCTATAATAGTTAACTCTTCATTCTTCAACAAAGTGCTCATCCTTTCATATAGGTTATCAAAAAACTTGAGTTTATATTCAAATGCGTGAGAGTCCGGGCTTTGACCGTTTGGCACGTATACACTTCCTACCCTTATCTTACTATTGGTATACTTTATCACGCACTCTATATAACGTGCTTCTTGATGACTTTCCACAATGTCAATTTTAAACTTCTCCAGTATCGGATATTTAGATAAAACACAAACGCCATTTCTTGCAACTTGTCCATAGATAGCATATTCATATCCTAACTTTTCTATCTCCGCATAAGGAAATTGCTCTTCCGTACATTTTATCTCTTGCAGCAAAACTATATCTATCTGACTATCAACTATAAAACTACAAAGTTGGTTAACTCTTTTACGTATGGAGTTTACATTCCAAGTTGCAATCTTTAGCATCAGCAATCCTTATTAATTATATCAATTAAACTCTCCCCAGTAGGCAACCTCGATGTTATAATTTTTTTCCACTTGATTAACTTTAAACTATCAGCAATGTTTTTACTCATGGTATATGCAACTGTATTATTCATCACATGAGATAGCCCACTTTTTAGAACTAATGAACAAAATACCCTTGCTGTCTGTGAGGAAAAAAAAGCAACACTACCAATTTTACCATCCAACAGTAAATTTTTACACCTATTAGTTAGACTCCTTTTAATGATTGTTTTATAGAGTACAACTTCTCTTACGTTAAAATCTTCTTCAGATAATCTCTTTTTTAGGTCACATGATACTTCTTGTCCTCTTATATATAAGAACTTTATTGCACTTGAATAGTGAGCTTTTATGAATGATATCAGACCATCAACGTTGCTGTCTGCTGAGATTATATCAGAAAATCCCAAATTTTTTGCAGCCTGCATGGTTGAATTACCAACTGTAATAATCGGAAAGTCATCCACTTTGCATATTTGACTAAAAGCCTTTACACTGTTTTTACTTGTGGATATTACAACGTCAAATTCGTGTGCAGATATATCAGGATTTAAGTACTTTATTGTGAATACTGGTTCTATATAAACTTTGTATCCATACTTTCTCAATATATTTCTTGTATTGAACGAATCCAATAAAGGCCTCGTTAATAAAATAGACTTCATTCTGATTTATTTCACTACTAGTAAAATAGTACCCTTTATACACAAATTACTGAATAAAAACTTTTATTTTGATAGCTTGAGCAATTATTCAAGTAATTTATGTGGAAGTAGGAGTACTAAGCGCTCCTACCCCAATAAGCCCACAATTTCTGCTTACACTTTTTTGACGCTAATTACATCGAACTCTTTTGAATGGCTTCCTTCAGTGGAATTATATAGCTAATATTCCTGTATAAGTTAAATAAGTTAATACTTAAGCTTGTACTCTTGCAGTATTTGAAGAGAGATTCTCAAGGACGTTTTTTGTCTGTGGTTCACTAATCATAGTTTGAACGATATTAGCTGCCATAATAACACAGCCTAGAATAAAAAAAGGCGTAGAAACAAAATAAATAACAGAAGACTCAAAAAGCGACATAGATGCAATACCTCCTATTAGAAATGAAGCACTGGATGCTATATCAAGATAGATCTTTGTTAACTTTTTTTGTCCTGGAGTGTTTTTTATGCCAGATTTCTTATTAAGATTCTGTTGTCGGGAATGATCATTTAGTGACCATATATTTAAAGCAAACGAAAGTGCACTGAATATAGTGCCGGCAATACTAAAATACAGACTTAAGACAGGAATATTCAAGACCAATGCCGCTATGTATCCAATGAAAGAGATAGTAGATAGTGTAGTAACTAAGCGTTTCGAGTAAGTTCGTACCTTCTTTCTGTAGGCTAACTTATCTTTTTCACCATACATAGCATAAATATTACCTAATATGTTATATTATAACATTAATTAATTCAATAAGCAATATGGAAGCTAAGAGTGCCCGAGAGAAGACTTGAACTTCCACAACTTAAAAAGTTACTAGCACCTGAAGCTAGCGCGTCTACCAATTCCGCCACCCGGGCTTTTTATAGTTTACTATGTTAAAGTTAAATAATATACTTAAACAATTTTTAGTTCAAAGGTAATGCCAAATCTAGATCAAATATTTTTTGCTCAAAACAATGTTAATATTAATAACGTATATAAAATAGTCAATAACGCTTTGAGCAATAGCGATGGTGGTGAGCTGTTTCTAGAATTTTGCCAGTCGGAGTCCCTCGTTTTTGAGGATAACATATTAAAACACATGGACTTGAATACTAGAAGGGGATTTGGTTTAAGGTCTTTTTGTGAAGATAGTACATCTTTCGTTTGTTCTTCTGAGATCAGCGAAAAAGAAATTAGTAATGCTGCTTCTATGGTAAAAAGCTCAGTGTCTTTAAACAAGACAAATTCAATAAATTTAAACGAAGAGACAAAAAGCCTATATTCGAGGATTAACCCTATAAATGAAATGGATCTGAATTCAAAGATTAAGCTACTCAATGAGGTTAATGAGTATGTAAGGTCCAAAAATAACTGCGTGAAGCAAGTAAAAATAACTCTAAGTGGAGAATGGCAAGTTGTACAAATAATAAAGGGTGATCACAGATTAAGCGATATCAGGCCTCTGGTACGTTTTAATGTGCTAGTCATTGTAGAAAAAGATGGCCGTACCGAAAGAGGTTCTGCAGGGCATGGTGGAAGGGACTCTTATAGTAAGTTTATTTCTGAGAAAAAGTGGAAAGAAGTTGCAAACCAAGCGTTAGAACAAGCACTGGTAAATCTTGAAGCAATTCCAACTCCAGCCGGAGAAATGACAGTCGTTTTAGGTCCAGGCTGGCCAGGAATATTGTTACACGAAGCCGTGGGTCATGGACTTGAGGGCGACTTCAATCGCAAAAAAGTCTCAGCATTTTCAAATTCTGTGGGTAAACAAGTAGCAGCTAGTGACATCACAGTAGTTGATGACGGAACTCTGCCCAATTTGCGCGGCTCTATCAGCGTAGACGATGAAGGCACTCCACCCAGTTATAATATATTGATAGAGGATGGGATCCTAAAAGGATACATGCAGGATCATATGAACGCTAAACTCATGGGTGTAAGCCCAACTGGTAATGGTAGAAGAGAAAGTTATAAAGAAGTTATTATGCCGCGCATGACAAACACCTATATGTTGCCCGGAAAGTATACACCGAAGGAAATAATATCTAGCGTAAAGAAAGGTCTATATGCAGTAAATTTCGGTGGTGGGCAGGTTGATATAACGTCAGGAAAATTTGTTTTTTCATCTTCGGAAGCTTACCTAATAGAAAATGGCAAAATTACACAGCCAGTAAAAGGAGCAACACTAATTGGTGACGGTCCAACAGTGTTGAAAAAAGTATCTATGGTTGGTAATGACTTAAAGTTAGATCCTGGTGTTGGCACATGCTCGAAAGATGGACAAAATGTGCCCGTTGGAGTTGGTCAGCCGACACTCAAAGTCGACGCAATAACTGTTGGTGGAACTGAGATATAGATAAGGGCTAAAACGGATTCCAGCGCACGGCGCACAGCTGTACAAACATTATGATTTGGAAGCAATTGCCACCAATAGGGTGTCATCCCAGTGTCTGGGCACTGCCTTTGTGTTTGAGGCAAAACTGGCTATAACATTTAACACACTGCTTTCGCAAATAAATGTTCGTACAGTTATGTGTCAGCTACTTGGATGACACTTTTGTACTTGATGCAAGATTATATCTTGAAAAAATTAAGTTTTAATGCTGTAAAATAATTGTAAATTTTGTCTCCGTGGTAGCTTTATGAATGTTGAAAGTAAAAAAATACACGATGCTAAAATAAAATTACCAATATTTCTTGATTATCAATCTACTACTAAAGTAGATCCCCGTGTTTTAGAGGTGATGATACCTTACTTTGGTGAGTTCAGCAATGCACACTCTCGCAGCCATTCATTTGGTTGGACTGCTGAAGAAGCAGTGGAAAAAGCAAGGAAACACATCGCTGATCTGGTGAACGCAGATAGCAAAGAAATTATCTTTACCTCAGGTGCAACTGAGTCAAATAATACGGCAATCAAGGGCGTTGCTCACTTTTATAAAAATAAAGGAAATCATATAATCACTGTCTGCACGGAGCATAAGTGTGTTCTGGATTCTTGTCGGCATCTGGAAAATGAAGGCTTTAAAGTTACATATTTGCCTGTTAAGCAAAACGGAATTATAGATTTATCAAAGCTTGAGGAAGCAATTACTGATAAAACAATTTTGATTTCAGTAATGATGGTAAATAATGAAATCGGAGTAATTCAGCCTGTAAAGGAGATTGGTAAAATATGCAGAAAGCATAATATATTTTTCCATACAGATGCAGCTCAAAGCTTTGGAAAAGTTCCAATTGATGTTAATGAGATGTGCATTGATCTTATGAGTCTCTCTAGCCACAAAATTTATGGACCTATGGGAATAGGCGCATTATATGTACGTAGAAAGAATCCTCGTGTTAGGCTGATACCACTAATTAGTGGTGGTGGACAGGAAAGAGGCATGCGTTCTGGAACAGTTCCAACACCTCTTGCAGTTGGTTTTGGTGAAGCGGCACGTATTGCTAGAGAAGAAATGAAAAAAGAAACAACTAGAGTGGAAGAATTAAGGGATATTTTGTATAACAAGATAAAAGAAGCGTTTCCTGATATCGTTTTAAATGGTGATTATGAAAATAGAATTCCTGGCAACCTAAACTTGAGCTTTCCCTATGTTGAGGGTGAGTCTCTCATCATGGCAATCAAGGATTTAGCAGTAAGTTCTGGTTCTGCGTGCACGTCTGCGTCTCTTGAGCCTTCCTATGTAGTACGGTCGCTAAATAATGGCCATGACCTTGAGCATTCATCAATTAGATTTGGCCTAGGCCGATTTACAACTAGAGAAGAAGTTTTGTATGCAGCAGATCTTGTTGCTAAAAATGTTGGCCGACTGAGAGAAATGAGCCCACTTTGGGAGATGGTACAAGAAGGAGTAGATTTGAACACCGTGAAATGGGACTCTCATTAAATGTATCCGTTCCAACTGCAAATGCACTTTGAAATTACTCTGTACCGTTCACACTTAATTCTTCAATCTCACTAATAGAAAGGCCAGTAAATTTGACAATAGTGTTGACATCAACATTGTTAGCCAGCATTGCTTTTGCGACTTCGATTTTTCCTTCAATTTTCCCTTCCTCTTTACCGATTTTGATGCCTCTTTCTTCGCCAATTTGGATGCCTTTTTCAGTAGCAAGGTCAAGTCTGTATTCAAGAATGGCTTCTTCTTTCCGTAGATCCATTATTCTTTCTTCATAAGCTACTAAATCTTTTTCATTCCAGCTAAACCTGTCTAATTCATCGTAGGCTAACTTTATTATTGGTGCTTTTTCTGCTATTTTCCTTAAGTCTTCTTCCGTAGTTTCATCTGCATATTTGAAGAAAAATAACCAACGATCCACTATGCTTTCTAGCTGTTCTTCCTTATTCTTAGGAAATTTAGGTAGTTCAATAAATACAAATTGAAAATCTTTTAAGTCATGCTCATAGGTTTTCTCATCTCTTATAGTGTGGCTGGATATATAATCAAGCTTATCAGGAAATAAATTACAATTAGAGATAGCAATAAAGAAAACCTTCTTTAAATCAATGTACTTACCAGATTTATCAGCTTGCCTTGAGTAAGCCTTAGCAGCATATAGTTGAGCTCGTTTTTCGAAGCCTTTATCGCGAGTGAGCTGGTTAGGTAAGGAAGTAGTATTGCTACTACTCCCTCCCTTAGAAACGCAGCATGCAGGTTTCCCCACACTACGCTTGAGCCCCTTATCTAAGTCCTTCTTTTCTCGAACCGGCTTGTCCTTCATGATTCCTCAGAAAACATCATTCTTAATGGTGACACCAACAGTAGAGAACCTTCTCTTGAGAAAGAGCTTGCTAAAATTTTTGTTTGTTTCACTCTTTCATCAAAATACTTTTTCCATTTTAAGTCAAGTGGATTTGCATCCGCCCTGATTTTAACATGTCGTCTGATAGGTATATCAATCAACCTAAGCAGTCTTAAATACCTTATCTCTTTCGGTTTGTTCTTGCATATGGGTGCAGCAAAGACCCATTGGCGTTGTTTCATTACCTTGAAGTAACGATTCTTTATCCAACGTAATCCTTTACGAGGATGTCTTTTCTTTGCCCATTTCCATAGAGCACACATAATTTCATGGTCTATTTTGTTAAAAGCTCTTTTCGCACACACATGGCTGTAGTAATTTCCCCATCCCCTTAATAGGGAATTGAGCAACTTGATTAGTACGGCCTGAGTGTTCGCTATGTTTGCCTTTATCAATGTACGTGCTTTATTAAGAAGTTTCTTAATACTTTCTTTTGAAGGTTTTATAATTAACTTCTTATTATACCTGCGTACATTACAACCAAGAAAGTCAAACCCTGTTGTAATAGATGTAATTTTTGTTTTCTCTTCGGAAAGGATAAGACCTCTCTCCTGAAGAAAGGACGATACTAGAGGTTTTACTTCATTTTCCAGTACTTCGCGTGTGATTCCTGAAATGATAAAGTCATCTGCGTACCTGATTACATTTACTCCACTTCTGATTTTGCTTCTTCTTTTACTGCCAAGTTTACCAAATTGACTTTCCAATGATTTTTCAAGTCCATTTAGGGCTAGATTTGCTAGTATTGGAGAGATGATACTACCTTGTGGGGTACCTGCAGTTGTGGAATACAGAGTTTTTGATTCTAGGAAGCCAGCTTTTAACCAGCTATGAAGAATTTTCTTCTCCATAGGAATATGCTTCATGAGCCATTCATGGTTAATGTTATCAAAACACCCTTTAATATCACCTTCGAGTATCCATTGTAGTTGGTTACGGCTTGCCAGTAACAAGTGACAAGCCACAGTAGCGTCTGCGCAGGATCTTTTTGGTCTAAAACCATAAGAGTGACGATCACTGATCGTTTCAGCTATCGGTTCCAAAGCAAACAAGTATAATGCTTGCATGGCTCTATCTTTTATCGTAGGGATTCCAAGAGGTCTTCTTTTGCCATTAGACTTACTGATGTATATCCGTTTTAGCGGAGAAGGTTTGTATCCTCTTTGTTTTAATAGCTTTATTCCTTGAAATTTTGTGTTGCAAGTTGACCATATTTGACGATCTACACCTGCTGTGTTTTTTCCTTGGTTTTCAGTTACTCTCTTAACCGCCAAAGCTTTGCCGCTAAAAGAGCGTGTGAGAAGGTGTTGTAAAGTTTTCACCTTACCCCATCTGCCTTGTTGGACAGCCTTAACAATACGCCTCTGTAGCCTCATAACAACTTTTTGGCATTTCTTCCAGGGTAACTGGTTCCATGCTTCGGAGTTATTGGTAGGTGCACTTACAGTTGTACTTGTAATCATCTGCTTTCCTACCTTAAGTGGTTAACAAAGTTTCTTGTCATGAGGGACCAAATGGAAGTCTGCTCGTTTTCACGCGAATTAATGTTACAAATTCTATCCATTTCGTTACAAAATGGCATTCGCTTTCTCCATTATCCTTTACCTGCACATCCATCAGCATTCCTTGCGGGTTGCCTGCCATATAGGCGAAAATACAGGCTTATCCTGTTCCTTTTGTCATACAATAGTGGGTTAGGTGGCTTCTCTATACCGGGGAATTATTATTTGCGTACATCCAGAAATGAAAAATGTAACTCATCCACATTACCTTTTGGTCGGAGCTTATCAGCATCTTTAGCTCTTTAATCGTTACGATACTTATGAAGCTTCACTTACGTTCACCATACCACTAAGCCTAGCCCTCCAACCACATGATGCTTGTAGTTTATGCTTTCTCTCACGATTGAGCATCTTCTTTATCAAGAGGAGGTTCATTGTCCGCGTCGCTCGGCACCAACTGGTTACCCAATTCGCACTGATGCGTAGACTCAGATGGCAAAACATCTGGTTCAATAAGCTTTAGAATCCTTTCAGTTTCTTTCTGAATGAATTCCTCTCCTTTTAAACAATATGACCGAAGGCTTTCAGGTCGCACCATTTCAATCACATACCTAGCCCCACTAGAGTCCCTGCAAAGAACATCAACTATACTTTGCTTATCAGAGGCAATTTCAGGATCCATTATAGTACTGAGGAATTCCACTTCTTGTATAGTATTTATCTCGGTAAACCCTAAAATATCATTCAAAAAATGTATGAGAATATTCTTGTTTTTTTCAGTGCCAAATATTTTTTTGAAGGTTAAATCCAGCTTAGGGTCGAGAAACTTAGATAAAGCCATAGCCAAAGTGCTTAAAAATATTAATAATTATACACTATTATTAACAATTATTCAACCATATTTTTGAAGATAGCTATGCCGCCGCGAACCGTCATACCGCCGCGGTATCTCTAGATCCCGCTAACAAGCAGCGGGATGACGAATTACTTAACCGTCATACCACCGCGAACCGTCATACCGCCGCGGTATCTCGGCATAGATTCCGCTAACAAGTAGCGGAATGACGATTGTGTATCGTGTTTTGCTAAAAATCACAGAATGCAGTCTGGTTACATTACTCTAGCTATACGCAACAACTTTACTTTCAACAATTTTGTGAGCAATAATACGACTTTCATAATCAATATTTATTATATCAGATAGTGAATTAATATCAGTATAACTACCAAAACTTTCCATTGTTGATTCCACTACCTCTACTATTTTTAAAAAGCCGATTCGTGACTTCAAAAATTCATTAACAGCTATTTCATTTGCAGCATTGAGCACAATACTGTTTGTTTGTGGAGCAGAAGAGTTTAACACTGCCATGCTAAGCTTTAGCGCAGGAAAACGCTTATGGTCTGGTTCTTGAAAGGTCAATTTTCCTTGCTTTGTTAAATCTAATTTACGATTTAAAGCTGATCTTTCCGGCCAAGATAGAGCATATGAAATAGGAATTGCCATGTCAGTTTCTGCAAGCACAGCAAAGTTGAACCCATCCTTATAAGTTACAATTCCATGTACTATTGACTCAGGATGCACTATTGCTTCAATTTTATCCGGGCTGATATTAAACAAGTTATGTGCTTCTATTATCTCTAGTGCCTTATTCATCATTGTTGCGCTATCAACCGAGATTTTCTTTCCCATATTCCAAGTGGGGTGACTAAGCGCCTTATCTACCATAACATTTCTTAATTGCTCAAGGCTATAATTTAAGAATGGTCCACCAGAAGCAGTAAGTATGATCTTTTCTACGCATTTGTCGTCATTTTGCAAAATTTGAAAAATTGCATTGTGCTCAGAGTCAATAGGGATTATTTGTACATTTTTTTCTTTAGCTTTTTTGAGTAATAACTTTCCACCGCAAACAATGCTTTCTTTGTTTGCCAATGCAATGACTTTGGTACCGCTTTCTATAACTTCCATAACTGGCCCAAGGCCTGCAATGCCAACTATTGCAACAACTGAGAGATCAACAGGTATGGTAGCAATATTTGTAGCACCAATTGCTATTTTTACATCTGTACCAAGTAAACTTTCTTTCAAATCTTTGTAAAGCCTTTCATCGGAGATAGCAACATATTTTGCATTTAGCAGTTTTGCTTGGTGTGCCAGTAGAGCAAAGTTCGAATGGGCACTTAGTGCTTCCACTTGGTATTCTTCTTTTCTCTTTGAGAGCAAATCTACAGTCTTTTTTCCAACACTTCCTGTTGATCCCAAAACTGAAACCTTTTTCACTAAGACAAACTCATAACAACAGCAACTTTTCTTATTAGGCCTTCTTCCAACTATTCAATAGTTTTTAAGTGTTTAACCAAGTTCATGTCCGTGGTCATCGCCAACAGATGGTGAAGGACCAGGTGAAAAAGATTGACCATGGTGATCACCTGCATCATGCATGTCTTGCAAACCATCAGCATTATGAGCTATTTCGTTATTGGCATGAGGGTAATCATCTGAGTGATGTCCATCATCACCATGAGCCATATCCATTTCTTCTGATGGCATATCTTCCCCACCTCCACCTGAAAAATATTCTGCAAGGCCTTCAAGAAGTTTTATGCCAAACATATTACCTGACTTTCCAAACAATGTTACTAGACTACTGCCACTCACCAAACCTTCAAACACGTTACTATAAGCAGCAATTGCTCCTTCATGAAAGTTGAACAACCATTTCATTCCATCGACAACTGTTGAAACAGAGTCACTATGACCAAGACCAAAACCACTTTTCTCACCAGCAGCCTCTTGGTGTTGCTGCTGCGCTTGCCATTCTGCAATGTTTGGACCTTGAGCTTCACTCATAAATTTTTACTCTCAACCTTTAAGCTATTATTTTATCACAAATATTGCAAAATATCAATAGAGCTTTTGAATATAGCTAATACAAACAATTTCTGTCATCCTATATATAGCTAAACTGACTTACGACAATTTGAAAAACGACAAATTCGTCATTCCGCTACTAGTTAGCGGAATCTATGCCGAGATACCGCGAATGAATCGCGGTATGACGTGTTAGCTATAGGATCCAGTTTGAAAAAAATCTGAATTCCAATGTTCACTACCTTTTACAAAGTTAAAACTTAAAAATATGACTGTTAGCAATAGTGTATATATCTTTAGCTATATATAATGAATGAATTTTTTTATATATTCGTTATTAGTATTTTGTATTTCCTGAACAGTTCCATGGGAAATGATCTCCCCTTCATATAATACTGCTATTTTATCAGCTATTTTAAATGCGCTATGAATATCATGTGTAATCGTGATAATTGTAGGGTTAAGATCTCTAGATAATTTTATTATTATCTCGTTTACTATATCTGACATAATTGGGTCCAATCCTGAAGTTGGTTCATCCAAAATAATGATTTCTGGATTGTGTGCAATCGCCCTTGCAAGTGCCACTCTTTTTTTCATTCCACCTGATAGCTCTATTGGAAACATATCTGCTATGCTTTCCTCCAGTCCAACATCATTTAACTTCTCGATTGCTAGCTGTTTTGCCTCTTTTTTGCTGATATTAAAGCGCTTTTTATAATTAAAAGATATATTTTCCCACACTGTAACGTAGTCAAATAAAGCGGAATTTTGAAATAAAACCCCAAATTTATTTTTGCTTTTACTATTTATTTTAACAGACCCTGAGTCTGGAGCAAGCAAGCCGATAATTGTTTTTGTTAATACAGATTTGCCGCTTCCTGAGCCACCAAGTATGACTAATGATTTCCCTTTTAATATATCAAAATTTAGATCTTTTAGTACTGTCCTATCATCAAAAGATAAGCTTAAGTTCAATATTGATATTATGGGGTTACGCATGTATCAAAGTAATCATGTAGTTTGCTAAAATGATCAGTATGGACGATAAAACAACAGTTGATGTTGTAGCAACACCTACTCCTCGTGCACCTTCTTTGCAATGGTAACCGTAATAGCAGCTTGAGACAGAAATTATGGCGCCAAATGCAGTTGCTTTTATTAGCCCAGTTATAAAATCATACGTATTAAAGAACTGAGCTGTGTGTTTAATGTATATATTTAAATTGTGGTTAAATTCGAAGACTGCAGTGATGCATCCTCCAAATATTCCTATTAAATCTGCACATACTGTAAGTATGGGAAATACTATGATTGACGCTAAAATCCTTGGTGCAATTAAATATTTGAAAGGGTTGATGTTCAAAGTTGTAAGGGCATCTATTTGCTCGGTGATGCGCATCGTACCAATTTCTGCTGCAACTGATGATCCAACCTTTCCTACCATTATTAAGCTGATCAAAACTGGTCCTAACTCTTTAATGATAGTGATCGTAACAAGTTTGGGTATTATCTGTTCTTGGTTAATTAATGGGTCACTCAAGCTACTTTGTAAAACTATCGCCGCTCCTATAAAAACTCCAGTGAGCCCAACAATTGGCAGAGAGAAAAAGCCTATCTCTATAATTTGTCTTGCTATGTTGCTAAAATAATATGGTGGCACAAGGCAGTGGTATAGAGATTGAATAAAAAATATGAATGCACTACCAAGCCTTAACAAAAAATTGATAAAGTACCTACCAATTATTCTAACACTATTTATATCAAAAAAGCTCACTTTGTATTCATTTTAGCTAGAGGTTAGTCTTACTGATTTTATTAAAATTTTTATTAACTTTATCGCAAAGTATAGCTGAGATATGTTTTAAGTTCAATATACTTGATGTTTTAATTTAAAGCTTAACCCAAGAAAGGTTTCCCTACGTCATACCGCCACGGTATCCACAACTGTACGAACGTTGTAGTTTGGGAGCAATTCCCACCAGTGGGCCAGTGCCCAGACACTGGGATGGCTTTGTTGCATCGCTACTTATGAAAGGCTAACTATAATTAGGATTATAAGCAACTTATTGAAAATCTTGTTTTTTTGCAATCAATCTGATCAAATTTAAGAATAGTAATTTGTTATTTATATTAATAAATTTAATTCTATTGAAAATAGCTAAAGCATTGAAATTCTTGAATTTTAGCCAGATTAGTGAGTGGTAGTGAAATTTCTTTTACTCAAATTTAGGTATTCACTGACCGTTCTTGTTATAAATACCAGAATAATAAGCTACTGATATTCCCTATCTTTTTTATCTTTAATCCATCATAGCTAGCGATGCAACAAAGCCCACTGGGATCCAGCTTCTATGCAACTTAATTAAAAACGTTTGTTTTAGCATAAGACAACTACCTTTAGCTCATCAGCTCAGTTATAAGCAAAATTTCTGGATTCCAGACTGGAATGACATCATCTGTTGTGCAATTTACCTTCAAAAATGAATGTTCGTACAGCTATGGATTCATTCGCGGTATAGATTCCGCTAACGAGTAGCGGAATGACGGTTTTTCAAATTGTAGAGCCACTTTAGCTATAGAACTCAATTACATAAGCAAACCTTACTTATTTTACTATCCCTGTTTACTTCCTGTAAAAAACATGTTACTAATGAATTGAATTTTGTAGTAGAATGGAGGAAGTTTTGGCAGTTCCAAAAAGAAAAAAGTCAAAGTCAAGGCGTAATATGCATCGTTCTCATCATGCTATTGAGCCTAAGAATGTTGTGGTATGTTCAACAACTGGGGAATTCATGTTGCCTCATAACGTAGCAGTTGATGGCAGTTACAAAGGAAAACGGGTTTTCATCAAGCAACAGGCAGAGTGACTATTATGATATGTTATCTACGGTCAATAATAATATAGTTATTGCACTTGACGCTATGGGGGGCGATTTTGCGCCTCTTTCCGTAATTCATGGTGCTGGTTTTTTTTTAGACAACCTTGTTGACCCAGGCATTAAAGTTTTTTTTCATATTTATGGAGATAAGGAAGAAGTATCTCCTTTGCTTTTGAAATATAAAAAAGTAAGTAACAATTCTGAATTTACTCATTGTTCTGACAATGTCCTTGCAAATGATAAGCCATCTTTTGCGCTGAGACATCGTAAAGACTCAAGTATGAAAGCTGCAATTGTTGCAGTGAAAGAAGGTAAAGCTTTCGGAGTGGTATCTTCAGGCAACACCGGAGCGTTGATGGCAATTTCCAGATTTATTTTAGGAACATTACCAAACATTTATCGTCCTGCTATTGCCTCTATCTGTCCAACTAAGACAAAAAGCTTCGCTTTGCTTGACCTTGGTGCAAATGTTGATTGTAATGCCGACTCATTATTTCAATTTGCGTTAATGGGTAGTATATTTGCAAAAATAGCATTAAAAATTGACAATCCTGAAGTTGCTTTGCTAAATATCGGCACAGAAGAAGTTAAAGGTAATGACTCAGTGCGCGGCGCTTTTGAGTTGCTTAAAAACGCTCCAGGCATTAATTTCAAAGGGTATATAGAGGCAAGTGAATTTTTAGAGGGTAATATAGATGTGATTGTTGCTGATGGTTTTGTTGGCAATGTAATGCTCAAAACGGCTGAGGCAACCGCTAGTACCTTTATCAATCTAATAAAGCAGGAAGTATTCAATTCGTGGATAGCGAAAATGCTTGTTGGTATATTGTTAAAATCCAAACTAAATAAAGCTTTAACGCGTTTTAATCCCAAAATTAGAAGTGGAGCTATGTTTTTAGGGCTGAATGGTATCATCATTAAAAGTCATGGAAATTCTGATGCTATTTCTTTTGCCCATGCCATAAAATTTGCAGTAAATGCAATTAGTGAAAATTTAAATCAAAAGATAATTAACGGGGTAAGTCATATTGAATAAAAGTTTCATATTAAGCACTGGATCTTACCTACCAAGAAAAATGTTGAGTAACAACGAAATTGCATCGATAGTTGAGACGAGCGATGAATGGATAAGGCAGAGAACAGGAATAGTTCAAAGGCATATAGCAGATGAAGGAGAACTAACGTCAGATCTAGCTGTAAATGCAGCAAAAAGTGCTATAGAAAAAGCTAAAATTTCAGTAGATGAAATTGACTTGATTATAGTTGCTACAACAACTCCTGATAAAACTTTTCCTAGCTGTGCAACGATTGTACAAAGTAAGTTAAAATGTAAAAACGCATTTGCTTTTGATGTACAAGCAGCATGCTCTGGTTTTATATATGCAGTTACAGTTGCTGATTCGCTCATAAAATCTAACAATAGAATTAAATATGCATTGGTTATAGGTGCTGAAATAATGTCTAGGATTGTTGATTGGGAAGATAGGTCAACTTGTGTACTCTTTGGTGATGGTGCTGGTGCAGTGGTGATGAAATCAGAAATGGGTAGAAGCGGCATCATATCAACAAACTTATACTCTGACGGCAATGTGGACATACTATGTACGAACGGAGGGATATCCTCAACTGGTGATTCTGGAAAAATATGCATGAATGGAAGAGAAGTGTTTAAACATGCAGTGGATAAGTTAACAGCCTCAGTAGAGGAAACTCTGAAATGCAATAATTTGAAAATCACTGATATTGACTGGTTAATTCCCCATCAAGCAAACATTCGTATTATTGAAGCAGTAGTAAAGAAATTAGATTTTCCTATAGAGAAAGTGATTAATACCGTTGATAAGCATGCAAACACCTCAGCGGCATCAATTCCACTGGCCTTAGACTATGCAATACAAGAATCAAAAATAAAATCAGGAAATCTGGTACTGCTGATTTCAATAGGTGCAGGCCTGACCTGGGGTTCCGTGTTGCTGCACTATTAGACTTCCTGCATTACCTCCTGTCATCCAAGTACCCTCTTTGTCATTCCAGTGCCTCTTTCTCCTGTCATCCCAGTGCCCTGACTACTTGGATCCAGAAAAAAGAATGGTGTCATGAAAGTAGCTGATACTGGTTTTCATCCAAGAGGGTGTCATCTCAGTGCCCTGACTACTTGGATCCAGGAAAGTTTGCTTGTAAGCAAGCAAACTAGCACAGAAAGTGGTTACAACATTTTCGATGAGATTATATGGAAAACTAGATCCCAGTGTCAAGCACTGGGATGACAGCAGTCCTACGTCATACCGCGATTCATTCGCGGTATCTCTAGATCCCGCTAACAAGCAGCGGGATGACGGTTGTCGTTTAGCCATAAATATTTAAGAAATTTACCAAATGAAAAAAAAGGCAAAAGAAGCCCTGGGGTTATTATCCGCTTTAAAATATTGGCGTTTTTTATGTTTTAAACGCTTGACAAGCGAGATTAAGCTGCTTTTAATTGCAACTAACTTACGCTGCAAACGTTTAAGAAATTTACTAAGCAGAAAAAAAGACAAAGAATCCCCGAGTTAGCTAGTCTTTTACTATCTCTGTCGAGTATTGGCATTTTTTGATGTCTTGTAACGCTTTATAAGCGCGTTCAGCTTATTTAGATAAAAATCTAGATGTAGATGAAGTTTTGTAAAGACATACAGTATCTATATACTGCAAAAAATTGAACATAAGACGCCGATACATTAAGTAATCCTTACCTTTTAATCTGCAGATTGGCGAAAGCAAATACAATAGCTTCAGTTTCATGATAAGGGAGCTGGCGAGGTTTGTCAAGGAAGTTTTTCTTTTCCGTGAATTCCCTTTGAGGTTGAATATTGAAAATTAACCGGAGAGTTGTGGATTACTTTGTATATGTCATAACAAGCCATGGCGCTCTCAGCAAAACCATTTAGTATTAATTTTAGTTTGCCTGAATAAATAGCTATATCTCCGATTGCATATATCCTATCTCTACTGGTTTTAAGTGTAGCTGGGTCGACAACTATGCGGCTATGTTCTAACTGTATACCCCAATTGTTTATTGGACCAAGATTCATTGACAATCCAAAAAATGGCAGCAAAAAATCAGCGGATATTTCTTTTTCTTCCTTAGAGGCAATGTTTTTTACTATCACTGCGCTCAACTGCCCATTACCTCCTGCTAGTTCGTGTAATTGATATGGCACTACCAGTTCTATTTTTCCATCAATTTCAAGTGATTCTAATTTATTTCTAGTTTCAGGAGTGCAGCGAAATTCCTTTCTCCTATGTATCACATAAATTTTCTTCGCAACTTTAGAAAGTTCTACAGTCCAATCAGCCGCAGAATCACCCCCACCTGCAATGACTATAGTTTTGTCCTGAAAATCAGAAATTTTATTTACACTGTAAAATACAGATTTATTTTCATATTCTAATATACCACTTAAGGGTGGACGGTTAGGTTCAAACATTCCGTTACCTGCAGCAACAATAACGGCTTTGCATTTTACCTCTGTACCTATGTTCGTTATGACAGTAAAGCTTTCACCTTCGTTATTTGAAATCTTTTCCACTTTTTGACTTAAATGGTAAACAGGCTTAAATGGCGAAGATTGCTCCATTAGTTGCTCAATTAATTTTTGGGCAGTGATTACAGGATAACCAGGTATATCATATATTGGCTTTTCTGGGTAAAGAGCTGTGCATTGTCCTCCTGCTTGATCCAAAACATCTATTATATGACATCTCATATCAAGCATTCCCGCTTGAAAAGCAGTGAATATTCCAACAGGTCCTGCACCTATTATTACTATATCGGTTTTCATATTCAGATGGTGATCTATTTATAGATATTAGCTTTCTTTGCTAACAAGGTCAATTTACAAAGGGATGTATTTTTAAAAGATGTGGCTAGATTAGACAAGATTTCCAGCGTTATGAACCACATAGTCCAAATAAGCTCTAAAAATCAGCTAGCATAGCGAGATGCTGTGCGGACGGAATGGGATTCGAACCCATGGTACGCTCATCACGTACGTCAGTTTTCAAGACTGGTGCCTTAAACCGCTCGGCCATCCGTCCATTTCTTTTCTATCACAACATTTGATTTTAAGCAATCTATAAAAGCTTTACTTGCCCACGCAAAAGTTGCTAAACACACTACTCAATATTTCCTCAACATCAATAATTCCAATCACCGCACCAAGTTCAAATGCAGCAAGCCTCAAATCTTCAGATATCAACTCAATTGGATTATCGATATTAAAACGTTGTAAATGTTCCAGTGCTTTCTTCATGTGATTCCTATGTCTTTGCCGAGTGATTACAGGAGTGTCTCTATCGTGCCCAAATTTTTCCTCTGCCTTCTCTTTTATGAGAGAGATCAATTTGTTTGTACCTATTTCCTTTAGAATAGAAATGGGTAAAAGATCTATGCCATTAATTTTTATATTGTGATTATTGATAACATCGTCAGCTTTGCTCAATACATAAATGGTGTCATTTTGGTCTGATGTCATGCAAGTAGCTGACACTGGAATCCAGCTATGAACATTGTTTTCAGCACATGTTTCTAGAATCCATTGTCTATTGCATAATTTGCAAGTATTTTTATATCTGGATCCCAGTGTCAAGCACTGGGATGACACCGTTTGTTGATTACAATATTTGCATAGTTGTGTGTCAACGACAGATGGTATATTGCCTGTGGCTTGATAATTGACATCGTGTCGTTGTTCAAAAGGAAATAGCTCTATTCTTAAATCAGCTTCAAAAGACCTCTTTTTCGCTCGACTTATACCTTCTAATTCTATTGGATCTGAACTTTCACGAATTCCAGCAGTATCAGAGAGAATGATTGGGTATCCGCCAATGTCAATATGAGCTTCAAGTATATCTCTTGTTGTGCCTGCATATTCAGAAACAATAGCAATATCACGCTTGGCTAAGAAATTAAACAGAGTTGATTTACCGACATTTGGTTCACCAGTTATTACAATATGTAAACCCTCACGCAACCTTTCGCCCCGTCTATTATCATTTAAATGCTCTTGTATCAACTGCACGAGAGATTGCACTTCATTATTAATTTTTTCCAATTCACTTTTTTCTGCCCAAATGTCCTCTGGAAAGTCTATATATGCTTCGATTTTGGATTGTATCCTTATTAATCTTTGCCTCCAATTGCTGTATAGTCTCTCCAATTCTCCTGATATCTGCTTAATCGCTTGTTTAGCTTGCATTTTCGTCTCAGCATCAATTAAGTCTGCAATCCCTTCTATTTGCGTTAAGTCAAATTTACCATTTAGAAAAGCCCTAAGTGAGAATTCTCCAGGCTTGGCCATAACGAAAACTTTTGATAATTCCTCCAAGATGATTTTTATAACTGCCTTGCTTCCATGCACTTGTAACTCTATAACGTCCTCGCCAGTGAAACTGTTTGGAGCAGGGAAATAGATGATTATTCCATTATCTATCAATTGACTGGAATCATCATATAGATCAACTAAAGTAGCAAATCTTGGTTTAATTTCTTTCTTAATATGAAAATGATTTAAAGCTTTAAGCGCGTAGTTGCCTGAAATTCTGATTACTGCAACTCCTGACTTACCAAATACGGTCGATAAAGCGAAAATAGTTTCATTTGTGTTTGTCATTATTTATATAAACTACTTAGCAATATTACACTTAAGAAACCAAAATACCTAAAAAGTCACCCAGGTGAAAATATTTATTTTGAAAACTGATAATATGATTTATAATGACTGACACAAGTTTTAAATATTTTATGCTCAAGAAATTAGCTTGGTACTGGTCTTTTGTAGAGTTAATTAAAGGGTTTGTTATTACATTAAAATATATGTTTAAGCCAAAGGTTACTTTGAGGTATCCTATGGAGAAGGGCCCTTTAAGTCCAAGGTTTCGTGGTGAGCATGCGTTGCGTAGGTATCCAAACGGTGAAGAACGATGCATAGCTTGTAAATTATGTGAAGTTATCTGCCCTGCTCAAGCAATAGTTATTGAAGCAGAGGAAAGAGAAGACGGTAGTCGCCGCACCACGCGCTATGATATTGATATGACAAAATGCATATACTGCGGACTTTGCCAAGAGGCATGTCCAGTTGATGCAATTGTTGAAGGTCCTAACTTTGAATTTGCTACTGAAACAAGAGAGGAGCTAATGTACAATAAAGAAAAGTTATTGCGTAATGGTGAAGTTTGGGAAGACGCAATTGCACTCAGGTTAAAAAAGAATAGGCCTTATTATTAATGTTCAGAGCTTATAACCCTGTTATCCATTATGATTTAGGGGCAGTGCCCACTAGGGGTGGTGTCATCCCAGTAGCTGATACACAACTGTACGAACATTTGTTTGCGAGGGCAGTATGTTAAATGTTATAGCCTGTTTTGCCTCAAACACAAAGGTGTCATCCCAGTGCTTGACACTGGGATCCAGTAAAATTGATTGTGAACAAGCACACTATGCAACATTTTCAATGAAATTACAAAAAAGCTGGATTCCAGTGTCAAGCACTGGGATGACACCATTTGCTGTGCAATTTACCTTCGAAAATGAATGTTCGTATGGCTATGTGCGTGACACTGGGATGACACCGTTGGAAGAAGCAAACCGCCTTCAAGCTACATGTCCGTATAGGTTTATTTATGGTTAGGGTTACTTTTTCAACCGAACAAAAAGTAAAAGAATACAGTGGTAAAGTCACTGGCTTTGATATATTACAACCGGATGCTTTGAAAGAAGTAGTTGCATTGAAAGTAAATGGTGAGCTATATGACCTCTCACGTGAAATTGAAGCTGATGCAGAGATAGAGGTGATACAACTGAGTGACGAAGTGGGTTTAGATATAATAAGGCATGATGCTGCTCATATAATGGCGCAGGCAGTGAAAGAGCTATTTCCTAATACTCAGATTACTATCGGCCCAACAATTCAGGACGGTTTTTACTATGATTTTGCTACAGATCGTACCTTCACTACGGACGATCTTACCGCAATAGAAAAGAAAATGAAAGAGATTGTAAAAAGTAACCACAGATTTGTTCGAGAAGTTTGGACTCGCAAGCAGTCAGTTGATTTCTTTAGTGGTATAGGTGAAAAATATAAGGTTGATATTATCTCATCCATACCAGAGGGTGAAAACCTAACTGTTTATAGGCAAGGTGATTTTGTTGACCTATGCCGTGGTCCGCACTCACCATCAACCGGTAGAGTTAAAGCGTTTAAACTTATGAAAGTAGCGGGTGCATACTGGCGTGGTGATTCTAAGGGCCCAATGTTGCAGCGAATATATGGCACAGCATGGGGAAATAAGGATGAATTAAACGCTTACCTTGAGTGCCTCAAAGAAGCAGAAAAACGTGATCACCGCAAAATTGCTAAGGATATGGATTTATTTCACATTCAAGAGGAAGCTGTTGGGCAGGTTTTTTGGCATGAACAAGGATATATTCTATATAATGTTCTTGAGTCTTACATCAGAAAGAAGCTAATAAATAATGGCTATTTTGAGGTAAAAACTCCTATTTTAGTAAGTAAAGAGCTGTGGGAAAGATCTGGACATTGGGATAAGTTTCGTGAAAATATGTTTATTGTTGACGAATCTGAGAATAAAAAGTTAGCAATAAAACCCATGAATTGTCCTTGTCATGTGCAGATTTTTAATTCTCACACCAGGAGCTACCGTGATTTACCAATACGTATGGCAGAGTTTGGCGCATGCCATAGAAATGAAAGCTCAGGCTCATTGCACGGACTGATGCGAGTGCGTGGTTTTACGCAAGACGATGCACACATTTTTTGTATGGAAGAACAAGTGAATTCTGAGACTATAAAGTTTTGTGACCTTTTAAAAGAAGTATATTCAGAGCTTGGATTTAATGAAATTTCTGTGAAATTTTCAGACCGTCCAGATATTAGAGCAGGTAATGATGAAGTGTGGGATAGAGCTGAAAAAGCGCTGCTTGAAGCCGTTAAAGAAGCGGGCTTGAGTTATAAACTTAACCCTGGTGAAGGTGCATTTTATGGTCCAAAGTTAGAGTTCGTTTTGAAAGACGCAATAGGCAGAAATTGGCAATGTGGAACATTACAAGTTGATTTCATTTTACCAGAACGTCTGGGAGCTTTTTATATAGGGGCAGATGGGCACAAGCATCACCCTGTCATGTTACATAGGGCAATTCTTGGGACTTTTGAGCGTTTTATCGGAATTTTGATAGAAAATTATGCAGGAAAATTTCCAGTTTGGCTTGCTCCAACGCAACTTGCTATTCTGACCATTACAAATGAAGCTGACGGTTACGCCACAGAAATTAGCAATATTTTAAAAGAACAAGGTGTGAGAGTCAAGACTGATTTGACCAATGAAAAAATTAGTTATAAGATACGTTTGCATAGTTCAAACAAGGTTCCTATATTGTGGATTGTAGGCAAAAATGAAGTTACAAGTAAAACTGTGTCAGTAAGAAATTTAGGATCGGAAAGACAGGAGTCTTTTTCTTTGGAAAAGGCTAATGAATCGCTGTTAAAAAGTATTAATTTGAATTAAGGGAGTTAAAGTTTGCAAGTTAAAAAGAACAATAAAAACAGAATTAATGGATTTATCACAGCTAAGGAGGTACGCTTAGTTGATCATAGTGGTGAAATGGTCGGAATCGTGCCAATAGAACGAGCTTTGGAATTTGCACAGGGTGTTGGTTTAGACTTGGTGGAAATTGCACCTGATTCAACCCCTCCAGTATGTAAAATTCTGGATTATAGCAAGCAAAAGTATGATATAAAAAAGAAAGCAAGTGAAGCAAAAAAGAAACAAAAAACATTAACTATAAAAGAAATTAAACTGGGTCCCAATATTGGTGATCACGATTACGGAACAAAATTGCGTCAAGCAAGAGACTTACTTGCCCACGGACATAAAATTAAAGTCACAATGAGATTTAGAGGGAGAGAGCTTATAAACACTGAAGTTGGACTGGAAAAATTAGAACGGCTAATTCGAGACACTGAAGATATCGCAAAGGTAGAATTGGCACCTAAAAGAGAAGGGAATCAATATTTTTTAGCTCTGGTTGCTAAGTAGCAAAACGGCTTAAGAAGTATAAGTAAAGTTAAATTATCGCTCTCTCTTTGATAACATGGCGAAAATGTCTTATTAATCCTTGAATCGGCCAAGCTGCAGCATCGCCAAGTGCGCAAATTGTATGTCCTTCTATTTGAGTTGTAAGGTCAAGCAGCTTATCTATTTCATCAGGCTTAATATCTCCTGCCACCATCCTCTTCATAATCCTCCACATCCATCCAGTACCTTCACGGCATGGTGTGCATTGTCCACAGGACTCATGCATATAAAAGTGTGATAACCTCTCTATTGCAGCTATTATATCAGTTGATTTATTCATCACTATTACAGCAGCAGTACCAAGCCCTGATTGTGCAGTTCTTAATGAATCAAAATCCATTTCAATAGTATCACATATAGATTTTGGAATTAATGGCACTGAAGACCCACCAGGTATTACAGCAAGTAAATTATCCCAACCTCCTCGCACTCCACCTGCGTATTTTTCAATTAATTCACGTAATGGAATTCCGAGCTCTTCTTCAACATTACACGGGTTGTTTACGTGCCCTGAAATACAAAAGACCTTGGTACCAGTATTATTTGGTTTACCAAGAGATGCAAACCATTCTCCTCCGCGATTCAGAATATCTGGAACCATGGCTATAGTTTCAACGTTGTTTATTGTGGTTGGGCAGCCAAAAAGTCCAACACCTGCGGGAAATGGAGGCTTCATGCGAGGAAAGCCCTTTTTTCCTTCAATTGATTCGAGTTGAGCTGTTTCTTCCCCACATATGTAAGCTCCTGCGCCCCTATGGATAAACACATCAAGATCATAACCTGATTTGCAGGCATTTTTTCCAATTAAACCTTCTTTATAGGCTTCCTCAAGTGCTTTTTTTAGAACTAAATATTCATTATAAAATTCACCCCTGATATAAATATATGCAACTGATGCGCTGATCGCTTTGCCGGCCAGGAGAATTCCCTCAAGTAACTTATGTGGCTCATATCGCAATATATCTCTATCTTTACATGTACCAGGTTCTGACTCATCTGCATTGACTACTAAATATGCTTTTGGGAGATTTTTGGGCATAAAGCTCCACTTAAGGCCGGTGGAAAATCCTGCACCCCCTCGACCTCTCAAACCAGATTTCTTTACTTCATCAATGATCTTTTCTGATCCTAAATCCAGTAATTCCTTTGTTTTTTGCCAGCTACCACGTTTTTTTGCACCCTCAAGTAGTGGAGTTCCTTTACCATTTAGGTTGGTGAATATTTTGTCTTGTTCTTTTAGCATGTTTTTCAAAATTTGTGAGTGATCCCGACGCGATTCGAACGCGTGACCCACTGATTAAAAGTCAGTTGCTCTACCGGCTGAGCTACGGGATCATTTCATTTTTCAGCTATACTAAACATCAATACAGTTTTTATCCGTTTTAATCAAACTAAAATTTTCATGTGTGGTTAAATAAATTATATAATATACTGCGTTAGTGATAATTTAGTTAAAAAATCTATGAATAATTTAAAAAAATTTCCAAAGGAAAACTTCTTGTTAATTTTCAGTTCACAGATTTATTTGGATGGTGTGACGTATAACGCTAAGGAGACAAAAAAATAGAGAAGTGTGTACACCCTGCAGAATTTGTACACTATTTAGCAATAGCCTAATAGATAAATATTTCTTGCATTTCAGCCTGAGTGATTTATGCTTTAAGCAAGAATTACCTGGGGGTATAGCTCAGCTGGTAGAGCATCTGTTTTGCACGCAGAAGGTCAGCGGTTCGATCCCGCTTGCCTCCACCAGTCTATACAGCTCTAGCCGCCACAAAACCTGTCAAAGCAGCTTATTTTAATCTATGAGGATTTTATACTATTTCCCTGAAAATCTCTATTTCTTTTCGTAACTTTTCTCTACACAAGTAATGTTGGTTATTACAATTGTAATATATACTAACTTAACAATAAATTAATCAATAAATGTTAGAATACTAACAATTAATTTATTGGTAACGCCTATGAGTGGAAAAAAGCATGTTTTTAAGATGATACCTGGAAAAGAGGTGTTTAGAAAAACCCCGACTACAAGGATAAAGTGGCCTGAAGGTAATGATCCTACAATGCCTATTAAAAAAGTTGAGCTTGTATCGCTGGATGATAAAAACGATGTAGTACTAGGCTTATTGCCTATAAAACTTTGCAGCAGTTCTTGCCTAGACAGTTACATATGTCTGGAGGAAGAAAATGAAGGAAATCTGGTAGCCAAAGATTATAAAAGTGATTCTAACTTAGATTATGTAAAAAGTAACCATACATTTGTATATTACGGTAATGAGTTGGCTAAGTTATTATATACAAGAGAGCTTGTGCAGCCTTTCAAAACTATGTGTAGCAGTTCTATTAAATCAAAAAAATTGGAATACAAATATGTAACATGGGAAGATTCAGATACTGGCAACAATAAATATTATTTTTCAGACGAGGCAGGAAATATAATCGATTCACCTGACAATGAGGTATTACAAGACATTATGTTATACTACGGTGAGAGACATATAAGAGATGTGCTACTGTTGCTATCAAACGCGTTTACTAAAGTTTTTATTCAGGGCCTAACAGACGGCCAACTAAAAACTCTTGCCAATACTCTTAGTAACGAGCAACTGCAAAAAATAATTCCTGAACTGAGCTCAAGCCAGTTGCAGGCCTTAGCAGAGAACTTAACAGATGAACAACTCCAAGCTTTAGTGGATCATCTAACCAATCACCAGCTAAAAACCCTCGCTCAGGAACTAAATCCAGAAAAGTTACAAATAATTGTTCCTATTTTAAATGATACTCAGCTTGAAGCTCTAGTGAGAAAATTAAATTCAGAGCAAGTAAAAGAAATTTTACCTCACTTAAAAGTGGATCAGTTCAAAGCACTTATTAAAACTTTAAATGACGAGCAATTTACAGTGCTTGCAAAAGACTTGGCTGAGCACCACTTGACAATACTCTCCAAAGAATTAGAAGGTGATCAGTTGAAAGCTTTAGTAAATAGTCTGCAAGAAGAACAACTGAAAGACTTAGTTAATAAGCTTGATC
Source organism: Wolbachia endosymbiont (group B) of Schoenobius gigantella (assembly GCF_964031005.1). Taxonomy (NCBI): domain Bacteria; kingdom Pseudomonadati; phylum Pseudomonadota; class Alphaproteobacteria; order Rickettsiales; family Anaplasmataceae; genus Wolbachia; species Wolbachia endosymbiont (group B) of Schoenobius gigantella. Next base: position 1,561,583 of record NZ_OZ035002.1, on the reverse strand, counting down.
CTGAGAAACTCGAAGCAATTGCTCAGGATTTAACTGATTCTAATAAGATTCAGATTATCATTAAGTCTTTAGTTGACAACCCAGACAAACTTCAAGCTTTTGCTCGCAATATGTCTAATGAGCAGTTTAAAGAACTTTTGGATAACGTAGGCGCAGAAGAGCTTAAAGACATCATTCACAAACTGCCTTATGAGAAAGTGACAGCTGTGATCGGTGATCTCAGCAATCAAGATCAGTCTAAAGCTATTATTGATGCATTAAAAGGGAAACTTGACGAGCAGAGTAAACAGAACAAGGAAATGATTGAGATGCTCAAGCAAATCAAGGACGATATGCCAGGCATTGCAGAAGCTCCAGATTTTACAATAGTAGAAAACAATAACGATTCAATGCTACTTGTATGGTAGCAATTTATGAAAATCAATTTTTTTATAGGAGGTAACTTATTATGAGTAAAAACAATGTAGAATTATATTTTGGTGACGAGCCTTCAGACCAAAGTAAATTACTAAAACTTGAGAGCCCGGTTTTTACAAAACCAGATTTTGTAAAACCAAGTATAGATTCAGTAAAAATTCAGAATAAAGAAAAAGGTGCTAAGGAGTTAGATTTTGATATAAATCAGCCACTGGAAAAAATACCTATAGCGGAAATGAAGCAAACAGCCGCAGCTATAACATACCTTAAAAAGGTTTATGATGGCTTGATAGACAGTATTAATGAGTATAACACAAGTTTAAGCAGTAACATTACAACTGGCATAGTGGAGCCACTGTCAACAACTATATCAAATATAGGGAACAATACAACTGAAATAAAAAGTCAACTTCAAACTCTTCGAGATGAGCTTCAGGAATTTCGTGATGATCAGCCAGGCATTGCAGAAGCTTCCATATTCCCTCATGCTACTGGCGAAGAGAACGGGTTGCTTTAATAAAAAAGGTAATAGCTTGCTAGCTGTTACTCTTTCCACATACCACTTCAATGTAGCTGAATTGATTTTAAAATTATAATTTTTTATAGGAGTTAGCATGAATAATAGTAAACAAGAAAGCAAAAACGAACTTAAAGTAATAAGCAAAATAGAAGTTAACACCAAACCTAAAGGTTATGATGAAACAGTTGCGCGAAATCCAGCGCAGCTTGGTTATGTCCACAAAGCTTTAGATAAATTAATCGCAGAGCTGAACACGAAATTCGTTCCTGAATTGGATGATGTATTGCATAACAATAGCAACTCTATCAGTCAATTAAATGACATGCTAACAGAAGAAAGGAGTAAGCTTGACGAGCTAATTACAAAGGTTGGTAATGAAAATAGTGGTTTAGTACAGAGCCTGAATAACTTACAGACAAAAGTAGAGGAATTAGAAAACAATACCATTAATGAACCAGATTGGGGTTAAACTGGAAAGAGTAATAGTCTCTAGGCTGTGACTCTCTCTACATACCGTTTCAATACAGCCAGGTTAAGGAATCTATTTTAAAACTTTCGGCATATAGTTCTCATCATGTTTTGCAAACACTGTATCTGCAAGAAAAGTACTATTATCAAACATTTTACCTTGCACAACAACACCACTTTTTTCTGAAAACATTGGTGGAAGTATTCCCTGATATTTCACCATAACGCTCTTATTAAAATCTGTCATTTGAAAAATCACTTCACTTTCGTTGCGTATCACGCTATTTTCAACAACCATTCCACCAACACGGATTAGTTTTTGACCATTTGGTAAAACTATTGCCTCACTTACTGTATAGAAAAATGAGATATTTTCTTTGAGCGTTGTTAAAATAAAAAAAACTGCACAACTTAAAAAGCAGAAAATTCCTGAAGTTATAAGTAATCGCTTATGTTTCTTCTTCATGATTATCTTTCAGGCTTTCTAGAATTTTTTTACTTTTAGTATAACAAGAAATGGTAAAAATTAGCTCTCCAGCAATCAGCGTGAAACTAATAAGGTAAGCAAAAATTACATATGTATTCATAATGCATTATCAATAAATAACTCACCTGCATCAAAATAAATTAAGCTTCCATCCTTTTGCTGCAACACCAATTTACCACTTTTATCTATATCAGCAAAAATTCCTTCATACAATTTGTCAGCTAACTTTACACTGATTTGCTCATTCATTTTGAATGCTTTTTTTAACCACATTTCTCTTATAGCATAAAACCCATCAAGTAGCCATTGCTTTCTTAGCTTATTAAAATTTATTATTAATTTCTTTAACAGATCTATGTTAGACACAGACTCACCGTAATTGCTAATGCACGTTGTTCCTGGAAGTGGTGCATGACTGACATTAATTCCAATTCCTATAATGAGCCAATTCGAATTGGATCTTTTTTCAAGCAATATTCCACTTATTTTCTTGCCATCGATTAGAATGTCATTTGGCCATTTATACTGGAGATTTAGACCATTTATAAATGACAGTATAGCATTTCCAACAGCAAGAGCAGTAACAAAAGTCAATTCTGTTAATTTGCTAACTTGATTCATTAAACCTCTTTCTATCATCCCAGTATTTTCCCCAGTGCTTGACACATAACTATGCGAACATTGCAATTTGCAGGTGGTATGTGGTGTCATTCCAGTGCGTGACACTGGAATCCAGTTCTTATTACACAGTTGCCTGATGTGCCCATTTGTAATTAAGTTTTCTGGATCCCAGTGCCAGGCTACTCGGATGACATCATCCTTGGTGGGAATACCACAACGTTTGTACAGTTGTGTGCTTGACCATTCTTCTTGATTTCTAGATTCCAGCGTCACGCGCTGGAATGACACCGAAAGCTGGCTTTCATTCAGATAATCGTTAAAGAGGTTTATTACCAAACTTGCATAAAAATTACCCTCTGGAGAAATCCAGTTTTTTCCGGTGCGCCCCCTGCCTTCTGTTTGTTTATCAGCAACAATAATAGTTTCATTTGATATTCCTTTATCAATTAAATCCAACGCTTCTTTATTAGTGCTTGAAACTTTTTTGTAATGATGAATATGAAAACCCTCAGGGGTCACCTTGTCAGCCCTTTAGTTCAATGAGTGAGTAAAACGTACAAGAAAAGAACGAGGTTGATCAGCGAAGCCACCGAAGTGATAATGAATAGGCCCTTAGAATAAGCAACCTTATTACCACTAGCTTTATCGAAATACATAGCTTTTATAATATTTAGATAATAGTAACACGATACAACACTCGCCACCACAAGGGTCAAAGACAGGCTGATAAAGCCAGAATTTATTAAACTTTTGAATATAAAAAATTTAGCGATAAAACCTGCAAGTGGAGGTATTCCCGACATCGAGAGTAACAGTACAGAAAGATGAAATGCTACAATTGGGCGTTTCTTCCCTATACCAGATAAATTTGCAATATCACAATCTTCATCGTCAATTTGTACAAGATATGAGAATAGCCCTATGCTTGTGATGATATATATCACCAGATACATTAAGGCACTATCTGTTCCTGCTTGTGTAAAAATAGAAAGTGAAGCAAATATAAAACCAATGTGACCAATTGAACTGTAAGCAAGCAGCCTTTTTAAGTTTTGCTGACGTAAGGCCCCAAAAGCTGAGATAAGAACAGACAATGCTGAAACGTATAAGAAAATAGGCTGAACATAACTTTTTACATTTACTAACTCTTCATTCATCAATCGAATTAAAAATGTTACAAGTGCAGCTTTTGGGGCCGTAGAAAAAAACGCAGTTACTATGGTAGGTGCACCTTGATAGACATCTGGAGCCCACATATGAAAAGGAGCAATAGCAAGCTTGAAACACAAACCAATTAGGACAAAGACTAACCCAAAAACTATTCCATAAGTTATCTGATGGTTTTGCAAGAATGAACCGAGCTCAGAGAAATTGACTTGTCCTGTATATCCATAAAGCAGCGACATTCCATATAGCATAATGCAGGAAGATAATGCACTGAGTGTAAAATATTTCACTCCTGCTTCACATGAATAAATCGAATCTTTATTAAAGCTCGCAAGAACATACAAAGATATACTCATCAACTCAAAAGCTAAATAAAAAGAAATCAGACTATTTGCTGAAACCAAAGTTATCATGCCAAATAGCGCAAAAAGAATCAGCATTGAAAATTCATACTTATAGTCATATTTTGATAAATTCAGCATCAAAAGTATTAAAATTCCTGTGCTGAGAATTAACCCTTGGGCTGACCTGATGTATAAATTGAGTTTTAACAACGAATTAAAGAGAAAAATTTCATTGTTTTCTGCCGAAAGAATTAAAATAATCAAAGTTACCACTGTGCAGCCAAGTGCTAATAAGTTGATAGTTCTGCGGTTAAATATAATCCCAAGCAGCAGCAACACTAACGAGGAGATAATAGAGAACGTTTCCGGCAATATCTGTATATAATTCATAGCGCATTATATTTGACTAACAAATTTGCCATACATGGCTTCAAATAATTCAGTGCAAGGGTTGGGTAAAATCCAAGCAAAATAACAAACACTGCAAGCAGAATTAAGACAGAAAATTCTATGCTATCCAAACGGTTATTTAATAATTTAGAATAGCTAACCCCCCATATTATTTGCTTACATAAATTCAGCATATAAACTGCGCTTAAAATAGTGCCAAGTGCGATAAATCCTGTAAAAAACCCTATGCTCTTAAACATTCCAACCATAGCCAAAAACTCACCTGCGAACCCAGATGTTCCAGGTAGCCCTATTGAAGCCATTGAAAATAAAATGAACATAAAACCAAATTTTGGCATTGTGTTTACTATGCCAAAATATTTTGCAATCTCCAAAGTTCCAGTTCGAGTATATAGCATTCCAACACATAAAAATAAAGCAGCAGAAATAAGGCCATGACTAATCATTTGAAATATGCTACCCAGTACTCCTTCCTCACAAAATGAAAAGAGGCCAGCAGTAACGATCCCCATATGTGCTATTGAAGAATAAGCTATTAACTTCTTTATATCATCTTGAGCAAACGCAACTAGAGAAGCATATATCACCGCAATAATGCTCAGCACAACAACGAAATTTGAAAAATACAAACTTGCCTGAGGAAGAATTGGAATAGAAAACCTTAAAAATCCATATCCCCCCATTTTAATAAGCAAGCCAGCTAAAATCACAGATCCAGAAGTTGGTGATTGCACATGTGCATCAGGAAGCCAAGTGTGAAATGGAAACATCGGTACTTTTATTGCAAAAGAAATAAAAAATGCAATCCACAGCAATGACTGCACTTCAAGATCAAGGCTTGGCACTAATGTAGCTAATTTTTGTATATTAAACGTTCCAAAAATGTTATAGATGTAAACCAATCCAAGTAGAAATAATAATGAGCCAGTTAATGTATAAAGAAACAACTTAAACGTTGCATATACCCTGTGTTTTCCTCCCCAGATGCCAATAATAAAGAACATTGGTATTAAAACAGCTTCAAAAAACACATAAAAGCTTATAGCATTCAGTGAAACGAAAAAACCGACTACAAAACTCTCAAGCAGTAGAAACAATGCCATATAGGCTTTTAGGGTCGTATAACTCATTTTGCAGTTGTAGAGTATACAAATTACAAACAAGAAAGTTGTAAGCAGAAGGAAAAGCAACGATATACCATCTATCCCTATTCCAACATTTCTAATTGGGTAGCTGACAAACTGAAAGTCCGCATTGTTATAATCAAATTCTATACAAGCTACAATGCTAAGCAAAAATGGAAGTACAGCAAAAAATAGAGCAAGGAATCTTAAGTGTATAGATTGATGATTAATCCTGATTAAGGATAAAATCAACGCTCCTATCAGTGGAAGCAAGAATATACTAAGTAACAACACCTTCTATTTAATTCCAATAATATATAAAGCACCGATTATTAGAGTAACAAACATAATAAATGCATAATCAAATATATAACCAGTTTGTAACTTTATAGAACTTTTTGAACATTCATTAACCAACCTTACAACACCATTTGGTCCAAATGAATCAATAGCCTTAACATCAAACTTCCATAGAAGCCTAGATATAAACCTTATCGGTGCAATTATAACAAACTCATACACCTCATCAAAGTACCATTTATTCTGCAAAAACTTAAGTAAAAATTTACTCTTAATTTGCCTAATTACTTGATATTGGTAAATTAGGTACGCAAGTGCTATTCCACTTAGGCTTGCTAAGGTTGGCAGTAGTTTTATAAAGAAATTATGAACTCCATGCTCATCAATCATCACTAAACTTGATTTCCAAAACGCATTACTAGTTATGTTCAAAATATTTGCTCCCCATATTCCAGAAAATACTGATCCAAAAGCGAGTATCAGTAATGGTATAAGCATAATCTTTGGTGCCTCATGTATATTAATTTTACTTTGTTTTTGGCTGTGGAACACAAGAAGCAATAACCTCCAAGAGTAAAACGCTGTGAAGAATGCAACAACTAAGCTTATTACAAAAGCAAAGCTATCCGTGCTATAAGCATGTTCAATTATCAAATCCTTTGAATAAAAACCTGCAAATGGGAATATCCCAGAAAGCGCAAGAGATCCAATCCACATGAGAGCGTAAGTGCAAGGGATTTTCTTCCAGCAATTTCCCATTTTCTGAATGTTTTGCTCATGATGCATTGCATGAATCACATTGCCAGCACCAAGAAATAGTAGAGCTTTAAAAAAAGCGTGTGTCATTAAATGAAAAATAGCAACATTGTAAGCAGAAAGCCCACATGCCATGAACATATAACCAAGTTGACTGCAGGTTGAATAAGCAATTATTTTCTTTATATCGTTCTGAGTAATTGCAACGGTGGCTGCAAAAAAAGCAGTGAGTGCTCCAACGATAACTATTAATTCTCGTGCCACATTTGATAACTCAAACAATGGAGAACACTTTGCTACTAAAAATATACCTGCTGTTACCATCGTTGCTGCGTGAATAAGTGCAGAAACAGGAGTTGGCCCTTCCATTGCATCTGGCAACCAAACATGTAAACCAAGCTGTGCAGATTTACCCATACAGCCAATAAAAAGTAATATGCATATTATATGAGTTACTTTGAATTCACAGCAGAATGCCCTAATGTTCTGCGTGCCAAGAAGATCAGTTGTGTCAAAAACTTCAGTAAAATTCAAAGAGTGAAATGTATAATAAATAAGAAAGATTCCAATCAATAGTGCAAAGTCTCCTACCCTATTCACAACAAATGCTTTAATTGCTGCATTATTTGCAGAATATTTTTGGAACCAAAATCCTATGAGTAAATAAGAACATAGGCCAACCCCTTCCCAGCCAAAAAAAAGCTGCACGAAATTATCGCTTACAACCAGCACAATCATGCAAAACGTAAATAGCGATAGGTAAGAAAAAAACCTCGACTTCCCCTTATCATGCTCCATATAACCGATAGAGTAGAGATGTACTACCAGTGAAACGGTGGTAATAACAATAAGCATTAAGGATGAGAGAGCATCCACACTAATTGCCCAATTTACTTTTAAGATGCTCAATGAAAACAAAGGAAATAAACTCAAGTGATAATTTTCAGAGAAGGTGAGAAAAACATACCAAGATAAAACTGCAGATATTCCAATCCCTGCCGTTGTAACTAACTGACTTTTTCTAAAAAGTGCTGCAAATAGCGAACCAAAAAGTGGCAAAAATACTATTAATTTCAGTATATCCATCATACTTTCATTCTTTCATTAAATTTGCTTGTTCAACATCTATATTGCCACGGCTTCTATAATATACAACCAATATTGCAAGCCCAACTCCTGACTCTGCTGCCGCAACAGTCAACACAAACATCACAAAAATTTGCCCAACTATATCATTCATAAAGGCAGAAAAAGCAACTAGATTGATGTTAATCGCCAACAATAATATTTCTATTGATAACAATATATTGATTATGCTCTTACGGTTGATGAAAATACCGCACACCCCAACAGTGAACAAAATAGCAGCAACTATCAAAAAATGATTTAATCCTATTTCCATTCCACTCCTTTTCCAAATTTAGCCTTAACCAATTTTACAGATGAAGATTGCGTCAATTGCTTTAATACATTCTGTTTTTTAACTCCTTTTTTCTTGTCCTGCAAAGTAAGAGCAATTGCACCGACAATTGCAACAAGTAGCAAAATTCCAGAAAGATGAAAAGCGTACATGTAGTCAGTGTAGAGCAAATTACCGATAGCTTTCACGTTATTGGCATTATAGTTTATAACATTACTTATATTCAGCGTTGAGCTGCGGATTACAAAACTGATAATCAAAAAAAACACACCACACAATATAGCACCAAGAGTGAAATGCTTCGCAAAACCCTGGCGCAATCTTATGTAGTCAATATCGAGCATCATAACTACAAAGAGGAACAACACTGCAACTGCACCGATGTATACTATCAGTACCATCATAGCGATGAATTCAGCTCCAAGGAGAATGAAAAGCACTGCAGAGTTAACGAAGGTGAAAATTAAAAATAATACTGCATGCACAGGATTTCTTACACTAATTACGCATACAGCAGATAAAATGCTAAGAATTGCAAAAAAATAAAAGAAAAAAGGCATTGATACTTTAACTGCAACAATAGTTACTAATTTAAAGTGACTATCGTTGTAAAGTCAATATTATATTAAACGTTTGAAAACATTGTACTACAAAGCTCCAGCTCCATTTTAAATTATTATACAGAGCGCTTTCTAAGTGCTTAATCAATACACTAAGTCCTTAATTTATCAATATATAATATGTGTATGTTAGTAATTAATGGCGGCTCAAAATGTACAACATATTTGGTTATTTTAAAAGCAACAATAGTTCTAACGCACAAAGTAGCAGACTAGATGGAGAAAGTTATCAATACACCACAAGAGACTATATGACAATTTACTTTAATAACACACTAGCAAGTTTCAGTAGATCATTGAGAGAATTTAAAGAAAAAGCGTATGGATTTATGTATGATATCGGAACTTGGTTGAAAGAAACATATGAAAATCTCACTGAACGACCTGCAACGCATAATCGCTATACCCCAAAAGAAAAACCCCTTGTTGAAGTTGAAGAAATAGAAATGAAGGAACTAAACCGTACATATAAGCCATTCCAAACTCCACTTATCCACCCAACAAGCAGAAGTTCTGGTGCCAATACCTCAAATCAAGTTGTTGTTACTCGACATACACCTGAAACTACTAAAACAAAATAGATGTAAAACCTACGTTTAAATATGTAGTACTTGAGTGAAGCATTCTTTAACTGTTCTATTCAATAAAACCTTTACAATATTTCAATCATAGGTTTAACTTTACGAAGTTATAATCTATAGGGCTACGATGAACGATTATCTCTCACTGCTAAATCCAGAACAACAATCAGCTGTAACTAACATAGATGGACCAGTTTTGATACTGGCAGGAGCCGGGACGGGAAAAACAAGAACGATTACTTCAAGAATAGCACACATAATTAGAAACGGTCACGCTTATTCTGATGAGATATTAGCAGTTACATTTACAAATAAAGCAGCAAATGAGATGGTATCAAGGGTACTTGAGCTAACGGGCACAAACATACCATGGCTTGGCACTTTCCATGCAATTGCAGCAAAAATCTTGCGCCTGCACGCAGAAATTGTGGGCTTAAACCCCAATTTTACAATCATTGGTGTGGATGACCAATTACAGGTAATAAAAAATATTATCAATGAAATAAATCCTGATTACCTATCAGAAAAATGTAAGACCATTATGAATATTATTCAGCAATGGAAAGAGAAGTGCTTATTGCCATCTGAAGTGGAAGATATTCAATCATTTAGGCCAGTATATGTAACTGCACTCAAAGTCTATCACCAGTATCAGGAAAGGTTGAAATTCCTTAATTCTGTCGATTTTGGTGACTTATTGCTATATAACATACAGCTCTTTAATCAAAAGACCGAAGTTCTGTCCTACTACCAAAACAAGTTTAAATATGTTATGGTAGATGAATATCAAGATACAAATGCGATACAATATCTTTGGCTAAAATACCTTGCAAAAGAGCACTCAAATATTTGCTGTGTAGGAGATGATGACCAGTCGATATATAGTTGGCGTGGTGCAGAAGTTGAAAATATTTTGAAGTTTTCTGATGATTTTAAAAATGCAAAAACCGTTAAACTAGAGTGTAACTACAGGTCAACATCCCACATACTTGCAACTGCGTCATATGTTATCAATCACAATAAGACTCGCTTAGAAAAAAAATTGTGGACAACAAACATTGAAGGGGAAAAGTTAAATCTAATAAAATTATGGGATGGGAAAGCTGAAGCAAGGTTCATAAGCGAACAGATATTGAAACTCAATAAATACAGATTTAGTGACATTGCAGTGCTGGTAAGGGCCACTTTTCAAACTAGAGTTCTCGAAGAGTATTTTATAAAATATTCAATTCCCTACAAGATTATAAGTGGCGTAAAATTCTACGAACGTCAGGAAGTCAGGGATATAATTGCATATTTAAGACTTGTTACAAACAATAACGATGACTTAGCTTTCGAAAGGATAGTAAATCGGCCAAAAAGAAGCATAGGAGCTACAACTCTAAAGAAAATATACACGACTGCTCAGGATAACAAAATTTCTTTTTTTGAGGCAGCAAAAATATTAGTTAATAGTAATCAGGTAACCGAAAGAATTAAACTCTCACTCAACGATTTTTTAAATAAAATTAAAGCTTGGGAAGAAATAGTAAGCGTAAAACCACTGCATGAATTCGTTAAAATCGTAGCAAACCAATCAGGATATATTGAAATGCTTGAAAATGAGGAGGTAACAGGCTTAGCACGAATAGAAAATGTTAAAGAGCTCATCTCATCTTTAAAAAATTTCGATAATGCCACAACTTTCTTGGAGCATATAAGTCTGGTGATGGAAGTGGATAATATGAATAACGATGACACCGTATATGTTATGACTCTTCATGCAGCCAAAGGACTTGAATTCCCGTGCGTGTTTCTACCTGGTTGGGAAGAGGGATTATTTCCTCATCAAAGATCTTTTGATGACAAAAGTGGTAAAGCTTTAGAAGAAGAAAGGAGACTCGCATATGTTGGCATAACCAGAGCCAAAGAAAGGTTAATCATTTCATGTGCAGATAGGAGGGAAATTAACAACCAGTGGCAACCGATGCGCACTTCTCGGTTCATTAAAGAATTGCCAAGAGAAAATGTTGAGGTAATTAAAAGCAACATTGCCTACTGTTGAAGCTATAATTGCAGATAAACATATCTTACAAATCTGAATTACTTTAACTATATGTTTCTCCTGGCAAAAATTCTGTAACCGTTCACACTTAATTCTTCAATCTCATACCAATTTCTATTACATAACAAACAAATAGACAATAGAAGTGAGAAGGTTATACTAAGGCAGTATAATGATGGAGTTTTGGAATAGCATTGGTATCAGGTTGCAATTTTAGCTTACATTATGCCAATCTTTCTTCAATTGCTGCTCGCATAAATTCTGCCTGTCTTTTAGTTCTGCAGTGCACTATCGCATCATCCACATATCTTTCAAATGGTACTGTTGGGTGATTTTGTTTCATCCATATATCAAATGCATGGTGCATAAATATGTTTGAAATGATTGGGCTTATTGAACCTCCTTGCGGAACTCCTTTTTTCCCTAACTACCTTACTGCCATCTGCTTGCTGAATAGGGGATTTCATCCACCTTTCAACATACAGTATGACCCATTTGCAGTCTGTGTGCTTCTTGATAGCCTGCAGTGCTAAATTGTGGTCCAGATTGTCGAAAAATCCTGTAACATCAACAGCTTTCTTGGTAATCGTATCCTGTCTCCAATAAACAGCGGTTTTGCTATGTATCCTTGATCAGCAAAAAACTTACGTAAAGTTGGAGCCTTGTATTTAGCTTGAGTGAAAAGATTTAGAGCACCATCACGATCTTGAACACTTGCACTATGAACATCAGCCGCAATAATTAAGCCCACTGTATCTACAACAATATGACGTTTTCTACCCTTTATTTTTTTTTCAGCATCATATCCTCTGGATCCCCTTTTTGAGTGGTTTTTACTGATTGACTGTCAATTATTCCTACTGAAGGTGTTTCATTTTTACCAAACATTTTTCTTACCTCTTTTACTAGCATATTATGTATTTTTTCCAATTTGCCATTACTACGTCACCTGAGAAAATAGTCATACACCGTCTTCCATGGAGGAAAATCTTTCGGCAGCATTCTCCATTGACAACCACCTCTCATTATATACCTTATTGCATTAATAATTGTTCTGATATTGTGCTTTCTTGGCCTCCCTATCTTTCCTTGTGCAACATGTGGCTCCAAAATTTCCCATTCCTTATCACTTATATCACTTGGATACAATTTTCCCTCCTATTTTTTACTTACACTATCATATTTTTTTCCTCATTCCTTTTTAAGACATACTCTTAGACAACTGGACGTCAAGCCTATCCTAGTGCTGCATATCAAGCTCATACTCAGTATGTAAATCTTTGACTAAAGCTACAGCGCATTCTTTTTGAACAATTATACTGATTTTGATTTCAGATGTTGTGATAGCAAGTATTTCTATCTTTTTTTCGCTTAAAACCTTGAGTGTGCGGTGCATCACTTCAGTGTTAGACATAACACCAATACCAATTATTGAAATTTTAGCTACATTATCGTTTATAGCATAATTTTCATTCTTATTCAGTAACTTTTCCATTAAATCAATATCAAATTTGGAGATAACAAAACTTGACCCATGTATCATATCAATTTTAACGTTTGCTCCTGCTATATCTCTTAAAGTACGCAAGTTATTTGCAAGGTTAGTGAAAGTTACAAGAGCTTCATTAGTGCTATAAGTTATTCCAGTAATTAAGTATCTCTCTAGTACATCCCTTTTGTGTAGCACTGTGGTGCCTTCTACTTCCTTAAAAGTGGATAGCACTTGCACTTTAATGTTATGTTTCATTGCAAGTTGTACTGAACGATTATGCAGTATTTTAGCACCAGATGACGACATTTCCAACATTTCATCGTAAGAGATAAATTTGAGCTTGCGTGCCTTTGGAACAATTCTCGGGTCTGCTGTATATATTCCATCAATATCAGTAAAAATTTCGCAAGTTCTAACACCAAAGGCTACCGCGAAGGCAACTGCTGATATATCAGAGCCTCCTCTTCCAAAAGTAGTGATTCTATCATCATTTATACCCTGAAAACCAGCAATGATCGCAGCAGTATAACCCTCAGCAAAAGATCTTTTCACACGTTCAATCTTTATTGTTTTTATTTTAGACTCAGAATAAAAATCATCAGTTACAATTGGTAACTGCCAGGCAAGCCACGATTTAGCATTAACTCCGATCGATTGGAGAGTGATAGCTAATAGACCGCAAGAGATTTGTTCTCCTGCTGAAAGCATAACGTCATACTCTGATAACTCTTGTCTATAACTTAAATTTGAGATTTGCCTAGCCTGAAAAACCATTTGGTCAGTAAATCCTGCAACAGCAGATACAACAACGATTACATTACAACCTTTCTCAATATCGTTTTTTATCAAATTTGCAACTCGGTTTAAATCAGTTAGCGAAGTCCCACCAAATTTTTTTATGATTATTTTGTCCATAGTTACAATATAACTCTCTTCTGAAGAAAAATATAGTTTTTGTAGAGATAGCAGCTTGCAAGCCATTCAGAAAAGGGAAGACAAAGCTATAGCTAACGCGTCATACCACGATTCATTCCATAGCTGTACGAACATTCATTTTTGAAGGTAAATTGCACAGCAAATGGTGTCATCCCAGTGCTTAGACACTGGGATCCAGAAGACTTAATTTCAACCAAGTGGCTGCATAATAAAGGCTGGATTCCAGTGCCAAGCACTGGAATGACACCCTCCCTTGTGGAAATTGCTCTCAAATCACAATGTTCGTACAGCTATGGATTCATTCGCGGTATAGATTCCGCTAACTAGTAGCGGAATGACGAATTTGTTGTTTTAAAATTGTCAGTAAATCTAAGTCAGTTTAGCTATATAGCACGAACTAAACCACTAAGCAGCAGAAGACCTTGCATGACCTCCAAAAAATGTTTTTACTCTTTCAAGATAAGTAAGTGGTTCTGCAGGAATTTCTATCTCGTCTATCTTATAAGATATTGCTGCATCTATGACTTCATCTGTTATTAATTCTCTTAGCCTTTGTTTTATTTGCCCTCTCCGAATATGTTCTCCATAGTCGTTATAAAACTTTACATATAATTCCTTAAACACAAATTCTTTTATAGCATCTCTTGTATAAGAAATGCCATCCTTTACTTCATCACTCACGCTGCTCAAATCCACCCCAGAACTTGGTGAATACAAATTATCAAAATTTTCTTTCAAAACTTTTATTTTATGGTAGTGCTTATCCACATATTTCTCAAGAAATCTTTTAGTAGCATCACTAGCCAACTTTCCTATTGGCTGAGGCTCTAGTTGAGCTGCAAAATTATTTTCCGCTTTAAGACCACTTAATGCATAAATGATACGGTTGAGCATTCCAGGACCACATTGGCGATTACTTTCCTCAAAGCGAACCAGTAATATAGACTTCAATAATTCTATATCTGCATTTTGCTTTCTTGCCGCAATTAAAACTAAATTTATAGCCTGTGTCAATGTCAATCCGGTTTGTGAATCTGCCCAATTTACCCACTCCCCAGTTTCATAACCATCCAATCTTAGATAAGGTTCTATCATTCGTTTTTGCTGACTTGTTAAACCGCTTATATAACTTTTAAACTCTTCATCCAACTCATTTAACGGCGTACCATGTTCTTCCTTTAATTTTTTGGCACATTCAATAACGCTTTGCTGAAAACTTCTAGTATGAACGCTCTGACTACTAGTACCCACATCACTTACATTAAACAAAAAGCTTAGCTGCTTTACATTCAAACCCAAAGGTGAAAAGAGTTTTACTGATGGATATTTTATTAACTCAAGAAGTGCTACTGGAATTAGCAGTGCATAATTTAACAATAATAAACCAAAATTAAATATAAGAAACCCACGTAGAGCTGATACCTTTGATGCAATATACAAAAATGGAAGCTGTAGGTAATATATCAAGTGTATACTGAAGAATAAGATTTTGTCCTTTAATTTTATTGTTGGATCTTTATAAACCTCAAACAACATGCTATTGCTATCAATATTGTTGTTTTTAAAGGAGGTATAGTTGTTTATGATCTTCTCTTGCAAGGGAAGAAGCATTTTATTCAGGCAAATAAACGCAGCAATAACAATAAAACCTGTAGCCAAAAATGCTAGTGCAGGGCTAGAAGTGCTTGTAGATAAATAGGCATAAAGACCATCAACAATTAAGTTTTTGTATAATCTTTCAAAGGGACGAACTAGAATCGGGTCAAGGATATAGTTAACAAGAAGATTTAAATAATACACGAGAAACAAAAGTGCAATCAAAAATGCAATAATACTACAAACAACCAAAAATGCTTTTAATCTCGGATTCATAACCCCCTCTTAATAATCTGTTAATATAATCTATTTTAGGAATAAATTGAAAAAAATGCAAGTTTTTATGTTAAAAGATCAATTGAAATTTCTGAGTTTAGGGTATATTGTTAATCTATTTAGATAAGAATTATTGTGTCAAATAAAATAGGTTTTTGGGCTATTTTTGCCTTAGTGATTAGCAGCCAAATTGGCTCTGGAATTTTTATGCTTCCAATTAGCCTTGCTCCATATGGCATGTATAGCCTTATAAGCTGGATAATATCAGGGCTTGGTGCTATATCTCTTGCTTTAGTTTTTGCCTCACTCTGCGCAAAATTTCCGGAAACGGGTGGCCCTCACGTCTATGTAAAGCATGCTTTTGGCCCTGCTGCAGCTTTTTTTGTTGGTTGGACGTATTGGGTGATCTCATGGGTTAGCACAACAGCCGTAATAGTTGTGGGTGTTGGTTATCTTACACCATTTTTCCATGAAGATATTCAAAACGTACATCTGTTTTTAGAGATGTTATTACTTACAATTATTACACTAATAAATTTTAGAGGAGTAGCTACTGCTGGACGTGTTGAGTTTTTATTGACGGTGATAAAAATTTCTGTATTGCTTGTAATACCTATAGCAGCATTGTTTTTTTTTGATAGAAATAACTTCATCATAAGTGAAGAAATATCAAATCTTACAACATCGCAGATTCTTGCCCGTTCTACACTTATTACTCTATGGGGTTTTATTGGAGTTGAATTGGCAACAGCACCTGCAGGGTCAGTTGATAATCCAGCTAGAACAATACCAAGAGCTGTGGTACTTGGAACAATCTCTGTTGCTGTTGTGTATTTTATCAACAATCTTGCAATTATGGGATTAATAAATGGCAATGATTTAGCAAGTTCAAGAGCACCATATGTTGACGCAATAAAAATTATGGCCTCTGGCAATTGGCACTTGATTATTTCTATAACTGCGTTCATTTTTTGTGTTGGTACTTTAAACGCTTGGGTACTAGCTAGTGGACAAGTGGCCCTTGGCCTTGCAAAAGATAAACTGATGCCACAGTTTTTTGCTCAAAGAAACAAGCACGGTTCTCCTTTCTGGGGCATAACAACTAGCTCAGTTGGAACTGCAACTTTACTAATCCTCACTTCAAGCAACAATTTTGCTAAGCAGATCACATCAATTATCGACTTTTCTGTAGTTTCATTTTTATTTGTTTACCTTGCATGCAGTCTTGCTTTTCTCAAAGTTATTGTGCAAGAAAAGAGTTGTTACAAATTTTTAATTGGCAGTATAGCAACAACCTTTTGCTGCTGGGTAATATTTGAAACTTCTGTGAATACCTTGCTGATCGCAAGCTTATTCACTGCAAGTGGCGTACCTCTTTATTTATTTTGGTATCGCAGAGTTTCTGTATAGCAAATGTTATGTATCTGTTCAGCAGAGTGGCAAAATAAGGTAGACGAGAAAAGACAACTATAGGAAGAAATGGGTGTCATGCCAGTGCGTGACACTGGCATCCAGTTCTTTCGCGCAGTTCCATCAAAAACGTTGTAAAGGATTAATCGCTTTCGTGTTTACCAACTTAGTGCCCAATCTGGATCCCAGATACTGTCTCTGCTGTCAAACAAATTATCCAACAAAATTACAATTAAATGGTTGATTATTTTTAAGAATACCAAAAAAGACATGCATTAATTTTCGCATTAACGCAAGAACTATGACTTTTGGACATTTGCCTTTACTTGCTAGACGCTGACAAAACTTTTGAAAATGATTATTATGGTTTTTGACTACTATAGCTGGCATATAAAGAGCTTTTCGAATACGCTCAGATCCTATTTTGCATATGCAACTTCTCTTACTTACTGACGATCCCGATTGATAATGTCCTGGATTTAGACCAGCAAAAGCTGTAAATTGTTTAGCATTGTCAAAGTTATCAACTGATGGCATTTCTGCGACAACAGCAACAGCAGTAAGATAACCTATACCTTTTATAGTCTTAAGGTTTTCCACCATATTTTTTAGATGTGGATAGTTATTTATATGCTCATTAATTTCTTTTTCGAGAACAATAATTTGCTCCTCTATTGCCAAAATTACTTTAGATATAGCTTCTTTGCAACTGGAATGCATATTTTTGTTTTCCAAGCGATTTGTCTGTTGCACCTTATCATCTTTTAGCGATTGCATGCAACGGTAAAGCTCCCTCAAATGACTCATTTCAGGTGCAATGGGCTTCCAAAGAGCAGGTTTGTTGGCGATACAAAATCTAGCTATCATAGCTGCATCTGATTTATCTGTCTTATTTCTGAGCAGCTCACTTTTGCCAAAAGCTTTCTGGGTTTACTATACTGACATTATGTCCTAAATCGTGCATAAAAGTAGCCAAATCTTCTCCATACCAACTAGTTGCTTCAAGACATAAATGAGTAAGATTTGCTCCATGGCCATTGCACCAAACTACAAGTTTTGCAAAACCATCTTGATTATTTTGAAAGACTTTGTGTCGTTTTTTACTGTCCACTAACAAACAAACATCAAATTTCTTTTTTGAAATATCCACACCCAAAATAGCATTTACTTGCATAAAATTGCCTCCAAGACTATAAATAAACTGAGAGTTTAGACTAACCTTGTAATACGGGATATAATTCCAAAAGATACTGTTCAGTCTTTAACTCTATGGGAGGGAAGCAAAATCTGGCTTAATGGCATTAGTGTCGCATCAGCTTCACCCTCCCTGTGAGGTATTTTAGCTCTAATGCCTCACATCATAAAGATACAAGTGTCACGCACTGGGATGACGAGAAAGGAGCACTGGAATTTTTGTTTCAATATTTGTACATGAGCCATGCATCTGAACAGATACAATGTTATAACTAGAGATAATTTTTAAATGATTGATATTTATGAACTACGACTTTTCTTGTTGTCCACTTGTTCAACATTACCCTTCTCAAGTTTACTATCTACTTCTTTTGTGTGTTCATCATCTATACTAGTTTCATCTTTTATCTTACTAGGGTAATCTTCCTGCGATTTTTTATATGCTTCCATGTTGTCATATATAGGGTTACTGATGATTTCTATTTTTTCAGGTGTGAAAATCCTTGCTAAAAATCTCCTTATTATTGGTATTGACCTTAAGAGATCTCTTAGCTTTGAAGATTCTTGTCTTTTGTTTAGAGACTGTTGGTCTATTTTAGAGGTTTTTACACCATACTTTTTATCATCAAAATTTATTGTAGGCTTTCTTTTATTCGAAAGAACACTTTGGGCCTTTGATCCATTGGTTCCTTCAGGCCCTTGAGGTGTAGACATTGCAGGTTTAACCTTAGTTTCATCGTATTCCTTACTCATCTTTCATTTCATTATGTAATATTACTAATATTGCATAATAATAGCTAAATTACAATTAATTGCAAGGTAAAAATATTAAAACAATTGTAAATTTTGTCAGTAAAAATATAATAGAACTTTAAAATTAGAGGTTCATCTATATGAGATACAAAATTGCTGTTATTGGAGCAACCGGAAGAGTAGGGCGTGAGGTATTAAGCACGCTTGCTGAATTTCAAGATGAGGCGATAGATTGCGTTATTGCACTTGCATCGAAAAAATCAGAAGGGAAGAAGGTGAGCTTTGGTGACAAAGAGTTAACAGTTTTATGCCTTGAGGATTATGACTTCGTTGGAACTAATGTAGCCATTTTCTGTGCTGGATCTCATGTTTCTGAAGAGTATGTACCAATTGCAACACAGGCTGGATGCATCGTGATAGATAACAGTTCCCATTTTAGAATGAAAGAGGGTGTGCCACTCATTATTCCAGAGATTAATAAAGAAAAAATTATGGAATATAAAAACCACAACATAATATCCAATCCAAACTGTACTACAATACAGATGCTGCTAGTACTACATCTATTACACCAAAAAGCAAAAATAAAGAGAATCGTTGCTTCAACTTATCAATCAACTTCTGGTGCAGGCAAAGCAGCAATGGATGAGCTCTATGACCAGACAAAAAAAATCTTTATGAACGAAGCTAAAAAACCCAAGATATTCTCTAAGCAAATAGCATTCAATTGCATTCCCCATGTAGGAGAATTCATGGAAAATGGCTCTACAGAAGAGGAATGGAAAATGCAAGAGGAGACAAAAAAAATTTTAGAGGAAGATATAAAAGTTACTGCAACTTGTGTAAGGGTACCCGTCTTTATCGGTCACGCTATGGCAGTAAATGTGGAATTTGATCAACATATCACTGAAGAACAAGCTCGTGAAGTGCTAAGTGAAGCCGAAGATAGTGGAGTTTTAGTGTACAACAGGCGTGAAGATAGTGAATACATAACTCAAATTGATGTTGTACAGGAGAATGCTGTATATGTATCGCGTATTAGAAGAGACAATACTGTTGAGCACGGATTAAATATGTGGATAGTGGCTGACAACCTGCGCAAAGGCGCAGCATTAAATATAGTGCAGATTCTTGAGATTTTGATAAGAGAGCATTTGTCAATCAAGTGCATATAGAGCGCACGTACGTTGTAATTCGAAGGAAATTGTATATCACATGGCAGCGCGTGACGCTGGAATGGCTTTGTTGCATCGCTACTTATGAAAGGCTAACTATAATTAGGATTATAAGCAACTTATTGAAAATCTTGTTTTTTTTGCAATCAATCTGATCAAATTTAAGAATAGTAACTTGTTATTTATATTAATAAATTTAATTCTATTGAAAATAGCTAAAGCATTGAAATTCTTGAATTTTAGCCGGATTAGTGAGTGGTAGTGAAATTTCTTTTACTCAAATTTAGGTATTCACTGACCGTTCTTGTTATAAATACCAGAATAATAAGCTACTGATATTCTCCACCTTTTTTATCTTTAATCCATCATAGCTAGCGATGCAACAAAGCCGGCTGGATTCCAGTGTCAAGCACTGGAATGACACCATTTGCTGTGCAGTTTACCTTCAAAAATGAATGTTCGTACAGCTATGGAATAAATCGCGGTATGACGGTTCGCAGCGGTATAGTAACTCGTCACCCCGCTATTTGTTAGCGGCTGAGATACCGCGGCGGTATGACGTAGAAGCTATACTTTTATACTCACCAACTCAGTATCCAATCTGGATCCAAGTAGTCAAGCTATTCGGATGACACCCTCATAAAGTGAAATGAGATCCCGCTAACACGTAGCGGGATGACGAGAAAGGGGCTACTCGGATGACACCCTCATAAAGTGAAATGAGATCCCGCTAACACGTAGCGGGATGACGGGAAAAGAGGTACTGGGAGACATCCTTCCTGGTAGACCCAAATCACAATGTTCGCACAGTTGTGCGTCACGCGCTGCCGAACACTGTATGGTTATACAAGAAAAATTAAGGCTTAAAAGGAATTTTAAGTATCAGGACTCAAGGTTTTTATTCCTTCTTAATAAAACATAAAAAGCCCCTTTACCACCATGTTTTTTCGTAGCTTGTTGGTAGTATAGAACCATATGCTGGATTTTAGTGTCATTTAACCATTTATTTAAGTTACTCTTTATAGTGTCTGTTTTGTTTGTTGCACTGCCGTATCCCGTAATTACCAATAAACATCTATTTCCTGCTCGATAATTTTTGATAATAAAATCTATCAATTTACAGTAAGCATCCTCTATATTATAGCCATGCAAATCGAGCTTATCGCTTATAAAATATTTACCCCTATCAACTTTTGATTTTGTGTTTTGGTCAAGACAAAATGATGAGTTACTATTATTGGTATTAAGAAAATTCCCTTGTAAGTCGGAGGTACCTTTATCAACCATAGACTTTATATTTACTTTATGATCAACTTTCAAAGTAACTTTTCCACATTTTATTGGCTTAACATTTTTTTGCCAATCCAACTCATCGTCCGACATAAACGCATTAATCGAATTGTATAATTTTACAACAATATTCAAACATAGTAAAATGTTGCTTATTCTATAAAAACCCGATTTTCAATAATACGATGAAATCGTCAAAAACTAATGAGAATTTTTGGCTGTATGGAAAGCACACCTGCATGTCAGCACTGAAGAATAAAAATAGGCGGTGTATAGAACTGTTAGTAACAGAAAATTTCTATAGAGAACACGAAAAAGAAATTAAGCAATATGCAAATAGTAAGGGCATTAAAGTTCGATTAGTAGAAAACAAAATACTTAATGACGTTTTACCCAAAGGTGCTAACCATCAAGGAATTGCTTTAAATGTTGCCCCTATTCTTTATAACTTAAGCATCGAAGAAGTAGCTGAAAGCTCAAACGACAGTTCTACTATAGTCATTTTAGATCAAGTCACTGACACGCACAATATTGGATCAATTTTAAGAACTTCAGCTTGTTTTAATGTTGACGCATTGGTTTTACCACATAACCATTCACCGAGTGAAAATGCATCTATTGCAAAAGCAGCAAGTGGGGCTTTAGATATTGTTCCGCTAATATACGTTACAAATATAGTAAAAACTATGCAGTATTTAAAAAAGGTCGGCTACTGGTGTTACGGGTTTGATTGCAATGCTAAAGAAAATATAGATGAAATAAAGAGTTTTGAGAAAAAAAGAGTAATTATTTTTGGTTCTGAAGAGAAAGGAATGCGGAGGTTAGTTAAAGAAAATTGTGATTATCTTTTAAAAATCCCAATGTCAAATGCAATTAACAGTTTAAATGTTTCAAACGCAGCAGCAATAGGCCTATATTCTATTTATATTAAAACAAATGCCAGCGCATAGCTGTTTATAATAAAAACACTTGATAAAAATATGGTTTTATATTATAATGTGTTAAGTAATGGATAAAAGGAGTTATATTATGTCTTATATGAGAAATGAACAGGATATTCGCTCTCAAGGCGTTTATTATAGTGCTGGGCTTAGAAGTTACCTAACTAAAGTATATAATTACATGGCTTTAGCTTTGGGCGTCACAGGGCTTGTTGCATTTTTAACAGTATTTTCTGGTCTTTTTCAAGTAATTTATTCTAATCCCGTTCTATCGCTTGTGGTAATGTTATCTCCGGTTGCATTGGTGTTCTACATGTCTTATAGAATTCAACACCTAAGTGCTCAGTCTGCCGTTACTATATTTTTCTCGTTCTCAGTGTTAATGGGGCTTTCCTTATCTTATGTTTTTATAGTTTATACTGCAGAAAATATAGCAAGGGCGTTTTTCATTACATCAATCATGTTTGGCTCTATGGCTTTATATGGCAATACTACAAAAAGAGATCTTACAAGTATGGGCTCTTTCTTGATTATGGGAGTTTGGGGGTTAATCATTGCGTCTATAGTAAATTTATTTCTTGGAAGTAGTCCTCTCCACTTTGCAATATCGTTCATATCAGTAATAGTCTTTACCTTAATGACTGCGTATGATGCTCAAAGAATCAAGGACGTTTATTATAAACATAATGACGGATCAGAAGTTGCTACTACTAAATTGGCAATACTCGGTGCAACTAATCTTTATTTTGACTTTATTAATATATTTCTCAATCTACTCAGGTTACTTAACTTGTTCAACAATAGGGATTAGATGTTTTCCTTTTTAAGGAAAGGCAGTAAGAATTCTATAGTTTTCTTTTTAGTATCTTTAGTTGTGTCGATGATATGTCTTGCATATGCATCGGTACCTCTATATAGCATTTTCTGTAAAGCTACTGGGTATGGTGGCACAATAAGAAAAGTAACTAACACAACAACAAATATAACTAACCAAAAGATCAGGGTCCATTTCAATGCTGATATAATGTCCGATCTACCTTGGGAGTTTAAATCAGAAACTAACTACGTTGACGTAAACATAGGAGAACAAAGTTTAGCGTTTTATTACGCAAAAAATCTATCTGATCAGCCTTCATTTGGTATGGCGGTGTATAATGTTACGCCTTTCAAAGCAGGTAAGTATTTCAATAAAGTTGCATGCTTTTGTTTTGAAGAGCAAATGTTGCTACCAAAACAAAAAGCAGCTATGCCCGTATCTTTCTATATAGATCCTGAGATAATGCTTGATAGTAATACAAAAGATTTGGGCGAAATAACACTATCATACACGTTCTTTAAGCTTAAGTAACAGAATGTTTGCAAACCGTGTCATTTCAGTAATCAATAGGGTGTCATCCAAGTAGCTGACACTGGAATGACAGGAGGTAACGCAAGAAGTCTATTGATTGTGAAAACAATAACTTTGCAAAATATTAATTGTTAGATAACATAATCAAAGTTTTTATCTTAATATTCATCATGGTTAGAGCTATACAAATTAAAAAAACTGGGGGACCAGAAGTATTAGAATTTGTAGATAAGAGTATAGGTGAGCCAAAAGGCGAGGAAGTTTTAGTACGTCACACAACTATCGGCTTAAATCGTTATGATTTAGAGCACAGAAAAGGTACGCGCAAAATTAAAAATTTACCATCAGTGCTTGGGGTAGAAGCAGTGGGAGTTATTGAAAAGCTTGGTAAAAAAATCAGTGATGGATTGAAGGTTGGAGACAGAGTTGGATATTGCACAGCTCCTCCAGGGGCATATTGTGAAAAGCGCATTATACACCAGAAATATCTGATAAAAATTCCAGATGACATATCTGATGAAGTTGCTGCTGCAGTGCTGTTTAAAGGTATGACAGCTCACTATTTAGTTAATCAATCTTATAAAGTTAGGCCTGGTGCTTTCGTGCTAGTTCATGGGGCTAATGGTGGTTTAGGACAAATAATATGCCAATGGGCAAAGGATAAAAAAGGTGTAGTGATAGGTTCTGTAAGCTCTGATGAAAAAATGAAGATAGCTTTACAAAGTGGCTGCACATACGCAATAAACTACAATGATAAAGACTTCGTTTCTAAAGTTATGGAGATTACGCAAAACAGAGGAGTAGGTGCAGTGTATGACCCTATAGGTTACGCTACAAGCAAGCTTTCTTTTGAATCTTTAGGCAGGTTCGGCATATACGTTTCCTATGGGCAGATATCAGGTAACGCTCCTATTAGTTTTTCTTTACTTAGTTCACGTTCGTTATTTGCAACTGGAACCTCAATATACCATTATAAGCATGATAGATTCACATTAGTGCTTACCACAATGGAAATCTTCGAGATGATAAGAAAAAAACTTTTAACTGTACGGATCAATAAAAAATATAAATTTGATGAAATAATTCAAGCACATCGTGATATGGAAAATAGAAAAGCGAGTGGGTTAAATATTATCAAAATCTCTTAAATAAATTAGTAATTTAAACTAACCATTCATTAAGTCATATCAACTAGAACTTCACATATTTAATTCTCCTTTTGGGGGAATTAAAAGCATATAGCTAAACTGACTTAGATTTACCGACAACCGTCATCCCGCTACGTGTTAGCGGAATCTATACCGCGAATAGACTTCTTGCATAACCCAAATTAAGTAGAAAAAGGTATCATCCGAGTAACTGACACTGGTTCCTTTATGACGGTAGTAGCCCCCCTTCTCCTGTCATTCCAGTGCTCCCTTTCTTGTCATCCAAGTAGCTGACACTGGGATGGCTTTGTTGCATCACACTTTATGAGATGGTGATTTATGGTAAATTCATGTAACTATCTCAAATTTAGCCATACCAATATCAGTGAACTTATTGAGCAAATAGCATTTAACAAGTAGTTCCTTCTCTCTATTTGTCTCAGATTTATTCCTAAAACTAAACCCGAATGTTTGTTTCAGTTGCGAGAAAAAACTTTCTATATAAGAGGTTGTCCGGAAACTAGTAAATTCAAGCATATTCCCTCTTTAACATAACCCTACTCATAGCTAGGTATATGAAATTCTCAGTGGATGTTGTGAGTAAATCATACTCCTTCGATAGCCTTCTATTCCTATTAACCCAAGCAAAAGTCCTTTCTACAACCCATCTTCTTGGCTGTACTTTAAACCCTTGTTCTCTTGTTGGTAGTAGCTCAGGTGGCGTATCTTTGTGCACCCAAAATCTACATGGAGGCCTTTTAACAATTTCAATATCTATGTCATATTCTTCCTTTATGTGATTCTTTAAATTTCTTCCTTGGTATCCCATGTCAGCCCACATTTTTTTAACTTTAGTATATTTTGTTCTCATATTGTTTAATGCTATTTTAATACCATCTCTATCATTTTCGTTAGCAGCGCCTACGTAACAACCTAGTATAAAACCCTGAGTGTCTGTAATTATATGCCTTTTTCTACCCTTTACTTTTTTACTTCCATCATAGCCTTTGATCCCCCCTTTTCTGTAGTCTTTACAGATTGACTATCTACTATACAGGCACTCGGCTGCTCATTCCTTCCTATTTTTCTTCTACTATATTTTGTAATTTCATAATTCATTTTCTCAAAAATTCCCTGCTTCTTCCATTGCCTGAACTGCTCATACACAGTCTTCCATAGCGGAAAATCATTTGGTAAATACCGCCATTGACACCCTGTACGCAATACATAGAAAATTGCTTCTAATATTTCTTTTTTGCTATACTTTGGCGGCCTTCCTCCTTTCTTGTATGATACTCTGAAGTGTTTTTCTATTCTTGCCCATTCCCTTTCGCTTAGATCTGTTGGATACTTTTTTCTCATCTTTACCCCGTACTAAAATTTCAGATATTATAGCCTTTTACTTGTTTCCGGACAACCTCTAAGATCTTTTTCCATAACTCATCTCTTTTTTCCACTTCTTTATACCATCTTCATCATATGACTTTATGAGCTTGACTGCAGAATTTCTCTCAGCCATATAGTCTAACTTTGGATGCTCTGCTGCGTTGTTTTTCGGAGGAATTTTCGTTTTTATACCATATTGATTACACAGCTTATAGAGCTTTTCTCTGTCATATGCCCTATCTGCATATAGTACTTTTATGACATACTGAAAATCGACTTCTTTTAGCAAATCACAAGCTCCATAGTGATCAGCCGTTACTGTATTTTACAGCTATGGCTTTTTTGTTGTTTATATTCAACATTACGTGCAATTTTCTCGTTTGCTCATAGCCACGATATTTTCTGTCAGTGCTATTTTCCTTGCTGTGTGTTGTTGTATATACTAATTCCTGTACTGTCTATAGCAATTTCGATATCTTCTATATTATTTTCTGCAATCATTTATCTTAATATTAAGTTTCTTTTGATGCTTGTGAATAGCTGCAAATCTCTTCCTATTTGTTGCAAATACCCTTTTATAAACCCGACTGTTTGTCTTAAACCAATTCTAAAGAAACTGACGATTATATGCACCAAAATCACAACTTTATCACTATAAATATAGTTGCCGCCCTGCATTTTTGGACAATTCTCGTACCAATTTTCTATGGCGTCATTGATATAACAAAAAATGCTTCCTCTTTCTTGGAGAAATTTGTTATATTCATGGCAGTTACTGACTCTCATTTTTTGTGGCATATTTTTTCTTCAACAGTTAAATGGCTATTTATAATGAATTTTGTCAGTAACTGCCAGTTCTTTTCGCTTGAGCGATGCAACAAAGCCCACTGGGATCCAGTTTCACCTTGTGATGGTGTCATGAAAGTAGCTGACACTGGTTTCCATCCAAGACGGTGTCATTCCTTACTATTACCCACAAATATAAATGGACTAAAAAGTAAAATATTACAATATTAAAGTTTGCAAATATTGAGGGTGTAAAATGGCAAGTAAAAGTAGTGAATGGGCTAAAAATGAATTTGGAGATAAAAGGTTAACTGAGCGATTAGTAAAGATTGCTGATATGTTTGACAAAATTACCTGAAAGTTAGATTAATCAAGCATGTGAAAGTTGGTCAGAAGCAAAAACAGCATAACGTTTTTTTCAAAATGAGAATGTAAAAGAAAGTGATATTTTAGCTACACATATTAATAAGACGGTTGAGAGAACAAAAGCTCACAAGAGGGTTCTTGTCATTCAAGATACCAGTTACATTGTATATAATAACCATAAAAAAACAAGCGGATTAGCAAATTTGTCCAGTTATGATACTGCAAAAGGTATTATAATGCATACAGCTCTTGCCGTTAGTATAGAAGGTTTGGTACTAGGGATACTAGATCAAAAAGTTTATTCAAGACCTGAAGAAACTGAGAACCTTAAAAAAAAGAGCGATCGCATTGAAGATAAAGAAAGCGTAAAGTGGTTGGAAACTTTAAGAAAAACAAATAATATTATTGATCCAACTCAAACTGAGACTATAACTGTATGCGATAGAGAAGCAGATATATATGACTTTTTTGAGCTTGCACATAATCTTAATTCGGCAGTGCTAGTTAGAGCATGCAGAGATAGAGCAGTAAATAGAAAATCTCGATATCCTGAAAAAGGTGAGCAGAAGTTATGGGCATTTATTAAATCCTCTCATTGTGCAGGTACGGTAGAAGTTGAAGTTCCTGTAAAAGATAATAAGCCAAAAAGAACAGCACGTTTGGAAGTTAGATTTGGAAAGTTTATGATGAATCCATCTAAGAATAATATTAGGCATAAGACGGAAGAACTACCTAAATTACCACTTTATGCAGTTTATGTTGTTGAGAAAACTCCCCTTCCCTTAAAAAAAACCGCTAGAATGGATGCTATTAACGAATCTTTCAGTTAATACTTTCGATGAAGCTGTTGAAAAAATTAGTTGGTATCAACTATGTTTTTTAAAAATTTTTTTATTTGTGTAATTTTGCAAATTATATGGGCAATAAAAACCCGTTTGTCATAGAAATAGAATTTTATATCAAACAGCTACCACAGCAATTTCTGCTTAAGCTAATGAATATGTGCTTTAAGTCTGTGTGGACGCACATATTCATTAGCCAATTTCAGTTACCGTTGTGAAGATTTTTAAGTATGCAAATTAATTGCTTCTTTAAGTCTTGTATTAGCAATTACTATAATTTTACGCATTAGGGCTGTTATAGCCACCATCTTCTTCTTACCACTTTCAACAAGCTTAGAATAAAAGGCGCCAAGTATAGATTTTGACCTTGTAGCAGCCATAGCGGCTGTAAAGAGCTTTGAACGAACGTTACTTCTACCACCTGTAATCCTTCGGTAACCAACAGCTTTACCACTTTCTTTTGGATGCGGTGCAACTCCGGCAAGACTTGCTACTTCTTTTCTATTTAAGTAACCAAGCTCTGGCATTAAACACAAAAAATCTTGTGATAACTTTTCCAGGAACTGTTTTAAGAATTTTTTGGCGTTGTTGTAATTCGCGGCTTTCATCAATAATCTTTTGTATAGTATCATTGAGTTCGTTTATTTGACTATCGAAAAACTCAATGGTCTTTTGACAGCTTTCTTTTATATGATCATTTTCCGGTGCTTCAAGTCTGCATTTTTCTTGAGTTCTCATTTGCGTAATATCATCACGACGTTGACAAAGTGCAGCCAAAGTTGATTGTTCTGTAGAGGTAGGTACAAATAGAGAGATAGTTCTATGGCGTTCAAATCCATATTGAGCAAGAGCTCTTGCATCTAGACTTTGCTAAAGTTCCGTGAGATAAAATAAAGCTTTTTACTTTACGAGTATTAGCTCGATGCACGGCAATATTTTTGTCGGTAAGAAAATGTGATAAGCCAAGCTCATATTTCCCTGTATTTTCTAAAGTCACTAAAGCATTAGGTAGAATATCTGAAAACTCTTGAAATAATTGTTGCCAACCAGAAGCATTATTATCAAATTCGACAGCATTCTTCTGTTTGTGAATTGCAACGATATTTTTAAATTTTCCGATGTCAATGCCAATAAAATTTTGATAAGATGTAACCATAATAAACCTCGATAGTTTTAGTTAATTTAAGATTGTAAACGGGTGCATATATATGTCCCAAGCAACTATTCAAACGTATCGAGAGATAGGGCTAGCGTACCTTGATACCAACGGTTGTAATACCAATTTCCTTTCGGTCGCGCACGCCCGCTATTCCTAGTGAGCAGGGTTATCTTTCTCTCTTATCTCTTTTATATCACGTTTTTAACTTACAATTGCCTTAGATGGAAAATAGAGATATTACATAAAATTTTAAATCCGGTCTCAAAGTTGAAGAATGTAGGCTTGGAATAGCAGAAAGACTAATGAGATATCTAACAGTTATGAGTATTATTGCTTGGAGGATCTTCTTTATTACATCAATTGCAAGAGCTAACCCAACATTACCATGTACTACCTTATTAGCTGAAGAAGAATGGAAAGTTTTATACGTTAAAATACACAGAAAACCATGTCCAAGTGTAGTTCCCAACATAAAAGAAGCTGTTTCATGAACTTGGAGGCCATTTAGCAAGAAAAAATGACCCAAAACCAGGACCAATTACTCTTTGGAAAGGATATAAACGTCTCTTTGATTTAGCAGAAGGATGGCGACTTGCTCACGAACTTTATATTTGTGGGTAATAGTAAGTTGTTAGGGGGATCTGGAGATACCGCGGCGGTATGACGTAGGGAAATCTTACTTATTATAGCTATAGTTCTACATGAATTACAAAAGTAATATTTACTAGATCTTAATATTTTAGATCTATATTTTAATAAATAATGAGCTGTAATTAGTATGAATAATCCATTTAAAAGTGAGAACTATAAAAAAATCTCGATTCTCTGATCAAAGCTGTAAAGCTAGGAAATGCAGAGAAACAATATAACAAAACGTTAAGGGATTTATCTCATGCATTAGAAGGTTTTACAGGTGAGGCAAAAGGTATAGCTGAGTTTGTTATATATACTGACTTGAACAATTATGTAGAACAGCCATTAGGTCTTTTTAAAACATTAATGAATAGAATTTTGGGAAAAAATTTTCCAACCAAGAACAGTAGTATAAGTAATTTTGTAAATGATGAGTTGTCAAGTTTCACTTTAGAAACAGCAGCTAAGTATACAAGAATTTTAAAAAAAATTGATCTCTTGGAACAATTAGAAAAAGATTTCAGAAAAAATAATATTTTAAAAGATTCTTTAAATTTAGAACAAAGTGAAAAGAGTCAAGGAAAAGATAGATCACACGAAGTGAGTTTGGAAGGTAGAAAGCAAAAGGAAGGTACTTTTGAGCTGCGAAAAGAAGAACAGCCGAAAGAAAAATTAGGTGGTAATCGCATGAGGCAAATAAAGCGACCAACAACAGCACCTCCGGCTGCTCCAGATTCGAGGAAGGTACGCTTTAAATCAGAAATATCCTCAGATGGAGAAAGCAAGGCAAAGTCTACATCTTCTTTACTAAAAGGAGCTAATAGTTTTAGTATGCCTGATGCTAAGGAAAATCCTTCTGAGGATTCAGGCTATGAAAGTTCATTAGATCAGGGGTCTGAATATGAAGACATATCAAATTATCAAGAGAAAAAGCAAAAGGAAAATCCTTTATATGAGCAGAGAGAAGATTCAGGCTATGGAAGTTCATTAAATGAAGAGTCTGTATACAAAGAGATATCAAATTATCAAGAGAAGAAGAGTAAAATTTTAATAGAAAATTCGCAGAGTTCAAAATCGCCCAAAGAAGAGCCAATTTATGCAACAGTTCCTAAAGAACATATAGAAGCAAAAAGAGAACGTAAGCAGAAACAACAACCTCAATCCCTCGTACCACCAAAACCACCGCAAGTGCCAAAAAAAATGTTTACTACTGGTCAAGAAGTTAGACAAGAATCGAAAGTGGTAATCAAAGATAAACCTGCAGTACCGCCAAAGCCTAAAAATCTAAGCCGTGCTAATCAAAAAGTAAGCACAGAGCCAAAAGTAGTAGGAGTAATTCTTAAAAAATCAGCTGAAAGAGTACCACTAAAATCTGAAAATCAAGACAATAGGAAATCAGCACAAAAAGCTGCTGGTAAGGCGATACCAAAAGTAGCAGCAGCTACTATGAAAGGAGGAGCTAATCGCGAGATGGGCAGTAAAGTAAAGGCATTAAAAGAAAAATTTGAGCAAAATCAAGCAAAAGGAAATGCTAATGTACAGCTTGCTGAAAGCAAAACCACTCCAGCAGCACAAGCGGATATCGGTGTGAAGAAAAAACAATCTCATTCATTTCTAACAGAGAATAAAAGATCTGCAACGAAACACGTAACAGCAAAATCTGATCCAAAATCTCATGTCAGCAAAAATTCCCTTCTCACGCATGCAAATGTAAAGGAAATGGTTGCACAAATTGAGAAAGGAAAAGGAGGAAGATAGTAACATTTGGGAAAAAAACATATGTGTCAAGTCAAGAGATTGTGAGCAAATTTAGGAAATTATAGCTAAACTGACTTAGATTTACCGACAATTTGAAAAACCGTCATTCCGCTAACTATAGTATTTTCAAAAGCGAATGATAAAGGTATAATATGTTTTTTTAAAGTAGGGAAAGCGATGGTATATAGTGTAGATTTAAGGGAAAAAGCAGTGTCTTTGGTAGAAAAAGGAAAGTCAAAGGTTGAAGTTGCAGAGGTTTTTGAGATAGGGATAGCAACACTATATAGATGGCTAAAAAAGAAAGCTACTGGCCAAGGTCTCAAAGCGGTAAAAAGTACTGGTTTTATTCGAAAAATAGATCCAGAAATACTCAAAGAATATGTCAAAAAACACCCAGATCACACACTAGCAGAAATGAAACAAAACCTTGGCTTTGGGATAAGTGCAATTTGGTATAGATTAAGACAGCTAAAAATAACCTTTAAAAAAAGTCACATTCTATCAAGAGCGCAATCAAGAAGATAGGCAGCAATTTATCGATAAAGTCTCAAAAATAGACCACTGTAGCATTTTATATATAGATGAAGCAGGAGTTGATAATAGACTATACCGAGAATATGCACGAGCTCCAAGAGGAGAAAAAATATATGCTGATGTTCCAGGAAAAAAGCGGGAAAGAGTGAGTATAATAGGTGGATGAGAAGTTTATTGCACCAATGACCTTCACAGGAGGGTGTAATAAAGATATATTTAATGTATGGTTAGAGCGAAGATTACTTCCACAATTACAGCGTGATACAACCATAGTTATGGATAATGCTACATTCCATAAAACTCCCAAAACAAAGTCATTAATAGAGTCTTTTGGCTGTCATTTGCTTTATCTTCCAACATATTCACCTGATCTAAATCCGATAGAGCATTGTTGGCACACCATCAAAAGTTGCCTCAGACCTCTAATGCATCAATGTACAGACTTACACCTTTTAGTTGGTAATACCATTTTAGACGTTTATCATTCGTTTTAGAAAATACTATAGTTGAAATAGCGCAGTTACTCACCCCATAAATTTGGTGCTCTCTTTCAATCAAAGGTGTCTTGCTGCTTGAAATGTTTTCTTTGTAAAAATTTGGCTTATCTTTATATCATCTCATTCAAACAGCATTAACATAACTTATGCCTTTTTTGGATGTAGAAATTTTCTAGGAATTGTCTTTTTGAATTCTATGGTATTTTGTTTAACATTGAAACAAGAGGCCAGTGTCACGCACTGGCATGACACCCATTTGTTCCTATAGTTGTCTTTTCTCGTCTACCTTATTTTGCCACTCTGCTGAACAGATACATAAAGAAAGTGGAAAATTGGACATTCTCAACTCGGCTCCTGCAGATTAAAAATTAAGTTGAATAAAAATTGGATTTGACGCAGTTTTTTCCCATAGTTTAAGAAATTAAAAGTTTAACGATTAGAATTATAATTACAAACCACAATAAAAAATAGACTTTTCCATTTGATTTATTTTTAATTTGGATGTTTTCTAATTTTTTATCAGCTATTAGGTTTAATTTTTCTATAAGGCTAAATATCCCTTGGATTGTTTTTACAGGATAAGAACTTCTAATTTTTTCCCTATACCCTATTTTATTTTCATGTTGACTGCTTATCCACGCTTCAACTACTTTCCACATATTGATTTCTGAGTAGATCTTTCTACATGTCCCTTCCAGTAAAATCATAGTTTTCTGCAGCAATAACAATTGTGTTTGAACTTTCATATCAAAATCACCAGTTATTTTTAATAGCTGAGCAAGTAAACTAGCAAATGAAATCTTCTGTATAGGCTGCCCAATAATGGGTTCACCTATTGCCCTGCAAGCTGTGACAAAATTTCTATGCTGTGATGAAACATAACCAGCCCTAAAGTGCATTTTTGCAACGTGATCATAATCCCGATTTAAAAAGCCTTTGAGTATCTCTATAACGTAATAGCATGTCTCACGATCTATTCTACCCATGATTCCACAATCCAGGGCAATAATATTGTTATTACTATCAACCATTAGATTTCCAGGATGCATATCAGCATGAAAAAAACAATCCCTGTATACTTGATTGCAAAACGATTCTATAAGATTGATAGCTATTTGCTTACGATTATTCAGTTTTTCAACTTCGTATATTGGCGTTGCTTCTATCCATTCTAATGTTAAAACCTTTTTCGAAGTTCTATTCCAATCTATTTCAGGTACGTAAAAACCTCTGTCATTTTTTGTGTTTTCCTTTAGTTCCGAAGAGTGAGCAGCTTCAAAACGTAGATCTAACTCTAATCGGCAAATTTCAGCAAAAGTTTTGACTAATTCAATTGGCCTCAGCCTTTTTGATTGTTCGCTAAATTTTTCTGCAATTTCTGCAAGCCAAGAAAGCATTTTTATATCCCTTGAGAATGTTTTCTCAATATTTGGCCTTAAAACCTTCACAGCAACTTCCTTACCCTCAGTTGTAACCGCTCTATGCACCTGAGAAATCGATGCTGCTGCAATTGGCTTTTCAGAAAAGCTTGAAAAAATGTCGCTCAATTTACAATTAAACTCACTTTCTATAGTTTTAACTGCTATTTTATGTGAAAATGATGGCAATCTATCACATATCAATAACAAGTTATTTGTTATATCCTCATTTAAAACATCAGTACGTGATGAGATAGACTGCCCAAACTTAATGAACACCGGACCTAATTTTTCAAGAGCACACTTTAGCTTGTGGCCTTGTATTTTATTTATTGATTTTTTTGATGGTGGAAGTAAATAAGGTAATATATTGTAACGCGTCAGCACCGTAGTTATGTGCAGAAGACGCAAAATATTTTGAATCATTTCGCTGCGTAACTGCTAAATATTTCATTTAGGGTTCTATTTTTCATAATCTCATCAGGCTTGCCTTGGCAATAGATAGTATTATTTATACAAATTATGTAATCTGAGGATGGTAGAGCAGAGTTAAGATCATGAGAAGTCATAAGAATCGATACCAATCGTTTTTTTGCTATTTTATTTATAATATCATAAAATTTAGCCCGCGCGTTAATATCCATTGCACTAACTGGTTCATCTAGAATGATCAAGTCAGGCTCTGCAATTAAACAACGTGCAAGCAGTAATAATTGTGTTTGCCCTGCAGAAATTTCTAACACTTGATTTTTCAAAATGTTACCGATACCAGCCAACTCTATCGTTTCTGTAATAATGGATTGATTTTTCTTTAGTCTTTTCAAGGAGCTATTTAAAAGAAAATATTCAACTGTTATTGGCATCAAATTACTAATACTAAAATTTTGCGGCATGTAGCTAATTTTTGTGTTCTCAGCTAACACAATATTTCCAGTATAATTTTTATTTATACCAGCAATTGCTTTCACTAAAGAGGTTTTACCTCCACCATTTGGACCAAGTATTGTAATTATGTCTCCTCTTTCCATGAACATATTGATATTGTCAAGGATTCTTTTACCATCATATGCGAGAGCAAGATTTTCTATTTTTAGAACACGATTATTGACATTATTCAATTTATTGACAAAATTTAACTTCTTCTCAACGTTTATATGAGACATTTACTGGCTTTTTTTCTATTACTTTCACTTACACTATACTATAATATTGCCTTTTCATCCAATTTAAAAGTTGTAGCTACAATCAAACCTATCCACTCACTTGTAGCTTCTGTTACAGAAGGGATTTTAGAACCGGAATTGCTTGGCTATGCAACATCTGCACATAATTATATATTAAAGCCATCTGATGCGAGTAATTTAGAATCAAGTGACGTTATATTTTATGTTGACGATAACTTAGAGACGTTTGTTCAAACTTTCGCCAAAAATAATAAAGAACTAGTGCAATTGTCAAAGGCAATCAACCTACTTCCTACTCGGCCACATTCATTTTCTAGAAAAATCACTCACATTCAAGATGAAAAAGATTTACACATGTGGCTGAGTCCCGAAAATGCAAAGAGCATGATACTTTCTATAAGTGCAACATTGTCTGACATAGATAAAGGAAATTCCCATCGATACAGTTCTAATGCAACAAAAGCTATAAAAAAAATAGACCAAGAAGTAAAAGAAATCATGAAAGAACTGAATGATTTTAAAAATCAAAAATACATCGTTACTCATGATGCTTATCAATATTTTGAAAAATATTTCGGTCTAAATCATCCAAGCGCTATTCTTTCCATAGAAGAGGATTCTTACATAGGTATGAAGAGTTTAATGAAGCTAAAAAAGATAATGAAGGAAGAAAACGTTAAATGTATATTTGCTCATTCACAGGAAGATAGCATAAAGCCTAACGCCCTTTCTAATGACGCAAAAATGGTAGTTCTTGATCCTATTGGATCAGACATAGAGCCTGGAAAAGATGCATATCTAGCTATAATCAATAGCATTGCACAAAATTTTAAGTCTTGTTTTGTTGAGTAATAAGTTCCCTTTTAGCTTACTGTTTTATTGTTCTACAAATCAAGAAGAAGTGAGTTTACAACAAATGGTGTCATTCCAGTCTGGAATCCAGCTTTTTCATAATCATCAAAACGTTGTATTTTAACATAAAATGGCTGCTTTTATGCTTACTAACTTAATAAAATTCCTGGATCCCAGTGGGCTTTGTTGCATCACACTTTATGAGATGGTGATTTATGGTAAATTCATGTAACTATCTCAAATTTAGCCATACCAATATCAGTGAATTTATTAAGCAAATAGCATTTAGTTCTTTTTCTCGATTTATCTCAGATTTATTCCTAAAACTAAATCCGAATATTTGCTTTAATCTTGAGAAAAACCCTTCAATATAAGATCTTTTCCCATAATTTACTTCTTTTTTCCATTCTTTCATGCCATCTTCACCGTATAATTTTATTAACCTAATAGCAGCATTCCTGTCAGACATATAATCTATTTCTGGATGTTCTGCCGCATTGTTTATTGGTGGAATTTTTGTCTTTATATCATATTCGTTACACAACTTATAAAACTTGTGCCTATCACATGCTCTATCTGCATATAGTGCTTTTATGGCATGCTGAAAATCAACTTCTTTTAGCAAATCACAAGCTCCATAGTGATCAGCCGTTACTGTATTTTACAGCTATGGCTTTTTTGTTGTTTATATTCAACATTACGTGCAATTTTCTCGTTTGCTCATAGCCACGATATTTTCTGTCAGTGCTATTTTCCTTCAGGAGTGTTGTTGTATATACTAATTCCTGTACTGTCTATAGCAATTTCGATATCTTCCATATTATTTTCTGCAATCATTTATCTTAATATTAAGTTTCTTTTGATGCTTGTGAATAGTTGCAAATCTCTTCCTATTTGTTGCAAATACCCTTTTATAAACCCGACTGTTTGTCTTAAACCAATTCTAAAGAAACTGACGATTATATGCACCAAAATCACAACTTTATCACTATAAATATAGTTGCCGCCCTGCATTTTTGGACAATTCTCGTACCAATTTTCTATGGCGTCATTGATATAACAAAAAATGCTTCCTCTTTCTTGGAGAAATTTGTTATATTCATGGCAGTTACTGACTCTCATTTTTTGTGTCATATTTTTTCTTCAACAGTTAAATGGCTATTTATAATGAATTTTGTCAGTAACTGCCAGTTCTTTTCACTTGAGCGATGCAACAAAGCCATCCCAGTGTCAAGCACTGGGATGACATCGTAGGGGTGCTGGCCTGATAACCGTCATCCCGCTACTTGTTAGCGGGATCTAGAGATACCGCGAATGAATCGCGGTATGACGGTTCGCGGCGGCATGACGATAAGGTTTATACCTTGTCATCCCAGTGCTTGACACCGAGATTGATTTATCTTGTCTACCTTATTTTGCCACTCCGCTGAACGGATACCATATTATGCAGGTTTAGAATTATGCTTTATTCTTACGTTTATGTCTTGGCCCAATACAATCAATAAGTTAAGCAAGTATTCTAAGGAGAACCCTTCGATTTTTGACCTATTGATTTGAGATACTTTAGGTTGATCAATCTTTAGAGCGTTTGCTGCTTTTTTCTGTGTTGTGTACTTCTTACTTATTAATTGTGCAATGACCTTTATTAATTTCAGTTTTGTATCTTTCACATCCCCCAACTCTACTATTATAGGATAACTTAATTGTAAATTTTGCATAATAATAAAATTCCTTATAAAAAAATTACTTTAGTTTTTCTTCTTTAAATAACACATGCCTTCTGACTACTGGGTCATACTTCCTAAACTCCAGTTTTTTGGTGAGCTTTTTTGGATTACGCTTTTTTACATAAAAATAGCCAGTTGATTTTTCTTCACCAGTTTTTGTTATCTTGATTGCAGTGCTGACTAACTTAACGAGCAAAGAAGCATTTTTTTTCGCCATACTTATAATGATATAATAAATTCTATGCGAGTTTATTACGCAAAATACTAAAAGTCAATCGAATAATGCAGATTGCAAAATCCTTGACAATCAACAGTGCATTAAGTAGCATAAAGTTAACTTCAGAATAAAAAGCAAACGGTAAATAAGTGACAAATAGTGGTAAAAGGGTATTATTGATAGAAAATTCTATCTGTTCTAATGAGGTAAGAGTTGCCTTGTCAATTAATAACAAGGTTGTAGAATTTGAACAAGAATTCAAGGAAAAAAAACAATTAAGAGGTAATATATACGTTGCTTATATAAAGCGTATAG
This sequence comes from Wolbachia endosymbiont (group B) of Schoenobius gigantella, assembly GCF_964031005.1. Classification (NCBI taxonomy): domain Bacteria; kingdom Pseudomonadati; phylum Pseudomonadota; class Alphaproteobacteria; order Rickettsiales; family Anaplasmataceae; genus Wolbachia; species Wolbachia endosymbiont (group B) of Schoenobius gigantella. The sequence goes on along the minus strand of NZ_OZ035002.1, from coordinate 1,523,070 downwards.
AGCCTTCTTTGCAAGCCGTATTTATTGAATATGGGAAAAATAAGCAAGGTTTTTTGTCTTTTTCCGAGATATCTCTAGATTACTTCAACATTCCAGAAAAAGAAAAGGAAACTATCTTTGAGGGCTACTCAAATGACGATTGTATAGAAGAAGCCTCAGCAAATGTTTCTTCAGATTCTGCAGCTAGTAAGAATGTCAACGGATCAGGTAGTGGTTTTGTAAGAGAGGTACCTTTATATAAAAAATACAAATTACAAGATGTTATTTCAGTAAATCAAAAAGTATTGGTCCAGCTAACTAAAGAGGAACGAGGCAATAAAGGAGCTTCATTTACAACATACATAACTTTAGTGGGTAGATACTGTGTTTTCATGCCAAATTCCATGAGCAAAGGTGGAGTGTCCCGCAGAATTGAAGATGCTAATGTCAGAAAGCAGTTAAAGGAGATACTGAGTTCAATAAACTTGCCAAAAAGATCAGGTTTAATAGTAAGAACTGTTGGTTCAGGAAAAAATAAGAAAGAAATTGAGCAGGATTACAATTACTTATCCTCATTATGGCAGAGCATTCAAAAAAATGCCTTCTCTGTAAACGTTCCATCATTAATTTACAATGAAGCAGATGTAATTATGAGATCTGTTCGTGATTTTTGTAGCGATGGTATAGAAGTTATAGTGTCTGGAAAGGAAGCTTTTGAGGCAGTTAGGCAATATGCTAACAATGCACTAAAAGGTAGTAAGTTGCGCTATAGATTGTATAGAGGTTATGCTCCGATCTTTACTTACTACGGAATCGAAGATCAAATTTCTGAGTTATATAGCAATAGAGTAGAATTGCCATCTGGTGGGTCTTTGATAATAACTTTAACTGAGGCGTTTGTTTCAATAGACGTAAATTCAGGAAAGATGACAGGAGAAGATAGCATAGAAGAAACAGCTTATAGAACCAACATGGAAGCAGTACCTGAAATATCAAGACAGGTGAATCTTAGGGGCCTATCAGGATTAATAGTAGTCGATTTTATTGATATGTTGAAATATCAGTATTGCAGAGCTGTTGAGTCTGCTATAAAGCAAGCGTTTAAAGATGATAAAGCTAAAGTTCAATTTAGCTACATAAATGACTTTGGTTTAATGGTATTTTCAAGGCAAAGAATTAAACCAAACATACAAGAAATTAATACTACAGAGTGTTTACACTGCAAAGGTACTGGAAGAGTAAAATCAAACGAAGTAATTGTTTCATCAATACTAAGGGATTTACAACATATTGCTAACAAGAATCGAAATAAGTCTTTTGATTTAGTAGCACACAGTGCAGTTATAGCGCACATTTTTAATAACAAACGCAATACAGTTTCTACAATCGAAAAAGAGTTTAATATTACATTGAACGTTAGTATTGATAACAGTTTAGATGTAAATACATTTGTTTTAAAACAAGGAGATGATGTTAATTTAAACGGTTATAAGCCATTACAGAACTCTGGATACCAAATTGGGGATAGCAGCAATGAAGAAGCTGATAATTCAAATAAACTACGAGGCAATTTTTGGCTGACTAAGTGGCTTTCGCGCCTTTTAAGTTCTAATAACTAATTAGAAACCTAAATTGGGCTTGTAATTAATGAGCCCTATACTTATATATTCTTATATCAGATAATATTTACAATGGGGTACTCATTATGGGAAGAGCAATAGGCATAGATCTCGGAACAACAAATTCTTGTGTTGCAATAATGCAGGGCAAGGATACAAAGGTAATAGAAAATAAAGAAGGGGCAAGAACTACTCCATCTATAGTTGCATTGACTTCTTCAGGAGAAAGGTTGATTGGTGCTCCAGCAAAAAGGCAAGCAACCACCAATGCAAGTAATACCTTTTTTGCTACTAAGAGATTAATAGGCCGTCAATATAGTGATCCTGAGATGAAAAATCTAAGTGTACCATACAAAGTATTTGCAGCAAAAAGTGGTGATGCATGGGTTAAAACAACTGATAATAAAGAATATTCTCCTAGTCAAATTGGTGCATTTATACTGCAAAACATGAAAGAGGCAGCAGAAGCTTATCTTGGAGAGGAAGTAAAAGATGCTGTGATAACAGTGCCAGCATACTTCAACGACTCTCAACGTCAAGCAACAAAAGATGCAGGAAAAATTGCCGGATTAAATGTACTCAGAATAGTAAATGAACCGACTGCTGCAGCACTTGCTTATGGTCTTGATAAGAAACATGGGCACACAATAGTAGTATATGACCTTGGTGGTGGTACATTTGACGTTTCAATACTTGAAATAGGTGATGGAGTTTTCGAAGTGAAAGCAACAAACGGTGATACCCATCTTGGAGGTGAAGACTTTGATAATGGAGTAGTGAGTTATTTACTAGATGAATTCAAGAAAAGTAATGGCATTGATTTGAAAAATGATCCAATGGCTATGCAAAGAATCAAAGAAGCTGCTGAAAAAGCGAAAATTGAATTATCAAGTGCAATGGAAACGGAAATAAATCTACCGTTTATTACAGCTGATGCAAGTGGTCCAAAACACTTAAATATGAAATTAACGAGAGCAAAACTTGAAAGCTTAGTGAATGATTTAATCGAAAGAACTATGGCTCCTTGTAAAAAAGCTCTTGAGGATGCTGGTTTATCTGCTAGTCAAATTGGCGAAGTGGTTCTTGTTGGTGGCATGACTCGTATGCCAAAAGTCATAGAGAAAGTTAAAGAATTCTTTGGCAAAGATCCACATAGAGGAGTTAACCCTGATGAAGTTGTAGCAATTGGAGCTGCAATACAGGCGGGGATCATTCAAGGTGATGTAAGAGATGTGTTACTACTTGATGTGACCCCACTTTCTCTTGGTATTGAAACTCTAGGAGGAGTATTCACTCCACTTATTGAGCGTAATACTACAATTCCTACTAAAAAATCTCAGGTGTTTTCAACTGCAGAAGATAACCAAACAGCTGTTACAATTAAGGTGCATCAGGGTGAAAGAAAACTGGCAGTTGATAATAAGCTACTCGGTCAGTTTAGTTTGGAAGGGATACCTCCTGCTCCGCGCGGAAGGCCACAAATTGAAGTGACATTTGATATAGATGCAAATGGAATAGCACACGTTTCTGCAAAAGATAAAGCTACTGGAAAAGAGCAAAAAATACGCATTCAATCTTCAGGTGGTTTATCTGATAATGAAATAAATCGCATGGTAAAAGAAGCTGAAGAAAAAGCGCAAGAAGATGAAAAGCGCAAAAAGTTTATTGAAGTGAAGAATCAAGCGGATAGCTTAGTCCATTCTACAGAAAAGTCTCTGACAGAGTATGGTGATAAAGTTTCACCAGAAGATAGATCTGCTATTGAAAATGCAGTTAACGAATTAAAAGAAGTTAGTAAATCTGATAACATTGATGACGCTGATTCAATACAGCAGAAAGTTACTAATCTTTCTCAATTATCTATGAAACTTGGAGAAGCTATGTATCAAACATCTCAACAAAATAGTGCTGAAAATGGCTTTTCATCAGAAGGAAATCCAAATGATAAAGAGGAAAAAGTAGTAGATTCTGATTATCAAGACATAGATAATAAAGAAGAGAATAAATAATTGTGATCACTTTTCCTGTCATCCGAGTAGCTGACACTGAGATGACAGGAGGAGCATATTGTTGCTTAAAGAAACCATTATGGACATTATTAAGGCAATAGAAGAAAAGATACGCGATTCGATAGATGTAATTGATATCAACATTATCGATGAATCAGCAAAGCATGCTGATCATTATTTTGCTTCATCTTCAACATTACCTTCGCACATTAAATTAATATTAATATCTGACGGCTTTATTGGAATGAGCGTTCTAAAAAGACACAAGTTGATTTATGAGTTATTGAAGGGTGAGATAGAGCTAATACATGCAATTTCTCTTCACTTGTATACGCAAGATGAGTACAATTTAAAAAATAAATAATAAAAATGTGAAGGAAGAGTCTATATTAGTTAAAGCAGGAAGAAAATTTAATGACTATAAAGGTTCCATGAACCCGCCAGTTTATCATTCTTCTACCATATTATTCCCTACTTACAAGGACTACTTAAATGCAGCAAATGGAGAAAGTATATACGATGTAATCAACGATGGTGTTGCAAGGGATTATAGCTACAGTAATGTTGGTACTCCTACTGTTCATTATCTTTCAAATGCACTGGCTGAAATTGAAGGGAGTGGACAAGCGCTTATTTATCCTTCCGGACTATTTGCACTTACTTTTGCTATTCTAACTTTCGCTAAAGCAGGCTCGCACGTTTTAATTCAAGATAATAGTTATTATAGGCTTAGGAGGTTTGCAGAAAATGAGCTACCAAAAAGAGGAACAGAAGTAACTTTTTATGATCCAACACAGGATATAACTGATTTAATTCAGAGTAATACTTCATTGATAATGATCGAGACTCCTGGTTCTGTAACGTTTGAGATTTCGAATATAGAGCATATAGTAAAAGTTGCTAAGGAACATAAAATTGTGACCGTTTGTGACAATTCATGGGCCACTCCTTTGTTATTTAAGCCGCTTGATTATGGAGTTGATGTTGCACTATATGCGGTGACAAAGTATCTAGCCGGTCACTCAGATTTAGTGATGGGGGCTATTATTGCTGAAGGTGAAATTTTTAAATTGCTTTATGAGAGCTATAAAAATTATGGGGTAACCATTCAATCGCACGACTGCTACCTTGCACATAGGGGACTTAGAACATTGTACACACGTATGAAAAGGCACCAAAATACAGCAATGGAAGTGGCAAAGTGGCTAGAAAAACATTCAAAAATCAAAAAAGTTTTGTATCCAGCACTTCCCTCCCATCCTCAACACGAATTATGGAAAAGTTACTTCAAAGGAGCAAGCGGCACATTCAGTATAGCACTAGATAGAGAATATTCATGTGAAGAACTAAGCTGCATGGTTGATCACATGAAAATTTTTGGTATCGGTGCTTCTTGGGGAGGATGCGACAGTTTGATATTACCAATAGATCGTAGATCTATGTCAAGATCTGTAATGAATTCAGATTATGGTGGAAGTTTTATACGGATATTTTGTGGACTGGAAGATCCTGAAGATTTAATCTCTGATTTAAATGCTGCACTAGCAAGGTTGCCATGTTTGAACACTAAAACTGGCAGATGAAACTGAGAGAATTACTGCATAACATTATTGATGTTAACTTTGATATTGAAATCAAGGGCGTTACATGTAATCCCAATAGAGTAAAGGAAGGTTATCTTTTTGTTTGTGTGTCTGCGGTGTCATTCCAGCGCGTGACGCTGGAATCTAGAAAACCAGCATGTATCCAGATTTTTCCTACTGAATCCCAGTATCACGCACACGACTGTGTAGACGTTGTCATACAAGGAACCAAAAAAGATGTCATCCCAGTGCTTGACTACTTGGATCCAGAAAATTTAATTGCAAATGAACACACTAAGCAATTGCATAATAAAAACTGGATTCCAGTGTCAGCTACTTGCATGACAAATACTCCGAGTTTTGCAGTGCTTGACCACCCAAACCCTCAAGAAATATACAGAGAAATAGTCAGCAGGTTTTATCAATTCAAACAGCCCAAATATGTTGCTGCTGTAACTGGTACAAATGGTAAAACTTCAGTAGTAGAATTTTGCCGCCAGATCTGGCAAAACTCTGGCTATAATGCTGCGTCTATTGGAACACTTGGAACATGCATCAATAATGACAGAGAAGATAATAGCGATAATCTTACCACTCCAGGCGCAGATGACCTTTATTCCACATTATGTGGTATAAATAGTAAGAACGTAGAACAATTAGCATTAGAGGCTTCAAGCCATGGAATTGACCAATACAGAATTCATGGACTTAGGTTCACTGCTGCAGCTTTTACTAATTTCTCGCAAGATCATTTGGACTATCATAAGAGTATCGATGAGTATTTTGAGGCTAAGAAAAGGTTATTTTATGAGGTACTACCAGAGGGAGAAACAGTAATTTTAAATGCGGATATAAATGAGTACCATGCATTGCTTAAAATAGCTGAAAAACGCAGCAACAAAGTTATCACCTATGGAAAAACAGGTTCTGATATTACTTTATTAGAGCAAACACCAACCCCTAATGGTCAATACCTTACAATTAAAATTGGCGATGAAATTTATAACATGTTTTTTCCAGTTTTGGGGCAATTTCAAGCATATAATCTGTTGTGTGCAATTGGTATAGTTACCTCGTCTGGACTGAATTACAGAGAAATATCTATAGGTAAACTCGTTTCTCCACCAGGAAGAATGGAAAAAGTTAAACCTTTTGCATTCGTGGATTACGCACACACTCCAAGTGCGCTTAAACAAGCCCTGTTGTCTTTAAAATGGCACTTCAACAAAAAAATAGTCCTAGTTTTTGGATGCGGTGGCAATCGTGATCGGAAGAAGCGTTCAGAAATGGGTAAAATAGCACAAATGTATGCAGACAAAGTAATAATCACAGATGACAATCCGCGTGATGAAGATCCTGCAAAAATTCGCCACGATATTTTGCTATATTGTCCTAGTGCACTGGAGATAGGGGACAGGAAAGAAGCCATAGAAAAAGGCATAGATATTGCCTATAACGAGGGTATGATTCTGCTGGTTGCAGGAAAAGGACATGAGAAATTTCAAATCATAGGGAATCAAACCTTTGAGTTTAGTGATGTTGAGGTTATTAAAAGTAAAGTTTTATCTTGACCTATATACTCTGACCAATTTCCTGTACAGAGCTCTCTGTTCCTTCCATTTTAGTGTTAGGTTTTGACATTACGTACGCAATGCAAACAGATACTAATGCAATGGATACAGATATACCAATAGTTACTAGTATAGGTAATTCAACAATGTATCCAATACCCGCCACTATCAATGCAGTTGCAATACCACCTACAGCAATCATTTTTGCTTGCCTTTTTTTCTTACATTCCATTTCTCTCTTATGTTTTTCTTCTTCTGCTTTCTTTAAAGCAGCAGCATTTTCCTTATGCTTCTCTTCTTCTGCTTTCTCCAAGACAGCAATCACCTCTTTGTCTGTAGCAAACATACTGGGAATGGAATTATTATTATCTAGTGCTAAAGGACTAGCTCCTTTATTTAACAGGCACCTCACTGCATTTATATGATTATTAGTAGCAGCAAAATGCAGCGGTGTTGAGCCAAGTTTAGAACATGAGTGAATATGTGCTCCTTGCTCCAGTAGTAATTCTATTATTTCCGTATTACCGCTGCTAGCGGCACAATGCAGAGCAGTGTGTCCACCACCATCGCGTGTACTAACCTCTGCACCTTTCTCCAGTAGACGTCTTACTGTTTTTACTAAGCCTTTATGAGCAGCAATGTTTAACGCAGTAGTATAATACCTAGAAGCATGGGTAATCTCTTGCCGTATTTCAAATAAATGATCTATGTGAAAATTAAGTCTTTTCCACTGATTGTATGTATCTTGGTTACATGCGAGCAGCTTTTGCTTAATTTCTTCAATTATGTCACTTTCTTTTGATTCTTGCTCTATTTCTTGGAATATAGCATCAATTTCTTGCTCTTTTATACTCATACGCTCCCCAACAACTATTCAACTATAAATTATAATTTTATGGATATAGTAAAAGCAAGCCAAGATTTTATGTAATAGCCTCACAATCATTCACCGTTCTTGCAAGTGATAGCACTCTCACTTCTTTTGCACCGGAGTTTAAAATTTCCTGAGAGCAAGATCTTACAGTTGCTCCGGTTGTTACCACATCATCAACTAATATCACGATTTTATTTTCGATAATTTTCTTGTTGCTTGTTTTAAAAGCCTTCTTTAAATTTTTTTCACGCTGTTTAAGTGAAAGACCAGCTTGAGGCGCAGTATGGCGAAGGCGTTTTATTGCAAATGGCGTATAGGATAAATTGGACAACTTACTCAATTCTTTTGCAAGCAGTGCTGCTTGATTATATTTACGTTTAAACAAGCGCATTTTATGTAACGGTATAGGGATTATGATCTCTGCGTTCTGAAATGTATCCTGATTAGCTTGGTGTATCCACTTTGCATAGATTTTTACGTAATTCAAATTATCAAAAAATTTGAAATTTATAATCATGTTTCTACTATGTTGATCATAAGCAAAAACTGATCTTAATACTTTAAACGGTGGAGGATTGATGATGCACTTACCACACGTATAAATATTGTCTGAGATTACTACGCCACAAACATTGCAGTAATGCTTAGTTAGAAAATTGATTTTTTTGTTGCATTCACTACACAGATTAAGATTTTCATCAATGATACATTCGCAACTTACGCATACGCTTGGAAATATGAGATTTGTAGCTTTTTTTAGTAAGAGAAGGTTCACAACTCATTAAATATATTATAAAATAATTTATATAGTATAGCTAAAGTAACTTAAGCTTACACTCTTTCACTTTTTATTCCATTTCAATATAGTTCAAACTGAGCCACTGCTGGGTGCTGTAGCTAGTGCAAGTCAGGTTTTCCTACGTCATACCGCCGCGGTATCTCTAGATCCCGCTAACAAGCAGCGGGATGACGAATTTGTCGTTTATCAAATCGTCGGTAAACCTAAGTCACTTTAGTTATAGTATCAAACATAAAGGTTGCAATATTATGTTGGCTGCTAAAATAGCACCAAGTGCACACAATGAATACACTTTCTCTGCCCTGTGACCCACGTTTATCATTATCTTGATAATACTTGTTATAATTGTCTTTACTCTCAACTCCACAAATTACATCTTTCACAGGTCCTAGCACATTATCAACGTAACGTACAGATTTATAGAAACTATTTTCTGGAACTAGTGTGTTATCTTCTGCTTTCTTAGCAGGTACAACTCCATATTCAACGTACCTTCTAAAGTATCGATATACTGACATTCTTATCTCCAAATCATAAATATGCAACCTAGCCTAATATAATTAAGAAATAGTTTATAATAAATACGTTTTAAGATACCTGCCTGTAACACTTTCTGGAATTTTTACCACTTCTTCTGGAGTTCCAGTAGCAATCACTTCTCCGCCTTTTATTCCGCCCTCTGGTCCGATGTCTATTATATAATCTGCAGTTTTTATAACGTGCAAATTGTGCTCGATAACTATAACAGTGTTTCCCAGATTGACTAATCTATGGAGTATTTTTAGTAAGTTATTTATATCTTCAAAGTGTAATCCAGTTGTTGGCTCATCAAGAATATACAATGTTCTTCCGGTAAATCGTTTTGATAGCTCTTTGGACAGCTTTATTCGTTGTGCTTCACCCCCAGACAACGTTGTTGACGACTGTCCGAGTTTTATATAGCCAAGCCCTACTTCCTGTAAAGAAACCAACTTTTCTTTTACCATTGGAAGGTTTTCAAAAAAATCACAAGCCTGATCTATCGTCATATCAAGCACATCAGAGATTGATTTTTCTTTATAAGTAACTTCCAATGTTTCCCGATTATACCTTCGCCCTTTACATTGCTCACACTTCACATAAACGTCCGGTAGAAAATGCATCTCTATCTTTAAGTGCCCATCACCTTTACAAGCCTCACACCTTCCCCCTCTGGTATTAAATGAAAACCGGCCTATATTATATCCCCTTGCTTTTGACTCCGAAAGACCTGCAAACCAATTTCTTATATGAGTGAACATACCAACATATGTTGCTGGATTTGACGCAGGAGTTCTACCAATTGGCGACTGATCAACTTCTATAACTTTATCTATATATTCAAGGCCTTCTATTCTATCACACTGACCATACCTTGCAGACGAATGATGTATCTTATGTGCTGAATATTTATATAACGTTTCTATGACTAAACTTGATTTTCCCCCTCCTGATATTCCAGTAACACAAATAAGATTCCCTATAGGAAATTTAACGTTTACATTTTTTAAGTTATTTTCACATGCATTTATTACTTTTATGAACTGAGTTGCTTGCTTTCTTCTCCTTGGAATTAAAATTTTTTTCTCTCCACTCAAATATTGCCCTGTTATGCTCCCTGAATTTCTTTGCACCTGGTCTGGTGTTCCTTCTGCAACAACTTTTCCACCATTTACGCCAGCTCCAGGACCAATATCAATCGCATAATCAGCAGCCATTATTGTATCTTCATCATGCTCAACAACGATTACAGTGTTACCCATGTCTCTTAAGTTTTTTAGTGTGGCAATTAACCGATCATTATCACATTGATGAAGGCCAATCGAGGGTTCATCAAGAACATATAAAACCCCCGTTAATCCTGAGCCAATTTGCGAAGCAAGTCTGATCCTCTGACTCTCACCGCCAGAGAGAGTGCTAGATTCTCGATCAAGCGTTAGGTAATTCAACCCTACATTCTTTAAAAATGTTAGCCTCTTGATTATTTCACTTAGTATTTTATTTGAGATTTGCTTCTGTTGTTCTGTGAGCTTGTCTGGCAAATTTTCAAACCACTTAAGGGATTCATCGATACTAAGCCCTGATATTTCACCTATATGTTTGCTATCAATTTTTACTGTAAGCGCTTCTTTTCTCAATCTATAGCCAGTGCATTCTCTGCAGTGAGTGACAGAGCAATATCGCTCAACAAGTGTTTCATCATAATCCATCTGGTTCTCCAAGATACTGATCAAACCTTGAAATTTATTAGAGCCAAAGAGTATCATATCTTTTACTTCTTGATCTATGTTCTTCCACGGAATATCAAGGTTAAATTTGTAGTTTTCAGCCAGTGATAGAATTGCACTTTTTAGAAATCCATAACCTGTGTGCACTTGGCGGAACATTGATCCCACTGGCTTTAAAGCACCCTCAGATATTGAAAGAGTTTCATCCGGTACTATTAGCTTTATATCAACACTTAGTTTTTTACCAAGCCCATTACACGAACCACATGCACCGTAAGGGCTGTTAAAAGAAAATAATCTTGGTTCTATTTCCTCAAGAGTGAAACCAGACTCGGGGCATGCAAAATTCTCTGAAAAAGTCAGAATTTGACCATTTTTATACTCGGAATTATGGTTGTCAGGTAGGTTTACTATTTCTACATACATTAGACCATTACCAAGTTTTAGTGCGGATTCTATACTACTTGGCAGTCGATTTCCTATATCGCCCAATATTGATATTCTATCTGCAACCACAAAAACGTCGTGTTTCTTGTTCTTATCGAGTTTAGGCAAGTCATCTACATTGTACACTTCACCATCTATTTTGAACCTTACGTAACCTTGTCTTTTAATTTCCAATATCTCTTTAAGATGTTCTCCCTTTCTACCACGCACAACAGGGGCAAGTATATATATCTTAGTTTCTAAAGGTAACGCAATTATAGTGTCTACAATTTGAGACACCGTTTGTTTTGTTATTGGTAATCCAGTTGCAGGTGAATAAGGAACTCCTATTCGTGCATATACTAAGCGCAAGTAATCGTAAATTTCGGTAACAGTTCCAACTGTTGACCTTGGATTTTTTGAGATCGATTTCTGGTTGATAGATATTGCAGGAGAGAGACCTGTAATCGACTCAACATCTGGTTTATCCTGAATGTTGAGAAATTGACGCGCGTAAGCTGACAGGCTTTCAACGTACCGGCGTTGGCCTTCTGCATAAATCGTATCAAATGCAAGGCTAGACTTGCCAGAACCACTTAGCCCAGTTATAACAACTAGCTTATTTTTCGGTATATTGACGTCTACACCTTGCAGATTATGTTCCCTTGCGCCCTTAACTCTGATAAAATCGTCCATATTATACCATATAACGTATTAACCATTATAGCCTCAAAATACGTGAATTTATAGTGATATATTGATTTTCTATTGATTTTTTCAACTGTTACGGAAAATTAGGCAGCGTTTGATAAATCGTCATTCCGCTACTTGTTAGCGGCTGAGATACCGCGACGGTATGACGGTTAAGTAGGCCAGTGCCCCTATGATGTCATCCCAGTGTCAAGCACATAGCTGTACGAACGTTGTAGTTTAGGAGCAATTCCCACCAGTGGGCCAGTGCCCAGACACTGGTTCTATGCAACTTAATTAAAAACGTTTGTTTTAGCGTAAGACAACTACCTTTAGCTCATCAGCTCAGTTATAAGCAAAATTTCTGGATTCCAGACTGGAATGACACCATTTGCTGTGCAATTTACCTTCAAAAATGAATGTTCGTACAGCTATGTGTCAAGCACTGGGATGACACCATTCTTTTTTCTGGATTCCAGACTGGAATGACACCCCCCTGATAGGCTCAAATCATAATGTTTGTACAGTTGTGGGTTTAGGCTACCTATAAATTCTAAACTGTTGTTACGCACCAAATACACCCCTAGGACCCAAAGTCAGTTTAGCTATATCAGAAAACAGGTTATGTGGAAATCTTAAAATACTTCTTGTTTGCCAAGCAAAATAAATACATTCCTACAAACAAACAGATGCTCAATACTGACGCATAAGAAAACTTAAAAATTAAGTCTCTAGTATATATTGATAGGCATTTACCTGCAGAAAATTTGTATAGTAATCCAACACATACAACGGCACTATCAACCACTGATGCTATAATTAAAGTAATGAAATTTGCCATATGAAAATTCAACTTGGACTTCAATTTTTCAAAAATAATTATGCTTGAGAGAAGAGATACTAAAATTGCAGTATATGAAATCAATATCATCAAATTAAAACTTTGCCATTTAAAAACACAACATAGCGCTGTACACACTATTAAGTTGTACGTAGCTTTGCTTCTGCCATAAAATTCAACCATTGAATTTACAACTAAAGCAGCTCCCACAAATAAGGCAGCACATATCATCAATTTATTTGAAGTGTTGAGTAAAGAAAGACTGATAAACAGGAGTATCGATAAAATAGACATAATTACCTACCCAAAATTAATAACATACATTCATTCTAAATAAACATTACATATAGTAAAAGAGTTATTTAGCATAATAAGAAAAATATTTTATATTAGCATGCCACATCTTTCAGATCTACTTTTAAAACATCCTTTATGTTTAGCACCTTTTTCTCTGTTACTTTGCCAATACATGAATAAACTGCACCTTCAAACAATTCTTCAAACCTCTTCTGATTTTGTGGTGCAATAGTAACCAAAATTCTACTTTGCGATTCAGAAAACATTATTATCTTGTTTATTATGTCTGTATTTTGTATTTTTCCTATTGGCACTAGTGAAAGATCGATTTCAGCACCAAGGTCTCCTGCAATTAGCGATTTTGCCAGAGCAATAACTAATCCGCCTAAGTTTGGTGCAATTGCAGAGGCAATTATGCCATCTTTTATTGCCTGGTTGTAACGCTCATACAACTTCCTAGCGCTCTTTGCATCAACTTTTGGTACGTTGTTATTACCTATTCCACTATATAACTGATATTCAGATCTACCAAGTTCATCAAGTGTTTCTCCAAGCACATATATCAAGTCCCCTGGCATTTTTACATCAAGCGATACCGCATTTTCAATATTTTCTATAATTCCAATTGCTGAGATGAGTAATGAAGGTGGTGCAGAGATTATCACTTTCTCGCCATTTTCATCATATCCCTTGAAGTCATTGAACATACTGTCTTTTCCGGATATGAATGGTGTTTTAAATGCAGTTGCGAAGTCGTAACAAGCCTCTGCAGCTTTCTTTAGTTGCCACAACCTTTCTGGATTATAAGCATCACACCAACAAAAATTGTCGAGCAACGCTAGATGATTTATATTTCCTCCTGCGGCTACATAGTTGCGTATCGCGGTGTCAATTGCACATGCTGCCATGTGGTAGGTGTCAATTTCTCCATAACTTGAGCCAAATCCTTGCGATTTTACAACACCTTTATTTGAAGAAAGGATTGGCCTTGAAACAATAGCTTCACTGCACACTCTTCCCTTGCCCTGCAGTGGTTTCAGCACTGACGACCCTTGAACCTCATGGTCATATTGCACCACTATGAACTCTTTGCTGCAAATGTTTGGTCTGCTCAGCATTTCTTTTAGTTCAATTGCTAAAGAAGGCGAACTTGTTGTCATTCCAGCGCATAGCGCTGGAAGCCCCTTAGACCACGGTTTCGTCTGTAAATGCACTTTGGGATTACCATCATGCAGAAATTCAGTTTCGATGTCCATTATTACTGTCCCTTCAGGACATTTAACAACAGCTTTACCACTCTCATTAAACTCTCCAATCACACAAACCTCCACATCATGTTTTTTCATGATTTGCTTAAACATAGGGAGATTTTCTTCTGGCACTGCTAAGGTCATTCTCTCTTGTGATTCTGATATCCATATTTCCCACTGAGCCATACCATCGTTTTTAAGGAGAACCTTGCTCAAATCAACTTCAAATCCGTCTTTTCCCATTTCACCAATAGACGACGACAGCCCACCTGCTCCGTTATCCGTTATTGCATTATAAAGATCAAGATCTCTTGCTTTTATGACGGCATTGGATAATTTTTTTTGTGTTATAGGGTCACCAATTTGCACAATTGTTGAAGGGCTATTTCCCGATAAAGCCTCTGAAGAGAACGTTGCACCGTGAATTCCATCTCTTCCAACTCTTCCGCCAATAATTACAATCTTATCGCCATTTTTTGGTCCTTTAATGTGTGAAGGTGCATTATTTATATTGCGTGGAATAATTCCAATGCTTCCGACAAAAACTAATGGCTTGCCACAAAATCTATCGTCGAAATATACCGATCCAAGTTGTGTTGGAATACCAGAGCAATTACCAGCAACATTAACACCGTGAATCACTTCTTTCATTATATATTTTGGCGGTAAGATCTCATCAGTGCGCTCTTTATCCCTATAAAATTTGCCTTTTGCTTCTTTGGCAAAGCAAAAGTAATAGGTATTCATTATAGGCTCTGCGCCTTTCCCGAAACCCACTATATCGCGATTAACTCCAAGCACTCCGGTCATTGCTCCACCAAATGGATCAAGAGCTGAAGGGCTATTGTGAGTTTCAACTTTATCTACAATCAAGTAATCGTCATCAAAAATTATTCCTCCTGCGTTGTCGGAGAAAACTGACACGCATATGTCAGAATTTATCTCACGCGTTGCACGCTTAATATAATGAGCATATAGACCGTCTTTTATTTCATCAATAGGGGAGCAAAAAATATTGTGTTTACAATGTTCAGACCAAGTCTGTGCCAGAGACTCAAGTTCAATATCATATGGATTTCTACCAAGTTTTTTAAAGTAATCCTTTATAGCTTTCATTGCTGCCAGCGAGAGCCCTAAAGTGCCATTACCATCGATTCCATCTCTGCTGATTTTCTCAAGTTCTTGGTCACTTACATTTAAATCAACAGATTTAGCCCCATTACTACTTGATATCACTCCAGTGCTCTCTTTTGTCATCCCAGCCTTTTTTTCTGTCATCCCAGTGCTTGACACTGGGATCCATTCTTTTTTTTCCTGGTCAAGCGCTGGAATGACACCGGAGTGGGTATTTAATGACTTATATTTACCATAATATTTCCAGCTATAGTTATTATTTTCTTTACAGATAAGTGTGCAATACTCAGTGATGGGGTTGAACTCTTGTTTTATACCATCTTCGGTTGGTAAATCTCCTTGACTTAGAATCAATTTTGAACTTCTTGCTTTGATCTCAATTGGTGTCATTCCAGCGCGTGACGCTGGAATCTGCGTTTTCTCTTTCTGGATCCCAGTGTCAAGCACTGGGATGACAAAAGAAGGGGCTGGGATGACAGGCTGGTCGATATAGCCTTTGCTTATTAAATACTCTCTAACAATTTGTTTCACTGTGTTGCCTACATTATCGGTCATGCCAGGTAGGAAGCTTATTTCCAAGCCCCACTTTGCTTGTGGTTCTATGAAATCATACGGAACTTCTTCAAGGTTTTCATTGTAGGAATAATAACGGCAGTCTTGTATGACTTTATTATAAAATAGCCCGCAAATTTCTTCATATAATTTGGATGGTAATTCTTTGCGTATGTAAATCGAGTAAACGTTGACTAACCATCTGCAGCCAATTTGCTCGCATTTATTTAAAACTTCTATTCTAATGTTTGCCATGTAATGTTATAAAAAATTTTAATATATAATAGCATACAAGCACGTTTATATTTTGAATAATTTCTATACAATAAAATATTGTATTAATTGTTACTGTTAGTGGGAAGAGTTTTTACCGTTAATGTGGATGAATCTCTTTTTGATGTGCTGGTTCAGCACATATTTTCTGAATATGAAAGAGAAAAAATTCCTGAAGTAAAAATCATACTTCCTTGCAAGAGGGATGTGATAGCGCTGCTGAGTGCATTCAAGAATCATAACGCTAAAAAATGCATAATTTTGCCAGAGATAGTTTCGCTAGAGAATATTGATGAGGAAGATTTAATATTAAATCTTGATAGGGTTAAAGTTATCAAGCCAACAAAAAGGACACTGCTACTCATTCAATTCATATTGGAGTGGAATAGAAAAAATAATGATAATTTTCCAATTGATTTAGCTTATAGCCTGCCATCACTGCTTGATAAAATTCAATCTACCCAAACAACGGATTGTTATCAATTTGATGAACATTCAAAAAAAATAGAGAATTTCATAAGCTTACTCACTGAGACTTGGAGTAAAACTTTAAAAGATTTAGAAGTAGTAGATATATTAAAACATAAGAGTGATTACATAAACAATATGATAATCTCTTTACAAAAAGACCAATATATAATCTTTGTTGGAATTGGAAAGGATAAGTCGTTAATTAGGGCTATATATGATCTGCCATTTGGAAAAATAATTTTGCCTAACTTGAATTTGAAAATTAAAGAGAAAGACTGGAAATCGCTTGATAAAAAACATTATCAATATTGCCTGAAAGATCTGCTCGATTATTTAAAAGTGGATAGAAGGGATGTGAGTTTTCTGCCAGAAGCGTGTTCTCCAGTGCCCAGACACTGGGATCCAGAAAACTTAACTTTAAATGAGCGCACCAGGTGGCTGTATAATGAAAACTGGATCCCAGTGTCAGCTACTTGGATGACAGAAGAAAGGGCTGGGATAACAGGAAGTCCTGAGGAATATCTAGATTACGTCTTTGATACAACTGCCGATCTAAGCAAAGTTAGTAGTGGATATGTTGGCAATATTGAAGTCATCACTTGTGATTCCAGAGAGGAAGAAGCACAAGTGACATCATTAATTATAGAAAATGAAGGTTATGAAAACATTTCTTTGGTCGTCTTTGATAAATTACTTGCAGCTCGTATAGCATGTTTATCAAGGCAACACAGTGCCATACCGGAAAATTACCCTTATATAACGCTTCTGCTTTATAGTATCGAAGTTTTGACCTCAAATTGGAGCAGTGTGTCATTACTTTCGCTCCTTAAACATAGGCTAGTGACTTTTGGTTACACTCAAGAAGAGTACACTCGGATTTTATCTGAATTTGAAATAGAGATATTACGCAACTTTAGTACAAATGGTCTGAGCGATATTATAAATGCTATCAATGCCCATAAAAAGCTAAAATACAAAGAAGATATATTACTTATTATCAGTAAGTTAGAGGTTATATTTAATCCTTTACTTCGTTCTATAAATTGCTCTATTTTCGATGTGGTAGCAACTCATTTGCAGTGTATTAATATATTATCTGGTATAAATTTTTCAGAGCTAAATAGTGAAATAGGTAATTTTACCTGTAATTTCTCAAATGCATGTGAGGGTGTAGGAATTAAATGCTCCTTAGAGTTATATAGCCAAATTCTGACCTTATTTTTAGAGAAAGAGTTTTTCTTTGTAGCAAGTGACTTGAATAAATTCAGCTTATATCACAACAAAGTTGTAATACTTGCTGGATTTAATGAAGCGCCAAGCTTTCAAAGTCCGCTTTTGAATGCACTT
The DNA here is from genome assembly GCF_964031005.1 of Wolbachia endosymbiont (group B) of Schoenobius gigantella. Taxonomy (NCBI): domain Bacteria; kingdom Pseudomonadati; phylum Pseudomonadota; class Alphaproteobacteria; order Rickettsiales; family Anaplasmataceae; genus Wolbachia; species Wolbachia endosymbiont (group B) of Schoenobius gigantella. Next base: position 1,505,109 of record NZ_OZ035002.1, on the reverse strand, counting down.
ACGAGAGAAAAATTTAATCTTCCTTCTGCACAAGAAGAGCAGGGGTATTTTTTTTATACTTTACACAATTTGTTTTGTGCAAGTAAGGTTTATATTACAAGATCGCTAAGCCATAGAAAGCCAATTCTATTGCAGCGTTTGGAAATTCTACTCAAGGAGGGGAAGCAGCCGTATCGTGATTGGCTAAGGATATTAAATACGCCTGAATGTACTGTTCCATGTACTCAGCCTATGCCAAAACCTCAAACCGAAGTTAGAAAAGAAAAAATGCAGGTGATGTCTTGCAGTGCAATAGAAAAGCTAATTCGTAATCCTTATTCATTTTACGTTGAATATATACTGGGTCTTAAACAATTAAGAGACTTGAATTTCAAGCCATCGATATTGGAATTTGGCACTATGGTACACAACATTCTTGCAAGATATTTACGCAACAAAAAATCTCCAATGAGCATTGCACGAGAAGCATTCTCGACTAGTCAGTTTAATTTTTCAAATATGTGGTGGGTAAGACTACAAAAGATAATTCAATCTTTTGTCGAATTTGATGAAACTCGAAGCAATTATGTTGAGTTGGAAAAGAACTTTTCCTGTCCGATATTTCATATTCCAGCGCGTGACACTGGTTCTTGTGATCAGTATGAAACTGCTTGGATGACAAATAAGCCACAAGAAATTTCACTGATAGCAAGATGTGATAGAGTTGAGTATCTACCAAGTGGGCAAGTGGCAATTATAGACTATAAGCTTGGTACACCACCTTCCAATGAAGAAGTAATGTCGGGATTTTTTCCGCAATTAATTTTACAAGCCTTAGCGGTAGAACATATAACAAAAAGAGAAGTCTCAGAACTTGCTTATTGGAAACTTGATTATGATAAAATAAAAGTTATTTCTATACAAAATTATAGATACAAAATGCAAGAATTAAAAAATGATCTGCCTGGTTTTTTATCTAACTATTTAAGTAATTCCACACCCTTTATTGCCTCTCCATATTTTGATAAATTCCTGAGATTTAACAGCTATAAACAGCTAGAAAGGGTAGGAGAGTGGTTGTAAATGGTGTCATCCGAGTACCTGACACTGGTTTCCATCCAAAAGGGTGTCATCCCAGTGCCCAGACACTGGGATGGCTTTGTTGCATCACACTTTATGAGATGGTGATTTATGGTAAATTCATGTAACTATCTCAAATTTAGCCATACCAATATCAGTGAATTTATTAAGCAAATAGCATTTAGTTCTTTTTCTCGATTTATCTCAGATTTATTCCTAAAACTAAATCCGAATATTTGCTTTAATCTTGAGAAAAACCCTTCAATATAAGATCTTTTCCCATAATTTACTTCTTTTTTCCATTCTTTCATGCCATCTTCACCGTATAATTTTATTAACCTAATAGCAGCATTCCTGTCAGACATATAATCTATTTCTGGATGTTCTGCCGCATTGTTTATTGGTGGAATTTTTGTCTTTATATCATATTCGTTACACAACTTATAAAACTTGTGCCTATCACATGCTCTATCTGCATATAGTGCTTTTATGGCATGCTGAAAATCAACTTCTTTTAGCAAATCACAAGCTCCATAGTGATCAGCCGTTACTGTATTTTACAGCTATGGCTTTTTTGTTGTTTATATTCAACATTACGTGCAATTTTCTCGTTTGCTCATAGCCACGATATTTTCTGTCAGTGCTATTTTCCTTCAGGAGTGTTGTTGTATATACTAATTCCTGTACTGTCTATAGCAATTTCGATATCTTCCATATTAGAGGTTGTCCGGAAACAAGTAAAAGGCTATAATATCTGAAATTTTAGTACGGGGTAAAGATGAGAAAAAAGTATCCAACAGATCTAAGCGAAAGGGAATGGGCAAGAATAGAAAAACACTTCAGAGTATCATACAAGAAAGGAGGAAGGCCGCCAAAGTATAGCAAAAGAGAAATATTAGAAGCAATTTTCTATGTATTGCGTACAGGGTGTCAATGGCGGTATTTACCAAATGATTTTCCGCTATGGAAGACTGTGTATGAGCAGTTCAGGCAATGGAAGAAGCAGGGAATTTTTGAGAAAATGAATTATGAAATTACAAAATATAGTAGAAGAAAAATAGGAAGGAATGAGCAGCCGAGTGCCTGTATAGTAGATAGTCAATCTGTAAAGACTACAGAAAAGGGGGGATCAAAGGCTATGATGGAAGTAAAAAAGTAAAGGGTAGAAAAAGGCATATAATTACAGACACTCAGGGTTTTATACTAGGTTGTTACGTAGGCGCTGCTAACGAAAATGATAGAGATGGTATTAAAATAGCATTAAACAATATGAGAACAAAATATACTAAAGTTAAAAAAATGTGGGCTGACATGGGATACCAAGGAAGAAATTTAAAGAATCACATAAAGGAAGAATATGACATAGATATTGAAATTGTTAAAAGGCCTCCATGTAGATTTTGGGTGCACAAAGATACGCCACCTGAGCTACTACCAACAAGAGAACAAGGGTTTAAAGTACAGCCAAGAAGATGGGTTGTAGAAAGGACTTTTGCTTGGGTTAATAGGAATAGAAGGCTATCGAAGGAGTATGATTTACTCACAACATCCACTGAGAATTTCATATACCTAGCTATGAGTAGGGTTATGTTAAAGAGGGAATATGCTTGAATTTACTAGTTTCCGGACAACCTCTAAGAGTAAACTTCTTGCGTTACCTCTCGTCATTCCAGTGCTTAACACTGGAATGACACCCTTTCTGGTGAAGGTTGTTCTCAAATCACAATGTTAGTACAATTGTGGTGTTAGCTATAGCTAACCCAAGGTATCCGTTCAGCGGAGTGGTAGAATAAGGTAGACAAAGTGATCTAAAAAGATAATCATAGAGCAAAAGTGAGGTAATGTGGTAAACCTTTTAGAACTTTGCAAAAATTTACAGCAAAAAATAGAAAAACTGAAAGCAGAGATAGAAAACTTAAAAGCAGAAAATAAAGCTTTAAAGATAGAGAACGCTGAATTAAAGGAAAGGCTTGGTTTAAACTCGAAAAATTCATCTCTACCGAGCTCTAAAGAATTGTACAAAACAAAAAAGGACAAGCCAAAAAGCGAAAGGAATGTTGGCGATCAGGTTGGGCATAAAGGAAATTTTCATGCTACAATGGAAGCGGATAAAGTAGTAAAAATAGAGTTGCCTAATATTTGCGAATGCGGAGGAGAGCTTGTAATATGTGAAAAACCTTATGTTCACCAAAAAGTTGATCTTCCGGAAATTAGGCCTTATGTAGTATAGCATTTCTCATAATAGTCCGAACAGGTCATAGGAAGGCAGAATCAACAGCACGACGAAAGGATTCGAATAGAGGAATGTTTTTCCTGGCTCTGTTTTTTATAGCAAATCAATGATGCTCAATTTTGTTGAAATCTGGAGAATAAGGCGGCAGATACAAAATTTCTGCACCAACCCCTTTAGCAAGCTCGATAATCTTATCAGACTTATGAAAAGTAGCATTGTCAAGAATGACAGTCTGTCCAGGTTCCAAGATCGGTGTCAAAAATTGCTCAAACCATCCATTAAAAACATCCATATTACAGTGGCCTTCAAAGGTTAACGGAACAACTATCTTTCTTCCACTTAAGGCTGCAACCATACTGATTCGTTGAGTTTTCTTTCCAGATTTTAAGGCATAAAACCGCTGTCCTTTCTGGCAATATCCGTAGTTCGGTGTTATCAATGCCAGACTCATCTATATACACTAAGTTTTTAGGTTCTTTTGTCGCTATAATTTTCAAAAATTCAGCACGTTTTTCTTCGTTTCTTTCCTTGTATCCATATGTCTTTTTTTGCGCGTAAATCCAATTTTTTTAAGGGCTCGATAGATCGTTTGGATACTAACGTTGTTCCAAAGTTTAGCCATTTCCGATAGAGTCTTTCCTCCGTGTTCTCTGGCAAATTTGGCAAAGGTATCCCAGTCGGTAATTTTGTGATTGTAACCCCCATTTCCAAGTTTTTTTGATTGAAAGTCTCCTGTTTCTTTTCTTCTTTGCTGCCACTCCCATAAAGTAGTTCGTCCAATCTTAAATCTTGCTGCCACTGTTTCTCTGCTTTCTCCTTCGTCTAGCGCTTCCATTGCTTTTTTTCTTAAATCATAACTATATGCTGCTGGCATTCAACCTCCTTATCATCATCTACCCTTATCCTATCACATCCGGACTTTTATGGAAAGAGCTATAAGAGGTTGTCCGGAAACTAGTAAATTCAAGCATATTCCCTCTTTAACATAACCCTACTCATAGCTAGGTATATGAAATTCTCAGTGGATGTTGTGAGTAAATCATACTCCTTCGATAGCCTTCTATTCCTATTAACCCAAGCAAAAGTCCTTTCTACAACCCATCTTCTTGGCTGTACTTTAAACCCTTGTTCTCTTGTTGGTAGTAGCTCAGGTGGCGTATCTTTGTGCACCCAAAATCTACATGGAGGCCTTTTAACAATTTCAATATCTATGTCATATTCTTCCTTTATGTGATTCTTTAAATTTCTTCCTTGGTATCCCATGTCAGCCCACATTTTTTTAACTTTAGTATATTTTGTTCTCATATTGTTTAATGCTATTTTAATACCATCTCTATCATTTTCGTTAGCAGCGCCTACGTAACAACCTAGTATAAAACCCTGAGTGTCTGTAATTATATGCCTTTTTCTACCCTTTACTTTTTTACTTCCATCATAGCCTTTGATCCCCCCTTTTCTGTAGTCTTTACAGATTGACTATCTACTATACAGGCACTCGGCTGCTCATTCCTTCCTATTTTTCTTCTACTATATTTTGTAATTTCATAATTCATTTTCTCAAAAATTCCCTGCTTCTTCCATTGCCTGAACTGCTCATACACAGTCTTCCATAGCGGAAAATCATTTGGTAAATACCGCCATTGACACCCTGTACGCAATACATAGAAAATTGCTTCTAATATTTCTTTTTTGCTATACTTTGGCAGCCTTCCTCCTTTCTTGTATGATACTCTGAAGTGTTTTTCTATTCTTGCCCATTCCCTTTCGCTTAGATCTGTTGGATACTTTTTTCTCATCTTTACCCCGTACTAAAATTTCAGATATTATAGCCTTTTACTTGTTTCCGGACAACCTCTTAATAAAAACCTGATGATGAATCATTATTACCAAATTTCGGCCTATTTCTGTTGCTGAAACCAGAACGAGGACGAGGAGGCCTCTTATGGTGACTTCCTCCAGGTTTTCTACTAAATGAATTATTGTAATAATTATCCCTGTCATTTGGACCATCTTTCCTTTCCTCGTTGTAAAGCTCACCTTCAAAAAACTCTCCCGTCTCTTGATCAACCCGACGTCTTGACAACTTTGGACACCCACCTTTTTCGAAGTCAATTACTAGTGCTTTGAAAGTATCATCTTGTTTAAGTACGCTCTCTATAGAATCTATATGTTCATTAGCTACTTCACTTATGTGCATTTTTCCTTTTCTGCCATTAAGAAATTCAAGCTCTACAATAGACTTCTCTATTCTTACAACCTTGACATCAACTATAGAACCTTGTTCTAGTTCTGTTATTGAATCAATCATCATACTCTTTGCAATTTCAGCTTCAGTGCCACTCGTAGCAAAAACAGAAACTTTACCATCATCTCCTATTTCAATTTTTGCATTACTTCTTTCACACACACTGCGTATATTTTTCCCCTTAGAACCTATAGCAGCAGAAATTTTGTCTTTATCTATGTAAAATGATAACATCCTTGGTGCATGGTCTTTGACATCATCACTGTGTTCTGAAATCACTGCATTCATTTTTTCTAAAATATGTAATCTTCCAGCTTTTGCCTGTTCTAAAGATTTTTCAACAATTTCAAAGCTTATACCAGAAATTTTCATGTCCATTTGTAGCGCCGTAACCCCTTCACTAGTTCCTGCTACTTTAAAGTCCATATCACCAAGATAATCTTCATCACCAAGTATATCGGAAAGTATTACATACTCGTCTTTATCTTTGATGAGACCCATAGCAATTCCAGCAACAGGGGCCTTTATTGGCACACCCGTATCCATTAAAGCAAGAGAAGTCCCACAAACTGTTGCCATAGAAGAAGAACCATCAGACTCCAAAATTTCGGACACTACTCTTATTGTATAAGGAAATTCAGACTTATCGGGTAAAACAGGATGAATTGCTTTCCAAGCAAGTTTGCCATGACCGATTTCTCTTCTTCCTGGTGCACGCGCAGCAGAAGTTTCTCCAACAGCAAATGAGGGAAAGTTATAATGCAACATGAAATGCTCACGTCTATCCCCTTCAATATCATCCACAATTTGCTCATCTTGAGTGGTGCCAAGAGCAGTAACAACCAGTGCCTGAGTATTGCCTCTTGTAAATAGTGCAGAACCGTGAGTTTTGGACAGAATATCAACTTCAACTTCTATCTGACGTATCTCATCATGCTTACGACCGTCTATCCTTACACTTTTCTTCCTAATTATTTCACGTACTAAAGATCTTTCAAAGTTTTTTACTGCATACGTAATTAACTTTTCGTCTTTTCCGGTTTCTTTAAGAGTATTCAATATATTCTCTCTGATCGCTTCTAGAGCTTGAACTCGCTCTTGTTTTACTGTTTGCGAATATGCTTTTTCAAAATCTTTACCGTATTTTTCGAGCTCTTGTGTTATATCTGATGCATCAATAGGGGCAAAGCTCTCAGGTTTATTGCCAATTGTATCAGCAAACTCTTTTATGAGCTTAATGACAGGCTTAAGGTGTTCATGGCCAAATTTTATTGCATTAAAAACATTTTCTTCAGAGAGCTCTTTCACTTCTGATTCAACCATTAAAATTGAATTTTCATCACCAGACAAAAACAGATCCAAGCTGCTTGCTTTCATCTCTTGAACAGAAGGGTTGAGTATATAGTTATTATTTTCATCACAACCAACCATCACTCCAGCTATAGTAAAGTGAAAGGGAACACCAGAAATTGCAAGAGCTGCAACAGCACCAATCAATGCTGGCACTTCAGGAGGATTGACTGTATCATAAGTTAATAGATTGCACACCACACTAATTTCATCATGAAATCCTTCTGGGAATAGTGGTCTTATACTTCTATCTATTACTCTTGAGATTAAAGTTTCTCTATCAGATGGCTTGCCTTCTCTTTTAAAAAACCCGCCAGGGATCTTACCCATGGCATAGCTTTTTGCGATAAACTGCACATTTAAAGGTAGGAAATCAACGCTTTCTTCCTTCTTTTTACGTACAACAGTTACTAAAACATAAGTATCACCGTAATTTACAACTACTGAACCATGAGCTTGGCGTGCTATTTTTCCTGTTTCTAAAGATAAGGCACGACCACCCCACTCTATAGATTTTTTTATAATTTTAAACATATTAAATTCCTCGATTATTTTCTAATGCCTAACTTCTCTATTAATTCCTGATAGGCTTCATTACCAAATTTACGCTTTATATAATTTAAGTGCTTGCGTCTTCTACCTATCAATATAAGTAAACCACGCTTAGAGTGATGGTCATGCTTGTGCACTTTAAAATGCTCAGTTAAGTTACTGATCCTCTCGGTCAAAATTGCACATTGTACAAAAGATGAGCCTGTATCATCTTCTTTAATTGCATATATATTTATCAAACTCTTTTTCTTTTCGGATGTTATCGACATCTAAACCTCATTTTAAATATTAAAAACACGAATAGGTTTCACACAACCATAAATAAAACTGCAGATTGCAATAGGTACACTACCCACCACCGTACAACAAATATCATGATTCTTTAAATTACGCAAGTTATTTAATACAACTTCCTGACCTTTTCTGATTTTCCCCGCATCTTCTAGGGAAATTTCAACTTTGAACATCGATTTTAAAGCCGATTCAATGGGGATGACGAAACTTTTTGTATTACTCCCTGTCACTCCATCATCTTCTGTCATCCCACCCCCCTCTGTCATCCAAGTAGCTGACACTGGGATGGCTTTGTTGCATCGCTCTTCGGATAGTAGGTAACGCACAATAAATTTATGAAGCTATCTCAAATTTAGCCATACCAATATCAGTGAACTTATTGAGCAAATAGCATTTAACAAGTAGTTCCTTCTCTCTATTTGTCTCAGATTTATTCCTAAAACTAAACCCGAATGTTTGTTTCAGTTGCGAGAAAAAACTTTCTATATAAGATCTTTTTCCATAACTCATCTCTTTTTTCCACTTCTTTATACCATCTTCATCATATGACTTTATGAGCTTGACTGCAGAATTTCTCTCAGCCATATAGTCTAACTTTGGATGCTCTGCTGCGTTGTTTTTCGGAGGAATTTTCGTTTTTATACCATATTGATTACACAGCTTATAGAGCTTTTCTCTGTCATATGCCCTATCTGCATATAGTACTTTTATGACATACTGAAAATCGACTTCTTTTAGCAAATCACAAGCTCCATAGTGATCAGCCGTTACTGTATTTTACAGCTATGGCTTTTTTGTTGTTTATATTCAACATTACGTGCAATTTTCTCGTTTGCTCATAGCCACGATATTTTCTGTCAGTGCTATTTTCCTTGCTGTGTGTTGTTGTATATACTAATTCCTGTACTGTCTATAGCAATTTCGATATCTTCTATATTATTTTCTGCAATCATTTATCTTAATATTAAGTTTCTTTTGATGCTTGTGAATAGCTGCAAATCTCTTCCTATTTGTTGCAAATACCCTTTTATAAACCCGACTGTTTGTCTTAAACCAATTCTAAAGAAACTGACGATTATATGCACCAAAATCACAACTTTATCACTATAAATATAGTTGCCGCCCTGCATTTTTGGACAATTCTCGTACCAATTTTCTATGGCGTCATTGATATAACAAAAAATGCTTCCTCTTTCTTGGAGAAATTTGTTATATTCATGGCAGTTACTGACTCTCATTTTTTGTGGCATATTTTTTCTTCAACAGTTAAATGGCTATTTATAATGAATTTTGTCAGTAACTGCCAGTTCTTTTCGCTTGAGCGATGCAACAAAGCCCACTGGGATCCAGTTTCACCTTGTGATGGTGTCATGAAAGTAGCTGACACTGGTTTCCATCCAAGACGGTGTCATTCCTTACTATTACCCACAAATATAAATGGACTAAAAAGTAAAATATTACAATATTAAAGTTTGCAAATATTGAGGGTGTAAAATGGCAAGTAAAAGTAGTGAATGGGCTAAAAATGAATTTGGAGATAAAAGGTTAACTGAGCGATTAGTAAAGATTGCTGATATGTTTGACAAAATTACCTGAAAGTTAGATTAATCAAGCATGTGAAAGTTGGTCAGAAGCAAAAACAGCATAACGTTTTTTTCAAAATGAGAATGTAAAAGAAAGTGATATTTTAGCTACACATATTAATAAGACGGTTGAGAGAACAAAAGCTCACAAGAGGGTTCTTGTCATTCAAGATACCAGTTACATTGTATATAATAACCATAAAAAAACAAGCGGATTAGCAAATTTGTCCAGTTATGATACTGCAAAAGGTATTATAATGCATACAGCTCTTGCCGTTAGTATAGAAGGTTTGGTACTAGGGATACTAGATCAAAAAGTTTATTCAAGACCTGAAGAAACTGAGAACCTTAAAAAAAAGAGCGATCGCATTGAAGATAAAGAAAGCGTAAAGTGGTTGGAAACTTTAAGAAAAACAAATAATATTATTGATCCAACTCAAACTGAGACTATAACTGTATGCGATAGAGAAGCAGATATATATGACTTTTTTGAGCTTGCACATAATCTTAATTCGGCAGTGCTAGTTAGAGCATGCAGAGATAGAGCAGTAAATAGAAAATCTCGATATCCTGAAAAAGGTGAGCAGAAGTTATGGGCATTTATTAAATCCTCTCATTGTGCAGGTACGGTAGAAGTTGAAGTTCCTGTAAAAGATAATAAGCCAAAAAGAACAGCACGTTTGGAAGTTAGATTTGGAAAGTTTATGATGAATCCATCTAAGAATAATATTAGGCATAAGACGGAAGAACTACCTAAATTACCACTTTATGCAGTTTATGTTGTTGAGAAAACTCCCCTTCCCTTAAAAAAAACCGCTAGAATGGATGCTATTAACGAATCTTTCAGTTAATACTTTCGATGAAGCTGTTGAAAAAATTAGTTGGTATCAACTATGTTTTTTAAAAATTTTTTTATTTGTGTAATTTTGCAAATTATATGGGCAATAAAAACCCGTTTGTCATAGAAATAGAATTTTATATCAAACAGCTACCACAGCAATTTCTGCTTAAGCTAATGAATATGTGCTTTAAGTCTGTGTGGACGCACATATTCATTAGCCAATTTCAGTTACCGTTGTGAAGATTTTTAAGTATGCAAATTAATTGCTTCTTTAAGTCTTGTATTAGCAATTACTATAATTTTACGCATTAGGGCTGTTATAGCCACCATCTTCTTCTTACCACTTTCAACAAGCTTAGAATAAAAGGCGCCAAGTATAGATTTTGACCTTGTAGCAGCCATAGCGGCTGTAAAGAGCTTTGAACGAACGTTACTTCTACCACCTGTAATCCTTCGGTAACCAACAGCTTTACCACTTTCTTTTGGATGCGGTGCAACTCCGGCAAGACTTGCTACTTCTTTTCTATTTAAGTAACCAAGCTCTGGCATTAAACACAAAAAATCTTGTGATAACTTTTCCAGGAACTGTTTTAAGAATTTTTTGGCGTTGTTGTAATTCGCGGCTTTCATCAATAATCTTTTGTATAGTATCATTGAGTTCGTTTATTTGACTATCGAAAAACTCAATGGTCTTTTGACAGCTTTCTTTTATATGATCATTTTCCGGTGCTTCAAGTCTGCATTTTTCTTGAGTTCTCATTTGCGTAATATCATCACGACGTTGACAAAGTGCAGCCAAAGTTGATTGTTCTGTAGAGGTAGGTACAAATAGAGAGATAGTTCTATGGCGTTCAAATCCATATTGAGCAAGAGCTCTTGCATCTAGACTTTGCTAAAGTTCCGTGAGATAAAATAAAGCTTTTTACTTTACGAGTATTAGCTCGATGCACGGCAATATTTTTGTCGGTAAGAAAATGTGATAAGCCAAGCTCATATTTCCCTGTATTTTCTAAAGTCACTAAAGCATTAGGTAGAATATCTGAAAACTCTTGAAATAATTGTTGCCAACCAGAAGCATTATTATCAAATTCGACAGCATTCTTCTGTTTGTGAATTGCAACGATATTTTTAAATTTTCCGATGTCAATGCCAATAAAATTTTGATAAGATGTAACCATAATAAACCTCGATAGTTTTAGTTAATTTAAGATTGTAAACGGGTGCATATATATGTCCCAAGCAACTATTCAAACGTATCGAGAGATAGGGCTAGCGTACCTTGATACCAACGGTTGTAATACCAATTTCCTTTCGGTCGCGCACGCCCGCTATTCCTAGTGAGCAGGGTTATCTTTCTCTCTTATCTCTTTTATATCACGTTTTTAACTTACAATTGCCTTAGATGGAAAATAGAGATATTACATAAAATTTTAAATCCGGTCTCAAAGTTGAAGAATGTAGGCTTGGAATAGCAGAAAGACTAATGAGATATCTAACAGTTATGAGTATTATTGCTTGGAGGATCTTCTTTATTACATCAATTGCAAGAGCTAACCCAACATTACCATGTACTACCTTATTAGCTGAAGAAGAATGGAAAGTTTTATACGTTAAAATACACAGAAAACCATGTCCAAGTGTAGTTCCCAACATAAAAGAAGCTGTTTCATGAACTTGGAGGCCATTTAGCAAGAAAAAATGACCCAAAACCAGGACCAATTACTCTTTGGAAAGGATATAAACGTCTCTTTGATTTAGCAGAAGGATGGCGACTTGCTCACGAACTTTATATTTGTGGGTAATAGTAAGATTTGATATGCTGCCAACACTTATGTTCAAATTAAAAATGTCATTTATGATACTAGCCACTTCACGCTTTGAGTTTTTGTAAAATTCGCTGAGTGCTGCAATTATAGACTTAACCCTTGGACCAAATGTATCTGGCGTAACACCTTCTGGTAACTTGCTACTTTTTCTTTTTCTGCATCTCCAACAACGACCATGTTCCAATTACTACATAAGGCCTAATTTCCGGAAGATCAACTTTTTGGTGAACATAAGGTTTTTCCCATATTACAAGCTCTCCTCCGCATTCGCAAATATTAGGCAACTCTATTTTTACTACTTTATCCGCTTCCATTGTGGCATGAAAATTTCCTTTATGCCCAACCTGATCGCCAACATTCCTTTCGCTTTTTGGCTTGTCCTTTTTTATTTTGTATAGCTCTTTTGAGCTGGGCAGGGATGAGTTTTTTGAATTTAAACCGAGCCTTTCCTTTAATTCAGCGTTCTCTATCTTTAAAGCTTTATTTTCTGCTTTTAAGTTTTCTATCTCTGCTTTCAGTTTTTCTATTTTTTGCTGTAAATTTTTGCAAAGTTCTCAAAGGTTTACCACATTACCTCACTTTTGCTCTATGATTATCTTTATTATCTTGCTTTGTCTACCTTATTCTACCACTCCGCTGAACGGATACAATTTACTAAACAGAAAAAAAGGCAAAAGAAACCCTAGGGTAGCTAGTTATTCACTATCCATTTTTTAAGTTGGCGTTTTTTAATGTTTTAAATAGCGCATTTCAGCTTATATTAGGTAAAAACCTAGAAATTTTATAAAGAAATAAGGTGCACATAGTGCAAAAAATTAAGCATGATTTACGCCAAATACATTAAGTTTTTTGTCATTAATCCACTGCAGAGATTGCGAAGATAAATAAATAGCTTCAGTGTTATAATAAGGGGGCTGGCGAAGCTTGTCAAGGAAGTTTTTATGATTTATCTAACGAACTTTACACTTGCTAAAGTTGTACCATCTTGGTAACTTTAACTGAAAGAAGTTATTTTTTATCCAATATGAAAAAAGCCTTTATATTCACATCCTTAATAGCAATTATATTGATAGTTATTACTTATTTATACAGAAACGACGGAACTAATGACTCACAAGTGGTAAATGTTTATTCATCGCGCAAAGAAGAATTAGTACGTACTTTGTTTGATGAATTCACGAAAAATACAGGTATTAAAGTACGTTACATCATTGATGATTATTCTCAGCTACTTTCACGAATGGAAAACGGTGGTGAAGCTGACTTATTTTTGACTGCTGATGCAATCAACTTAATTCTAGCAAAAAAAAGAGGACTTTTATCTCAAGTAGATTCAGAGGTTTTAAAAAGTGTTATACCTGCAAGATTTAGAGACAGTGAAGATTATTGGTTTGGTCTTACAAAAAGAGCTAGGATATTGGTTTACAATAAAGAGTCAGTAGACCCTAAGGACTTAAGTACTTATGAAGATTTAGCAAATGAAAAATGGAAAGGAAAAATATTAGTGCGTTCTTCTACAAGTCCATATAACAGATCGTTAATTGCTTTTATGATTGCAAATAATGGTTTTGAAAAGACGAAAGAATGGGTAAGCGGAATTGTGAGCAATATGGCAAGAAAACCAAGTGGTGGTGATACTGATCAAATTTACGCCGTAGCAGCGGGTGAGGGAGATGTTGCAATAGTAAACAGCTACTACTTTGCGAGAATTCTTTCATCAGAAAATAAAAAGAATGTTGCAGACAAGCTAGGGGCTTTTTTTCCTAATCGCAACGATCACGGTGTAATGGTAAACATCAGTGGTGCAGCAGTAACAAAAAACGCAAAAAACAGGGAAAATGCTATAGTCTTATTGGAATTTTTAGTAAGCAAGCAGGCTCAAGAGTTATACGCTAAAAAAAACCAAGAATATCCTATTATTGAAGGCGTTGAAACTTCCGATATACTAAAATCTTGGGGAAATTATTCACAAAGTGATTTGCCTCTAAGTGAACTTGAGAAGCATCTTTTTGAGGCTGTTATGATAGCGGATGAGTGTAAGTGGAAGTAATCCCCAGCGCCACTAAACATTGGGATGAAAGATTTATGCTAATATACCTTACTCTTGACTCGCTGAACTTTTTCTTCCTTCTAACTTAATTTTGACTTTACTATCTTTTTCCGTTCTTTCACCAAAACAATTGCTGCACAAGAAGTCTATTGAAAAAAGGTAATAAGAAAGTAGAATAGGTTCAAGTAGTTGAAAAGGAAACTATGAACAAGAGAAGGAATTTGTTAAACATCTCAGACCTTACAGTCGATGATGTAGAAAATATAACTAAGTTGGCCAACCAGTACCTTAAAAAAGAAGTTGCAAATAGTCATATCTTGGAAAATAAGACAGTAATAAATTTATTCTTTGAAGATTCAACGCGTACACTTGCGTCTTTTGAAATAGCAGCAAAAAGCCTTGGAGCAAATGTTGTAACTTTGCCAATAAGATCTTCTTCTATTAACAAGGGAGAAGATCTAAAAGACATGATCAAAACATTAAATGCAATGAATCCTGATTACATAATAATCAGGCATAAAAGTAGTGGTATCATTAATACACTGGCAAAGTATGTTAACTGCTCGCTAATCAATGCAGGCGATGGAAGTAGTGAACATCCAACTCAAGCTCTTGCAGACTATCTTGTAATCAGCAATCACAAAAAGCAAATAAAGGACCTCAAAGTTGTGATATGTGGAGATATTCTGCACAGTAGAGTTGCAAGATCAAATATAAGATTGCTAAAAATGTTTGGAGCAGAGATAAACTTGGTCGCACCACCAACTTTGATTTGTAAGCATTTTCCTGAAGTAGATTCAGTCCATTATTCATTAATTGAAGGTATAAAGGATGCTGACGTAATTATGCTTTTGAGATTGCAGAAAGAGCGCATGAATAATAGTTCTTCAGAGAAAGAATATTTTTATTTGTATGGACTTGATTCACAAAAGCTATCATACGCAAAACCAGATGCGATTGTTATGCACCCAGGGCCAATAAACAGAGGGATTGAGATTAGCAGCGATGTAGCAGATTGTGTTATTTTACAGCAAGTAGAATTTGGATTGGCAATACGTAAGGCAGTGTTGCACTATTATAGGCCTTGCTAATATTAAAAGATGCTACACAACTAATGCAAAAAGGGGGGGCATGAAATGACAAGGCTTGTAAATGGTTTGAGAATGGCCATTAAGATGTTAAGGCCGAGGATATGGTGTGGAAGTTTTTACGAAAGCCTGAAGTCAATCAACAACCTTGCAGAACGGCAAATTAGACGGCTATCGTAAAAACAGCTTTTTCACCTGGTCGGAACATGGAGAAAGATTTGTGGAAAGAATGTTGTCGATATTTTTGACATCACGTCTCAATGGCCAAAATCCCTTCCAAAAGTTACGACTGCTTAGTTCTTTATTCATTCTCACAATCCGTGAACGGTTACAACCTAGATTCCAGTGGGCTTTGTTGCATCGCTAGCTATGATGGATTAAAGATAAAAAAGATAGCGAATATCAGTAGCTTATTATTCTGGTATTTATAACAAGAACGGTCAATGAATACCTAAATTTGAGTAAAAGAAATTTCACTACCATTTACCAATCCGGCTAAAATTCAAGAATTTCAATGCTTTAGCTATTTTCAATAGAATTAAATTTATTAATATAAATAACAAATTACTATTCTTAAATTTGATCAGATTGATTGCAAAAAAACAAGATTTTCAATAGGTTGCTTATAATCCTAACTATAGTTAGCCTTTCATAAGTAGCGATGCAACAAAGCCATTCCAGTGTCAGCTACTTTCATAACACCATATTACCTTAACAAAAGCAAATGTTCGTACAGATGTGCATCAGCTACTTTCATCTGCCACCTGCAAATTGCAATGTTCGTACAGTTATGTGTCACGCTACTTGGATGACACCGTTGAAAGAAATGAACCGCCTTTTCAAAATTGTTTTGAATAGAGGAATAACATTCACAAGTAAAATTTCATATTACCATTTTTTAATTTATGTATTATAATAAGCTTAATCTATAAGAAAAACAAAGTTGGAAAAGTTGGAAGAACTAAGCAAAAACTGGGTGATAAGAACGGGAAGATTTTTATCTTCATTGTTTTTTTTACTGTTGATTGCGCTATCAATACGTAGTTTTTTATTCGAGCCATTTCATATACCTTCTGGTTCAATGAAAAGCACCCTACTTGAAGGGGATTACATTTTTACTAGTAAATATTCATACGGTTACAGTAAACACTCCTTTCCATTTTCTCCAAACATTTTTAGCGGCAGGATTTTTTATACCCCTCCAAAGCGTGGCGACATAGTAGTTTTCAAACCCACAAGAAATGACAGCATCAGGTTTGTTAAGCGAGTAATAGGAACACCAGGTGACAAAGTGCAAATGATAGAGGGAGAATTATACCTAAATGATCAGAAAGTAGAGCGAAGGCAAATTGAAAGTTTTTTTGATTATGAGTCAAATCGTAACATACCAAGATATATAGAAACGCTTTTAAGTGTCAAGGAACATGAGATTTTGGTAGATGACATTTCTAATAAGCTATCATATAACACTCCGGTTTATTATGTACCTAACGATCAATTTTTCGTTATGGGAGACAATAGAAATAATTCTTTAGATAGTAGGTTTCCTGAAGTTGGTTTTGTACCAATGGAAAATATCATTGGGCGTGTAAGCATAGTTGGTTTATCATTTAAATTAGGAAAGGTCGATTGGTTACCATTTAATTTCAGGTTACCTGTTGCTTTGAGATTAAATAGGGTATTGCACAAGGTTGTGTAAGCTTTTTCTACCTATTTGTTAATTCACACAACTCTAAAGAAGAATTTTCTAACTCGGCGATAGTGTTGTTAATTTCATTCAAGTCATTGCCTTGTAAAGCGTTTTTTGCATTTTGTAATAGGTTTTTCAACTTTTGATCAGTGGAAAGGTTATTATTGTTTTCAACCAAGTGTATGAGTTTATTTCCATTAATTTTAGCACCTGCAAGGGAACGAGCCTTCATATCTTCGTCAAAACTGTTTATTGACTGGTTAACCATATTTTGAACATCAGCTTCACTCAAGCCAAAACTTGAATTTACTTTAACTGTCTGCTCAATTCCAGTAGTTTTTTCTCTTGCAGTAACAGTCAAGATTCCGTCAACGTTAACTGTAAATTCTATTTCAACTCTTGCAGAACCTGCAGGCAGTGGCGGTATACCTTTTAGTTCAAACTGCGCTAGAGATTTGTTATCCTCTATCATTTCACGTTCTCCCTGACAAACATGAATTTTCATTGCTGTTTGCCCATCAATATAAGTTGTAAACTCTTTTGTTTCTGAAACTGGCAGTGGCGTATTTCTTGGTATGATTTTTTCAACTATGCCTCCCATAGTTTCTATGCCAAGTGATAGAGGTAAAACATCCAGGAGAATATTCCTATCTTTTGAGCTCGAAGTTAAATCATGAGCCTGCAGAGCTGCCCCAATGGCAACTGCTTTATCTGGATCCACGTCATTTAGTACTTTATTTCCAAAGAGTTTGACTAGTGAATTTTGAACCAATGGTGTTCTAGTTGCACCACCAACTAAAATTACTCCTTTTATATCATCAATTTTAAGATCTATATCACTTATAGTACGAGTGACTATATTGATAGTCTTATTGACCAAAGAACTGATTGCCTGCTCGAATTCTTCTCTGGTAATTTCGCACTCAAATGGCTTGCCGTTAACATTAAATTCGAAGATACCTATAGTGTGATTGCTTAGGTACTCTTTCACAGAGCGTGATTCGATAAGTAAGGAATTTAGTTGCTTAGCCGTCTTTTCTCTATACTTATCAATCACAATTGAACTCAGCAAATGATCAAAATCATCACCGCCGAGTTTGGTATCACCACCAACTGCAAGAACTTGAAACACTCCTTGATGCAATTTCAATATCGAAATATCAAATGTTCCACCACCAAGGTCATAAACTGCATATATTCCACTGTTATTGTTCTTTTCAATGGAGTAAGAAAGCGCTGCAGCGGTTGGCTCGTTAACGAGGCGAAGAACTTCTATGCCAGCTAATTTTGCTGCATATTTAGTTGCGTTACGTGCTGAATCGTCAAAGTAAGCTGGCACAGTAATTACTGCTTTTTTTACTTCCAGCCCCTTAGACTTTTTTACCCTCTCACATAAAGCTTTTAATATCTCAGCAGAAATCTCAACAGGAGTAAGATACTTTTCCTCCGAACATTTTACTCTAATAACTTTTTCACTTTCGTTATCTATTTCAAAATAAACACCCATCTTGTTCAAATCTTTAACACTTTTACCCATTAAACGTTTTATTGAGTGGATTGCATTTGAGCCAACATCATAGCCAGTTTTCAATGTATTATTTTCACATGAAATGATAGAAGGTAATAGCTCTCTTCCCTGTTCATCTTTAAATATCTCCACGTTGCCAGCTTTATTTACCATAGCAATTAAAGAGTTGGTAGTGCCAAGATCTATACCAAAAACTACTTCATTTGAATTTGGTTCAGAAATTTGAATTGGTTGCATTTTTCTTCATCTCCTCAAATGACTTGTATAAATATTTCAATCTTAAGACTTGTGTAGCAGCTCTATCAAAATTCTTTACAGCAAAAGTGTTAATTAGATTTTTAATGCAACCTTTTATTTTTTCATCGATCATCCTACTTGCAAATTGTAGATCGTCGCAGTCTAGTAAGTACTCTCTTATTTCCATTGATTCACTTAATATTTCAGAATTTAAGTGGTCCTTTTGGCTTTTCACATTAAAAAAATCCAGCAAATGCTCAGCACGTTTTAGCGGTGACTTTAGTATCTGATAAGCTCTGTTAATATTTTCCATGTTTTGGGACTGTCTTTCATTTATATCAGTCCTGCTTAGCTCAATATATTTTTTCTCTAACTCATCAAAGCTGATATTGAAAGTTGGTTCAATTTCAAACAATGCAAAATAGTTGCTAGACATGAAAACTCTTTCCACAACCACATTTTCCTTTCTCATTAGGATTTTTGAAAACAAAACCCGATGAAAATTTTTCTTCTACATAATCCATTTCAGAGCCAAGAATAAACATGACGGATTTTGGGTCGATCAACACTTTAACTTTTTGGCCATCACTACAGTTTTCTTCAATTACCGACTCTAAAGGACGAGTATCATATGCATATTCAATATCATATTTTAAACCAGAACATCCTTTTTGCTTAATTAGCACTCTTATTCCTATTGCTTCTTCCGGTTTCTCAAGGTTAGTATGCTTCTTTTGGTCCAATAAATACCTTATCCTTTCTACTGCTTCCGCAGTTATAGTGATAAGTTTTTTATTCTTTTTTACAGTTTCACCTCCGCCTACTTCTTGATATTCACCCATGTTCGTAGCTTCTTAATTCTTTTGTTTACTTTGATAGTCATGAATAGCAGCCTTTATAGCATCTTCAGCAAGTACCGAACAGTGTATCTTCACTGGAGGTAAAGACAACTCTTCCACTATTTGAGTATTCTTTATCTGTGTAACGTCACTGATGGTTCTTCCCTTTATCATCTCTGTTAACAAGGAACTTGAAGCAATGGCAGAACCACAACCAAAAGTTTTAAATTTTGCATCTTCAATAACACCTTTGTCATTGACCTTTATCTGCAATTTCATTACATCACCGCACGATGGTGCACCAACTAGGCCAGTACCAACATTTGGATCATTTTTATCCAGAGAGCCAACATTCCTTGGATTTTCGTAATGATCTAAAATTTTCTCATTGTAACTCATAAAATTACCTGTGAACCGCTATTCTACATTATAACATATTTAGGTTAAAAACTAAAGTAAAATACACTCAAAAAGTGTAATTTTTGTAAGGTAAAATTGTAGTTTTTGAGTGCATTTTACTTTACAAATTCGCGTAGTGCATGTCATTCTTTATATTGTAATTAAGTTTATAATTTAAAAAGGAGTATCCCTTGAGTTTGTTTAGTAACCTTTATCAGGGCCTGTTAAAAACTTCTTCTCGCTTTAGCGACGGGGTGAAAAGTATTTTTTCTGGCAAAAAAAAATTAGATCAGTCGCTTTTAGATGAATTAGAAGAATTGCTAATTAGCATGGATATTGGTCATAAAACTTCCAAGTTGATTATCGATAGGCTCACAAGCATCAAATTTGACAAGGAAGTTGAGTATAATACCATCACACAGCAGCTAATGAGCGAAATAGAATCGATATTGAACCCTGCTGTGCAACCGCTAATTTTAAACAAAAAACCACATATAATAATGGTATGCGGAGTAAATGGTAACGGTAAAACCACGACTATAGGTAAGCTCGCATATAAATATAAGGAAATGGGAAAATCCGTTATGCTTGTTGCATGCGACACATTTAGAGCTGCTGCTAGTGAACAATTAAACATTTGGGCAGAACGTTCTGATTGCTTGATTGTTACTGGAGAGTACGGTAGCGACTCTGCAAGTGTGGCATATAGAGCTGTAAGTCAAGCTATAAAAGATAACGTTGATGTTGTTCTAATTGACACAGCAGGAAGGCTGCAAAATAATGTGAACCTTATGGAGGAGTTATCAAAAATATATAGAACGATAAAGAAATTGGATGACACTGCCCCTCATGACGTTATTTTAGTTCTTGACGCAACTACCGGCCAAAATGCTTATAGCCAATTAGAAGCATTTAGCAAAATGGTTAATGTTACCGGGCTAATCGTAACAAAGTTAGATGGCACTGCTAAGGGCGGAGTGGTAATTGGACTTGCAGAAGCTTATAAGATAAAGTTACATGCTATAGGAATTGGCGAAAATATAGAGGACTTAAGGGAGTTTACTAGCAAAGAATTTGCTGAAGCGTTATTTAATTGTAATTAAAGACTTCTCTTAATTCCCTTACGTGACCAAGCTTGATTATTTCAATATCATGAGAAGAATAGTTACCATTTTTAGGCATAATTGCTTTTTTGAATCCTAACTTTTGTGCTTCTTTTAGTCTGAGATCAGCATGCGAGATGTTCCTAATTTCTCCTGAAAGTGCAACTTCACCGCAGATTATTGAAGAAGTTGGCAGCGGTAAATTTACTATACTTGAAATAAGGGAAGCAGCAACAGCAAGATCAGCCGATGGTTCCTGTATTTTGAGTCCCCCTGCAATGTTTAGGTATACCTCTTTATCATGCAAAAACATTTTGCAACGAGCATTTAGCACCGCGATGATCATAGCCAATCTATTAATATCCCACCCAACTACTGCCCTTCTTGGGGTTGCCATATTAGTCCCTGCTATTAATGCTTGCACTTCCATTAAAATTGGTCTTGAACCTTCAATTCCTGCAAATACGGCGCTGCCAACTACTTCTCTGTCATGGGCCATCAGAAACAATGATGATGGATTATCAACAGGCACAAGTCCTGCTTCAGACATCTCAAAAACACCAATTTCATTTGCAGGGCCAAATCTATTTTTAATAGTACGCAAAATGCGATATTGATTGCTATTTTCACCTTCAAAATATAATACCGTATCCACCATATGCTCCAGAGTTTTGGGTCCAGCTATTTGTCCATCCTTAGTTATATGACCAACTATTAAAAGAGAAACACCATATTGTTTCGCAAGAATAGTTAATTCATGTGCGCAAGTACGAACCTGAGTTACAGTTCCTGGTGCCGATGTAATTCTGCTATCATACATTGTTTGTATAGAGTCAATTACTAAGAATTTAATACTTTTGTTTTCCTTTATTGTTGCTACTACATCAGTTAAAGACACTGTAGATAAAAGCTTAATTTTAGGTTCATTTATCTTAAGACGCTTTGCTCTGAGACTCACCTGCTCTAAAGACTCCTCGCCGGATACATAAAGACATTCAAAAGAGGAAAGTTGCACAACATTAGCTGCAATTCTAAGCAAAAGGGTGGATTTTCCAATACCAGGTTCGCCACCAATTAAAATGCTAGCACCTTGAACGATACCCCCACCAAAAACTCTATCTAATTCTTCTATTCCTGTTAAAAAACGACTTGGAGTGATAATTTCGCTACCCGATAACGTCTTTATTAAAATTGGTGCAGATATACTTCTTTTGCCCGTTTTTACTGCTATTTCCTCAACAATTGTATCCCAATTGTCACATGCGATGCACTTCCCTACCCACCTACCAGTGCTGTGACCACAGGATTGACATACATATACAGTTTTCATCAAAGCCAAAATTATTTTGTTGTAATTGTAATAAAAATTAGCTGAATATGCGAAGTAAATCTATAGCTAACCCAAGAAAGGGTTCCCTATGTCATACCGCGATTCATTCGCGGTATCTCTAGATCCCGCTAACAAGTAGCGGGATGACGAGCTTATCGTCACGCCGCCGCGAACCGTCATACCGCGATTCATTCGCGGTATCTCAAAGCATAGATCCCGCTAACACGTAGCGGGATGACGGTTGTCGTTTAGCTACAAACGTTAAGAAATTTACCAAATGAAAAAAAAGGCAAAAGAAGCCCTGGGGTTATTATCCGCTTTAAAATATTGGCGTTTTTTATGTTTTAAACGCTTGACAAGCAAGATTAAGCTGCTTTTAATTGCAACTAACTTACGCTGCAAATGTTTAAGAAGTTTACTAAGCAGAAAAAAAGACAAAGAATCCCCGAGTTAGCTAGTCTTTTACTATCTCTGTCGAGTATTGGCATTTTTTGATGTCTTGTAACGCTTTATAAGCGCGTTCAGCTTATTTAGATAAAAATCTAGATGTAGATGAAGTTTTGTAAAGACATACAGTATCTATGTACTGCAAAAAATTAAACATAAGACGCCGATACATTAAGTAATCCTTACCTTTTAATCTGCAGATTGGCGAAAGCAAATACAATAGCTTCACTATCATGATAAGGGCGCTGGCGAAGGGTGTCAAGTAAGTTTTTTGTTTCTATTCCCAATGTTATATGGTTATGTAAGAAGTCTAATAGCAAATTTTTAAGTTCCTCTTTAACTCTTTAACCAGCGGGCTCGCATGAGGAGAGGAGAGTAAAGGTCCTCTTCCATAGATATCTTCACACTTTTTTCTTCTTCTGTAGTTGGCGGACGAGTAAGAAAGTGAATCTTTGGTGCGCCACTAATTATTGCCATTGGTGTTTGCTCCGCCCCTTCTCCCATAACTAAAACAGCAGACGTTGCCAGCGCATCAAGAAGATTGACTTGTGTTACTTGCAGTGGTTGATCATAAAGATCTGGCTTGCCTATATAGGAATAAAATGGTTCAAATCCACACCAACCAAGAGCAACGCCCGTAACCCCAAGGCGCATAGGTGTTATGTTACTATCTGTAATCAAAATACCAAGATGTTTTATGCAGTGTTTTGTCTTGAGATAGTTCCATATTGATAGAGCTGTTTTCTGAACATCCTTTGGGTATAAAATATACATTTCATTACCATTTGATTCATCAATACCAGCAGATGGAATTAAGATATTGTCTTTGATTGTTAAATAGATGCCGTAAGAATTATGGTCTACATCAACAATTGCATCAGCTTCTCTTTTGATTAGCTCTTCTTTAGAACAAGCAGTTTTGCAAACCACTTGTTTTTGACAAATAGAAATGATTTTTGATGTGATAGCAAGAACAACTTCCTCTCTTAGCAACTCTGAAACATAGCGATCAAGAACCTGCTCTAATACTTCTCCACATTCAATGCGGTGGGTATAAATTGCTTCAACATGCATATTAACGTGTCAGCTTGCATATAGTATAATCTTTCGTTTTGGTGAGAATAGTTTTATGCCATCCATCAAGAAGTGTTAAGTTGAAATATACATCACCTTTATAGGGTTTGTAAATTTCTGTTATGATAAATTCTGAGATTAGATCATACTCCAAAAAAAGATGCGCTATTTGTGCTCCACCAATCATGAAGACTTTAGAATTACTTTGGATTGACAAAAACTCTTGCATAGAAGAAATAATAGTGCATTTTACTCCTCTGTTAAAACAAGAATTTAATTTGTCACGAGAAAAAACAACAGGGATACGATTCCCTAATATGTCTTGAGGCATAGTTTCAAATGTCTTTCTCCCCATAACAATAACTTGTTTTTCAGTCACCTGACGAAAATGATCTAACTCACTTGGATAATGCCAGGGCAATCCATTATTTATTCCAATTACCCCCTTGGGATCAACAGCCATAATTCCGATAACTATCATCCCTGTAAAGCAGCTTGAGCTACAAAAAATCGCATGTGATCACGCACATTATGCACTCGAAGGAAATCAACCTTGTTGTGTAATACAGATGATGTAGCAATTGTTTCTAAATCTCGGTTAAAGACAGGTTCTGTAGAAAAAGAAGAAATAAATGACTTTCTAGAATGGCCAACCAGAACTTTGCAGCCAAAATTTTGTAACGTTTCTATACTGCGTAAAATCTGGATATTCTGGTACATAGATTTGCCAAAACCAATACCAGGATCAATAATGATCGAGCTTTGATCAAAACCTAGAGCTAGTAATCTATTAATGTTCCTTTCTGCCCAATTATTTATGGTATCAATTGGATCAATGTCACTTGGGATAATGTTGTCACTATGTGGTGGTATGGAGAGTGAATGCATAATAACGATACTACATCCACTGCTAGCAATCGCTTTTAAGGTATTATCATCTAGATCTCCCTTCTGATCGTTTACCCAGGCAATGTTGTAGTGCTCCAAAACATTCAAAATAACATCTGGCCAGAAACTATCAATGCTGACTTTAATGTCACCAACTTTCATATACTGATTGAGATTATCAAGCACTGGTTTTAAGCGTGCATATTCTGCTTTTGGAGTTTGTATTGAGGAGCCAGGTCTTGTTGATTGAGCACCAAGTTCAACTATGCTTGCACCATCTGATAACAGCCGCAGTGCCTGCTTGGTTGCTTGATCTGCATCATAATAAAGACCACCATCTGAAAATGAATCAGGAGTAATATTGACAATACCTACAAGCTCTGGTGAAAGCGTAAAACTCCTTAAAAAGCAATCCTTAATGTTAGGGTTAACAGTACCAAACGTTTTGTTAACTACTGCCATAGGGTTCAGCATTGTCATCAAGTGAAGCAAAAATGGTCTGTTTATCAATTCTGGGTGAGGAATCTTAAGGTAGGGTGTATCAAGTGTCAGGTCATCCCATAACAAAATATCCAAATCAATAACGCGAGGTGCCCATTTTTCATAGACCTGCAGACGGCCAATGTCACATTCAATTTGTTTAAGGCCCTTTAACAGCTCTTCAGGAGAAGAAGAACAACTTCCATACACAACCATATTTAGAAATGGCCTGTCCCACCCAGGTGAAGCATCATTTGGTAAAATAGCCTTAGTTTCCAGAATAATTGAAGATTTTAAATTTTTAAAATAGCGCTCCTGCAGTAACTGAGCAGCCTTTTGTAAATGGGAAAAGCGATTTCCTATATTTGAGCCAACAGAAATGTAAATCATTCTTGCAACGCATTACGATAAGTAAAGAAAACACCTCCATGCACACTGGGGACAGGTGGTGCAACTTTGTGAATAGTTACGCCTATAGAAGAAATAATAAGCTTTTTTTGCATCACAAGGTTATTAATGGTCCTGTATATATCATGAGTTAAATGCTCGATTAAGTTGAATTGCTTGCTTTGAACGAGAGATTGAATACTCTGAACTACCTCCAAGTAGCATATAGTATCCTCAAGCCGGTCAGTTGTAAGTCCTAAAGGGGGGGATTTAAAGGTAAAATCAATATTAACACTAACTAATTGAGAATGATACTTCTCTTCTGCACTATAGCCTAAATGAACCCAAAGCCGTAAGTCAGATATAAGAAGATTACATGCAAACATTGCATTCCAACATCACTGAGTTTAAGCTACTTACAACTACTAACACACGCTAGCATTCATCATTCCATCAAGAAAACCCCACAAGAGCCTTGCTCCCTTTTGAGCACCCTGCATAACTTTATCTTGCTCTTTTTCATCTAGATCTTCAATAAGATTTGCACATTCCTCAGAATGCCATTCATCAGCATGCATATGGACCGTAAAAAATTGAAGAGAACGCTCATCACTTATTGAATAGTGTTTTTTTAAACCTTCAATTTTAGACTTGGAAACCTCTGGAGTTTGACGTTCGTAAGCGTACAAGGCTCCAAGACCTGCTGCAAAACCTGATCTTACAATGTCAAAGTAACCATCAATTAATTCTTGTGTCTCCTTAATCTGTGCACTTTCACAAAGATCAGATCGCGCAACGCCAAGCCCTTCAGCAAAACGTTTCCATAACTCTGGATGATTTTCATCACCTTGTTCCTCTTCTATTAAATTACCAAGTAAAACCTGTCGCATTTTTAGATCTGGGCACAGAAAATGTATACCACTGATGTAACGAGGAAACGCAGCAACATGGTGATAATATTCTTTAGCATAGGTTTGTAAAGCTTGCAAGCTTAAGCTTCCTGTATTCCATGATTGGTAGAATGGATGATTTAGTAAGTGCAATTCATCTAACTTGTTATTTAGAGACTTAGTAAATTCCATCATTTCCCCCATTACATTAATATATAGTTCATATACTATAGTTTTCTCATTGTTACGATCATGCTAACAATGGTGGGATTGGTAGGACTCGAACCTACGGCCAATTCGTTATGAGCGAACTGCTCTAACCGACTGAGCTACAATCCCTTTTATCAATATTTATAATACACACAAAAGCAAATTTGTCTATTAGCTTATTTCACTATCAACCCAACTTAGCAGATCATTTGTTGCACCAATTTTGCGTGCAATTTCCTTACCATCTTGAAATATAATCAAAGTAGGTATAGATTGAACCCCATACTTACTTGGCACTTCAGTCCCTTCATCTATGTCGAACTTGCAGATCTTAATCTTGCCTTTTCTGTCTTTAGCCAACTGTTCAATACGCGGCATTAGACTTTTACATGGCCCACACCATTCTGCCCAAAAATCTACCAGAACAAACCCTTTATAGTCAGTGACTTCAGATTTGAAATTTTGATCATTTACCGGTGTAATATCATCACTCATAAAATACCTAAACTTAAAACGATTGCTTGTAAAATATAGCGTATCTATTAGCAGTTAATCAACTAAATTCTTACCGCAGAGCTTGAAAAATTGCCCTAAAGTGTTTTGCACAAACAAAAAACTTCTATTACATCTGGTGGTTAAAGATATCCACGTTTTCCCAACCCATTAAGTCTAATTCAATACGAGTAGGAAGAAATTCAAAGCACTTTTGGGCCAATTCTTTTCTATTTTCACGCTCCAGCATTAAGTCTAGCTTTTCCTTTATCCTGTGGAGATACAAAACATCAGATGCAGCATAACTTTTTTGTTTGTCTGTTAAATTTTCATTTCCCCAATCAGAAGATTGCTGCTGCTTATTTAGTTTGGTATCAAGCAGCTCTAAGCACAACTCTTTTAAGCTATGATTATCTGTGTAAGTGCGAACTAAACGTGAAGCTATCTTTGTGCAATAGCACGGAAGTGCCCAAGTTTCCAAGTAATAACGTATTATGCTCACATCAAATCGCGCGAAGTGAAATATTTTAGTTATATTTTTATCCTCTAATATTTTTCTTAAATTTGGCGCTGTATAATCGTTCTTGAGTTGAACTAAGTGAGCGTTGCCATCATTAAAAGAGAGCTGCACAAGGCATAATCTATCTCTGCTATGAAGTAGCCCCATTGCCTCGGTATCAACAGCTATAGACCTTATATCATCTGGTATTGAACTAGCTGGCAAGTCGTCTTTATATAAAAATATTCCCATAAAATTAATACATTTTTTGGCACAATTGAAAACCTATGATAATCAAAAATGAGTCTTAAGTATACGAAAAGATCATAGAAGGAACCACGCAAATTTATGGGCTCTCACATTTTTCGTGTACACGGGGTTTACAAATCGCTGTATATGCCTATAATTAAGTAAATTTAGGTTAATTTAATTGCGGGAGTAGCTCAGTTGGTAGAGCGCAACCTTGCCAAGGTTGAGGTCGAGGGTTCGAACCCCTTCTCCCGCTCTTTGCTTTCAAAATCATTTCGTCAAAAATCCCTTGACAAACTCCGCCAGCGCCCTTATCATGATAGTGAAGCTATTGTATTTGCTTTCGCCAATCTGCAGATTAAAAGGTAAGGATTACTTAATGTATCGGCGTCTTATGTTCAATTTTTTGCAGTATATAGATACTGTATGTCTTTACAAAACTTCATCTACATCTAGATTTTTATCTAAATAAGCTGAACGCGCTTATAAAGCGTTACAAGACATCAAAAAATGCCAATACTCGACAGAGATAGTAAAAGACTAGCTAACTCGGGGATTCTTTGTCTTTTTTTCTGCTTAGTAAATTTCTTAAACGTTTGCAGCATAAGTTAGTTGCAATTAAAAGCAGCTGAACTTCGCTTGTCAAGCGTTTAAAACATAAAAAACGCCAATATTTTAAAGCGGATAATAACCACGGGGCTTCTTTTGCCTTTTTTTTCATTTGGTAAATTTCTTAATGTTTGTGGCTGAACGACAACCGTCATCCCGCTACTTGTTAGCGGGATCTCTTGTTAGCGGATGAGATACCGCGAATGAATCGCGGTATGACGTAGGACTGCTGTCATTCCAGCGCGTGACGCTGGAATCCAGTTCTTATTACCTGGTGTAAAGTTAAGTTTCCTGGATCCCAGTGTCTGGGCACTGGGATGACAAGAAAGGAGCACTGGGATGACAAGAAAGAGGCTACTTGGATAACAGAAGAAGGAGGCTACTTGGACAACACCCTGACAACCATCATCCCGCTACGTGTTAGCGGGATCTGGAAATACCGCGGCGGTATGACGTAGGACTGCTGTCATTCCAGTCTGGAATCCAAAAAAGGATGATGTCATCCCAGTGCTTGACACTGGGATCCAGCTTCTGTGCAACCTCATCAAAAACATTCATTTAGTATAAACTTTCCATGCTAGTTTGCTTGCTTACAAGCAAACTTTCCTGGATCCCAGTGGGCTTTGTTGCATCGCTCAAGTGAAAAGAACTGGCAGTTACTGACAAAATTCATTATAAATAGCCATTTAACTGTTGAAGAAAAAATATGCCACAAAAAATGAGAGTCAGTAACTGCCATGAATATAACAAATTTCTCCAAGAAAGAGGAAGCATTTTTTGTTATATCAATGACGCCATAGAAAATTGGTACGAGAATTGTCCAAAAATGCAGGGCGGCAACTATATTTATAGTGATAAAGTTGTGATTTTGGTGCATATAATCGTCAGTTTCTTTAGAATTGGTTTAAGACAAACAGTCGGGTTTATAAAAGGGTATTTGCAACAAATAGGAAGAGATTTGCAGCTATTCACAAGCATCAAAAGAAACTTAATATTAAGATAAATGATTGCAGAATTGATAAAAATATAGCTCTTTCCATAAAAGTCCGGATGTGATAGGATAAGGGTAGATGATGATAAGGAGGTTGAATGCCAGCAGCATATAGTTATGATTTAAGAAAAAAAGCAATGGAAGCGCTAGACGAAGGAGAAAGCAGAGAAACAGTGGCAGCAAGATTTAAGATTGGACGAACTACTTTATGGGAGTGGCAGCAAAGAAGAAAAGAAACAGGAGACTTTCAATCAAAAAAACTTGGAAATGGGGGTTACAATCACAAAATTACCGACTGGGATACCTTTGCCAAATTTGCCAGAGAACACGGAGGAAAGACTCTATCGGAAATGGCTAAACTTTGGAACAACGTTAGTATCCAAACGATCTATCGAGCCCTTAAAAAAATTGGATTTACGCGCAAAAAAAGACATATGGATACAAGGAAAGAAACGAAGAAAAACGTGCTGAATTTTTGAAAATTATAGCGACAAAAGAACCTAAAAACTTAGTGTATATAGATGAGTCTGGCATTGATAACACCGAACTACGGATATTGCCAGAAAGGACAGCGGTTTTATGCCTTAAAATCTGGAAAGAAAACTCAACGAATCAGTATGGTTGCAGCCTTAAGTGGAAGAAAGATAGTTGTTCCGTTAACCTTTGAAGGCCACTGTAATATGGATGTTTTTAATGGATGGTTTGAGCAATTTTTGACACCGATCTTGGAACCTGGACAGACTGACCTTACCCAGAAAAAGTGGAGAGAAAGAAAGGAGTTTTTTCGGGTAAAATAAAATTTTGGAGGATTAGAAATGGCAAGAGAATATACGGCAGAATTCAAATTGGAAGCTGTTAAACTGGCAAATGAACAAAGAAAGGCAGGTCAAACAATTACAAAAATAGCAAAGGATTTAGGAATAAAGGGTGGTTTATTAGGAAAATGGATAAAGAAACACAACGAAAAAAAGTCGGCAGCAGATGCATTTCCAGGTAGAGGTAACATGGCTCCTTACGACAAAGAGAGGTTTGATTTACAAAGAGAGTTAGCAAGAGTAACAAGGGAAAGAGACATTTAAAAAAAAGCCCTGGCCAGTCAAAAAGAGTAAAATATTTTTTTATATAGTAACTGCTATAAAGTACAGGAATTATGTAGGATTTTCTGCTAGTGGCTACTATAAGTGGACCACAAGAAAAATAAGCAGTAGAGAATCAGCAAATAAAGAGCTACTCGCAGCTATTCAAAAAATATATCAAGTTTCTAAATGTAGATATGGAGCTCCTAAAATTCATGCTGAATTGAAGGCTTTGGGTAAAAGTTGCAACTTAAAAACAGTGCAAAGTATTATGCAGAAAAATGGTATTCAGGCTATATTGAGAAGAAAATTTAAAATTAAGAAACAACAAACGGACAGTAGCTCCCAATATATTAGACCAAAACTTTATTGTCGATCAACCAAATAAAGTATGGGATTACTTATATAAAAACCAAAGAAGGATGGCTATATTTGGCAACAATAATCGATCTATATTCACGCATGGTAGTTAATGAGCAGTTCAATAAATAAACAATTGGTTATGGACTCTTTATTAATGGACGTTAACAAGCGTAAACCTGCCAAAAATCTACTATTACATAGTGATCAAGGTTCACAATATACTTCGCAAGGTTATCAATATCTCTTATCCATAAAAAACATAGATGAGTTATAAAGGTTGTTGTTACGACAATTCTGTTGTGGAAAGCTTCTTCAGTTCTCTAAAAAGGGAGTTACCAATAGACACCTCTCGGCACTCTAAACAGCATATCAAAACTGCTATATTTGAATATATAGAAATTTTTTATAACAAACAACGTCACTATTAACTATTGCATTCCTGAGCATTTTGATTCATCATTCTCTTTGTGAAAAACATTCCAAACTTTCTCTCCACTTTTTCTGGGTAAGGTCAGTCAGCTACTTGGATGACAGGGGAGGGAGGTGCTACCCTGACAATCGTCATCCCGCTACGTGTTAGCGGGATCTAGAGATACCGCGAATGAATCGCGGTATGACGGTCTGCAGCGGTATGACGTAGGGCTGCACTAGCTATATCATGCATTTTATTAACCGACACTATAAACAATATCCTTACAATTATGAGATTGAACCACAACTTGCTCAAGCGTTAAGCTGCTGCGTTTAGCGTCTTTACTGTGATTTTCCCCAAGAACATTTGTTCTTTCTCGTTTTATTTCCTCAATGAATTTCCCATTAACATCTTTAGGATCAATCTCTTCTTCAGAATATATAAGGTTAGTGCAATTTGTTTTTCTATAATAATGCACGCCAAGACATATAATTGATAATGCAAGTATACCAGAACCTATAAGTAATGATAATCCTATGTTATTAGTCAAAGGGTTTTGGTAAAATTTTTGTACACCATTAACACCATGTGTTGCAAGTAGCCCTAGAGGAAACGCTATATTTGCAGCAACTACACCAGTAAATAATGCAGTAAATATTGGTCTGTCGTTAATTACTGATTTTATTTTATTAGTTCTAGTAATTACTTTTTCGTCAATGTTAGTGAAGCCTTGTTTAGCTTCCCAAGCATTAAGTACAAAATTTGAATGAGTGCCATTGCTATATTCCAGTCTTACAGATTTTATAGCTTTATCTTTTGGCTGGTGCTCCAACACCTCAGCTAAAATTTTATCCGCATCTTTTTTTTGAATGGAATGTTCTTCAGTATCTATAAATTGCCTTGTTGCAAAAAATATTGGACCAATTGCAAGCAATGCAGCAAGTGCGATAACTGGTATAGTGATATATTTTGGGCTGTTTGTAAAAAATGCAATAAATTTTGCTTTATCTTGTAAATATAATAAAGCTGCAGATATACTGAGTATAATAGCACTTGCAGTAAAAATTATAAAGCCCTTCTGCTGCATGGAATACTTTGCTCTTGGCAAGAATCTGTTTGTTTTTTTATTTGTTGTGCCACCTACATCAGAATTTAGTGACAAAGATTCTTCAGAGTCATCTGTCTTATATGATGGTGGAGAAGTTGAAGGTACATTGCTAAGTTTGTTACTTGATTCTCTGCTTAACCGTGTTAATGTTTTATCAAGATCATCAGGATCATCAAATACTGTCTCTTGAGAAGGGGATCTGCTTAGAGTTGAATTTTGTGGCACGTCAACATGAGTTTCTTCACCTTTTGTTTCTTCTAGGGAAGGAGGTGATACTTGAGTCTCAAGAGTTAACGGATCTCTTGAATTAGCATTGCTGTTTTTTTTCTCTTTAAATTCTTCCTCTAACAAAGCTTCTAAAGCTGTATTTTCATCATTTTTTTTCGGAGTACTTGTCCTAAGTGCTGGTATTGGTAAAATTCCTGGTGTTATCTCGCCATCTTCACTTATTGATGTGGAAGAAATTAATGTTACTGTTTGTTCTTCATTTACTGGTCCAGGCATATTCACTCCAAAATTAATTACTATGCTGCATTGATTACGCTATAGTTATTAAGATATAGTAAATACCAATTTACGGATAATTATTAGTATAGAAATTGTCTATCAAAGATTCTTTCATTCAGAGGGTAATCTTTGTCAAAAAGCAAAGTTATTGTGTTTTCGTGGTCTTTTTGTATTTTTATCTGTGATATATTATGAAACTCCTTGTAATCTGATACTACAAGTGCTGGACGGTTTTTTGTGTCGTTAATGTCAATTTGTACGATTGTATCGTTTGATATTAACGCTCCATTCCAATGCCTTGGGTAATAGCTATTGATAGAAGTGAGTGCAAGTAAATTTGAATTTAGCGGCAAGATTGGGCCACCGGCAGAGAAGTTGTATGCAGTGCTGCCTGTGGGGGTAGATAATATTACTCCGTCCCCTCTAAATTTTTCTACTTTTAGCTTATCATTAATAGTAATATTCATCTCTACTATTTGGTTCGCTTTTCTAAAAACGTATACTTCGTTTACTGCTATGTAATGATATCTCTTGCCACTTGTGTCTGTTGCTTCCATTTTTAGCAAAGTTAACTGAGTTGAAGTTGCATGCTCTATATGATCAATTAAATCTTCACTGCAGCTAAAGCATTTATTCATCAAAAACCCAACATTGCCAGTGTTTATCCCATACACATGCATGTTTTTATTTTCTATGACGTAATTGTGCAAAGTGCGTAGCATAAAGCCATCACCGCCAACAACTATCAATAGATCGATTTCGGACTTATTTTCTTCTGTTATATTGATAAAATTAAGTTTCTTTAATAGTTTAGATACTTCCTGCGATTTTGGTGATGGAGAAGCAACATAGCCTATATTTTTGTATTTATGCATGCTTCAGTAAACTCTCTAAAACTTAAAGAGGAGGAGAATTAGAAAATGCTTCCATATTTATCGTTAAACTTAGCTAATTTGCTAGTTTTACTTGCTAAACCGCTTGTCAAACTTCCAGTCCATGCAGGGTGAGTAAGAGGATCTCTATCAAGTTTTACCCTATCTCCCTCCTTTCCATAAGTGGAACGAGTTTCAAACTCTTGACCGTCTGTCATAACTATAATAATTTTATGATAATTCATTGTTGTTTATAAACTTTTAGTCAGCTAATATTCTAGTGAACTTAATTCACTAAGTCAATCATTATTCTAAAATATTGACAAAAAATAAATAAAGTAGTATATTTAATAAGGAATAAATAATAACTATCATGATTTTTGCTTTCCCCGGTCAGGGCTCTCAGTTTGTAGGAATGGGAAAGAGCTTATATAGTGAGTTTTCTGTTGCAAGACAAGTATTTAATGAAGTAGATAGCATATTGGATGGAAAGCTGTCTCATTTAATCTTCAACGGTCCTATTGAAGAATTAACCATTACAGAAAACGCTCAGCCAGCTATAATGGCAGTATCAATTGCAATGCTACGTGTTATGGAGCATGTGTTTGGCAAATCTCTTTTCACTGATCACAATGTTAAATATGTTTGTGGGCATTCAGTTGGCGAATATACAGCGCTGTGTGCTGCAGGAGCGTTAACGCTTGAGTCTGCAATCAAGCTGCTGAAAGTTCGCAGCGAAGCAATGCATGAAGCTTCACTGAAATGTAAAGGCGGAATGGTTGCGTTGCTTGGAGCAGAGATAAATGAAGTGGAAGATATATTGAAATCAGTTCAAATTGACGGAATTTGTGAAATTGCAAACGATAACGGTGGCGGACAAGTGGTTATAAGTGGCACTAGAGAAGCTCTTGAAATGTTACCCGATTTATTCAAAAACTCGAGTGTGAGGAAACTAATTAAATTACAGGTTAGTGGGCCTTTTCATTCATCTCTTATGAAACCTGCTGATGAAAAAGTTTTGGAGTTTTTGAAGGGTATTAAAATAACCCGTCCTATAGTTCCTTTGATATCAAATGTTACAGCTAAAGAGGAGAGTGATCCCAAAGTTATAAAAACTTTACTCGCCAAGCAAGTTGTAAGCAGAGTGAAATGGAGAGAAATGGTTTTGTATATGTCAAGCCGTGGCATTAACAAATTTGTTGAAATTGGCCCTAATAAAGTTTTATCTAATTTGGTCAAAAGAATTGACCAATCTATCAGTACAAAAAATATAGATAGTATTGGTGATATTGACAGCTTCTTTAATGAATCATTAGTACTAACAGCGAAAAATTTAAAAGTTGGATTAAGTTAAAACACATCTATTTGATGTCATTCCGGTGCATAACGCTGCCTAGCTGGAATGACAGAGGGTAATGCAAGAAATCAACGAACTGCCTGTCATTTCGTTTGGTTTTTTAATTCCAAGTAGCTGTAAAATAGTAGGGGCAATGTCAGATAACCTTCCGTCTCTTAGTTTTAGATTATCGCAAGACACAATAAATGGCACTTTATTTAGAGTGTGTGCTGTATGAGGTGTATTATTTTCTTCATCGAACATACATTCCACGTTACCATGGTCTGCAGTAACAATTAATGCGGTGTTGCTTGACTTTTTAACAGCATTCAGCACTTTCGCAAGACAATCATCTACAGCTAGCACAGCTTTCTCGGCTGCTTTTATATTACCTGTATGCCCTACCATATCAGGATTAGCGTAATTTACAACTATCAGTGCGAATTCTTGGGAGTGAATTTTTTCTACAAGCTTTTCTGTGAGCTCGAAGGCTGACATTTCGGGCTGCAAATCGTAAGTTTGAACTTTTGGTGAGGGAATGAGTATTCTTTCTTCACCAGAGAAAGGTTCTTCTTTTCCACAATTGAAAAAGAAAGTCACATGAGCGTATTTCTCGGTTTCGGCGATACGTAATTGTCGTAATTTATTGTCTTCTATTGTTTGTCCTAGAGTATCAGCGAAAGAAGTAGGAGGAAAAATATAAGGAATTTTGAGATCTTCTTTATACTTCATCATACTTAAAATTGAAGAGAATTTTGCTACCTTAGCGTAATCTGTTTTGCCAAGCAAAATACTTGCTAATTGTATCATTCGATCAGCACGAAAGTTAGCCAACAGCACTCCATCTTCTGGTTTTATACCTTGATAATCACCTATTACTGCGGGCCTGATAAACTCATCAGTTATGTTATTTTGATAGTTATTCTCAATCAACGATACTGCATTATCATGACAAGGTGCCTTTGCAAATGCGATAGCCTCATAAGCTTCGATTGTTCTCTTCCACCTGTTGTCACGGTCCATAGCATAGTAACGCCCAGAAACAGTAGCAATTCTTGTGTCATTTCCCTTTATACTCTTTGTAAATTCTTGAATGCATTTTTTTCCTGAATTTGGCAATGTGTCTCTGCCATCTAAAAATGCATGTATCACCACTTTTATTCCATGCTGTGATATTTTATTTGCTAAAGTTGAAATATGCTTTTGATGCGAATGAACACCACCATCGGACACCAATCCCATTATATGGCATACTCCGTTCTTACTTTTTAGATCATTAATAAAACTTTGTAGATTTACATTGTTTTCTATTGTTCCAATCTCTTGATTAATGCGCTGAAGGCTTTGTATTACCACTCTACCACTGCCAATATTCATATGGCCAACTTCTGAGTTACCTATTTGACCACCAGGTAACCCCACATCAGCTCCACAGGCGGATAAACTGCATTTTGGATAATTAGAGCTAATATATTGCCAACAGGGTGGATTTGCGTTGCTGATAGCGTTGTATTTATTATTCTCTATTCCATTTCCCCAGCCATCTAGTATACATAAAACCACTGATTTAATGTTCATATAAAATCAACACTAGAATTTCACAGAGAAGAGCTCCCCGGGCCGGATTCGAACCAGCGACCAATTGGTTAACAGCCAACTGCTCTACCACTGAGCTACCGAGGAATAAACCGTTTTTAATTTACCATGTTGAACGTTGGTTGTAAACGTTTTTTGTGTAGACTTTAAGTCCAACTGACCCATAGAAACAAAAAAACTTACTTGACAAACTCCGCCAGCCCTCTTATCATGAGACTGAAGCTATTGTATTTGCTTTCGCCAATCTGCAGATTAAAAGGTAAGGATTACTTAATGTATCGGCGTCTTATGTTCAATTTTTTGCAGTATATAGATACTGTATGTCTTTACAAAACTTCATCTACATCTAGATTTTTATCTAAATAAGCTGAACGCGCTTATAAAGCGTTACAAGACATCAAAAAATGCCAATACTCGACAGAGATAGTAAAAGACTAGCTAACTCGGGGATTCTTTGTCTTTTTTTCTGCTTAGTAAATTTCTTAAACATTTGCAGCGTAAGTTAGTTGCAATTAAAAGCGGCTGAATCTCGCTTGTCAAGCGTTTAAAACATAAAAAACGCCAATATTTTAAAGCGGATAATAACCTCAGGGCTTCTTTTGCCTTTTTTTTCATTTAGTAAATTTCTTAAACATTTATAGCTAAACGACAACCGTCATCCAGCTGCTTGTTAGCGGCTGAGATACCGCGAATGAATCGCGGTATGACGGTTCGCAGAGGCATGACGGTTCGTGGCAGCACGATAAGCTCGTTATCCCGCTACGTGTTAGCGGGATCTCTTGTTAGCGCCGCGGCGGTATATTTGTCATCCCGCTAGCGGGATCTATGTTGAGAGATACCGTGAATGAATCGCGGTATGACGGTTTGTGGCGGTATGACGATAAGACACAAAGCCTAATGGAAAAAACTGCGAACGCCAGTGAAAAACATAGCAATTTTATTTTCATTTGCAGCTTTTATCACATCTTGATCTTTCAGCGAGCCGCCGGGCTGAATTATAGCTGTAATCTCATGTTTTGCACTTTCTACTATGCTATCTGGGAATGGAAAAAATGCATCTGAAGCAAGCACTGCACCTTTACATTTTTCACCTGCTTTTTTCACTGCAATGTTCACACTATCTATTCTGCTTGTTTGCCCTGCACCGATGCCAATAGCACAACCATCTTTTGCTATAACTATTGCGTTGGATTTCACATGCTTACATATTTTCCAGGCAAAAATAAGATCTTTTTTTTCTTTGTCTGTTGCAGTGCATTCTGTTACTTGTTCTGCTTTTATTGTGTGGTCATTATTTTCTTGCACCAAAAACCCACCAACAACATTTTTAGTTTGGTATTTCACATTTTGTTGAAAAGATTTATGAATAATCACTCTTAAATTTTTCTTTCTTTGTAAAATTTTTAGTGCCTCATTGTTTACCGATGGTGCTATCACTACTTCCAAAAATATCTCGTTTAATTTTTCTGCTAGCTTTAAATCTATCTCCCGGTTTAAGGCAACTATACCACCAAAACTGCTTACTTCATCGCACGATAGAGCTTTTTCATATGCCTCCAAAGCATTATTACCAATAGCAGCGCCACATGGGTTATTATGCTTGATTATCACTGCTGCAGGTTCTTCGAATTCAGAAGTTATGTTAAGTGCGGATTCTATATCTACTATATTATTATAACTCAACTCTTTTCCATGTAGTTTTTCCAACGGATATTCTGTAAATTGATTACTATAAAATGCAGCTTTTTGATGGGGATTTTCACCATACCTGAGTTCTTGTACTTTATGCCCGTATAGAGCAAAAAACTCTGGTAACTCATTATTTTTACTCTGGGATAAAAACCAACTGTGAATATTAGAATCGTAGTGTGCAGTGAGAGCAAATGCTTTGGTTGCTAAGTGTTTTCTATATTCCAATGTTGTTTTATTGTTATTTTCTATCATCTCAGCTTTCAGTGCTTCATAGTCTTGAATGCTAGAAATAACTGAAGTAAAACGAAAGTTTTTTGCTGCAGCTCTAATTAACGCCACTCCGCCGATATCAATTTGTTCTATAATTTGCTCTTCATTTGAGCCGCTACTTACTGTCTCCCAAAATGGGTATAGGTTAGTTATAAGCAGTTCTATTGGCTCAATACCTAGATTTTGTATTTCCGTTTTGTGTTTTTCTCTATTGCAAAGTATGCCTCCATGAATTTTAGGGTGTAAAGTTTTTACTCTACCACCCAGTATCTCTGGAAATTGTGTGTAATCTGAGACCTCTTGTGTTTTTATTCCTGCACTAGATAGCACTTTATAAGTATTGCCCGTTGAAAGAATTTCTATTTGTTGCTGCGTTAAAAACGATGCAAGATCAATTATATTCGTTTTATCGTATACTGATATTAAAGCTCTTTTTATTTTCATTTTTATATGGAAAGTTTTTTAAGATTATATCTAAGAAAAGGAAATTTAGCTATTACATTTCTACACTAATTTAAAGCAGCCTATTCTATAAATTTTTTTACCATGCTTGATTTCAAGCCACGAATAAAATCTTCAATACTGCAAGGATTTCTCCCTTCCATTTGTACAACTTTAGGAATTAAAGTGCCACCTTTTAAACTTATGTGCATATTATCGTTAACAATCTTACCTTGTTCTGAAGCGAGAGCTTCAAAGTCAGCATCAAGTATCCTGATACGTTTATTTTCTATCTTAATGAATGCTTTTGGGTAAAACGCTTTAACTTTTCTATAAGCAACTTCACAAGCATCACTTGCATAAATTTTATAGTCTTCCACTTTGTCAGCGTAACATGCATCGTTATCGTTCTGTTTTAAGGGAAGCTGTTTTTCAATTTCGTTTAGCACTTTCAGCAGTAAATCACTGCCTAGCTTAGATAATTTATCATGCAATGTCTTGTAATTATCGTTCTTTTCGATAAGAAATTTTTCCTGTTTTAAAATAGTGCCGGAATCTAATCCTTCATCCAATTGCATAATGCTAACCCCGGTTTCTTGATCTCCTGCTAAAATTGTGTGCTGTATCGGGGCTGCACCACGCCACCTTGGTAGTAATGAAGGATGAATATTAATACAACCATATTTAGGAATATTCAAAATTTCTCTTGGAAGTATCAATCCATACGCGGCAACAACCGCAACGTCTGGCTTGAAATTTCTAAATTTTTCTTGCTCTGCCGAGAACTTTAGAGAGATAGGAGTACATACCTCTATGTTACTTTCTTCAGCGATAACATGTACTGGAGATTTCGTTGGCTTCTGTCCACGCCCCGAAGGTTTTGGAGCCTTGGTGTATACTGCCACCACTTCGCTCTTTGATTTCAGTAACAAGCTCAGAGAATTAACAGCAAATCCTGGTGATCCCATGAAAATAATTCTCATGGTGTTTTTGCTTTAAGAATTCTCCGCTAATTTACCACTTACAGTTTCTACTAATTTGGCAAAATCATCCTTATAATTAACTGCCATCTCAGCAAGAATTTTTCTATTTAAATCAATGCCGGCAAGTGTAAGACCATGCATAAACCTACCATAAGTAAGCCCATGCTCTCTTGCTGCTGCATTAATACGTATTATCCATAAGCTACGGAAATCACGTTTACGGGTTCTTCTGTCTCTGTAAGCATATTGCAGTGCTTTTTCAACTCTTTGTAATGCAATTCTATAACAGCTTTTTGCACGCCCTCTATAACCCTTTGCCAGTTTCAATATTTTTTTATGACGAGCGTGAGTAGTGACTCCACGTTTTACCCGAGCCATTTTATTTTACCTCCATTTTGTTAAATACCGTAAGGCATATGAAGCTTAACTATACGCGAGTCAGATTTACCAAGAATCGTTGTACCGCGCTGATTACGAATATTAGATTTACTTCTCTTTACCATGCCATGCCTTTTGCCTGACTGAGTAGAAATAACTTTACCCTTAGCTGTAAGGTGAAAGCGCTTTTTCACAGAAGATTTGGTTTTTAATTTTATTTTCTTCATATTCCAAATAAATTTACAAGCACTACTATTGAGTTCTTTAATAGTAATTAAGCATTAGTATAAATAATTTTATTAAAGAATCAAATTAAAATTGTATATTAAAGGAGTTTAAAAGTAATTACGCCCAATATGTGTGTTATACCTTCTTTATTCCCAAGTGGCAACAATACTTGCCTCATTTTAACACTTTCACTTTCTTCCTCTTCATTGATCGGGCATTTACTCTCTATTACAGTATCAAGTTTATCAATAACTGCATCTATTTTATATAGTCGCAAAAATGGTGCATCAATTGCATACTTATTATCAATGCGCGTCTTTTTCTCAAAACCATAGAATTCAACAGCCTTTTCTCCTGCATTTTCACAAATATAACCTTGATCCTTGACTTCAATGACAAAACAATGCTGCCATGATTCCATTATTTCTGCAGTGTCTATTTCATGCCTTTCTGGCCAATCTCTGTCTGATCCTTTTATGTCATTCCAGTGTTGAGTCACCACATTTGCTATTCTTTTTTCTTTGCCTACATAAATTTCCATTCCAATTTCCACATATAAAACACAGATATGAGGTAAATTTATCGTGAATATATTGATTTTTTCTTACCACAAGGTGCATGTCACTAGAAGTTCTGAGATCTAGAGAGTGGTATTGATTTTATTTCCATTACAACTTATTATTTATAGATAACCTCAATAAAAACGATGAAGCTAAACGAAATCAGAGAAAGATTTATAAAATTTTTTGTAAATAATGACCACGAGCAGGTTTCTTCTTCTCCTTTGATTCCAGAACATGACCCAACGCTCATGTTCACAAATGCTGGTATGGTGCAGTTTAAAAATATTTTTACTGGTGCTCAAAAAACTGAAATGAAACGTGCTGTCTCAAGTCAAAAGTGCCTAAGAGCAGGCGGTAAACACAATGATCTGGAAAATGTTGGCTATACAACTCGGCATCACACATTTTTTGAAATGCTCGGAAATTTTAGCTTCGGTGATTACTTTAAGGAAACTGCGATAGAATTTGCGTGGGAATTTATCACTAAAGAGTTATCTCTTGATAAAAACAGACTATCCATAACCGTCTACCATACTGATGATGAGGCGTACGAGATTTGGCGTAAGATAAGTGGCTTTTCAAGTGATAAAATCATAAGAATTACA
This sequence comes from Wolbachia endosymbiont (group B) of Schoenobius gigantella, assembly GCF_964031005.1. Classification (NCBI taxonomy): domain Bacteria; kingdom Pseudomonadati; phylum Pseudomonadota; class Alphaproteobacteria; order Rickettsiales; family Anaplasmataceae; genus Wolbachia; species Wolbachia endosymbiont (group B) of Schoenobius gigantella. Next base: position 1,463,216 of record NZ_OZ035002.1, on the reverse strand, counting down.
ACGGATGATAACTTTTGGAGTATGGGAAGCACTGGTCCGTGCGGTCCATGTTCTGAAATTTTTTATGACCATGGGAGTCCTAATTTACAAGAGGGCGATAGAATTGTTGAAATCTGGAATCTGGTATTCATGGAGTTTAACAAAGATGAAGAAGGTAATTTACACAAATTGCCAAAAAAATGCATCGATACTGGAATGGGCCTTGAAAGAATAGCGGCTGTTATGCAAAACGTCCATGATAACTATGATATTGATCTATTTTCTGCTCTGATAAGTAAATCACAAGAGTACTGTGGAAGAACGGAAAATAAAATAGCGCATAAGATCATAGCAGATCATCTTCGCGCGGCTGCATTTCTCATCGCAGAAGGAGTGCTTCCTGGAAATGAGGGCAGGAATTACGTATTACGCAGATTAATTAGGAGAGCCACACGTTATATTCACCTGCTTGGATATAATGATTCCCTACTCCATCGTATTTTTCCAGTGTTGATAGATAGCACGAGTTCGGCTTATATGGGAGCTGAATTAGTCAGAGCTAAAAGCTTAATAGAAACGACGTTAAAATCAGAGGAAGAAAACTTTAAAGACACTTTGATGAAAGGTATCAATCTCCTGGAGAAATTCACTACAGATTTAAAATCGGGCGATACTTTGCCTGGAGAATCAGCGTTTAAGCTATATGACACCTACGGATTTCCTTTGGATATTACACTTGATATTTTAAAAGAGAAAAAAATAAATTTTGACCAGAAGGGTTTTGATGATGCAATGGGAGAACAAAAAGAGAGAGCACGTGCTAAATGGGCTGGATCTGGTGAAAAATCTGTTGAGCAAGTATGGTTTGATTTGATCAATAAATTTGGCAAAACAAAATTTGTTGGTTATGAGTTCAATGAAGTAAGTGATGCGAAAATACTAGCTATAGTTTCCTCTAAAAATGAAGTAATTGATTCTGCAAAGGAGGGAGAAAAGATAACCATTATACTTGATAAAACACCTTTTTATGGCGAGTCAGGTGGACAAGTGGGAGATACTGGCAGTCTGATCAAATCTGATAGAAGTATTATTATAGTCGAGAATACCAATAAGGTTAATGACCTATATTTGCACAGATGCATAGTTAAGTTCGGTTCAATTTGTAAAGGTAACACAGTTGCAGCAAGCATTGACAAGGAAAGAAGGCAAACCTTAAGAAGAAATCATTCAGCTACACATCTTCTGCACTTTACACTCAGAAAAATTCTAGGTGATCATGTCACTCAAAAAGGTTCCCTAGTTGCACCAGATAGACTGAGATTCGACTTCAGCCATAACACTCAAATGACTCAAGATCAGTTGTTTTGGGTAGAGGATATGGTAAACTCTCTAATCAGAGAAAATCTTTCCGCATCTACAAAAATTCAAAGCATGAATCAGGCAATAGACGAAGGAGCTATGGCGTTATTCGGTGAAAAATATGGCAACCAAGTAAGAGTAGTGAAGATTGGAGATTCAAGGGAACTGTGTGGTGGCACACACGTTGAACATACTGGAGAAATTGGTTTGTTTAAGATAGTAACAGAGAGTTCTGTTGCTTTTGGAGTGAGGAGAATTGAAGCTTTAACTGGTCAGGAAGCAATCAATTATGTACGTGATAATGAAATTAACTTAAAAAAAGTTGCAGAATTCGTAAAAGCGCCAGTGAGTGAAATAACAAGCAGATTAAGTATTTTAAGTCAAGAACACAAAAAATCCGAAACCAAAATAAAAAACCTATATAAAAAGCTTGTGAGTGCAGAGAATATAAAAAGCACCGAAATAAATGGAATAAATTTTATAAGCCACACTTTCACTGATATTCCAGCAAATGTAATAAGAGAGTTTGTTTTGCAGCAACAAAAACCAAAAACGGTAATAGCTTTTACGGCAACAGAAAAAGATAAAACAGTCTTGATTATTAAAGTAAGTAAAGACTTAATCAATAAGATTAGCGCAAAAGAACTAATATCCATAGCAGTTAAAAAGAACTGTGGTGGGAATGCTGAACTTGCACAAACAGGCTGTGATAGCAATAAAATAGATGATGCCATTACAGCCATTTATAGCAAAATAACAGCTTCTAAGCACTCTACGTCATACCACCACGAACCGTCATACCGCCGCGGCGCTAACAAGCAGCGGGATACTTAACCATCGTCTACACCGTCATACCGCGATTCATTCGCGGTATCTCTTAGCCGCTAACAAGAGATCCCGCTAACAAGCAGCGGGATGACGAATTACTATGCCGCCGCGAACCGTCATACCGTTGCAAACCGTCATACCGCGATTCATTCGCGGTATCTCTTAGCATAGATCCCGCTAACAGGTAGCGGGATGACGGTTGTCAGGCTAGCTGTCATCCAAGTAGCTCGACTACTTGGATCCAGGAAAAAGAATGGTGTCATGAAAGTAGCTGACACTGATTCCTTTATGATGGTGTCATCCCAGTGCCCAGACACTGGGATCCAGGAAACTTAATTGCAAGTAATGCATTGGATTTGGTGAGTATGGGTTTTGCGTTATAGAATGAAGCACTTTTGGTGAATTTATAAAGAAAGCTGGATCCCAGTGTCAAGCACTGGGATGACAAGGTATAAACCTTATCTTCATGCCGCCGCGAACCGTCATACCGCGATTCATTCGCGGTATCTCAGCCGCTAACAAGAGATCCCGCTAACAAGTAGCGGGATGACGGTTGTCGTTCAGCCACAAACATTAAGAAATTTACCAAATGAAAAAAAAGGCAAAAGAAGCCCCGTGGTTATTATCCGCTTTAAAATATTGGCGTTTTTTATGTTTTAAACGCTTGACAAGCGAAATTCAGCTGCTTTTAATTGCAACTAACTTACGCTGCAAACGTTTAAGAAATTTACCAAGCAGAAAAAAAGACAAAGAATCCCCGAGTTAGCTAGTCTTTTACTATCTCTGTCGAGTATTGGCATTTTTTGATGTCTTGTAACGCTTTATAAGCGCGTTCAGCTTATTTAGATAAAAATCTAGATGTAGATGAAGTTTTGTAAAGACATACAGTATCTATATACTGCAAAAAATTGAACATAAGACGCCGATACATTAAGTAATCCTTACCTTTTAATCTGCAGATTGGCGAAAGCAAATACAATAGCTTCAGTTTCATGATAAGGGGGCTAGCGGAGTTTGTCAAGGAATTCTTATTAAAACTAAAGAGCTCAAATGAAAGGAGGTAAACTCTAAAGTATACATTTAGTAGCGCTTTCTATGAGAGAAATCGTATTACCTATTCCGTAAAGCTTTATGAAAGATCCCATTCTTGGACCGGTTTTTTGGCCAAGTAACGTTTCATATAATAGCTGAAACCAGTCACGTAAGTTGGTGTAATCATATTTTTTTCCAATAGAAAATACCTGAGATTGAATTTCTTCAGCAGTAGCAGTTGTAGATAGAGAATGTAAAGTGTCCTTCAAATCTAGTAACGCTGCTTTTTCTTTTTCATTTGGAGTTTTATATGATTTTGTTGGCTTGATAAAATCGTGATAATACTTTACTGCAAAGTCTGAAAGTCTATCAAGCATTTTATTATTTTCTGGTGTAACGTTTGGTGCATAAGAGGATATAAAACCCCATAGGATCTCTTTGTTTTCAGCATTACAAGCTGCTGCTAGGTTTAAAAGTAGTGAGAAATTTATGCCTGAAGTTTCTATACTGGGAACATTGCCCTGGTGAATGTGCCAAGCAGGATTATTTATATCCTTTTCTTTGTTCTCATGATAACGCTTTACAAATTCTAAATATTCATCAGTTGATTTTGGTATCACATCAAAATATAAACGTTTAGCTTTTTTAGGACTCTGAAAAATGTACAATGCTAAGCTCTCTGTTGGTGCGTAAGTTAGCCACTCTTCAATTGAAATGCCATTTCCTTTTGATTTTGATATTTTCTTTCCTTCTTTATCAAGGAAAAGCTCGTAGCAAAACAGAAGTGGTGGCTTTTCTCCAAGTATTTCACATATTTGACTTGAAAGCACAGCAGATGGAGTTAAATCTTTTCCGTGAGCTTCGTAATTTACTCCAAATGCGGCCCACCTCATTCCCCAATCAGGTTTCCATTGCAGTTTACATTTTCCTTTTGTCACTGGAACTTCTATTTTTTCCCCGTTTGGGTCTTCATATGTGATTGTTCCTTTCTCTGTATTTGTTTCAATTACTGGAACTTGTAAAACTTGAGAAGTTTTTGGGCATATTGGCAAGAATGGACTATAAGTCTGCTGTCTTTCTTCCCGAAATGATGGAAGCATTACGTCCATCACTTTATCATAATTTTTCAGTAAGAGTAAAAGTTTTTCATCGTAAACGCCAGATTTATAACACTCTGTTGCACTCCTGAACTCGTATTCAAATTCAAACATATCAAGAAATTTACACAACAATGAATTCATATGATGACCATAACTCTGATGAGTGCCAAATGGATCAGGTATCATAGTCAATGGTTTATTTAAGTGCTCTCTTAGCATCTCTTGATTTGGCACATTATCTGGTATTTTTCGCAAACCATCCATATCATCTGAAACTGCAATGATTTTGGTTTTTATACCAGGAGCTATTTTTTTTAATGCATTTACAATAACTGTAGTGCGGAAAACCTCTCCAAAGGTTCCTATGTGGGGTAAACCAGAGGGTCCATAACCAGTTTCAAATATTATTTCTTTTTTATTAGGAAACTCTTGCAATATTTTTTCTGCTTCTTGAAATGGCCAATTTGTCATTATCGGGATTAAATAATGTATCTTAACTTAAAGTGCTACTAGTTTCAATGGATTTTTAATATAATGATATAGTATTAGTGTTAGAGCTATTATTAGAAGGTTAAAGATATGTCCACAGGTAGTATACAAACAGATCAATTATTTAAAGGTCTTACAAGACCTGCAATGCTCTTTGGTGTGAGTTATATGTTTGCAATATTAAACGTCCTGATTTGCATGCTAATTTTCATTAATTCAAATGATTTAAGAGTGATTCTCTTAATGTTACCAGGTATACATGGACTTGGTTATATAGCTTCTGCAAAAGAACCGTTGTTTATTGAATTATTTATGGTAAAATTGGGAAAGTGCTCGAAATGTTTAAATCGTTTTTACCATGGAGCCAATTCTTATGATATTGCTTAACGTTGTGTGATGCTGAGGTTTAGGGCTATTCAATCAAAGAATAAATCTACTCTGAACAGGGAAGTTCACGCTGCTGAATTTATTCCTTATTCTTGCTATTGGAATAGCACAACCTTGATGACAAAAGAAAATTGGTTGGTTAAGGTTATAAAATTAAGTGGTTTTGCATTTGAAACTGCCGATGACGAGGATTTAGTCATACAGAACAACATCAGGAATCAGATGCTAAGAAGCATTTCATCTCCGGCATTTAGTTTGTATTTTCATACTATCAGACGTAAGAAAAATATTTTTTCTGATGAATTTGCAAGTCAAGGTTTGCCGAATTTTTTCGCTAATCACGTAAATCTAAAATGGAGAGAAAAACACGCAACAAGGCAATCATTTATTAATGACCTATACATTACGATTATCCGTAGAGCGGACACAAAAGGAGTAGAATTTTTGTCACATCTACTAAAAAAATTCGGACATGTAACTTCAAAACATGCTTGGGAAAGTGATATACGTGCCACGTATGAAGATTTAGAGGAAACGACAAATCGTGTAGTGACAAGCCTTAGAAATTATTCGCCTAAAATTCTTGGAGTAAAAGAAACTCCAGATGGTTTGTTCTGCGAAATAATGGAGTTTCTATCTAGAATCGTAAATTGTGGATTCGTTACAAATACGCTTTTTCCGCTAAGAACTGAAATATCAAGGTACTTACCAGTACATAGGTTATTCTTTGGCCGTAAGATGATACAGGTTGTGACTCATAATGAGAGTAAATATGCTGGAATAATTAGTATCAAAGAATATGGAAATCATACTTCTGCAGGAATGCTTGATTCGTTTTTACAACTTCCTTACGAGTTTATAATTACGCAATCTTTTCAATTTATAAACAGGCAAATGGCGATTGGAAAAATGCAGATACAGCAAAATCGAATGATACAGTCTGCAGATAAAGCTATTTCTCAAATAGCAGAAATTTCTCAAGCGCTTGATGACGCAATGAGTGGTAAGATTGCGTTTGGTCAACATCACCTGACTATTTTATGTATAGAAAAAAGTCCTAAATCATTGGATAACGCTCTGTCGTTGGTAGAATCAGAGCTTTCTAATTGCGGTGTTTACCCTATACGTGAGAGAGTTAACCTTGAACCAGCATTTTGGGCGCAAATTCCTGGTAATTTCGATTATATAGTGAGAAAAGCTACAATAAGTAGTCTTAATTTGGCTGGATTTGCATCTCAACATAATTATCCTACTGGTAATAAATTCAATAACCACTGGGGAGATGCCGTTACAGTTTTTGACACGACATCTGGTACTCCATTTTTTTTCAACTTTCATATAAGGGATGTTGGACACACTATGATAATTGGCCCAACTGGTGCTGGTAAAACTGTTTTAATGAATTTCCTGTGTGCCCAAGCGATGAAGTTTTCTCCAAGGATATTCTTTTTTGATAAAGATCGCGGTGCAGAGATTTTCTTAAGAGCACTTAGTGGTATCTATACTGTAATAGAACCAAGAACTAAAACAAATTTTAATCCTTTACAACTTGATGATACCTCTGATAATAGAACATTTTTAATGGAGTGGATAAAGTCTTTAATTTCGGTATATAATGATAAATTTACTTCAGAAGATATTGCACGAATTAATGATGCAATTGAAGGAAATTTTAAATTAAGAAAAGAAGACAGATTCTTGAGAAACCTCGTACCGTTTTTAGGGCTTGCAGGTCCTGATACTCTAGCTGGGGCAATATCTATGTGGCATGATAATGGTTCTCATGCTGCAATATTTGACAATAAAGAAGATTTGCTAGATTTTTCACGAGCAAGAGTATTTGGTTTTGAGATGGCTAGCTTGCTCAAAGATCCTGTTGCTCTTGGACCGGTCTTGATTTATTTATTTCATAGGATTAGTATATCTCTTGATGGCACTCCATCTATTATCGTTCTTGATGAGGCATGGGCGTTAATAGATAATCCAGTTTTTGCACCCAAGATAAAAGACTGGTTGAAGGTACTGAGAAAACTAAATGCTTTTGTGATTTTTGCTACTCAGAGTGTTGAGGATGCAAGTAAAAGTACTATTAGCGATACGCTTGTACAACAAACAGCGACACAGATTTTTTTACCAAATCTGAAAGCTACTAGTGTCTATCGGGATGTTTTTATGTTAACTGAACGTGAATATATATTAATTAAGCACACAGATCCGAGTACTAGATTCTTTTTGGTGAAACAAGGAGTCAATGCTGTAGTAGCTAGAATAGACTTAAAAGGCCTGGATGATATAATCAACGTATTATCCGGACGTGCAGAAAGTGTTCTATTGTTACACGATATATTAAATGAAGTTGGGGACAACCCAAAAGTATGGTTGCCTATATTTTATCAGAAGGTAAAAAATGTTTAAGACTAAGCTGTCATTGCTATTAATTGCGATATTTTTACTAAATATAGACTTTTTACTCTCATATCCAGTGCTTGCAGATGGAGTAAGTGGTACTGACAAGACAGAATTTGTTAGCAGATTTAATTCCACTGGCAGTTTTAGTCGTGCCTCTAATCCTGATTGTGGAGCGTTTAAAACAGCTGCAGCACTTGCTGGAATAGCGATTGCTGTTGGCGCAATATTTACTGGCATTGTTTTGATCGTTTCTTCTGCTGGTTTGTTTACCGCTCTTGTTATTGTTGGAATGATAGCTGCAATTGTTGGAGTCTGGAAAGCGATAGGAGGGCTTGTTGTTTGTGAACATAGTTTTGTTAAACACCCAGTTGCACGTGATCATGATGGAAAATACAAAAATTTTAAATTAGAAGACACAGGTTATAGTGGCTGCACCAATGAAAATTACCAAACAGAAGAGGAATATTTTTCTTGTTTGCAAAATAAAGCTCGGGAAGACGTGAACAAAAAAGATTATGACGGGAAAAGAGCAGAAAAAGAAGCCTTAAATTCTAACGTTCAGGAGAGTACAGAGAGTTATTACTGGCCAAAAAATGGTGTGCAATACAGTGAATATATAGAAGTATGTCATCGAAACCCTTTAACTTTTGGTAATCTTTTTAATAAGGTAGACTTTAATTCCAGAGGAAAACCTGGATACATAGACTTTGATGTCAGGGAGAAAGACACTGGATACGTAGATGGGTCATGGTCCTCGAAGGTTGATGGTGGTCTGGAATGTAGAGTTCTCAAAGCAGGACAGAGCGAACCCATACATGGAGCTACATTCAAAGCAGTGAGAAAAACGGGCAGATTATGTGTGGAGTTAGCCAGTGTTAGCATGCTTGGTATCGAAATGACTCCTTGGCCGCAAGGGGTTGATATGGGGTGCACGGAATTGCCACCTGACCCACTTGCTCCTATGTGTGAAAAATCTGTGATGATATTCAAAAATAAAGATGGTACAGGAGAGGAAAAAGTTCCTATTGGTAATAATGATGACTATAAAACTATTATCAGATCTAAAGAAAAAAGACTCAACGGACAAGGGGGGAAAATTTTTGTAGGTTATGATAATGCTGGCTGTTTTAGCTCGTATGTTTCTGAAGCTTGTTATAACCAGGCAGGGAGTAAATCATTAGCTCCTATTCCCGTAACTTCTATGATAGTGCAATGCATTAAGGAATCGTTAGATAATTTAGTTGCAGGTAAAGGTGCACCAAATGGTGAGAGTTTTATATCTGTAGCACAGAAAAGGCTGAAAAACACTGTAACTGCTGTTTTAGTTTTAGCTTTAATACTGTTCTCTATAAAAGCCATGTCTGGTGGAGTTCAGAGGCCTCAAGAAATGTATATGTTGATCATAAAATTCGCTTTAGTGATTTACTTCACAACAGGCAGTACCATGTCTCATTATTATGGAGAATTAACTCGTCTCTCAAATGGTTTGTCAGAGATAGTGCTAAAAGCATCATCTGAAAGTAAAGGCATATGTAATTATAAAGCAGGTACAGATTATGAATATACTCGTGCAGGAAAGAGGGTATCTTACAGTTATCTTGCATCTTGGGATAGGCTTGATTGTAGAATTTTATTTTATTTAGGTGCCCCTTTAGATGGAATTGGTGGCAAAATTGGTACTGGAGGTGTTGCAACGTTAGCAGTCTTGCTTGGTGCTGCTCCTGTCTTATTAGTTGCAGGTTCGGTAATCGGTATTATTTTTGCTGGTGGACAAATTTTAGTAGCTCTTGTCTGTATATTTATGGCCGTTCTGATGATGATGGTTATTTTGTGGCTGTGCTATGTATTTATTTTATCTCTAGTTGCTTTAAGTGTAATCATCATTTTATCACCTTTGTTCATTCCTATGGTTTTATTCCAACACACCAAAGGATATTTTGAAGGCTGGGTGAAAGAGTTGATTACCTATAGCTTATACCCGGTTATCCTTTTTGCGTTTTTGTCCTTTATGTTCATAGCATGTGATAAAATCTATTTTAAAAATTTAAATTTTGAACTGGACGAGTCATATAAAAATGAACAACCGGACAAGTCATATGAAAAGAAACAAGCAGAAATCTCATATAGTAAGAAAAAACAGTGGTTTAAATTGAAAGATGGGGAATGTGATAAAAATGAAACTACTCTTGCATGTATGATGCAAAATTATAGCTTTAAAAAGAGCAGCATACTTGGTCTATTCGACTTTACATACATGGAGTTTGGCAGCTCTCTCATCGGAGAATTATTAAAATTGTGTTTAGTATTATTCCTCTTTTACCACTTTTTAAACATTCTTCCTGGCATGGCTGCTGAACTTGCTGGTAACCATAGAGCAGCACTTGGCTCAGGTCAGACACCTGGACAAATAGTGGGCAAAGCTTTATCTGCTGCCAAAGCTGCTGCTGGGGGTGTTGCTGGAGTTGCTGGTGCTGCTGCTAAGAAGTTGAGTGGTGGAGACAAGAGTAAATCTCGAGGTTCTGGTTCTAGTAGCTCCGAGAGTGTTAACAAAAGCACTGAATGAGTTGGATTTATGCTAAAATTTTTGCTGATAATACCGTTTTTTTTTCTGTCAGGCTGCGGGGAACATCACTGTATTAAGCCAGAAAATTTATCAGGTTTGCGTGAAAAACTAGATATAGTGTCAACAGAGCAGAAATGGGTTGATTCTGGTGTTAATATCTCAGATAGAATAAGAGTAACAGAGATTGATATAGTGCCTAGTAAGGTTAATTTTTGTCCTAAGCAGTATGCAGATTTTGCAATTGGGCCTGGGAGAAATGACGTTGCATTACCATTTGCACTTAAAAAAGGCGATACGATAAGCTTTAGTGTGATTGGAAGTAAAGTGTGTAAAGATAAAGAGAGTGAGACAAAAATCAGGTATTTGAAAATCGACGAAAAGTGTAGCGAGCAAGAAACGGAACATTTTGCACATGTTTTAAATCAAGAGAAATGCCAAGGTGGCAAGGATGGGATATGTCCTAATAAATATATAATAGGCGATGCGCAATGGTTGAGTGGAAGAGAGTACTGGTTTTCGAAGTTAGATCAAGATGAAAGAAAAAAGGAAATTGAAAATATTATTAACTCTATAAAACAAGGAGAGAATATAGATTGCAGTAAGCTTTCAGAGAGCAGTGCAAGTAAGATAGATACGCACATTTTAAATTCACTCTGTAGACGTATATGTAAATTTTCTTCTGGTCGTAGAGGCGAGGATTGCGTGTATATTGAATATAATAATATAGAAATTGAGCTATTCAATGCTTTAAATTCTAGTGGTGAATCTGTTGTTGCTGAAATTATTAGTAACGTATTAAAGGGAAAACAGGTAAAAACTGACATTACATTTCTAAAAGTTGGTATGGATAATGAAACTCTTGAACACATTCCAGGTGGTGGTTTATGTACTAGTTGTGATCATAAGATGGAGAATGACCATCAAATACCAAGTTTAACTTTTAGTCTATGTAGCAGAAATGACAAGAGCTGCTACAATACAAATGACAAAGGCGGGTTCAACATAAGAGTAACGAAGAACCATAGTCTGGAAAATAGCTTGTATATAAGTGTTTCCGATAAATTCCCTGAGCATAAGCCTGGTGAAAATCAAGCGGATATATTTGTAGATATCAGCAAAGTTCATGACATGGAAAACTTGAAAGGAAAATTAAAAGACAAAACAGGCACCATATATTACGGAATAAGAGACCATGGCTGCGATTACAAAAATGAAGGTCAATTTAGTATTAACCTAACAACTAAAGAGCCACCTACAAAAACTTTTAGTGCAATATATAATTTCTTTGATGAAAAAGTGAAAACTGCATTTTTCGGCTCTAATTATAAAGACCCTAACGCAATTCACTCTGATACTAGTCCTGTAAAGTCTCTTTACGAAAGTTTTATAAAATCAAGCAGAACAAATACCATTAGATCTACTATAATATCACTATTAGTACTATATATAATCTTATATACTCTTTATTACTTTTTTGGATTAACTCATATTTCTATATATGAGTTTTTAATTATATGCGTAAAGATAGGAATCATCGCCCAGCTATTGCAGGATAATAGCTGGGACTTTTTTTATAACAACGCATTCTCTATATTTATTAACACTCCAAAACAACTAATAGAAATAGCAAATTTTAGAGGCACTACTTCAAATGTTTTTGAGTTTCTTGATTTGCCGCTCAATAGGTTCTTGTCATCGCATTCAGTATTGTTAATAGTATCTCTTATATTTTCTGGCCCTTTGGGCATTGTATCTTTTTGCTTGGTGATTTGGGGTTTAATCACAGTGAGCTTATCTATTTTTAATGCCTTATTTTCTTTTATTACATCTATAGCAATAGTTGCGTTATTGCTTTCTTTAGCACCTATTTTTATTATTTGTCTTTTATTTGCGTATACTAGGCAGATGTTTCACAACTGGGTTAAAAATTTAGCAAGATTTGCGATTCATCCAGTAGTGCTTTTAATTTTTATATCACTGATAAGCCAGGTTATGGATTATATTGTGTATTCAGTATTTGATTTTGAGGTCTGCTCTACATGTATACTTAATATTAACTTAAAGATTTTTAACCCTTGTATTTTTTATGGTTATGCTTCCAAATATACACCTAATATTACCGCTATGATGGCTTTTGTTATTTTGGGACACGCTATGAAAGCTTTAGTTGAAGCTTCTTCGACAATATCTGACTCGTTGTTTGGTGCTTATGTAGCAAGCGAACCTGGAAGACAGTATCAACAAAGCTTAATGGGAACAGTAGGGTTAGATGAACAAAGCGTTCAAAGAAGAGAAAGAGGAGGTGCTTCTCAACAGTCAGGTACGTCAAGACCTCAAATACCACAAGGGACTCAAAGGTCAACGCCTCAGATACCACCACCAGGAAGACAGCAATGATAAGTAAAAGATCACTATTGTTGATACTGTGTCTTGCAATCACTGGTTGTAACATGGATTGTGTCGAACCTGGGTTGCAGAGCAGAAACACTAGTGTTAACGTGGATGTTCCAGTTCATAAAGCTGGTGAAGAAGTTAAAATTCATTGGGTTGATTCTGGTCAAGTAATTAGTAAGGGTGAGGAAATCAAATTCACCCTCGATGGATCAGTAAATTTTTGCCCTTTTAAAGAAGACAAAAATCCAAGGAAAGTACTTGTGCCAGCTAGCTTTTGTGCTGATGGCTCAGAACCAAATTATAGTAAAGCTGCAAATATTAACGATGTGCCTAATAATTATGGCGTTGATGAAAAAGGCGTAAATAAAAACGAATTGTGCGGTGGTAAAGGATTTGGCAGCAATAGACGTTATGTAGACACTGGAATTAAAGTAAATCCTGGTGATAAGTTAAGCTTTAGCTTAGTTCCCAGAAAAATAACAATTGATTATGACAATCCAGGAGGGAAAGGTATCAGCTTTGATGACAATTGTTATAGAGCTGAAGAAGGAGGTGAAAAAGTGTCAGAAAGTGAAATATTGAATGTTAGCAAGCAAGAGGGAGAGGAATTTTTTTGTGAGGGCAAGGATGGAAAGAGAAATAAAATAAAATTTTTACCTCTTGATAAAACAAAAGCAAAGGAAAGCAAAGTGCTAGTTGGCAATGGGTACACTCCATATGATAATAAGGTACATTTTAATAAAGGTTATGTTAAAAACAACGAACCATGGATACATGGCTCGCTGTTCGATTTACGCCGAGCTAAAATAGGATTGAATGAGTTATGTGATGGAAAAAACTGTAGTTTGGATGAGAAAAAAAAGTACAGTTCTTATGAGCTTAATTGTTACTATCAGAATATATGCTATACTAGAAAAGGTATATGGAGCTATGATTCAGGTCGAGCAGGAGAACGGAACTGTGTCTCCTCTATAAGGTATAAGAAGTACGATAAAGGAAATAAATGTGATATGTATTCTTATCTAGAAAAAATGGAAGGGAATGTTAAAGCAGGTAGTTTTACTGAAGATGATAAATCTTGGGCTGAGGCTCTTGTTGCAAAAATTGGTGATCTTGGTGATCAAGATACTGATAAAGGTATGCAATGTCTTCCAGATAATGAAGTAGGTGCAAGAAAGGATAATGTGTGTTCGCAAATTAGTGACAATTTCGAGGATTTTTCTCTGAAATTAAATAGTGACTATGCAGTAAATGACAATGTAAAATATGGTAGTAGTGTGATGCTTGCTATAGCAGATTATGGTTACTATGGAGCTAATAGGGGCGGGTACCATGTTAAAGTGACTAGATCGTGTGAATATATCAATGGTGAAAAACTGTATGTGTATTTGGGTGATAACCCGCCAGGGGATCCATCTGCTCCAAAGACTAATGATTTCAAAAAAGTAGAGCACTTAGATAAAACAAAGGATAAGGTATATTATATAATAGATGGAGGTCTTTTAACAGATGAATGCAAAGACAAAAAACCTATAACAGATGAATGCAAACCTAAGAAGATATATTTCGGCATCAATGTAAGCAACGTAGAGAAAGATGACATTACGGACAAAAATGGCAAATATTACGAAAACAATAAGTATAGTGTAACTTTATTTGTCAAAAGAAAAATTAATGATTTTATTTCATCGAATGTAAACGGGGTATTTAAATTTATAAAAGAAGAAGTAATTGGGGACAGCGTTAAAGATTCATACAAAGGATATGCAAGAGGTCTTCTTCAGGGGGTAAGAGCTTTACTTACTCTATACGTTATATTTACTGTCATTGGCTATATGCTTGGAACAATACAGCTAAGTAAATTTGATTTCATTGTAAGAATGTTCAAGATAGCATTTATAGCTTTTGCCTTTAGCGATAGAAGCTGGGAACTTTTTGGTACAACTTTATCCAGACTTTTTATAGATGGTAGCACTTATTTGGTTGATAGCTTTTCTGGCTATATAGGGGAAGGGGGGAGAAAATTTGCATTCTTAGACTTGACAGCAGGAGTATTATTCACAGCAGAAACTTGGTTAAAGTTTTTATCATTGATGCTCTCTGGTCCTTTTGGCTTTATTGCATTTTTGGCAATACTCTACGCTACTTTTATGTTCTTAAAATGCATTATTAGCGCTACGTTTAAATATGTAATATCTACTGTTCTAGTGGCGTTTTTACTGTCATTAACACCTTTATTTATCGTATTTATTCTATTTCAAAAGACTAAACCCTTGTTTGATAATTGGATAAAAACGTTGGCTCATGTTTCATTAGAACCAGTCATTTTATTTTCATTTTTATCTCTTTTAAATCAGTTGATGTATTCAGTTTTATATAACCTCACAAATTTTTCTGCATGCTATCAATGTTTAATTAGCGTAAATTTCTTATCGTATGATCTGTGCTTGATGAAATCAATACTGCCTCTTGGATACAGTCCTGGCACTAGCGTTGATGTTGCACTCAGTACCGGAGAAAGGGCTGGTGGACACTTTGCAGCATTACCTATAGACCTAATCCAGGCGTTTATATACCTCATTATTGCCGGTGCAATGGAAGCTTTTGTTTCTATATCGGAAACTATGGTACAAACACTATTTAGCTCTGGTTATGGAGTTACTGGCGGTGTTGGTACAGTTGCTAAGAGCGCATCGCAAGCTATGCTGTCAACCGTTGGCCTTGATGATAAGACCCAAAGTATGATACAGAGTATCAAGCAGAAAATGAGTAAAGATCGGGGAAAAATTGAGGCTAAATTACCTAACACGCCAAAGCAACCAGACAAAAAAGAAGATTCTAAAGGAAGTTCTGATAAAACAACGAGTGATAGACCTAAAACATTAAAACAATCAGATCAGCAAAAAAATTCTGATGAAACAATAAGAAGTGATCCTAGTGCTAAAGCTAAAAACAAGGAAGAAAATGGAGAGGAGTAAGATATAAATGATATTATGGAGTAACTAATTAAAAAGATATTTTAAGTAAAGTTTTAGAAATTTATTCTGTATTTGGAAAAAGTTTAGATATGCAATCACGTTTAGGCAAATGTTGGTTTAGGGTATTACTTCTTGCAGCTTATGTGCTGATCACAGGTTGTAGTAAAAACGATATGCCTTTTCCAAGGTGTATATCTGCTGACTATTTTGGTCCTAAACCTATTGCAGTAAGCGCTCATTTTTCAAGCGACCACGATGCGTTTATTCCAGGAGATGGAGAAGTTATTGATCCTGAAACTGGCGAAATTAATTATGGTTTTCACCATAACCAAGTGGTGAAGTGGGAGGATACCGGACTCGAAACCAATGGAGATAGTTTAAAAGTGCGAGTTAATGGTGCATGGACATCTTGGAGTAATAATAACAAGAAGGAATCTAAAAAAGGCAGTTATACCTTACAAAGCTTGGAGCAGTTAAAATATGCAACTAAATTTGAAGGTAAACAAAGTGATAATAGTTTACCTAATTTTCACTTAGTTTGTAATGATTATAAACCTAGCATACAAAAATTTTCAAGTAAGCCTAATGCAAGTTGCACTGTAAATTGCAAGTGCATTAATGAAGATGATAGTGCAAATACAGTATCACGTGGTGCTCCATGTTGGTTTACCAACGGTCATGGTGCTTATCTTTTGTTTCAAACGGGGAAAGATGATCCTAACGAAAATCTAAAGTTAATGCGCGATCCTCAATATCCTACTGTACATCTAGGTTATAACTCCACAGCAGAGGGCGACAATGGATTTTTTACTTTAGACAGAGATAACACTAAATTAAAGGACAGAAATTGTAATGAGTTGAAGTTAAAAAAGGGATGGAAAATATATGTAAAAATATTAGATAGATATTACTTAGATAATGTAGGTGGCTACTCTTTTGAGTTCTTAAGTGGAGTGCAGCAGCCAAGTAGTTTTGGGTTTTTTGATTACATTTATAACTATCTAAAATGTGTATTATTGATTAACGAAAATTGCAAAGAACATTTTAATAGCAATGATCCTGCAGTTGCACAAGCTATGTTCGAAAATATAGCTGAAAAAAGTACGAGCTTTCACAATTTTGTTCTTTCCTTGCTTGTTCTATTTGTAATGATTTCATCGCTTCTTTATCTTTTTGGCATGATACGAGAAACTAAGCATGATATGCTCATCAGAATGATGAAAATCACTCTAGTAATAGTGCTTATATCTCCTGGAAGTTTTAGATTTTTCTATGATCATTTTCTTGTTTTATTCGTTAAAGGTCTTGAACAATTGATAAGTGTAATTACTAACTTTGCTCCCAACATGAACACCGGAAGTATTGCTCAAGGAGATGAAGCTAAGTTGTTTAGCTTCATGGAGGACATGTTCAATAAATTTTTTGCTTATTCTGTTTGGAAAAAGTTTGCAGCGTTTTTACATTACCAAATGTGGGCAAGCCTTCTTATGATACCGGCAATTTTCATAGGGATTGTACTATACTTCTTGTTGTGCTTGTATGCTTACATAATATTTCTCTCTGGCTTTATGGGTATAGCTTTTCTTATAGCTATCATGCCACTGTTTCTAATTTCTATTTTATTTTCACCGCTGAAAAGTCTATTTGAAGGTTGGATAAAATTCTGCATCAGTTTTTGTTTACAATCGATTATGATATTTACTCTCTTGTCATTGTTGGCTTCAATGATAATGAACACCTTTTATAGACAACTAGGTTTTACTGTATGCTACAATAAATGGTTCGAGGTAAAGTTATGTGCTCCAAAATGGGTGTTTGGCGGTTTTTGTATCGTTGATAAGCAGTACTTTGGTTGGACCCCAGGGCAAATTTTTGTACCTTACACTCTTGGAGAAGCTTCTTCTCTTAACATAGATAAAAGTATAGAAGGTATAGAAAAGATAAGCAGAGAAGGTGGTACAATAAAATTTACTGGTGGTGCTCGATATATCCCGCTTCCACCAGATTACCCTAAAGATAAAAATGGTGAACATATAAAAGGGTTTCGTTATATAGATTATCCTTTCTTTAATCCAATTCCTGGAACTAAAGATAATCCAGCAGACCACTATATTGCAGAAAGTGATATGGTAGTTAGTAATGGCTGTAGTGAAAAAGATCTAGTGCGCTTAACAAATAGTTTATCTCATGCATCAGAGAGGGCTGACATTATATTACTGATCAACAATATAGAGAAAAGGATAGGTGATGTTAGTGAAATAATAAAACGCTACTGTCAAGATATAAATAAATGCAATAGTTATAGGGAAATAATTAATGAAATAAGATCTTTAGTGCGGAGTGCGGTAGAAAAACAAGGTTGTAGAATACTGAAACTTCATGATTTATATAAGGATCCCAACAGTGAATACTGTCAGAAATGTAAAGATTGTGAGGATTGCAAAAATTATCAAGAAAATAGCGATTACCAAAGGGTGCAAGACATACAGAGAGGTTATTTAATCAATGCAGGGGAAATCTTTATACTATTCTTGCTTTCATTTTTAATGTTCTCCTTACGCACGTTCGTACAACAAATGGGCTCAAGTATCGCTGGTGGTGGATTCAGCGTTTACAATATATCTAGTATGTATCAGGCATCGCCTTTGACTGGCATAATGGAAGGATTCAAACAGCAGTGGCAAAATTTTGCTGGTAGAGGACTTGAGTCTTTAGGCAGTTGGGCTACTCATTTACCGGATAGATTAGCCGGAGGTGCAGCTAATCTGCTGGGGAGAGTACCAAGAGTTGGAGGAGTGCTGAAATACGCTATTGATGTGCCACGTAAATTTGTAGGTGCTACTATTGAAGCAACGAAGTTTGCAACATCGCCTGAAAATGATGTTGATAAGCTCGAGGAAAAAATTTACAGGGCATTTGGAGTTGATAAGGAAGATATTACACACAGAAGGATCGGTAAATATTTAGATTATTATAAAGGATACGTAGGATCACATTTGGGCTATACAATAGAAGATGCTATGAAGTTTACTTGGGAGCATGGTCTTGACTCTATAGGAAAGCATGGCTATGATCATAACCTACTCTATAGAGCAAAAGAATATAGGCGAGATTTCTTAGAGAAGCTTCATGATTACACTATCGGCCGTAAGAGAGAACCAGAAAAAGACAATCCTGATCAATCAAATAAGGTAGAACGAGAGTTAGGCACGGAACTAGTAAGAGATAACCATGATCAGCCACTAGAAGAAGGCGACCCTCTTCGACTACGAGGGGGAGGTCAGCCAGATAAGGTAGTACGAGAACTAAGCACAGAACAAGAAGACAAGCCTAATCAACTACAGCATGATCAGCCAACAGAAGAAGATAAGCCTGATCAATCAAATGAAGTGACACGAAATTTAGGCACGGAACCAAAAGGTTCAGATGAAATTGATGATTTTGGATCTGCTTTTGAAGGTATGGAAAAACGTGCTGAAAGAGAAGGCAGAAGAAATCAAGATAAAGTTTACAACCTCTCACCACTTTTTGAAATGAACACTCCAGAAGCTGTAGAAAAACGTGCTGAAAGAGCTAGAAGAAAAGAAGAAAGAGATCGAAAAGACGAAGTTTATAATCTTAAGCCTTTATTTAAAGAACCAAAAAATCCAGAAGAGTACGTTAAGGCACTTTTTGAAATGAATACCCAGGAAGCTATAAAAAAACGTGCTGAAAGAGAGGAAAAAAGAAATCGAGAAGACAGTAAAAGGAAATTACCGGAACCAATGAGGAAACCAGATGCAAAAGGAGATGAGAAGAGGATTGAAGATGAAGACTAATAAAAATTTCAAAGGCCTTGATTATTATAAATTGCAGCAAGACAAAGATGGCAACATAAAGTTAAATGACTACGACGACATTTTAAATGCGCGTAGGGCAAGGGTAGACTTGTTGCGGGATAACACATCACTTGACAAGGATGTCAATTTTGCTAAATTGAATAAAGCTTTGAGTGAGAAATTTGTAGATAATCATAGTTTATTGTCTGAATTTGATAAGGAAGACAAAGAGATTGTACAAGAAAGGATTAAGGTGTTTAGTATTTTAGAAAGTCTTGAAGACCTTAAAAGCGTGAAAAGTGAAGATCTGTTAGAGGTTAGCTTACTGCTGTCAGATCTTAGCTTCATAGAGAGAAATGTTGTACTAAATACCGATCAGAATTCTGATCTAGCAGGATTTAAAAACCTATTTATTGAAAAAAAAGCATCTGGTGAAGAGTATAGTGAAGAAGAATGTAGAGGCTTTCTTGATAATATAGATAAAATCAATACTATAATTAAGTTAGAGTTAGAAAGCAGAATTGAAGGGCTAAATCATGATGAAAAAAATGATCATGATGATTTACAAGATGAGATTGGTCAAGCAATTAATGCAGCAGGCAAATCAGAAAAAGATAACTGATGAGTCTTGTGTTTGTGTTTTTCTTACAAGCGACTCGATAGCTTCTCTCTATTAAACTGCTAAAGCCATATTGACATTAATCATATAGTATAAATAATTAATTATTTTGGAGCTTATTTAATATGCTACGCATCATTGCAGGCAAATATCGCGGAAGAAAAATAACTACAGGTAAGCATTTAGCTGCACGACCAACTATGAGTATTGTTCGAGAAGCAATATTTAGTATACTTTCCTCAAGAAAACCTATTTATAACTTGAATGTACTTGATTTGTTCTGCGGAAGTGGCTCTTTTTCATTTGAAGCGCTTTCTCGCGGCGCTAAACATGCATTCATGGTGGATTCAGATTATTACAATTTGCAACTGCCTAAAAAAACAGCAGAAGATTTTGGAATTACGGACAATGTTACGCTAATTTGCTGCAGTGCTAACTGCTTACCAAAACCTATTTCAAAATGCGACATAGTTTTTATAGACCCACCTTACAATAGCAATCTAGTTGAATCAACGTTGAATGGACTAGCTAACTCAGGCTGGTTAAGTGATGATGCATTGATAATTCTAGAGATTAGGAAAAACGAAGGTTTTGAGTGCAATAAAGACTTTAGTATAATCTTGGAACGTATTTACGGTATAGCAAGAATAATTTTTCTTTCTCTATCAACTTAAACTTGCATATACTTTTCATTGATGAGTTCCAGTTCTATTTTCGTCAAGTTTCCGGAGAAATTACTTATTCTGTACTGCCCTAGATCAAAATTTTTATTAAATTCAGAGTCTATTAAATATTCATGTGCTTCTTCAATAAATTTATTTTCTTTTTCTTCGTAACTGGTGTATTTTGTTGTACCATTATTATCCTCACAATAAACTAAATGTTCTTTATGATCAGCATGAATATTTTTATTTTCACAAACCTTTTCAGGATCGTGCTCAAGTACTTTTCTACCAACAATCAATAGCTTATAAGAAATTTCCTATGATTCCTTTTAAGCGAGTTTTGAATTTTTGAAATGTCATGACATTGTTGATACGGTTATCAAGAAACGATAAAGTATCCACAAAATCTTCTGAATAATCATTGATAAAAAAAAGTATCGTACTTAAGTACACTCCAGCTAATATTGCTCTTTTTGTATAGTAGTTAAAATCTGTTGATTGGTCATGAATGCCATACCAAATCGCACTAATAGTTCTGTATAAAAGTTTACTAGAAAAATATGTATTTTTTGGTGATACGGAGAATGATAAAACATTTTTTAAAAGTTCTCTATAATTCGGTAGCTTAGCATAGTTTGAAAGGTGTATTTGAATAGCTAACTTTACTCGCTCTCGCACTTTCATATCTTCTAAATTAGAATTTCTTAATTCAGCTTCCATTGAGCTATTTAAGTCCTCTGCTATGTGCTCCAAAGCGCTATATATTCCATTCTGAAATTTGCAAAAGCTATTAGCTAGATTAAGGTCAGTGCACACCTTTAATAGGGTTTCATCGCTTATCCCTTCAAATGGAATAACCCTAATTAGCTTATCTATTATTAACTTTTGTTCCACGCAACATCATACTAAACAGCATGTGTGATTGTACCTGAGATTTTCAAACATTCTACAAAATGCTTCACCACGTTCCTCGAAATTTTTCCATTGATCAAAAGAAGCACACGCGGGAGAAAGTAATATTGTTACTTCTTCTGCGCTATTTAAGGCCTCTTCAAAAGCCAATCTGAATGCATCTTCTAGATTGCAACATTTAACATAATCTACTTTATTCTCCATAACATTTGCAAAAGCTTCGGTTGATTCTCCAATAAGAAAAGCTTTTCTAACCCTTGTAAAATGCTTGCTTAATGATTCTATTCCACCTTTTTTGCTTCTTCCACCAGCGATCCAATTTATGTTTTCATAAGATAAGATCGCCTTTTCGCTCGATTTTGCATTAGTTGCTTTGCTATCGTTCACGAAAAACACATTTCTTATTTTGCCAAGCAGTTCATTCCTATGCCTCAGTCCTGAAAAGGACTTGATTCCATTGATAATAGTGTTGCTATCTACTCCAAGTACCTTACATACGGCATATGTGGCTGCTATGTTTTCTGCGTTGGATATTAGGTTTATTTTCACGTCGCTTACTGATAAGCTATGATTCTCTAGTTTTAACGAGATCTTCTGGATCCCAGTGCCCCTTTTGTCATCCAAGTAGCTGACACTGGGATCCAGATAATTTCGATCTATACCAGTAATCTGTTCACTATAATCAAGCAAATTGTTACCTGCCAATGATATTAGATCTCTTGCACCACCCTCTGTCATCTGAGTAGTTGGCAATGGTTTTTCTTTTCTGGATTCCAGCGTCACGCGCTGGAATGACATCGGGGAATATGTTACTGAGATTGGAATTTTGTCTCCAGTGAATTTGTTGAATATATCAGCAGTAATCTCATTGTCACATCCTATTACGGCAACCTCACTACCGTTTATCAGTTTTAATTTAGTTGCTATGTAGTTCTCCATACTTCCATGCCTATCTATGTGATCTGGTGTAATATTGAGCAGTGCTGAAATGTCCACGTTAATTTCATTCATCAACTCCAATTGAAAAGAGGAGAGTTCGATTACATAAATTTCTGCATCTCTTTCTAGATCCAAAACAGGAACGCCTAAATTTCCACCAATAGCTACTTTTTTCCCTGCAGATTTTAATATGTGCCCTATTAGTGATGTAGTGGTTGATTTACCATTTGTTCCTGTGACGCCTATTACCTTCTGGTTCGTAGTTTTAGCTTCAAGAAATAGCTCAATGTCTGATTTTATTTTGCAATCAAATCTCCTTGCAAGTTTTACTATCCAATGTGGCTCTGTTGGCACTCCAGGGCTTAAAACCAATGCACTGATCTCATGCCAATTGTATTCCTTGGGATGAATAAAATTACATTTTTTATACATCATTTTTGCATTTGCTATTTGCTCTTCATGATCATCCCATGCATATATTCTTGCACCACTCTTTGTTAGAGCGTTAATGGCGGATAAACCAGTTTTACCAAGACCAAAAACCGCGACGTTTTGATTTTTGTATTTGTTTAGTTGCACTGCTAGATAACTTATGCGAACCATTTTATAAAGATATCGTACAAATTACAACAGACTTCTTTCGTAGGTTACAACTGTCATTCAATAGAAACAAAAAACTTACTTGACAAACTCCGCCAGCGCCCTTATCATGAAACTGAAGCTATTGTATTTGCTTTCGCCAATCTGCAGATTAAAAGGTAAGGATTACTTAATGTATCGGCGTCTTATGTTCAATTTTTTGCAGTATATAGATACTGTATGTCTTTACAAAACTTCATCTACATCTAGATTTTTATCTAAATAAGCTGAACGCGCTTATAAAGCGTTACAAGACATCAAAAAATGCCAATACTCGACAGAGATAGTAAAAGACTAGCTAACTCGGGGATTCTTTGTCTTTTTTTCTGCTTAGTAAATTTCTTAAACATTTGCAGCGTAGGTTAGTTGCAATTAAAAGCAACTGAATTTCGCTTGTCAAGCGTTTAAAACATAAAAAACGCTAATATTTTAAAGCAGATAATAACCACGGGGCTTCTTTTGCCTTTTTTTTCGCTTAGTAAATTTCTTAACGTTTGTAGCTAAACAACAACCTTCATCCCGCTACTTGTTAGCGGGATCTCTTGTTAGCGGCTGAGATACCGCGAATGAATCGCGGTATGACGGTTCGTGGCGGTATAGCAGTTCGTCATCCCGCTACGTGTTAGCGGGATCTAGAGATACCGCGGCGGTATGACGTAGAGCTCGCGTTAGCTATACTTTTATGCTTACTAACTTAATAAAATTCCTGGATCCCAGTGTCTGGGCACTGGGATGACAATAAGAAGGCACTAGGATGACAAGAAGAGGCACTGCCGTCTTGGATGGAAACCAGTGTCAGCTACTTGCATAACACCCTTTTTTCTGGAAACCAGTGTCGGCTACTTGGATAACAAAAAATAGGCACTGGAATTGTAAAGAGTTTGCAAATATTAGTTATTACCTGTAGGATATAGAGAAATTAGTAAGGATTTTAATAGGAATAATATGCCATCTGTTACTTTTATTTTACCTGATGGGAGTAAGAAAAGCTATGAAGCTGCAGAGGGAGAAACTCTGCTCAATTTAGCCCACAGAAGTGATCCAGATCTGCTTGAAGGTGCATGTGAAGGTTCTCTTGCTTGCTCTACATGCCATGTAATTGTTGATCCAAAGTTTTATAATGCTGTAGAAATACATAACCCTATATCTGATGAGGAAAATGATATGTTAGACCTAGCTTTCGGCTTAACAGAGACATCAAGACTTGGGTGCCAAATAAAAATCACAAAAGATATCGACGGCTTGTGTGTAACCATACCAAGGGGTACAAGAAATATATCATTGGATAAACAGGGGAGTGATTAGCTATGCGTAAGATTTTTATCTATATTATCATCTCTTTACTTTTGTTTATTCCTGTAGCGTATAGTGGTTTTTGGTATTTTTCTGCATGTAAGGTAAAAAATCTTTTAGCTGAAACAATACTATACATTAACGACGAAAAATTTGATATTTCACATGATTTTAGTGGATTTCCTTCTAACCTAATTTTTCGTGTGACAAACCCAAAATTTTCCAATGAGCAATTAACCATCTCATCTGATGCTTTATTGATAAAAAATAGATTGTTTGATAAATCAGTATATATCTACATACCAAGCAATGAAGTCAATATTGCTGTTCATGGTGATGAGAAAAAGAATATAAAATGCCACACAAACGATAGCAGCCACTTTGTTGTTAGACTAAACGATTTACCATCTTCATTGCGATTCAACAAAAATAGTACCGTGATAGACTATATAGATACACTTCGTTACGAAGATTATGGATTAAAATGTGATGTTTTAGAAAATCAGCAAAGTGTTATAACTGAAGTGAATGATAAAAGCAATTATATTCAATTTCACCTCGATAAAGAACTGAGTGGAAATGCTAAGCTAGGATTTGATTTGTATACTTATCGGTATAAAAATACTGCAAGTCCTGAAAGTTACCTTAGTATCGACATTAAATTTGATTATGAATTTGTAAACGACATCTCGGCTTCCAGAATTAATTTCAATATAGAGAAATTTTTGATTCAAAGTAATAATTTTTCTTTTGCTGCAGATGGTGGGGTAAACAATTACAACTTAGTTACATATTCATTTAAAGACAAAATCAACGTGGCTATATCAAATTATAAAGAATTAATCTCGTTTATGATTGGTGACTCAAAAACTTCAGATGCGTTCGAAAAATTAGTACCTTCCTTATCAGAAAAAACAACTGATAATGGCATTCAATTTTCAATAAAGTACGATGATGATGTAGGGTCAAGCTTTATTGGAAAGTTATCCATCACTGATTTTATGAACCAACTCAGTAAAATAATCCAATTAACCAAGAATGAGAATAGTAATTAGCTTACTTTTCATATTGATATTCCACTCAGGCGTAAACGCTTTTACTCTGGATAATAAACTCAGAGATAAAAGCATGGAAAAACGAGCAACCAGTTTATTTGAAATAATAAGGTGTCCAATATGTTCTGGCGAATCATTGTCTGAATCTGGATCTCAGATCGCGTATGATATGCGAGAAGCAATTCGTAAAAAAATCAATGATGGATACACTGATGAAGAGATAATCTCAGAGTTAAAAAATTCTTACGGCAATTCAATTATAATCGTACCACCTAGCACTTACATTTTGTGGTTTATTCCACTTACAACTCTGCTTATTGGGTGTTTTTTAATACAAAGATACATCAATACAACCACTTAAACCTTTTATATATAGCTAAAGTGACTTAGGTTCTCTAATTGCACATAAGTCAACAATAATTTTCACACAAATCAAAACAGCATATCTTCTCCATAATCCTTGGTAATTTTACATAAGTGAAAAGTAGCATATGGTTCTCTCCGCGGTCTGAGATGACAATAAATTTGTCAAGCCGCATTATACTTGTTAGGCGGAAGTGGACGGCAACATGTTTACCACGAAGTCTAACTAAGTTCTTGCTTGTCCCTTCCATCGGCATTGCTATCTTTATTTTCAATAAAATTATTGTCCTATGCTCTTTTGATGTTTATTGATAATAAAATTCTGTTTTATCAACCAACATCCTATGCATAATTACAGCTAATTTTCTTGCTACTGCTACAATTGCTTTTTTCATTCCTTTTTTCTTCGCAACCCCAGTTTTTTAATTTAAATGTCCTCTTGGTAACTGTAAGCATTGTTTGTGCAGCTTCATATAACATACTTCTACATTCCGCTGGTCCCATCTTTGATATGCTGCCATGCCGATCAACTTTTCCAGAAGAATATTGCCTTGGTGTCAACCCTATATACCCCAGTTGCGGATTAGCCAACGAAGTAAAGCTTAGAAATGCAGCGGCTGCATGGAATATGAAACAAGCGTAGAAAAAATGTGTACCAAAAAATTTATCGGTGATCTGTGGCGAGTATGCTCAATCTCAAATTTGTTTTTCAGAGAGCCAAAAACTGTCTCAATAATCGATCTTTTTCTTAACAAAATCTTCTCATTTAGCACCATTAATGAGTTTTTCATACCCTTTTTATACTGGTTACAAGCTTTAACCCTCTATCGAATAATTCGTGAAAAAGATCTTTTTTGATATATCCTTTATCTCTAAACAATAATCCAGTCAATTTCTGAGTTAAATTTGGCACAGGTATCAACGTTGCCTTTTGTCACCGTAACCCCTTGAATTTCGCCAGTTTCGTTGATTACTAGATGTACCGAAAAACCACCCATAAGTAGTCTTTCCAATCTTTGCCAACCCTTTGAAAACTTTGTTTCTCGAGGTCCTTTTTGGATGGCAAACAGCGATAGATTATGTACGAAATCCCTGTCACTTTTGACTGTTCGCAAAACCATTGCATTAAGAGCGCTAAATACCATAAAACCTGCGATTTTAGCCTGATAAACCTACTATAGGATGGCAATTTTGGAAACGCTGATTCGTATAATAATTTCAAATAATGCACATAGAAAATTTTAAAATTGTCGCACTTGATATAGCAATATTATGGTAAAAATCTCTGAATGCGTAATCTCTGGCGTCCTGGTTGGTTTTTTGCCACTTGGTAGAAGTTTTTCTGCAAAATTTTCATCGACTGTATTGCAAAAATCATCGACTATACAAAAGATTTCTGTTACTTTCTCTTTCATTGGTAACCTCCTATTTTAGGAATGAATATCAAATACCTCGGAGTTTACCCTATTTCCTTACCTTTTCTATTTTTTCTAATTTACAACTGGGGTTAGCAGTGCTGTGAGAATGGTTGAAAGCGCAAAAGAAAACCTCTCGGAAGTTAAAAATATACTGGTCGATGCAGGTTATACAGGAGAAAATTTTGCAACTCAAATAAAAACGATTATTGGAGCAACTGTAGAAGTAATAAAACGAAGTGAATTACATTCCTTTGCTGTATTGCCACAAAGATGGGTTGTAGAGCGATCTTTCGCTTGGTTAGAAAAATGCAGACGATTGTGGAAAAATTGCGAGCGAAAACTTAACACTAGCCTACAAATGGTCGTTCTTTCCTTCATTTCTCTTCTATTGAGAAGATTTTAAACAGGTTCTAAATCTTTATTTTAAAAATGTCATATTGACCACCGGTACCTGAAAATACTATTCCAATTGATCAGAGCTATCCATTTCCTTAATTTTTGTAACGTTGTCATAGGAGTACTATAATTTAGTATCAACTATGTTTTATTGTTTTTGCATCTAAAAAAATTTAGCTTATTCAAGCAGCATTTTGCCTTTTTTTGGATGTAGGGATTTTTTAGGAATTGTCTTCTTGAATTCTATGGTATTTTGTTTAACATTGAAACAAGATTCCAGTGTCAGCTACTTGCATGACATTGTTGGTTAATGTTTTATGGCTTTACGATAGCTATACAACTTATCTTAAAAGCAATATAGTGTTCACTATGCAATGAATCAAAGATAGTAAGTAAAGTCTATGAAATTTCAAATCACTACACATTTTCAACCTGCTGGAGATCAACCGCAGGCAATCGATAGTTTAATTGCGGGGCTAAATAGCAATAAAAGAGACCAAGTTTTGCTTGGAGTTACTGGTTCTGGGAAAACTTTTACTATGGCAAATGTTATTGCAAGGACAAACAGGCCTGCATTAATTATGGCACACAATAAAACTTTAGCAGCACAGCTTTATGAGGAAATGAAAGGATTGTTTCCCCATAATGCTGTTGAATACTTCATTTCTTATTATGATTATTATCAACCTGAAGCCTATTTACCACAAACTGATACTTATATCGAAAAAGATTCTGCAATTAACGAAAGAATTGAGATGCTGCGTTATTCCACCGTCTGCTCCCTTTTGGAGCGCAGGGATACGATCGTAGTTGCCAGTGTTTCCTGCATATACGGTCTTGGTTCGCCTGAGAGCTACCGCAGCATGATCATACCGCTTAGTGTTGGAAATAAAATTCGTATTAATGATTTCCTGAGCAACTTAACTGATCTTCAATACAAGCGCTCTGATGCCAGGTTTGAGAGAGGATATTTCAGAGTGCGCGGCGATATTGTTGATATATTTCCTTCCCATTATGAAAATAAAGCTTGGCGTTTATCGTTATTTGGCGATGAAATAGAAGAAATTTCTGAAGTTGATGCTATAACGGGCAATGTTACCAAAGGCGTAAATAAAATCACCATTTTTCCAAATAGCTATTACATAACCCCGCGTGAGGCTTTGTTGCAGGCAATTGAACTAGTCAAAAAAGAGCTGCATGAACGCTTGGATTATTACTACTCGCAAAACAAGATTGTTGAAGCAAAGCGCCTCGAGCAACGCACTAATTTTGATATCGAAATGATGAGAACAACAGGAATATGTAAAGGTATTG
Source organism: Wolbachia endosymbiont (group B) of Schoenobius gigantella (assembly GCF_964031005.1). Classification (NCBI taxonomy): domain Bacteria; kingdom Pseudomonadati; phylum Pseudomonadota; class Alphaproteobacteria; order Rickettsiales; family Anaplasmataceae; genus Wolbachia; species Wolbachia endosymbiont (group B) of Schoenobius gigantella. Next base: position 1,434,267 of record NZ_OZ035002.1, on the reverse strand, counting down.
AAAATTATTCGCGTTATCTCTATGGAATGGAAGCTGGGGATCCACCACCTACTTTGTTTGAATATTTACCTAAAGACGTAATTTTATTTGTTGATGAGAGTCATGTCACCGTTCCTCAGGTTGGTGCGATGTACAGTGGTAATGAGGCGCGTAAAAAGAAATTGATTGACTATGGCTTCAGGCTCCCTTCCGCTTTTGATAATCGTCCATTAAAATTTGAAGAGTGGGAGGGAGTTAGGCCGCAGACTGTTTACATTTCAGCCACTCCCGGAAAGTATGAGTTGGCAAAGACCAGTAATGTATTTATAGAGCAAGTTATCCGTCCAACAGGGCTTACGGACCCAATCTGCATTGTAAAACCAATAGAGAGTCAAATTGATGATGTAATTCATGAGGCACAAGTGACAATAGGGAAGGGATTTTGTGTTTTAATCACTACATTGACGAAAAAAATGGCTGAAAATTTAGCTGAATATATGAGTGAAATGAATATGAGAGTGAGTTATTTGCATTCTGATATTGCTGCGCTGGAGAGAATAGAAATTATATACAAATTGAGATCTAAAGAAATCGATGTTTTAGTAGGTGTTAACTTGCTGAGGGAAGGTCTTGATATTCCAGAGTGTGGGTTGGTTGCAATTTTGGATGCTGATAAAGAAGGATTTTTGCGATCGGAAACTTCATTAATTCAAACGATTGGTCGTGCTGCGCGTAATGCTGAAGGTAGAGTAATTTTGTATGCAGATAAAATCACTGGTTCTCTGGACCGTGCATTAAGAGAGACCGAAAGAAGAAGAAAAAAACAAGAAGAACATAATATATTGCACAATATTGTCCCAAAGACTATAATAAAACCTATATCAAACACCTTACAGGAGAGGGCAATAGCAGAACCGAAAGTAAATACTAATAAGGATGATTTGAGAAAGCAAATGATAGAGCATGCTGAAAATTTAGAATTTGAAGAAGCAGCAAGAATAAAAAAATTATTGTAAGGTTAAATAACACATGATGTAATGTGCATAGTATAAAAATGTAAATAATTTTATTGATATCTTTATATTAATACTTTTTAAACATTTAGTACCGCGCAATATCTGCAATGGATGAGAAAAACTAACACCAGTGCCTTTAGGGTCAGGGACTTTGCCCTAACCCTAATAAAACGCTTAGGTGGCTGAGAGCGGTGGATTAGATCAATTGCTTCTAAATTTTTTTATGGGAGAGTGCTGCTCGGCCTTAGTGGCATACAGGTCTGTGGATATTGTCAATTCTTCCATTCCCATACTCAACTCTAGAGTACGTTTTGGCGATCCTCCTCTAGTATTCTCACAATCCATAGACTCATAACCACTTGTTGTTGCCTCAGCTTTAGAGCTTACGTTTTCAGCATCAGTCGCCTCCGCTGAAGAGATACCGCTGTCTTTATTATCTTCGGACTTCATCTTTTCAGCTTTTGACGTACCTTTAGCAGGCCATTGCTCTTTCCTAAACGACTCTACTTCCGAACCATCATAATCACGGTTAATCCAGTATCCACCTTTGTCTTTTGTAATTGAAATATATTCTAATACGCTTTCATCGGGATAACAGGTTTTAATTGCTTTTTTAGGGGATAACCCATGTTCTTGCACCTGAAAATTTACCCATTTGTCCTTTTCAGATTTCACTGCCTTTTCGACGATGTTAATGTCGATATCTTTTATTTCTACTTTTCCCTCATGCTCCCGACTAAAAAGTTCTTTTAAGTTAAGTAAGGCACCACGACTTATATTAGCAACAACTGTTGTTTCTTGGTTTTTCTCACAATTAGAAAGAAATTGAAATTGAAACTCATTGAGATCATAGGCTTCTTCCTTATTGACACGATACTCTTCTTTCGTTTTATCTATTATCTCCTCTAAATACTCTTTTACATCAACACTATCATCAATTAAACTAGCAATCTTCCCATTTTTTACAATAAAGTTAGTATGAGGAGGATCCAAAGCATAATTATTTAAGTTAAACCAATAAAGCAATGCTTTAAACAACTTTTCTTCTTCCTTTTCCTTAGTAACTTGCTGTTTTTTAGGTTCCTCATTAGAAACTTCAGGATTTAAGAATGTTGAATCATCCCATGCTATAGGAGAAGAAATCGATGATGATCTACTCAAAGATAGCTGTGATTGATCACCAGTGGATTGACTTGAATCTATTTCCCCCGGCACCAACTGAAACAGCCCCCCCTTTTCCTTCCTCTCTTTCTGATCCTTGCCTGGGAGGCCTCTCTAACCCTTCACCACGACTTCGCTTGGGAAACTCCTGTGTCGGTGATGACAATTCAGTTAAGCCAGAACTTGGACCACCACTTGAAGAACCAGAATCCTTAAGTTGTGGAGGTGAATCACCAAGACCACTATCTCTGTCTCCTCTAGATTCAAAAAACCTAGCTCCAGTTTGTTCAAGCGGTGTTCTTGGTGGCTCTGCATGTGTAGGAGAATTGAGTGGAGAAGTTACCGTTGAGGAGGATCGACTCGAGCTACGTCTCTTAAAATTCTCAAGATCAACTGCAAATTCAAAACGTCCGTTTATTTGATTATATGCAATTGGAGACCCCATAATTTTAGGAAGTAACTGAGCAATCTGCTTATTAGAGAAAGCATAAACTGGCTCTTTACAATTAGCAAATTGTGGATTTGCAGTTTTGCCTCTAATATCACTTATACAATGAAAACCATTAAATATTCCTCCATTAATCTTTGATGCATCCCTAGAACTTAAAGATTTCAACTGACCATTCTCTTCTATAAAAGGTATAAGAGCAAAACTATGCCCATTCTTTATTTTGTTTTTGTTTGTAAAGTCATCATAATCATACCCGTCAACAAACTTTCCTGTCGCTTTAAGAATTAGTTCACTCAAAACATTTTTACAATTTTCAACTTTAGACTCTACGCTGCCTGGAGTTCTAAAATCAAGCGCTACTCGCCCTTTAACATATTCTGTTACACTCCTGACTACCTTATCACTCACATTTTTAATGTATAACATACCATCTTTATATTCATAAAAGTCTGAACTCTTAAGACCACACGCCTCTAATCTTGAGTTAAATTCACTGATATAAAGACTCTTCAATAGCTCAAAAATCCTCGAATTATACCTTTTTTCGAGGTACTCGTTGCTAAAAGCTATACAGTATAGATAAGGACTACCTATCGCTCCTGTTCCAACAGTTCCATTGACCCATTCATATGCTTGTTCCTTCGTTATTCCTACTAATTCTTGTAGAAGTGCAGCCACTTTAGATCTCACAGCCCCCTCAAACTCATTAGCAAAATGAACCTTCAAGTTACGAATTACTCCATTATCTGTAGAATCTGCAAGCTTTACTTTCACTATGCCATTACCTAAATCCTCTTTATCAGGATTAGCATCTAGAACAAATGGAAAATAGTTTAAGTTATAATATTCACTTGCTACCTCAGTTCCATCACTGTAGTGCTGCTTTATTATCTCCTCTCCTATTCTTCGCAGATATTCTTTTGTATTAGTACCACTAGCAAATAAACCAACAATCTTTTTACCTTCTACAGTAAAATTAGTATTGACCTTATCAATACCATAATTATTTAAGTTAAATGCGTTAACTAGCTCTTTTGTAGAATTACCCATAACTCCCCATACTAAAATTGTGATGAAACAACATTACTTACTTTTACCTTTACTACTGCCAGCACTAGTAGAGCTACTACTCTCCATTTGCGAGCCAGGCTTGCTACTTTCACGTCTCTGTCTTTCACGTGCCTCAAGCATTACCGGATTAGAACCGCTATACTTTTCATACCTGCTGCTTGGAGTAAACCCTTTATCGCTATCTTTTTTATCATTATTACTATACATATTGACCCCTAAGTAAAAATATTATGTAACCAGTATACTAAAAATAAATTGTAGTGCAAGCACTTTTTTTATATTTTTTAGTATAAATTTTATTCGTCATTTTTATACTCCTGGATTCCAGCGTCACGCACTGGAATGACATGGTGAGGCGTCATCCAAGTAGCTGACGCTGGTTTCCATCCAAGAGGGTGTCATCCCAGTGCCCAGACACTGGGATCTAACTACCTTCACGATTATGTCTTTCCTACTGATTGACCTTCTACACATTTCTCAACTTTTACATCATTAGTCAATCCTCTTGGTGATTGAGCATCATTCACAGAACCTTCATTCTCAGCACCATTCCAAACACCTATTTTAAAATTGGCAAGTTCTTTTGCAAGTTCGGTGTAAAGGTTATCCGCTTCTTTCTTATTAACATTACCATTCAGACGGCTTGCTGCATAACTAGCAGACTCGTTTTTCTTCCCATTATCAAGCTTGTTTCCTTGTCCATTAGTGGGTGGCGTGGTTCCTCTTCCATTAACACTAGTATTCGCATCCCTTTCTCGGAAACCAATATTCTTTATTTTATTAAAATTAATTTTTATCCCACTTGCCACAGGCTTCTTGTCTGGAAGTTTCGGTGGACACACCTCTTTCTTCGGTTCAGGCTTCGCTTTTTTCTCTTCATTCACTTTTTCTGGTTTTTGTGAATTTTCATGATATTTTCTTTCAAGCTCAGCAAGACGCAATAGATGTTTCAAAGGATCTGACGCAATTTCAAGTTCTGGTTTGCTCAGAACAACCGGTCTTACAAATCCTGGTGAAATTTCAAAAAGGAAAACTGGCACTTTAGGTTTTTCTCTTTCATCCACTTTCATTTCTACGTTTTCGCAAACTTCTTTAGTTGCTTCTAATGATGTTTTTTCTGCTTTTTTATCTTCTTTTTCTGTAGATGCCTCTACCGCAGCCGCCAACTCAACTCCAAACATCTCTGCGAACATTGTAACAATCCATCCGAAAACGGCCATTTGTAACCTGAGTTTCAGATCTTGCAATGCAGTTAATCTTTCTAACGCCCTTGCAAACTCTTCTTCTGATAACTCACCACTGCCTAATTTTTCCTGCAATTCTTTTATCTCTTTGTCCAACTTCTGATTGAAACTTAAATCGCGTGCAAAAATCTTCTTGATTAACTCCTTAAGCTTATCACGCAAAAACTTCATTATCGCAGCAATCAGGTTTTTTTCTTTCTTCTCCTTGAGCATTTGGTAGATTTTCGGATCATCTACATCTACTTCAAAAAGGTTGAAGAGAGATTCAAAGAAATTCCAGAAATCTCCGAGTACTCTTCCTTTTTCACCAGTGAAGTAATCCTCATCATCACCTTCTCCGATATGTAGCTCTGCTTGAGATGATGTTTCATCGATACAACTAGAAGCCTGACGCTCACACTCGAGCCTCCTGAGCAAATCTTGTCTGGTAAGCTCCTCTATGGCTGCTTTTAGTTCATTTAGCTTCTGCTCTGCAGAGAAATCTTGCTCCCTGATTTTTCCTTGGAAGATTGAGCTACCGTTTCCGTTATTATCTGAAAAATTTTCCATTATTTTTGCCTCCTCAATAAAATTACTGCCTTTGTTGTTACCTGAAAAGCTTTCCACCATTTTTACTTCCTTCATAAAACTTAATAATTTAATTCTACAGTACTAAATATTTAAGAACTATTAATGTAAAGATGTCAATAAAATTATTTACATTTTTACACTATATATATATATTATATCATGTGCTATTTAACCTTTCAATAATATTTTTTATTTTTACTGCTTCTTCAAACTCTAGTATGCGCTTTTCTTAAATTATCCTTATTAATATTTGCTTTTGCCTCTATCCCACTTTTTCTTGTAAAGTATTTGATATAGATTTTATTATACTCTTTGGCATAACATTTGCAACATACTTTATCTATAAATGGAAATTATTATACTTGCAGCTAGACACAATTTGAAATAATTTACACTATAAAGTTAAGGAACGAGATCCCAGATACAAGTGTCTGGGCACTGGGATGACAGGAGGGGGGGTTGGAATGACACCAGTATGGTTATTAATTGAATAAATAACCTCCTTATTTTCAGAAATCATTGGCAAACAAATGTGATGCCATATGTTTTTTGGCTTAGATAAGAGGTGCCCAGTTAAGTCTTCCAGGTGGAGCCTATGCATCACAAGCACAATTACTCCTTTTTTTCTATCGTTGAGTCTCGTTACTAAAGTCTGATCGAACCAGTTTGTGGCACGTTTTCTAAATGTTTCACTCAAAGCTTGAGCAGGGTTAAGCGGATGATCATCCACAATAATAGAGTCACCACCTTCACCGGTTAATGTTCCTCCAACTGATGTTGCGATTCTGTATCCTCTCTGCACTGTTTGGAATTTATATTTAGTGTTCTGGTCTTTGGATAGTTCTACCTCTGGAAATAGTTCTTTATACCAATCAGATTGCATTATGCACCTGGTATCAAGCGAATGTTTTTCACTAAGCAACTTAGAATAACTTGCAACTATTATTCTTGCAGTTGCCCAGTATCCATGCGGGCCACGCAACACTCATACATATGGACTTCATTGAACGCGGAGGCATATTGAATATTATGCGCCTTACTTCGCCAGCATTCGCTGCTTCCAGCCTTTCTGCTATGACTTTTATGTACTGATAATCATTATACTCACATCCCGGCACCACTGTTTGAAAGCACAGTTCAATGAATTTTAGAAAATTTATATTATCCATATGTGTATTTTAGTGAATGGAATGTAGACTTTAATAGTTTTGATTTGTCTTGTAAGATTGAGGTGTTACAGTGACAGGCTTACAATGCTGCTAATTTAGTAAATAACCTACGAGTGCTATTTCTTCAACTTTATCGAAGTAAAGAATTGATTTCCATTGCGGTAAATGAGCAACATTATTGAATCTTTACCGTTTTTCTTTACTGCTGAATCAACTTGTTTTTGAAAATCATTAGTATTTTCTATATCGGTTCCATCTAATTGGATAATAATGTCTCCTTTTTTAATACCACGCAACGTGGCATTACTGTTACTATCTACATTGGTAACTATCACACCTTTTGTAGGTACATTATTTTTACTTTCTTTTGATTCTTTTGGCAGATTTGAAACAGTTAAACCGGTTACATAATCAGATGTTGATTTATTTTCTTCTTGATTGTTATCTTGGCCATCATTTGTAGATTCTCCGATCACAACTTTAATATTAACCTCTTTGCTCTTTCTAAGTAACTTAACTTGCACTTTTTTCTCAGGTCCAGCTCTTGAAACCATTTGAGGTAATTGTGTCATTCTATCGATTTTTTTACCGTCAAATTCTAATAATATATCACCTACTTTAATCCCACCTTTTTCTGCAGGACTATCCTTTACTATACTTGCAACCAATGCGCCTTTTATATCTTTTAAACCCAAGGACTCAGCAAATTCTTTCGTTATAGGCTGAACTTGCACACCAAGCCAACCATGTTTTATTTTTTTGCCACTTTTTAATGTGTCAATAATTGACATAGCTAAATTAGATGGTATGGCAAAACCTATACCCACGTTGCCGCCAGACTCAGATGGAGAATAGATAGCAGTATTAATACCTATAACTTTTCCATTTAAATCAAATAACGGTCCTCCAGAATTACCCCTATTAATTGCAGCATCAGTTTGAATAAATTCATTCATAGTGCCAATACTAATGTCCCTGGACCTTGCAGATATAATTCCTGTGCTTACAGAGCCACCCAAACCAAATGGGTTACCTATTGCCATAACCGTATCACCAACCCTTGCTTTATCAGAATCACCAAATGCAACAGAAGAAAGATCTTTATCAGAATTAATCTTAAGCACAGCAAGATCAGTTCTTGCATCATAGCCTAAAACTTCTGCTTTGAAATAAGTATTATCGTTCATAGTAACTGTGATATCTTTGGCGTTTTTAATAACGTGATAATTGGTTACTATAGTTCCACCTTTATCTATAATAAACCCAGAACCAAGCAACACCACCTCTTTGTTAACACTAGGGCCCCTATCCATAAAAAACTGATCAAAATGCTCAAAAAACTCTCTAAAATCATCAAAAAAATTATTTCCTGGCATAGATGGAACTCTAGTTCTGCTGTTATTTTCTTGTTTGATGATTTGTTCGCTTGAAATATTTACAACCGCAGGAATGAGTTCTTCCACTAAATCGGCAAGTCCTTGATTACAGTTGCATGCAGTAGTGCTAGCATCAACGACCTTTTTTGCATTCCAATCAAACATATTAGCATACGAAGAAAACGCAATTAGAAAATATGCAAATATAGATAAAATAAATGCCTTACTTTTCATAGACTATTTCCACCCCTTATTTAAAATATCTAAAAAGTTATTGTTTGGTGAAAGTACAAATTTAGTATTATTTTCGGCAAATGATTTACTGTAAGCGCTCATAGAGCGATAAAAGTTAAAGAACTCTTCATCGACCTTAAATGCCTCATTATAAATTCTAGTTGCTTCAGCATAACCACGGCCCCTTATTTCGTACGATTCTTTTACTGCACTGGAGATAATTTCCCTTTTTAATTTATCAGCTTTTGATCTAACTTCCTGCCCAGCTTGCTCTCCTTCTGCTCTAATTTCTTTTGCTTCTTTTTCCCTTTCAGTTTGCATACGGCGAAATATTGCAGAACTATTTTCTTCTGGTAAGTCTGCTCTCTTAATTCTTACATCTATTATTTCTATGCCAAATTTTTCAGCTTCAGAATAAACTCCACGCTGAATCAATTGCATAACCTCTGATCTTTTTTCATTCAACAAGCTAATCAACGAAAATCTGCCTATATTTTCTCTTATGTGTGCTTCTATAACCGGATATAATCTTCTAACCAGACCTGATTCATTCCTCACAGCCTGGTAAAAAGTAACAGGATTTGTTATTTTATATTTTGCATACGCATCTACTATAATACGTTTTTGATCCGCTGTTATCACTTCCCTTGGGATCTTATCAGGACTTAAATCTAAAACTCTTTTATCAAGAAACTCTACACTATTTATGAATGGCAACTTAAAATATAAGCCACTTTCCCTAACATCCCTTACAACTTTACCGAGTTGTATAACTATCGCTTGCTTTGTTTCTTGCACAACAAATATTGAATTAAATAAAACAATCAATAAAACAACAAATACAGAAACAAAAACAATTTTAATATTACTACTCATGGTTATTTTCCTAAATTTGTAAGAGGTAAATAAGAAAACATACCTTTCAGATCATCAGTTACAACAACTTTGTCTACCTTACTGAAAATATTTTCCATAGTTTCAAGATAAATACGATTCTTAACGAGAGAAGGATTCTGTCTATATTCCTCATAAAGAGATAAAAAGCGATTTGCATTACCTTTTGCTTCATTTATTATTTCATTTTCATATGCTTGTGCATCTAATTTTATCTTTATCGCTTCACCCTTTGCTCGAGGTATAATATCATTATTATAAGCATATGCTTCGTTTATAGTACGCTCTTTGTCTGCACGAGCACTTTGTACATCTCTAAACGAACTGATTACTTTTTCTGGTGGATCAATTTTTTTCATTTGAACAGATAAAATCTCTATACCCATTTGGTATCCATCAAGAATCTGCTGCAATAGAATTCTAGTATCTCTAGAAATTTCTGGTCTGCCTTGACCAAGTGCAAAAGAGATCGTATTTTTACCTATTATTTCTCTCATGGCACTTTCAGCAGCATTTTTAACACTGAAACCGGGTTTGTAATCCCGCACTTTGAATAAATAGTCCTTAGCATCTCTAACGCGCCACTGAACCTCGAAGTTAACGTTGACTATATTTTCATCTCCAGTTAGCATCACGCCTTCACCGCGATCTGTATCTCGCCCATAAGAACTACTTACCCCAATTTCTTCACGATTTACTTCCTTAACGTTCACTTTAAAAACCTTGCCAATAGGGTAGGGGAAGTGATAACGCAAACCAGGTGTTTCTGTATTAGAATATTTACCAAAGGTAAGTTCTATACTTTCTTCACTAGGATGGACAATATAAAAGCCAGTGCAAGCATAGAACAGCAAAATAATGAAAATGATGAAATAAGGTTTTTTGCCCCTGTTTCTGGTTAATCCATTAAGAAAGAACCTTATATCAGATACAGCTTTACTTAAAATATCTTCATTATTAGGAGTTTTGTTCCCTACCGGTTTCTTTCCCAGATTCCAAGGATTATTATCATCAAACATAATGATTGATTCTATAATTAATACGCTAATATTACTTCTTTAATAAGAAAATGCAAACATAAATTGCTATTTTATTTACAAATTAATCATCAGGATGGAAAACATGATCGTACACTTCCTTTTCTCTATGTAATATGGTCGACTCTATGGAATTTTCTGGCTTTTTTTTGAATTCTTTGTTGTCACTCTTTAAGTGCACTACGTCTTTGTGAAAATGGGAATTATACCTAAATAGTAAAGCTATTATTATTAAAGTTATAACAGCCAAAAAGATGAGTGTTCTTTTTCTATACTTCATAAATGCTGCAGCTTCTTGACCTAATTTTCTATGTTACCACAAAACACGTCAAGCGAAATTATTTGAAGACAAATAAATACTGGCAATCAATTTAACACTAACTTAAGAATCAAGGAATACAATTATAATATATTTAATTAATAGTGAGGTTTAAAATGTTACATAATGAAAAAAATTCAAATTCTGTTGGAACTCAACAAAACCAACCAGAAGATAGTTTTGATTTGAATAAAACGATGCAAAATCTACCAAATTCAGATATTGCTAATGATCACAAGAAGCTAAAAGAAAGAATGACTGACCTGTTAAAAGGAGATACAGAATTCTCTAAGATGAAACAAGGAGATAAGATTCTTGTAGTAAGTACAGCAAGTGGATTATTTACGGCAGTACTACCACTTTTGGCAGTTGGTGCAACACTTGCTATACCGGGTGCTATAGTTGGTCTTGCTTTATATTTCGCTGTAAAAGTCGCTGTAAAAGCAGTTCAATCTGGATATAAAGGGCTCAAGTGGTCAGCAGAAAAAACAGTTGATGGGGCGAAATATACTGCTGGGAAAGTTAAGGACGCATCAACATACGCTGCCGGAAAAGTTAGAGATGGTGCTATGCATGTTAAAGATAAGGTGAAAGAAGGTTATGAACATTCAGTAGATTCACTGAAAAAAGGCGCTAGTTTTGTAGGCGAAGGAGTGGCAAATAAGTTCCATAAGGCATCTGGTGAGACGGACTATTTAGATAAGGTAAAAAGGTTTACTCCAGATGCAATTAAGAAATCTGACGAAATAAGAAATGATATGAAAGCAATTTTTGCTGATAAAGGAAATAATTCTGGGTTAGTGAAAAATATACTTTCTGGAATATCGTCAGAAATTGATTTAAAAATGGCAGAGAAGGCAAAATCAGGGGAGATTGAACATACTTCTGGATGGCAAGTACAGAAAGAATTCATTAATAATTTAAATGAAAAAAGCTTGCATAACTTGTTAACACAAAGGTCATTACCTAAAGGTAGTTATTTCATCGACAGTGTTTTCTCTGAACATCACGATGAAATTAAGAAGGTTATTAAAGAATGTAGAGAAAATCATTTGTACTCAAGCGTAAGCAATATGTTTGACAGAGCAGAGAAAAAAGCTAACAGGCCTTCTGTCAAAAGTTTAACTAGGTCTGTGTCATCATCATTCTCTTCACTGGGAAGAAAAGGCTCTGAACAATCTAACAGCTTGTCAAAAAGCAATTCACTAAATTCTATAGGAACTGAAAGTACTGCTACTGTCTCTGATTCAGATTCTCAGAACTTTGCAACAGTCCGTAGAAGCAATTCATCTAGTAGCTTAACTCCTAAGCTTACTCCAGTTGCTCCACCAGAACTACCTAGAAGCGCCTCATTGACTAACTTAAATGGACAAAGTTCTTTCAGTGAAGATGTTCTCAGTGATCCTATTGTGGAGCAAAACCTGGATAGTTTGAGTAACAGAACTCTCACTCACAGTAATTCTACTGATAGTGGAATGGGTTCTGGTTCTTCTACGCTAACAAGAAAACAAGTTCTTCCTTTAAAAGAAGAATTTGACAGAGAACTCGAAGAAAAGTTGGCAAAACGACGCGCATCTCTAGATCAACCTAGTGCAGAACCTGTCAACTCAAGAGCTACAGCAACTCCAGGAACAGTGTAATAAGTAAAACTTCTACCTTCTCCAAAAGGATGTTACTCAATGAGTAACGTCCTTTTTTTGTTTTTAAACTATAGAAAAATCCTAGATCCCAGCGGTATGCGTACAACCGTATGAACATTGTGATTTCTCTGCTAGGAAAGGTGTCATCCGAGTAGCTGACACTGGGATCCAGGAAAGTTTGCTTGTTTACAAGCAAACTAGCATAGGAAGTGGTTACAACGTTTTCGATGAGATTATATGGAAAACTGGATTCCAGTGTCAAGCACTGGAATGACATCACAGGGGCACTGGGATGACACCTTTACGTTTGAGGCAAACTAGCTATAACACTTAACATACTACCTTTGCAAACAAATGTTCATACAGTACGCGCTGGCGTTATTTTCTCTTGATGAATAAATCTCGGTAGAGTATAGTAGCAATGCATTTATGTAGCTACTAATGAATAATTTAGTTTTGGTTTATACAACTTTTTCAAATTTTGAGGAGGCTAAAACTGTTTCTGAAGAATTGTTAAACGAGAAATTAATTGTATGTGTAAATATATTTCCCGAAGTGAATTCTCTGTATTTATGGGAAGGTAAAATTAGTAATAGTTGTGAAGTAGTGGCAATTATGAAGAGCAGGAATGATCAAGTTGATAAAATTGTAGAAAAAATCGAAGCAATGCATTCTTATGATCAGCCAGCTATTGCTGTGATGCCCATAGAAAAAGCAAATAAATCTTTTACTAATTGGGCTAATAGTGTTATTGATGTAAGTAGTATTGGGGTGTAGCCAAGTGGTAAGGCAGCGGTTTTTGATACCGCCACGCGAAGGTTCGAATCCTTCCACCCCAGCCATATTGAAGTGGGTGTGAAATGATATCACTTTTCTATAAATTAAGATTATTGAATTATATATTAGGTAGTCTAAAAGATATAATTGTGAAACTGTTTCTCTTCACAATGTATCTTTACACATTCAGCATTGTGCTCATGTTTCTCAGCAATGGTTTTTGGTATGCTGTAGAATTTTGCTCTTTCAAAAATGCGTTTTACCGTTTGTTTCAATATTGCAAGTGGTATTATGAAAATAGGGAAGATCTCGGTTACGGAATTTCTATTCGAATATTAGTGGCGTTTCTTACTCCGCATTTTCTCTATAAATTATTACTTGGCACAGGCTGGAAGTCCTTTTTAAAGGAAAAGATAATACAGATACTCAACACAAGAAGAAAAAAGGGTAGTGAGTTCAGTAACAGTAGCAAACCAAGTGGCAGTAGTTATAGTGATAAGAATAATTACAGCAATAACAGTGGTAACAATGAGCGTCAAGCTCAAGATGCAAAGCGAAAAGTAAACATGATAAAGCAGCTATTAATCAAAGATATAGAGGCAACTATAGATAGGAGATTGAATTATATTTTTTTCGGTAAAAGGAGTAAACCTCATTAAGTATATAAAAAGGCTTTATCTAGTAAGGCTTTTTAAGGTTGGCTGTATTTTATTTTTTACGTATACCGGATCACAATCAGCCAATATACATGTGTGCACAAAATCTTGACTAAAGTCTGACAACCAAGAAATTGCCTTACGTTTTTCTACCAAGCTTTCTGTTTTTTTACAGTTACTTGCTGCATCAATCATTGCCTGCGCTATTACTGATTTCCACAGCAAATAATACCTTTGTATATCATCTGACGTACTATTTGTTTCATAGTGGTTAAAAAATTCTTTAAAATTGAAGTTGTTTGACATAATGATACCTCTTTGGATTGAAATTTGAAATGATTTGAGTTTATGTCGCCACAGCAGATTCCGCTAACAAGCAGCGGGATAACGAATTACTTAACCGTCATTACACCGTCATACCGCGATTCATTCGCGGTATCTCGCTAACAAGCAGCGGACCGTCATACCGCCGCGGCGCTAACAAGCAGCGGGATGACGGTTGTCGTTTAGCCATAAACATTAAGAAATTTACCAAATGAAAAAAAAGGCAAAAGAAGCCCCGTGGTTATTATCCGCTTTAAAATATTGGCGTTTTTTATGTTTTAAACGCTTGACAAGCAAGATTAAGCTGCTTTTAATTGCAACTAACTTACGCTGCAAATGTTTAAGAAATTTACCAAGCAGAAAAAAAGACAAAGAATCCCCGAGTTAGCTAGTCTTTTACTATCTCTGTCGAGTATTGGCATTTTTTGATGTCTTGTAACGCTTTATAAGCGCGTTCAGCTTATTTAGATAAAAATCTAGATGTAGATGAAGTTTTGTAAAGACATACAGTATCTATATACTGCAAAAAATTGAACATAAGACGCCGATACATTAAGTAATCCTTACCTTTTAATCTGCAGATTGGCGAAAGCAAATACAATAGCTTCAGTTTCATGATAAGTGGGCTGGCGAAGGGTGTCAAGTAAGTTTTTTCGTTTCTGTGGGCTACCTGGTTTTCCTACTGAAATTTTGAAAAATGTAATCTACTCCTATATTCAAATATATCAAGCAGTAATTCAAAATCAGCCATTGCGCCTTTTGCGTTATTATACGCGAGATTGAGCAGCTCTTTGTCCTGATATAAATCAGCAAATTTAAATTCCATACATCCTGATTGTTTTGTGCCTAAAATATCTCCACTGCCTCTTAGCATCATATCCCTTTCAGCAATGTAAAATCCATCTTGTGACTCACACATGATCTTTAACTTTGAAGATGAGCTTTTACTTAAATTATCGTATAATAATACACAAAAAGATGGCTTGTTTCCTCGCCCTACTCTGCCTCTTAACTGATGCAATTGTGATAACCCAAATTGCTCTGCATTTTCTATAATCATGATGGTTGCATCTGGCACATCTATACCAACTTCTATCACAGTGGTTGCAACAAGCAGAGAAAATTCATTCCTTTTGAAGGAAAACATAACTTGATCTTTCTGCTCCTGAGTCAATTTTCCGTGTATTATCCCGACTTTATCAAGAAATGTTTTTTGTAATTCCTGAAAACGCATCTCTGCTGCAGCAATATTGGTCTCTTCGTTTTCTTCTATATATGGACAAATCCAATATGCTTTTTCGCCCCTGTTTATAGCACCTTTTAGCTTTTCAATAACATCTGGCACCCTACTAATGTTCATAGTTACAGTTTTTATTGGCAATCTGGATTTTGGTTTTTCTTTCAAAATTGAACATTCAACATCACCATACATAGCTTGCTGCAAGGTTCTTGGAATGGGAGTTGCAGTAACGAAAAGTATATCGGCATTTTCTCCTTTTCCTACCAAGCGATTTCTCTGCATCACTCCAAATCGCTGTTGTTCGTCTATGACTGCAAGCCCTAAATTTTTAAATGTAACGTTAGCTTGAAATAGTGCATGAGTGCCAATCACTATATTTAAAACACCACTTGCAAGTTCGTTCATGATAATCTTTCTTTCCTTGCGCGAAGTTTTACCAGTAAGCAGCGCAACTTTTATATCGGTACAGGATAAAACTTCCTCAATCCAATTATAATGTTGCTCCGCCAAGATAGTAGTCGGTGCCATTAGAGCTGCCTGCATGTTGTTTTCTACCACATTTATCATTGCAAAAAGTGCAACTACGGTTTTGCCACTACCAACATCACCTTGCAGCAAGCTTATCATACGATACTTGGATTTTTGTCTCTCTGAGATCTCATCTATTGCACGAGTTTGATCATTTGTTAATTGAAACGACAATTCATTTAAAACTTGCTCTTTGTATTTACTCAATATTATAAATTCTCTTCCCCTTTCTTTCACATGATTTTTTCTTGCAAGTTTCAGCGCTAGCTGATACGCAAACAATTCATCATAAGCAAGCCTTTTTCTACAAACCTCAGCTTCCACCAATGAGCTTGGTCTGTGCAACTTTATGATGCTTTCCCTCCAACTTAACCATTTTTTTTGCTTGATTAATGTATCATCTATCCACTCTGGTAAATCAGGCAATTCCTTTAGATTAGAGCTTATTATGTTCCCAATGCGCTTATTGGTAATGCCACGGCATAATTGGTAAACTGGCTCTATGCAAGCTATTTCTTTAAATTGGTTGATGTCAAGCGACACGTAATCTGGATGAGTAATTTGCCAATGTTCAGCAAATTTTTCGAGTTTGCCACTGATGATCACATTCGCTCCAATTGGAAATAGTTTATATAAATACTTAACTGAGTAATTAAAAAAGACTATGAATATATACTGACTCTCACTTTCAACGACTATTTTATATGGTCTACCTCTAAAAGTGGGCGACTGATGCTCATAAACTTTTGCAATGAAAGTTGTAAATTCTCCAACTCGAGCATCAGATAGTAACTTGCTTCTATCCACATAACTAAGTGGCTTATAAAACAGCAGATCCACCACCTTGTCCCCACCACAAAGTTTAGGCAATATTGCGGAATGGAACTTAGGTATATTCTCCAGCCTGCTATTTAGAAAAATCTGATTGCTCATTGAGATTCATACATGTGTAAAACTGTTATAGAGCCTTTTTAAAATCTTGTCACCTTATGGTCAGGTATGCACTATAGCTAGCACAGCTCTCTAACGTTATACCGCGATTCATTCGCGGTATCTCAGCCGCTAACACGTAACGGAATGACGAATTTGTTGTTTTTAAAATCGTCGGTAAGCCTAAGTTACCCCTAACTATATTTGCTATCATAGGGCTTATAGTAGGTATTTTATTAACTTATTAATCATTTTTATGTATTATTATACCATTAGCAGTCTATATCAAGGTATTAATGATGAACGGCTCTACACCAAAAGAAAAGGAAAATCCAATAGTTACACTAAGAGCTCAAGCAGAAAAGTTTGGTTTTAGCAGGTTGAGGGCTGGTAAAGATAATGCTGAAGCGAATTCTGGTGCAACTATGTACGTAGATCTTCCAAGAATGAAACTTGTTATTCAGAACAAAGTTATAACAAAAGAGCTTGTTGATGAATTATATAATAAACATACCAACCTCATTTCAAATGACAAAAATAAGTACCGCCAATTTGTAAAACAAGTTTTTACAGAGCTATTTGAATATGCTGAAGCAGAAGTTCCAAATGATTCTATTCTAGAAGAACTAATCACTAATTGTAACCAGGCTGCTTATGTGGGTGCATTGTATGGTAAAGGAGGACCTATCCTTCATTTAGCTGAAACATATGGGTTATTGTTTCAGTCTAATCATGTAACACATATTAATTGTAGTGATCCAAGTCATGCGGCAATCAGAATTGAAGAAAAAATTGCAGTTCGCACTTTTGCAGAACTGGAAGAAGAATTATGTAAATTGGATAGCTCGCTAGAATTCACACTTAAGTCTCAAGGTGATAAAAATGTAACATATGAAGATGGTAAATTGTCACTTACTGTTCCTAAGAGACTGAAGGACTATAATATAGGTGATAAAAACTTGTTTGACGTTATAAAAGAGTGTTTTCAGAAATTTTGCGAGAGGCTTGGATTTTTTAAAATAAAAATAGAGCATGGCTTGGATAAGCCACCAAAAGTGAACAGCCATCTGGAAAATATGGAACCGCCCATTCATAGCAATGAGTATGGAAATACACCTGGAAACTAACAATTAAAATATTTCAAGCGCTGTTAGCTCATTTGCACAATCAATGACTTCAGAACTTGGGAACTGGTTTTTAAACCAAGTGTACTGGCGTTTTGCGTAGTGTCTTGTGTTTGTTTGAGCAATCTGTATCGCTTCGTCTAAAGTAATCTCACCTTTCAAATACTTTACAATTTCTGGCACTCCATGTGCTTTCATAGCTGGCAAATTTGGAGCTAAGTTCATACTAAGTAGCTTTTTTACTTCATCAATTGCTCCATTTTCGATCATTTTGATAAAACGAGAATTTATTTTTTGGTATACATCCTCACGTTTAGGCAAAATTGTATATATCTTAAAATTATCGAATAAAGGAGGCTGTCTATTTTCTTGCCATACAAAGATTGTCTTACCAGTTTCAGTGATAACTTCAAGTGCTCTTGAAAGACGGTGCGAGTCATTAATACAGATTTTATCTTGAACTTTTGAGTCTTTGCTTAATACTAATTTATAGAACTCCTCTTTACTTAAATTTTTCCTGAGCTCACTTACGTTTTTTCTCACTTCCTGACTTATTTGTGGCATTGATGATAAGCCTTTGATGAAACTGCTGATGTAAAGCCCGCTTCCTCCAGTGATGATAGGTATTTGAGCATTTTCTAATGCGTGATTAACTTCTTTTTCTAAATCCTCTAACCATAGACCCACGGAATAATTTTCTTTTGCTGAAACATAACCATATAATTTATAAAATTCTTCTTGCTTTAGTGGTTGAGCAGTAATTATGGGAATTTCTTTGTATACCTGCTTTGAATCACAATTTATTATACTAATATTTCCATATTTTTCTCTCAGGTTATCGCATAATTCTGATTTACCTGAGGCCGTAATTCCTGTAATAATTACTATATTATTTTTCATTTATATTAATTTAATTAACATATGATAAAGTGTAGTAAAAGTTTGGATTCTACAATCTAAAGTTTGGAGATTTTTATGGCAGAAAACAACGACAATAATTCATTTACTAAGCGTTTCACAAACAGGACTCCTGGCGGTACAGGGGAAGGTTTTTCCAGTAAGTATTCGTCTCAAAATACCAAAGAACGGGCATTAGGGGAAAAAGGAAAAATTTCTGAATTAGCAGGCAAAAAAACCGAATCCAAGGAAGCTTTTTCTGAAAGTGGCGGCATAAAAAGTAAAAGCAGAACTGTCAATGAAAGATCTTTTGCTGATGCAACAAAAAGAAGTAGGTCAGATCTTATATACTTAGTCCGTGGTAAAGATCGTGGAAAATCAGCGTGGCATTATGTATTAGTTGATAAAGAGAAAAGAGAAATGTTTCTAGCAAAAAGCAGAACTGGCTCTATAGATGTTGCAGACTATGGAGAGATTTTGTATTCAGGATGGGGAGAGGATCCACCACAGGCAATAATTGATAAAGTCAATGAAGAGTTTGGGTTGTAGCAAATCTGCATAACAAATGGTAAGCTGCGTTGCATTACGTTTACAAAAACTAGCAGTTACTATATAAGATACAGTGCAACAAAACTGATCTAGTTGTTATGAATAAGTTTTTAGCTATATGGTATCTAAAATAATAAATGCAATACAGAACAATTTATTAGTGTGTTTTCCAACAGAAACAGTGTATGCTCTTGCTTGTAATGCACTAGATAATGAATCTATAGGAAAAATATATCAGATAAAGAAACGCTCTCAAAATAAACCACTGTCTATATTTGTTAGTGATATTTACAATTTGACAAAAATAGCAAAGGTAAAGGAAAGATATATTGATTTAATAAACCACTTTTCTCCTGGACCAATTACCTATATTTTACCACTTAAAAACAACAACATATTGCCAAACGAATTCTTTAAAGATAGTATAGGTATCAGAATTCCTGAGCATCCTATTGCAATTTCAATACTAAACAAACTGAAAGTTCCAATAGTTGCAACTAGTACAAATATTTCAGGAAAAGAAAGTGTATGTAAGGCAAACGATATACCACAATCCATTAAGCAACATTTATCTGTAGTGATTGAAGATGACGAACTAGTTTCTGGTATAGAATCTACTATTATTGACTTAACCGAAGATAAGATTAAGGTTTTAAGGGAAGGTGCAATTTCATTACAAACAGTAAGCAACGCATTTTCAAACTAAAATCTATAGGAGAAAGAATGAAAAAAGTAATAGGCCACAACCAAGCCAAAAAAAAAATAATGAACAACTTATCTGTTCAGTCTTGGCTGATCTGTGGTAAAAAAGGTATAGGAAAAGCAACACTTGCAAAATCCTTCTCCAATTGGTTACTCATAAAAAACTATAATGAAGTAGCATTGGACTTACACATTGTTGAAGGTGATACTATCGGAATAGAAAAAGTCAGAGAAATGAAAAACTTTCTACACTTAAGTCCCATTCAATCAGAACACAAAATAGCTATAATAGATAGCTTAGAGGCAATGACTAATAACGCTAAAAACGCAATATTGAAAATATTAGAAGAGCCGCCAAAAAATTCTAAGATATTTATAATTAGCCATAAGCCATATGATATACAAACCACTATCCGGTGTAGGTGCTTTCAGCTAAATTTACTCCCATTAACTTATGATGAAACAAAGCAAGTTGCTTCATCTCAATGTAAATTTGATAATCAAACGTTTGACGAAATGATTACTTTATTTCCTGGAATGCCAGGAATGATAATAAATACAATAAGTAGTGATGCTTATGAAGCATACAAATGCTTTTATAAATTTCTTCATGATTTAAAGAATCCCAATATGATTAATAAAGTAATTAATAGCGAAATCGAACTAGAACTAGCATCATATATAATTCAGGCCTTCATTTTAGAAAGCATAAAGAGAGAGGTAAATGGTGTTGAAATTCTGCTAAGTCAGTGGAAAAAAATAGATGAACTTTTCGTTGCCGCAAAGCAACTCCACTTAGATAAAAAGCATGTTTTAGCTAATGTAGTTAATATCATGACATAAGTTTACAAAGTATAATACTTTTAACATAAATTCATGATAAAATTCTGTTAATTTAATACTCGAAGTATATAATTTGACTGATAATAAATTAACTGTATGGCAATCAATAGAAGTTTTGACGAAAGCCATATTGAACATGCAGAAAAAATTAAGCTTAATTAAGAATATAGCTTCAGATCAAGACATAACCCTAGAAAAAGGAAAGGAGTTGTTAAGTGGCATTTATGAAGCAAATTTTAAGCTAAACAAGACAATCAATATAGCTACTTTGCCAAAAATTGGCTATCATATGCTAAATGGTGAGCTTGTTGTACGTAATCATATTACGGAAGAGGAAGTAAAGATTCCTGGAGATTTTCATTACCTTAAAGTCGTAAAATCCGATCATGATAATTATAAATTAACGTTTTGTAATTTTTTAGGTAATGAGTTTTTTGAATATAAAAAGTATGATCCACAATATTCTGGTATTTCAGATGAATATAAATTTGTGGATTTTGGTAGTGTAAAAAAGACTCATAATCTAAAATTTAAGGAATACATTGGTCATGCACCTAAATTTTTTGCTGCAGAAGGGCCTATTGAGCCTGGATCCCAAAACCATGTAATTGATCTATTTGAGCTAGTCAAAAGTGGTAAAGGTAGAAAAGTGGGAACCTTTGCTGATGAATTTGGTTATTTTGATGATCAAAATAAATTACATTATTATAATTATCACAAAAGTGTAGAAAGTAATACTTATGATCCTGAAAATTTCAGTGTAAAAATGATAAATATAGATGTGAGCAAAATCGATAAATTCTACCTCATTGCAGAACAAGGTGATATAATCATTCATCCTATTTGGGAAAATTTAGACATATTTTAAAGTTTTTTTTAGAGTATCTAAGCTTATTGTTATTATAATGATCCGATTAGGTCTGGTAGTATTGTGTTATGGAAGATAAATTGCTTGAATCAGTAAAAAACAAAAGTTATTTCAGTAAAGCAGTCGAATGGTACTGCCATAGGTATCTGTTTTGTGTAGCAGAAAGATCTTGGATGGCATTAATAGTATCGCTTCTCCTAGTATGCTTATGTTTATTAACATTAAACATATACCTGTTATTTCCTATTAAAAAAGATTTAAATTTTGTGAAGTATATGAACCACACAGAAGATGAGTTCTCTGCAATGCATAAGCTTAGTTTCAGTAAAAAGGAAGATGAATACACTTCCACAGCGAGGTACTTAATAAGTAAATACATTGAAATATACGAGTCCATTAAGATCGTTGAACCGAAGTACCAAGAAAATTTTATAAGAAACAATTCTATACATAAAATCTATCAAGGCTTTCAGGAAAAAACGAATAATGAAGCTGGTAATTTGTCTTTATCTAAAAGAAAAATCGCCAACATAAATGTAATAACATTATCTATTGATCGATCGACCAAGGACTTAGTTACATTTGCTGGAAATGCTACTGTAGTTTTTACAACCGAGCAAAATAAGGAGGATACTGTGGAGATTAGCTTCACTTTGTCGAATATAAAAGCAACTCTGGCTGGTATAATACCATTTAAATTTATTGTTAATGGTTATAAATACAGATTTTAAAATATTACTTGGTAGCTAAAAAAAATAACCAAAGTGCACATAGCAGTAATAACTGGAGGTAAAACTAGAAGAATTGGTGTTTTTTTAATAAAGTAATTCTGAGAAGGTTTTAAGAAAAAGGCGTTGTAAATTATCGGTAAAAAGTACAGAGCGTTGAGTATAGTACTAACAATTAACACTAGAGTTACAAACACAGAAAGTATTACATTGCCAGAGTTGAAAACAGCTTGAAAAATGAGAAATTTACCCCAAAAAGTCGGAGCAGGCGGCACCCCTATCATAGACAATGCACCTATAGCAAATGCTGTCATGCTAATTGGCATACTGCGTCCTATACCGTAAATCTTATCTATATATTTCTCACCTGCTCTCGTTATTATTGCTCCGGCAACGAAAAACAAAGTGATTTTTGCAAATGCGTGGCAAACTAATTGAAAAATTGCAACCCTCATGCTGAGATCACTAAAAATTGAAGCGAATAATATAATATACGACAATTGAGAGATGGTAGAGTAAGCAAGCAATTTCTTTAATTCTTTTTGCTTTAGTGCAATCAATGATGCAGTAATAATAGTAAATCCAGCAGCGTACGGAAGCCACCCTCCAGCAAACCAATTTTGCTGCACAAAACGTTGCATATTATCGACGCCGAAAGTGTATAATATAACTTTTATGATGATGAAAACTCCGGATTTCACAACAGCAACAGCGTGCAGTAGTGCACTCACAGGAGTTGGTGCAACCATTGCTTTTGGTAACCAAAAATGCATTGGCATTAATGCAGCTTTTCCTATTCCGTAAATCAGCATAGCAAAACACACTGCAATGAAAGTGATGAGTGAAGTATCAAATTTGAATATTCCACCGCTTACAAAGTCTAAAGTATGAAATTCATGATATAAAAGGCCTATTGCAGGAAAAAATAATACCAAAGAAGAGAAAAATAGCACGCCAAAGTAATAGCGTCCTGCAATCATTGATTCATTTGTTGAGTTGTAAGTAACCAGAGGGTATGTACTAATAGTTAGAAGCTCATAAAAGACAAATGTAGTGAGCAAGTCTCCAGAAAAAGTAATAAACATTGCACAGCCAATCGATATTGAAAAAAAGCATAGAAAACTTGAGTGATTGCTATCAGCATAGTTATTCTGCATATAACATATTGCATATATACTGGTCAGCACCCATAAAAACGATATTAATAAACTGAATATTACTCCGGTAGACTCTAGCTTTAAACTAATGTGCAAATTATTACCAAAATCCATGAGAATAAATTGAGAATGATCACCATATACCCAATATAAAGTGCACAGACACGTATACGTAAACAGAAGTACAGAAGAAGTGACAGTAATACTATTGTTCACTCCGGGCCATTTACCAGTAAAAAAAATAACTAACGCACTTAAAAGTGGAATCAACGCAGTAATTAATAAATAATTCTCAGTAATTGAAAATGGTAAGGAAAGAGACGTTAAAACACAGTCCATTAAATAATTCATCTTTTTGTTTAGGTAAAGCTAGAATTATACTAAAATCATAGAAAAACCGCTATGTTTTTTTGGCAAACTAGTCGTTTGTGTATGCTATAGCTATACTGCGATTCATTCCACAACTGTACGAACATTTGTTTTTGTTAAACACAACAAAGATGTCATCCCAGTGCCCTGACTACTTGGATCCAGGAAAGTTTGCTTGTGAGCAAGCAAACTAGCATAGAAAAACGTTTTCGATGAGATTGCAGAAAACCAGTGTCTGGGCACTGGGATGACAAAGGAGGACAGTGTCAAGCACTGACCATTTGCTGTGCAGTTTACCTTTAAAAATGAATGTTCATACAGTAAGCCATAAGATGACAAAAGAGTAAACTTTATCTGTGTGAGCTATAGACGCAAATTACAACAAATGCAGTAGCGTAATCTCCATCGTCACTTAAAGAAAGATGAATTTTGGAGATAAAATCCTTGCTAACGGTAAGATATGGCTTGCCTCTTACATCATTGTATATTTCTATATCTTTCATTGTAATACCCTGACCACTACCTCGTGCTTTAACAAAAGCTTCTTTTGCTGCAAAGCGTTTAGCAAAATACCTTGCTCGCATTTCTTGACTATTATACTTTCTACTTAGCTCTATTTCCTTTTCAGTGTAGATTCTATTGAGAAATTTTTCCCCGTATTTTTGTAATATTCTCAATATTCTTGGTATATATACTATGTCAGTGCCGATACCGTGTATCATTTTGCGCTAAAGTGATTTATTGCTTCCTCAATCTGCATTTCCTTTACCTCTCCAGTTGCTCTATTTTTTACTTCAACTATATTTTCACTTACTGCTTTCTTTCCGACAATTATTTGCCACGGCAAGCCTATCAGATCCATTCTAGAAAATTTTACTCCTACACTCCCTTCCGTATCATCGTAAAGCACTTCATCGCTCTTCAAAGCTTTGTATATTTTATCTGCAGTCTCCGTTACTTTCGTTTGTAAATTGATTAAACCAATTCTGAAAGGAGCTACCTCCTCCGGCCAGATAATTCCCTTATCATCATGAAAAGCTTCTATTATCGCACCAACAAGTCTTGAAACCCCAATGCCATACGAACCCATATGTATATTGACATTTTTTCCATCTTGAGAAGTAACACTTGCCTTCATAGGCTTTGAATATTTGTCGCCAAAATAAAAAATATGCCCTATTTCAATACCTTTACTAACATTTAACTGCTCTTGTGATATAGGGCAAGTCTCAGGATCATGCATATCATCTGCAACTGCGTATATACTCTTTAAACTTTCAATATCTTCACTCTCTAGTAGTTCAGAAAATTTATTGTCATAATATAAAGTGCTCTCACCAGTGTTTGCCAATATATGAAACTCGTGGCTCAAATTTCCTCCAATTGGCCCCGTATCAGCTCGAACTCCAATTGGAGTAAATCCCATGCGTTTGAAGATTTTTATGTAAGTTTTGTACATCAAATTATATGAATTCAGTGCACCTTCGTAATCTACATCAAAACTGTATGCATCCTTCATCAAAAATTCCCTGCCCCTCATAACACCATAACGTGGTCTTACCTCATCACGGAATTTCCATTGAATTTGGTATAAACAAAGTGGCAAATCTTTGTAACTTTTTACCACATCTCTAATTAAATCAGTTGCTATCTCCTCATGCGTTGGACCAAAAAGCATATCTTCCTCATGCCTATCCTTTATGCGTAGCATTTCCTTACCGTAATCATCGTAACGCCCTGATTCTCGCCAAAGACTTGCTGGTTGTACACAAGGCATTAATGCTTCAATAGCACCGGATTTGTTCATTTCATCTCTGATAATATCTTCAATATTCTTAAGCACTAAGAGACCAAGTGGTAACCACGTATAGATGCCAGATGCTATCTGCTTTATTAAACCTGCACGCAAAGAATATTGATGGGAGATAATTTTAGCATGGGCAGGCTTTTCCTTTAGAGTTGGCAGGTAATATTTGGATAAGCGCATATAATAGATCTGATTGTATTAAGTAATCTTAATACAATCAGACCTGTAGGTAAACTTATTTTGAAAAGGAAGGGAAGTGCATGGCTGACCATTTTATAGTTATCATAGTCCTTGTACAACATTTTCCTTTTGGCATCGCAACGCTTTTCCACCAAACTGTGCTATGCGATCCTCAACAGAAAGAGGAGGTGAATCTTGCACCTCATTATCCACTGAGTCAACATTATTTACTTGTGGTGAATCAACACACGAACTTGGCGGTACCGGTGACTCCTCTTCACTATCTGAGAATTGCATGACTGCTGCTCTCTCCTTAAGTCTCTTTGTCCAATCTGAATCATTATCATCCGACTTCTTTCTCTCTGCTTGCTCCCTATCTATCCTTGCAGCAAACTCTTCTGGTGTTTCTTTTTTGTCAGTGCCCCCACTACTTTCTAATTTTGCTTTCAATTCATTTGTAAAATTTTGTTGCTGCCCACTCTTTTTAACGTAGTACCTCCTCTTATCTGTTCAAACAGAGTAGAATGATTATTATTCTCAGGTTCACCAGCCTTCTTCGGTGCATCATTCTTAGGTTGCTCCGTACGCTTGGAAGCTGTAAAAAAATGCGGAGGCGGAGGTGGTAGTGCAGCATCTTGTGGCAATGGAGGAGGTGGCGGCGGTGGACTTGGATTTGGTTGTGTTCCAAACGTTACTGGAGGTGATTGAGGAGTAGGTACATTTGATTTATTCTCCAGATTAGTACAATTTTTACACACAAATTTTTGTGGTTCTTGAGATGGAGTATGGCCGAATTTCTGTCCATTAAGACCTACTTCTTTCTTATTATCATCTCTAGAAATAGCCAGTTTAACAAGATATGTCACTGAAATAAGTGCAACAACCGTAGAAACAGCAAAAATTGCTAAAGGAACTGCTGCAATAGGACCAGAACCAGAAACTGCTATAATAACATAAGGAAGATATTGACCAGATATGAAACTAAATATAGATAATAATGAAACAGCAATTAAAGGTTTCCATATAGTCTGCTTAGTTTTAGTAAGCTCCTGACTATCTTTTAGCAATGAAGAATTATTGGATATCATCATTTCTTTGCCTCACTTGTTAACGATAATTTAATAATAACCCAATTAATAATTTCTGTCAATAATTAATTATGAAAAACAAAGTTGCAATTTGAATAGATAAGCTATAAGTAATATACGACCAGCAATAGCCATACAATAGACTTCTTGTATAACCCACACTAAGTAGAAAAAAGGTGTCATCCAAGTAGCTGACACTGCTCTCCTTTGTCATTCCAGTGCTTGACACTGGAATGACACCGAAGGGGCTACTGCCGTCTTGGATGGAAACCAGTGTCAGAACTAGTTAACCATGGGGCTTCTTTTGCCTTTTTTTCCATTTGGTAAATTTCTTAAATATTTATGGCTAACATGAAGCTAAGTACGAACTTTGTTAAACATAACAAATGGTGCCATTCCAGTGCTCCTTTTTTTGTCATCCCAGTGCTTGACACTGGGATCCAGTTTTCCATATAATCTCATCGAAAATGTTGTAACCACTTTCTGTGCTAGTTTGCTTGCTTACAAGCAAACTTTCCTGGATCCCAGTGTCTGGGCACTGGGATGACATCATAGGGACACTGGGATTACACCCTGACAATCGTCATCCAGCTACTTGTTAGCGGCTAAGAGATACCGCGAATGAATCGCGGTATGACGGTTCGTGGCGGCATGACGATAACCTCGTCTCACTGCCATTAAGTTAAGGAAAAAAGATAGATTTTATGGGATAATGATGTATACCAATAAGTTTAAAGGTAGTATGAGTAAAAAAGGCAGTAATAAAATTTATTCAAAATGAATTGGCAAGTCTAGAATTTATAGAATCCCATAAATCATCTTCAAAAGATTTTATGAGAAAGAGGAAGTTATCTTTTATTGACATATTTATCTTAATTTTAAGAAAAAGTGTAAAGTCGCTGCAAGTAATACTAAACGAATTTATTTTATATAGGAAAAAAGACTATACCGTTACTGCTAGTGCTTTTAGTCAAGCAAGAAAAAAAATGAAACACAGTGCATTTTCAGAAATTAACGAAGGTGTGGTTTCCTTGTACTACCAAGACCAAAAATTTAAAACTTGTTTTGGCTTTAGAGTGTTAGCTCTTGATGCCTCCAAAATCATTTTACCAACAAGCGTTGAAATAAAAAATGAATTTGGCTCAAGAAAAATACGTAACCAAAAACCAAAAGATTTAGGTGATTATGCAAGTGCAACCTTTGCGGTTTGTTAAGATGTGCTAAATAATGTTGCCATAAGGTCAGTGTTAGATAGAGGTAACACTCATGAAATTAACTTAGCAGATGGAATGCTTAAAGTTGTAAATACTAATGACTTACTGATTTGTATATTTATCTTATAAATTTCTTTCTAGCCTTACAAAAAGAAAAATTGCTTATGTCATTCGATGTCCCAGATCATCTTTTAATGAAGTGAATGCTATGTTTGAAGAAAAAAGCCCATCTAGTGTTGAGGTTACCATATGTGCTCAGCGTAAGATAAAACAAGAAAATAGTGGAATAACGCTTCAAAGTGGTACTGCCATCTGGTGAAATTGAAGTGTTAGCTACATCATTAATGGATGAACAAAAGTTTCAAACTGGAGGATTTAAGGAGTTATATTTTTTACGCTGGGGAGTTGAGACATTTTTTGCAAAACTCAAAGGAAGACTAAGTCTAGAAAATTTTACAGGAAAAAGTGTTGAGTCTGTTAAACAGGATTTTTGGTCAGCTATCTTTATTAGCAACCTAGAAAGTGTTATGACAGAAGATGTAGAAGAAGCGTTGAATATGGACTTAACCGATGATAAGCTTAAGAGGAGCATTAACAAATCTGTCTCATTTAACGCGATCAAAAACTTGGCTTTCGACATTTTTGCTACGGAATCAGATACTGACTGCATTATGGATCAATTATCAAAGCTATTTTTGATGAACACTTTGGCGGTAAGAAAGGGAAGGAAAGTTGATCGTCATAAGGTACCTTATCTTCGTTCGTTCAATTACCAAAAAAGGGTTAGAAAACACATATTTTGACTAGAGGTAGTATTCATATCTTCTGATAATAACTGGGTAGCTTATTGCCATAGCTCCTGTAAAATGACTTCTAAACAAACTATTTCTTAAGTAATTTACACTTCAGAGTTTATCTGCTTTAAAGTTTACTCTATTCTGTTTCAGTATTTGTCATAAATCCTTAATTATTTCTGACTTTTTAGTTCAGTTTTTAACCATTCTTTCCTTAACTTAATGGCAGTGAACCTCGTCATCCCGCTACTTGTTAGCGGGATCTCTTGTTAGCGGCTGAGATACCGCGAATGAATCGCGGTATGACGGTTCGCGGCGGTATGGACGTAGGAAAACCTTTCTTGGGTTAGCTATAGAGACTCTCATCTTTAGCGAGCTTCAAGGTAATTGGTTGCTATTTGCGAAAATATTCGCATAATTTAAGTAACATTACTTAATAAAAATTAACTATGGAGCTTAATAAGATTGCAGCATCGATTTTACTTTCTGGGCTAATCATTATGATAGTTAGTAATGTAGTTGATATGCTTTACAGTCCAGAAGAATATAAGATTGAACACCAAACGATAGTAGCTGCTGGCAGCAATGAGTTCCAGCAAAAAATCGAGCAAGTGGCGCTTGATATTGGAGCGCTCATGCAGAATGCTAGCTTTGAGAAAGGTAAATCAGCAGCAAAAAAATGTATAGCCTGCCATAGTTTTGAGAAAGGTGGAATGAATAAAGTAGGACCAAACTTATGGAACATAGTTGGAAATAAAAAGGCCCATCTTGGTAACTCATTCAATTACTCAAAAGCAGTGCTTGAAAGAGGTGGAAAATGGGGGTATGAGGAGCTATTTGCCTTTTTAAAGAACCCAAAAGCCTATATAAAAGGTACACGTATGGCATTTGCAGGTATTTCCAATCCACAAGAAATTGCAGATCTAGTTAGTTATTTGCATCAATTGAGTGATAGCCCGGTTGCTTTGCCAAAGTAGTATGGATTATTGTAAATTGTTTGATGGAAATAATGGTCACATAGCATATCGAAAGCTACAAGGAAAGAAAGCTTCTGTAGTTTTTTTCGGTGGATTTGCATCCAATATGGATGGAACTAAAGCAACTGCTATTTACAAATTTTGCCAAGAAAATGACGTAGCACTTGTGCTATTTGATTATTTTGGTCACGGTCATTCAAGTGGTAATTTTATTGATTACACGATAAGTGATTGGCAAAAAAATTGTGCTAAAGTAATGAGTGAATTAACTAGCGATAAACAAATAATTATAGGTTCAAGTATGGGAGGATGGCTGATGTTGCTCACTGCCCTTCAATTTCCAGAAAAAATTGCAGCACTAATTGGTATATCGTCTGCTCCCGATTTTACTGAAGATTTGATATTCAAGCAATTGTCAGGCAAGCAAAAAGAAGAACTAGATTCTAAAGGTGTAATAGATTTTACTTCAGAGCATTGTACATACAAAATAACTAAAAATTTGATCGCAGATGGCAGAAAGAACCTTCTTTTAAACAAAAAGACAATAGATATAAACTGTCCTGTGCGCTTGCTGCATAGCATTAATGATAAAGATGTTCCTTATCAAACTTCATTGAATTTAGCTGAAAAAATTAAGTCAACCGATGTTGAAGTACACTTAATAAAATCAGCAGAGCACAATATGTCTGACAATCATTCACTGGAAGTTTTATTTAAGACCATTAGAGAATTTTGTAACCAGACTGCATTCTGTGATTTTTAGCAAAACACGATTTTTCATTTGAGCTTTCTTCAACTTAAAATAAATACAGAAAATTGCTGCCTATAGCTAAACTGACTTAGATTTACCGACAATTTGAAAAACCGTCATACCGCTACGTGTTAGCGGCTGAGATACCGCGGCGGTATGACGGTTCGCACCATCACACTTTGGAACCTTACAGATATTGAGCAAATCCAATAATATCCTTGATTTCTTTTATATTATGGGTTGCAATTTCTGCTGCTTTCTTTGTGCCTTTTTTTAATATTTCATGTAAATGGAATTGGTCTTTTAAAAGATCATTCATTTTCTCACGTATGGGTGATATAACACTGATAATTAAATCAGCTAACTCTTTTTTGAAGTGCTTCATGTCATGTTTGTTCACTTCTTCACATACTTTTTTCACATTTACATTACTAAGCACTGAATAAATGTTTATCAAATTGCTTATTTCTGGTCGGCACTCTAAAGTAGCAAAGCCTAGAATTGAATCTGTTTTTGCTTTTTCTATTTTTTTGACAATTAAGTCATCCGTATCATCAAGGTTAATGCACGAATGTTCTGAAGGATCAGATTTACTCATCTTGCTTGTACCATCTCTTAAGCTCATTATCCTTGATGTGCAATCCAAAGTTAAGATTTCAGGTACGATGAAATGATCCAGCTTATAATGATTGTTAAAAGCTGATGCAATATCACGTGCAAGCTCCAAATGCTGTTTTTGATCATCACCAACAGGAACGTATTTAGTTTGATACAACAATATATCTGCAGCCATAAGTACTGGATAACTATATAATCCAAGAGAGGCTTTTTGTTTATCGCTGCCAGCTTTATCTTTAAATTGAGTCATGCGATTAAGCCAACCAATTGGTGTATAGCACCCAAGCAGCCAGCCCAGTTCTGCATGACCACTAACTGTGGACTGATTAAAAATAATGGACTTTTCTGGATCTATTCCACATGCAATATAAGCTGCTGCTGTTTTGAAAATATTACTTTTTAATTCACTTGCGGGAAGCTTATTTGCTGTGATTGCATGTAGGTCGACAATACAAAAAAGAGATTTGTATTTATCCTGTAAGTCTATCCACTGTTTGATTGCACCAAGATAATTACCTAAATGTAGTACGCCACTTGGCTGGATACCTGAAAAGACAATACTTGTCATTATACATTTACCTCATGCTAATCGTTTCCACAATCAGCAGATTTCTTAGAAAGAATAACCATTGCAGGGCGGAGCAACCTATTTTTGATAGTATAACCAGTTTGTAGTACCTCTACAATGGTGCCAGGCTCTTTTTCATTGTCTTCTCTTTCCACAACAGCTTGGTGTAAATTACTATCAAAAAGCTCACCAAGTGGGTCTACTTCCTCTATTCCATGTTTTTTTAGATCATTTATAATTTTTTGATAAGCTACTTTAATCCCCTCATGAACAGGATCACCGTCTTTCAAAATTTCCATTACTCTTTTTAAATTGTCGCACGAGTCGATCATATCACGTGCAAGTTTTGTGACTGCGTAGTCACTTGCATCGCTAATTTGCTTTTGCATTATACGTTTGACGTTTTCATTATCTGCAACAGCACGGCGTAAATGATCTTCAAGCTGAACTGCACGTTCTTTTAATGTATTGAGATCTTCATTTAAATCATCAGTTTGCTTATGGTTATCACTTTGTTGGTCGTCACCTTTCTGCCTACTTACCATATCAGCAAACTTCTTCTTTTTCTCCTTACTGCTATCTGACATATCATTACCCTTAAGAATCTAATAAATATATAACAATTAATCTGAAAATATCAAGCGCCAGCTACATTCGTCTTTCTATGCTCGCATTTAAAAAGTTAATTAAAGTAGTTTTATAAAAAGAATCAGAAAAAGTACTAATATCATTTTGTGCCATATTAATGTAGTGTCTAGCTTTTTCCATAGAAAGCTGAATGGCATTATGGTGATTAATATAGTGTAATGCTTGGTCAAAATTGTGTCTAGCTGAAGAAAAGCATTTTTCCCAGAATTTTTGCTCTGCTGGACTGCCCTTTTCGTATGCTATAATAGCAGGTAAGGTGACTTTACCTTCGAAAAAGTCTTTTCCGACTTGCTTTCCAGAAGTGCCTTGATTAGCAGTATAATCGAGCATATCATCAACTATTTGAAATGCCATACCAAAATTAAAACCAAAATTCTTTAGCCTCTCTGTTTCGTCATTTGTTGCACCAGATACTGTTGATGCAGCTTCACAGCATGCAGAAAATAAAGATGCTGTCTTTTCTCCAATGATATCAAAATAATTTTCCCTGACTGTGTGGGGGTCAAAGCGTGCTGTCATCTGCTTTATTTCACCCTTCACAAGTAAATGCGATGCTTTAGATAAAATAGAGAGAATATTTAAATTTCCACACTCTATAAGCCATCTAAATGCTAGAGTCAACAATAGATCACCAACTAAAATGCTTGATTTATTTCCCCAAATCTTATTCGCTGTTTTAACTCCATGGCGTGCCTCACTTTCATCGAGCACATCATCATGAAGTAAAGTAGCATTGTGTATAAACTCTACCGATGCAGCAACGTTGATCCTATTCTCCCCAGAATAGTTTAGCATTTTACATATAATAAAAACTAGTTTAGGCCTTATTTTTTTTCCACCTGACCTAACAAGATGAGATATAATATCAGTAGCAAGCTTAGCATCTTCATCATTGACATTTTTGAAGACAAAGTCATTCATAGCTGACAAATCAGAAGATACAATATCGTCTAATTTATCGCTGTTTGTTAAATCAGTATTTAGCATTTTAAGAGACTTATGCCTCTTGCCCTTGTGCTTTCTCGTTCTCTACTTTCTTCTTTTCTGTTTTCTTTGGTTCTGTTTCTAAAGTTACTATGCCTTTTTTGATAAACCACAGTACTCTTTCAGTTGCCTGCGCGCCTACACTTAGCCAATGTTTTAATCTATCAGCTTTCACCACAACACGATTTTTATTGTCTTTTGGTAACATTGGATCATATTGTCCTATTTTCTCAATAAAACGCCCATCTCTTGGTGCTCGTGAATCAGCTACAACTATCCTATAAAAAGGGCGTTTCTTTGCGCCAAACCTCGCCAACCTTATTTTAACTGCCATGTTAACCTTTATTCATATATTAGCCACAATTTTATACAATGAGCCGTTTTAAGTCAAATGAATTATACAGCTTTTGCACCTTATAATATAATTACCAATAATGTAGGGCAGTGCCGGGCGCACAGCTATACGAACATTCATTTTTGAAGGTAAATTGCACAGCAAATGGTGTCATTCCAGTGCTTGACACTGGAATCCAGCCTTTTTTTAATCATTAAAACGTTGTATTTTAACATAAAACGGCTACTTTTATGCTTACCAACTTAATAAAATTCCTGGATCCCAGTGTCTGGGCACTGGGATGACATCCTTTCTAGTGAAGATTGCTCTCAAATCGCAATGTTCGTACAGTTGTGTGTCTGGGCACTGGATGCGTTTGAAGCAGCTTATAAGATTTTTGATTATATATCATCAAGTATAGCGTGATTAACTTCGACTTTATACTTTGATTCCAGATAGCTAATTAATTGCTCTTTTAGCGATATCATCACACGTTTTCCGGTGTCAAGCGTGTTTAATTTGCCATTTGATGAATGCATTTCTTTTAGAACACCTATTATAATTTCATTATTGTATTGAATAGGATCTGTCACTGAACCAGTTGTTTTCATATTGAAAATCTCTTCTACAAAAGAAAAGGGGTAGTTTTGTTGATCCACTTTATTGCGGTGCATCTGCTGACCTTTAACTAATTCCACACCTTGAATTTCTTCCAAATCTGTTTTTTCTCTTAGTTGAACTGCAACCTCTTGCCCGAATTTAAACATTCTTTCTTTTATAAACTCACTACGCCAAAGCTCTACCGCTAATGCCTTGCCTTCTTCAAAACTTTGCAATTTGGGTGGAAAGATATCGACGATTTTTACACTAACAACGGCGTCCCCAACGCCCTTAAAATAACCTTTCTGATCCTTTTCTCGCGAAAAAATGAAAGAAATCAAATCACCAGAATCTCCTACGTTATTACCGCTTTGATCTTTTCCACTCGCATCTACTGGACCAATAGTTTGTATAGGTAAATTATATTCACTCAATATTTCTTCAATTTCTGAACCATTGTATATCTTATAGTTCACTTGGTTTATGAAATCATTGACTCTTTCAAAAGACTTTTGGTTAGTTAGAACTGACTTTATGTCTTTTTTTAAATCAACTAAGTCTTCATCAGAGATTTGATGCGCACTTTCCACTTTTACTATGTGCCAACCAAAACTGCTTGCTAAAACTTCACTTACTTCACCTACTTTAAGAGCAAATACCTTCTCTCTCACGTCTTCTGGTAAAAAATCCTTAGTTATATTATTTACTCTAGTTTCCTCAAGTTTTGCTTTGCCAAACTCTTCTACTATCTGTTCAAAGCTTGTTTTACCCTCCTCAAATGCTCTTCTTGCTGTCTCAGCTTCTTCTTTGGTAGAAAATATTGCATTGAATATATCTCTTTGATTTTTAAGTTCTTGTTGTTCTATTATACCATCAACTTCTTCATCTGAGATCTTGATTTGATCTTCAAAATACTTTTGGCCTAGGGAAATATATTGCGCAGTTCGATACTCAGGATAATAAAAATGGGATTTATTTCTTTCGTACAAATCAAGTAAGGCTTGATCATCTGGTTCAGGAATGTTTGTAACTGCATCTTCAGTTATTTTAACAATATCAACTACTCTAGTTTGGTAGCGACTTTTGTATATCTGCTCATCAATTTTCTCGCCAAAAGTTACTGGATAATTATCTTTAAATAATGAAGTCATGAACATCATTGCAGGCAGGACTTTCTCTAGCTTTGCTATATACTCTTTCTCTGTCATATGCAGGTCATTTAGCGTTTCATAGAATTTATTTTTGTCAAATTCACCTTTATCATTTTGAAAGTATTTGGTGTTTTTAATATGGTTTTTTATAGATTCTTCTCCAACTGTCAACCCCAGCTCACTAGTTAGGTTAAACAATAGTTTTTGCTCTATAAGTGCGTTAAGCAAATCATATTTCAGCTTTTTTACTTGTTCTCTACTCGCATCAGATCCAGAAATTTGTTTTCCATAATTTTGATATAGCGACTTATACTCATCTGACGTTATAACTTCTTTTCCAACCCTAGCTACCTCTTCTTTTTCATCATCACCTGATAAAAGGTTGCCAATTCCCATGAAGATTAACAAGCAAGCTAAAAGGACAACGGTTACTTTAGTGAAAAAATTTTTAACATTCATTTTAAACCCAGTTAATTAATGATTAATTATAGAATAGTGATAATTTAATGCTTGTAAACCTGTTGCTTTATTAGCTAATATATATAATATTACAATATATTAACTTAAAATTTAACTCTCTAATCTTAAATAGGAACATATGTTTAACTGAGTTATACTATACCTTAGGAAGGGGAAATATTTTGTTTGAAATATGCTTAAAGGTAAGCGCATTTAATTAACTTAAGAGGTGGGAAGTGACAAACAAAAAGTTATTGAATGACAAAATTAATGCTTTTTTAGTTTTAATAGTTTATATTTTAGCTCTGTATAACAGTAAGGGATACTTTAAATGGGAGATGCTTTTTTGATGTCAATGGAATCTTCTAAGGGCAATAACGATAGAAATAAACAGTTTCTAGTGCAAATAGCTGCTTGGTTAGTAGACAACACTGGTTTAACTTTTAATCAAATAGCACAATGTTGCAGATTGGCCCTTGAAGAAGTACAAGACATAGCTGATGAGGAAATAGAAGTAGAAAAATATAACCCTATTATTTCTGGAATAATTACTGAAAAAGAAATCGATGATTGCAAAAAAAATCCAAATCGTGTACCAAATTTGATTATAAAAAATATAAAAAAAAGGAGTAAAGCGATTGGTAGCATTCTTGGCTTTGCCTCTACGGCAAGACGTAGAGATAAACCTGATGCGATTTATTATTTAGTAAAAAAATTTCCTATCTTGGACAATAACGTTATAGCTAAATTAATTAGTACAACAAATTACACAGTTGAGCAGGTAAGAGATGGATCTCATCATAACATGCAAAATATAAAACCCCAAGATCCTGTACTACTCGGCTTATGTAGTCAAGAAAATTTAGAAGCAGAAGTGGAAAAAGCAAAAGTAGAAGAGGAGAAGCAAGAAAGGTTAAAAAAATATAAAGAATAGCTATTGAAAATCCTCAAATTTTTGTGTTTTGTTAACATTAAATTAACTTGACTTGCTAGTGTTTATTAGTATAATGTAAGTAAAGTACGGGGTTTAATGATAATTAAGCTTAATACGCACTGAAACTAACTCAGCCTAATTTATTATCTTATAGTCACATTTTAGGTTAGTAAGCATCAATTAAAATTTTTGGAGGATTATGACAACAATCAATGAAGATGTTTTGGCAAAAGGAAAGGTTACAGCTCAACCTGAAAAAAGTGAGCAAATTTACAATAACGATACAGTAAAACAGATGGTCAATGAAGGTACTGAGAAAAACAGAAAAACATTAGATCTGAGCGAATTAAAAGAGAAAACAGCAGAAGAATTGTTAGAGTTAGCTGAAGAAAGAAAAATTTCAACTAACGGTAAAAGCAATGGTAGAATGCTAAAGCAGGAAATAATATTCAGCTTAATGAAAAAAATGAGTGAAGAAGGAGGCATAACCACAGGGAGTGGAATAGTGGAAATATTGCCTGATGGTTTTGGTTTCTTACGTTCAGCAAGTGCAAATTATGCCCCAAGTACCGATGATGTTTATATTTCTAACGGGCAAATAAAGAAGTTTAATTTACGTACAGGAGATATGGCATATGGAGAAATAAGGCCACCTGGTGATAAAGAGAGATATTTTACTTTAACTAAGGTTCAAAGTATAAACTCTACTGAAGTAAGTGAATTAAGAAAGTACGTCCATTTTGATAATTTGCTTCCTCTTTATCCTGAGGAAAGCATAGTACTTGAGTGTAATAATGGTGATGATAAAAAAGGCTTAAGCATGCGTGCTATAGATATAGTAGCTCCTCTTGGAAAAGGGCAAAGAGCGTTAGTAGTTGCTCCACCTCGCACAGGAAAAACTGTATTGCTTCAGCAAATGGCTAACTCTATAGCTATAAATCACCCTGAAGTAGAATTAATAGTGTTACTTATAGATGAAAGACCTGAAGAAGTAACAGATATGATACGTTCTGTAAAAGGTGAGGTAGTAAGTTCTACATTCGATGAGCCTGCTTACCGTCACGTACAGCTTGCTGAAATAGTAATAGAAAAAGCTAAAAGAATGGTTGAGCATAAAAAAGATGTGGTAATTCTACTTGACAATATTACTAGACTTGCACGTGCTTATAATGCGGTTATTCCTTCGTCTGGGAAAGTTCTAACTGGTGGTGTAGATTCAAACGCACTGCAGAGACCAAAACGCTTTTTTGGAGCAGCTCGTAATATTGAGAATGGGGGTTCTTTAACTATAATCGCCACAGCTCTTATAGAGACTGGTTCAAAAATGGATGAAGTTATTTTTGAAGAGTTTAAAGGTACAGGAAATGCTGAGATCATACTTGATAGAAAACTTTCTGATAAACGTATATTTCCAGCTATTGATATTACAAAATCCGGAACAAGGAAGGAAGAGCTATTAGTTGATAAGGCTATACTAAATAAAATATGGGTGGTGCGTAGGATACTCAATCCTATGGGACCCGTTGAAGCAATGGAATTTTTACGTGACAAACTACTTTTAACAAAGAGCAATGCTGACTTTTTTAACTCCATGAATCACTAAAAGTAAGCCAGTTATGATGGATATGCTGAGCAAAAAGTAAAACGCTCTTATAGCTAAAATAATTTGGATTTACCAAAATATATTTATAGTTAAGTTGGCAATTTACCTTAAGTTAGCGCGTGACACTGGAATGACACCCTTGGTGGCAGACAGCTAAAGGAAAATATCAACTAGGTTTATAATCTATCACTACCGTGTTTGCAATTTTGTCGTGAAAAGCTTGTTTATGTTCATCACCTACTGCACATACTAAAACTAAGATTAGTATAGCTAAGAATAAAATGGGATTACAAAGTGATATGCAATAAATTATAAAAAGAGCTATAGTCCTTTTCATTGCTTGCATTGTAGTGATTGACTCAAATGTATCTTTGTCTTTTACACGCATGCTAAATAACAAGTGTCCTGGAGTGCCGCCAAATTTTACTAGCATGAATATATGAAATATACATGGTATCATTAAAAATAAAGAAAATACAATCGTGGTGATTACAATTATTGCACCCATGATCCCTTGTATTGCGTGTGTAAGTGAGAAATCCACCGCCATTAAACCAAATGGTATTGCGATAAATAAAATACAATCAACTATAAATGCTAGAGTACGTCTTGTCATCGTTGAGTAGTTTACTTTTTTATCCATGTACTACCTATAAAGAAAAATATCAACTAGATTTATAGTCTATCACTACTGTTTTTGCAATTTTATCGTAAAAAGTCTGTTTGCGTTGATCAAATACTGCAAACAAAAATAAAATTAGCACAATTAAAAGATATAGAAAAGTATAACCATGATAATGCAGATGAAGCAAAAAGCGAAAAATAATCCAGATGCTTCCCTTAGAAATACATCTTATTGTTGCTTGCATAAGGGTAACATTTGTAAATGTATTAGCATCTTTAATATGCATACCACACAATAGTTTTCCTGGGGTACCACCAAGTTTTGTTACCATTAATATTTTGGATATTGTTAGTACTAATGTTGCGACCACTGTAGAAACTATAAATGGTATTTCTGTTGCTAGTTGTGCAAGTTCCTGAAAAGAGTCTTTATCTTGATCTTGTAATGATACGATGAATACACCATAGATAAAACCGAAGATAAAATGAGGGGAAAATATGATGAGGTCAAGTATTTCTGCTACAATACGCCTTGTAAATCCTACATAATTTACTTTAACATTTATTTCAGTATTCATAACCCCACCTATATTTCATAATATCATCATATGATATAAAAATACGTTATTAAATAACCGTAAATATACTAACTTGGGTAATATTAGCTACTTGTGCCACTCTATTATTTAAATTAATATTAAATCATTTATAACTAGGGAAGTTATGTCAACACTAATCACAGTTGCATATGGCGACGGTATCGGACCAGAAATCATGGAAGCGGTGCTGTCGATATTGTGCGAAGCAGAAGCGGAAATCTCAATAGATATTATTGAAATAGGGGAGCGTGTTTACAGTAAAGAATGGTCTCACGGAATTTCTCCAAGTGGTTGGGAATCAATTGAAAGGACAAAAATATTATTAAAATCTCCGACAACAACTCCTCAAGGTAAAGGGCACAAAAGCTTAAACGTTGCACTCAGAAAAAATCTAGGGTTGTATGCAAATATCAGACCATGCATTTCATATCATCCTGTTATAGAAAATAAATTCGATAAGTTTGATATCGTAGTGATACGTGAAAATGAAGAGGACGTTTACACCGGAATAGAGCATAGGCTCACTGGTGACTCTTACCAATGCACTAAAATTATTACTAGATCTGGCTCAGAGAAGATATGCAGGTACGCTTTTGAATATGCAAAAAAACACAACAGAAAAAAAGTAACTTGCCTGACTAAAGATAACATCATGAAAATGACTGACGGAACTTTCCATGCCGCGTTTGATCGCATTGCAAAGGAATACCCAGATATAAAGGCAGAACATTATATAGTTGATATTGGAATGGCGCGTGTTGCAACAGAACCGGAGAATTTTGATGTTATAGTAACCGAGAACTTATATGGCGACATATTATCAGATATAGTCGCACAAACCTCTGGATCTGTGGGGCTTGCCGGAAGTAGCAACATCGGGAATGAATACGCAATGTTTGAAGCAGTGCACGGTTCTGCCCCTGATATTGCAGGAAAAAACATAGCCAATCCTTCTGGTCTTTTAAATGCTGCAGTGCATATGCTAATTTACATAGGTCAAGTGGGTACTGCAAAACTAATCTACGATGCATGGCTCAAGACTTTGGAGGATGGAATACACACTGCCGATTTATATAAGGAGAAAAGAAGTAAACAGAAAGTTGGTACAAAAGAATTTGCAGAAGCTGTTATAGACAATCTAGGAAAAAAACCGAAAACATTATCTGAGCTTATAATTGGCAGTGATCCAAATAGTAAAGTGGATAAAATACAGGATAATTATGAACAGGATTATAAGATTAAAAAACTAGTGG
Source organism: Wolbachia endosymbiont (group B) of Schoenobius gigantella (assembly GCF_964031005.1). Taxonomy (NCBI): domain Bacteria; kingdom Pseudomonadati; phylum Pseudomonadota; class Alphaproteobacteria; order Rickettsiales; family Anaplasmataceae; genus Wolbachia; species Wolbachia endosymbiont (group B) of Schoenobius gigantella. The sequence continues at coordinate 1,393,228 of NZ_OZ035002.1, read as the reverse complement.
GTAGCGATATAACGCTTGCCTGGAGTAAGCCGGCTGACTTTGACCAAATAGTGAAGTTGTTTGAAACAAGTAATCCGCAGATTATAGCAATATATTCAAAAGGCCTTGCGATTTGGCCAGGAAGTTCAAAGTCTTCAAGTGACCAAATAACCTGCAGGTTCATTGCAAATAATGAAATTACAAATAGTGATGTGAATAACTTGCTAATCAAATTTGAGGAACATAATTTTGATGTGGTGAGAATGGATAAGTTGTATTTGTATGATGGGAAAGAGGGTTTCTTCTCTTAGTGGTTGCTTGATATTTTTATGCTTGTGTGAAACATTAAATATATTATACTAATAGTATCGTGTATTTATGTGAGGTGTAGTAATGAGTCAACATTTTAAGTTAACTGGTCAGGAGTTTTATGATAATAATGATCTGTTTAACGTACTAGAGATAAAAGCTGAACAAATTGTAGGTAAGGATTATCAAGCTCTTAGCAAGTTTCTGAAAAAACAATATAATAAATTGATACTTGTAAACCATCCTGACAAAGGTGGAGACAAAAATAGATTTGATCAGATTTATAAAGCTTATCAAGAGCTAAAAAAGTACATTGAACCTTTAGAGTCAGGAAATCCTTGTGTTAAAGTCAGTGTTGGTGCTGAAAGTGATGGGCGTTTAACGGCAAGAGAGTTTCACTATAGGAGAAGTTTGTTTAATAAGCTAAAAATAAGTTTAGAGGAAGATGCTGTAGGTAAAGATTTTGATGGATTGATTTCTATACTAAAAAGAAATGACTATTCGTTTAAAAAAGATCTAGAAAAATGCATGAAACTCCAAGCTCAAATAAATAGGATTTTGCAAAATCCAAATTTAGATAATTTTAAGAAGAGTGTAGAAAGTACAAAATTAATGAAAGAGCTATATCAATATATAACAAAGCCAAGCATACAATTATTCAATTATATTACTCCTCTAGAAGAAAAGAGAAGCCTAGTTAAAGAAGATAAGAAAGCATTAGCGTTGAAATTTATAGAGCGTAAAAATGCTCTACTGCTTGTCCCAAAAATAAGTCTTCTGCCTTTAGCTCTATTAACTACAGTTACTATAGGTTGCTATTTTTCATGGTGGATCATAGGATTTAATATCATTGCTGGTAATGCCTCTCATTTATTAGTAAATTATTATATGAAAAAGTATAAAAATTCAGAAATTTCCACTGATGAATTCATGAGTAAAATAAACTATATCACGCTAGGCAATAAGCTTCTTATCAACTATCCTTTAGCTGCTTTTTCTGTTTATCTACTTACAACAAATTTCATTGCTAATAGATTAACTGTTGGTGGAACCATACTTGGTTCACTATTGTTATTGGCAGTATTAATTGAAATGTTAGCTCCTGTTTTCTCAAAAGGCTGTGAAATATATGCTGAAAAGCACACAAAAGATTTACTAGAAGAGGATCCAAGAGATAGGGTACAAAAGGAAACTGACCTGTTAGGATGGTATGATCCACGAAAACTGTTAATGCCAATTGTTATGCCTCTTATTAAAAAGTGTTTTGCGGAAGTGGTAAGCGAATTTGCTGAGAGAAATTTTGATGAAGTGAACACTAATGTGTCTGATGTTAATACTGAAGGACTATCTAAGCCTCAAGGAATTGAATTTGCACAGTAACCAGTGTAGTATAGGCTTTTAGCTCTATGCATGGACTCAAAAAAAGTAGAATTGATATTTGAAAAGTTTCAAGAATCAAATTCTGCACCAAAAATAGAGCTAAATTATATCAATCATTATACGCTTCTGGTCGCAATAGTTTTATCAGCACGGACGACCGATGTAAGCGTTAACAAAATTACAAGAGAACTTTTTAATATCGCTGATACGCCAGAAAAAATGCTGAATCTTGGGCAAAACGAGCTAAAAAAACGTGTAAATAGTATCGGTTTATATAATTCCAAAGCAAAAAATATAATCGGGCTCAGCAAAATATTGATTGAGAGGTACAATAGCAAAGTGCCTACTGATTTCGATGATTTGGTGTCTTTGCCGGGAGTGGGAAGAAAGAGCGCTAATGTGTTCTTAAATTCGGGGCTTGGCATTCCAACATTGGCAGTTGATACTCACGTTTTTAGAGTGAGCAATAGAATTGGGCTTGTGAAAGAAAAAGATGTGTTTAAAACAGAGCAATCTCTTTTAAATGTGGTTCCCAAAAAATACCTGCTTTATGCTCATCATTGGCTAGTTTTGCATGGTAGATATGTTTGCAAAGCACAGAAACCTTCGTGTGAAACGTGCATAATTCATGATTTATGTGAATTTGAGTGCAAAAGGTATAAAGTCTAGTATTTCTTCTTTTGTCATCCAAGTAGCTATAGAAACGAAAAAACTTACTTGACACATTTTGCTGGAATGACACCAGTTGTTATTCAGACAACAGTTATGCAAGAGATCTGATTACATCTAAGCTAACAATGGACCACTAGATATATTACTAACTACGTTGACCTGATTCAATATTTTATTAGTGGGATTGAAATAATTTTCTATAAATTCCTTATATATAGCTGTTAACTTGTGTATATCGTTTACTGATACGCATTCGTTTATCTGATGTGCAGTTTTGTTGATTATACCAAATTCAATCACTGGACAAACATCTTTGATAAACGCAGCGTCAGATGTGCCACCACTTGTGCTAAGTATAGCATCAATGTTGGTAACCTTACTTATTGCATCAAGCATAATATCAGTATTTCTATCGGGAGTAGAGAGGAAAACGTCCCTGCTGCTATGCATAGAAAGTTTATAATCGTTAGTTACACTGGAGCATATTTCATCAATCAGCTTATATAAGCCACCCGGTGTTTGTTCATTGTTATATCGAATGTTAAAACGTGTAGTTGCTGAGCCAGGTATTAGATTGCTAGTATTATTTCCAACATCGATAGTAGTAACTTCGCAATGTGAAGGCTGAAAATATTTATTACCATGATCAAAAGTAGTATTTTTTACCTTACTCAATATCGATATTACCTTATATATTGGATTGTCTGCTAGGTCTGGGTAGGCAACGTGCCCTTGTTTTCCATGGCAAATTAATTCAAATGTTACAGAACCTCTTCTGCCTATTTTTATGGTATCACCTAATTTCTCACTACTGGTTGGTTCGCCAACCACACAAAAATCTATCTTTTTCTGCTTATTTTTCATCCATTCCAAAACTGCCTTTGTTCCATATTCTTCCATGCTTTCTTCAGCACTGGTAATCAATGCACTTATTGAACCATTAAATTGAAACTTCTCTGCAATCAAATTTACCATAGCAGCAATAAATGCAGCTACTCCGCTTTTCATATCAGCGGCCCCTCTTCCATATAGCATTCCATCCCTCACTTCTGGTTTAAATGGACCAAATGCCCAATCTTTTAACTGACCCGGTGGTACAACATCAACGTGCCCAGCAAAGCACAAATTTGGTACTCCATTTATATATTTCGCATAAAGATTTTTAACTTTATCACCAAATTCTAAAATCTCACAATCAAAGCCGCTCTTCTTGAAGATTGTTGCTATATACTCTATTGCCCCGCTGTCTTCTGGTGTTATACTCTCAAAAGAGATCAATTTCCTAGTTAGCTCTACAGGGTCAATTTTCATGTCAATCTTAAAATACTTATACTGCTATATTGTAAACACTCTATGCACTATTTAAAACAAATATTACATCAAACCGAACAAACTTTTCTAAGGGAAGTAATAACAGATTACCACCTTGCTGATGATATCTATGAAATATGCACACAACACGGAAATGACATCTTTCTAGTTGCAGATGAAAATACAGCAAAACTTTTAAACAAAAACGTATTTAATAAAATTTCTCATTTAATTATTCCAACCCCACCTGCCATTCCAGTGTCACGCGCTGGGATGACATCAAGTAGAGAAATGACACCAAGCAGAGCTGCCTCTCTTGAAACCGTAAATCTAGTGAGAAACAAAGTAAAAGACAGTGACTTAATAGTTGCATTTGGTAGCGGCACCGTTAACGATATCTGCAAATATGCAAGCTACCTCGAGAAAAAAGATTATATATCCTTTCCAACAGCCGCTTCTATGAATGGATATACATCCGCAAATGCTTCAATATTAGTAAATGGATATAAAAAATCGTTCAAAGCACATCTTCCAAGAGCAATATATATAGATATAGACATACTTGCCAATGCGCCACTGCGCCTCACATTAAGCGGATTTGCAGATTTCATTTGTCGTTCAACAGTTCAGGCTGACTGGCTACTATCTCATTTGTTGCTTAGCACAGAATACAATGAATTACCTTTTACACTTGTTCACGATTTGGAGCAAATTTTGCTAAGAGAATATACGGCGCTTACTAAAAGAAGTGGAAAAGAGGTCCTATTACTTATGGAAGTTCTACTAATTTCAGGACTTGGAATGGTGATGTCAAAAGGCAGCTATTCTGCAAGCCAAGGAGAGCATATGATAGCTCACGCAATGGAAATGGTAACAAAAGATTATTCCTCACTACATGGTGAAAAAATTGCTGTCACAACGATTACTATGGCTAATTTACAGGAAAAGATATTATCAATACAAAACCCGATTATCAAACCGACCACTTTAGATGTAAAACATATAACTCAGTACTTTGATAATATCGAATTTGTAAGAACTTTTGAACAGAAGCAAATTATGCAGCAAAAAATCCAAGAGATTATTTGTAAAGAATGGCATAATATTTCCAGTTTAATTAAGCAAAATTTACTACCTGCAAAACACCTGCAAAAAATATTTGAAGATCTATCAATTCCACACTTACCAGAGCACCTCAGTTGGAATAAAGAACAATATTGTAAAGTGGTCGATCTTGCGTTTACAACAAGAGATAGATTCACCTTTCTTGACTTAGCTAACTGCATAGAAGAAAGTTAAGTTTTGTAGTGAAATTCTGTCATTTAAAGAGATCATAGGCCAAAAGCTAAACCCTTTTCACAATCTCTTATCCATTGTCTCCTCACCTGAGTGGATATACAACTCATTCCAAGTAACTGACACTGGGTTTCACCAATAGCACTGCTTTGCTAAACATAGTTTAGTTCGAGTGGCTGAGGAGGGACTTGAACCCCCGACCAAGAGATTATGATCCTCCTGCTCTACCAACTGAGCTACTCAGCCTAATTAAAAACCTTATTATACACACGATCTATATGTTTCGTATAATACTTCAAATCAAACAAAGATTCAAGTTTTTCCGAGTTAATAACCTTAAGTAAGGGTTTATCTTGTTTCAATTCGGCCAGAAAATCACTGTTGTTTTGTTTCACTTTCATTGCATTGCTCTGAACAATTTTATACGCCTCTTCCCTCGCCAAACCACTATTTACTAACTCAAGCAATACACGCTGTGAGAAAACTAAACCTTTTGAAGAATTTAAGTTCTTTTCAATGTTTTCCTTATTGATCACCAATTTATCTATCAAATCTGTTAATCGCACTAAAGCAAAATCCATTGTTATACAAGCATCAGGAGCAATGCATCTTTCCACAGACGAGTGTGATATATCACGTTCGTGCCACAATGCAACATTTTCTAACGCAGGAAAAACATAACTGCGTATTAAACGTGAGAGTCCAGTCAGATTTTCACTTAAAATAGGATTACATTTGTGTGGCATAGCAGAGCTTCCCTTCTGCCCAGTGGAAAAATGCTCAGAAATTTCGCCGATTTCAGTTCTTTGCAAATGACGAATTTCAACAGCAACATTTTCTATTGAACTTGCAATTACTCCCAAAACTGAAAAGAACATGGCATGTCTATCACGAGGAATGATTTGAGATGATATGGTTTCAGGTATGAGTCCCATTTCTTTCGCTACATATTCTTCAACAAACGGATCAACATTTGCAAAATTGCCTACTGCACCTGATATTTTACAAATTGAGATCTCTTTTTGCGCGCTAATTAATCTCTGATAATTGCGTTTAAATTCAGCATAAAATCTGGCAAATTTTATTCCAAGAGTTGTTGGTTCTGCATGCATTCCGTGACTGCGTCCAACACAAACAATATCTTTATAGTCCTCAGCTTTTTTTTTCAATGCTGCAAGTAAATTTTTTAGATTCTCGAGCAAAATATCACAGGACTCTTTCAGTTGCACCGCAAGGCATGTATCCAAAACATCAGAACTTGTCATTCCATAATGAAGATAACGAACATCAACTCCCGCTTTTTTAGCAATATATGTCAGAAAAGCTATAACATCATGTTTTACAATGGATTCAATTTCGTTGATACATTCAACATCAAATTCAATAGCACCAGAGAGGTTCTCAGCAATATTATTCGGAATCACTCCTAACTTTGCTTGAGCTTCACACGCTAATTTTTCTATTTTAAGCCATATATTAAATTTATTATTTTCCTCCCAAATGGAAGACATTTCTTTTCTGCTATAGCGGGGAATCATTTTTGATTTATTCCAATAATGGTGTCATTCCAGTGCGTGACACTGGAATCCAGATATAAAAGTATTTGCAAATTATTCAATGGACAACGGATTCTAGAAGCATAAAATAATGTCCATGATGAAATAAACTGGATCCCAGTGTCACGCACTGGGATGACACCAGCTTAGCCATGGCAGACATTTCTTTACGACTATAACAAGGGATCATCTTTGATCAGCTATCATCACCATCAGTAGCTTCTTTATTCGCATCTTGCTCTGCCTCTTGTTGCTCAGACTTCTGATTTTGCAATTTTACTTGCCTTAGCTCATTTGCATCTGTTTCGGATTTCACGACGTATATAGTAATTGGTACTACTACTTCACTATGTAATTCTACGTTTACTTGGTATTCACCCAAGTTTTTGATGCTTACTCCACCAAAAGATAAACTACGGTGATCTATCACATGTCCTTCTTGTAGTAAAATTTTCGCAATTTCACGTGTTGTTACAGAACCAAAAATTTTACCATCCTCTGAAGCTTGCTTTATTAATACCACAAACTTATCATGTAGTGACAACGCAAGCTCTTTTGCTACATTTAATCTTTTTATATTCTCTTCTTCCAGTAATAAACGTTGCTCCTCTAGCTTTGTTAAATTTTCCTTGGTAGCTTTCACCGCTTTTCTTTGTGGAAAAAGAAAATTACGTGCATAACCTGGTTTAACTTTGACAACTTCACCAAGCTTACCTAAAGTCCTTATATTTTCCTTTAAAATTATCAACATAAATTACCTAAACTTTTTTAGTACAGTAAGGAATAAGAGCTAAAAAACGTGCCCTTATGATCGCTAAGCGTAACTTCCTTTGTTTTTTTGCACATACGCCTGTTAATCTTCTAGGTAATATCCTACCATAGTCAGAGGTAAACTTGGATAATAAATCTATATTCTTATAATCTATGTCTTCATCTTTAGACGCAGCAAGAGGGCAAACTTTAGAACGCCTAAAGCCAGTCCTATTATTTACAGATACGTAAGAATTATTAAAACTATTTCGTCTTTTCATCATTATGCGCTTTGCTCCTCAATTTGTTTATTCATCATATGAGATTTACCTTCAAAAATTTTATCAACCTGCACAGGAAAGTGGCGAATAACGTTCTCATTAAGTTTCATTCTACGCATAAATTCATCCAGAATGCTTGCAGTAGAACTTATGCACATTATACAATAATGACCGCTCTTCATTTTATTTTTGTGATATGCAAAATCCAAAAGACCCCAATGTTCATACTTGATTAATCCTGATGCTTCAATGTTTTTCAAAAGCATTTCCAACGCTTTGCTCGATTGAGTTGGACCGTTTATTCTAAAATCTTTCAAAATATCTTGAAAAATCTTTATTAGATGTTCTGAAATATTTCTCTTCAAAGCATTTACTGCGTTATGGATAAACGCACTTTTAGTACTGCCTCCTAGAAATTTTGTAAAATCTTGCGTTATTCCTAAATCTTTTAGGTCATCTTTCAACTCTTTATCGATTTTTGACTTCACTTCTTTCAAATTTGAAAGATCTTCTTCTAATTCAACCCATAAAATTTTTGTAAGATCTTCCAAGAAATCAGAGTAAGCAACTAGACTTTCTTTAATGTCCTCAGCACGCACTTCTAACTCTTGTTTTGTAAGCTTGTCATTTCCTTTTTTCAGAATATCCCTGATTTGCTGGAACATAATATCTGCTTTAATATTTTTCAATGAAACAGCTAGCTCTTGGACCATCTCCTCTACTTCTTGCTGTAACAATCCTTGTTGTGCTATAAAAGTAAATTCATAAAGATTCACTATATTTTCCTTTAATACCGATTAAATATTTCATTATATAAAGCTTTTTTATATAAGCAAGTTATTTGTATTAATTTCTACGCCTTTAATCCAGCTTAAATTAGATATTTCATAAATTACTTGAGGAGCAATTGAGTATGCACCTGGTAATAAGATGCTCACTTTATGTTTTTCGAGAAGAAGTTTTAGCATTATTTTGGTTCTGCCTTCATCTTTCAATATTGTGTTTAATTCCATAGCGGCTTTTTGCGAATCCGTGCACTCAGTGGTGAGAACTAATTCTTTTATTGTAGAAGTGACTCTTTTTGTAAACTCAGATATATCCTTGCCTGCTAATCTTGTTGTATTTTCCGAAGCTTCAAGATCAATTATCACAAATGTTCCTGGTGAAAATAAATCTCTTTTTTCTTCTATTATTTCATTATTATAGAATGCTATTTCAGAAACGTTATGGGGATCAGAAAGTGTGAGGATAACAAACCTTCCACGCTCTGAAGTTCTCATACGTGCATTTAATATTACCCCAGCAGTTTTTGCTGTTCTATTTTCTCCGATAAACCCAATATTTAACTTTTCCAGAAGAGTTCTAAATTTTTCAAGCGGATGATTAGTTAAATAAAATCCTAGTGAAAATAACTCATGTTCTAATTTTTCCTCTTCATCAAAATCTTCCACATTCTCAAGTTTCGGTTTGAGGACATCAAGACTACCAAACAAAGCAGCTTGACTTGATTCTCTATCCTGTTTGTTTTTATTTGCAAAGTAAATCAGCGTGTCCATTGACTCATATAGCTGCTTTCTGTTCTTATGCACGCTATCGAATGCTCCGGATTTAATCAGGCTTTCTAGCGCTCTCTTATTTATTATATGACCTGAATTTTGAATGAATTCCCATATGTCCTTACAAGCGCTTGAACGTACGTTCACTATTCCTTCCGCTATAGAAAAACCAACATTCCTCAAGGCAGCAATACCATAACGTATGCGTTCATCCTCTATTGAGAATTCAGCTTGAGACTTGTTTATATCAGGTGAAAGAACGGTAACGCCACTAAACTTTGCTGCATGATAAAATAAATTCAGTTTATCTCTATCATCAATATTCAGATTCATTAGTGCTGTAAAAAATTCTAATGGATAATTAGCTTTAAGGTAAGCCGTTTGATAAGATATCACCGCATATGCTGCAGCATGAGATTTATTGAACCCATAACCAGCAAATTTTGCAACAAGGTCAAAGATATAACTTGCCCTGTCGTAATCAACGCCATTCTTCGTTGCCCCTTGGATGAAAAGTTCACGTTGTTTATCCATCTCTTCCTTGATTTTCTTACCCATAGCACGTCTCAGCAAATCTGCTTCCGCTAAGCTATACCCGGAAAGAATACGGGCTATTTCCATCACTTGTTCTTGGTAAATTATTACCCCAAATGTCTCTTTTAATACTTCCTCAAGTAACGGATGAATATAATCTGGCTTTTCAAGTCCGTGTTTTCTTGCAACATAAGTTGGAATGTTATCCATAGGTCCTGGACGATAAAGGGAAATTAAAGCGATAATATCTTCAATGCAGTCCGGTTTTAGTTTAATTAAAGCTTCTCTCATTCCCGAACTTTCAAGCTGAAACACTCCAATTGAATCACCGCTTGAGAGTATCTCATAGGTTTTTTGGTCATTTAAAGGAACTGAAGAAATATCAATCTTTTTTCCATCACGATTAATTAAACGACATACATGATCTATTAGCGTTAGCGTACCAAGCCCAAGAAAATCAAATTTTATTAGCCCAGCTTTCTCCACATATTTCATGCTGTATTGAGTGATTGGCAAAGCCGAATTTGGATCATAGTACACAGGAACAAAATTTTCCAACTTTTGATCACATATTACAATTCCAGCAGCATGAGTTGAAACGTGACGATATATTCCTTCGAGCCTTAGCGATATATCAAGAAGCTTTGCAATTACCTCATCACTATCCCGCTCTTTCTGCAGGTTTTGATCAAACTCTATCGCTTGTGATAAAGTTACAGGATTTACTGGATTAAATGGAACCATTTTAGATATTTTATCCACTTGAGAGTAAGGCATTTGCAATACTCTACCAACATCACGCAATACTGCCCTTGCCTGCAATTTACCAAAAGTGATTATTTGAGCAACATAACCGTACTTTTTCTGAACATAATCAATAACCAGGTCCCTTTTCTCTTGGCAGAAATCGATATCAAAGTCAGGCATCGATACACGATCAGGATTCAAAAATCTTTCAAATATTAGGCCAAACTTTATTGGATCAAGGTCTGTAATCTGCAAGCCCCAAGCAACAATTGATCCAGCACCAGAGCCTCTTCCTGGACCAACTGGAATGCCATTTGCTTTGCTCCAACGAATGAAATCAGAAACTATCAAAAAGTAGCCAGCGTAGTTCATCGAAGTTATCACACTCAGTTCGTAATTCAGCCGATCGTAGTATTGTTTAAGGTCTATGTCTGTCTCATTCGCAATACGGAATTCTAATCCTGCAACTGCCTGCTCCCTCAGTTCTTCATTCTCAGTTTTATTTTCTCGACAAGGAAATTTAGGCAAAATAGGCTGCCTGCTTCTTGGCATGTAAGAGCACCGCTTAGCTATCACTAAAGTGTTATGAATTGCTTCGGGAATGTCGCTGAACAGCTCCTCCATTTCTGCCACAGACTTGAAGTAATGCTCGGTAGTTAACTTCTTTCTGTTATTCTCCAGGGCATAACTCCCCTCCGATATACACGTTAATATATCATAAGCCTCATAGTCAGACCTATTTGGAAAAAACACATCGTTCGTTGCAACTAGTGGTATATTGCGCTGATAAGCAAAGTCTATCAAAGCTTCTTCAAGCTCTAGCTCTTTATTCAGCCCATGACGCTGCAATTCAACATATAAATGACCATTAAATGCTGAAAGCAGTTTTTCAACCGTTTCTTTATCTTGCCCCAACAATAGTTGAGCCAAACATCCACCGGTTAAAGCGATCAGACCCGTACTTAAATTCAATAGCTCATCAAAATCAACGTAAGGAATATCGCTGTTATTCTTGCGCTTTCTAAAAGACTCACTCACCAAAGTGACTAAATTAGTGTACCCTTGCTCATTTTTTGCAAGCAATAATATAGGTAAATTTTGTTCTGAATGTTTAACTATAATATTGCATCCTATTATTAGCTGTATTCCCCTACTTGCCGCATATTCTGCAAATTCAAGTGAGCCAAACAAGTTACCTGAATCAGTAATTGCAACCGCTGGCATTTTATTTCGCAAACAAAGGCCGATCAGCTCCTCAATTTTAACCGAGCTTTCAAGCAGCGAATAAACACTATGAACACGCAAGTGTATGAACATAAAAAACTTTAGATCAACAAAAAAGGATAACATTAATTTACTCATGAGAACATAATTTTCATGAGAACAAAAGCCTATAAAATTCTAAAATTAAAATACAAAAACTTACTTGACAAACTCCGCCAGCTCCCTTATCATGATAGTGAAGCTATTGTATTTGCTTTCGCCAATCTGCAGATTAAAAGGTAAGGATTACTTAATGTATCGGCGTCTTATGTTCAATTTTTTGCAGTATATAGATACTGTATGTCTTTACAAAACTTCATCTACATCTAGATTTTTATCTAAATAAGCTGAACGCGCTTATAAAGCGTTACAAGACATCAAAAAATGCCAATACTCGACAGAGATAGTAAAAGACTAGCTAACTCGGGGATTCTTTGTCTTTTTTTCTGCTTAGTAAATTTCTTAAACATTTGCAGCGTAAGTTAGTTGCAATTAAAAGCGGCTGAATCTCGCTTGTCAAGCGTTTAAAACATAAAAAACGCCAATATTTTAAAGCGGATAATAACCACGGGGCTTCTTTTGCCTTTTTTTTCATTTGGTAAATTTCTTAATGTTTATGGCTAAACGACAACCGTCATCCCGCTACTTGTTAGCGGGATCTCTTGTTAGCGGCTAAGAGATACCGCGAATGAATCGCGGTATGACGTAGGGATTGCATTAGCTATAATTCTTTAGTTTTCACTTTTCTTTTAACCTTGCAATGATATTTTCTTTGCCGATAAAAATTAATAGTTTAGCGAGCTCTGGTCCTGTTTCTGTTCCTGTTAAAGCTGAACGCAACTGCGTAAATAGGTTTTTTGCCTTTATATCCACTGTTTGTCGAATAGTTTTGACCCATTCTGACAACGTGTTTTCATTACAATCACCTTGGGGCAATGCATTGAACGCAATTTTTATAAGCTCCTTATCAAGAATCACAGGCTCTATATCAGATTTGCATATTTTCCACCACTTGGCCACCTCAGAAAACCTTTCTATATTGTTCCTTATAAAATACCAAAACTCTGAGGAGCCCACTCCAATTTGATTTAAACGGTCTTGCACCATTTCAAATAGCATTTGTTGCAGCACTTTGCTATTTAGCTTATACATTTCACTCAAGCTGAATTGTGCAGATGCTGAGCTAAATTTTTTAATGTCAAATGAATCAATCAAAGATTGCATACAGGCGCAAGCTTCAATTGGATTGGATGTTCCAAGCTTCACTAAATAACTAACTAGTGCCATCGGTTCAATTTCATCTTCTTTTATAGATTTGATATCCAGCCCGCCTTTCCGTTTCGATATCTTGCTATCATCAAAATGTAGCAAAGGCAGGTGAGCAAATGTAGGGATTTTCGCTTTTAATGCTTTAATCATTTGGATTTGCACTGCGGTATTAGTTACATGATCTTCCCCGCGTACAATATGAGTTACATTAAAGTCAACATCATCAGTAACAGAAGGTAACATGTATGTGTAAATTCCATCTTCTCTTTTTACCACAGGGTCGCTGACGCTACTGGTTGCAATATTTATTTCACCTTTAACTTCATCATTCCATTTTACAACTTCATTTCTATCCAATTTAAATCTAAAATGTGGTCTTCGTCCTTCTTGCTCATAACGAATTTTCTCTTGCTCAGTTAGAAGTAACGCGCTTCTGTCATATACCGGGGGAAATCCTTGTTTTAACTGCAATTTTCGTTTAATGTCTAACTCTTCTCTTGTTTCATAGCATGCATAAATATGCCCTTCTTTTATTAACTGCAAAAACACCTCATTGTAACGCTCAAAGCGCTCTGATTGCTTAAAACTTGCATCCCAATCTATGCCAATCCATTTTAGGTCTTCTATGATATCATTTATATATTTGACATCTGAACGCTGAAGGTCAGTATCATCAAAACGGAGTAAAAATTTTCCGTTTTGATTGCGTGTGTACATCCAACAAACCAAGGCAGTTCGTACGTTTCCTACGTGGAGGTAGCCAGTTGGGCTTGGAGCGAATCTTGTTAGCATTTAAATAGCAATATTGTTTACTCTAATTTATTTTAATTTTATATAAATATATGGCTAGAGCAAGCGAGATCTGCTAATACAATTGAGCAAGAGAAGAATAAGTATGGCTATAGCATTGTGGCACCTTTGATATTTGATGGATTAAGACCATATGATAAATTCAAGAAAATTCACAGCTTGACGACAAAGGCTAATGTAGCATTATATTGGTATCATGACTAACTTAGAAAAGATGAGAGAAAAACTGCAAGATCAAATAAATTATCATAATGTTTTGTATCACCAAAAAAATAAGCCAGAAATAAGTGATGCTGAATATGATGAACTGAAGAAAAAGTTAGCTGAAATAGAGCCAGAAATTTATGCAACACAAGATAGTGTTGGTGCTCCACCTGATGAGAGGTTTTCTAAGGTGGAACATCAAGAACCTATGCTTTCCCTTGAGAATGCTTATGATGAACAAGGTGTAGAGAAATTTTTGTCTAAAATAAAGAGGTTTTTAATTGAGGACAAAATAGAGATATTATGTGAACCAAAAATTGATGGGTTGTCGTTTTCTGCAATTTATGAGGATGGAAGATTTGTTAAAGCTGCAACTCGAGGTGATGGTTTTGTAGGGGAAGATGTCACTCACAATGTTGCAACAATAAAAGGCTTTCCTAAGTTTTTGCAAGGTGTGCAAGGAAGACTAGAAGTAAGAGGTGAAATATACATCAGTAACAGCGACTTTTTAAAGTTAAATGAAAACGATGAATTTGCCAATCCTCGAAATGCAGCCGCTGGTTCTCTAAAGCAATTGGATGCAAACATTACAGCAAGCAGACCTCTTAGATATTTTGCTTATTCTTTGATTGGTGGAGCAGAGAAAAGTCAAAGTGAGGTACTAAATAAGCTTGAGGCACTTGGTTTTTGCGTAAATGAGCATCAGTCCTTAACGAGTAGTTTAGATGGAATGCTGAAGTTCTATAATGAAGTCTATAACTGTCGCTATAACTTGGATTATGATATTGATGGAATAGTCTATAAAGTAAATGATTTGGTACTACAAAATCGTCTAGGGAATACTCACAAAGCACCGCGCTCAGCACTTGCATACAAGTTTTCTGCGGTTTATGCAAAAACAAAGTTAAACAAGATATTTATACAGGTGGGCAGAACAGGGGTTTTAACTCCAGTTGCAGATTTAGTGCCAGTCAATGTTGGTGGGGTGCTAGTTAGTAGAGCAAGTCTGCATAACCAAGATGAGATAAAACGTAAAGACATAAGAGAGGGAGATATTGTAACAATCAAAAGGGCAGGTGATGTAATTCCCCAGATCGTTGAAGTAAGCAGAGATTCTCGTCTTCCAAATACACCTGAATTTGTGTTTCCTGAAGTATGCCCTGAATGTGGTAGTAAAGTACGTCAGGTTGAGGGAGAGGCAGCAGTAAGATGTCCTGAGGAATTTGCCTGTAAAGCTCAAATGATAGAAAAACTAAAGCATTTTGTATCGAAAGATGCATTTGACATTGTTGGCCTTGGTGATAAGCAGATAGAGTTTTTTTACGACCTTGGTCTGATAAAACAAATCCATGATATTTTTACTTTAGAAGAAAGATTGGATGAATTTAATCTGGAAGAACAGTCTGGTTGGGGCGAGAAATCTATAGCTAATTTGTTAAATTCTATACAAAGCAGAAGGGTAATAACTCTAGATAGGTTTATATTTTCTTTAGGTATTAGATTTATTGGCCAAGTTGCAGCAGAATTGCTTGCAGATTATTATGTTTCTTATAATAACTGGTATAATTCGATGATTGAACTGTCATTAGATAATACTGAGCTAGTAGGTATAGATGGCATAGGAAAAAAAGGGGCTGAATCTTTGGAATCATTTTTTTCTAAGGAACATAACATCAAAATGTTAAATGATCTTACTGCTTGTCTTCAAATTCTTCCTGTGAGCTCCAACTCTAGTAACTCTGTTTTAAATAATAAAATTATAGTGTTTACTGGTAAGCTACTTGCTATGAGTAGAGGAGAGGCAAAAGTAAGAGCCAAAACTCTGGGAGCAAAGGTCAGCTCACATCTTTCTGCTAAAACTGACTACCTAATTGCAGGAGAAAAACCAGGATCCAAATATAAAAAGGCAGTGGAATTAGGTGTAGAAATTTTAGATGAAGACCAGTGGCATAAAGTGATAAGTTTGGGAGTGTTCAAATGAAACTTGGATTGTATATTAAATCAAAGTTGCAAGACTATTTAGAGAGTAGCCAATTCTTTCCATCCAAGAATCATTTTATTGACTTGCCTCAATTTTTCAACAGAAGGCAAGTCTTCTGTGCTGAGCGGTAGGCGGACAGTTTGATGTTCTATGAGCCCAATATCATGCAAAAGTGCTTTAGTGGGTATTGGGTTGCTGGCAATAAATAGGGCTTCGCAAGCCTGTTGCCAGATATCTGCCTGAGGGTTCCTGCCATTGAGGCACTTCTTAACATATTCATGTGCTACATATGGCCAAACATTGGAAGCAACGGAAACCAGGCCAGCCGCACCATAAGCGGCCATATCGGATATCATATTATCATCTCCACAAAAGACCTCAATATTTGGTGCAACTTTCTTATACTGAGCTAAAGTATCAACAGTGCCACTTGAATCTTTGATAGCCCAAAATTTTTCGTGGCTGGATAAGTTGCGTACAGTTTCAGCGTGAAGATTTATTCCTGCTCTTGATGGAATATTGTAAAACATAACCGGCACATGTGCTTTCTCAAGCAGCTTTTCAAACCATAAAGTCTGCCCCATAATTCCGGGCTTTGCATAAATGGGAGTTGTCATTAGATAGCCATGAATAGGCATACCCTTGCAAAAATCAAGCCATTCAAGAGTCTGATATAGATTCACTCCTGGTACGCCAATTATAATTTTCGTATTTAATTTTAGCTTACATACGAATTCAACTAATGTACGCTTTTCAGAATCAGTAAGCGATAGGCTCTCACCTGTGCTACCCAGCAACACTACGCCATTTTCAGCTTTAACTTGCATTGTCAGTAAACGCTGCAAACTGCTATAATCTATACTATCTCCATTGCAATTAAAAGGAGTAACACAAGCAGTCCATAAAAATGTAGATTTCAATTTAAATTGTTAAAATGGTATTTCATCGTCGAGTAGTTCATCTTTTATATCGTTGTCAAAACTTTCGTGTTTATCTTTTTGTTCTGTTTCACCTTGTTTGTATTCACTTGGCTTGTAATCAGAATTTGGCGCACTATTTCGTGAATCCAAGAGAGTAAGAGCGCTATTAAAATTATATAGAACCACCTCTGTTGTGTATCTTTCACCACCGTTTTGGTCAGTCCATTTTCTAGTTCTCAAAGAACCTTCAACATAAACTTTACTGCCTTTACGTGCAAAATCTTTGACGATTTTTACTAATCCTTCACTAAAAATTACGATATTATGCCACTCTGTCTTTTCAGAGCGCATACCGGAAAGTTTGTCAGTCCAACTTTCAGACGTGGCTATTGAAAAACTTGCCATTTCTTTTCCATTTTGTGTAGTCCTAATTTCAGGATCTTTTCCTAAATTACCAACTAGTATGACTTTGTTTATGGTACCACCAGACATAATTATGCTCTAAATAAATCCTTTTATTATCTTATGTGAAAATACTATTGTCAAATTTAATTAAAAGTGCGCTTGGAGGGATTCGAACCCACGGCCTTTGCCTCCGGAGGGCAACGCTCTATCCAACTGAGCTACAAGCGCATATATATTTAAGTTATTTAATAGATAAGCCATCCAAGTCAAATTTTTGTTTTGGATAAAGCGTAAACATAATACTCCCATATCCAAAATATACATTTTGAGAATCATTCGCATGCTTTTTTATTGCTTTTTGATCTACGGTCCATACAAAAGTTACATAATTTTCAGTGACTGAGTGCACTTTTAAATCCTTAGTATTTATAAACAGTTTTCCATTTACCCATATTTTCCATGTATCGGGAGAAAGATATAAAATTGAGTCTAAACTCACTACCTTACCGTTGAAATTATCTGATACCTCCTCTTTTGCAGCTCTTGAAGATCGTAAATTGAACTTTTCCATTTCATTGACCATTCTATTAACTGGCTCTTCATCAAAAAAAATGCTTTTTACGTTACTATATTGTGACAAAACGTCAAAGTCACTTTCCACTGCTTCTCTTATTATATCGTCCCGATCTGTATAGCTTAGTTTTTGATTGTTGATAAAGAAACACTCTTTTGCACGCAAATTTGCTATATCAATAAAATCGTCGATTTCTTGATTGCCAACTTTAAGAATACTTTCAAAATATCTTTTTTCTATCATCATTCCATACTGAGAATGATGACAAACCATTTCATCATTACCTTGTTTTTCTATATATACGCATAAATTTCCACTATTTAATCCTAATATTTTATGCTCAATAAAATCTTCATTGCCAATATATTGTCGGCAAGAATACTCCTTACAAATTTCTATGCTTTCTATGATATCTTCACAACTGCAATATGCATTAACATTGGAAATGAGTAGCGTAAAAATAAAAAACAGCTTTATGTTCATCACCTTATCTACTTAATATAGTATACCAATCAAAGACTATATTAGCTCTCACTATCTCTATCATATTACCATTCAAAATCTGATTCATAGTTGCAGCATCAATATTTCTCTGCTTATTTAAAATAAGAGATTTGATCATAACATAACCTGGCAGATTTGGAATAGACTGTAGAAATAAAAAAATATGCTTATCGCTGATTGAGCTTAAATTTAGGATCACTTCACTTTTTATTACTTTTGTGCGTTCACTTTTGTTGTGGAGCTCAACTTCTTCGGGTATAGAAATTGATATTTCAGGTTCTAATATATAGTACTTTTTATATAACTTGCTAAGCTCGAAATTTAAATTTGCAATGTATCTGCTACTATGTAAATTTGAAGAGGAAATTTTTTTCCATAAATCTAGGTTTTTATTTAGAACAACTTCCTTTTTTTGAATTCCAGTAATCTGTAAATTAATAGAACGTATTTTATCAATCGCAATTTGGTTTTTATTATAAATCTTTTCGTTATAGATAACAACATATGTTAATAACCCTATTAATCCAACAGATAATAACAAATACGATATAAACTGAATTGTAGCTTTTCTTTTTAATTGAGAGATAGTCATTAATCTACATTGCCTCTCCTATTTCAACATCAATAGATAGATTTTGCTCTTTAGCAGCAGGTAAGCTAGAAATATTAATGTCATAGGTACGAAAATTATCGTTTAAATTTTTTCGTAGTTTCTCGTATTGATGAGAAATATTTTTACCGGATTGAAAATTAAACTTTAAAGTTGTGGTAATATAACTTTTTGCCTCATTATAATTCCATTCAAATGATCGAAGCTCTATACCTGGTATTTTTAACTTTTCTACATACTTAACTTGTGTAAGAGGAGAGTATTCTATTTTTGATAAAATATTATTGATATTAATAAAATCATAAATTTCATCTATTTTTTTTACATTATAGCTTTGGCTAAGTTTTGTTAATTGGTTATTTAAGGTGTTCTGCTTTGCTGATAAATTATCAGCGACATTGAAATTTGAATACAAATTTAGCAAACAAAGGGTGTTTGTTATAACTAAAACCAGGGCGAAGTATAGAAAAATTCGAGGAGAGTTTAAATAAAGGTAATTGAATAGATAAAATTCTTTAGTTTCCTTTGTATTAAAAATAGCTGCTAATTTATTCTTAAAGCTATGAAACAAAATTATGGTATCGCAAAAGTTATCTTTTTCACTTATAGCTAGTTCTGCTCCTAATAGTTTGCCTAACTCATATGGAGTTAATATGTTCACACTGTTCTCTGAAAAATTTATGACTGATAAACTAGCTTTGATATCTTCTGACACTATGATACAAAGGTCGATAGGGTTATTTTTTTCAAACCCAAACTTAGTTAAGGATCGAATAGTATCTTGCACTTCCTGATATATTCCACCAGCGATAATTCCTGGTAAATTATCATTAGTAAATGATGTTAAGCGCGTAAATACCATTTTATTCTCTTTAAGAACCACTTGTCTATAGCCTCCCGTTTTAGTTGCAGCAACTATAATTTTCCAATTATTAGGATCTTTATGTAGAATCTTTTTTGTTATATTACTTATTTCTATAGGAAACATTAATATTCCCTTAAAGTTGGAGCCTATCTCAATAAACACATTCAACCAATATTCTACTAAATGCTTTGCTTTTGATGAAACAAGAAGATAGCACCAGTTTTGATTGAATTTGTTTGGCTTCTCAACCAAAAAAACTGAACTTATGTCATTATTACGAGAAAAATGCTCCATCTTTGTTTTTGCTGATAGATAGGCACTAATCTTGTTTGCCCTTGTAATAAACTGTAGCGAGTAATTTTGATCTGCATGATTAAGCACCAGGTATAAAGGTGCTTTTTTATCTGACGAAAGACATGAAATTAAATCGGAAACTGCTTTATCGTTTTTGCCCTTAACAAAATACCTTTTATTTAAAGTATTATTTTTAAAATATAGTAACATTATGCCTTCTTCTCCAATAGAAAGCATAAACTTACTTTTGGATTTTGAACTAAACATATTAACAAAGCATATACTTATCTAGAATTAAAAAGGCAATTTATTGAAATTCATTAAACGTTAGAGGGAAATATTGTTATAAATTTTCGCAGCAACATTATTTATATTATAATTTTTTTATAAAATTACCACTAATATTAAGTTATTTAGATAATAAATTAAGAAAATTCATTAAGACGAATTTGTTGTTTTTCAAATTGTAGGTAAACCTAAGCCACTTTAGCTATATCTGCCGATTGACTTTAATTAATAAGAGTTATTAATCTATTTACTATTCTTGTAATATTATTTCTAATGGTAAAGAAATATATATTTTTCTGGAACAGTTGTTATTTCAGATACAGAATTTATTGTAAGTAAACTAACCATTTGCTGAAGAGCGCTCATCTTCTGTGGTACTTGATGATGGAGCAACTAATTTGCTCAAAATCTCATCTTTTGGTCCCATAGCGTAAATGATACCATCTGACATGAGGATCACCTTATCAACTACGGACAATAACGGTAGCTTGTGAGTGATGATAACAGTAGTAGTATTTTGTTTTCTTGCAATGCCAATTGCATTAATTAAGCATGCCTCTCCATTGCTATCTAAGTTAGCGTTTGGTTCATCAAGTACTAAAAGTTTTGTGTGACCATAAAAAGCTCTGGCAAGTCCAAGAAGCTGTTTTTGGCCGCCAGAGAGCGTTACTCCTCCAGGACCTCCTATTGTTGTATCATATCCATTTGGTAAGCTTAGTATTAGTTCATGTATTCCTGCAATTTTTGCTGCTTTGATTATTTCTTCAGGATTTGGATCTGGCCTCATGCGAGCAATATTAGCTTTGACACTAGTGTTAAATAACTCAATATCCTGAGGTAAGTAGCCAACATAATTACCAAAATTTTCTCGATTCCAAGTATATACATCAGCGCCATCTAGTCTGACTACACCAGATATTGGCTTCCATACACCAACAGTTAATTTTGCGATAGTGGATTTACCAGAAGCACTTGCACCAATAACACCAACTACATCTCCAGGATCTATAATGAATGATATTCCTTTTACTGTCGGCTTATTGCTTCCATAAGGAGTAAAAAATACTCTATCAAATTCCAATTTTCCTTCAGGTTCTGGTAGAGCCATCGTTTGCTCTCTTTTTGGCGATGTTAATATAAGTCTTTGTAGCCTTCCATATGACATTCTAGCCTGATTTAAAAACTTCCAAGTATGAACCGCAGCGTCAAATGGTGCTAATACTCTACCCATTAAAATTGAAGCAGCGATGATGCTACCGGCAGTCTTATGAGCTGTGATTGCAAGTAATGCACCTGTTCCAATTACTGATATTTGCAGAGTTGAGCGCAAAAATTTAGTGATTCCAGTAATTACATTAGAGCGATTTTGTGCTTTAATTTGCATTGCTCGGTTCTGATCATTTCGTTTACACCAATCAGAGACTATGAATTCTGACATGCCCATAGCTTCAACCACTTCTGCATTTCTTGTTGCAACATCTATAGCATTGATATTCCGTATAGTTTCTTCGTTGGTTTCTTGTAATATTCGTTTAGTGGCAAGTTCATTCCATATTGCCATAGAGACTAATATAATAATTCCAGTAATAGCTATAAACCCCGTGGAGGTATGTATCATGAAAATCACAACAAGGTAAATTAACGACCATGGAGTATCAAACAGTGAGAATATACCATTTCCTGTAATGAAATTTTTTATCACTCCGAGATCTCGTATTGCTTCACCACTTGAAGTTGAGCTCTGCACTGACGTTAGCCTGATTGACCTTACTATCAGATCTGGTGTTGCAGTTTTATCGATCCAATCACCTATTTTTGCCATGGCTAAATATCGACAAGTTTCAAGCATTGCAGAACATGCAAATGCAGATAAAGTGATAATTGTCAGCATAGTTAGTGTTGATACACTTTCGCTCGATATCACCCGATCAAGCACTTGAGAGGTATAAAGTGGTAGGAATAACATTAATAAATTGATTCCCGCACTAAACCAAAAGATAAACCAAAATGCACTTTTGCATTTTTCTAGGCAAACATATAGAGTACTTTGCTTCAATTCTTTTTTTATTGATGGCGTAATTTCCACAATCTTCCTCTTAATTTGATTACATGCACCATATACAATTTTTATTACAAAAATATTAATAACGGTAGTTAGCTTACTTTAAGTGAGTAAAATATTAATATATGTGAATAGGAAATATAAACAATGGTAAAAAGAAGTATAGTTAATATTTCCTTCATTGCCTATAGCGAAGCTACGTCATACCGCGATTCATTCCATAGCTGTACGAACATTCATTTTTGAAGGTAAACTGCACAGCAAATGGTGTCATGAAAGTAGCTGACACTGGGATGGCTTTGTTGCATCGCTACTTATGAAAGGCTAACTATAATTAGGATTATAAGCAACTTATTGAAAATCTTGTTTTTTTGCAATCAATCTGATCAAATTTAAGAATAGTAATTTGTTATTTATATTAATAAATTTAATTCTATTGAAAATAGCTAAAGCATTGAAATTCTTGAATTTTAGCCAGATTAGTGAGTGGTAGTGAAATTTCTTTTACTCAAATTTAGGTATTCACTGACCGTTCTTGTTATAAATACCAGAATAATAAGCTACTGATATTCTCCACCTTTTTTATCTTTAATCCATCATAGCTAGCGATGCAACAAAGCCCACCGATTCATTCTACTGCAACGCAGAAAATTCGTACAATTGTGCATAATGTGGGGCTTCTGGCTACATTTTTCTATTGAACTCACCTTTTCTCTATGTGACAGATTTCGTATTAAATTTTAAATTTAATGCGCCTAGATATACAAGCATTCCTAGCAAAACCATAGGTATAGAAAGCAACTGCCCCATAGTTAAATCAAGCCACAAATAGCCAATTTGATAGTCTGGTTCGCGAAAAAACTCAACGAAAAAACGTGCTATTCCATACCACATAACTGCAATACCAGTTAACGCACCGTGATACAGTCTTATTCTAGTTAAGAAAAACAGTGAATTTGCAACTGCAAAAAGTAGCAGTCCTTCAAAAAGTGCCTCATAAAGCTGGCTTGGATGATGCAGCAAATTATCACCACTCTCTGGAAATACCATACCCCATGGCATAGTTGTAACTCTGCCAAATAACTCTCCGTTTATAAAATTGCCTATGCGACCTAAAAATAAACCTATGGGAACTCCGCAAGAAACTAGGTCCAGTGCATAAAATGTAGGGATATTATGTCTTTTACACGAAATTATTACTGCAAGCAAAACTCCTATAGCACCACCATGAAATGACATCCCTCCTTCCCAGGTCTTCAATATCTCAATAGGGTTGCTTATATAAAGAACTGGATCATATATCAATACGTAGCCAAGTCTACCTCCAAGGATAATACCTACAATAGTGGCTGTTAATAACGAATCGTAAAAATTCTTAGTAAATATTTTTTGGTCATCTAGCTTATGTAAATACCAATATGCAAACACTATACCCAAAACGTAGGCTAAGGAATACCAATATATAGAAACAGGACCGATGCTGAAAATTACTGGATTTAAAGACATATTTTGCTATAAATTATTCTTAGACAATCTACTTTTTTCACGATCCCACTCTCTCTGTTTTATGGTTGCTCTCTTATCGTAGAGTTTTTTTCCTTTTACAATGGCAATTTTAGTTTTTGCAAATCCTTTATCGTTAAAATAGACCGAAAGCGGCACAACAGTTATCCCAGCAGTCTTGATTTGACCAATTAGTTTATTTATCTCCTTTTTATGCAAGAGTAATTTACGTTCCCTTTTTGGTTTATGATTTTTTCGGTTCGCAGCTTTATATTCTGCAATATGCATATTGTGCAGCCATACTTCGCTATTCTTTTCAACAACGTAGGCGTCGGAAATATTTACTTTTCTTTCTCTTAGCGATTTAACTTCACTGCTTAATAAGACCATACCCGCTTCAAATTCTTCTAAGATGAAATATTCAAACCTTGCTTTCCTATTTTCTGCAATAACTTCCATATCTAAAGATATCTTTAAGCTTCAATATATTACAGAGTTTTTGACTTAATTCATAATAAAACAGTTATCCCAATAAATATAAGGTGCCAGGCTAGTCTGATAGCAACAGGATAACAAAAATCAAGTAAGTGCTTTTTCTGTCTCTCTAGGCACAGGTTCCTTTACTTCTTTCATTTCAGGTTTAGGCTTTGACATTATATATTGACCAGCACCAACTATGAGCGCAGATCCTGCAGCTAGTCCAATTATTGCTGGTACAGATAGGGCAGTAGCAAATGCAAGTGCAACACCAACTATCACTGCAGTTACAAAACACACAATAACACCTTTTACAATTGCATTTTTTGCAGATTGTTCTTTTTCTTTCACAATTGCATTTTTTCCAATTTGTTTTTCTTCCTTTTTCTCTGGAAGCTGCATTACATCTTTATTTTCAGTAAGATCCTTTGGCGTTTTTTTATTCTCATTTTTTAACGTTTGCTTTTTTTCCGCTTCCTCTAAAAGCTGAATTATACTTTGATCTTTAGTGAGGTCTCTTGGCGTTTTTCCATCAACATCTTTTAATGAAGGGTCTGCTCCAGCTTCTAGCAGAACTTTTACTATACCTTCGTGGCCATTTTTAGCAGCAAGATGTAAAGGAGTACGTCTATCACCATTTTTTGCCTTAACCTTTGCTCCTTTTGCGATTAGAGTTTTTACTACATCTTCGTGGCCATTTGCAGCAGCAACATGCAAAGGAGTCCATCTATCAGCATCCTTTATATTAACATCTGCTTTCTCAACTAGAATTTTTACTACCTCTATGTGGTTCCCTTCAGCAGCAAGATGTAAAGGTGTACATCTATCATCATCTTCTGCATTAACATTTACTTTGTTTGCAATTAGAGTTTCTACTACATCCTTATGGCCCTTTGCAGCAGCAAGATGTAAAGGAGTCTTGTCCTCAATACCTTCTGCATTAACATCTGCTTTCTCAACTAGAATTTTTACTACTTCTATGTGGTTCTTTTCAGCAGCAATATGTAAAGGAGTATATCTTTTATTATTTTGTGCATTAACCGTTGCTCCTTTTGCGATTAGAATGTCTACTACATCTTTATGGCCCCCTCTGGCTGCAAGATGTAAAGGAGTCTCGTCCACAATACCTTCTGCATTAACATTTGCTCCTTTTGCAATGAGAGTTTTTACTACATCTTCGCAGCCCTCTCTGGCAGCAAGATGTAAAGGAGTACATCCATCATCATCTTTTGCATTAACGTTTACTCCTTTATTTAATAGGTTTTTCACCTCCTCCTCATTATTATGTTTAACAGCTGAATGCAAAGCTTTGATGTTCTCTTGTGCCTTTAATAGAGCTCCTTTTACCACTTCATGGCCTTTTTGAGAAGCAAATGTTAAAGGAGTCCATTTATAATGATCTTTCGCATTAACATCTGCTCCTTTTTCAATTAGAGTTTCTACTATATCTTCGCGGCCATTTGCAGCAGCAAGATGTAAAGGAGTCCACCCATCACTATTTTTTGCATCAACGTTGATTCCTTCTGCTTTTGATAGAACTTGTACTATCTCTTTGTGGCCATTTGTAATAGCAAGATGTAAAGGAGCCCATCCTTTATCATTTTCTGCATTAACATTTGCTCCTTTTCCAATTAGAGTGTTTACTACATTTTCGTGGTTCTTTTCAACAGCAAAATGTAAAGAAGTCCATCCATCACCATTTTTTGCATCAACAATTGCTCCTTTTCCAGTTAGAATGGTTACTACATCTTCGTGGCCATAGTGAGCAGCAATATGTAAAGGAGTAATTTTATTATCATGTTCTGCATTAATATCTGCCCCGTTTTCAATCAGAGCTTTTGCTACATTTGCACAGTTCCAATAAGAAGCAAGATGTAACAATTTGACTTCCTTAGAATTTTGACCACGAGATATAGTAAATATGTAATTTATGCCAGATCCACTATCGTTGTCAGGTTTACTCTTTTCCCACTCTTGACATAAATCTGGATCTTCTTCTTGTAACTTAGCTTTTATTTTTTCAACTATATTGTCCTTGCTCAAATCTGAAAGGTCATTTATTTTTTTTAATATTTCCATAAATTTGTCATATTTCATAACTTCCTCACTTAAAATACATAACTTAGTTGTTATATCTTTTAACATAGAAGTCAAGAACCTAAATATTCGTTATTATCTTTCCTTAAAGAGTCATTTAAGTTATATTACAGACTATGAAAAACCTCAACTTTAGGAAGGAAATCAAGTTTTTTTCTCTGTCATTTATAATTTTATTTGTTCTATGGACTGTATTGTCTGGTTATTTTGAGCCGTTTTTTATTTTTTGTGGAGTGTTTTCCTCTATATTCACATCGTTTATCTTTAGAAGGTTGATAAACGCTGAAAGAGCTCTTAGCCAGATTTTAAATAGTACGAGTAGACTGTCGTTTTATAAGTTAGTAAGTTATATACCATGGTTAATGTACCAAATCATTTTATCAAGTGTTTATGTAACAAAAAAGGTGCTACAACTCAAATCTAAGCTTGAGCCAATCATTATTCTAAGAAAATGCAAAGGGCATAATGATGAAAGCATTGCGTTATTTGCCAATTCAGTCACAATCACTCCCGGAACTTTAACTATCAATGTTGAAAGTAAGCAGAAAACATATTTCTCTACCATGTATTTGATAGATAAAGATCTTGAAAGCGGCATTTCTGAAATAGAAAATAAAATCTTAAAAATACTACGTTCAGTTAAGTAATTGCTTTAAATAAGTTAACAGCATCCTTATATTCCCTTACAAGACTTTCAAGCATTTCTTTTGGAAGGCTATTGTTAACAATAGAACATAAATAATTATACAAATCTTCTAACCTTAATACGTTATTTCTCTTCTTGCTGTTGAATTTATACGGAAAAATACCTTCCATAACTTCAATAGTAGTAGCCTTGTTTAAAAATACATTTTCACTTGTCACGCTTATTCTTGCTAAAACAGTGTTAATTTCAGGTTCGTCACTCGTATAAAAATCTGATAGCTGAGTTATTCTAATAACGTACAAAGTTACTATTTTTGACAAGCAATTATCAGCATATTCACAATTTTTTATTACCTCCCACTGAGTAACCTGAGATTTACCTATTTTTGCATTGTTCGGTAATTTACTCATTGAACTTTCTCCATTTAATCCAGTGTAATAAATTATACTAATACTTTGTTAAATAAATAATAACGCGATTACAAAAATATATACTTATAGTAGTATATTATACAAAAATAGCACAATATCTAAGCATTAAAGCTAGTTTTAGCTGGGTACATGGGGCTATTCGTTATTTTGTGTTGTCCAGTGAGGTCCAAAATTAGAGGTCCACTTATATAAAGAGTTTAGTCTGCCTTCTTTGCTATAAAATAAGTTTTCCTTTTGAGCTGTTTTGTTAGTATTAACTAAATTCTAAACTAACTGTGCTATAATGAAAAAGATAAAACTCGGAATACTAATTTCAGGTAGGGGGTCGAATATGCAGGCCTTAATAGAAGCATGTCAAGATCAGAATTTTTCCGCAGAAGTTGCATGTGTTATCACAAATAATAGCGAAGCTGCTGGTCTGAAAATAGCAGAGCAAGCAGGAATCTCAGCGTTTATTGTTAAAGATAAACCGCTTGATGCTGGTAAAATTCACGAAATACTTGTTCAACATAAGGTTGATTTAATTTGCCTTGCAGGGTTTATGAGAATTCTCAAAGCTGATTTTCTGAGTAAATGGCATAACAAGGTGATAAATATTCATCCCTCTTTACTTCCGTCTTTTAAAGGCCTAAACGCTCAAGAGCAAGCTCTAAAAGCAGGTGTAAAGATTACAGGTTGTACTGTACATTATGTCACTCCTGAAGTTGATGCTGGAGCCATAATTGCTCAAGTTGTTGTACCAGTGTTACCAGCTGATGATATTCAAAGCCTCTCAGAACGCATTCTAGCTGAGGAGCATAAGTGTTATGTAGAAGCAGTAAGGTCAATAGCAGAAGATATATGACTGTAATAATTATTGACCTTGAGCGTTTTTTCCAACTTCAACAAAAAATAAATTTTCAGGTTCCAGTAAAGAACTTGCCAGTTCGTTTACTTCCTCTAATTTAACATCATTAATGATATTCGCATAATTATTTATACGGTTAACATCACGATCATTTATCTGCATATTATCTAGCAGCGTTGCTGTATTTGTGTTATTGGACAGGAAAAGGACAAGATTATTTACCAAGCCAATTTTTGCATCCTTGAACAATTGTTCGTCAATTCCTTGCTTTTTTATTCTGCTAAATGTATCTTTTACTGCTGATATAGCTTTGCCAGCAGTAGAACTATCAGTACTTATAAATCCAGATATAATATTTCCATGTTTATTGGAAATAATACTTGCATAAACACCATAAGTAATACCCAAGTTTTGCCTCAGTTCTGTCATTAATATTGAATTCAGCCTCATGCCACCAAGTGCATCAATTAAGACACCAGCGTTATAATAATTAGGATCTTCATAAGCTATACCTTTTTGAGCAAAAAGTATCACACTCTGTGGTATATCCATAAAAATATTCTTACTTTCTGCAGAACCAAAATTATTTTTTACAGGTATTTTTCTAACTTTTGATCTTTTTGACGGCAATTTAGATAAATATTTATCTAATAGCGTAATAATTTCTTCTTTTTTTGTACAACCAGCAACACTGATAACTATGTTATCTTTAGCAAAATTACGCTTTATGTATGTTAAAACATCGTCTCTAGTAATGCTCATTATAGTATCAAGAGTACCGTACACACTTTTTGAGTAAGGATGTTTTTTAAACAATAACGTATCTAATTCTTTTCCAGCAACAAAATAAGGATTTTTTTCAAGATTATTAAAATCAACTTTGGCTTTCTCGAAAACTCTATTCAACCCTTCAGGGTCAACTTTAGGACGCATTATAGTATCGCTCAGTAATGAAATTGCTTCCTCTAGATTGTCAGACAAAGTATTTAATGAAACCCTAAATGCTTCTAAATCAGCAATAAAATTTAAACTAATCCCTTTATCTTCAAGCTTTTTCGCAAAATCTTTGGCATCATTTTTTCCTGCCCCTTCTTGGATTACAAGAGAAGTAAACCAAGCAAGCCCCTGTTTTTCCTTATTCTCATACACATAACCTGCATCCTTGAACGATATATTTAGTGAAACTTTTGGCAAATCATGATTTTCTACAAATAAAAACTTAAATCCTTTACGGGTAGTGACCTCCTCTATATTTAGGTTACCACTTGCTTGTAAATTAAAGCCTAGACAGAAAAAAAATAGAAATATAATTTTACTTATTCTCATTATTATCTCCTTTTGGTAATAAACGACCAATTAACTTATTAGCAGAAAAAATAGCACGGATTTTATTATTTACATCCTCTAGATTGACATCATTAATCTTGCTATATGAAATATCTATTTCATCAAGTGGAATACCAAGTGCAAGGTGTGGCACATAGAACATCGCTATATGAGTTAAGTCAGATAGATTATCAAACTGTGCTGCCTTATACCTATATTTTGAGCTTTGTAATTCCTCGCTCGTCACCCCTTTAGATACGAAGCCATTAATAGCATTATCTAACTCTCTTTCAACAATATCTAAATTAGCGCCACTTTTTGGAATTATCATAATATCAATGTAGCCATCACTAAAAGCTAGGCTATTATAATAAGCAAACACTGATACTGCCACATCTTTATCTAAAACCAAATCTTTATACAGTTTGCTGGATTTGCCGCCACCTAAAATGTCAACCGCTAAATGAGCAGCAGAGGCTTCATTTATGTGATCAAATAAGGGAACACGATAACGAAAATATAAAACTGATTCTTTTACTTCAGTGCTCTCTAAGGTCACCGATAGACCTGCATTATGCACTGGATCCTGATTTGGGTAATTTCTCATTACAGGCTTAGCTTTAATTTCGCCATATTTTTCTTCTGCTAATTTCACTACTTCATCAAGTTCCACATCACCCACAATCAGTAATATTGCATTGCCGGAGTGATAATAGTTATCATGAAACCTCGTTATGTCATCCAAATTGTAAGTTTTGATATCGCTCTCCCAGCCGATAACAGACCTACCATAGCCAGTACGGTAAAATGCACTATCCATTTCTTCCCATAACAAGTTATGAGGTTGGTTATCAAATCTCATCTTTCTTTCTTCTAATACGATGTTTTTTTCTCTATCTATTTTGTCTTGAGTAACATTAAAGCTGCCCATTCTATCTGCTTCAACTTCCATTGCAAGTGGTAAATCTTTTTTGGGGATCAACTCAAAATAACAGGTATATTCTTTAGTGGTAAATGCGTTAAATTGAGCCCCAATGCTACTCATAGTGGCTTCTATATCTGTGAACTTCCCTGTAGTTTCAAACATTAAATGTTCAAAGTAGTGAGCCAATCCTGCTTTGCCGATTGGATCATCCATTCCCCCAACTTTGTATATTACTGCATGTAAAACGGCTGGAATCCGATGATTAGAAACAACATAAACATCTAGTCCGTTACTGAGTTTAGTATATTTTATGTTGTGCTCTATGTTTAAAGCATTCGAAGAAATTGGGTAAGTAAAAAAAAGTACAGGTAGTATAAGAAAACTAAAAAACTTATGAAGCATTATTTCGACCTAATATAAAAACAATTATTTTATTCCTCATTTTGTTTAGAAATAAGCATATCGTATATATACCACTTATATAACAATGTAAACATTCCACAAACTATAGATAAATCTGCTAAATTAAAGGCTGGCCAATACCAATCATCAATATGAAAATATATGAAATCATATACAGCTCCCCAATAGACCCTATCAACTACGTTTCCGATTGCTCCACCAATCATCAGAGAAAAACCAAGGTAAGTTGACTGATCGTCAGACTTGTATATCAAATATGCAAGTATACCAATTATTAGTATTGAAAATGCTGAAAAAAAGAAACCGCCATGTGGTAAAGCGCTACACATTCCAAAACTAATACCTGAATTCCAAACTTCAACTAGTTTTATAAAACTAGCGATCTCAATTGATTCTCCTTCATCAATCAATGAGTTTATGTACAATTTGCTCGTTTGGTCAATCAATACTATAATTAATATAACAACTAAGCATAACTTTTTCATAAATTTGCCTTTAACCTATAAACTTTAAGTATATCATAATTTATCTGTTTTGTTAACTCCTCAATACTATGGAATTTTTTTTCTGACCTTATGAATTTTAAAAGTTGTATATTGACTTTATGACTATATACGTCTTCATCAAAATCGAATATGTGCATTTCTATTATAGGCTTTTTCAGATCCTTAAAAGTAGGTCTCATACCAATATTGACTACTCCATATAACCAATTTGGATTACTATCAGGAAAAGTCACTCTAGCGTAATATGTGCCAAACTTAGGTTTTATCATGCAATCTTCTATAGGAATATTTATGGTTGGAAATCCTATTTCTCTACCTCTACATGCACCTTTTGTCACAACACCAGAAACTTGATAAGGCCTGCCGAGGAATTTATTAGCAATTTCTATTTCGCCCCTTTGTACATACTCCCTTATTGAAGAAGAAGAGCAAATTTTGCCGTCAATTGTTAATGGCTCTAATTTAGTCAAAGAGTATCCATATATTTCAGAATATTTCTCTAGAGTTAATATATTACCCAATCGTTTATGACCAAAAGTGCAATTTTCTCCGACAATTATGTGTTTAGCGCCATATTTATCTATTAAAATCTCACTGATAAAGTCATCGCAGCTAACCTCAGAAAAACCTCTATTAAAATTAATAATATATAAGTAATCTATACCATAGCTGCTGATTAGTTCCTTTTTTTGTTCTTGGTCTATTAACCTAAAATTGTTTCTACCAAATAAAACAGTTGATGGGTGAGGCTCAAAAGTTAAAACTGCAGAGGGTAATCCTCTTTCTTGTGCTACCTTCTTTAGAGTAGAAATTGCAAACTCGTGTCCTAAATGAATGCCATCGAAATTTCCGAAGGTTAGTGCTATATTATTTTCTATTCCTTGCTCACAATTATAAATAATTTTCATACAATTTGATGTTTTTACATGTTTCTTATATATAATAACTATATTTTAGTAAGCTACGGAGATAAATTGTGAAAAATGTTGTGATATATGTAAAGAAGGGCTGTCCATACTGCATAAGGGCAAAGGATTTACTAGATAAAAAAGGTGTGAAGTATGAAGAAATTGATGTGCTCAAAAACTCAGATCTATTTAACGACATAAAATCAAAGTATAACGTTAGAACAGTTCCACAGATTTTTATCAACGATAAGCACATTGGGGGGTGTGACAAATTGATGGATCTTGAAAAAGAAGGAAAGTTGGATGATATGCTAAATAATAATGACAATCACACTGATGTCACAACCTACACAAACAGCAATGATGAATGTGGAGAGTGTGTTATACCACATGATGATTTTATGTAACTTTTTATCTTGTTTTGTCGTGTAATACGTAAATGAAAACTAGTATGCTCACTTTAAACAATTCTTAATGAATTAAAAATACAATTCATTCAGTGAGTTTTTTTAGTGGGAAAAAATGACAAAAAATATTTCAATTATTAGCAGAAACTTAATTAGTATCGAATTAGTTAACAAACAAGATTTAGAGAATTTCATCAAGATTTTCACAGTGCTTGATAAACATATAGCAGCTAAAACACTTTTTACAGAAGAAGTGAGAATAGAGTATAAACAACACAACGGCATAGAAGTTGTTGAATTGCTAAAAGATACAGACTTTACATATCATGAGGTTGAAAATGTATTGAACCACCTGAGTAAACATGGAATGAAGGTGCCCAGCAGTGTTATAGCACACACCCTTTTTGCTGCATACAATCATGCACTTGAATTTAAGGATGTAGCATTTTCCTTTTCTGAAGGCTCTCCACAATTTAACATCAGAGTGAGTAAGAACACCTTCATAATAACTCCTATGAGTGAAGAGAATTTGGAATTGAATTCACAAAATAGCAGAACGCTTATAGAGTCACTAAAGAGCGAAAAAAGTATTTATGATTGTATAGTAGAAGAAAATACCATTAAAGTTATAGTGCATTCTGAAATGCATCAAGCTATAAATTTGATTATAAAATCACTGATAAAGTCTCGCCTTTTAGCAAAAGAGGAAGAAGGAAAATTCAAAGAGAAATTGAGACAACTTGCTTTTAAGGATCAAGCTTTTGTTGAGTATTCTAGCATCAGAACCATCAATAGGTATCCACATAATCATCCTCTGAGGAAGCATGAAAGTGTTACTAAGGATATAGAAAATATTTTATGTGATTTCATAACAAATGAGAACAGCGAGTTTGCTATAGAGCGACTAAATAGGCTGAGCTCAGCAGTTTCTCCGGATACTCCAAGAATCATCACTAAAACTATAGATAAACTTGTTAAGTTTCACTAAGGTATACGAGAGCCAATAGACTTCTTATATTACCTTCTGTCATCCAAGTAGCTTGGCTACTTGGTTCTTTTTTTGGGTTCCAGCTATGTACATAGCTGTATGAACATTGTAGCCGTTATTCAAGTAGCCCGCAGAAGCGAAAAACTTACTTGACAAACTCCGCCAACTCCCTTATCATAAAACTGAAGCTATTTATTTATCTTCTCTGTACAGATTAAATGACAAAAAAACTCACGTATCTGGCATCTCATGTTTAATTTTTTGCACTATGTGCACCTTATGTCTTTATAAAACTTCTAGGTTTTTACCTAATATAAGCTAAAATGCGCTTATAAAGCATTTAAAACATAAAAAAACGCCAACTTAAAAAATGGATAGTGAATAACTAGCTACCCTAGGGTTTCTTTTGCCTTTTTTTCTGTTTAGTAAATTTCTTAATGTTTATAATTTAGATTAGTTGCGGCTTAAAAGCAACTGAATCGCGGTTATTAAACGTTTAGAATAAAAAAACGCCATACTTGAAAGTATAATGTAAGTAATTAGCCAACCACGGGGCTTCTTTTGCCTTTTTTTTCGTTTGGCAAATTTTTTAACATTTATAGCTAAACGACAACCGTCATCCCGCTACTTGTTAGCGGGATCTAGAGATACCGCGAATGAATCGCGGTATGACGGTTCGTGGCGGTATGACGGTTCGCGGTGGCATGACGTAGAATTTTATACTCACCAACTCAGTATTCCAACCTGGATTGTATCTTATCGGTAAAAAAGAAGAGCTATTTTAGGAAGTTTTTATAGGACTAAAACCAAAGAAAACTTGCATATAAGTTTATCAAGATGTAAAATTAAAGTTATTTTAAAAGAATAGGTTAATTATGAATCTTGTAACAAAATCTGCTATCGATTTTACTGCTTCATCTGTTCTCTCTGACGGAGAAATTGTTGATGATTTCTGTCTGAGTAAGCGCATAAAAAATAAGTATGCTGTCCTTTTTTTCTATCCACTTGATTTTACTTTTGTTTGCCCAACTGAATTGATATCGCTCAATAATAGAATAAATGAGTTTGCAAAGCGTGGTGTTGAAGTGATAGGAATAAGTGTAGATTCAAAATTTTCACATTATAAATGGCGAAACACTCCAGTTAATGATGGTGGTATTGGAGAGATTAGCTACACTTTAGTGTCTGATATCAAAAAGTCTATATCAAGAGACTATGGGGTCTTATATGATGACTCAATTGCGCTGAGAGCAACTTTCGTTATTGATGATAAATTTATTGTACGTCATCAATCGATAAATGATTTGCCTTTAGGGCGTAATATCGATGAATTCGTTAGAATCGTTGATGCAATTAAACATAATGAGGAGCATGGTGAAGTATGTCCAGCAGGGTGGAAGAAAGGTAAGCCAGCAATGCAGGCAAGCGATGAAGGAGTAGCTGATTATCTAAACTCATACAGTGAAGAATTATAAATTTAGTACAAAAGTTCTTATTATTGGATCTGGGGCAGCGGGTTATGCTGCCGCTATATATGCAGCACGTGCAAACTTAGAGCCAATTGTAGTAACGGGAATGCAGCCTGGTGGTCAGCTTACAATTACTACAGATGTTGAAAACTATCCTGGTTTTGTTTCAATACAGGGTCCAGAACTAATGGAGCAAATGAGGTTTCATGCAGAAAAGGTTGGAGCAAAAATAATAGATGATGAGATAAAAAGCGTTGAACAACTTGAGGACTTTAATGAGTATAGATTTAGATCTTCTGGTAATATCAATGACTACTATTCAGATGCAATGATCATTGCATCTGGTGCGCAAGCGAAGTGGCTTGGTTTAGAAAGTGAAAAGAAATTTCAGGGTTATGGGGTTTCAGCTTGTGCGACTTGCGATGGTGCATTTTTTAGGAATAAAGTTGTAGCTGTGATTGGTGGTGGAAACACTGCTGTTGAAGAAGCAATATTTTTAACTCGATTTGCCAAAGAAGTGATATTAATACACAGGCGTGATAAATTAAGAGCGGAAAAAGTAATGCAAGATAGGCTCTTTAAAAATGATAAAATAAAAGTAATGTGGAACCATACCGTAGAGCAGATTCTTGGAGAAGAAAATCCAAAAAGGGTTGCTGGTATTGCGATTAAATCAGCAGAGATCGATAAAACCCAAGAATTAAAAGTGGATGGAGTGTTCATTGCAATCGGGCATGCACCAAATACGGGTATTTTTAAAGGCTTTGTTGAAATGGATGAGCAGGGTTACATCATTACAAAACCTGGAACAACTTTAACTAGTAGGGCAGGAGTGTTTGCTGCAGGTGATGTTCAAGATAAGGTATATCGTCAGGCAGTAGTTGCAGCAGGAACAGGATGCATGGCTGCGCTTGATGCAGAAAAGTTTTTAGAGTCGTAGTTAATTCTAGGATTTTGAATAAATCGCTTGCAATTTTCCTTTTCTTTTTCATAATTATATTAGTAAATTATTAGGTAGGTTTAATATGCTTTATGGAGGGGATGGGATAAATACTAATGGTTATAGATATAATCAGACAACTTCAAGACAGCTCGATGAACCAACACAAAAGTTATTTAAGGCTATTGATAACGAAAACCCGGAAGCTTTTAAACAAGCTCTGAAAGAAGGTGCGGATGTTAATGCGTTTGATAAGGAGGGCATGACACCTTTGATGTCTATTGTCAATGTCTGCGCTGTCAGCGGTGATGGACAGGCTACGTTAGAGAAAATGGCTAAATTGCTTATACAAAACAGAAGTATCAATATTAATGCTCAGAGTAAGCAATCTGTGTCTACAACACGGACGAGATATGATCCTAGTACACAAAGTGAAATATCAGAATTTATAACAACATCTAATATGCGCAAAGACACAGCTTTACATATTGCTTGTCAAGTTGGGGCTAAAGATGTGGTAAAAATATTGCTCACGCACCCAGATATAAAAACTGATATCAAAAATTATGAATATAAAAGCCCTGAAGATTGTATTGCAAGAGGATTTGAGCGCGTAATAAAATTAGAATTTAAAAAAGCACAAAAAGCAAACGAGTTGTTAGGTGCTCTTTCTAGCAGAAACATTTACCAAGCGAAAAGACCATTAAATCAAGAGTTTAACCCTAATTGCTGGAAAAGAAGCCGAAATGAAGAAATAGAAACGCCGCTTAGCTTAATTATTCAATCATGTTTACAAGGAATAACATCAGATAACAAAGAAGTATTGACAAAACTTTTAAAACATAAAGAGCTAGATTTTAGTCAAATAAAGCCAATACAAGCTATAGAGCAAAATTCGTGGGTGAAGCAAATAATTGAACAAGCCATTACAGGGCGATTAACCGCTACTATTAATAAAAAAGATTTAGATGATGTAAAAAAATTAGTAGAAGATAATTGCTTCATGAGTCATGCAATTGTTACTGCTGCATTGAGGGGTGTTAATAATCCAATCGAATCTATTACAAATTATCTAAATGAAAAATTTCCTGCAAATACATTACAACCTTTGGCAAGTACGAATGATATACCGGTAGGTTCTGAGCAAGTTATACAAGAACTTAAAGGTGAACTTGAAAGAACGAAAGCTCAACTCATAGAAAAAGAACGAGAGCTGGATAGGGTCGTACGCGAAAGAACGAGAGGCATTAACAAAATTTCACAGTTAGAAGAAGATTTAAGGCAGGAAAAATCGGCTCAAAAAACAAAAATCAATGATCTAAATAGTGAAGTAACTCGACTTAATAGAATTGTGTATGGAAGAGCAAGCGACACTGTCGAAATTTCACGATTAAAAAGAGATTTGAAACAAGTAAGGGAAGAAAGAGATAGGCTTTCATCAGAAAGTAGACTGCTCCGTAGTAATAAAAACGAAAAATCCTCGCAAGCAATTTCTTCTGGTAGAAAACTGAGCAACTACGCTTCTGCATGTTTTATATTGCTTGGAGTATATACTGTTGTTGCATGTTTAGTAATAGAAGATTATCCAGGGATAATAAGTGCTTTCTTTACAGCAGTTGCACTGGCTTTTTTTTTATTAGGATGTTGTAGTTTATATAAAGCAAACACAATACTTAGTGATGTTGAAAGCACTCAGCTTGGTGGTTTAGAACGAAGTTAAAGTTTTGATTTCTTCTCCAGGCCCTGCTGAAAATTTTTGTACATGTTAAAAACATCTTGATAATTGAGGTGAGTGTAAATTTGAGTAGTTTCCAGGCTTGAGTGACCAAGCAGTTGTTGTATTGATCTTATGTCAATATCTTCCTGAAGCAAATGAGTAGCAAAACTATGGCGAAATGCATGTGGAGATAAAATTTCTGGTAAATTTAACATTCTCCTTATTTTTTGCAAACGATTGGCCACATAAGTTCTTCCCAATTTTTTTCCTCTTACTCCCAAAAAAAGATATTGTGTTTCATTATTAGTGCCAAGATAAGGACAGGCTTTTACATATTCTTGTATACACTTTTTTACTACCGGAAGAATGAATACCTGCCTTTGTTTATCTCCCTTACCTGTTACTATTAAACTTTCATTGTTAATATCACTAACCCTAAGGTTCAACGCTTCGCTGATTCTTAAGCCTGTACTATATAGCAGGACGATAATCGCAATTTCTCTTTTTACCACCCAAGATTCGCCCAGATCGGATAGTTTCATTTCTTTCAATAAAGTTTTTATATCAGGTATTGATAATGCTTTGGGCAAAGTTCTTCTCTGAATTGGCCTTGATAAGGAAAATACAGCTTCATTGTCTATATTGTGGTTATTTTTTATGTACTTGAAGAAATTTCTGATTACTGAGAGTGCTCGAGTGTTGGATCTTGCGTTTACACCTCTTGCGTAACGAGAGGTAAGCCAACTTCTTAACTCAGGTACGCTCAATTTTTCCAAAGTGCCGACATTTACTTCTCCACCAATGTGAGTATTTAGGAAACTTATAAGATCCTTCAAGTCCCTCATGTATGACTCTAAAGTGTTTGGTGAATAAGATCTGTTGCACCTCAGCCACTCATACCATTTTGCAATGATTGAACCGAGGTCCACAATTATTTTTTAAAGAAAGCATCGATGCACGCATCTCGAAAGGCTTCATTTATATCAGGATGAGAGTGACAAATTCTGTATATATCCTCTGCTGCTGCGCTATATGCCATTGCAACTGCTGCTTCGTTGATTAGCGTATCAGCGTATGCTCCTATGATATGCACACCTAGTATTGTATCTGCTCTGCTACAAGTCAGCACTTTCACGAATCCTTCAGCATCATCAGTGATTTTTGCTCTGCCGTTTGCAGCAAATTGACATTTACCAACTTTGTACTTACGGCCAGCATTTTTGAGTTCCTCTTCGGTTTTACCAATCGAAGAAACCGCAGGGTGAGTGTAAATGACAGATGGTATGATTCCATAATCAACGTGAGGTGACTGTCCTGCTATTATCTCTGCAACTGCCACTCCTTCTTCCTCTGCTTTATGAGCAAGCATTGCTCCACCGATCACATCACCAATAGCAAATATTCCTTTCACATTAGTTTCATATCTGTTGTTAACTTGAACGAAACCGCGATTATCTTTTTCTATTTTTTCATCAATACCAAGATTCTCAGTGCATGGTTTGCGTCCTGCTGCCACCAATACCTTATCCGCCTCTATAGTGTTTGTTTGATTATCTTTTACAGAGCAAACTTTCACACTCAAAGAATTACTACTTTGTTTTATCTCCTCAACTTTAGTGCTAAGTAAAAATTTTATTCCTTGTTTTTGTAGACTAGAAAGTAGAGACTTACTTAATTCTCCATCCATTGCTGCAGCGATTCTGTCAAAAAATTCTACTACAGTGACTTCAGACCCTAGCCTCCTCCATACAGAAGACATTTCAAGCCCTATTGCCCCGGCTCCGATTACGACAAGTTTTTTTGGTACTTCAGTTAAAGATAATGCACCAGTTGATGAAATAATACTTTTCTCATCGATATTAATTCCTGGCAAAGAAATAACGTCAGAACCGGTTGCAATTACTATATTTTTTGTCTTCAGCACCTTACCTTCAACTGAAACTTCAAGATTACCTTGGTCAAAAGAAGCAAGCCCATTGATTTTAGTGATTTTGTGAAGGTTAAACAGATATTCTATACCTTTTCCAAGTTCCTGAACTCTGGCG
This sequence comes from Wolbachia endosymbiont (group B) of Schoenobius gigantella, assembly GCF_964031005.1. Taxonomy (NCBI): domain Bacteria; kingdom Pseudomonadati; phylum Pseudomonadota; class Alphaproteobacteria; order Rickettsiales; family Anaplasmataceae; genus Wolbachia; species Wolbachia endosymbiont (group B) of Schoenobius gigantella. The sequence continues at coordinate 1,353,153 of NZ_OZ035002.1, read as the reverse complement.
TCCTTATAGCCTAGCATTTCTTTTAAATCGAAACTTGCATCCTTAATTTTTATGCCAAGCTTCGACAGATCATTTTTCGTGTGAGCATACTGATAGGAAGAATGAAGTAGTGCTTTGGAAGGTATGCATCCAACTCGCAAGCATGTACCACCAAAAATGCTATTTTTATCTATGCAGGCAACTTTCAATCCAAGTTTTGCAGCAGCGATAGCACACTTATAGCCTCCTGGGCCACCACCTATAACAATTAAATCATAATCAGTCATAAAAAACAAACCTATTTTCTAAAGAATAAACACCTTTTCCCTCAGTTGTTACATATATCTTATTGCGAGTAAACACTGGAGTGTGAAACACATTACCAGGTACTTTGACTACCTTTCCTGCACTTTCAGATCCCGGAAAAGCAAACATTGAACCTTTATTGCTTGTCACCCACAGTGTATGGGCATGCATAATTGGAGCAAACAATTGCGTATTTTCTATTAAATCAGATGCCCAGACTGTTTCTCCATTTTTTATATCCAGGCCAATTATTTTATCGTCTTTAGTAACTATAAAAATTCTTCCGCCTTCTTTTTGTTTCTCTGCAGGAATAAGAGGACTATAATATGACTCAATGTCTGATACACTTTTTACTTGCAGTGACTTTGACCATAAAATATTTCCTGATTTCACGTCAATGCTATAAATATAAGAATTATTTGTAGCTATTAAAGTATCGCCAAGCACTCTCGGTGTAGTAGTTACATCTGTGAGCTGTGTATCCAAAAGGTTTGTAGCCAATTTTTGGCTCCACAATTTTTTACCGTCTTCATTAAAAGCTATTAACTCACCATTTGAAAATGGTGCTATTATTTTATCATTAGAAATTGCTGGCGATATGGAATACAAACCTCGAACCTCATTGATGCCGTTTTGATAAGTCCAAACGAAGCTGCCATCTTTTATATCAAACACGTACAGATAATTATCAATAGTCAATACTACCAATTTATTGTTTATTACTGCTGCTTTCCCTCTTACTGGAGCTCTCAATTCTTTTTCCCACTGAATCTCGCCGGTTTTTGCATCTATTGTGTGTAGAACGTTATCCACTATAAAGAAAACGTTTCCTCTGTGACGCAATAGGCTCATGTTACTAATTTTTTTTCTGTGTGAGAGGTGTAATTTCCAATTCATAGCCTTTGAGTTATCAATATCAAAGGAATATAAAGCGCCGTGCTTGTCTGATAAAATAACGCTATCTTCTGTAAGCACTGGAGCTACATATCCTTGAGATAGTTTTTTATCCACTAGACTTATTCTCTCGCTTGCCATTGTGTAACTGCTACACAATAACATTATCATGACAATTATTACTTTCATTATTTATTGAAAACAAGATTCATTAATATACATCTTAAGAACCTTAATTACAACGGAAATGTTCTTGCTGCATGTTAAAAACGTTGATTTATGAACGAAATATTATATTATTATGTGAGATAATGTATACTCTTAGAGGTAGTACACCTCATCCACTATGCGGCAACGTGCATAGCTGTACGAACATTGAGATATAAAAGTAATTTATACCAAGAAGAAAGATGTCATCCAAATAGCCTCTTTTCCTGTCATCCCAGTGCTTGACACTGGGATGGCTCTGTTGCATCGCAACTGAAAAAATCTGGTGGCTACTGACAAAATTCATTATAAAATAGCCATTTAACCGCTTAAGGAAAAATATGCCACAAAAAATGAGAGTTAGTAACTGCCATGAATATAACAAATTTCTAGAAAAAAGAGGAAATATTTTTCGTTACATCGATAAAGCTATCGAAAATTGGTATGAAAATAGTCCAAAAATGCAGGGCGGCAACTATATTTATAGTGATAAAGTTGTGATTTTAGTGCATATAATCGTTAATCTTTTTAGAATTGGCTTAAGACAAACAGTCGGGTTTATAAAAGGATATTTGCAACAAATAGGAAGAGATTTAGCAGTTATCAGCTATTCGCAAGCTTCAAAAAAAACTTAATATTAAGATCAATGATTGCAGAATTGATAAAAATAATATGGAAGATATCGAAATTGCCATAGATAGCACAAGCATCAGCATTTATAACAACACACAGCAAGGAAAATAGCGCTGACAGAAAATATCGTGGTTATGAACAGACAAGAAAATTGCATGTAATGTTGAATATAAACAGCAAAAAAGCCATAGCTGCAAAATACAGTAACGGTCTGATCACTATGGAGCTTGCGATTTACTTAAAGGAGTTAATTTTCAGCATGCCATAAAAGCACTATATGCAGACAGAGCATATGACAGACATAAACTCTATAAATTGTGTGATGAATGCGGCATAAAGACAAAAATTCCTCCAAAAAAACAATGCAGCAGAGCATCCAAAGTATGGCAGAGAGAAATGCTGCAATTAGACTAATAAAGTCATACAGCGAAGATGGAATGAAGAGGTGGAAAAGGCAAACAAACTACGGAAAAAGATCTTATGTAGAAAGTTTTTTCTCGCGACTGAAACAAACATTCGGGTTTAATTTTCGGAACAAATCTGAAATTAATCGTGGGAAGGAACTGCTACTCAAGTGTTATTTGCTTAATCAATTTACTGACATTGGTATGGCTAAATTTGAAATGGCTACATGAATTTATCGTAAATTACCACCGCATAGTTGTAACATTGTACCATATTACAATGTTCGTACAGTTGTGTGCGCGACCGGGGGTTTTATACTATTCTAGAAGTAACATACGGAAAAGGGGGGATTCGAACCCCCGACATATTTTCATATGTGCACGCTTTCCAAGCGTGTGCTTTAGACCACTCAGCCACCTTTCCATGCTTATTCATAATATTGAAAATTGTACTGCTAAACAATATAAAAGCCTGGTATATAGGGTTCACCACGAAAATTCACAGTATTGTTAAACTTGCTTCTGCAAGTTGGAAATGTTTTATCGCAACCTGCGAGTATTGAATATTTATCTCCAGCAAAAATTTGGTATGGAGGCGAAGTAAACAACGTAACTACTTTATTTTTATATTCTTTTACTACACCTTCAAACGCTATTGAGCCAAAGAATTTTACTACTCCGTGCTTATAATATTCATCACTCTCAGTTAAATTCGTGTCTTCAAATCTTCTTTCGTCTATTACTTTAGTGATTGTACTTATTTTACTAAATTTTTTAGTATCGGCTTTACATTTATCATCGCAAAATTGTGCTCTGCATGCAGGAGAGTATAATTCTGCTATGCTTCTCTCAAGCTTTGCTGAAAGCCCTCTAATTTCAACAATAAATCTTCCACTACTTAATGTCACTTTACCAAAAATTCCTGAATGTAGATTCATTGTTCCCTGGGTCAAGTCTTTATAATTCACAAGAAATATTTCAATATTTGCAAAGTCGTACTTTCCTGATAAAACATCTTCTTCTTTAATATCAGCACTATTTAATATCCCTTCAATTTCTAGATTATCAGTTTTCAAATCGCTGTTTAATATTATACTACTGGCTGTAAATCCACTTGAAGATTTATAGAGTATATTATCAATATTTAAATCTTCATCATAGTCAGTGAATCCCATTACTTCTCCACCTGCGAGCTTTAATTTCCAGCACGTAGCGGTGGTAAGTAATTCTCCAGCTAAATGATTTTTTAGTGTGGTTTGCATAGGGGCCTCCTGCTTAATTGATTAAATTTGAAAGTAGCTATACGGCCAGTAGAATAAGGGCAGTGTGTTCTTTTCTCATCATCTAAGTAGCCATAAAGCGTCATTCCGGTGACCATAGGGTGTCATTCCAGTGCTTGACACTGGAATCCAGGAAATTTTGCTTGTAAGTAAGCAAACTGATTTGGTGAGCATAAAAAGTGGCTGATCTTATTCTGAATAAACGCTTTTGATGAAGTTGCATGGAAAGCTGGATCCCAGTGTCTGGGCACTGGGATGACATCCTTCTTGGTGGAGTGTCCTCAAATCACAATGTTCGTACAGTTGTGTGTCACGCACTGGGATGACAGGAGAGAGGACACCATATGTTTATTTGATCGACAAATAAACACTAACAGACAAGAATACACCACAGTTAACTGTGGTGTGTACTGGCTGGTTAGAAAGAAAACTTCACACCAGTAAGAAGGAGAATTCCTTGGTTAGAAGGTACATCAGCATCAGACTCATCTTTCAGCTTACCTGTTTCGTTAGTCATAAAATAATGGAGAGCTGCGTAAGGAACAAATTTGCTCTTACTGCATGCAGGAGACAGATCATATTGAACGCCAAGTGCACCATCATGAAGCATATCTTTGTCATTCATTCTGCTGCCAAAATACGTCAAACTTGTGTAGATATTCTCATGTTGATACCCAGCTCCTACAGTCCAATACATGGTATCTATACTATCTTTACCAAATTGAGCTTTCAGCCCTTCCACTCTTTTGCCATCAGTAGCATCTTTACTATCAATTTCCGTGTAGGTATCACCAATTAATTTTTTAATACCCTTCGGTTGACCAGATTTGCCCAAGTATGCAAAAGAGGCAGCAAACTTTACGCCTTGATCTTCATTAATCTTATAATCAGCGCTTACACCAAAATTAACACCCATCAGGTCATTATACTCCACAAATTCCTTATAAAGATGCTTATCTTTACTTGGTTGCTTTGGAAAGCCATATTCACCAACTGCAGAAGTTTTAACTTTTATGTTATGTTTATCAAAGTCATATTCATATGATGCACCAGCACTTACTATGTGCTCATAGTCTGGGCCGACATGCTTTATCGTTTCCTTATGTTCTATCTTACCGCCTTTATCTTCTGAAACTGTTTCTTTTACAGTAAACAAACCACTATCATAACGAGGTGAGTAGCTGATACCAAATCTTGCGCCCATATAATTTGGTGAGTAGTAAGCAACTCTAAATGGCAGTGTAGTCATAACGCCTTTGTTATATTTCCCTGCCATGCGGAAAGAGAATTTTTCACTTTCACTCGAAAAACTTTCAGTGTAAAGACGTGGTGTTACATAAAATGGAAAGCTAGCAGCGCTTCCTTCTAAGTTCACTTTTCTGAACCAGTCACTATCTGCAGCTCCGTTAACAGTCGCAATTCTTGTTGCATCAAGCCTCATCAGAGCCTCAGGACCAAATTGGTAACCAAGCTTCACGTCACCATATTTTGAGTTAACAAACACATGCGCACTTCTGCCTTTTGCAGCATAAACACCCTGTGAAGCTCCCTTACCTTCGGTCACTGGAACATGAAACTGCACGTTAGCACCATAAAGAAGACCTAAATCTTCATTCTTATTTTCTGCTCTGAGGTGCAATATTGCATCAGCAATCATACCCATATCGTTGCTGTAATCACCAATATTTCCTATTCCTTCATAGAATATTGGATTTGCTCCTCTTGTTATATCTGGAGTGGCATTATAATACTCTGTAGATCTGTTTGGCATAACGTTATAACGTTTATAATCTGCGCCACTTGGTCCAGCTTTGCCATAACCTTGAGCATCAACAACACCACCAAAAGTTATTCTTAAATTACTTTGCCCTTGATTGGTATCGATAATATCAACTCCACCAACTGAAACAACAGGACTTGCCTTACCTTTTTCCTCTGTATTTTTGTTAACAACTTTTATATCCTTCTTTACATCTTTAGCTTCAACTTTAGCATTCTTAGTTTTAGAACGCTTAGTTTTTGAAACTTTACCTTTTTCTATATTAGAATTCTTAGCGTTTAGAGCTTTCGCTTTTGAATCCTCTATAAGCTTTGCTTTTTTCTCATTTGCTAGCCTGATCTCCTCTTTTTTCTTCTGCTCGGCTGCTAATCTTAGCTCCTCTTTTTTCTTAAGCTCTTCAGCTTTTTTTCTTGGATCAGCATTACATATTCTGTCCATCTTTTCTTTCAGTTTTTTATTTGATGTTTTCATAACTTCCACTTTTCCAGAAGTTTTTGTGCTCTCTTGCTTTTTTATTTCCTTCATACTCTCATCAGGAAAGTCAGCTGCAAAACTGCTGAAAGAACATAAAGTTAATAAAGAAACTAGAGCAGTTCTAGTATACATAGACTTTTTCATGAAGTGCCCCCAAAAAATTTCGAAATCATATCTTAAATGTAAATAGTATAAAAATGTTGAAAATTCAACTTAAAGCAACCTTATAACGAAAATAAAAGTAAAATGCAATACCTTAAAAGCAACTTTCTTAATATGCTCAACGTGTATATTAACCAAAATTTAGTACAGAGGCTCGCTTGTTAGTGCATTATAACTCGACTATTTATTCTATGGAAGTAAAATTTTTCCACCACAAGTTATTTGCCATTCTTCTTTAAATTTCTTTAGGTATTCTTTTTTTTCGCACTCTAAAAGTAGCTCTTCCACACTTTTGTTGTAGCTTTCAGTAGTAATCCTTCCCTGATGATGCATGAACCTTAAGTAAATCAAATAAGTGTTAATTACATCTGTTTCACAATAATCTCGAATCTCTTGTATCTTGCCGCTATTGTATAAGTCCATAACTTGTGACCCATCAACTCCAATCTTACCAGGAAGATTAAATGCTGCACAAACTTCGTTCATTTTTACTCTCGCAGAAGCTCCAAAATCAGAGAGGGATTCAAGCAAATCACAATGCCAATCACTGCTATATCTCTGATTGTAACTATTCCACTTATCGCCAGCTTTATGAAAATATTCTGCTTGAATGCCATGGACCATAGCACGATACTTCAGCACTGGTATATCAAAAGTGCGTCCGTTGAACGAAACTAATCTTGGCTTTTTCTCTGATATGTAGTTAAAAAATCCTTTCACTAGCTCCTTTTCACTGGAATTTAGTGTGCCTCCAGATCTTATTTCTTGCAGTGTGAACACCTCATAACCACTCTGGTAGCTTATATTGCAAAGTAAAAAACTAATAACTACAACAAGGTGAAAAGGCTGACGCAGAAAAGAGTTTTGCCCGTTTGTTATTTCAAGATGATATTTTGTTAATGCATCCCTCTTCTCTTCTACACTACTATCATCACTAATATTGAGTAAATTTTTGCAGGAATTTACATCTGGTATAGTTTCAATATCAAATACCAATAAAGAATTAAGCATTGCCTATATACTCCTCCGGACGGTCGATCCAAGGTCGCACTTTCACAAATAAAAAGAGGTGTACCTTGCACTCAAATAATTTTTCTAGTTCAGCACGCGCTTCGATATTAATTTTTTTAATATTACTGCCATCTTTTCCTAGTACTATTTTTTTATGACTATCTTTCAACACAAATATGATCTGTTTGATGACTAAACTCTTATCTTTTTTTTCCTCAAATTGTTCAGTTATAACAGCTGTAGAGTATGGCAATTCTTCACGCAAGTTCAAGAATAATTTTTCTCTCGTAATTTCTGCTGATAAAAAATTTGTCGAGGAATCGGTTATTTGATCTTCTTCATAAAACCAGGGGCTCACCGATGCAACTTCAGACAAGTAATTCATCAAATCAGAAAGTCCATCATTCTTTAATGCTGATATCATAAAAACCTTTTCAAATTTATAAAGCAAATTCAGATGCTCATGCGCCATCTTTAATTCAGGCCTTTTTACCAAATCAGTTTTATTGATAACCAAAATGCATCTGCCTTTTGTGCGCTGCAGCCGCATAAATATAGTCTTAATTCTTTCTATATTTTTCAAATAATTGCTTACATCAACAAGCAACAAAGTGATGTCACTATCCTTAACTGCCGACCATGCAGATTTGACTAAAGCTTTTTCAAGTTTTGTTTCTGCTGAGAAAATTCCTGGGGAGTCAGTAAAGACAATTTGTGTGTTGTTGCATGTTGCAACACCCCTTATTTGCGTCCTTGTTGTTTGCACTTTAGGGGTGACAATTGCAATTTTCTTGCCTATGATGCTGTTAATTAATGTAGACTTCCCAGCATTTGGTAAGCCAGCTATGGTTACAAATAAGCATTTTTGTTCTTTCACAAAGAAAATTATAAAGAAAACTGAATGCCCGCGTCAAGCTACTTATATGACAAGAAGGATGACAGAACCCTTTTTGGTTAGCATGCAAAAAGGAAAAAAACTTATTCTACAAATTAAAAATACAATATACTCAAAAACTTTTCAGAAAATCCATAGGAGGGTTTGCTAATGAAGGCTATTGAGTTGACGCCATTGCCTGAACGACTGCTTGATTTAAGGGTAACGTTTTAACCATAAGGTCACTAACTCCTTAATATGTGTGTTCATAATTTGATTTTCCACGAAAGACATAATAGCAATAACCAGTGTAAGTTAAAATGATTGGTAAAAGCGGTATTATAACAATGAGCATTAAAGATAAACTTGGCCCAGAAGCAGCTGCATCCAGAATGGTATATTGAAAAGGTATAATCCATGGGTAGATACTAATTCCTAAACCTAAATATCCCATAAAAAAAATAGCAATACTGAGAAAGAATGGACGGTACTCCCGTTTAGTATTCTGAAGATCAAACCACAGCATGAAAAATAGCCAAGATGTGAGTAATGGAATAGAAAATAAATAATAAAAATTTGGCATGCTAAACCAAAAGTTTTTAATACGTTCATTTAAAAATGGTGTCACTACACTCACTAGTCCCATGAAAATACCTACAAAACCAAGCGTATAAGAAGCAACCTTGCGTGCCCATTCTTGTGTTATATTTTCTGTCTTCATTATGAGCCATGTAGAACCTAAAAGTGCATATCCAAATATCACAGCAATGCCTGTCATTACACTAAAAGCACTTGCCCAATCAAATTGGCCACCAGAAAAGTTGCGTCCGTTTACTTCTACACCATGTATAAATGCACCTAAAATCATGCCTTGGCAAAATGCAGCACCAAGTGACCCAAAATGAAAGGCATAATCCCATAATCGCCTGTATTTTCCTTCTGCCTTAAAACGAAACTCAAAGGATACTCCGCGCACTATAAGGCCAAGCAGCATAATAATGATTGGAATATAAAAAGCAGGCATTAATATTGAATATGCAAGAGGAAAAGCAGCAAACAACCCTCCACCACCCAATACCAACCATGTTTCGTTTCCATCCCAAAATGGTGCAATTGAGCTTATCATGTGATCACGGCATTTATCTGACGGTGCAAAAGGAAGTAAAATACCAATACCTAAATCAAACCCATCCATTAAAATATACAGTAAAACAGCTATGGCAATTAGTAATCCCCAGATTAGGGGTAAATTAATTAAGGAAGAAAAATCAAACATGATTGTTGTCCTTTCCAGATGTACCAGCATCAATCACTGAAGCTCCAATACCGTGTTTATAAAATTGCTCTTCTTCTTTAATGACAGGAATTCCTTTGTATATAAGTTTCAGAATATAGTAACTACCTGCTCCAAATATAAGGGTATACATAACGATAAATGCAATCAAAGACCATGCAACCTGAGGACCGGTAATCGCAGATGAAAATGATTCAATTGTGCGCATAATTCCATATACAGTGTAAGGTTGACGGCCAATTTCAGTAGTAAACCAACCTGCAAGTAACGCTATGAACCCAGACGGCATCATTGATATCCACCATCCATGTAAGAAACAACTTTGGAATAATTTGCCACGAAGATACTGTATAACACTTACTGACCCAATTATGATCATTAAAATTCCAACTCCAACCATTATACGGAAGGACCAGAATACCCATACTACAGGTGGCCTATCTTCTTTTTTCCATTCCTTTAATCCTTTTACTTCTCCTAAAAAATCATGTGTTAAGATCAAGCTGGCAAGATTAGGAATTTTTATCTCGTAGTGATTAATTTCATTTTGCTGATCCGGATAAGCAAATAAAAGTAAGCCAGCCCCTTTTTCGGTTTCCCATATACCTTCCATTGCAGCAATCTTAGCAGGTTGATGCTTTAGTGTATTTAATCCATGCCTATCTCCCATGAACAGCTGAAATGGTGCAGCTAAAGCTACCATAATGGTTGCCATACCAAGCATAATTCTTGCTTGAGGAGCATGTCGTTTTCTCCAAAGATAAAATGCTCCTACACCACCAACCACAAAAGCTGTTGTAAGATAGGCTGCTGTTACCATATGAATAAAGCGATAAGGGAAAGAAGGATTAAAAATAATCTCTAACCAGTTGGTTGGATATAGGAGACCATTCTCACCAATCGTGAATCCAGCGGGTGTTTGCATCCAACTGTTGGCCGCAATAATCCAAAAAGCTGAAATAAGCGTTCCCACTGCAACAATACAAGTAGAAGCAAAGTGCATACGAGAACTTACTCTATTCCATCCAAATAGCATAATACTCAAAAAAGATGCCTCCAGAAAAAAGGCTGTTAAAACCTCAAAGGAAAATAGAGGGCCGAGAACATTGGCTACGCGGTCAGAAAAAATCGACCAATTGGTACCAAGTTGATATGACATTACAACTCCAGATACCACTCCCATGCCAAAAGCAACGGCAAAAATCTTGATCCAGAATTTATAAACATCACGGAAACGTGTATCACCAGTCTTAAGCCAACACCATTCCAAAAAGGCTAGAAAACTTGCAAGCCCGATCGTGAAAGCAGGAAATATAATGTGAAAGCCTATTGTGAAGGCAAACTGAATTCGAGCTAGCAGCACAGAACTAAATTCAAACATTTTATCCAATACCCATGTATTACAAATAATAGCCAAATCTACCTATAATTCAATCCATTTTTTCACAAAATTGACCTTACCCAGAAAAAGTAGAGAGAAAGTTAAGACGTTTTTGTCATGAGAATAAATTGTGCAGGAATACAACTGTTCTCCCTTGTCATACCGTCACGGTATCTCTAGATCCCGCTAACACGTAGCGGAATGACGAATTACTTAACCATCATTACACCGTCATACCGCGATTTATTCGCGGTATCTCTTAGCCGCTAACAAGCAGCGGGATACTTAACCATCATCTACACCGTCATACCGCGATTCATTCGCGGTATCTCAAAGCATAGATCCCGCTAACACGTAGCGGGATGACGGTTGTTGTTTAGCTATAAATATTAAGAAATTTACCAAATGAAAAAAAAGGCAAAAGAAGCCCCGTGGTTATTATCCGCTTTAAAATATTGGCGTTTTTTATGTTTTAAACGCTTGACAAGCAAGATTAAGCTGCTTTTAATTGCAACTAACTTACGCTGCAAATGTTTAAGAAATTTACCAAGCAGAAAAAAAGACAAAGAATCCCCGAGTTAGCTAGTCTTTTACTATCTCTGTCGAGTATTGGCATTTTTTGATGTCTTGTAACGCTTTATAAGCGCGTTCAGCTTATTTAGATAAAAATCTAGATGTAGATGAAGTTTTGTAAAGACATACAGTATCTATATACTGCAAAAAATTGAACATAAGACGCCGATACATTAAGTAATCCTTACCTTTTAATCTGCAGATTGGCGAAAGCAAATACAATAGCTTCAGTTTCATGATAAGGGGGTTGGCGAAGGGTGTCAAGTAACTTTTGCATTTAATCCATTTCTATGGCTTATATAATAATCGTTATTGTAGTATAATTTAGAATAATGCAATAGATACCTAAATGTTTTAGCTATTAATTATATGTTGCACAAAAGCATATATTGCCCTACCATCCGAGTAGGTTAGAAATAAAGAGGTTTTTATGAGTTTTACTTTACCTGAATTACCATACGATAAAACAGCTTTGGAGCCTTATATATCTGCAAAAACCTTAGATTTTCATTATGATAAGCACCATAAAGGATATTTAAATAAACTCAATGAGCTAGTTGAAAATACGGATTATCAACATGTAAAAATTGAGGAATTAATAACAAAAGTGCATGGTAATAGCGGCAACTTGCCTATATTTAATAATGCAGCACAAGTTTGGAACCATACTTTTTATTGGAATTCAATGAAAAAAAATGGTGGTGGTAAGCCTAAAGATGGTAGTCTTCTAGCAAAAAAAATTCAAGACGATATCGGTGGCTTTGATAAATTTTATGAAGAATTTTCGAGTCATGGAGTAAGCCAGTTTGGCAGTGGATGGGTATGGTTAGTGCTCGAAAAAGGTAGGTTAGGAAAGCTCAAAATCACCAAGACTCCAAATGCAGATTTGCCAATAATTTATGGCCAAGTGCCACTACTCACTATGGATGTGTGGGAGCACGCCTATTATTTAGATTGTCAAAACCGTAGAATTGACTACATAAAAGTTTTCCTTGATCATTTGATTAATTGGGATTTTGCAGAAGAGAACTTAGAAGAATATATGAGATGAATATACCCCGGGTAACAAAATTAGATAATGGTCTGCGCATAATAACTGAGCAGGTGCGTGATATTGATTCCGTAGCTTTAAGCATACGAGTTGGTGTTGGCAGTAGAGCAGAAAGTGCAAAGCAAAATGGAATATCCCATTTTTTAGAACACATGGCTTTCAAAGGGACGAAGACAAGAACTGCCTTTGAAATTGCAAAAGCTTTTGATGACATAGGTGGAGTTTTCAACGCTAGCACCGGTAGGGAAAGCACCACCTATTATGCAAAAGTCCTCAAGAAAGACATAAAAACTGGTATTGATATATTAATAGATATATTGATGAATTCCACGTTTCCAGAAGATGAATTGGAACGTGAGAAGGGTGTTGTAATACAAGAGATTTTTCAAACTAATGATTCACCAAGTGACATTATTTTCGACAAATATTTTGAGGCAGCTTATAAAGACCAACCATTTGGTAGGTCAATCTTAGGCACGCAAAATACTGTAAAATCTTTTACTCGAGGAGATCTAGATAATTACATAAATGAGCATTACTTTGGTGAGAATATGCTATTTGCCGTTGCAGGAAATGTTGAACATGAAGAAGTTGTTGCATTAACCAAAGATTTTCTCTCAAAGATTCATTCTAAAAAGCTGAAAAAAAGCCAAAATGCGAGCTGTACTGGTGGTGAGTATTTAGAACATCGTAAATTAGATCAGGTACACTTGCTAATTGGTCTACCTAGTGTTTCTCGCCATGACGATAAATATCACACGTTTCAAGTGCTTGATTCTATATTAGGGAGCGGAATGTCATCACGTTTATTTCAGGAAGTAAGGGAAAAGCAGGGATTAGCTTACTCTGTTTATTCATTTAATTCCAGCTATACTAATACAGGAATGTTTTCCATTTTTGCTGGTACAGACAGTAGTAACTTAGATAAGCTTTTAAAATCTATAACGACAGAGTTGAAGAAGTTGTCTACAGATGATCTGAAGGAAGAAGAAGTAAATAGAGTGAAAGAGCGAGTAAAATCCCAAATTTTAATGTCACGCGAAAGTGTTAGCTCACGTGCTGAAACATTGGGACACTACTACGGTAACTATAATAGGTACATCAGTAAAAATGAATTAATAGAAAAAATTAGTGCAGTTACCACTGCTAACGTAAAAAAAGCAGCAGAAGAATTGTTATCTCAGCATGAAAAAACCACTCTAGCTGCAATTGGAGAAATTGAATCATTTCCAAGTTACGATAAAGTGGTTTCTATGCTTAAAGCTTAGTGTACTTTAATTATGTTGCTTAAGCTCACTAAAAAGTTCAATGAACGGTTGCAAAATCCTTTCTATAAAAAGTTTGCTTTCTGGTTCATCGCGTATATTACTTATCAGTTTATTCAAAGTTTTCTCGCTGTTTCGTAAAAATAAATAGCTTTCTACTGCTTGCACACCAGACAAGACAGTCAAAATTCCTCCTATCACTAGACAAGCAGCTATAGCAGGTACGGTACCCACTGCAATTGCAGTTGCGATTAATGATAACCCAGCTAAGAATGTAACGGCTGAAACGCAAAACGCTATTTGATGTTTTTCTTTATTGTTAACCATAAATACCTCACAAAAACTATATTTTTAACATACCAGTGTTGTCATGTATTGTCAAGTTTTTAAAGAAGATTAAAAAATGCAACGCACATGTGCAAAAAACGCTAACTATGGATTAGCCAAGGAAGAAAGAGTAGGAAGAGGAAGGCTTTTTCTGTTTTAGGGAATATAAAATAAGCGTAGAAAAATATGAACTAGGTGTATAATTCACAGTGTAGTGGTGTCTCACTAATCCAATTATTTTTCTCCCGATCTAGCCTATCATCTAATATAGCCTGCCTTATTGATGCCATTAACTTATTCATAAAGAAAATATTATGAATGGTAACGAGCGTGTAAGCCAGGAGCTCTTTAGCTTTCAGTAAATGGTGTATATAAGCTCTTGAATGTTTTCTGCAGGTAAAACATAAACAGTCACTTTCAATTGGGTTGTTGTCCAGCTCAAATCGTTGATTCCGCAAATTAATATGCTCTTTGCACTTTGAAGAAATAGAATTTCTGTTTTTTACTTTAACAAGTGCGCCACCATGCCTTGCTAAGCGGGTTGGATGCACGCAATCAAACGTGTCAATTCCAAGCTCTACTCCGCGAAAGATGTCCACAATTCCACCAATACCAAGCAAATGAGTAGGCCTGTCTTTTTTCAGGTGGTCCATAGTGAAAGAAACTACATCATGCATCTGCTCTTTACTTTGACCAAGTGATCCACCTATTGCTTGACCAAAAAATGGCAAATCGTTGATAAAATCACAACTTTCTCTACGTAAATCTTGATACACTCCGCCTTGACTAATTCCATACAGTGCCTGCTTGCCATTATTGTTTTTTTCAAATTCATTTAAAGAACGTTCAGCCCATCTGTGGCTCATGAGCATTGATTTTGCTGTGTATTCTTTGCTTACGTGAAATGGAGTGCATTCATCTAAAACTAGGATTAAATCTGCACCTAATTTCTGTTGAATTTGTACAGATTTTTCAGGAGTTAAGCAATAAATTTTACCATTAATGTAAGAACGGAAAATTGCCCCATCCTCATTAATTTTGATCAAAGTTTTTTGTTTTTTTCTTATTCCTTTTATCTCTTCCGAAACTGATCCGTGGCCTAAGCTAAATATCTGATATCCACCTGAGTCAGTTAGCATTGGCCCATTCCATCCTATCATCTTGCGCAAACCACCAAGTTTTGCAACAGTATTCTCTCCTGGTTGAAGCATTAGGTGATAGGTGTTGGAAAGTATGATTTGGGTACCAGCTTCACTTATTCTTTCAATATCTGCAGCTTTAATTGCAGCTTTTGTTGCGCAGAATATAAAAGCGGGGGTTTCTACGCTTCCATTTGGAGTTTTAATTGTTCCAACTCTTGCAGAACCTGATTGCTTGATTCTCTTGAATGAAAATTCTTCTTTCATCTATTTGCCTGAAAGTTCTGTTATGATGTTTTCTACTTTCTCAGGAGTAAGATTTTCATAGAAGTCATTATTGATCTGCACAACGGGAGCATTAACGCATGCACCTAGGCATTCAACTTCTTTTAAAGTGAACAAATTATCTTTAGTAGTCTCACCGATATTGATTCCAAGTTTTTTTTTAAAGGTATTTAAAACTTCTTCACTATTGCACAACCAGCAAGGAGTTGTTCTACAAATTTGTATTAGATATTTGCCTACTGGTTTTAAATTATACATGGTGTAAAAATTTGCCACTTCATATACACGAATATGTGGAATATGCAGCATATCAGCAACATAACGCATAGCAGATTCAGAAACCCATCCGCATTGCTCTTGAACCAGATATAGTAAAGGCATAACAGCACTACCTTCTCTACCTTTGGGATACATCTCTATAAACTTTCCCGCTTTCTTGAGGTTTTCTGATGTAAAACTAAACTGCTCTTCTTTTTCTATCATTCATGAGACTCGTGTAAACTTTAACAGATTATACCTGTAGAACCAATGATTGCAATTGTTGGTTTTTTGAGAAATAGCATAAAGCTTCTTAGCCCTCTTCAAGCTTATATTTACCTTTTAGTATAAAATATTATATTAATTTTTTAATTTTAGTTAAAATTTTCATTGACATTAACACACAGGAGTAATCATAATAGCATTTTATTAATATTTTAAATAAAATTATGTCTATATTAAGAAGATTGCTCGGGATCAACTCAAATACACCGGAAATTAAAGAAGCGATAGGTTTTAATCCAACAAACGTAGAATTAATTGAGGGGAATGGAGTTGCTTACGGACTCAGCTATCAAGATAATGGTAATGGGAGCAGTAAAGTAAAATTACTTATTAGTCCATTATATCAATCAAAAACATACGAATGTGGTACAAATATCAGCGTAGCAAATGAATTCAAAGATCAATTATCTCTCACATTAATAGAAGATTCAGCTGAAATAGATAAAGTTGGAGTTATCTTTCCTGAAGAAGGAATTAGCGAAGAAGGAGAAAAATGCGTTAAAGGCTTATCTTTTAACACTTACGGAATTAAACAATCAGTTAATACTCCTTCAGTTGAACATTTAGATAAAAGAAAATTACAAAAGAATATTGATAATAATAGTCTTGCAAATGTGGGCAATAGTTACTTTCAACCAAGAGCAGTGAAAGTTGGTAATGGTGACGTAATTGTAATCGCCCATAACTTAAAGGATCAAACTTTAGTTTCTTGGTACTTAAAGTCAAGCGAGAGCGGAAAATTTAAGGTATTGACTGGAGAAAAAGGTGTTACAGAAAGAAAATTGTTCAATTTTGATAATCAGGGGCAATTGGCATTAAATGGAAACACGATGCTTTATTCGCAAGTGAGCAAAAGGATTACTAAGGAAAATCAAGAGGTGAGAAAAACACGTATTTTTAAATTTGATATGGCTAAAGTGATTCAGGGTCTGAAGGATAGAGTTAATGGCTTTTTACTTGGTAATCGAAAAGGTCAAATAGATAATAAAGCACTATCTCTTTCTAGAGAACATGAAATAAGCTTTTTGCAGTATGTTGAACAAACGGAAGGAAATGATCTAGTTGCTTTTCTTGAAAATGACCAATCAGCTAATGAGCAGAGGTTACATATAGCAACTCTACTTAAAAATGGATCAGTGTCAGATTTTCCTATCTATCAATTTACAGATCCTATAGAGCAATTATATATTAAAGGCAACGGTCAGGGTGGTTTTATCGTAACTGCGGTAAGTGGAGAAAATATTGTAACTTTTAATCAAAACGGCTCTGGAAAATCTTCTGAAGCAACAATAATACCGGCAAATAGCATCAAAACTCTCAGTGATTTTGTTAATATCATTAACGGTCGATTAACGCCAGATATTATTTCTAGTAGTACCGTGGCTCCTATAACTGTTGCAGAAACGGTTGTGACTTCTAAGAAGACGCCGACTGCTGCAATTACTAGCACAGCAGAAACCGACGCTGTGAAGACTACTAAATTGACAACGGAAGCCGTTGCACCTACTTCTACAATGAATAAACCTTCAACAGAGTCAACGACTCAAACAAGTACAGTAACAGTGGAGCCAACAACAGCAACAAAAACAACTGCTACTTCACAAGCAACCACGATTACTGCAACGTCAACTAATGTGCCTTCGGAAACTGAAATAAGTACTGTAAAACCTACAGCAGCGACTGGTGCGTCGACTTCTACGATGAGTAAACCTTCAACAGAGTCAACGACTCAAACAAGTACAGTAACAGTGAAGCCAACAACAGAAGCCGTTGCACCTACTTCTACAACGAATAAACCTTCAACAGAGTCAACGACTCAAACAAGCACAGTAACAGTGGAACCAACTGCGCCAACAACAAGCTCAGAGAAAACTACACAAACAGTATTTAGTATACCAAGTACTAGAACAAAAGAGTCAACAACTCCTATATTCACCACGACTTTACTTCCTCAGTCTACTTCTTCACCACAACCTACTCAACTTGCTATAGGGTCTAATAAGGCAGGAATGATAGGGGGATCTTTGGTTGGAGCAATAGGTATTGTTGGAATTATAGGATTCATAGCATATAGATATGTTAAGGGTCGTAATGCTGCTCCTGTATTAGAACTAACTGATTTGGGTTATAGAAGGCGATCATCTTCAAGTAGCGATGAAGAAATTTTTACCACTGGTAACAGAATGCGAACTATATATCAATCTGAAACAGTGCTAAATAGTATATCAGTAGAAAGTAGTAGTCGATCAAGAAGTAGCTCATCGTCTTCAAGCGGTGGACCAGGCTCTTGACTAACTGAAGCGGAGTCTAAAAGTGAAAAAAGCTTATCTTGGGATAGTGATGATGTGCCGGAATATCACCTTTAGCTATTTGTCTAAATGTTTTTAATATGTAGACTGTTAGGAAATTGTCTTTTGCTTTTGTGATTTTCATGTTAAAGTATAATTCCTAGGTGAAATAAGTAGCTGCTGTTGTGTGATAAACATAGCAGAGGAAAGTCCGGGCTCCAAGGAAAAATAGTGACGGGTAATGCCCGCCGGAGGTAACTCCAGTTATAGGGCTACAGAAAATTACCGCCTAAAATATTTTTAGGTAAGGGTGAAAAGGTGTGGTAAGAGCACACCATGGCAATGGCAACATTGGTAGTCGAGTAACCAACACTAGGAGCAAGATTAAATAGAAGTAGATTTTATGTTTTCCTCATATCTACTCGGGTAAATCGCATGCGGTAAATGGTAACATTTACTCCAGATAAATAGCTACATAAACAGAACTCGGCTTATATTTCACCTAGGCGTTCACATGATACGTGCGATATAAGCCATGCTATATTTAAATGTGTAGGCATTTCATGCGTTGTCCTTCACTTGTTCTGCTTGATAGCCATCACTACTTTCGCCTACATTAACATTAGAATATTCATCATCATCAATATACTCTTTCAGAACATACCCTCTGCCCCAAACGGTTTCTATGTGGCTTTTTCCATCATTTGCACTTTCAAGTTTCTTACGTAATTTGCACATAAAAACATCAACTATCTTGTTATCTGAAGGTTCATCCAAGCCATTGTAAAGATGATTTAAGAACATTTCTTTTGTTAGTACTGTTCCTTTACGCAGTGCTAGCAATTCTATCATAGAATACTCTTTATTAGTAAGGTGAACCGTTTTACCTTTCACCTCAACAACCCTGTGATCAAAATTGATATTTATATTACCAATCTTTATCACCGATTCAGGATGGCCTTTAGTACGACGCACTATGGCCTTAATTCGAGCTAATAACTCGCTTTTATGAAATGGCTTGGTTAAGTAATCATCGGCACCATACCCGAGTCCTTTAGCTTTGTGATTGACAGCGGATATGCATGAAAGTATTAAGACAGGAACTTTGATTTTTGCACTTCTTAGTCTTAACAATATATCATATCCGTCAATATCACCAGGTAAGTGTATATCTAAAATAACTAGGTCATAGTAATCTCCGTTTGAGGAAACCATATTATTGTTATAATCTTGTGCAGAAGTAACAACGTCACAGAAGTGTCCATCAGAAGTTAAGGCGTTAACTACAGTCTTTGCACTTACTTGATCATCTTCAATTAATAATATACGCATATTTTACACCCCATAAATAATTTATAATTTTAGTAATATATATAACTAAGGAAAGTAATAAATCAAATTTTTATTAACAAATGATCAAAATTACACTTATTAATTAATAGTAAATATATTGTTCCAAAGTTATATAAATAGATCTAAAATATAATAGACATACCATGATAGTAATAATATTTTTAGTAAATATTGAATTAAAGTTACTATTATTAAAAGAATACTTCGGTTAATAAATATTTAACTATTCTATATGTCTGTGTTATATTTTTAATTTACTTATCCTACTATTTTAAAGTATAAGTAATATTTTCAGGAATATTGTGTGGCAATATCAATTTTAGGTGCTGGTGCATGGGGTACAGCAATCGCAATTTCATTAGGTAGTAAGAAAGATGTGATTTTGTGGACTCACAATGAAACTACATTTGAATCAATCAACGGGAAAAGAGAAAGTGACAAGCTACCCGGTTGTCGAATTTCTGATAATGTGTCAGTAAAATTGGCTATTGAAGACATAATTAATGCTTCAGTAACAATCCTCGCTGTTCCCACTCAGTCTCTGAGGAAGGTATGTCAGCAATTGCATAATTGTAATCTGAAAAAAGATGTAGCAATAATTTTAGCTTGTAAGGGAATAGAAAAGTCTACATTAAAATTACCTAGTGAAATAGTAAATGAAATTTTACCTAACAATCCTATTGCTATTTTTTCAGGTCCTAGCTTTGCTGTAGAAGTTGCAAGAAAATTACCCTATTCAATGGTTCTTGCATGCCAAAATAACACATTAGGTTCAAAGCTAGTATCAGAGCTGCAACAAGAAAATGTTAAATTGGAGTTTAGTAACGACATTATAGGAGTACAGATTTGTGCAGCGTTAAAGAACGTTTTTGCTATAGCGTGTGGGATTGTTCTAGGTAGTAAACTTGGGTTTAATGCTCATGCAGCATTGATTACGAAAAGTATGAGCGAAATTAAGGCTTTATACTCAGCAAAAATTGGTGACGGTAGTGTGGATATAAATACACTACTTGGGCCAGCATGTCTGGGTGACCTAATTATGACATGCACATCCTTGAATTCAAGAAACTTATCTTTTGGGTTTAAAATAGGTAATAGTGACAATGGCTTTAATGTTCAGCAGATTTTGTCAGAAGGCAAGTCAGTGATTGAAGGTTTTAGCACTGCTGAGTCCATATTTAATTTAGCAGGAAAGCTAAAGATAAAAATGCCTATATGTGAAGCGGTCTATAGATTATTGTATGAAAGCGCCTCTATAGAGGATACTCTTTCTGTTCTTATAAGTTAATTTTGTATTTGGATATATTGTGAAATTTTTATATAAATTAATATCAACGTGGTGGCTGTCTGGAACAGTAAAAAAAATGCCAGGTACTGTGGGTAGTTTGGCTTCTTTTCCGCTTGTTCCTGTAATCCTGAGCAACAAAATTTTAGGTGCAGCAATTATTTCTTTTTTATTCTTAATTGGATTATGGTCTACAGGTAATTATATAAAACATTACAAGACTTCATGTGATCCAAAAGAGGTAGTAATTGACGAAGTGGTTGGTCAATTGCTGACGATACTTTTAGTTTCGATATTGTTAAGCCAAGAGATGAATTGTTCTTCATTGTTGTTGTGCTTTTTTTCTTTTAGGTTTTTTGATATAATAAAAACGTGGCCTATAAATTTAATCGATAAAAATACCAAAGGTCCTTTAGGTATTATGCTAGATGACGTTATAGCTGCAATTTTAGCCTGTGTTCTTATAGGAGCCTTTTATTGTTTATTGTTGGTGTATGCAGGATAAAAAAATTTATTATTCAAGCTTAATTGTTCAAAATCTAAAGGATTATATACTGTACACAGCGAATTTATCTGAGTGGGAAGTACACGATGAATTTGATAACATCATATTTACAATAAATGGTACCAGGGAGTCATTATTTAATTTTGTGTTCTGTGGAGATCAATGTACCGAGCTTTCTATACAAAAAACTCTAGATTATCTCAGAACAAGAGATATAGAAGCAACATGGGTAATAAATTCACATATGAAAATAAGAGATATTTTAGAAAAGTGTGAAATAAAACACGTTAGCACACCAAAAAAAGCTTTACTTAATATGAAAAATTACTTTTTACCTGCTGATGTTATTCCAAACTTGAGGTTAAATGCTGTGAATGGTAGCAACCTCTTAGAACAGTTAGATCTACACACTTCTAAAATTTTTTATCATGGCGTTGGAATTGTCAGCACATTTTTTCGCGGATTATCAAATTATGATGATAAGAACTCAAGATTAAGATTTTTTCTTGTAACACTAAATAATGAAATTATTGGGACATGCGGTCTTTATGTTCAAGATAGCGTAGCTGGTTTTTATAGTGATGGAGTTTTACCAATTTACAGGAATCGTGGAATAGGTACCCAAATGGTTTTAGAAAGAATAAAGATAGCTAAACAGCTTGAATGCAAATATATAGTAGCACATTGTATGAAATCTTCTGTGAACCTTTATAAGAGATTGGGCTTTCAAATGTTAGGCAATCTTTACTTATATACCTCTTCAGCATAATTCTGAGCGGTTACAAATTTTTACATTTGTTTTAAAAGTGCTATGTTTTTTTTGTATGAAGTGGTTTTAATATTGATTCTAATATTATTCTTTCTCTCTTATTCTAAATTAAAAATTAGTAATAAGATTAAGAACTTACAGCATCAAAATGTTATCATAAATAATTTAATTGATACTGTGAATGATGGGTTTTATATTTGGGATGCAAAAAAACGTATAGAAAAGTTCTCTCCCAATTTACTAATTTTGCTTAATACTGTTTTTTACTCATTTAATGAGTTTGTGAATTTTTTTGAGCAATCAGAAAGCTTAATCAAAAATTTTGTTGAGGCAAAGGAAATAAATAAATCTTTTACTCTAGATTTAAAGTCAAAAGACAGTGAGGTTTATTGCATATGTTACGGTAGAAGCATAATAGATGATTCTAACAATGTGATAGGTGTGCTGTTATGGATAAGGAATGTCTCAGACTGTAAGATAAAGGCTAACGGACTTGAGTTAGAAAATAGTAAGCTTACACAGGAAGTGGAGAGCTATAAAAACGTTTTCAACTCTTTACCATTTCCAATACTAAGATATAACAAGAGTAGAAAGGTGGAATTTTATAACTTGTTTTATGATAAATATGTAGATGGTTCTAAGAAATTTGCTATTACCGGTAGCGCTCATAGCACAAAACCAGGAAGACATGTCATAACTTATAAGAACGAACCTAAGGTTTTCGATTTTGTTAAAATTCCAATACAAGGTTCTGGTAGCATAGTAATGTATGGGAAAGATGTTAGTGATGCAGAGAAATTATATACTGAATTAAACAGTTATTTAGCTACACAGAAAAATTTGCTTGAGAGGTTACCGGTTGCTATAGTAATATATAGTAAGAATCAAAAGCTAAAATTTTATAATAATGCTTTTATAAAAACCTTTCAATTTGACCCAAAATTTTTGGCATCTTACCCAACTTATCACGAAGTTATGCTTTACCTCTTCGAATCTAAAAAGCTTTTAGAAAAAGAGGATTTTCAAACTATTAGTAACCAAAGACATGAGTTGTTCAAAAAATTATTTGAATCGTACGATGATACGATGCACTGCACAAACGGAAAAGCGTTCAGGGTATTAACAATACCCTACGCTTCGGAAGGTTTGCTGTTCTCTTACGAAGAATGCAAAAGATAATACTTAAACTCCTTCTCTCTCTACCATGAGCTGTTTTACTTTCGCTATTGCTCTTGCTGGATTAAGTCCTTTAGGACAAGTTTTTGTGCAATTCATTATTGTATGACAACGATACAACTTGAATGGGTCGTTTAAAACATCAAGTCTTTCACCTGTCTTATTATCACGGCTGTCAGCAATCCATCTGTAAGCTTGTAATAGTATTGCTGGTCCTAAAAATTTATCACTATTCCACCAGTAGCTTGGGCAACCAGTCGAACAGCAAGCACATAATATACAGTCGGACAAGCCATCTAATTTTTTTCTATCTTCAGAAGATTGAGAGTATTCTTTATTTGGTAGGGCAGGCTTATCTGCTTGTAACCAAGGTTTAATTGATTTGTATTGCTCATAAAATTGGCTCAAATCCGAGACTAGGTCCTTTATTACATACATGTGAGGTAATGGATATATTTTTACGTCACCTTTTATATCATGTATAGATCTAGTACATGCAAGAGTATTGGTTCCGTCAATATTCATGGCACAAGATCCACATATGCCTTCTCTACAAGAACGTCTGAAAGTTAAAGTCGAATCTATTTCATCCTTTATTTTTATTAATGCATCAAGTACCATAGGGCCACAACTATCCATATCAATAAAAAATGTGTCTATTCTAGGGTTTTTCTCGTCATCAGCAGACCAACGGTAAATTTGAAATCTTCTGATGTTTTTTGCTCTAGCAGGAATAGGATAAATTTTGCCCTTTTGATTAATTTTAGAATTCTTTGGCAAAGAAAACTGAACCATATCACTTACCTTTTATTGTTTATAGCTAAAACCCTTTGTAGATAACATATTTTATTATCATCTACTATATTTTTATTAAATTCCTTTTAAATCGCACACATATTGTAGCCAAGCGAAGCTAAAATCTCTCTTTCTAGATTTTTCATTATAATTTCTTCATCTTTTTTTTGGTGATCATAACCAAGTAAATGCAGTAATCCATGCACTAACATGTGTGCAATGTGAGCAAGAATGGGTATATAATACTCATGCGATTCTCTTTTTATTGTGTCTATTGAAATTGCTATGTCTCCTAAATCGCACTCATTAGACAATTGTTCATACGGAAATGATAGTACGTTAGTTGGCTTATCCATTTCTCTAAATTTTAAATTAAGTTGATGTAGCAAGTCATCATCAGCCAGAGCTATTGATATATTTGGTTTATAGTGGTCTATTTTTAATTCTTTTAGAGAAGCATTGATGACACCTAATACAAAATTTTTAGGATTTTCTATAATGCTGCACCATTTCTTGTCAAGAATATTTACTTCTAACATGAGTGACACATCAGTAAGGGTGTCATGCAAATAGCTGACACTGGAATCCAAAAAAGAAGAGTTATAGACCCTTGTGTCATGTACACAACTGTACGAATATTGTACACTAGAAGGATGTCATCCCAGTGTCTAGGCACTGGGATCCAGGAATTTTGATTAGACATCAAGTTAGTGAATATAAAAGTAGCTAATCTTATATTAAAACACAACGGCTTTAATGTGGTTGCATTAAGGCTGGATTCCAGTGTCAAGCACTGGAATGACACCTTTGTGTTTGATGCAAAATCGGCTATAACGTTTAATGCACTGCCTTCGAGACAAATATTCATACAGCTGTGCGTTGTGTGCTGAGATGACATCATTTAGGAACTGAAATGACAGGTATTACACATCACTCATCCTTATTATTTCATTCCATTCAATTTCCGAAACTGGGGCAATTGATAAACGTGGTTGTTTTAATATAGTCATATTTTTCAAAAGTGGGTTTTGTTTTATATTATTTAACGTTACTTGGTTATTTAAAGGTTTCAAAAACTTTACATTCACTAATCCGAACTTGGGATCATTAACATGATAATACTCTTTAAATACTTCAACGATTCCAAGTATTGCTTTCTCTTTACCTGTATGATAAAAAAACGCAAGATCGCTTGCTTTCATAATTTTCATGTAATTTTGAGCTTGATAATTGCGCACACCATCCCACTCAACTACCTGCTCCTTTTCCATTTTTTGCCATGAGTATTCACTTGGCTCTGACTTAAGTAGCCAAAATTGCATTATTTTTTTCTTCTTAAGTAAGCTGGTATATCATAGATATTGCTGCCCCACTTAGCTCCTTCGCTTACCTGTTCAGCTGGTTTTGTTTCCAGTGTTTTGTCTTGTGTACTTTCACTTTGACTATATGGCCACTTAAATTTCTCTTTCTCTGAGTCTTCGCTCTGACTTATAGGTGAAGTTTCTGATTTATTATTGCGACCATCAATGCCAGTTGCAAGAACAGAAACTCTAACTCTTCCCTCCATCGCTTGATCAAAAGTAGCACCAAATATTATATTTGCATTTTCATCTACTTCTTCACGCACTCTATTGGCTGCAGCATCAACTTCAAACAGAGTCATATCTCCGCCACCAGTAATGTTAATTAATATTCCTTGCGCACCTTTCATTGATACATTATCAAGCAATGGATTAGATATTGCAGCCTCTGCAGCACTAATTGCTCTATCTTCTCCTTCTGCCTCTCCGGTGCCGATCATCGCTTTGCCCATCTCGCTCATTACTGTTTCTATATCAGCGAAGTCAAGATTGATAAGCCCTGGCATGACCATCAAGTCAGTTACTCCTCTGATGCCAATGTGCAGAACATTATCAGCAAGTTTAAATGCATCAGAAAATGTAGTTTTTTCATTTGCAATTCTAAATAAATTCTGATTTGGAATGACAATAAGTGTATCCACGTATTTTTGCAGTTCTTCAAGTCCAAGCTCTGCAATGCGCATACGGCGCACACCTTCAAAACCGAACGGTTTAGTTACAACTCCAACAGTCAATATCTTTTTTTCTTTTGGCGCTCTATCCTTAACTGCGGCTCTTGCTTCTCTGGCTGCTTTTGCAATTACCGGTGCTGCACCGGTTCCAGTACCACCGCCCATTCCTGCTGTGATGAAAAGCATATGACTATCTTTTATATGCTCCATAATCTCATCAATTGACTCTTCTGCTGCACCTTTGCCAACATCAGGCAAAGCACCAGCACCAAGCCCCTTAGTTAAATTAATGCCAAGCTGAATTTTTTTATCACATAACGACTTTTCTAGTGCTTGAGCATCGGTATTTGCGACAACAAAATTCACTCCTTGCAAATTAGATTGGATCATGTTATTCACAGCATTTCCACCAGCACCACCCACTCCCACAACGGTAATCCTTGGGTGTAATATAGGCAACTCCGGCAGACTAAGATCAATAGACATTTAAATTACTCAAATTTAGCGAATTCACTTGATAATAAGTTACCGCTTTTTTAATAATATGCAAATACTTTTCACTTCTATAGGCGTAAATAGTAAACGGGATTTACTTATTCTTAACATTTATACTAATAAGTGCCGTTAATTATAATAACTAGATTCTTAGATGACATCACTTAACCGATGCAAAAAATAGAAAACGTTTATAAAAAGGGACAGAAACCTATCCCTTTTTATTTTGTTGAAGATTATTATATTGTCTGATCTTTCCCTTTCAATGCTTCAACTGCAACATCTTTTAATTTTGAGGCAACTTGATATGTTCCATAAACAGCAGCAACTGCAGCAATTGCCATTATGGCACCCGCAACTATCTGACCAGCAACACCTGTTCCGATAAATCCAGGTAATGAAGCAGCTATTGCTTGATTTGTTCCAACAAAGTAACTGGCAGTCTTAGCAAGAAACCCAGAAGCTTCTGCTGCACTAACAAAGCCTGCTTTCATATGCATTGCTGTAAAGACAACACTTGCAACTGCAAGCGGAAATAATGCTGTTCTCCCTTTATTATGCATAGCGTACTGACCAGCTCCACCAGCAGCACCAGGAATTCCCCAGTATTTTTCAGCTTGTATATATCCTTCTGAAATAGCATGAAAAATGCCATCCTCTTTTCTATACTCATAATTTGTTAATGCCATAACTCTACTCCTTAAATAGAATGTTAAAATTTCATTAAGGAAGCATATAGTAAAAAAAATTGCCTGTCAAGTAAACTAATTTTTTAATATACCTTTATTCTGTAATTGAGCGCTTCAGCAATGTGTGCTCTTTTTACTTCTTCACTTTTTGCAAGATCTGCAATAGTTCTTGCAACTTTTAATACGCGTGTGTAGCCTCGATTGGAAATGTAATTTTCTTTCAGTACGTATTTTAGCAATTCTAACCCTGCCTGATCTGGTTCAGTAAATTTATTAAATGCTTCACCGCTTACTTCTGAATTGCAACGAATATTTAATTCACTATAGCGCTCAGTTTGAATTTTTCTTGCTGCTATCACTCTTTCTCTTATAATTTTAGTACTTTCTCCCTCCACAGAGATTTCAGGAGAGAGTATGCTAACGTTTGGCATTTCAATGCATATGTCTATTCTATCAAGCAATGGGCCTGATATTTTGTTTTTGTAATCTGTGCCACACTTTGGAGCTTTGTTGCACGATCTGCTTGCATCACCTAAATAACCGCACCTGCAAGGGTTCATTGCAGCTATCAGTTGAAAATTGGCAGGGTAGGTTATGTGAGCATTTGCCCTTGCAACGGTAACTTTTCTATCTTCAAGTGGTTGGCGCAGAGAATCAAGCACGAGTCTTGGAAATTCAGGTAGCTCATCAAGAAATAACACGCCATTGTGAGCCATGGTAATTTCTCCGGGTTTTGCATTCTTTCCTCCTCCTATCATTGCTGGCATGGAACATGAGT
Organism: Wolbachia endosymbiont (group B) of Schoenobius gigantella; assembly: GCF_964031005.1. Taxonomy (NCBI): domain Bacteria; kingdom Pseudomonadati; phylum Pseudomonadota; class Alphaproteobacteria; order Rickettsiales; family Anaplasmataceae; genus Wolbachia; species Wolbachia endosymbiont (group B) of Schoenobius gigantella. The sequence goes on along the minus strand of NZ_OZ035002.1, from coordinate 1,325,126 downwards.
GATGAGGTTCACGAAAGGGGCGAGTTACTTTGAATATTTCATTACCAGTTTTTGTTATGCTGGAAATAATATTAACATCAATCATCTCCTGTTCGGTTAAATCAGGCAGCAATCCTATAAAGCGCTTAGCAAGCATTGATTTTCCAGTACCAGGAGGGCCAACAAGAAGCATATTATGCCCACCTGCTGCTGCAATTTCAGCTGCTCTTTTTGCAACAACTTGGCCTTTAATATCCTTCATATCGGGAACCAATCTTTTTTCTTTGGGTGCATCACTATATTTAAAAATTACTGGCTGAATTAATTGCTCACCCTTAAAGTGTCTGATAATATCAGTTAATTTCTCTATAGCTAGAATTGAAACATTCTTTACCCATGAAGCCTCTACTCCATTTCCCCTTGGGCAAATTACTCCTTTATTTGCCTGTTTTGCATTGATCGCTGTTGGCAGCACTCCTGAAACTGGAATAACTCTGCCATCAAGGGCAAGCTCACCCATAATGATATAAGACTGAACTTTTTCAACTGGTATCACATTCATTACAACAAGTAGTCCAATAGCAATAGCCAAGTCATAATGACTACCTTCTTTCAGTAAATCCGCAGGGGAGAGATTAACTGTAATTCTTTTTGGAGGTAGTAGTAGATTGATTGAATTTAACGCTGCTCTGATGCGTTCTTTGGATTCCGCAACAGTTTTATCTGGCAATCCAACAATATTAAAAGCTGGAATACCATTTGCCATATGAATTTGTGCATTGACATTTACTGTGCTAATTCCCTGAAGCGCAACGGTATTTATATTTGCAATCATAATATATTATATAAAATTGTTAATACAATATATTAAAGAAGCGATGAAGTAAAGGCTACAGCAATTAAAGATGGCTTAACTTAGCAAAAAAGTGTAGTATTCTATCACTTTGCTGATTACAAATGTTTATAAGGATAATCACTTTTTTCTTACTATATTCAAGTACGGCTTTTTGTAGTGATTGTAATTTTAATTTACCATACTGTGGGCTCAGTTGTAATCTAGATCTATCATATAGAAATTTAAGTAATATAAAAAAATTATTGAATAACGACGATAAGTTTGTTGCGCTTACGTTTGATGATGGACCGTCTAACAATAGAGTAAACGATATTATTAATGTTCTGGAAAGCTATGAAGCAAAAGCAACATTTTTTGTGCTTGGTGAACGTATAAATGAAAAAACGTCTGAAATAGTAAAGAAAATTCATGAATCAGGTCATGAGTTAGGCAATCACTCTTGGTCGCATAGGAAGTTGACATCACTTTCAAGTGAGGAACAATTGCAAGAATTGGAAAAGACAAATACAGCAATTAAAAATGCAATAAAACAAGATGTAAAATGGTTTCGTCCGCCATATGGATGTTATGACGATAATCTGATTGAAAATACTGATCAATTAAATATGTATTCAATATTATGGACAGTTGATTCGCTAGATTGGCAAGGTGATAAGCCAGAAACTTTAGTTGAAAGAGTTTTAAGTAATGTACATAATGGAGCAGTTATACTGTTTCATGATCACAATAACAGGTCAAACACAATTGAAGCTTTACCTCATATTATTAAAATACTAAAAAAATCAGGTTATAAGTTTGTGACCTTAAGTGAGTGGGAAAAAAGGGTTTGTAATACGGTAAAAGCCAGAAGTGTAACAATAAAAGAGGGGAAAAAAGTGTGTTTTGAAGGAATGTTATGTGGACAAAAAACAAAGTCTTTAACCGCAGAGCATTCATATTAGGTGGTATTCAGCTTACCATTTCTGCGGTTTTTAGTTGCAGGTTATATAATTTACAAATACGAAACAGACAAAAGTACGAAGCACTATCTAATAGTAATAGAATAAGAGTTGCTACTATTATGCCTAAGCGGGGCAAAATTTTAGATAGGAATAGCATTGAACTTGCGGTAAACAAAATTTCGTATGTTGTTTTGTTTGATGGTTCTGGTAAGGAAGTTGATTTGCAGACATTATCAGAAGTCGAGTCTAAAATAGCAAAATCGTCAGAAAAAATAACTGCTCTTTATAAACGTTATTACCCGTTTGGTTCAATGTGTTCTCATGTAATCGGATATACAAAAAGACAGCAAGGCATAAGCGAAGTAGGAATCAGCGGTATTGAATATACATATGATCATATATTGAAAGGCAAGTCAGGAAAATCTGAGCAGGAAATAAATTCTAAAAAACGCGTCATAAAAGAATTATCAAGCATACCACAACAAGACGGACAAGATGTACAACTGACAATTGATATTAATCTGCAAGAGAAAACCGCAGAGGTATTTAAAGATCACCAAGGCTCCGCAGTGGTAATTGATGTAAATAATGGAGAAATTTTAGCATTATATAATTCACCTTCTTACGATAATAATCTTTTTGCTAGCAGGCTATCAAATGAGACTTGGGAGAGCTTGAATGCTCCTTCATTGCCGCTCGTGAATCGTGCGTTATCATATCAAATTCCACCTGGTTCAATATTTAAAGTAATAGTTGCGCTTGCGGGTTTAAAAGACGGGATAATAACACCAGAAGAGAAATTCTCGTGCAAGGGGGGCTATATGAAAATAGGTGAGCGGAAATTTCGTTGTCTGAAAAGCAAAGTCCATGGGTATGTATCTTTAAATGAGGCAATGGCATTATCATGCAACACTTACTTTTATAATATAGGGAAAAAAATAAGTGTAGACTCTCTAGTAGAAATGGCCAGAAAATTTGGTATTGGAAGTGGGCCACTGATTGGAACGTTTAAAGAAGAAGCTCCAGGGTTGTTGCCAGATAGAGATTGGCGTACACGAAAGCTATATTCGCAGTGGTATTTAGGTGACACTATCAACTTAGTTATAGGACAAGGGTATATGCTTACAACACCACTACAGCTTGCAGTTCTTGCAGCGAGGATTGCAACAGGAAAAGAGGTAATTCCCCGCATTAAGATGAATGAAACGATACAAGATTTTCCCGATATTGATGTGGATTGTGAGCATCTTAGCATAGTTCGAAAAGCTATGTTTGACGTGGTGAATTCTAAAACTGGAACCTATAAGAAAGGGCTAAGCGGTATACAAATTGCTGGCAAAACCGGTACACCAGAAATAAACTCTAAGGGCGAAAGTCATAAGTTATTTATCGCCTATGGCCCTTACCATAACCCGCGCTATGCAATCTCTGTGTTTATAGAACACGGCAAAGCCCCACGCCAAGATGTTGCTATAGCTAATGAAATATTTCAGTATATGCTTGAAACTATGAGTATTAAACTTCTTGCATAACCATATAACAAACTTTTATTGGGAATAGAAACGAAAAAACTTACTTGACACCCTTCGCCAGCGCCCTTATCATGATAGTGAAGCTATTGTATTTGCTCTCGCCAATCTGCAGATTAAAAGGTAAGGATTACTTAATGTATCGGCGTCTTATGTTCAATTTTTTGCAGTATATAGATACTGTATGTCTTTACAAAACTTCATCTACATCTAGATTTTTATCTAAATAAGCTGAACGCGCTTATAAAGCGTTACAAGACATCAAAAAATGCCAATACTCGACAGAGATAGTAAAAGACTAGCTAACTCGGGGATTCTTTGTCTTTTTTTCTGCTTGGTAAATTTCTTAAACATTTGCAGCGTAAGTTAGTTGCAATTAAAAGCAGCTTAATCTTGCTTGTCAAGCGTTTAAAACATAAAAAACGCCAATATTTTAAAGCGGATAATAACCACGGGGCTTCTTTTGCCTTTTTTTTCATTTGGTAAATTTCTTAATATTTATAGCTAAACAACAACCGTCATCCCGCTACGTGTTAGCGGGATCTATGTTAAGAGATACCGCGAATGAATCGCGGTATGACGGTTAAGTAAGGTGTCATTCCAGTGCTCCTTTTTTTGTCATCCCAGCGTCACGCGTTGGTTTCAACATTATATCATGAACTTTCTAAAATTCATTGAACTGTGCTTTCAAACGGTAGTGCCGGGGTGTGAGTATAACGATTATCAGTATATAAAAGTCATAGCAGACAGGCTGGAAGCAGCGAGCGCTGGTGAAGTGAAACGAATAATATTCAATATGCCTCCGCGCTCGATGAAGTCCATGTGCATAAGCGTTGCGTGGCCCGCATGGATACTGGGAAACCAACCAACTGCGAGAATAATAGTTGCAAGTTATTCTCAGCGGCTCAGCGAAAAGCACTCGCTCGACACCAGGTGCGTGATGCAGTCTAGTTGGTATAGAGCGCTATTTCCAGAGATAGAACTATCCAAAGACCAGAATACCAAATATAAATTTCAAACAGTGCAGAGAGGATACAGAATCGCAACATCAGTTGGTGGAACACTAACTGGTGAAGGTGGTGATTTTATCATTGTGGACGATCCGCTCAGTTCTGCTCAAGCTTTGAGTGAAACGCTTAGAAAGCGTGCCACAAACTGGTTTGATCAGACTTTAGTAACCAGGCTGAACGATAGAAAAAAAGGAGTCATCGTTCTTGTAATGCACAGGCTACACCAGGAGGACTTAACTGGACACCTTCTCTCCAAGCCAAAAAACATATGGCATCATATTTGTTTGCCAATGATTTCTGAAAATAAGCAGGTTATTTATTCAATCAAAAAGCCAATGCCTCCCGTTCCTGTCATCCGAGTAGCTCAGCACTGTGCGACCAGGCGATTATATAATAAACCAGCGTCACCTGTAAGGATATTATATTCAAGAGAAGAAGGTCAGTTGTTATATCCCCTCGATGGAGGAAAAGAAGAAGTTGAGATAATAAAAGCTGAACTTGGGAGTTACGCTTTTGCTGCTCAATATCAACAAAACCCTCTGCCGCTTTCAAGTGGTATAATTAAATCAGAGTGGTTGAAACGCTATAAAAAATTTCCTGATAATCTCTCGCATATAACACAAAGTTGGGATACTGCGGTTTCAACAAGTAACATGAGCAACTTTAGTGTCTGCACCACCTGGGCAAAAATAGATAATAAATTCTATTTACTCGACGTATATCGCGCAAAGCTTGAGTATCCAAAGCTTAAAGAACAGGTTTTGTCACTAGCTGCAAGATGGACGCCACACGCAATTTTAATCGAAGCAAAAACAAGTGGTCAACAATTGGTGCAAGAGCTAAAGACAAACAGTGATTTACCGATTATTGAAATAGTGCCACATGATGACAAGCTCACTCGATTTCATCAAATTGTTCCGATTATAGAGTCTGGCAAGGTTTTTCTGCCACATCAAGCAGTATGGCTGAACGATTTTGAGTATGAGATTTTAATGTTTCCTGAAACGCGCCACGACGACCAAGTGGACAGTACCGTGCAATATTTGCAGTGGGTGAGAAACAGTACCTCCAGGGTTGCAGCTATACGAGCATTGTGATTTGAGTCTACCAGTACTGGGATGACAGCTAGGAGACAACCGTCATCCCGCTACTTATTAGCGGCTGAGATACCGCAGCGGTATGACGGTTCGCGGCGGCATGACGATAAGCTCGTCATCCCGCTTTGTTAGCGGCTGGGATACCGCGAATGAATCGCGGTATGACGGTTCGCGGCGGCATGACAATAAGCTCGTCATTCCGCTACTCGTTAGCGGAATCTATGCTGAGATATCGCGGCGGTATGATGTAGGGAAACCTTTCTTGGGTTAGCTATATCAATAGCATTGCTTTAAAAAGAGTGCCCATATTTTCAGTCAACCTTAAGAATTCACTAAAGATCCTATTCTTTTGTTCATCACTTGCGCTTTTCATTAAAGCCTGGGTTCTTTCTTTTATGCCAAAAAGATATAAAAATTCCCTTTGAGTTAAAATCTCACAATCTACATGCTTTAATGGATCTCTTAACGCTTGAAAGTTCACAAGTGCGGTAATATCACTATTACCAACATTCTCAAGAAAATTAGCATACTTATGTTGTTTTATCGATTGCAAAGTGCTCTTATATGCGGGGTATACATAACCGTAATCTACAATCAAAGCAGCTCCTTTATTATTATATATCTTCTTCTCAAGTTTTTTTAATATTTCAACCCCAACTGAACATATTTCCACCACTGCACCATTAAAAAATTTTCCATTTGTCATCTGAGTAGCTGACACTGGAATCCATGATTCTTTTTTTCTGGATTCCAGTGTCACGCACTGGCATGACACCAAGAGACTGCCATCATCTTGTTTTGTAACCATATTTTCATACCACCCCTCATCATGATATACAAACTGATCTATCGGAAGAGCGTCAAAGAACTCATTTGCTAAAAAAATGGTTGGTTGTTCTGGTAGGTTGTCAATATTTTTGTGCCAATTAACATCTAAGCTTTTTAATTTTTCCTTTTGTATCTTCCGTAAAGTAGGGCTTATTTCAACTAAGTGGATCAACATTGAATTAAAAAAGCTGCTGTATTTTTTAGTGACTCTTATTATATCGTGAATGAGTGTTCCTTTGCCTGGCCCAAGTTCAACTAGAGAAAATTTTGATGGCTTTCCTAATTTTTCCCATGTATGCATTATCCAAACTGCAATTACTTCACCAAATAATTGGCTGATCTCAGGTGCGGTAGTAAAATCACCATCCTTACCAAGCGGTAATTTACTTGTATAATAGCCGTATTTTTCATGGTACAAAACGGCATTCATGAAATCACTGATGGATATTGATCCTTGACTTTTGTCAATTAATTCGTGTATATAAGTGAGCATGTTATTAATAAATGTTTAACTATAGCGTGCCATAATATAAAATAGTAGAGTATTTATATATATAGTATAAACTTAAGTTTGTGAGTAATAGTGCTTCAGTTATGGACGACAAAAACACCGATTATGTTGCCCTTATACCTCAAGATGATAGTATTGAATACAAATTTGAAGAAGCTGTCAATTTTATAGAAAACAAGGTTATAAATGCTGATGGGCTAACTTTAGCGGAAGTGTTTCAAGTGCTAGTTCAAATGCTAAATGGTGATCTAGAATTGGTAAAAAAAGTACTAGCATGTGCTAATATTATGGCAAAGCATGGAATGAAGGTAGCAAAAGAGTCGCAATTAAGCAGAGCTGATGTTCGCCGAGCTTTGGAAGGTAGAGAAAGTGTTGTCAATAGACAAGATTTTATAAAGAAACCACCTCTTCCACCTGCTATAAAATCGACCAAAAAGAAAAGTAGAGGTCTTTAAATGGCCGAATCTATAAAAAAATTTACTGTACAATGTGACTTCAAAGGGCAAAGTTCACCTTTTGCAATATATATAGGAAATCCAAAAAGCGATGCTCATCCAATTCATCATCAAGATTCCTGGCTTGTAAAAGAACGTGGAGGGAATATCCCTAATAAAGTAAAAGAAAGTCTACAAAAATTATATAAACTATCTCAAGAAAATGGAGTCTCTTTCTCAGAGTTATGCGCGTATGCCATTACTGTGGTTAGTAATAATGATAAAAAAAGTGACGACAAGGAGTAAGATAGTTTAATCCCTCAATATTTCATTTATAGAGATTTTCGATCTCGTCTTTTCATCCACTTTTTTTACTATGACTGCACAATAGGTTGAAATATTATTTTTAGATGGAATAGACCCTGGTACCACTACAGAATAAGGTGGCACTTCGCCGTAAAATACCTTGCTAGTTTCTCTATCAATAATCTTTGTTGATGCCCCAATAAACACGCCTATGCCAAGGACTGATCCTTCTCTCACTACCACACCCTCGGCCACTTCGCTACGTGCTCCAATAAAGCAATTATCTTCTATAATGACAGGTGAAGCTTGAATAGGCTCAAGAACTCCACCTATTCCCACTCCACCAGAAATATGACAGTTTTTTCCTATTTGCGCACAGCTACCAATCGTTGACCAGGTATCTATCATTGTTCCTGAATCAACATATGCACCAACGTTGATAAAACTTGGCATTAGAACAACATTTGTACCTATATAAGCAGATCGGCGAACAAAACACCCAGGAACTGCTCTAATTTTTAACCGGCGAAATTTCTCCTCATTCCATTCACTAAACTTGTTACCGATCTTATCAAACCAGCAATTGGTATTATCTATTATTTTATTTTCTTCGGTGAGAAAATGTAATAATATTGCTTGCTTTATCCACTTATGTACTACCCATTCTCCACTTGATAGCTTTTCTGCTACTCTAATTTTGCCACTATCAAGGAGCTCAATTACCTCTTTAATTGCTATTCTTGCTGTTTTCTTTAGATTACAGTCATTAAATTTTTCTCTATTTTTCCAAATATCTTTTATCTCACTCTGTGTTTTTTTTAGTTGCAAACCTTCCATTTGTTATATATATATTGATATTAAATTTGTAGCTCGTATCATTTGGGCTTGTTACTACTTATATGTAAGTGCTATGAAAATACAATGTAATAGTTGTACTAAAACTTACTTAGTATCTCCTAAGCAAATTGGCGCGTCTGGAAGAAAGGTAAAATGTACGAACTGCAATCACATATGGCATGAATATCTAGAAGAAGTGTCAAACAAATCGCACTCTGCTAATATACAGGAAAAAAAAGTTAGTGGAAGGAATTTTTTACAAAATCTAGCATTTACCACTCTAGCTTTTGCAACAGCTACAGGGTTATGCGTCGTAATTGCTAACGGCATCTTTCCTAGAGAGATGAACAAAGCATACAAAACGATCAGTTTATACAAGGATTCAATAAGCTATAAATTAGGGTACAAAAAAGAACAAACAGAAAGTCCAAATGTAAAAAAACTTGCTGTAAGTAAGTTTTATCAAGACTACCTTTTTTTATCTAATTTAAGATCTAGTTAAATAGGCATACCGATATCGGTCTCTAGCTACTCAGATGGTGCTTAGGGTGACAGAGTTTTGAAAATAAGTTATTTTTTAGCAAAAAAGGCAGCTCATGAGTATTAAAATTGCACCTTCTATACTTTCAGCAGATTTTGCAAAATTAGGGGAAGAAATAAGAAAAATTAGCGATTTAGGTGTGGATTACATACACATAGACGTTATGGATGGGAATTTCGTTCCAAATATTACAATTGGTCCTAGCGTTGTTTCTGCAATACGTAAATATAGCAATCTTCCTTTTGATGTGCATTTAATGGTCAAATCTCCTGGTAACCACATTGAAAGCTTTATAAATGCTGGTGCTGATATTATCACTGTACATGTAGAAGCAGAGACACACCTTGAGAGGTTGATAAGAAAGATAAAGTCATACAAAAATGTAAACGACGAAAAAAAACCGATTCAAGTTGGAGTTTCAATTGTTCCTTCAACTTCTCCAAGTGTGCTTGAATATATAATACATGAGCTAGATATTGTGCTGATTATGACAGTCAACCCTGGCTTTGGAGGGCAGGAATTCATTCATTCACAGTTGAACAAGATATCTACTATAAAAAAAATGATACAAGAGCGTAACCTTAAAACACAAATTTCAGTAGATGGTGGAATTAACTTTTTTAACGCAGCTGATATAATAAAAGCAGGTGCAGATATTTTAGTTGCGGGATCGGCGATATTCAAGGCTGAAGATATTAAGAAGGCCATAAACTATCTTAAAAATCCATCGTAGTAATCCTATATAGCTAAAGTGGCTTAGGTTTACCTACAATTTGAAAAACAACAAATTCGTCATTCCGCTACTCGTTAGCGGAATCTATGCTGAGATACCGCGGCGGTATGACGTAGAAAAACCTTTCTTGGGTTGTATCCGTTCAGCTAAGCGGTGTGAGAGATGATAGATAAGAGGTTTTGGAAAGGATTGAGACCCCTTTGTTTCCATGTCAAGTATAATGAAATTATCCGTTCAAGTTCCCCACTTCGATTGGGTAAAATATGAATTTTTGCGATAAACGACATAATGCCGTATCTGCTGTTCAGCATGGTTGTTTGTCAGCGGAATGTTTTCTGGGTCATCTAAAAATTTCCACATCATTCTTTCAGATTTCAAAATATTCTTTGCAACTCGAGAAGCTCCAATTGCTTCAGGTAAACGGCTTCAAGTAATACCTTGTACGTTTTCGCAACTTTCTGGCACGTCTGGTAAATCTAAAAACATCTATCTCATTTTTTAGCAAGGCCTTTTTTAGTGCAAATAATTCAGTGGCTACGTTTCTTAAGTAACAGCCCAGAACTTTAACTTCAACTATGTGCTAATCTTTCAAAATCTCTTGATAAATGTGCCCAACAGATTTGCCTATTCTTATCGGCAAAGTAGTTGTATGCTGCGTACCTGTCGTAAGCTATTGCGATTGCAGAACTTACTATTTTGTAAAACCTTCATTCCTCTTGACTCTGTCAATTTTATAAAACTTGCTGTATTACTGGCAAACATCCAGCACCAACCAAGTTTACCTTTGTTATAATGGCTCGTTTCATCGATATGCAGAACTTCACTTTTACTTACTTCTTGCTCGATTTGCTCATATGCTTCTTGGCATTTTTCTGCAACTCTAGCCTCGCTATTTGACACGCTACCAACACTGATGTCCAGGTTGAAAATATTTTTTATAATATTTGCTACTTCTCTTTTCGAGTTCTTGTAAAATCCGCTCAGCGCCGCAATTGTTGACTTAACTTTTGGACCAAATGTATCCGCAGTAACACCTTCTGGTAGCCTGCTACTTTTTCTTTTTCCACACTTGCAACAGCGGCCATTGGTATTCCACAACATAAGCTGGCAAATCAACTTTTTGATGAATGTATGGCTCTTTCGATATCGCAATTTCTCCTCCGCACTCGCAAGAACTCTATTTTCACCACTTCATCTGCTTCCATTTTAGGGCGATACTTTCCTTCATGCCCAATCTGTGCCCCTATTTTCCTGTCACTTTTTTTCTTTTTCTTCTTTAGCTTGTATAACTCTTTTGAGCTCGGTATCGATGAATTTTGTGAATTCAGACCTAGTCTTTCTTTCAATTCAGCATTTTCGATTCTTAGCGCCTTATTCTCAGATCTAAAATTTTCGTTTTCTATCTCTAACCTCTTTATCTCTGCTTTTAGTTGCTCTATCTCTATTTTAAAGCTTTCACAGAGCTTGAGAAGACTAGCTAGTAGATCAGACATATTTACCACACATACTACTTGTGATATTATGTTTTTAGCACTCCTTGTCTACTTTTTATTTTACCGCTCCGCTGAACGGATACCTTTTTTTTACTGTTTGAGTATGTAAGGATTATGACGACCTATCCCAAACCTCAACTATATCCTCACTAAACTCTATTATCTTTGTTTTTTTAAACTGATAACAGTTGTTAATGAATTGAATCCCTAAATCTCCTACAAAAGGAGTGGCATCATTGCCTAAAATTTTACCACTGCGGCATATTATCAACCTGTCGATTAAATTACACTTTAATAGTTCTGTGATTAACACTCCTCCACCTTCAACTAATAATCTTGTTATACCAATTTCTGAAACAAGTTTTAATGCCATGTCCTTTAGGCAAACCTTACCTGCGTTGCTTGAATTAACTACTAAGTAGTTAATGTTTTTTATTTTTTTCTCTACTTCTTTATTTGTGATGACCCAAGTTATTACTTTGTCTGCAGTCTTTGCAATGTTATGCTCTTCCTTTAATCTCCCTTGACTATCTATAATTAGCCTTATTGGCGATCTACTTCCGAGTCCTGGTAATCTGCAACTTAAGAGTGGATCATCATTAATAAGAGTATTGCTGCCAATCATAATTGCATCATATTTCGTTCTGAGCTCATGCACCCAGTTTCTCGTATTTTCACTTGTTATCCATTTGCTATCGCCTGTAAATGTTGCGATTTTTCCGTCAAGAGTTGTTGCGACTTTGCAAGCTATAAATGGTCTATGTAATTCTTTAGTGGTGAAAAAACCGACATTCAGTTCTTTTGCCTCTTTTTGCATAATACCTTGCTCAACTTCAATTCCTGCTTCTTTCAGAGCTTTCATGCCTCTGCCTGAAACTCTACTATCTGGGTCAATAGTTGCAATTACTACTCTTTTTATGCTAGCTTTTATGATTTTTGCAGTGCAAGGCCCCGTGACTCCGTGATGACAACATGGCTCAAGAGTGATATATATAGTTGCGCCATGAGTTGAATCTTTAGCGTTTTGCAAAGCGACTACCTCCGCATGCGGACGCCCACCAATCCCTGTGTATCCCTCACTAACAATTGTACCATCCTTTACAATAATACACCCGACAGCAGGATTTGGTGCAACATTTCCAAGATTTTTTTCTGCAAGCCTTAATGCAATTGACATGAAATGATCATCAGTCATTAGAAAGAAGTCATTTCGTATGAGGTATCAAAAATTCTTCTGTGCTCGTGTATAGCAAATCTATCTGTCATACCTGAGATATAGTCACATATTATTACTGAACGCTGAGATTCACAAGCGAGTTTGCTCCACTCTGTGGGAAGTAATCCTGGGTTTTCATAAAAACATTGAAAGAGTTCCTGTATTATGCGTTTTGCTTTGTTCATCGTTCTACTCAGTTTATAGCTTCTGTATATTTTCTCCATGTTGAATCTTTTCATTTCTTTTGTAGCATTCGCAACTTCTGGTGAAAATGTGACTAGCATTTTATTTAGACTTCTTACGTCTTCTACGCTTTTTATTTTGTGATCTTCAATATTTCTTTCAGTCTGAGAAACAACATCACTTATCATAGTTCCTATAGTTCCACTCAGTGATTCATGTATGAGTTTGCTCTGAGGCAATTCTGAATATCTGCTCCTTATGTCTTTAAACATTTTTTCAATTAAAGGAACATTCAGCAAATCTTCGATGGTTACTAAATTCGCCCTGAGTGCATCATCAAGATCGTGAACACTGTAAGCAATATCATCGGCAATTGAAGCAACTTGCGCTTCAATGCTTGAAAATTCTTCAAGTTTTAGATCATATTTTTTGTTGTATTCTAATAACAGCTGATTATTTGTAGAAGACTCCGCGTTTTGACCAAGCAAGGGACCGTTATGTTTTGCAACTCCTTCAATCACCTCCCAACTTAGATTCATACCATCAAAATCAGCATGTTTTTGTTCGAGGTAAGTTAAAATCCTTATAGCTTGAACATTATGATCAAACTCATACTTCTCGTTATCAAGATTCAAATCTTGAACTGATTTCTTTAGAGCATCTTCACCTGCATGACCAAATGGAGGATGACCAAGATCATGTGCGAGCGCTATGCATTCAGTGATATCCTCATTTAAGCCAAGTCTACGCGCAATGGACCTTGCAATTTGTGCAACTTCAAGGCTATGAGTAAGCCGAGTGCGATAGTAGTCGTGCTCATAATTGATAAAAACTTGTGTTTTGTACTCCAATTTTCTAAACGCATTAGAGTGAATGATACGGTCCCTATCACGCTGAAAGCAGCTGCGATTCTCATCTTCTGGCTCTTTGAAGTATCTCCCTTTTGTTTTGCTTGGAAAACATGCATAATTTAATAGAAAGTTATTGTTTGACATGTAAAATTTCTACTATAATAAGTTATCAATAATAAACGGTGGTTACTATGTCAACAAATTACAACATCAACTTAACTGATAATGCACTAAAAAAAATCCACTCTCTTGCAGAGCAGGAAGGGGATAAGAGTTCCATTTTACGGGTTGCAGTTTCAGGTGGTGGATGTTCTGGCTTCAAATACAATTTTCTTATGGATCAAATGAATAAAAATCTATCTTTGGATGATGAAGACGATGATTACGATGATGAGTTTGATGACGAAGACGAAGATGATGACTATGAAGAAAGTGAGGACTATAGAAGCCACTCCAGTTTTAGCGAAAAAGGTAAAGATATAGTAATTAATGATGAAAATGGAAACCCTGTATTAATGGTTGATAATTGTTCAGCAAAATTTTTAAATAACTCAGTTATAGATTATACTGAGGATCTCAGTGGTTCTGGTTTTCAAATAAAGAATGCCTTTGCTAAGTCTCAATGTGGTTGTGGTAACAGTTTTTCGGTTTAATTATTACTAAAACTTAGATGCCTTCTGGATCTTTTAAACATGGGTGGTAATGTAGCACTAGAACTAACTTCCGTAGATAAAAGCTTCAAGAACAATTCTGCTGTTGTAAAGGATATCAACTTAAGTGTCACAAGAGGGCAAGTAGTAGCGCTGATTGGCGATTCAGGTGCAGGGAAAACAACTATATTGCAAATCGCAGGCTTGTTGGACAAGCCAACTTCAGGTATAGTTACGATAGATGGAATAAATTGCACACAAGCCAGTAATAAGCATAAAACTCATGTAAGAAGAAATTTTCTTAGTTTTGTTTATCAATTTCACTATTTGTTACAAGAGTTATCGGTGTTGGAAAATATTATGCTTCCTCAACTCATTGCAGGAAAAAGCAAAGCTGAAGCAAAAAAAAATTCGCAAGCAATGTTGGAAAAATTTGGTCTGGAAAACAAAGCAAGTAGCATGGTATCTGAAGTTTCGGGTGGGGAAAGGCAGAGAGTTGCAATTGCAAGAAGCATTGTAAATTCTCCAAAGCTTTTACTTGCAGATGAGCCAACAGGAAACTTAGATCCAACAAATTCTTTTAACGTGTTTTTACTGCTACATTCATACGTAAAGGAAAATAACAGCTCTATGCTTATAGTAACACACAATCATCTCCTTGCAGAAAAGGCAGACTGCATTTTCCAATTGAGAGATCGATCATTAGTGAAGTTGTGAATAGGAAAAATAGCACAATTTCTATGCCTTATACTTATCTAACCAATGATCATTAACAGAGTACAACTCGCATGAAATGCTTTCATTGCTTTTTATACACGGACTTTTTAACTTACGCTGTTTACTTAGGGAACACCCCGATAACATAAACACAGCTAAAACAAAAAATAATAGCTTTTTAAACATAACAAAACCTTTTCATTTATATTACTACACTCATTTCTCTTGTTTGTAAAGATTAGGCATATTCTTTTACCCTTACCTCTTTTTTGACCTTTTGAAAAGAAATAGTTGCACTATTCAAGCGCAGTTTTATATAATTGTCCACGATTTGAGTCACTTCCTCTTCTTTATCCTTTAGAAAGTGATTAGTATCATCTATTATATAGTATTTCATGTGATCACTTCTTACTGAATTTATCAACCTTTTTGCTAATTCTGTTACATCGCTTTCTTCTGAGATTGTATCATTACTGCTTTGTATTATAAGCCCAGAAACTGGACAGGGAGAAAGAAAAGAAAAATCGTACTTAGTTACCGGAAGAGAAAGAGCAATAAAACCCACTATCTCAGGGCGGCGCATTGTTAGCTGCATAGCCACCCATGCTCCAAAAGAAAAACCAGCGATCCAAATTGGAACATTGCTAGGATTATGTTCCTGAAGCCAATCAATGGCTACCGCAGCGTCAGTTAATTCTCCTATACCCTTATCAAAAGTTCCGGTAGATTTTCCCACACCACGAAAGTTAATTTTCAATGCAGAAAAATTGTTATCGATAAAAGACGTATATGTACTATGTACAATTTTACTATCCATATTACCACCATATTGAGGATGATGATGTAAAACCAGCACAACCGGCGCGTTGGCATCTTTGCTTTGGTGGTATTCACCTTCTATCTTTCTTGTTGCATTATTCAAAAAAACTTCAACCATGGTAACCCCTAATAAGAACCCGCTTGACAGGTATTAATGACGTGAGTTATTAATTATGTATTAATTTCGCTGTTTTTGCAATAAATTTTTTATCGTGTTAAAGCTAACGTACATAGTTATGGCTATAGTTGATGGTAAACTTATTTAAGTGACAGATGAGTCCATTCTCTTTAGAAAATAGTGGTTGCGTATATGCTGATTACAATGCAACTGCTCCAATTAGTGAAAATGTAAAAAAAAGTATATTTGAGGTCTTGTTAAAACAAACGCTCAATCCATCATCACTACATAAAAGAGGACAAGAAGCGAGGAAGATTCTTCAGGATGCAAGAGATAACGTACGTGGTGCTATTGGCGTCTCAAGTGATAAAGAAATAGTTTTTACGTCTGGTGCAACTGAAGCGAATAACCTTGTTATGAGAGGAATAGCAGGCTACCTGCATATAATTTCAGCTATAGAGCATCCTTCAATTCTTAATTCTGCATGTAATCCATATATAATACCTGTTAATCAGGAGGGCATTGTTGACTTTTTAGAGCTAGAAAAAATTCTAAGCGAACTTAAAGGAAACAAAGCAATAGTTTCAGTTATGATGGCAAATAACGAAACCGGAGTTATTCAACCTATTGAGGAAATAGCTGAAATAGCCCACAAATTTGGAGCAATTTGCCACACTGACACTGCTCAAAGTGTTGGGAAAATTAAAGTTAATATGGAAGATTTAGGAGTGGATTTACTCACTTTATCCGCCCATAAATTTGGCGGTGTAGCAGGCAGTGGAGTTTTAATATTCAATAAAGAACTTGCGATAGAACCTATTATAATAGGTGGTGGACAAGAGAAGGGATTTCGTGGTGGTACGGAAAATATTGTTGCGATTGCAGGCCTTTCTGCTGCACTGCAAAATATTCCAGACCTTCTATCAAAAATGGATGAAGTAAAGGAGCTACGTGATCAATTAGAGTGTGAATTATTAAATCTTGCCAGTGACATAAGAATCTTCGGTAAAAACTCTAAGAGGCTGCCAAACACAAGTTTTATTTATATGCCAGGAGTAAAGAGTGATGTGCAGCTTATGCATTTTGACTTGAATCATATTGCAGTTAGTAATGGCTCCGCATGTTCTTCTGGAAAAGTTGAGCCTTCCCATGTTTTGCTTGCAATGGGGGCAACAAAAGAGCAAGCAGAGTGTTCAATTAGAATCAGTATAGGTCCAGAAACTAAACCACAAGACATAAAAAAAATAGTGGATTGTTGGTATAATATCTACAAGCAGAACACCTTGGTATAGATAATACGTGGTATCATGCAGGCACTGGCCGAGCATTAGATGTAAAAAATTACTTTACAACCCCGCGGTATCTCTAGATCCCGCTAACAAGCAGCGGGATGACGGTTGTTAGGCTAGCTGTTATCCAAGTAGCTGACACTGGTTCCTTTATGACGGCAGTGCCCCTATGGTGTCATTCCAGTGTCCTGACTACTTGGATCTAGCAAGCTTTGCTTGCAAATAAGTCTAATACGTGTCGCGTTTTATGCCAAAACACAATTGGAGTTACATGCAAAATAGATCCCAGACTGGGATGACAAAAAAAGAGCACTGGAATGACACCATTTGCTGTGCAATTTACCTTCAAAAATGAATGTTCGTACAGCTATGGATTCATTCGCGGTATCTCACCATAGATCCCGCTGACAAGCAGCGGTATGACGGTTATCAGTAAACATGAATTACTTTAGCTATGCAATCAGGCTTCCTAAAAACACTTTGTAGCCAATCAATTCTTGAGTATAAAAAGAATTCCTTTAATAATAAGGTATGCTAATCAGGAATTTAATAAAACAAGCAACTCAAGTAGGAAGCAGTGAAAATGCAATACGGTATGTCGAATATCTCTATCAATTTGAGAAGTTTAGAAACACATTAAACCTCACTTTATCACTAATAAAGCAAAACAGGCTCTCATTTGAAATATACCAAGAGGGATTAGTGGATATGGAAGAGGGAGTGTGTAAGACAATCAGGTCTTCCAGTGTAAATAGATATGTTATTGTACTGAGGAAGTCAAACCCATACATTATAGTGCATGAACTTTCACACATGGTTGAAAATGAACTGAACTTAAGTTTGGAACAGGAATTTCTCCATAAAGTTTACCAGGATATTGAGCAGAACCTAAAGCAAGCAAATATTCTTGTGCAGAAAATTATCGGCCAAGTTATATTTAAGGAGATACAGGCTTATCAAACTGCAAAATCACGTGCATCTGAATTATTTGCACGCTATTTTGAGCTATTTGCTTGGGCGCAGGAGGTTTACCCTAAAGATAAAGAATACTTAATCCGCACTCAAGACTTAAACAAAGTGTTCCTTGCTACTGGCCAATGGAAAAAGAGCTACCTTGATTCACAAATGATGGAGAGAATAGATAAGGAAATCAAGGAATACAGCAATAAAACTGCCACTAAAGACGTAACCAAAGTGCAAAGCAGTTGGACTAATAAATTTTCTCCTGGGGGCAAAAAAATTAGCTCTATATTTGGAGATGATGATTAGCTTATAGTGCAGGTTTTCCTACGTCATGCCGCCGCGAACCGTCATACCGCGATTCATTCTTTTGGTGTACGAACATTGCAATTTGCAGGTAATTTGAGTAGTAGATGGTGTCATTCCAGTGCTTGACACTGGAATCCAGGAATTTGGATTGGGCACTAAGTTGGTGAGCATAAAAGTGGCTGATCTTATGTTAAAACACAACGTTCTTGATGAGATTACGGCAAGGCTGGATTCCAGTGTCAAGCACTGGAATGACACCATTTGCTGTGCAGTTTACCTTTAAGAATGAATGTTCGTACAGTTGTGCGCGGTATCTCATCAGCTAACACGTAGCGGAATGACGGTTGTCGGTAAATCTTTTAGCTATAGAAGTTAACTTTGCAGTTAACTTCTACAGCGTTTCAAAGTATAGTTTTGGTAATACAGTAACTAAATATACATGAAAACCATTTTAGCTGTTGAAACAAGCTGCGACGAAACTGCAGTAGCGATTGTAAATAGTGACAAGCAAGTCCTTGCTCACGAAATTCTCTCCCAAGCAGAACACAAAAAACGTGGTGGGGTGATCCCTGAAATAGCTTCACGTGCTCATATGGAGCATTTAAGTGGTCTAATAAAAAGCGCCGTGGAAAAATCTAACCTTAACTTTTGTGACCTCAATGCAATTGCAGCAACATCAGGACCAGGACTCATAGGTGGATTAATAGTTGGTACAATGATGGCTAAAGCAATTGCGCATGTAGCACAAAAACCATTCATTGCAGTGAATCACTTAGAAGCGCATGCATTGGTTATTAGGTTACTGCATGAGGTAAAATTTCCATTTTTAGTCCTACTAATATCAGGTGGTCACTGTCAATTTTTAATTGCACAGGATGTAGGTAAATACATTAAACTTGGAGAAACGCTCGATGATTCACTAGGAGAAGCATTTGATAAAGTTGCTAAGATGCTGGGTTTAAGCTACCCAGGAGGCCCATTAATTGAAAAGTTGGCTAAAAAAGGCAATGGCACAAGATTCAAACTGCCAAGGGCAATGATAAAACGTTCTGGATGTAACTTTTCGTTTTCTGGGATTAAAACAGCAGTAAAAAACTTAGTACAAGAACTTAAAATGAGCGAGCAAGATGTGTGTGATGTATGTGCTTCGTTTCAAGAGTGTATTAGTGACATACTGCTGGACAGGGTTAGTAATGCAATTATTATGGCCGAATCTTTAAATATCAAAATCAATGACTTTGTGATTACCGGCGGAGTTGCAGCAAATAATTTCTTGAGAGAAAAATTAAAACAACACATAAACTTAAACATATTTTTTCCCCCTAACGACCTATGTACAGACAATGCAATTATGGTTGGATGGACAGGAATTGAAAGGTTACAGAAAAATTATATAGATCCACTTAATTTTGCACCAAGACCTAAGTGGGAGTTAGAGAGTTATTAAAAGCTCTCAATTCTGAATTATAGCTAAAGTGACTTAGGTTCTCTAATTGCACATAAGTCAACAATAATTTTCACACAAATCAAAACAGCATATCTTCTCCATAATCCTTGGTAATTTTACATAAGTGAAAAGTAGCATATGGTTCTCTCCGTGGTCTGAGATGACAATAAACTTGTCAAGCCGCATTATACTTGTTAGGCGGAAGTGGACGGTAACATGTTTACCACGAAGTCTAACTAAGTTCTTGCTTGTCCCTTCCATCGGCATTGCTATCTTTATTTTCAATAAAATTATTGTCCTATGCTCTTTTGATGTTTATTGATAATAAAATTCTGTTTTATCAACCAACATCCTATGCATAATTACAGCTAATTTTCTTGCTACTGCTACAATTGCTTTTTTCATTCCTTTTTTCTTCGCAACTCCAGTTTTTTAATTTAAATGTCCTCTTGGTAACTGTAAGCATTGTTTGTGCAGCTTCATATAACATACTTCTACATTCCGCTGGTCCCATCTTTGATATGCTGCCATGCCGATCAACTTCTCCAGAAGAATATTGCCTTGGTGTCAACCCTATATATGCTCCAACTGTATCAGATTTCTCAAACCTATGTGGGTTATCAATTGCAGCTTTATACGTCATTGCTACTATAATCCCCACTCCTGGAACAGTAGTTAACAATTTACAATCATCGTCTTTTTCACCTTGTTCTGAAAGCATTTTGTCAAGCTTTCTTAATGACTTTTCTATTGCTTCCAAACTACAAACTAACGCTTCAATTGAACTCCTACTGATTTCATCCAAATTATTTATTGCCTCTTGTATTCTTAAAGCGAAAGTTTCAAATTTTGATCCTTTACCGACCATGTATCTTCAACAACCCTCTTATTGTTCCAATAACCTGCTGTTTGCTACACATTAGCTGTCTTCTGCTTCCAAGCGCTATTTTAATTTGACAACTGATTTTACTAACACTTCTCATCATCTGCGCTATACCCCTCGCATCGTTTTTATCATTCTTATTGATTCTTGCAGACAACGCTGCTGCCATATGCCTTGCATCTACACAAATTACTGGTAATCCAAAACTCCTTAACTCTTTGCACATTGATATTGACAACTATCCACTTTCTATTCCTATGGGTTCGTATTTTTTGCCTTGGCTAATCTGCTATTGCCTTACTTTCGCTTGCAACAACTTCTTCCTTAACAACTTTTCCTTTCTCATCAACGATACTTATAAAAGTTTCTTTTAATGAGATCGCTATAATATTTCATGACCTACTGTAAAAGTTTAAATTATTTTTGAAGAACCAATTCATTGAATTTGTTACTTCGTGCTAAAATAATGGAGTATGTCTCTCCATCATTCAATAGCAATTACAGTATGTTTAGCTATAATTTGAAAAACAAAAATTCGTCATTCTGCTACTAGTTAGCGGGATCTAGAGGTACCGCGGCGGCATGACGTAGGATTGCTGTCATCCCGCTGCTTGTTAGTGGCTAAGAGATACTGTGAATAAATCACGGTATGACGGTTAAGTATCCCGCTACGTGTTAGCGGCTGAGATAACGCGAATAAATCGCGGGATGACGTGTTGCTTGGGTCAGCTATAGAAGCAAAACTCATCATTTTGAAAGAGGAGGAGATTTTTCCGGACCCTCAGCAGGGATTGATTTTGGATCTGATAATTCTGTATTTACCTTGATTGGCTCTAATGGAGTTTTCTGCTCTTCCGGTTTATCATCTGGAATTGGAACAGGCCAATCCATAATGTTTTGCGGTATAACTTTTGCTTCTTTAGCTTCTTTTTGACCTGTTGAAGATGATGCATCAACTCCTGCATTTTTGGTAACTTCTTGTTTTAGTTGTTTATTTTCTTCTTGCAGTTGCTTTAAATTTTTCTTTAACTCGTCAATCTCTCTTATTTTTTGTTTTAATTGTTCAGATATAGTTAGTTTGTCTCTAGTCAATTTTTTGTTTTCTTGTCTTAACCCACTAGCTGTTCTGCTTGAGTTGTTGTTTACAGCTTGTATACCTTGGTCTTGCTGCTGCATGCTTGTTCCTCTACTTTCATATTCAACTTCAGTTTGAGTTGCCTGACCTTTTTCCTGCTGTAATATGTTCTGCAGTTGCTCTAGACTCTCTTTGACAGATGCCAGCTCTTCCTGTGTACACGTTAACATCCCTTCCTTTTCCTTAAGTTGATATTGAAGTTTTTCTATTTCCCTCTTCGTATTTTCTTCGCTTAGCTCATCTGCAAGTGATCTTCCAGGTTCAAGTTGTCGAATTTCCCTCTCTAAATCTTCCTTTTCTCTCTGTAATTCATTTAATTCTTTAGACAATTGGCTCGCCGTTTCAGCCAATGTATTGTTTTCCTTTTTTGTTTCCATTAACTGTTCTGCCAACTGCTTTTTATGATCATCCTTTAAACCTTCCACTATTTTCTTCAGGTCATTCTCCAAATTTGCATTCTTTTCCTTTAGTACAGTTAAATTAGCTTCACTTTGCTTCAATTTTCTCTGTAATTCTTTATTTGCCTCATTTGTTTCACCTTCCTTATCTTTCAACTGATCATTTAAGTTCTTTATTACATCATTTTTATCCTGTAGTTCTTCCTCTTGTTCCTTTATTCTTTGACCTCTTTCAAATATCGCTCGCTGTTGTTCATTGACTTTATCTCTCAAGGAGTCACGTTCTAATCTTAGATCCTCAAGCTGCTTTGCCTGCACTGCAAAATATTTAGCAAATGTTTCTTTTTCTTCCTCTAATTCCTCAACTTCATCTTTTAATCCTTCTTGCTCATACTCTTCTTCATCACCAGACATATCATCCTCAAATATTTCATCTTCATCACTAAATTCACTGCTGGTGGATATAGAACTTCTACGTGAAGAAGGTGTGCTAGGAGAGGAATACCCACTGCTGCTTGGTGTAGGTGACTGTGGTGATATATGTAGATCTTTTGTAAATATTTCCTCTGCTGGTACTTGCTGATCGTCTACACTCTTGGATATGCCAGTAAAAGCTTGATACAGAGTTTTTCCGTTGATAAAAACTTCTTTATTTTGTCCAACTAACTTTAATACTTCTTCTGAACTCGTTATTCCTCCAAATTTTGGCTCACCAATAACACTCTGTATACCACCAGAATCCAATTTTACGGTCATGCTACAGTCTATGCTGTTACCTTCAGAATCCTTAGCCTGCCAATTAATGGTCATTTCACATGAGCTTGAACCAGTAAAATCATAGTGCCTTTCGCTGCCTTTTTTGGTTGCAGTTATTTGACTATCTTTCCCTAAAGATATGTTATAAACCTTACCTTCACTGCTGGTCCTTAAAATATTGCTAATTTCTATTGGTTTTTCTTCATTTTCAAATCTAATTTTGAAGTCATTATCCTTTGTTGGATACACTAAGAAATTTTGACCAGGCAGAGACGACTTAAGTTCTTTATGCATTGCGTCTATTGATTGCTCAAATTTTTGGAACTCCTTTTCCCACTTTAAATTTATCTGTCCTGTAATGTCCTCATCTTTGCGTAAAGGACCAATAAAGTACCAGATTAAATTTTCTTCCTCCAGTCTTTTGATAAAATCCTGAAGATCGTTGCAAGATTCAATGACATTTAAAGTATCATTTTTCTTTTGTTCATCTACATCTAAACTTTGACTTTCAGCTATAAATACATTTTCGTTTTCCTGTGGCATAATTTTACATTTTAAAAAATATACTATAATATTAACAGATTTCTTTAAAAAATCAACTAATTGTTGGATAAATAAACTTGAGCATTTGGCCAAAATGTTATATAGTAGTCACTTCAAGAAGTACAGTATGGACAATACCATTATAAGAAAATACGATATTAGAGGTATAGTAGGCAAAGATTTGCAGATTAATGATGGGTACGAGATAGGTAGAAAGTTTGGCCAAACCGTAGCTAGTGTTTGTGTCGGCTACGACAGCAGAATAGATTCACCAGGTATAGAAAGAGAATTAATTAGGGGCTTAACTTTATCCGGTGCAAATGTTATACGCGTTGGGCTATGCTCTTCACCTATGCTTTACGCTGCAACACAAATCACACAGGCGGATCTTGGTATCATAATAACTGCCTCTCATAACCCCAGCGAATATAATGGCTTTAAATTTTTTAGTAATAAAAAAGTCTTCTCAGATCAAGAAATGAAGGAAATTATAAGCAGTCCAATTAAAAACAGCACAAGAATTGGAAGCTTAATTAACATAAATATATATAGTGAGTACATTAGCATATTGAAAAGTGCAGTGAAGAACGATACTACACAGAAATTAAAAATAGCCTGGGATTGTGGAAATAGTCCAGCAAGTGGAATTATAAGGTATATTGAAAAGATCTTGCCTGGTCATACGCACATCGTAACCAATAACTCTATAGATGGGGCATTTCCACTGCATGATCCAGATCCCATAGAGGAAAAAAATCTTGCTCAATTAATTGACATTGTGAAGGAATATGGATGTGATCTTGGCATTGCGCTAGATGGCGATAGCGATAGGGTGCGCTTAATTGATAATAAAGGCAACGTTGTTTCCAATGACCATTTATTTATAATTTTTGCACGTGAAGTGTTGGAGGAATATCCAGAAAGCAAAGTTATTGCTAACGTAAAAATGAGTATGAAAGTGCATGATTTTGTTAGCAAGTTAGGAGGGCAAGTTATCACCTGTGCTACTGGACATTCACTAGTTAAGAAGAAGATGGTAGAGGAAGAGGCAAAGTTTGCTGGTGAATTAAGCGGGCACTTCTTCTTTTCTGAGCTAAGTTTTGATGATGGGCTATATTCTGCTGTTAAAGCAGTTGACATTTTGCTTAAGAAAAACCAAAGCCTATCTCAGGTGATTGAGGATTTACCGAAGTTATATATCACTCATGAAGTGAAGATTGTAGTGAAAGATGAGAAAAAGTTTCAAATAATTGAGTCAATAAAGAAAACACTGGAGCAGCAAAATATTGTATTTTCAGATCTTGATGGTGTTAAGGTAACCGATAATAAAGGTTGGTGGCTTCTTAGGGTATCAAATACGCAAAACTGCATTACAGCAAGATGCGAAGGAGAGACTTTAGAGGGTTTTGAACTTACTAAAAAGGTTTTGTTCCATTACATTGATGAAGCAAGGTCTTTAAATTGTAGCTACTCACAGAAATAAATTTGATTTATAAAATTGACATGAAAGTATAAAGATAAATAGGCTAAATGTACTTATCACCTGGTCAGGCTGCAGCATTATTTCGTGTAACCGTTTGCGGGTCCACTTAATTCTGCAATTCTTTGATCTCACTCATGGAGAGGCCAGTAAACTTAACAATAGTGGTGACATCAACATTATTAGCTAGCATTGTTTTTGCAACTTCAATTTTTCCTTCCTTTTTAGCATCATCAAGTTTTTGTTCAAGAACAGCCCGTTCATCACGAATACGTTTTATTTCCTGTTCGTAGGCAATAAATTCTTTCTCTGACCAGTTGAATCTATTTAGTTCTTCATATGCCTTTTTAATTATTACATCACTACCTATTATCTTTTCCAATTCTTCTTCGCTAGTTTCATCTGCATATTTAAAATAATAGATCCATTTTTCAACTATACTCTCCAATTGGTCTTCTTTAGTTTTAGGAAATTTTGGTAACTCAATAAATGTAAAATAAAAATCTTTTAAATCATGTTCATAGCTATCTTTGTCTAACATTACATGATCTGACTTATACTCAGATTTATTAGGAAAGAGAATACAATCAGCAATAGCTATAAAAATGATTTCTTTAAGACCCTGATATTGATCACCTTTATCAGCTTGCCTTGAATAAGCTTTAGCAGCGTAATATTGAGCGCGTTTTTCAAAGCCTTTAGTTTTGGCAACTTGGTTAGGTAAGGAAGTAGTATTGCTACTACTCCCTCCCTTAGAAACGCAGCATGCAGGTTTCCCCACACTACGCTTGAGCCCCTTATCTAAGTCCTTCTTTTCTCGAACCGGCTTGTCCTTCATGATTCCTCAGAAAACATCATTCTTAATGGTGACACCAACAGTAGAGAACCTTCTCTTGAGAAAGAGCTTGCTAAAATTTTTGTTTGTTTCACTCTTTCATCAAAATACTTTTTCCATTTTAAGTCAAGTGGATTTGCATCCGCCCTGATTTTAACATGTCGTCTGATAGGTATATCAATCAACCTAAGCAGTCTTAAATACCTTATCTCTTTCGGTTTGTTCTTGCATATGGGTGCAGCAAAGACCCATTGGCGTTGTTTCATTACCTTGAAGTAACGATTCTTTATCCAACGTAATCCTTTACGAGGATGTCTTTTCTTTGCCCATTTCCATAGAGCACACATAATTTCATGGTCTATTTTGTTAAAAGCTCTTTTCGCACACACATGGCTGTAGTAATTTCCCCATCCCCTTAATAGGGAATTGAGCAACTTGATTAGTACGGCCTGAGTGTTCGCTATGTTTGCCTTTATCAATGTACGTGCTTTATTAAGAAGTTTCTTAATACTTTCTTTTGAAGGTTTTATAATTAACTTCTTATTATACCTGCGTACATTACAACCAAGAAAGTCAAACCCTGTTGTAATAGATGTAATTTTTGTTTTCTCTTCGGAAAGGATAAGACCTCTCTCCTGAAGAAAGGACGATACTAGAGGTTTTACTTCATTTTCCAGTACTTCGCGTGTGATTCCTGAAATGATAAAGTCATCTGCGTACCTGATTACATTTACTCCACTTCTGATTTTGCTTCTTCTTTTACTGCCAAGTTTACCAAATTGACTTTCCAATGATTTTTCAAGTCCATTTAGGGCTAGATTTGCTAGTATTGGAGAGATGATACTACCTTGTGGGGTACCTGCAGTTGTGGAATACAGAGTTTTTGATTCTAGGAAGCCAGCTTTTAACCAGCTATGAAGAATTTTCTTCTCCATAGGAATATGCTTCATGAGCCATTCATGGTTAATGTTATCAAAACACCCTTTAATATCACCTTCGAGTATCCATTGTAGTTGGTTACGGCTTGCCAGTAACAAGTGACAAGCCACAGTAGCGTCTGCGCAGGATCTTTTTGGTCTAAAACCATAAGAGTGACGATCACTGATCGTTTCAGCTATCGGTTCCAAAGCAAACAAGTATAATGCTTGCATGGCTCTATCTTTTATCGTAGGGATTCCAAGAGGTCTTCTTTTGCCATTAGACTTACTGATGTATATCCGTTTTAGCGGAGAAGGTTTGTATCCTCTTTGTTTTAATAGCTTTATTCCTTGAAATTTTGTGTTGCAAGTTGACCATATTTGACGATCTACACCTGCTGTGTTTTTTCCTTGGTTTTCAGTTACTCTCTTAACCGCCAAAGCTTTGCCGCTAAAAGAGCGTGTGAGAAGGTGTTGTAAAGTTTTCACCTTACCCCATCTGCCTTGTTGGACAGCCTTAACAATACGCCTCTGTAGCCTCATAACAACTTTTTGGCATTTCTTCCAGGGTAACTGGTTCCATGCTTCGGAGTTATTGGTAGGTGCACTTACAGTTGTACTTGTAATCATCTGCTTTCCTACCTTAAGTGGTTAACAAAGTTTCTTGTCATGAGGGACCAAATGGAAGTCTGCTCGTTTTCACGCGAATTAATGTTACAAATTCTATCCATTTCGTTACAAAATGGCATTCGCTTTCTCCATTATCCTTTACCTGCACATCCATCAGCATTCCTTGCGGGTTGCCTGCCATATAGGCGAAAATACAGGCTTATCCTGTTCCTTTTGTCATACAATAGTGGGTTAGGTGGCTTCTCTATACCGGTGGAATTATTATTTGCGTACATCCAGAAATGAAAAATGTAACTCATCCACATTACCTTTTGGTCGGAGCTTATCAGCATCTTTAGCTCTTTAATCGTTACGATACTTATGAAGCTTCACTTACGTTCACCATACCACTAAGCCTAGCCCTCCAACCACATGATGCTTGTAGTTTATGCTTTCTCTTACGATTGAGCATCTTCTTTATCAAGAGGAGGTTCATTGTCCGCGTCGCTCGGCACCAACTGGTTACCCAATTCGCACTGATGCGTAGACTCAGATGGCAAAACATCTGGTTCAATAAGCTTTAGAATCCTTTCAGTTTCTTTCTGAATGAATTCCTCTCCTTTTAAACAATATGACCGAAGGCTTTCAGGTCGCACCATTTCGACTATTACTTGCACCCCATTTTCATCCCTGCAAAGAACATCAACGATACTTTGTTTTTTAGAGGCAATTTCAGCATCTTGAATAGTGCTGAGGAATTCTATTTCTTTTATTTCATCTTTGCCAGTGAACCCCAAAATATCATTGAGAAAGTGAATGAGGATGTCTTTATTTTTTTCAGTACCAAAAATACGCCGGAACGCAACATCATTCTTGGGGTCGAGAAATTTAGAAAGAGCCATAAAAAAATTTTTAAATGTATCTTTATATTATATATTCTTATTAATAATAATTCAATAATTTGTCGTCTTTTTTGTTAACTTTACTGATGTTGTTGTAAGGAACGTTGTTGCAAAATTTTGTAAAATTTATTATCCTAAGGTTTCAAGTTCTCACAGGTTTATTGGAGCTATATGTACAATGTGTTTATCAGTGAAAATCCGGAGAAAATGATGGGGGAAAAGTTAATACATTACTTTAGCCAGGGTAAATGCGAAGGCAATGCAGAAATGAAAAATCTGCTGGGAGGAAAGGGGGCAAATTTAGCAGAAATGTGCAATGTTGGCATTCCTGTTCCACCTGGTTTCACAATTTCCACCTCTGCTTGCAAAGTCTATTATCAAGACAATAGATCTTCTGTTATCCAAGTAGCTGACTACTCGGATCCAGAAAAAAATGTGGTCACGCACTGGAATGACATATGTAGTGGAATCAAAAACTACATGGCGATGCTCGAAAATGACATCGGTTGTAAATTTGGGGATTTAAATAATCCCTTATTAGTTTCCATACGCTCTGGTAGTGTTAGTTCAATGCCGGGCATGCTTGATACTATTTTAAATGTTGGTCTAAATGATGAAACCGTTGTTGGGCTTGCAAAAAAAAGTGGCGAACGTTTTGCTTACGATAGCTACTGCCGTTTCATCATGATGTACTCCAATGTTGTACTACAGCTTGATCATCACCTATTTCAAGATGTTGTTGATAATAAGCAGCAAAAGAGTGGAGCAAAAAGCTTAGCTGATCTTGATGTTGATGTTTTAAAAGAAATTGTTAACAATTTCAAAAGGATAGTACATGAAAAAACAGGAAAACATTTTCCGCAGAACGTTGAAGAGCAATTGCTCAGCTCAGTGAATGCAGTATTTGCTTCTTGGAAAAATGATAGGGCTGTTTCCTATAGAAAAATACATAATATTCCTGAAAACCTTGGAACAGCGGTCAACGTGCAAGCAATGGTTTTTGGTAATTTAAATGATAATTCTGCAACTGGTGTGATATTTACACGAAATCCTTCAACTGGAGAAAAAAAATACTTTGGTGAATTTCTGATGAATGCTCAGGGTGAGGATGTGGTTTCTGGTGTTTATACTCCTATGCCAATTGACGGAGAGCAAAAAAACACCATGGAGAAGTTGCTGCCAAGTGTCTACCGAGAATTATGCGTGGTATGTGAAAAACTTGAAAGGCATTATAAAGACATGCAGGATATCGAATTTACTGTGCAGGACGGTAAGTTATGGATTTTGCAGACTAGGTCTGGCAAGCGCACGGCTGAAGCTGCTATTCGCATAATAGTTGATATGGTAAACGAAGGAACGATTACAAAAGAAGAAGGAATATTGAGAATTGATCCAAAAACCTTTGACAATTTATTGCATCCAGTTCTTGACGTTAAGAGTGACCAAAAAGTAATAGGGAAGGGGCTGCCGGCTTCTCCAGGGGTTGCTTCTGGATATGTAGTGTTTAGTGCAAGTGATGCTGAAAAAGCTGCAGAGCAGGGCAAAAAAGTGATTTTAGTAAGGTCAGAAACGAGTCCTGAAGATATTAATGGAATGAATGCTGCAAGTGGCATAGTAACAGCACGGGGAGGGATGACCTCGCATGCTGCTGTTGTAACCCGTGGAATGGGTAAGCCATGCATTTGCAGTGTGAGTGGACTTTATATCGATAAAGATGGAACTTTCTTTTCTGTAGGGGATACAAAAGTAAATAAAGGTGAACCAATTACCATCAACGGAGGAACAGGGGAGGTTATGCTTGGCATTCTCCCTACAATTTCACCTGAATTATCGCAAGAATTCAAAACGGTAATCAACTGGATAGATGAAATCAAAACGGTCAAAGTGAGAGCGAACGCTGATACTCCAAAAGACGCAAAAATTGCAAAAGAATTCGGTGCAGAAGGTATAGGCTTATGTCGCACAGAACATATGTTTTTCGCTAGTGATAGAATCGAATTCATTCAAAAGTTGATAATAGCTGACGATGAAAATGAAAGGGCAAATGCGCTCATTAAACTAGAAGAAATGCAAAAGTCTGATTTCAAAGAAATATTTTCTATTATGGAGGGCAGGGAAGTCACTATACGGTTGCTTGATCCACCTTTGCATGAATTTTTACCCAATGATCAGTCTACTATAGAAAAAATTGCCAAATCACTTAGTAAGTCAGTTGAGTCAGTAAAAAATAAAATAGCACAGTTATCAGAAAAGAACCCAATGCTTGGCCATCGAGGTTGTAGACTTGCTATTTCTCATCCTGAAATATATAGCATGCAGATTAGGGCAATACTTAGTGCTGCAAGTGAATTAAAGAAAGAAAAGAAGATAGAAGTGGAGCCTGAAATCATGATTCCTTTTATCATGAGCGAGAAAGAATTTATTCTGATATGCGAGCTAGCAAAGAAAGAATCCTCTGTTATCTCAGCTGGGATCCAGACGCAGATTCCAGCTTCACGCGCTGGAATGACATCAGACAAGGCTTATTCAATTGGAACGATGATAGAACTACCAAGAGCAGCACTGATTGCTGATAAGTTAGCAAAACATGCAGAGTTCTTTAGTTTTGGCACTAATGATTTAACGCAAACAACCATGGGACTTTCAAGAGATGATTCAGTTAATTTCCTCGATTCTTATAAGGAAAGCAACATATTCGAAAACGACCCATTTGAAGTGCTGGACATCGAAGGGGTAGGGGAGTTAATCAAGATGGCCATTGAAAGAGGCAAAAAAACCCGAAAAGAAATAAAACTGGGTATATGTGGAGAGCATGGAGCAGATCGAAAATCTATAGAGTTTCTCATCGAATCAGGGGTGGATTATGTTTCATGCTCACCCTATAGAGTACCGATTGCAAAGTTAGTGGCAGCACAGTTTAGTGTTAGATCTAAATTTGCTAGGTAAGTATAGTGGCAGTGTTGGCTACTCATATGGTTTGAGCCCACCAGAGGGTGTCATTCCAGCGCGTGACGCTGGATCTAGTTTTTATTATGGCTTTCTGGATCCCAGTGTCTGGGCACTGGGATGACATCCTGTTACACGTTCAACTTCATTCTCTCTCATCTCCCTATAACTTGGTAATGTAGAATTTTTTACATGCAACCCGGTGTATATTGCAACCAAAGCAGCTATGACACTGCAAACTACTGCACCAGCTACAAATGGAACCATTACAGCAGCAGTAATGAATAATCCTGTAATAACAACTCCAACAACATCTTTTGTCAATGAGGTGTAAAAATCCTTTTTGCTCTCTTTATATTTAGTTTCTTGTTCATTTGGCATAGAAAATTGAGCATCTACGAAGCCGTTAGCTTTATTATCATTATTTGGTGTGGCAGTTTGCTTAGTATTTGTTTCCTCTGGTATTACAGGCGTTTTGTTTTTGTTATTATGATTATCACCATTGGTACTGGTTAGAGGAACTGTTGCTATAGGTCTACTACCAATGTTCCCATTACTGCTGCAAGGTTTTGCTCTGTTTTCTTCATTAAGCTTACCACTATTCAAGAACGCATTAACAATTTCAGTTTTACCTACCTGTATGGCCACTTCTAAAGCCTCTTTCCTGTTTGCAGGACTCACGTAACCTAAAATTAGCTCAACTTCTTGGACATTACCTTGAACAATAGCAGAATTCAAGGCATGCAATTTTTCTTCTTCATTAAATTTGCCACTATCCAAAAGTACCTTAACAACGTCAGCTTGTTTTGTTATTGCAGCTATATCCAATATAGTCCTGGAAGCAGTATCTGTAAGATGGATTACAGCATCTAAATCTGTAAACAATTTTACAACATCTAGAAATACGCTACGATCGCCGGTAATATTGGACTCTCTTACAGCATTTGCAAACGAGTCAAAAATTGCCGAATTTGTTTTTTTTCCTTGTATTAGTTGCCCGTAAAGTACTTCAGCAGTCATACCAGGGTTTATGGAGTTACTAGAATCTACTTCATTACTGTCTGCTCTATTCTCTTCCACATTAGGTGCCTCTTCTTCCTTGTTTATCGCTGCGGTTATTTGCTCTTGTTGAAGGGGTTTACACCCATTTTGGAGGAGAAAATCCTTAACGCGTGTGTTGTTATTTTCGGTTGCATGTTTTAGAAGTAAGTCTTCTAATGAATTGTCTCCTTCACATTTATCTTGGAAATTAACTTCTTTCCACTTTGGTTCCTTTTGCAAATCTTTAAGACTAGCAATTCCCTTATCATCATATTTTACAATTGTAGCTATCTTTCGATACAACTCTCTAATATCATCATTACTATATACCATAACTAAACCTACTACTATATGTTAGTTTATTACAGCAACTTTCCCACAACCAGTCAAGACATATTGCAGTCTAAAGTTGCATGATATATATTGGATTCTTTATTTATGATTCTCGAGCAAATGATGGAAGATTTAGCTTATAAATTAGTTAAAGTGACCGAAGCTGCAGCACTTGCTGCATATAAACTAGCAGGCTTCGGCGATGAAAAAAAGGCTGATCAGGTTGCAGTTGATGCAATGCGTACAGTATTAAATTCAATGGAAATAAATGGTACTATCGTAATTGGTGAAGGTGAGAGAGATGAAGCGCCGATGCTATATATTGGCGAGAAGGTTGGCACTGGAAATGGTCATGAAATCGACATTGCCGTTGACCCACTTGAAGGCACTACGATTTGTGCTCATTACAAATCAGGGGCAATGTCCGTTCTTGCTGCAACGAAAAAAGGTAATTTTTTACATGCACCTGATGTTTATATGGAAAAGATAGCAGTAGGAAAAAATCTTCCAGAGGGTGTAGTCTCACTAAAAAATAGCATTGAAAAGAATCTAGACAATTTAGCCAAGGCAAAAAAATGCAAAGTGAATGATCTCGTGGTAACTGTACTTAAACGTGAAAGGCACAATGAATTAATAGAGAAAATCAGGAAATTAGGAGCAAAAATTAAACTAATAGATGATGGCGATGTTGCAGCCGTAGTTTCACTAGTAAATGGCAATCATGATATGTATATCGGAATAGGAGGGGCACCAGAAGGGGTGCTTGCGGCTGCAGCGCTGAGTTCAATCGGTGGGCAGATGGAGGGAAGATTAATATTTGACACGGATCAATTAAAAGAAAGAGCAAAAAATTTAAATATCCATGACCCAGAAAAAATCTACACCGTAAAAGATATGGCAAGAGGTGAATCAGTGTTTATTGCAACTGGAGTAACAAGCGGAGAACTTGTGGATGGAGTTGATAACATATGTTCAACTAGTTCTTTAATAATTCTACCTAATAAGCTGATAAAGCTGCAAACAATGCAGAACTTATGTTAGCTTTTTTAGTTTCTAATTTTAGCTTTACAACATTTAGCATTAAGATATAATCAAGTTTACTTATAACAATAGAGGTGTGAAATCTTTTCTAGTATTGTAAATCTATTGAATGGTTTTTACAAAAATTCGAGTACCAAGGAAAGTGAAGAAAAGTTGACTCTTCTATCTCCTCAAGCAAATCTTCAATTCGATGAGACTCAGGTACAAAGTGTGCTCTCAGATTTTGAGAAATTGGAGTTTAAGGATAATAAGTGTTTTGACAAAATAGCAGACGATTATGAAAAGAAGGGGAAGAGTTCCCTCTTTAATTACGTGATATTGAATAAGCGGAAAGAAATAATCGATATATTAGATAGGAATCTTCCTCTTCTCGAAGAACAGGAGGAGTTTAGAAAGAAATATAGTCAATATGTTTTTCAAATTGACAAAGGAATGAGTTATGGAAAAGAACTTCAAGATAGACTTCAGTCTTTTAAAGATAGGGCAGAAGAAGTGTTATCAGATTTTGAAAAATTGAATTTCAATTTTAAGGATAATAAATGTCAAGATTCTTCTGATTCTGTAAATTATAATAACGGCCGGCCAGCGGATCCATTTGACAAAATAGCAAACTATTATCGACGGGAGAAGGAGAGCATTTTCCTTTTTAACTATGTGGTATTAAGTAAGCAAAGAGAAATAATGGATATATTGGATAAGAAGCTTACTTCTAAAGATCAGGAGGAGTTAAAAGAAAATTTTAAAAAGAGGTTGGGTAGATATCTTCTTCGAATTGACGAAGGAATGAATGATGCAAAAGAATTTCTAAACAAAGATGATCTAATTGGTTTCTTTGATGGATGTTATTGGCCAGACAAAAAGGCAGGACATCTTGTTAATCATTATGATAATCTTAGTATCAACATTACTAAACCTGGACAGAGTTTAGAAACTAGTCGTCTTTTTAGCGAAAAGATTAAAAGGATGGAAACAATTAAAAATGAGGTACAAAGAGTAAAAATATACAGTAATGATAAAAGAATAGTAACAATTGAGAAGAATGAGAAACAACAGAGGAACTACTCCTTTACAAAATTTGCAATATGTGACATCGAAATTAGTTGGGATGCAAAAGATGAATCTGGAAAAGACCTTAACTGTACTGTTGTTCTAAATATAAATTTAGGTCAAGTTAGTATTAAAAAATCAACTATTGACGGTAAAGATGTTGAACCAAAGAAAATTTTAGAGTTAGCTAAGCAAAACGAGGCTGTGCTTATAAAAGGTAAAGCTTTACATGAAGTTTTAGCAGCACATTTCATTAAGCAAACACCATGTGAGGAAAAGAAGGATATGCAATCGCACGAGAATATCGTTGTACCTGGTTCCGGTGCACCTCGCTCTATTAATGAGGAAATAACTGTAGAGCATCCGTTCGGGAAAGCGGCAAATAAAGATAATCATAGAGAAATGTGAGTTTACAACAAATGGTGCCATGAAAGTAGCTGATACATAACTGTACGAACGTTTGTTTGCGAAGAAATGTTATAGCAGGTTTTGCCTCAAACACAAAGGTGTCATTCCAGTGCTTGACACTGGAATCCAGCCCTTTTACGCAGTCCCATTAAAAACGTTGTATTTTAACGTAGGATTAGCTACTTTTATACTCACCAATTTAATCTCTAATCAAAATTCCTGGATCCCAGTGTCTGGGCACTGGGATGACATCCTCC
This sequence comes from Wolbachia endosymbiont (group B) of Schoenobius gigantella, assembly GCF_964031005.1. NCBI lineage: Bacteria > Pseudomonadati > Pseudomonadota > Alphaproteobacteria > Rickettsiales > Anaplasmataceae > Wolbachia > Wolbachia endosymbiont (group B) of Schoenobius gigantella. The sequence goes on along the minus strand of NZ_OZ035002.1, from coordinate 1,289,941 downwards.
CTAGTGGATTCAAATCACAATATTCGTATAGTAAGCACTGACCACTTTTGCTTCAATATTTGCGATGCCCCTGAACAGATACAATTATTCTATTATCAGGAGGATGCCATTAATCGCTTTATATAATGCTACTTGTAACACTTATGCCCTGAACGGAGACAGTTTAGGCTGTTATGCCTGGCGGCTTTGTTGGAATAAGTTTTTCAACACTGCTAACAATAAAATTGATTGTATCGTCAGCTACCTTATCGAATTTATCATTTATCTCTTTTCCTATTTCTTGATTTTTAACATATTCGTGTAGAGCTAAAGCAGTTATAGCTGCACATGCTGCAATTAAGCCAGTTTGTGCTATAATGAATAGTGATAATCCTCCTACGAATATAGATGTTAATCCAATAGCCAGGTTTATAATTTTACTTTGTGTTGTTTGTTGCGTCGCTTGGCTTTGATCTGCCTGTTTATCCTCTAAAGCATTCGATATTGTTTTTAAGGCAACTTTTATCGCTATTGCTGCAACTGAAACCATAATTAGCCCTATAGCTATTTTTGCTAAAAGAAGAATCGACGGTAGCATCATTACAAATAATAGCGCGCCAATTCCTCCAGCTAACCACTTCTCATTTATTTTTTTTGATTGATTTGTACCAGTGTTCATTATTACCCTCCACTTTACTTATGATTTACCTATATCTAATACGAAATATGAAGGTAGTCAACTATATATTTTATATGAAAGATTGTATTAAAAGTTTTTCATGTTATTTTTTGCTGCTTCGTGGTTAAATTTGGAATTTTAGAAAGAGTTACGTATTATTTGAAATTCTTGTATACTGTTTTGAATCAGTTAAATAGATAATGAAGTGCAGGACGCAGTTTTAATTTTACAAGATGGCAAGTGCTTTTGGGGAAAATCAGTAGGTAAAAAAGGCAAGTGCATAGGCGAGGTTTGTTTTACCACTGGTATGACCGGTTATCAGCATACTATAACTGATCCTTCTTTTGCCGATCAAATTATAACGTTCACTTTTCCTCATATTGGTAACATTGGAATAAATCATAAAGATAATGAAGGAAAGAAAATTTTTGCAAGTGGTGTGGTTATGCGTGAACTTTCTTCTATGTCCCACCCTTCTTCATATATCAGTTTAAATGATTGGTTAGAGAAAAATAACGTGATTGGGATATCAGGAGTTGATACTAGAGCTTTAACAAGACATTTGAGAGAACATGGATCTCAAAATGGAATGATATGCTCATCGAGTAAGGCGCATGCATTAGACAAATTGAAGGAATACAAACCTGTAAATGGGATAGAAATAACTAATAAGGTTAGTTTAAATAACAGTTTTGAAAATAATAGACTAGCGGAGCACTTTGTCATCCAAGTAGCTGACTACTCGGATCCAGCAAAAAATATATGGATTCCAGTGTCACGCACTGGAATGACATCAGATAGAGCTATTGACCTTAATGCAAAATATAGGATTGTAATCGTTGATTTTGGCGTAAAAATCAGTATAGTTTCACGCTTAATAGAACTTGGTTGTACAGTTGAATTAATCAGACCAAGCACAGGTTTTGCTCAAAAAGTGTTGAGTATGAATCCAGATGGTATAGTGCTTTCAAATGGTCCTGGTGATCCGCAAGAAATAGGAGAAAGTGTAGTTTCAGAAATAGACATTATTATAAAATCTAAAATACCAATTTTTGGCATATGCATGGGCCATCAATTACTTGCGATTACTTTGGGGGCAAAGACCATCAAGATGGATATAGGTCACCGAGGGAGTAACCATCCAGTTTATGATGTAATTAGTGGAAAAGTTGAGATCACTAGCCAAAATCATGGTTTTGTTGTTGATTCAGCTTCTCTTCCAAGTAATGTTGAAATTACTCACATTTCTCTATTTGATAATAGTGTAGAGGGAATAATGATGAAAGATTACCTAGTCTTTTCTGTGCAATATCATCCAGAAGAAGCGCCAGGTACGCATGATTCGCATTATTTGTTTAGGCGTTTTATTGGCAATATTGTGTTATATAAAATGAAATCTGCATGATTTTAATCAGGGTAGGTTTTATTGCTTGATTTTTTAATTTTAGGCGTTTAGTATTAAATACAATAAGAGCTTAAGTTAAGATGCTAAAATAGTATTCTCTTAACAAATTTTTGCGGAGGAGTGACCGAGTGGTTAAAGGTAACAGACTGTAAATCTGTCCGCGTGAGCGTACGTAGGTTCGAATCCTACCTCCTCCATTGTGCGGGTATAGCTCAATGGTAGAGCTCTAGCCTTCCAAGCTAGTGACGTGGGTTCGATTCCCACTATCCGCTCTTTTTTTTGTTGTATTTTTATAAAATCAACATATTATTTATTGATGTATTTGTATTTTAGGTAGAAAAGTTTAAATTATGACAGCAATAGTGGAAGCATTTGGAAAGCCGCATGTAAATGTGGGAACAATAGGACATGTGGATCATGGGAAGACGACGTTAACAGCGGCGATAACGAAGCATTATGGAAATTTTGTAGCGTACGATCAGATAGACAAAGCGCCAGAAGAAAGGAAGAGGGGGATAACGATAGCAACAGCGCATGTTGAGTATCAGACAGAGAAAAGGCATTATGCACACGTTGATTGTCCTGGACACGCTGACTATGTAAAGAACATGATAGTAGGTGCAGCACAGATGGATGCGGCGATATTGGTAGTGTCGGGGGTTGATGGGCCAATGCCACAAACGAGAGAGCATATATTGCTGGCGAAGCAGGTAGGTGTTGGATATATCGTGGTGTATATAAATAAAGCTGATGTTGCTGATGCTGATATGATAGATTTAGTAGAAATGGAAGTGAGGGAATTACTGAGTAAATACGGATTTCCAGGGGATGAAGTGCCTGTGGTGGTTGGTTCAGCGCTCAAGGCGCTGGAGGATGACAGCAGCGAATATGGAAAGAAATCAATAGATAAATTGATGGAAAAGTTAGATGAATATGTAGCGGTTCCACCAAGGCCTGTGGATTTACCATTTTTATTGCCAATCGAAGATGTATTTTCGATATCGGGGCGAGGAACAGTGGTAACAGGAAGAATAGAGAAGGGAGAGATAAAGACGGGAGAAGAGATAGAGATAATAGGTCTGAAAGCGACGCAAAAGACGATATGCACAGGTGTTGAGATGTTTAAGAAGTTGCTGGATAAGGGAAGTGCAGGACTCAATGTAGGAATATTGTTAAGAGGAACAAAAAGAGAAGAAGTGGAGAGGGCAAGTATTAGCGAAACCGGGGACGATAACACCGCATAGAAAGTTTAAGGCGGAGGTTTATATATTAAAGAAAGAGGAAGGAGGAAGGCATACACCATTTTTTGCGAATTACCAGCCACAGTTTTATTTAAGGACAACGGATGTAACTGGGAGCATAAAATTGCTAGATGGGAAGGAGATGGTAATGCCAGGAGATAATGTGAGTGTAGAAGTAGAATTGCAAGTACCGATAGCAATGGATAAGGGATTGCGTTTTGCGATAAGAGAAGGCGGTAGAACTGTTGGTTCTGGTGTTGTTTCTGAAATTTTGGAGTGAGTGTAGTAACTAAGATGAAGCAAGATATATATATTAACATTAAGGCTTTCGATTGTTCTTTATTGGAGGAGTGTGTTCGAAAATTTGTTGATGAATTAAAGCGGTCCAGTGCAAAATTATCTGGTCCGATTGCGTTGCCAAGGAAAGATTCTAAATTTATTGTTAATAGATCTCCTCACGTTGATAAAAAATCTCGTGAACAGTTTGAAATGAGAACTTCTAGGCGTTTGATTGTTTTACATGATCTTACTCCTACTATGATGCAGATGCTTACAGGTTTATCTTTTTCTGCTGGCGTAGAAGTGGATTTAAAAGTCAAGGAAGTTAAGGTTTAGGAGAAGGAAATGAAGAGAATAAATTCGCTGAGGAGAATTGGTTTACTAATGATGAATATTGGTCATACTGCTATGTATTCTGACAATAGTCGCATGGCTGTAACTTTATTGCATCTCAGCGAAACTCATATTATTGATATAAAAGGACAAGATAAATGTGGCTATAATTCAGTCATTTTAGGCACAGGAGATTTTAAAAATATAGCAAAACCTCAGTTGGAATATTTAAAGAAAAAGGGTATAAATAATAAATGTAAGTTATACGAAAGTAGATTAAATGACCTGTCGGGAATAGAATGTGGTAAAAAAGTGGGAATCAATCATTTTGTGGTTGGTCAATATCTTGATATTACGGGTTATTCTATAGGTAAAGGATTTGCTGGTGTGATGAAGCGGCATAATTTCAGTGGGCTTAGGGCATCTCATGGTGTTTCTATTGCTCACAGATCACAAGGTTCCACTGGCCAATGTCAGGATCCTGGTAGAGTATTCAAAGGAAAGAAAATGGCTGGTCATTTAGGTAACAGCAGGATAACTGCACAAAATATGAAGATATTATCCATTGATCATGAAAATAGTATAATTGCTGTGAAGGGTAATAATGTTCCTGGGTTTAAAAATTCCTATGTTTTTGTAAGAGATGCAGTTAAAAAATCTTTACATAAAGATGTTCCTTTTCCGGTAGGTTTACTGTTAGATGTAAATGATGATGCTAGTAATTTGGTAAGTTAGTTATGGAATGTAATTTAGTTAATCTATCTAATGATAATGTAGGTACTGCTCAGCTCAATCCTTTGATATTTTCTGCTAAGCAAAAATTGAGTATTTTGCATGATATAGTGAGATGGCAATTAGCGAAGAGAAGAGCTGGTACTCATAAAACAAAAGGTATTAGTGATGTCTCTGGTACAACAGCTAAACCTTATGGTCAAAAACGTACCGGTAGGGCAAGACAAGGGAGCTTGCGATCTCCTCAATTTAGAGGTGGTGGGATTATTTTCGGCCCTGTTGTGAGGAGTCATACTTATTCTCTTAATAAGAAGGTACGCAAATTTGGTTTAAAAATTGCTTTATCTCTAAAGTATTTAAATAATCAAGTAATTATTCTGGATAATTTAAATATTGATGTGAAGAAAACGTCTGAAATGTGTAAATGTATTAAAAATTTTAAATTTTCTTCCTTTTTGATAGTTGGTGATTATGGAGATGATTTGTTGCGTGCGGCTAAAAACTTGCACTATGTAGACTTAATCAAACCTATTGGGTTAAATGTTTTTGATATATTGAATCACGAATGCGTGATGTTGACAAAGGATACTTTAAAGCATCTTGAAGGTAGATTGTTATGATCAAATATAATAATATAATAAAATCTTCTATAATTACAGAAAAGGCCTCTTTTTTGAGGGAGAAGTTTAATAAATATTCTTTGTATGTTTTTGTAAATGTAAATAAGCGTCAAATAAAGTTGGCAATAGAGTCTCTATTTGATGTTAAAATTTCTTCTATAAATGTTGTTAGAATTAAGCCTAAATATAGGCGTTTTAGGGGTGTGGTTGGTTGTGAAAAACAGAAAAAGAAAGTTTATTTTTCTTTGATGGATGGTCAAAAATTAGATATAATGAGCGTTTAGTATGGGTATGAAATTTTTTAATCCTGTTACTCCGTCTTCTCGTGGGACTGTGTTAGTAAGTAAAGTTGGTTTATCAAAAGATGAGCCAGAAAAGTCTCTTACATCCGGTAAAAAGTCCAGTGGTGGAAGAAATAATCATGGTAGAATTACAACTCGTCATAGGGGTGGTGGTCACAAAAAGAAGTATAGAGTGATAGATTTTAAGCGTAATAGAAGTGGTCAAGGTATAGTTGAAAAAATAGAGTATGACCCAAATAGAAGTGGGTTTTTGGCGTTAATATCATATAAGGAAGATGATATTAAGTCTTATATATTAGCTCCTCAAGGTATGAAGGCAGGTGATGTTGTTACAGCTGGGAATGATGCTGATATTTTGCCAGGGAATTGTTTACTACTCAAGCATATACCTGTTGGTTCTTTCGTTCATAATGTTGAGCTGAAGCCAGGTAATGGTGCTGCGATTGCTAGAGCTGCTGGTTGTTATGCACAAATCGTTGGTCGTGATGGCCAATATGTTTTATTACGACTCAGGTCTGGTCAAATTAGGTTGATTTTATCTTCTTGCAAGGCTACTATTGGTGTAGTATCTAACCCTGACCATAAGAATAGAAAGTTGGGTAAAGCTGGGAGAAGTAGGTGGCTTGGGATTAGACCTACTGTACGTGGAGTTGCAATGAATCCAGTTGACCATCCTCATGGAGGCGGGGAAGGAAAAACCTCTGGTGGTCGTCATCCTGTTACTCCTTGGGGTGTTGCAACAAAAGGAAAGAAAACTCGAAGGAGAAATAAATCTAGTGATAAGTATATAAAACAATTGAAAGGTTAGTTTATGAGTAGATCTGCATGGAAGCCTCCTTTTTGTCATCCTTCTATATTAAAGTCGGTGAATAATGCTTTAAACAAGGGGTTTGTTAACATGGCTATAAAAGTTCATTCCAGGGCTTCTGTAATTCTTCCTAATTGTTTAGGTTTAAAGTTTGCTGTTTATAATGGTAAGGATTACATTCCTGTGAATGTTAATGATCAGAATATGATAGGTCATAAGTTTGGTGAGTTTTCACCCACTCGTAAATTTACTGGGCATAGTGGTGATAAAAAGGCGACAAGAAGGTAATTGATATGAAAAACAGAGATGTAATAGTTAAAGCTGGTTCTAGGGTTTTAAAATCAACTCCTCGTAAATTGAATTTGGTTGCTGGTTTAGTACGTAATAAAAAAGTTTCTTTTGCCACTGTGCAATTAAGATTTTGTGAAAAGAAAGCTGCAGGTCTTATAAGGAAAGTATTAAATTCTGCGATTGCTAATGCTCAAAATTATGGATTGGATATCGATAATTTATATATAAAAGAAATTTTAATAGGTAAGTCTCTTACTTTGCGTAGGGTATGTCCAAAAGCTATGGGTAGAGCTAATAGAGTTAGTAAACGTTATAGTAATATAACTGTAAAATTGGGGGAAATTATATGATTCATAAAAATAGAAAATTAATAAGGAAAGTGCAAAAATATGGGAAACGTTAATCCTAAAGGATTTAGGTTAAAAATAATTAATACTTGGTCATCTATTTGGTATGCTGAGAAGGGTTATAAACAAGGGTTGCATCAAGATTTATCTATTCGCAGTTATATAAATGAATCTTTTAAGCATGCTGGTGTTTCTAAAGTAATTATAGAGCGTACGATCGATTTGGTATCTGTAATAATACATTCTTCTAGACCTGGAGTGATAATAGGTAAGAAAGGCTCGGATATTGAGAAGATAAAGCAAAAGATAGCTGAAAAAGTAAAAAATAATGTGGAAGTGAATGTAGTAGGGGTTAAAAGGTCTGAAATAGATGCAGTTTTAATATCAAACAGCATTGCACAGCAGTTAGAAAAAAGGGTTTCATTTAGAAGAGCGATGAAAAAAGCTATTCAAAGTTGTTTGAGGATGGGTGCTAGAGGTATTAAAGTAAGTTGTTCTGGGCGCCTTGGCGGAGCTGAGATAGCTCGTACTGAGTGGTATAAAGAAGGCCGTTTGCCTTTGCATACTTTACGTGCTAATATAGATTATGCTTTTGCTGAAGCAAAAACTATATATGGCATCATAGGAGTTAAGGTCTGGGTTTATATTGGTAACTAATTAGGTATATTGAAATGTTTATTCCTAAAAAAAGTAAATATAAAAAAGTATTTAAAGGACGAATTAAGGGTAACACGAAAGGTGGTAGCACATTATCTTTTGGAGATTATGGTCTAAAGGCTATGGAAGCAGGTAGGATTCAATCTAAGCATATTGAAACTGCAAGGCGTGTAATATCTAGAACATTAAAACGCTCTGGTAAAGTGTGGATAAGAATTTTTCCTGATACCCCTGTTAGTAAAAAGCCGGCGGATGTGCGTATGGGTAAAGGGAAAGGTAGTGTTGAGTTTTGGGTATTTAAAGCTAAGCCCGGTAGAATGTTGTTTGAAATTAGCAGTGATGTTCCCATGCATTTAGCAAGATTGGCGCTTGAAAAGGCAACTGCTAAGCTTCCTATGAAGTGTAAATTTGTATCTAATCATAATTAAATGGAGTTGCAATGGATATAGCTGACATTGAATCGAGGTCCTCGCAAGAATTGCATGAAATTCTTGTGAATTTGAGAAAAGAGTTTGTTAATTTGGTTTTTCAAAAGAAGCTGGGCCAGTGCAACAATATTTCGCGTTTTAGCTTAATAAGAAAGAGCATAGCTCGTATTTTAACTACATTAAATAAAAGAAGAAGAGAGGAAAAGAATGCCTAAAAAGGTTTTTTGTGGTACTGTAACTAAGGCTAAGTGTGATAAGACTGTAAAGGTTTCGGTATTACAAGTGTATAAGGATGAGCTGTATAAAAAGGTTATAAAAAAATACAAGAAGTATACAGCACATGATGAGAATAATAGTTGTAAAGAAGGGGACAAGGTTTTAATACAAGAACACAAGCCTATTTCTACTACTAAAAAATGGGTTATTGTTAATAGCTCACATTGAATAGGATATTTATATGATTCAAAAAAATACATTGTTGGAAGTAGCTGATAATTCTGGCGCGCGTGCAGTGCTTTGTATTGGTTTATTGGGTGGTAGAAAGTCTGCATCTATAGGTGACACAGTTATTGTATCTACTAAATCTATTACTCCAAGAGGGAAAGTTGAGAAGGGAAAAGTATATAGAGCAGTTGTGGTGAGGGTGAAAAGCCCTATTAGGAAATCTGATGGTTCTGTAATTCGTTTTTCTAGCAATGCTGTAGTTTTGATTAACGATCAAGGTGAACCACTTGGCACTCGGGTGTTTGGTCCGGTAAAAAAGTTATCATCTGGTTCTTTTATGAAGATAATGTCATTAGCTGTTGAGGTTTTATAATGAGTGCTAAAATAAAAAGTGGTGACGACGTTATAGTTTTAACTGGTAAAGATAAGGGAAAAATTGGTAAGGTAATCAAAGTTATAGCACGTGATGCTAAAAAGAAAGTAATTGTTTCTGGAGTGAATGTGCATAAGAGACATACTAAACCAAAAGCTGGTAGTAGTGGTGGTATATTAAATAAAGAGTTAGCTATTGATATATCCAACGTTGCAACATTGGACCCTAAATATAAAACTCCAACTAGAGTGGGGTTTAAGGTTATAGACGGTAGAAAAGTGCGTTTTGCAAAAGTTTCTGGAGAAGTGATAGATTAGGTTGATATGTTTAAAGAATTGTATAAAGATAGCATAGTAAAGTCCTTGAAGGATAAGTTTAATTACGGCAATATAATGCAAGTGCCTAAACTTGTCAAGGTGTGTATCAATATGGGCGTTGGAGATGCTGCTACAGATAGTAAAGCAATAAATGAACCACTTGATAGCCTATATTTGATTGCTGGGCAGAAGCCTTTATCAACTTTTGCAAAAAAATCTATTTCTGGCTTCAAGATCAGAAAAGGTGCTACAGTAGGTTGCAAAGTAACTTTGCGTAGAGATAAAATGTATGAGTTTTTAGAAAGATTGATATATATTGCTTTGCCAAGGGAAAAAGATTTTAGAGGATTTAGTGTGAAGCAATTTGACGGTAATGGTAATTTTTCCTTTGGTATAAAGGAACATATCTCGTTTTTAGAAATAGACTATGATAAAATAAGTAAAATTAGAGGTATGGATATTAATATTATAACAAGTGCAGTTAGTGATAAGGAAGCAAAGGAATTATTACTGACTCTTAAATTTCCTTTTTTTGATTAATTGAGAGGAGAAATATATGGCAAAAAAATCTATGATAGAAAGAAATCTTCGCAGAATAAATTTGTGCGATCAATATAAAGAAAAAAGAGAAAAATTGAAATCTATAATAAATAATAAGAATTTGTCTATTGTAGAAAGGTTTACAGCTCAAAATAAATTAATTAAAAAATTGCCTAGAAATTCTTCTAAAACCAAAATTAGAAATAGGTGTGCTTTAACTGGGAGACCAAGAGGAGTATATAGAAAATTTGGTTTATGTAGAATTGTTTTGCGTGATTTATGTTCTTTTGGGCAAATTCCAGGAGTTACAAAGTCTAGTTGGTAAATATAATATAAGGAGTATATTGTGGCGTTATCTGATAGTATTGGTGATTTTTTAACAAGGATACGTAATGCTCAATTGGCAATGCATAGGGCAACAAGGGTACTATTTTCTAAGATGAATTCTTCTATATTGGAGATTTTAAAAGAGGAAGGGTATATCCTTGATTATGAAAAGCAAGTTGTAGATAACTTACCTTCTTTCATTGTAAAATTGAAGTATTATGAGAAGTCACCTGTAATTAGTGACATAGTTAGGGTGTCAAAGCCTGGTTGTCGTCGTTATTCTAAGTATAAGGACATTTCTAAAGCATATAATGGTCTTGGTATTTTTATTATATCGACACCCAAAGGAGTGATGACTGATTATAATGCACATAAATTAAAGGTTGGTGGAGAAGTTTTGTGTCGTGTGTTTTAAATAATAGGAGAAATTCATGTCTCGTATAGGTGCTGCTCCTATCAATATTCCTGCTGGTGTTTCAGTTGAATATAATAATGGTAGTATGTTAATAAAGAGTGCTAAGGCTGAAAAGGAAGTTAGCTTGATCAGGGATGTTGTGTGTCAGATTATTGATAATCAGCTATTGCTTTCTGTTGATCAAGATAAAGATAATTATGATAAAATAAAGCCTATGTGGGGCACTTATAGGAGTAATATTAATAATATCATTAACGGCATGGTTGATGGTTTTTCTGTTAATCTTGAGATTAACGGTGTGGGATATAAGGCAGAGTGTGATGGTAAGTATTTGACTTTATATCTTGGTTATAGCCATAATGTTAAATATAAAGTGCCTAAAGATGTTGAGATTAAGTGCATAAAGCCAACTCACTTAGTAGTTAGTGGTATGGATAAGCAGAAGGTCTATATGGTGGCGTCTGATATATGCAAAATTAGAAAATATGATCCTTATAAAGGTAAGGGTGTTGTAATAAAAGGCAAATTTATGCTGCGTAAGGTTGTAAGTAAAAAGAAGTAATAAAAATGAAAAGATCGTATAATTTTTTAAGTAATTCTGAAAAAAGGAAGTTACGTAATAGAGCGAAGCTTGACAAGAGCGCTGAACGTTTACGTATATCCATATTTAAATCTAATAGGCATTTTTATGTCCAGTTAATTAATGATGTAAAAGGAATAACTCTCACTTCAGCTTCTACTTTGGATGCTAAAATTAAGGATGTATGTAAAGGGAAAGTCAACGCTGAAACTATAAAACAGGTTTCTTCTTTAATGGTTGAGCGTCTGTCTGGCATGAAATTAGAGCAGCAGCTTACGTTTGATCGTGGAGCGTATAAATACACAGGATTAGTTTCTCAATTTGCTGAGGCTTTAAGAAGTTCTGGATTTGAATTTTAGAAGGTTTTGAATATGGCTATAAAGAATTTACAAAATAATAATGATTTATCAGAGCTTTTAGTTTCGGTACGAAGAGTGACAACGGTTACCAAAGGTGGTAGAAGATTTTCATTTTCAATTTTGGTTGTTGTTGGCGATGAGAAGGGTAGGGTAGGGTGTGGAATAGGTAAGCACGCAGAAGTTGCTGAAGCAAGAGTCAAAGCTGTAAATGCTGCAAAGAAATCAATGATTAGAGTGTACTTGCGTGAAGGTAGAACTTTGCATCATGATATTAAAGCTAAATTTTGTTCTGGTGAGATAGTTTTAAGAACCGCAAGAGCCGGAACAGGTATTATTGCTGGTGGAGCGATTAGATCAGTTTTTGAGGTGTTAGGTATAAAGGATGTGGTAGCTAAATCCACTAGATCAAATAATCCTCATAACGTTATATGTGCGGTGTTTAAGGCTTTTGATAGTATGTTATCTCCTCGTCAGGTAGCAAGCAAAAGAGGCAAAAAGATTAGCGAGATAGTTGGAAACAGGTAAAGTATGAATAATGCTGTAAAATTAAACTCTATATTTACTAAATTATCTAAGAAAAAGAAGCCTAAGTTGCTGGGTAGAGGTATCGGTTGTGGTAAAGGTAAAACATCCGGTAGAGGGCATAAAGGGCAGAAGGCTAGAAGTGGAGTTTCTATAAATGGTTTTGAGGGTGGACAACAGTCTATATATACTCGTTTGCCTAAAAGAGGTTTTAAGCCTATACGTAGGAGCATATACTCTATAATTAATGTTGGCGATATACAGCGCTTAATGGAAGCTAAAAAAATAGTGAAAGACTCTGTTATAGATAAGGAGAGGCTGTATAAATTAGGTTTTATAAAGTCTATTAAGGATAAAATTAAACTTCTTAATAAAGGTAAGTTGAGCGAAAAATTTGTGTTTCATGTTGATTTTGCGTCAGAAGCTGCAAAAAAATCTGTAGCTTCAGTTGGTGGTAGTGTGGAAATACTATCGTAAGTCATGGGCAATAAATCAGCATTTAATAGCTTGGATCCTACGTTGTTATATAAAGGCGATTTATTAAAGCGTATATTTTTTACGCTAATAGCTTTAATTTGCTATCGCTTGGGTACTTATGTGCCTATTCCTGGAATTAATCTTGATGTAATTAATGATATATTTCCCAAAGATGGCTCAGGCGTTTTTGGAGTATTTAATTTATTTTCTGGTGGTGCATTGGCTAGAATGACAATTCTAGCATTGAACGTTATGCCATATATAATGGCTTCTATCATTATTCAGTTACTTTCTTCTGCGATTAAAGGAATGAAGGAAGTTAAGAATGATGGAGAGTCAGGCCGTAGAAAGATGAATTCTTATATACGCTATCTGACCATAGTAATTTGTGTATTTCAATCAATTCCAATTTTGGTTGGATTGGAAGGGATGAATAGGGAAGGGGTATTGGTTGTAATCGAACCTGGTGTTATGTTTCGTACAATAGGTGTTTTCAGCCTTTTAGGTGGAACTATGCTTTTAATATGGCTTGGTGAACGAATCAGCGCTAGCGGTATAGGCAATGGTATCTCATTAATCATTTTCACGGGTATAATATCAGAGTTACACAGCGCTTTGTCATCTTTGTTAACGTTAAATAAAAACGGTAGCGTATCGTTATTTATTATCCTTTTTGTTTTGGTATTGTTTTTTTTGCTGCTACTCTTAGTCATTTTTGTAGAGTCTTCTTATAGAAAGGTTATTGTTCAACATCCTAAAAAGCAATTTAAAAGATTACATAATGACGATTTTACTTATATTCCATTGAAGATTAATTTATCTGGTGTAGTACCAACCATTTTTGCTAATGCAATTTTATTGACACCTATTTCAATTGCAAATTTCTATAAGGGGCACGCTTTTTCTGATTTTATTTTGAATTACTTTATGGCAAATAAAGTAGTATATATTGTAGCCTATTTGGTGCTGATAGTATTTTTTAATTTTTTCTATACCAATTTTATATTTAATCCAGAGGAAAACGCAGATTTTCTTAAAAAAAATGGTGGTTTTATACCTGGTAGAAGGCCTGGGAAACATACTTCTGATTACCTTCAAGATATAGTTTTTAAGTTGACATTCGTTGGCTCTGCGTATTTGGTAGTCATATGTACTGTACCTGAAGTTATGAGATATTATTATGATATACCATTTATTTTTGGTGGGACGAGCTTACTGATTATAGTGAACGTTATTACTGATACTATTATGCAAATACAATCTTATATTTTTTCAAATAGGTACGACAACTGGATAAAGAAATATGAGTCTAAAACGAGGAAAGTAAGATGATCATTACGATTTTTGGTCCTCCAGGTTCTGGTAAAGGTACTCAGTCAAGCTTGTTAATAGCAAAATATAATTTAAAATTAATTTCAGTAGGGGATTTATTAAGGAATATTATATCTAGCAGTAGTGAGTTAGGTAAAAAAATAAAGGGTACCGTGGAATCTGGTAATTTAATTCAAGATGAAATTATATGTGGATTATTACGTGACCAGCTTGCATTAGTGGATGATAATTGCTTATTAGATGGTTTTCCGAGAAATTTAAACCAGGCTCATTTTTTGACTCAAGTTTTGCAAGAAAAATATAATAGGGATGTTGACATTGTAGTTGAGCTGCAGCTTGACGATAATATTGCAATCGATAGGTTAAAAAATCGTCTCGCGTGTTTGGACTGTAAAAGCATATATAGTGTATCTTCTTTTAAGAGTACTACTTGTGCTAAATGTAAAAGTACGAGGTTAGAGAAAAGAATTGATGATGCTGATATGTCTGCAATTAATAAGAGAATAAGTGAATATCACCTTCAAATGAAAGGTTTACGCGAGTATTATAAAGGCAAATTATTAACAATTGACGCTAATTTGAGTGTTGATGAGGTAACGCAAGAGATTGAAAGTAAAATTTCTTGTAATTTGGTTTGACTCTGAGTTGTTTTATGGTATAAATTAAGAGTTGTTATTAATAAAGTATCGAGGTACCAGTGGCACGTATTGCAGGCATAAATATTCCAGTGAGGAAATGTGTTCCTTTTGCATTAACTTATATATATGGTATAGGTATTGCTACTGCGAATGTAATTTGTCACGCTTGCGAAGTTGATAAGCGCAAACGTGTTTCAGAATTACGAGATGAAGATATAGAAAAGATCAGCGGTTTCATTAGACAAAATTATGTTATAGAAGGTGAGCTCAGAAAAGAAGTGGCTATGAACATAAAATCTTTAGTGGAAATGGGATGCTATAGAGGGGTGAGACATAGAAAAGGTTTACCTGTGAGAGGGCAAAGGACTCATACTAATGCTAAGACTCGTAAAGGTAGATCTCGGTTGCCTATTGCTGGGAAAAAATAAAATTTATTATTATTGTGAGTTTTAATGAAAAAAGTCAAAACGGTTAGTAAGAGTAAGAAGGAGTTTATTACTGGTGTTGTCCATATTCGTGCAACTTTTAATAATACTTTTGTAAATGTAACTGATGTTCATGGTAATACGCTATGTCAAACTTCTGTGGGTGCATGTGGTTTTTCAGGTTCGAGAAAATCCACACCTTATGCTGCAGGTAAGGCTGCGGAGTCTGCTGCGAAGAACGCAATGGAGAGATTTGGTATGAAGGTTGTCTCTGTAATAATTCGCGGCCCTGGCTTTGGTACCGAAGCTGCGGTTAAAGCACTTCAGAGCTGTGGGTTGACTGTGACTTCAATTGCAGATAAAACCGCAATTCCTCATAATGGGTGCAGGTTAAGAAAAAAAAGAAGAGTATAGGATATTTGAAAAGGTTGTTTTATGTATTATAATAATGATGTTTCTCTCTGTAGCAATTTAGATAAATTGATTAAACCTAGTTCAGTTAAGGTAATATCAGATGATTCAAGTGAAAAAAGTGATATAGTGCTAGAACCGTTGGAAAGTGGTTTTGCTTTAACATTAGGCAATGCATTAAGACGTGTAATGTTATCTTCTCTTAAAGGTAGTGCTGTTTATGGAATAAAAATTGAAGGTGTAACTCATGAGTTCACTTCAATTCAAGGGGTGAGAGAAGACGTAACTGATATAGTATTAAATATGGGTATGTTGAGGTGTAAATTAAATGGTGCTTCTAATAAATGCTTAAATTTAAACGCTAAAGGGCCTTGCCAGGTATTAGCTGGGATGATAGAAACTGATGATCAATGCTCTATTGTTAATAAAGATTTGTTAATATGTACGCTGGGGCAAAATGTGGAGCTTAACATGACCATATATGTGGCTAGCGGAAAAGGTTATCTTCCTGTAACTAAATATAAAGAAAATGAACTTTTGAAGCTTATGAGTGAACAGGATTTGATTGGTTTTATTCCAGTTAATGCTTTGTATAGCCCTGTCAACAGGGTTTCGTACAGGGTAGAGAACAGTCGTGTTGGCCAAGTGACTGATAAGGATAAGCTGATATTGTCAATTGAAACTGATGGTACAATTTCTCCGAGTCAAGCTGTTGACTCTGCTGCAAGAATATTACAGGAGCAACTTCAGCCCTTTATTAGTTCTGATGTAAGTTATAAAAAATCGCAGGTTTCTTCGTCTAGTGGTGCTAAAGATTTGGGTTATGACCCTGTCTTATTGCGTAAGGTAGATGAAATGGAATTATCTGTCAGGTCTCATAACTGTCTGAAAAACGAAAACATCACTTATATAGGTGATCTTGTACAAAAGACAGAAGGTGAAATGTTAAGAACTGCTAATTTTGGCAGAAAGTCTTTGAATGAGATTAAGGCAGTTTTGACTAATTTTGGCTTGTCTTTGGGTATGAATGTGCTAAACTGGCCACCTAAGGATATAGATGAGTTGGCTAAACAACATACTGATGAAGATTAGGTGATATATGAAACATGGAATAAAAAAACGTAAACTATCTCGTTGTACTGAACATAGATTATCGACGTTAAAGAATCTATCTATCTCATTAATTAACCATGAGCAGATTGTAACTACTTTACCAAAAGCTAAGGAACTTCGTCCATATGTCGAAAAGTTTATTACAATTGCTAAGAATAAGAATACTTTACATGGTAGAAGACTTTTGCTTTCACGCCTTCATAATAGTAAGTTAGCAGTTGATAAGTTATTAAACGTCTTAGCCAGCCGTTATCAAGATCGTAAAGGTGGGTATTCTAGAATAATAAAATTTAGCACTCGAAAGGGTGATTGCGCTTCAATGGCAGTGATAGAACTGGTTGATAGGGATATTGCAGCAAGAGGTAAGGTTTATAGTAAAAATAAAGAAGGAGGCAAAGTAGTTACACAAAGTTAATTGTTATCATAATTGTTCTTCTTGTGGTAAGTAGGTTACGCTACTTTGTAGGTTACTTTGGCGAGTTATTAGTTTTAGTATATTTAAAACTGAAATGGTATAATGTTATAAAACGCCGTTACCGTTGTAAGTTCGGTGAAATTGACTTAATTGTATCTAAAAAAAAGGAGCTGATTTTTATAGAAGTTAAAACAAGTTTACTTGGAAAAGAAATACCGATATCTCATCTTCAATGTCAGTCTATTATAAATTCTTCTAAGTATTTCTTAAGTAAAAACCTTAGTTTTTTAGATTATTCAGTCAGATATGATTTATATTTTCTTTCCTTAAAGAGAAGACCTGTTTATATAAAAAATGCTTGGATTGAAGAATGAAAGATTTGTAGCTGAATTAATTTAGATTTACTGGATTTAATATGAAAAAGACCCAATACAATAATTTAGTTTCATCTTACGCTAGAGTGCTATTTCATGTCTCAGGAAGCAGGTTAGGTATTATAAGGAAAGAAGTAGAATTTTTGTTGGCTTTTTTTAAGGATCAACGTGATGTTTTTGTGTACCTATCTCATCCTATGATTTCTTTTGCACACAAAAAAGAAGTGATGCTTTCTATAAATGAGCACTTGAGTGAGAATTTAGTAAAATTTATTATGGTTATATTTGCAAATAAACGCTCTAGTTTATTGATCCTTATATTAGAAAAATTCTTAAGTCTTGCAAGAGAAAATGAAAATGAATTCGAAATTACTATAAAGTCAGCAGAAACTTTAAAGGAATCTGATATAAAAATAATTACTGAATCTTTGAGCTTTCTTGGTAAAATAATAAAAGTAAGCAATGTGGTTGACCCTTCTATACTAGGTGGCTTCGTAATTAGGTATGGTTTTAATTTGATCGATGCTTCGCTAAAAAGTTACTTGGATAGGTTAGTTGACTTAAGTAAAATGGAAATATTAAAAGTAAGGAATTTTGTATGAAGAACAGTATGAATGTTTCTGAGATAGCAAGTATAATAAGAGAAAAGGTTGAGACGTTTGATAATCCTATAAAGCGGGAAAATATAGGTGAAGTAATTTCAGTAACAGATGGTATCGCATTGGTTTATGGGCTGGAAAAAGCAAAATTCGGTGAAAAGGTATTTTTTGCAAGTGGTGTAGAAGGAATAGTTCTCGATTTAGATCATAATACGGCTGGAATAGTTGTGCTTGGTAATGACCGTGATGTGAAAGAAGGGGACGTTGTAAAATGTAGTGGTGATGTTGTGCAGGTGCCTGTAGGGCATGAATTGTTAGGGAGAGTTGTAAATGCGTTGGGCCATCCTATGGACGACGGTGGGGAAATTAGAGCCAAAAACAGAATGGATATAGAATCTAAAGCGCCAGGCATTATTGATCGTAAGTCTGTGCATGAGCCACTGCAAACAGGAATTAAAATTATAGATTTGCTAATTCCAATAGGTAGAGGGCAGCGTGAATTAATTATTGGTGATAGACAAATTGGTAAAACTACTATTGCGCTTGATACTATTATCAATCAGAAGAAGATTAACGATGAGGTAAACGAAAATCAAAAAGTTTACTGTGTTTATGTTGCTATTGGGCAAAAAATTTCAACAGTAGCAAAAGTGGTAAATAAGCTGAAAGAAAGCGGAGCATTAGAGTATACAACTGTAGTTGTGGCTAGTGCATCTGACTGCGCGCCTATGCAATTTTTAGCACCTTATGCTGGTTGCACTATTGGGGAATTTTTCCGTGACAATGGAATGCATTGTTTGATTATATATGATGATTTATCTAAGCATGCTGTGGCATATAGGCAGATGTCTTTATTGCTCAGACGTCCTCCTGGTCGTGAAGCTTACCCTGGAGATATATTCTATGTACATTCTCGCTTGCTTGAAAGAGCTGCTAAAATGTCTGATAAAAAAGGGCAGGGTTCTTTAACTGCTTTGCCAATTGTCGAAACTCAAGCTGGTGATGTATCCGCATATGTGCCAACAAATGTTATTTCAATTACCGATGGGCAGATCTTTCTTGAGTCTGAATTATTTTATAAAGGATTTCGACCTGCAGTAAATATAGGTTTGTCGGTTTCACGGGTTGGTTCTGCTGCACAATTAAAGTCTGTGAAAAAAGTTGCTGGTTCTATAAAGCTAAGCTTAGCTCAGTATAGAGAATTAGAAGATTTTGCAAAATTTGGTTCTGATCTTGATGCTAGTGTTCAATTATCCTTGAATAAGGGTAAATATCTTGTTGAGTTATTAAAGCAAAAACAACATTTACCTATGTCAATAGAAGAGCAAGTAGTGCTGATGTATATTTTTTCTAACCTGTATAATCAGTTAAGTAAAATACAAATAAGTAACGTTAATAAATTTGAACATGATCTTGTTAATTATTTTCGTACTGTACACCCTGGGGTTTTAAAAAAGTTGTCAAATGACATGAATGGTGATATAAAAGGTGATATTTTTAATATTGTGAGTAATTTTGTTACTCAATTTAATTGCGTTTAGGTGGTAATTATGGCTTCATCTATTATTAATAAATTTCCTATGACGAGGGAAGGTTTTGAGAATATGCAAGCCGAACTTGAAAAATTAAAGGAAGAAAAGCCTTCTGTTATACAAGCTATTTCTGATGCTCGTGATCAAGGTGATTTGTCTGAAAACGCAGAGTATCATGCTGCACGGGAAAGGTTAGGTTTTATTGAAGGCCGTATAATGGAGATAGAAAGTAAGCTCTCACATGCGGAAGTAATAGAAGTAAAAAATTTGTCTGGTGATTCAGTAATATTTGGTGCAACTGTGACATTAAGAATGTTAAGTGATAATAACGGTGAAGTGGAATATGTTTATAAGGTTGTAGGCGAATATGAAGCTGATGTTTCAAAGCAGTTAATATCTACTAGTTCACCACTCGGGAGTGCCTTAATCGGCAAAAAAGTCGGTGAGTATGTGGAAGTGACAGTGCCAAATGGAGAGAAATTGTATAAAATAGTTAAGATTGAATTTAAGTAAATTATTATGGTACAGGCCACTTATGCTTCAATGAGTCTACCCGGTATTTCTTCTGTGGAAGATGTATTAGAGGATGCTCGTTCCGGTAAATTGTTCATTTTAGTTGATGATGAAAGTAGAGAGAATGAAGGTGATTTGGTTGTCTTAGCTGAAAAAGTAAAACCAGAACATATGGCTTTTATGGTTAGATACGGTACTGGTATTGTATTTTTAGCTATGACAAAGCTTCATATGAGTAAACTAAATCTTGAGTTTATGAGGAAGAGCAATGTAGATGAAAAGCTTACTCCTCATACTGCATTTACTACGTCAATTGATGCGCGTTATGGCATTACAACAGGTGTTTCTGCTCATGATAGAACGCATACGATACTTACTGCCATTGATGAAAAGAGTACTAAGGACGATATTATTACTCCAGGGCATGTTTTCCCTATTATTGCAAATGAAGGCGGGGTTTTAGCACGCAATGGTCACACTGAAGCAAGTGTTGAAATAGCAAAGTTGGTTGGTCTTAATCATGCAGCTGTAGGGTGTGAATTAGTGAATGATGATGGCTCTATGATGCGCTTACCTCAGTTGCTTAAATTTGCTGAACAACATAAAATTAAGTTAACTACCATCGACAAACTTATCAGTTACGTTAAAAAATTAAACTAGCGTTTATAAATTTGTATAATTTAAGTGTTAAAATATAAAATTCCTGTAAATTATACAAGCACAGAATTTTCATGTTTAGAATTGCTAAGTTTTTGACCTTATTGTTCTTTCTTGCATATTATAATAATGCTTACTCTATTAACATTATTAGAGATAGTGAGGTGGAAGCAATAGTGAAAGAGCTAGCGCAACCTTTATTTTCTGCTGCAGATATTGATCATGATCAAGTGAAAGTTTTTGTAATTAATGACAGTTCGATTAATGCTTTTGTAATTAACAATAACAGTATCTTCATTCATTTAGGGCTTTTACGATATTCGGCTAAACCTTATGTCTTGCTTGGTATATTAGCACATGAGATTGCTCACATATCTGCTGGTCATATATTGCAAATGAGTAGTGCTATGGGTTATTTTCAATCGATAGCAATGATTAGTTATATGGTAGGATTAGTTTCTAGTATTATCATTAACCCTCAGGTTGCTGGTGCAATTTTGCTTAGTGGTGTAGCACTCAGTTCAAGGCTATTTTTTAACTATTCTCAAGAGCAAGAAAGTGTAGCAGATAGCTATGCTTTAAGGTACCTTGATGAATCTGGCTATGATAATTCAGGTATGAAAGAGATTTTTGATTATTTTAAAAGTATTGAGCATGAGAATACCGAGGAATATTTCCGTACTCACCCACTTAGTGAGAAACGTATATTTGCTGTACAGAATTATAAGGTCAAAAACAACGTAAAACCAATTTTTGCGGATAAGTTACTAAAGTTTGAGCGTGTGGTTGCAAAGCTAGACTCTTTCTTTGCTCCTATTCATGTGTTATCTAATAAATATGAAGATAATTCTGAGTATGTAAATGCTATAGTTTGCTATAGGCAAGGAAAGATAGAGGAGGCTATTGCTAAAGTTAATTCATTGATTCAAGAGTCACGCAATGACCCATACCTATATGAATTAAAAGCAGAAATGCTATACAAGGCTGGAAATTTAAGTGAAGCAATAAAAATGTATGAGGAATCGCTTAGGTATTTATCTGAGAAAAACAGTTATTTAGTGAAACTTGCATTATCTCATACTTTATTATTACACGGTGATGCAAAAAAGGCAATGTTTTACCTGGAGCAGATTTTGAATGTAGAACCAAATAACGCTTTTGTCTGGAAATATTTAAGCGTTGCATATAAATGTGACGCTGATACGGCAATGCATTATTTTGCTTTGACAAAAAAGGCTTGTATTGAAGGTGATTTAAAGCAATTTACAAAATATGCTGAGCTAGCTGTTAAAACTTTACCAAAAGATAGCCCTTATTTGTTGCAAGTTGAAGATATGAAGCGATTTAATGGATAACAAAAAAGCATTCTGTACTTTTATGGGTTTCTCTTTCCACAATTTTCCAACATAGCTTTTGCTTCATCGCTTACATTGGGCATAATTTTCGTTATGATAGTTTTAGCGCCAAAAAATACACCACAGAACATGCCAAGAGCAAAGAGGGCTGGCCACGGCATCCTGCCAAATATTGCAAGCAAAGCTGCACCAATTATTACTACCGTCATAAGTGGACCGCCTATCCCCCAAACATAACCAATAATATTGCATATTACTTTAGTTGTGTCATCCATATCAGGGTCAGCTGCATAACCTGAGAAAGAGAAAAGCAATACTACGCAAAAAACACTAAAAAATTCCATTATAGAGCTCATTTTTTTGCCTCTAAATAATAAATTAACGTAAACCTACACCTACACATATTTTTATTTTAAAGTAAAAATTATAATTTGTCCATACATAAGTGTTGCTACATAAATAACCCACCATTAATGTTAAGCACATGCCCTGTTATATATTTTGCTTCATCACTTGCTAAAAATAAGACCCCTGCTGCTATTTCTTCCCCTGTTCCCATTCTTTTCATTGGAATATTATCTAATATTTTTCCCTTTTGCACTTCATTTAAAACTTCAGTCATTTTAGTATCTATAAACCCAGGAGCAATACAATTTACTGTTATATTACGACTTGCAACTTCTTTTGCTATAGATTTGCTCATAGCTATTATTCCAGCTTTAGACGCTGCATAATTTGCTTGCCCGGCGTTTCCTGTCAGCCCTATTATTGAGGAAATATTTATAATTCTTCCCCAATTATTCTTAATTAGTTTCCTGCATGCTTCTCTACTCAGCTTAAATGTAGAACTCAAGTTAATATCAATTACTTTTTGCCATGTTTCATCTGTCATTCTCAATAATAAACTGTCTTGCGTAATGCCCGCGTTGCATACAAGCCCGTCAAAGCCTTCCATCAACTCACTTGCTCTGTTTACTAGTTGATTTACTTCCTCAGCATTTGATAAATCACAAGGGAGTACGTGCATATTTTTTTCATATTGTTTAGCAACTTCTTCGAGCACTTCTTTTTTTGTGCCAGAAACACATAAAGTTGCTCCGGCTTTGTGCATAATTTTTACAATTGCTTGCCCTATTCCGCCTGATGCACCAGTAATCAGGAACTTTCTGCTTTCCAATCCAAACATAATAACTTTATATTATCTTAATTCCTAACAGAATATTGACTAGTTGGCAATAGATTTCTTACATAATATAAGTAACTCAGATATTCACAAAATAAAGGAAAAGTTATAATAAAGTTAAACGTCAAAAAATTTTAAAAACATAGTTATGCAGGAATTGTTACTAAATAGTTTATTCTGGTGCTCTACAGTCTAAATGGAATGCTTAAATTATAGATTCTTTGTTTTTGTGTGTTATCTTGAGTTAACACAAATTCACAGTAGTATTATGATCAGTAAGTTAAAAAAGCTTAGCACTGGATTTTCTTTGACAGGCTTGATTGGCCATAGTGATAATATAAATATGCAAGGAGCAAAAAATAAAAAGAAGAAGTACCCAAAATTTTTGGATAAGACGTTCGCATTGATTGATGCGATGATAAATTTTATTTTAAAACGTGAAAGTAATAACGTAAATGAAGTTCTGAGAGTAACATGGGGACCACTATTTTTTGGTCTGGTAGTAATACTTATCTTTTTTGGGATAGGTGGTATTTGGTCGGCTATAGCTCCAATTGACGGTGCGGTGCATGCAAGTGGAGAAGTTATTGTATCTTCAAATAGGAAAATAGTTCAACACTTGGGTGGAGGAATAATAAGCAAAATTTTAGTCAAAGAGAGCCAAGCAGTTAAAAAAGATGAGCCTCTAGTTTTGTTGAGTGATGTTAACGAGAAGGCGAATTTAAGTATTATCAAAGAGAAGCTCTTATCATTTTTAGCAACAGAAGCAAGGCTTCTTGCAATCAGAGTAGATTTGGACACGCTCGAGTTTCCTGATGAGGTTAAAAAATTATCTCACGATGAACTTGTAAATAAAGCGATAAAGAATCAAGTAAAGTTGTTCAACTCTCAGAGAAAGAGCATATTGGGAAAAACAGACATACTGCAACAACGTATAAAGCAGTTAAATGATGAATTAGCGGGGCTAAACTTTCAACTAAATGCAGCTCATAAGCAATATGACTTGATAACTGAGGAGTTGGAAACAAAAAGACAATTACTTGATAGTGGCCATATAAGCAAACCACACATTTTAGCTTTAGAAAAGCAGTTTGCTGAAATTGAAGGCAGAGTTGGACATTACCGTTCTGCAATATCTCAAGTGCAGCAAAAAATTGGAGAGAACGAATTAGAAATTATAAACGTGAGAAACGATTCTCAAGAAAGAGCAAACGCTGAACTTAAGGAAGTTAGTACGTCTATTGCAGACTTGAAAGAGAGGCTGATGGTTGCTGAAGATTCATTAGCACGTACAATAATTAAATCGCCTCAAGATGGGATAGTCACAGATATAAGATACCATACTGAAGGTGGTGTTATACAATCTGGAGTTCCGATCATGAGCGTAGTGCCATCGGATGATGACCTAATAATAGATGCTAAAATTCAGACCAGAAACATAGAAGAGGTACTGTCGGCACAAAAGAAAGATAGCAACATAGTCTCTATTGATGGGCTAGAAGGGCTAAAGGTTAAAGTCCGGTTAAGTGCTTACAGTGCACGTCGTTTAAGTTTAATTAGTGGTATAGTAAGCCATATTTCTCCTGACGCTCTTGATGATCCAAGACTAGGGCGTTATTATTCAGTACGTGTAGTGATACCAAAACCAGAGCTTGCTCAGTTTAAAAACGTATACCTATACCCTGGTATGCCAGCAGAAGTGTACATAGTTACTCAATCTCGTACTCTTTTATCATTCTTGTTTACGCCTATAATTGCAACAGTCGATAGGTCTTTTATAGAAAGGTAGCTCACTCGTTAAAGTAGTAGTGAAAGTGCCGTAATAAAATTTAGGTACATAATTAGACAATAGGCTTCTTGACCTTACCCAGAAAAAGTGGAGAGAAAGAAAGGAGTTTTTTCGGGTAAAATAAAATTTTGGAGGATTAGAAATGGCAAGAGAATATACGGCAGAATTCAAATTGGAAGCTGTTAAGCTGGCAAATGAACAAAGAAAGGTAGGTCAACCAGTTGCAAAAGTAGCAAGAGATCTAGGAATAAGGGATAGTGTATTAGGAAAATGGATGAAGAAATATAACGAAAAAAAGTCAGCGGCAAATGCATTTCCAGATGTAGCACCTTATGACAAAGAGAGATTTGATTTACAGAAAGAGTTAGCAAAAGTAACAAGAGAAAGAGACATTTTAAAAAAAGCCCTGGCCAGTCAAAAAGAGTAAAATATTTTTTCATAAAAGAGCATAGTAAACACTATAAAGTGCAGGAATTATGTAGGGTTTTCTGCTAGTGGCTACTATAAGTGGACTACAAGGAAAATAAGCAGTAGAGAATCAGCAAATAAAGAGTTATTAGCAGATATTCAAAAAATATATCAAGCTTCTAAATGTAGATATGGAGCTCCTAAAATTCATGCTGAATTGAAGGCTTTGGGTAAAAGTTGCAACTTAAAAACAGTGCAAAGTATTATGCAGAAAAATGGTATTCAGGCTATATTGAGAAGAAAATTTAAAATTAAGAAACAACAAACGGACAGTAGCTCCCAATATATTAGACCAAAACTTTATTGTCGATCAACCAAATAAAGTATGGGATTACTTATATAAAAACCAAAGAAGGATGGCTATATTTGGCAACAATAATCGATCTATATTCACGCATGGTAGTTAATGAGCAGTTCAATAAATAAACAATTGGTTATGGACTCTTTATTAATGGACGTTAACAAGCGTAAACCTGCCAAAAATCTACTATTACATAGTGATCAAGGTTCACAATATACTTCGCAAGGTTATCAATATCTCTTATCCATAAAAAACATAGATGAGTTATAAAGGTTGTTGTTACGACAATTCTGTTGTGGAAAGCTTCTTCAGTTCTCTAAAAAGGGAGTTACCAATAGACACCTCTCGGCACTCTAAACAGCATATCAAAACTGCTATATTTGAATATATAGAAATTTTTTATAACAAACAACGTCACTATTAGAGGTTGTCCGGAAACTAGTAAATTCAAGCATATTCCCTCTTTAACATAACCCTACTCATAGCTAGGTATATGAAATTCTCAGTGGATGTTGTGAGTAAATCATACTCCTTCGATAGCCTTCTATTCCTATTAACCCAAGCAAAAGTCCTTTCTACAACCCATCTTCTTGGCTGTACTTTAAACCCTTGTTCTCTTGTTGGTAGTAGCTCAGGTGGCGTATCTTTGTGCACCCAAAATCTACATGGAGGCCTTTTAACAATTTCAATATCTATGTCATATTCTTCCTTTATGTGATTCTTTAAATTTCTTCCTTGGTATCCCATGTCAGCCCACATTTTTTTAACTTTAGTATATTTTGTTCTCATATTGTTTAATGCTATTTTAATACCATCTCTATCATTTTCGTTAGCAGCGCCTACGTAACAACCTAGTATAAAACCCTGAGTGTCTGTAATTATATGCCTTTTTCTACCCTTTACTTTTTTACTTCCATCATAGCCTTTGATCCCCCCTTTTCTGTAGTCTTTACAGATTGACTATCTACTATACAGGCACTCGGCTGCTCATTCCTTCCTATTTTTCTTCTACTATATTTTGTAATTTCATAATTCATTTTCTCAAAAATTCCCTGCTTCTTCCATTGCCTGAACTGCTCATACACAGTCTTCCATAGCGGAAAATCATTTGGTAAATACCGCCATTGACACCCTGTACGCAATACATAGAAAATTGCTTCTAATATTTCTCTTTTGCTATACTTTGGCGGCCTTCCTCCTTTCTTGTATGATACTCTGAAGTGTTTTTCTATTCTTGCCCATTCCCTTTCGCTTAGATCTGTTGGATACTTTTTTCTCATCTTTACCCCGTACTAAAATTTCAGATATTATAGCCTTTTACTTGTTTCCGGACAACCTCTTTGGCTTCTTCTGTTTTATCAAGACATAAAGCAGCTATAGTAGCAAGAGCACCTCCCATGCTATGACCTGTAACATTAATTTTTAAACTTTTGATTCCTTCTAATCCTTTATCATTAGCATGCCCTTGTAATATCTTGTGTACGCTGGGCCAAGAGCGTTTGAATAAAGAGTAGAAACCAGAGTGGATATAATTATCTCCAGATAAAAATGATAACTTAGTCAAAGATGCACGAAGATCTTCCTTCAAATCATTCAAATCGCGAGTACCATGATAAGCTATAGTTACTTCCTTGTCTTTAATAAAAACATAACCAACATCTCGATTGTATGAATTGCTACCCGTCAAAGCATAGCCGACATTGTGTTGTTCTAATTTATAATCACTATCTGAGCAATATTTATCTTGAATGAGTTCATTGTCATAAAATTTTATTATTTGATAACCTGCTTCTTCAAACTGCCTTTTAGTTTCATATTCATCTTTCTTTAATTTCCTGTCCCCATCACCATAGGCAATTTTACTGAGAGTACACATTTCTAGTAATTTTTCTTTATCAAATTCTGCAATTTGTCCTGTTATCAGATCGGCAAGGTCAGAAGCATCATTTAACTCACTATTCTCAGAACGCTCTATATTCTTCCATATTTTAATTAAACTAGAAATGTCTTGATTCAAAAGCGCGTCGAGATCATGTTCATCTCGAGCTTCTAATTCACTCTTAATTGGTCCGAGCTTTTCAATTAAGACCTCTTTTATTAAAGTATTGCTAATATTTACAAAATCATCGCTAATAGAATTTTGATTATCAATAACACCTGGCATATTTCTTACTTACTACAAGCTTAATTAACTTAGTATACCACTATGCAATTATTTAGTCAAATAAGTTATCAATTTAATAAGATTAACCATAAATCTTTTCGTCTTCAACGGTACAAGCAATATTTGTTCAGGAGCGTTTCTGGGAGGAATATTACAGTAACTAGCGTTAACAGCAATTCAATTATTTACTTTCTTCACAAAACACAAAAAAAGTACGTATATTTGTGAGAGTTTTTTACGTAAAAGGGGTGTTTCAAAAACAAAAACGTAAAATTATTACAACAAAGCTAAGCGAATTAGTTCGTATATAAATGTGGCAAAATAGGCTAAAATAGCTAGTTTTAGGGTATAGTAAAATCATTATAAGTAAAAGTTCGCACAGAACAAGCGGTAGACCATCCCATCCCAAAACAAAAAGCTCTCACCGCCCTTGGTTTTGAGTGGTAGAAATGGTTATATTATTTAATTCATTAGCAATATATAATATTAAATTAATAGTAATTCATTTGACAATAAGTATTAAGATAAACTTATAAAAAACAGAATTTAAAATAAACAAAACGTCATGTATCTCTCATATTAAGAGGCTTTTGTTGAGAGTTATTCAAGTCTAAAAAAAATTTTCAAATTGAGGATTGACAAAACCTAAAAACGTGATATCTTGCTTGAAATGGCATCAAGTTACTATAGTGTATGTTAGACGTAACAGTTTCCATTTTTTTCCATTCATAAAGAGGTGATCATGCTACGTTCAGATATTCCAAAAGTTTTATTTTCGTCTATTAAAGAGGATGATCCTTATAGAGCATCTAAGCTTTTTCAAATTGAACGCTGGTGCTATGCAAATTGGCATCTGCACCAAAAAAGTGGCAAAAAAGGACGTAATTTTCTTGCACAGGTATTGTCTAGTGAGGATTGTTGGAAAAAAGTAGACAATTTACATGGAGTTAAGCTTGATAGGCAAGTCGTAGGCAAAAAGTTAATTGCGCCAGATTCAGGTAATCTCTTTGATAAGTATGCCATTGCCTGTCGTTGCTGTCTAGAAGAAGATATTATTGCTTTGTTTGAGGAAAGAAAAGAGGAATTATCAGCTCAAGGTAAGAGTAGTCTATTGGAGTATGAGCACTTAGTTAGGTGTTGCGGATCTGGTCTTTTAGCGCAGTTTTGGTCACATTTTGTTAGTGGTTACATCTCTAAACTAAATTTAGATGGCTGTCATCCATATGAGTACGGGCTTAAATGTGCTGTGAGTCTTAAGCAAGAGCAGGCAGTGGAATTCTTCTGGAATAAAATAAAATCATTACCTGAAAGTGAGATGAGCGAACAGAAAAAGGATGAAATCTTGATGAAGACAGCAGTATATGTAGCAGGGAACCGTTGTAATAGTTATCCTGAAATATTCGAGTTTTGTTTTAGTCAAATAAGTCCTGATAAATATCCAGAACTTCTAAAAAGAGACTTAGCTGAAAATGGTTATTATGGTAGTCTAAACACGCTACAGGGTGCACTTCGCTTTGATCAATTTCAAGCATTGTTTGACTATTTGAAACCAAGTAATGTTTCAGAAGATAAATATCTTGTCTGGCTACACTATATAAAAACAGAAAACAGCTCATATTATGCTGGTGAAGGTGCAAAGCTTTTTATGCATATGTGGAGAAAGGAGGGATTTGATAGCCATCGTACTTATGTGCTGAAGGAAGAAGTTTGTAATAGATCTTGCTTTCTTGTTACAAGTTTATTAGTACCTTGGGTAAATCAAAATTACATGGAACCGGTATGGGCAATATTAGATAAGGCTAATTCTGATCAAATTAAAGAATTTATGGATTCTAGGCAAGCGGAGTATATACGATCTGTGTTAGAGCAAAGAGATATTGATTCATTAAATAAATTTTTATCATACGGTAAGTCTACAGCTGAAGGGTTTACTAGCTTAACTGAGGTTAAATTAAGCAAAGCATGTGAGCAATTAGGGTTGGGCAATTAAGGTATTACAAGGCAATTCTATAAAATAGGTGATGGTTTCTCTTGTTACTACTTTAGCTTCTGTCAAAAAGGCGTTGCATTATAATACAAATGTTATATATCCAAGTTAGTATGCGGGTAAAAATAGCTTGTATTGTTGATATCTCTGATAATAAATAGTGGGTTTGGTATAATGTAATGAAGGGGGCTTTATGTTTAAGACACAATATCTAACAGATCACCTAAAAAAAGAAGGCGTTAATTCAAAGATTACCGAATTATCGGATCAAATACAATATATAGAGCAAGCTAAAGAATTTTATCAACTTAAGCGTTATCGTAGATCTGATGTTGATTCCGAAAGTGGAAGTCAGGTTAAGAGAATCGATGTTCCAGGAGACGGTAGTTGCTTATTTTGGTCTGTTACTATGGCTTACTTAATACCCGTCAGAAACGACGATGCTTTATTTCGACAAAGGTATGAAGTACTATTTGGAAATGATGGAACTGTAACCCAAAATTTAGATCATATTAGAGGTTTGGTTCGGAATTTAGGTGCTGCGAATTATGATGATACATTTGCAAATTTAGTAAGAAACGTATTTCGTAATCGAGTAGTTGATCACATAAGTTCTTATAGAAATGAGTTCAGAGATTTTGTTGAAGGTGATTTTGAGCGTTACTTGGAAAACATGAGGAACCCTGATACTTGGGGAGGTGAACCTGAAATAAGAGCAATGAGTGGAATGCTTAGCGCAACGATTAGTGTTTCTGGTGAGGTTGAAACTCAATATGGTAATGGAAATACTCAAATACAGTTATTTCATGTTGGTGCACCAGGTAAACGAAACCATTATAATTTTGGTCTTGAAAGGAATATTATTGATAATGATAAAGAGCTTGCAAAAGGCTTAAAAAGAGTCATGGGTAAAGTAAGACCACAAGACTTTGAGTTAATACAGTTATTGATAGAGGAAGCAAGTAAAGAAGTTGGTATAAGCCGGCAAGATGAGGATTTTAAATCTTTTGAACCGAGATTTCAGTCATTTGTGGATCAGATTCCATCTTATTTACACTCTGTAGAAAAAGCAGGATTTTTTACACACTTCTTCCTAGGGAGCTTTTCTACTTTGCTAGATACAAAAATTGCAGAAAAGTTAAATATTAAAAAGATTTATTTTAGTTTTGATACTTCAAAAACTTTAAAAGTAGCTATTGTTAAAAATGGTCAAATTGGAAATGCTGAAGATGCTATTAATAATATAGATTTATTTTCCATTTCAGAAGGTAAGCGTGGCCATCAGTTTACCGTTAATGAGTTGGAGAACATATTAAGAAAGAATATAGATAGGAGTAAGATTAGAGATCGGGATGTTGAGAATGAGATCCTAAATATTAAGAATGAAATTCAAGATAGAATAAAATCTAGATTAGTACAGATCTATAAAGGAAAGGGTGATATTTTTGTTAATATGGAAGCTAAAGAGATACTTGATTCTGCTACTAGCAAGGAATTTCATGAAATAGAAAAAGGAATATGGAATAATCCGGAAGGTGATATAGCGAAGCTATCTGATTCTGATGCGCAAACAGTTAGCAGGTCTTTAAAAAAAGTTCTTGAAAAAATTAATAACGTTCATTCTGAGTATGTAGGATCAGTAGTCTATGATAATAGTGCCCGTGAAGCATCACATCATGGATTTATGGTAGGCGTTTTCATGAATTTCCACTATAGGTATAATCTTAGAGTTTACCCAGAGCAATTTGCAGGAAGGGGTTATGCAGATATTATCTTGCTGGCTCGTGGTCCTGATCGTGCATTAAATTCTATTCCCATTATTATTGAGTTAAAAGCAGGGGCAGGTCCTAACGCTACTCCAGATAAGGCTTTGCAACAAACAGAAAAGTATGCACAAGGCTTCCAACCAAATGTTCAGCGAGTTCTAACCACTGCAGATAACATTTTATGTGTTGGTGTCAATCTTGATAATCCATCTCCTATCTCTGATATTAAAGTATCAAATCGTGGGGAAGAAATAATTCCTCTTTTTCAAGATATGCTAAAATCTGCTGATGAATGGGATACGCAAAGGATTGGAACAATAGAATTAAAGGGACAGGTGAAAGATAATCTAGAACGTATTTATCATACGTTTCCTGGTACACCTGAGAAGGGAGATAAACATTATTTTAGTAGATTTTTACTAGGGCAATCACTATTGCTAAATAGAGTTGAAGATTTAAAAACTGGTTTTAAAAAATACATTTTTATCTATGGAGACAATATACCTACCGAGGTACGTCCTAATCTTCGTAGGCTTAGACGTCCAGCAGCTGAAAGAGCCAGGGAGAGATTGTCAGCTAATCTTGATGCGAGTCATGCAGTTGTGACAATGGTGCTCATTCCAGAAAATACAGAGAAGTTGGTTTATGTAATAAATATTGTTGAAGCTAACAGAAAGGATGTTCTGAACGGGCTGGATGAAGTGCTCCCTCTTGAGAGGTTAAACAGAGAAATAGGGAATAGGGAAATAGTTGAATTAAGTCTTAATTTTGATACTAGATACAAGTCAGATTTTCAAAGATATCTTACTGTTTGGACTGAAAAATACGATTCTTTACGAGAGTACAACAACGGAGCTGAGAGATTTCAAGGTACTTTCAAAGAAGTTCCTTACCCTAATGAGTTAAAAGAAACATTCGATAAAGCACTAGATATCCAATCTTTATCAGTAGGAGGATATAGTAGATTATTAGAAAAAATTGGAGAAGGAATATTCCCTTTTAAGAGTCTCGTTAATAAAGAAGCTCATTTCCAGGGAATATTGAATGGAGTATTTAGTTATTATAGCGACCTAAAGTTACAAGAATCTCCAGAAACCAGAGCATTAGTTTTAACTGAGTTTCAAACTGGTAGAGGGGAACGTATTGACATGCTAGTTCATGGTATTAAGTTTGTGGCTCAAGGTGGAAATGCTGAGGAGTACACACCAATAGGGTTGGAACTTAAGACATCAAGGCAGGGCAAAGGAGCTCAAGCTTTATTGAGAGAAGCAAATGATCAAATAAATGAAGAATACAAAGAAGGTGTTACCTATAAAACACTTACAGATGGTGATGAGGTAAAGTTTATCGGTGTTGTTTTCGATAAAGGATCGAACAATCCAAATAAACTTATTTTAACAAGTAGGACAGCTAAGGAAGGATTTATTCCTGTTGAAGTAGTTCATAGTTCAGTTCATATGTTACCTACTGTAGGGCAGTGTTCTAAAAGAAAATCTTCATCGCCGGAGTATCCACCAAGTAAAAAACCAAGAAGAGAAAGAAGTGTAAGTATGGCCTGCATAGATTCGTTTGATGAAGAAAAGATTACAGAGGAGGAAAAAGAACAACGTATCAAAGAGTTATTCAATGCTGGTAAGGTAGCAGAAAGAGTAAAGAATATTGAGTTTTATGATCAGCTTTTCAAGGTTTCTCAGAAGATATCTAAAGGTGAAATTATAGATAAAAATGTTGAAGAGGCATTTGTAGCAAAGATTAAAGAAATAGATCTGGATTCAATAGATCCAGAGATTGGGGATATTGTGAAAGAAATAAAGGATAATATAGAGAACAAAGAAGAAGTGAAAAATATTCTGAGAAGATCAGGGGTAGCAGAAAAAATAGGAAAAGTAGCAGAAGGTGCAGGTCTTGCCTTTACAGTATTCTTAGTTGGTAAGCATATAGCAAATGGAGATATAGAGGGATTAGGCTACGATGCATTAAATCTCTGGGTAATGCCAAAGATTGGTGAAAAAATCTCTGGAAAAATGTTAGAGTTAGGAACAAAGCTTGATTCTCAGATGTTGAAGGGATTTGCTCCAGTTATGGGACGTGCTATAGGTAACTTTGCAGCATTTTTAGGGTTAGCGGAGTCAATAAAAGCAAGGCAAAGTGCGACAGATCCTGCAGATATAAGGATTGCTGACCTAAACATAGCAACTAACTCCATTTTTATAGCTGCAGATGTCCCTGCGGTTGTTACGGAAACAATGTCAGCTATAGGTATGGAAGCAGGAATAATAGGAGAATTTGCAGGTCCAGTTGGTGCTGCTATTTCAGTTGCTGTAATCATTATAGCACAATTTGTAGAAGCAGGACTTGAAGTAGAAAAATTAGGAGAACATATAAAACTTACAGATCAAGAGAAACATGACTTGTATTGGGATTTCTTTCTTGGTAAAAAAGTACCAGATTATATAGGAAATGATCTGCAGACAGAAGAGATATATAAACAGTATATATCAAAGATCTTGAATCAATTTAAGAATAACTATGATACAATAGCTATTTCACTACCTTCTATACTGGTTACAAAAGAAGAATATTCTACTAGCGCTCGTTCTCGAGATAAAAGACAATGGGAAGGATACGGTCTAGCATTTGGTCAAGCTTTGCATGGTGTATCGAATGAGTGCCGTGCTAAAACAAGGATAGTTGATGATACATTTGATTTTGAATCAAGCACAAATATTACGTATCTATTTTACACTAGTGGTATTAAGCATAATTCTAGAATAATTCCTAGTGCTGTTGGAAACTATAATGTTGTTTGTGGACCACATGACGATAATATTGCAGTACAAATTGTAAGCAAAGAAACCTTGGCGAGTCTACCAAGTGGCGCATCATGCAGTAGTGCATCGCAGTATAGTAACATGAAATTAAGCAGAACAGTAGAAAGGTGGTTTCTACAAGAACATATGACTGATTGCTATAATGCAGTTTCATATAACAGAAATAATCCTTCTGGGCCTGTAAAGATGTTATTTTATATGTCTAATAACAATGCTTTTATAAATGTGACTTCTAATTATACCATTGATGTTATTTTTAATGGTGAGAATATACTACTTAATAGTTATGGAATCAATAATCAAGTGTCTAGTGTACAGAATAGGTATTATTTTACAAATCAGTTAAGTAATTGTGATATTCATAAACAAGGAACAAATTTCTTCTACATAGCAAAGGATAATTTTGTATGTAATTTAGGAATAGAAGGACAAAAGAACATAGTTGTAACGCAAGGTAATTTTACAGATTCAGAGAATATACATTCTATTATTGGCAGTGATAAAGCTAATCATATAGAAGTTTCTTATGCAGATTATGTAGACGGTAAAGGTGGCAATGATGTAATAACGGTAAAAAACTTTACTACAATAAAAGGTTATTTTGGTGATTCCATTCATGGAAAAGGTTTAGTATTATTACCGATAAATTTTAATGATATAGATAACATAACCCATGTTAATAACATAACAACCATCTATAATAAAAGCGGGGCTTTTATAAGTGTAGATAAACAAACATCGGTAAAAACAGCAGATGGTTTATTTGTAACACCAACAAAAATAGATGGTAAGACTGGTATAGCAACAAACTTGCATGTGACAAAAAGCATAAGTGGTGATGTTGTGTTAGATGATAAATTAGATAATTTACGAAAGATAGACAATTCAAACTTTAATATTACAAAGCAATTATCAAGTGCTAATTATCATAGTACTATAGGTAGTTCCAGTAATCATATTTTTTATCCTGATAAAGAACATCATAATTTTTACTGGGAAGCTCCAAGTAATATAAGTCATCTTTATCTTTTCGATAACAGAAACGCTAATATTACAATTGCTCAAGCAAATGGCATATTAGATTTTAGCCAGTTAAATTGTACATTAGATGATATGCCATTTACAGAGAATAATGCAGGGGAAATAAAGATTAATAAAAATGGCCTAAACGTAACGCTGTTGTCAGATTATAAAGATGTTACAGTTACATTTGACGGGGAAGAATATTACAAGCTTCAGAGTGGGGAACTAGAGCGAGATTATTGTTCTCATAGCTTAAAAATAGATGGAAGGTTTAGTGTTAATGGTACTGACCTTTTAAATTATCATAATTGCTTCACGTTTGATTCAGATAAAGTACTCTTTTTGAAGTTAAATAATGACTTGCTATTGTTATCAGATAGAGGAGCATTATCAATATCACATTACTACTCTTCTGTTCACAAAAATTGGGATTTATCTGTAGAACTGAACAATAGAATTATGGAACCAGAAGAATTTGGAGAAAGAGCTGAGGACTTTAGTTCTTTCAGGTATTATAAACCAGATGAGCAAGGGTTACAGATTTATCATAATCAGCCTATTAATAAGAATGATATTGGTTTGGTTGATTTGAAAGGTAAGTCTATATTAGATTTCGATATGAAAGTTATGAATGATACTTTATTGTTATCACATAAAAATAACACTCTTGTAAAAGTAGAGAACTGGAATACTTATCAACCAGCAAGAGAGATGATATTTGCTTTTAATGATGCAACAGTTTCTAACTCAAAGTGTATAGTTTCTACTTGTAAATCAGAAGATATTGTAGTAGAGTTTAACAGAGAAAAAGAGCAAACGCAATTAGATAAAGAACTGTCAGATGCAGTACAAAGTAATAGTTTTAGTAAAGTTAAAAGTCTTGTAAGTCGAGGTGCTAATATTAATGCTAAAGATAATGATGGTAACACTCTTCTACATAATGCTGCTAGGGAAGATCGCTTAGATGCAGTAAAGTGTCTTATAGATAATGGTGCTAACATAAATGTTAAAAATAATAGAAATTTGACCCCTCTACAAGTTGTAGGTTCTAATAGTAATATAGAAAGGGTTTTGAGGCAAGCACACTTGGATAAAGAATTGTTACTTACTGTGAAAAGTGAAGAGGTTCTAAAGACAATTAATAATCTTATTGTAAAAGGTATTAACGGAGGCGAAGATAGACATGGTGCGTACTATTTTGCTTGGGCTGGTGACTTGGGTACAGTCAAGTTTATTGTTCAGAACGAGGGTGGTGTTAATGTTACTGATAAATATGGCTGTACACTATTACATTGGGCTGCATTGAAAGGTCATTCAGATATTGCTAAGTTTTTAGTTGATAAGGGAGCTAATGTGAATGCTAAGGATATACTTGGCAGAACTCCTATGCACTTTGCTGCTTCCAACGGTAAATTAGATATAGTAAAATATTTTATAGATGAAGAGAAAGTTGATGTTAATATAAAAGATAATGGTTACTGGACACCACTACATTGGGCTTCTTGGGGTGGTCATCTAGATGTAGCAAAGTATCTTGTAGATAAAAGGGCTAATATTAATGCCAAAGATAAGGGCAGTAAAATACCGTTAAATGTTGCTATCGATCAAAAACATAATGATGTTGTAAAATATCTAGAACAAGCACAATTAGATTTGAATAAAGAATTGTTAATCGCAGCAAAAGGTGGTGATCTTAATAAAGTTATAGATCTGATAAGCAAGGGAGCTAATGTTAATGTTAAAGATAACAATGATGATACCCCTCTGCACCTTGCTGTTGGTTATTTAGATGTAGTAAAATACCTTATAAGTAAGGGAGCCAATATTAATGCTAAGTGCAAGGCTGGTGCAACACCGCTAGATATTGCTGCCTATCAAAAACTTAGTGATGTTGTAGAGTATTTGAAACAAACACAATTAGATTTAGATAAAAAATTGTTGATCGCAGTAAAAAGTGGTGGTCTTAATAAAATTATAGATCTTTTTAATCGAGGTGCCAATATTAATGCTGAGAATGAATATGGCAAAAATCCTATACATATTGCTGCTGAAAGCGATTACAAGAATATTATAGAATTTCTTCTTAGCAAAGAGGGAGTAGGTGTTAATGATACTGATGAGCAAGGTCATACACCACTGCACTGGGCTTCTTGGAGTGGTCATTTAGGTATGTTGGAGTACCTAATAGGTAAGGGGGCCAACATTAATGCTAAGTGCAAGGCTGGTAAAACAACGCTAGATATTGCTAGAGATAAAGGATATAATAATATTGTGGAATACTTAGAGGGAAAACTCAAGGAAGAAAGAGAAAAACCTGCACAACGTAAACGCCGTCATCACCATGGAGATCATGATCATCATCGTAGTCACTTATCACGTAATCTTCTTGCTATAGATTCAAGTGGTCAACCTGAAATAGCAGCAAGTAGTAGCACAAGACCATCTTCATGGATAAATGATTTGTTTAGTTGGGTGAAAAGTTCTGTAGGTGGGTTTAGAGCTGCTTTACCTGAGGAAACATTAAGTACTACAAGTTCAATCTCACAAGTTGATGCACCAATAGATGTAAATAGTACAATAATGTTGCTTGACTTATTAATTAGAAAGGTTACAGGTCAGAAGTACATTTTTACAGTAGACCAGTCTATATCTCCACTAGAAGCACAGGGCTATGCATTGAACATTAAAAAGGGATTTAGGAAAGTAGTAGAACAAGCTGCAAGGGATAGCAAAATATCAATACATCGATTAGATATTGACTTTATAAAAGTACAAGAAGAAATTACTAGAAAAGTCATGGATGGTAAATTTAATGAGATTTCAGGGATTTTAAACTCACATCTAGAGAAAGCATGTCCTGGTAGGGAAGCAGGGTGCCCTGGTAAATTAAGTCCGAAGAAATTTGAAAAGTTTATAGCTCAATTTAATAAGGGTCTGCTAAATCAATCAATAGAGCAGATATTACACAACAGAGATAGTACATTAGAAGTTGATGGTACAAAAAAACAGCAAATGAATTTAGAGCCTCAAAGTTATTTAAGTAATGCTTCCGTTCAAGGCCATTCAAAGGACAAAGTATCAACTTGTCTTTCTGAGATAGGAGTAACCAAGCTTGGAGGTAATCTCAATAGGTAGGTTATAATATAAGAGGTGGAGCTATAATATGCCAAGTAGTGGAAAATTTAAAGTGAAGGTAGCCAAAATAATTAGGGAAACCAGTAGAAAGTTTGATGGTCTTAATAATAAAATGGATGAAGTAGACGTTACAGGTAATAATGCTAAGTGGTTAATGTGTTTTCCATATTGAACTTACAGTACGTAGCTTTGATATAGAAGTTTGGGTAACGTTATGATAGTAATTTATATAATTCTTTGTGCAATCTTCATAGCTGTTTTAGACAGTTCACTAGATTCTTAATTAGGAGCGTCGAACAAGAAAAAAATCTTGTTAAACCGGAAAGAAACTATTTCTTCACTTCCATAGCAATTTTTATATATAATTTATCAAGAAGTACTTCTGCAGTTATAACCGACTGATCAATGGTGCTTAAGTGCCCGTTTAGGAGCGTGGTTTTGGAGGAACGGTTAAACCACTGATGGAGTCTATTATGACTACCTCGATTAGAAGATTGTATAATCTAACCGTCCCAAGCTTAAGTGCTTCTCCATTATAAGTTATAGTAGGATAATTACCATGATAAAGGCAAAAAGTAAACTAGAAATAGTGAATCCTGATACAGCAGGAATTGATATCGGCTCAGCTGTACATTATGTATGTGTACCTGAAGGAAGAGATGAACAACGTGTCAAAAAATTTGGATGCTTTACAGTTGATCTTCATAACTTAGCAGGGTGGTTAAAGAAATGTAAAGTTAGAACAGTAGCTATGGAATCAACAGGAGTATATTGGATTCCTTTGTTTCAAATACTTGAGTCATATGGATTTGAGGTAAAATTGGTAAATGCACGATATATTAAGAACGTGCCTGGTAGAAAATCCGACGTTCAAGACTGTCAATGGTTACAACAATTACACAGCTATGGATTACTCCATGGGTCGTTTAGACCTGATGATCAAATGTGTGTGTTGCGTAATTACGTTAGGCAACGTAGCAACCTGATTGAAAGTGCATCCACACATATTCTACGTATGCAAAAAGCGTTAATTCAAATGAACGTTCAATTACACAAAGTCATAAGTGATATTACTGGAGTGACCGGTATGCAAATTATCAAAGCAATAATTGAAGGTGAA
Source organism: Wolbachia endosymbiont (group B) of Schoenobius gigantella (assembly GCF_964031005.1). Taxonomy (NCBI): domain Bacteria; kingdom Pseudomonadati; phylum Pseudomonadota; class Alphaproteobacteria; order Rickettsiales; family Anaplasmataceae; genus Wolbachia; species Wolbachia endosymbiont (group B) of Schoenobius gigantella. The sequence goes on along the minus strand of NZ_OZ035002.1, from coordinate 1,250,355 downwards.
AGGAATCCTGAAAAATTATCAGAATTGAGAGATGTACGGATAAGAAATGATAGATCTACCATGGCAAAAGCGCTAAAAGGCGACTACAGAAAGGAACTCTTATTTGTGTTAAAGCAAGAATTTGAATTGTATAATATTTATCAGGAAAAAATAGCAGAATGCGACAAAAGCATCGAACAATATTACAAAACATTTGAAACAAAATCTGACGAGAATAAGCGATGCAGCAAAATAAAGAATAGGTTTTCAAAAAACAGACCAGACTTTCCTTTACACGAAGAACTGTATAGAGTAACCGGTATTGATTTTACTAAAGTTCCTGGGCTTGATGTGCTAACTATACAAACAATTATCTCAGAAGTTGGTTTGAACCACGATAAATGGCCATCAGAGAAGCACTTTACTTCTTGGTTGGGGCTAAGTCCTGCTAATAAAGTTACAGGGGAAAAAGTATTTGGGACGAGAACTCGCAAAGTTATTGCTCGTGCTGCAAATGCTTTAGGATGGCTGCCCAGTGTGTGTCAAGAAGCAACAGTGGGATTGGTGCATATTGCAGAAGGTTAAAAAAACGACTAGGAGCACCGAAAGCGATTACCGCTACGGCTAGGAAATTGGCGTGCATTTTTTATAGTATGCTAAAGTATGGACAGGAATATGTAGAGAAGGGCATTGATTACTATGAAAAGTTATATAAGGAAAAAATAGTGAAGACTCTAAGCAAGAAAGCTAGTGAATTTGGTTATGTCTTGATTAAAAAAGAGCTACTAGCAGAAAGAGTTTCTTAGAAGGTGGCAGTTATATAGAAGCAAAAGATGATAAAGTTAATATAGGACCTGAAAGTGCAGGATATCTAATAAAGCAACATGCAAAACTATGGGGAGGCAGCAAGATAACTTTCACTGATATGGCACAAGCTTTAGGGCATGTTAATTTTTCTTCTGTTAAGTTTACTAAACAGGAAGCTATGTGTGCAAAGCGTATTATGAGCGAAATAGTATTGAAGCTTGAAAAACTTTATCAGAAAATTTCTGGACCGCATGCTGAACTTCCTTTTATCATTGTAGGTGGTGGCGCTATGTTGCTTGCATCACCGTTTTTACCAAAATATGCGTTCATTCCTGAATATGCTGAAGCTGCAAATGCTTATGGAGCTGCTTTTGCAGAGGTTTCGGTAACAAAGGATACTGTAGTTTCTTTAACTGATAGAGAAAATGTGTTGAAAAATATAAGAAACGAAGCTAAGGGTGAAATATCACTGCTATATAAAGTGAATCCTAGTTCAATTCGCATTGTATAGCACTTCTCATAATAGTCCAAAAAAGGTAAGGTATGGATTTATAGTAGTGATGGTAAGCATGGCAGCAGCATATAGTTATGACTTAAGGAAAAAGGTAATGGAAGCATTGGATGAAGGAGAGAGTGGAGAAACTGTTGCCAAGAGATTTAAGATTGGAAAAACAACTTTATATGAGTGGAAGAAAAGACGTGAGAAAACGGGAGATTTTCAGTCAAAAAAGCCTGGAAGCGTGGGCTATAACCATAAAATTACCGACTGGAATGCATTTACCGAATTTGCAAATGAGCAAGGTGGTAAAACTCAGTCAGAGATGGCTAAGCTTTGGGGCAATATTAGTAGACAAACGATTCATCGAGCACTTAAAAATATAGGATTCACAAGAAAAAAAAGACCTACGAGTATAAAGAAAGAAATGAGGAAAAGCGAGCTCAATTTGCAAGGGTTATAGCGACAAAAGAACCTAAAAACTTAGTGTATATAGATGAGTCTGGCATTGATAACACCGAAGACTACCCCTAAGGATATTGCCAGAAAGGACAGCGGTTTTATGCCTTAAAATCTGGAAAGAAAACTCAACGAATCAGTATGGTTGCAGCCTTAAGTGGAAGAAAGATAGTTGTTCCGTTAACCTTTGAAGGCCACTGTAATATGGATGTTTTTAATGGATGGTTTGAGCAATTTTTGACACCGATCTTGGAACCTGGACAGACTGTCATTCTTGACCATACGCGTCAAGTTAAGAGATTGTGAGCAAATTTAGAGAGGTTAAAGTGGATACTCTAGCCCTTCTACGTTTGTCTTTTAATGAAAATCGCGACCAAGTTATAGTGAGTTTTTTAAGAAATGCTTTTAAACTATTAATTTTGGTTAATACTAAAAATAACTCTCTAACCCGCCTTTTTAGCTCAATAAATGCCTTTGTTAAGCTAAGTTCTGTATTCTTTTTCACTTCTGTGCAACCAACTATGCCGTGAAATATAAGAATTGCGCACAATTTAGCATATAGTTCACATAATACTCTGCATGGCTTTCCTTTTAGCTTATCAAGCCTGATATGGCTTTTATACAATTTAAATAATTTGCCACCTTACTCTGTAAATCGTTAATACTTGCTCAGCACTAATTTTATTTTCTGGAACATTAGTTATACCAGTTCAACAATTTTTGATTTCTTTTAGAGGATCCTGCGATCTTGCTAATCTATTAGCTTTCCTTCTTCTGGCCATATTCAGTTAGTTTCTGACATATAATTCTTACTCTAATTTTTGCTTCTTTTCCTAACAATACCTCGTTTTCTAAAAATCTCTAAACATTCTAATAACTCCATTTTTTGATTTGTTTCTACATCATATACGTTGGTATCGACGACTTATGAAATAAGCTCCTATTTCATTGATTTGTTTAAAAGAACTTGGCACAAAATAACCGAGATCAGATATTAGCAAATCATTGCTTGATATATTACTTAAATGTTTCCTATATCCCTGGTCTGATCTTATTCCCTCCGTTAAATTAAGTTGGTCTATTATCTGATTCATGTAATCGAAAACTAATTGTAACTTTATTCCAGACTTAGTATTGCTTTCATAGCCACTGTAGCTAGTACCATAACCTTTATACATCTCTTCCATACTGTTAGGTAGAGTAATATAGCTACTGTCCAATAATTTAACACTATTAAATTGCTGTAAGATTTTGCAATCAACTTGCAAGATATTTTTAAAGAGAATCACAGATTCATTATACATCCTTTTCATAAATTCCACTGCTTCTTCAGTAAATCTAAAATCCAAACCTTGTTTTGTTATATCTATCGAGTCCTCGTTTAGTAATTGACACATTGTTTCTACGCTACAATTATCAACTCCTATATTACCCAAGACCATGGCTTTTACGAATGATGAACCTTTTAGCTTTCTCTTTCTTTTTATAAACCTTGTTATAATTGAGATTTTCTCTGCTTTTTCATTAAAAAATTCTTTGAGCTTTTTTGATAAGCAAGTTATTTTATTCATTGGTTCTCTCACTAAAAGTATATCTGGGAGAACTTATACCTTATTATTCTATCTCTTTCATACCTTTATTTCCTTAATTTGACGCGTATGGTCATTCTTGACAATGCTACTTTTCATAAGTCTGATAAGATTATCGAGCTTGCTAAAGGGGTTGGTGCAGAAATTTTGTATCTGCCGCCTTATTCTCCAGATTTCAACAAAATTGAGCATCATTGGTTTGCTATAAAAAACAGAGCCAGGAAAAACATTCTTCTATTCGAATCCTTTCGTCGTGCTGTTGATTCTGCCTTCCTATGACCTGTTTGGACTATTATGAGAAATGCTATATATGAAGAAATTATTCCCTATCATTATATACCCAATAATCTTGCACGTGTGCGTATTACTGCTGCTAGCCCTTGGATATCGTAAACCTTGTGTCCTTATCAAGAAAAGATGTGGAAAAAATGTGTAGCAGGATTTCCTACTATCCAACCTGGTGCTTCTCTTCCATTTTCCCACTTAGCGAATCTCATCTTTTCCTGTAGGTAATACTCCCTATAAGCTTTTACAGGATTAGTACATTTATACCGATCGGGCAGTGCTTGTATAAAAGCTTGCATATCAGCTGATCGAAAAATGAGTAAATCCTTATTACTATCACACCAATCTATTACTTCTTCTGATTTATGCTTTCTTTTGTATCGCCAAGTGTACTCTTTACATAATTCTTTTCCGTACTCTATCAACCAACAAAAGTTCCCTTTCGATTGCCTAGCCCACAAAGAACAAGGATGATTGCTGTGAGTGAGTTTATATGGAACTGCTATATTCTGATCTGTGGTACTGACAAAAGGATTTGGCGCTTTTAATGCTATTGAAAAAACATTACTTAATAACTGAGCAGTTTCTAATGGCATTTTTACTATATGCTTATCACATAACATTTGTGCTGCAATTACTGGGTTTTCATCTAGTACAAAGATGTTCATCTAGGTGTCAAAAGATAGAATCAGCTTAAGTCTTTAACTTCATCAACTGTAAGACCAGTAGTTTGAGCTATAATATCAATAGAAACACCTGCTTTTAGTAGATTCTTTGCAACTGTTATCTTAGCTTGTTTTTCACCCTTCTCCGCGCCAATTTGAATACCTTCGGCTCTGCCTTTTTCATGTCCGATTTGGATGCCTTCTTCTTTACCTTCTTCTCTACCTTTTTCAGTAGCATCATCAAGTTTTTGAGCGAGGACAGCCTGTTCATCAAGAATACGTTTTATTTCCTGTTCATAGGCAATAAATTCTTTTTCTGACCAGTTAAATCTATTTAGCTCTTCATAGGCCTTTTTAATTATTACATCACTACCTATTATTTTTTCCAGCTCTTCTTCACTAGTCTCATCTGCATATTTAAAGAAGTAGATCCATTTTTCAACTATATTTGAAAGCTGATCCTCTTTGGTTTTTGGAAATTTTGGCAATTCAATAAATATGAAGTAAAAATCTTTTAGATCGTGTTCATTAGTATCTTCATCCCGAATAGTATGCTTTGATTTATACTCAGACTTGTCCGGAAACAGTATACAATCTGCTATAGCAATAAAGATAATTTCCTTAAGTTCATGGTATTGATCACCTTTATCCGCTTGTCTTGAATAGGCTTTAGCAGCGTAGTATTGGGCACGTTTTTCGAAGCCTTTGGTTTTAGCGACCTGCATTTCGACTATCACTTGTAGCCCATTTTCATCTCTACAAAGAACATCGACAATGCTTTGTTTTTTAGAGGCAATATCAGGGTCTTGAATAGTACTTAAGAACTCTATATCCTTTATTGTACTTTTGCCAGTGAAGCCAAGAATATCATTAAGAAAGTGAATAAGGATATCTTTATTTTTTTCAGTACCAAAGATGCGCTTGAACGATATATCATTTTTTGGATCGAGAAACTTCGAAAGAGCCATGAGAAAGTAAGTTAAAAAGCATTAGTAACTATAAACAATTGTGAAGAAATATTCAACTCTTTTGTTTTTCTAAGTTCTGAATATGTTGGTGAAAAAACAGCCTTAATAGATAACCATAGAACAGCATTATATTAATATCTTAACTAACTCATAAAAAAATAAATGAAAAAGATTGAGAAATTGATTTGACTTCACTCAAAAGCTATGGCTTTATGCCAATGCTGATAAAAAACAGCAGTAAATATAAAAAAAAAGTTTGTTGTTAGTGAAGGGTAAATTATATGAATAAAAGTGAAGATCGTAGAAAAGAAATAGAGTATAGAATATTACAAGGTGAAGAAGCAGTTTTTAATAATGAGGTTTTTGAAATGCTGCTCAATGCAGTGCATGATGGAACCCAAGCTCAGGTTATTTCGAAAAGATTAACAGATCATTTTAAAGGGGTGGGAAGGATTTTAAGTCAGGAAATGGATGATCTAAAAATTATAGAAGGGGTAACCGATTCTACAGTGGCAATAATTCGTGGTGCTAGTATGCTTGCGAATCGTGCGTTAATAGAAGAGGTAGAAAAAGGTCCAGTAATAGATAACTGGGAAAAGCTAACGGATTATCTGCAGGCTAATATTGGTCATGCAGAGAGAGAAAACCTTAAAATAATGCTTTTGAATAAAGGGTTCTATCTAATAGGAGAGGAAACATACGTAGGCACAGTGAGTCAGGTACCCATCTTAGTAATGGAAATAATAAGAAAAGCAGTACTTGCAAGAGCAACATCAATGATAATATCTCATAACCAACCTGGAGGAACTGTAAAGCCATCAGAGCGAGATAAGGCTATGACTAAAAGCCTAGCTTCAGCTTGTGCAATCATAGGTATAAAGTTAGTAGATCACATTATTGTTGCAGGGAACGATTATTTTAGCTTCAAGGAAAGCGGATTGTTATAAGCTTTTGTTTTCGAATTTTGTTTTAACTGTAAAGATCCTTTTTTTATGTTTTGACTTTTATTAATGTGTCAAAAAGTATTTGCATATCCAGGATTTATACTTTATATATTCCTATAAAAGAGCATATTAGATTAACAGTAAAGCAATAAATTACGCTGTAAACTTATATAGTTAATAAATAATAGGAGGCCTATATGGCAAAGGTAAAAAATTTGAGTAAAAATCAATTAAATAAACTACATAAAGGAATATTAGCTGCTATAGGAAGTAGGACTAATATAGAACAACCAATTGCTGTTAATGAGGTTAAAAAAAAGGTGCCTTTCCCTAGTGATGGACGTAACAAGACAATCAACTCGGGAAAAGGACTTGATTATGTTTATGGCAAAAGACCTTTAAATAGTCAAGCAGATTATCCTGAAGGTTTAAATCCATTTGATTCAAGTTTGCAAAAAAGAAAACTAAGTACAAGAGAAAGTGAGTGGTTGAACTACTTAAAAGGCATAATTGTAGCGGCAAATAGCCCACAGGAAATGAAGGAAGTTGTGGACAAAGCAATAGTAACTGGGATGAAAATGAATGGATGTTATGAAGAAGGTTGGAGTTTTGCTGAGTATGTGGTATTGGGAATGCACTTGCATAAATTCAAACAAGCTGATCAGGAGGAGGTAATAAGTCAATTGATGCTGAATGGTGCAAAATTTCATGATACTTTACTACAGAATAAACTGATAAGTGAAGCTTGTAACAAACTGCAACGAGAGATTCAACCTTACGTGGATGAACGACTTGAAGGACGGAGAAAAGCTGGTGAAAATGCCGTTCAAGTGGGAGGGGGAAGTGTAATAGATGTGGAAATAGATAATAAAACATCTCTTATAGAATTTTCTCCGGATAGCACAGTAGAGGTTGCAAAAGCACTTGTAGGAACAGATCCAAATAAAGGGCTAGGAAGTCATATAATGAAAATGGGTGACGGTGAAGTAGAAATTAAAAATGAAGAAGGAGGTAAAAGAAACTATGTCGATATATTAGGTGGATTCGAGATCGGATTTCCTACAAGCATTGGTAGGCTAAGGATTGCAGTGTACAATGATGTAAGTCAGGTACAAGTGAGAGTATTGGATAGGGAAATGTTGCTTGCACTACAAACAAAAGGCGAAGAGATAGGGAAAGATTGTCTATTTGGCGGAATGAAAATCGAAGAAGCAGTGAAAAGGGGAAGTTTCTCTAGAAGCGGCTTTTTGAGTGAAAGGAATACCGAAAGTGAATTATTGTCTTCGTCATCTTGGGTAGATCGAGTAAGTAGAGGTAGTGAAGAAACCTTTAAAGCACGTTAGACTAACTGGAGGAGAAAGTTTTTTCTTCTCCACCAATTTATAAAGTTGGGTTAGGTTGTGGAAAATTTCACAGTAAAGTTGAGCTATAACAAAAAATCCTGTAATAGTATATTTTTCTGTGGAAGAAAGTGACCGCCCTTTTTGATTATGAAGTAGGACAAAGAGTAAGGGGTTGTAGATTAGCAAAGGGGTATACTCAGAAGGAGTTGGCGGAGAAAATCGGTGTAAAATACTGGGTAATACTACACTATGAAAAAGGGAAACGTAAAATTTCAATCAAAAGGTTATATAGCATTGCAGAGGTGTTATCAGTGAGCATTATGGATCTTGTTCCTGAACATACAATAATATCAGATGAAAAAAGTTGTCTTGAAGGAGAAGAGGTATTAGATCTAGTAGAAAAATATGAGAAAGTTGAGAATCAAGAATTACGTAATGTAGTTTATTCATTAATCAAATCTGCCCAAGCTAGCAAAGAGAGCATTAGAAAAGTGGCAAGAATAGAGGTGGCAAAGAATTTAGCTGAAGTAGGGATCTCTGCTGAAATAATTTCCCAAGCAACAGGCTTAGCTGTTAACGAATATAATAATGAAGAGGAAAAAACTGATTCTGTAGACTACAGGATAGGACAAAGGATAAAAAAGCTAAGGCTGATGAGAAAATATACTCAGGAGGACTTAGCAAATAAAATTGGCACAACACCTCAGAAAATACACGACTACGAACAAGGAAAGATAGCTATTCCAGTTGAAAGATTATATAAGATAACAGAGGCATTATCAGTTAACATAGCAGTTTTACTGTTAGGAAAAATAGAAGAAGTTGAGGCAAAAGATGAACTGCGCGGCTTAATAGAGGAATACAAGGAAATTGATGATCAAGAATTACGCAACGAACTTTATGAGATGATCAAATCCTTGTCTGAAGGTATGCAGATTATTGAGAAAAAGGTTAAGAAGGAGGAAAAAACCGAAATTGCAAGTAATCTAATTAGATTAGGAATTTCTATTGATATTGTCTCACAAGCAATTATATGAAAAGTTTATTTAATACCCACAAACACTTTCAAGTATATTTTATAGGTAAGATATGTTTATTTCTACAAGAAAAGCGGCTATTAGAGGCTACTATAAACCAGAGTATATAGACTCTATCAACTATAAAGTAGGGCAAGAAATCAAGATTTGCAGGTTAAAACAAGAATATACTACGATAGATTTAGCAAATAAAATTGGCGTAACACCTCAGGAAATACATGACCTTGAACAAGGGTACAATTCCATTTCAATTAAAATATTATATAAAATAGCGGAAGCATTATCAGTTAATGCTGGAGATCTCCTACCTGAACCAAAAGTACTAAATGAAGACTGTTACTTTGAAGGTGAGGCAGAAAGAATATTAAGCTTGATGAGAATATATGAAAAAATTGAGGATCAGGAATTACGTAAAGCAATTTGCTCATTAATTGAATTTGCCAAGGTTTACAAAGAAAGCAGCAGAAAAGAAGTGATAGAGGAAGTGTCAAGTAATCTAGTTAAAGAGGATATCTCTGTTAGTATTATCTTGCAGGCAACGGACCTACCTACTTGCAATAAGAAAGTTCTTATTGATTCTATAGACTATACAATAGGACAGAGGATAGAAATCATACAGTTGATACGTGGTTATACACAAGAAGATTTAGCGAATAAAATAGGTGTAACACGTCAGGAAATACACGACTATGAGCAAGGGTACGTTGAAATTCCACTTAATAAATTATATGAAATAGCAAAGGCTTTATCAGTGAAAGTAAGGGTTTTACTACCTGAAAAGATAAAAAAAGATGAGAGTAATAAAGCAGAGAGATTGGGCACATTGGTTAAAACTCTGTCTAAAAGTATGAAGGTTATTAAGGAAAAGGTTAAAAGAGCAGAGAAAATCAAGATTGGGAAAAATCTAGTTAAAGCAGGTGTTGCGATTGATATTATCTTGCGAGTAACTGGCCTAACTGCCGATGAGTTGAGTGATTCTGCAAAAATGAATTGACTTAATTAAGAACTGAGAAATCTTATATTAAGATATAAGTAAAAGTAATTATATATTTAGTAATTCTATTTACCATCTCTAAAAATTTGCTTAGATTCTCCTTGTTTGGCTGATTCAACTGAAATATTTTCCAATTTCAGCTAAAGTTTTAGATTTTTCCCTGCGTTGTTTGATAACTTTCTTTAACGTCTTCACAGCTATAAAATTGATACTGAAAACACAAGCAGAAGTATGCTGGCAGAGGAGCTATCGGCAAAATTGCTATAATAGTGCCAGATGTAAGTAAAAACGCTAACTTTTTGCTTCCTATTATCTTGTTTTTCCTGGTCTTTATTGGGTTTAATTTTTCTTTCAGTTTTGTAAAGCCATTTTTGAATATGTTTCCCCTTTTTGAATTCTTCTCTGCAGGCTTAATTTTTAAACTCTTTATTTTTTCTTTTGCCCATTTATTACTTTTTTTAATGTTTTCTACTTTAGAAACTTTAACCTTATTCTTCCATGAAACCATATTTAGGGGTTGTTCTACATTATATGGCAATTTCGGTTTAGCTTCTTAACCCTTAGTGTGTTTTTTGAATGAAACTATATTCTTAAAACTCTTTTTCGTTTTTTTATATAATTTCTTTATCTTGCTTGGCATTTGTACCTAAATCAAGATACGATATTACAGAATTTATCCACCAGTTCCTGATTATCCTCTATCATTGCATTTGCCTCTTGCTGAAGAGATTTGATATTTTTGAGTGTAATATTGTCCATCTCAGTCGATGCTACTTTCAATTGCGATTGTATTCTTATATATTTATCGTCTATTACTTGTTCTAGTTGATAATCAACGCAATCCAATCCAGAAGCAAACATCACACATTCAGTAGTGGCTTGATCCACCCTATTTTGCCAAATTTCCTTGAGTTAGCATACTTTATACTTCTATCTGTTCCACCAGTGCCTATTGATAGCAGTATAATCTCATCATTTGGAAATAACCTCTTACCACTTGCATATGCACAAGCCGCTGGATTATTGGCAAACACTCCACCATCTATCAATACTCTCTCTGTTTGGCTAATTTTCAGACGTTTTGGTGTGAAGTACGTTGGAGCAGCTGTTGTAGCTCTGAGTGCATCTTTCAACTTAATGTTTTTTTCTTTCCAACTTTTGAAGAAAAATTCACAACTATTGTGAATGTCATAACTGGTGAGTAGTAGATTACTCGCAACATCGGCCATAGTACTTTCACCAAAGTATTTGTTGAGAATAAATTCCATATTTCTATATGAGTACTGAGAACCACTCAGCCAAGAAGCAATTGATTTTCTCCAAAATGATGATTGAAAGATATATGCTCCATACTCTTGGTAAAGTTCAACCAAATCATTGGCAGAGTATTGAAGTTTATTGCTTTTACAAAGTCCAGCAACAATAATCCCACCGGTTGAGGTTCCTGCCATTAAATCAAAAATCTGGGAAATTGGCTTTTTTGTCCTATATTCAATTTCTGCTAGAATAATGGCAGGTATTATCCCTCTAATGCCACCTCCATCTACAGATAAAATGTACTTTGTCACTGTAAAATTTATTTGTGTTTGTGAATAGCTTCAAGTTCGTTGACTTCTTCAGTGAGGTTTTTCACTCTCTCTTCAAGTCGATAGACTATTTCGATTAGTTCTTGGTTTTTTTCTATAAATTTATCATGGATGTGTACACGTAAGTCAAGTTTTGCCAACCACCATATGAATCCTACAGTCTGTAGAACTATTGTTATTATTACCGCTATTGGGATTTTTTGCTTTTTCATGTGAAAATATTAACTTGTTATGGATAGTTTTGGAAATTTATATGCAGATTATAGAAAACTTACAGCTTTAGTGATTACTTTTTGTTGATTCGTATCGGTCCTCTGCTTCTGAAAGTAGCTTTATTATTTGATCATAGGGCTTGTCTTTATTGTGTCTTGACCTTAGTGCGGCAATTCCTCTTGGTGTCTTTCCGTTATTATCTATGATATTAGGGTTTGCTCCTTTCTCTAATAAAAACTCGATAACCTCTAAGTTTCCCGAGTGTGTAGCATTATGTAGTGCTGTACTTCCATACTTACTAGTAACATGTATATTTGCTTCTTTATCCACTAAAAATCTTACAACTTTTAGACATCCTGAATTTGATGCATAGCCAAGAGGTGTTAAACCAGAAGACCCTATTTCATCAACATATACTACATTTTTTCCTACCAAAAGCTCAATAACCTCATAACTGCAGCTTTCAGCCGCTGTCTGTAATATTTTCCTATAATAGGAGTTAGCTCTAGATTTTTGATAGCAATATGTAATAACAATACATACCATTAATATTATAAACCATACAAAATGTATTTTTTCTTTTTCATTACATTTCAGTTGACTCATATTCAGTAGTTTCTTTACATTGAACAGACTATATACTTATTTTTCCTTAACATCGTTTTCATTTACTTAAAGATGCTGATAATATGGTAAAATAACCTGAGCTATTTAAAGTATGCTCCGCTCTATTAATTATCCATTCACCATCCACCGCTTGATTAAAACCTATAAGACTAAGTTTAGCTTCTGCGAATAACTCCGGATTACCAGGCATAGTTATATCTAAAGTTTCATTGTTACGCTTCAATTGTTTTAATTTGGCATTTGCTGCACTTAGTGCTGACTCTGCATTTGAGTAAAGTTCCAGCATAATATAACTTGGTTCACTGCTACCAACTGTTTCTTTAATAGTTTCGCCCTTTTCATAGCTATGCCATTTTGCTACTACTGAATTATACTTATCACGTACGGTAAAATGCACTTTCCAATTAATTGTGTCTTGAGGTCTAATAGTCATTGTTCCTAAAGCTCTTCCTGTGGCTGATTTTGCCATATTCTTTGAAATAAACAATATATACCCACCAGCTAACTTTGCCATTGCTTCACGCTCTGTTGCAATCTTTGTTAACAGACTTATATCACTTTCATCTACCTGATTAATGTGGGGTATTAATACATTCTTAAATTCCTCAGCAACTTTATGTCCATATCCATGTTTTTGAGCTATTTCTTTCACTAAGTTTTCTATGGTAATTTGATGCCATTCTTTTGATACTTTTGCCTTCAAAGATATTCTTAAATTTGTTGCATGAGCTTTGATTAGTAGAGTCTTAGGTGGACTTTGTATTGTAACTTCGTTGACTGTATATATGCCCATTGGAAAGATTCCAATTTCCTTATAACCTAGTGCTATGTTTAATTCATTTGGAATTTCTACATTTTCATTACCATAATCAACACATACCTCTGCAACATCATCTATAGTACCAGATTCATCAGTAAGATGCACTGATATTACATGATCTTTTATTCCCTCAATGCTAAATTCAGGTTTCATTTATTCCCACACTTTTAACTTTGATTTTTTTAATTGCTCTTGTATTAAAGGCAGTTTAATCCTTAACCCAGATGGTAAAGAACCACTATACTCTGCAAGACCAGGATTAGCCTCTAAAACTACTTCCACTACTCCTCTAGTTGCTCCATAATGCCTCCAGCAAATTAGATCTATCATCTCTCCTTCCTTACTCCAGTAATATGTTGCCATTTTTAGTTAAATCTCCTCAAACTTAAACTAAACTCAACCTTTTTTGGTAATCCACAAGGAAAAAATGATGTTTGTTTTTTCTCTATCCGTACAATCACAAACCTCCCTAAAACATTACCTAAACTGTCTACTAAAGTATGTGGTTCTTCTGCTTCTTTCATACTTTTTAATTGATTTAAATCATTGAGATTATGGAAATAAATTACTCCTTCTAAGTCTATATTTTCTGTGCCTTGGCCAATATTTTGTAATGAAGGTATTTTACCAATGCACTCAATTGTACTCCAACGATTTTCTTTACTGCACCTTAACCCTGTTGGAGAAATTTTATATGGACCAAGTGAAAACATTAGTAAATAGGTTCTATTGAATCAAATAAAACATCTCGCGATTTTTCTCTTATTCTTTTTATTACTGTATCAGCAAGACTACGTACATCTTGGTTAGGTTCTGCTTTAATACTTATATTAAATGTAAAAGTTTGATTGAAAATTTTTTGTTCACACTTTTCACAGTCTTTTAAAACTTTCTCTGAATTATCTGCTACAGAACCTTTTTCTGTAATCACGCTAGCACTTTCAATATTCGTTCTACTATTCGAAATTCCACTAAAAGCATTATTATTTAATAAAGGATTTCCTTTACTAAAAACATTTCTATTTTCACTAGTTGCACTGCCTATTTTTGCTTCTACTGTTTTCTCTAATGCTTTTATTGGATTATCATTAAACAATTTTCCTATACCAATCCAATTTTCTATAGGTTTTGTAATTGATTTCCAGATACTTGAGAAAAAGTCCTTTACCTTTTGCCAATTAGCGATTACAAGTGCTGCACCAACTGATAGTCCAGCAATAGCAGCTCCTATAGGATTGGTTAGCGTTAAAGCTTTCAGTCCCATGATTACTGCTGGAATTACTCGTGCTGATAACGAAGTTAATACTGGCAAAAGTGTTCCCTGCAAAATAGCATTAAAAGTTAATAGTCCACCTCCAGCCAATGCAAATGCATAACCAAAACCTACCACTGCAATCTTGCCAATAATAAGAGCTGAAATTATGCTCATAACTCCTGTAGTCAAAATTGGACACTTCTCTGCGAACCAAGCTATACCTGTAGATATAGACCTCAAAATCTTACTTATCCAATTTAAAGGAGGTAGCATAACTGACCCTAAGTTCATTCCTAGCTCTGCTATTGTATTTTTAAGTAGCTGCAAGTTATTTGCTGTAGTGCTTGCACGGTTATTAAATTCCTTTTGCATAGATTTGTTATACTTTTCTTTATCAGCCACAAAATCTATTGCTTTTTTATATTCTTCCAAACTCCCAACTATCAATGCAATATCATCTTGATATTCTTGACCAAAGAGATTGAGAAGGATTTGTGAACGTTCCTGTCTATCTACTTTTTCTAAAGTTTCAAAAAAATGAAGTAGAGCGTTTTGCCCGTTTTCAGCAACCTTTTGTGACATTTCCTCTGCAGTGATACCTATCGATTCCAATGCTGCTTTGAACTCTTTTCCTTGCCCTTCAGCAGTTTGAAGTTTAGAAAGCAGAGCATTGACAGCAGTTGCTGCTTTTTCAGGTTGTTTACCTAAACTAATGAAGGCATTTACTAAACTACTTGTCTGATTAATATCTAAACCAAATTGTTTTGCATTACCACCCACTCTAGCAAGTGCTTCAATCATATCGTTTGCCTTAGCTGCAGTATTATCTGATAGGTAATTTATAACATCACCAACTCCTTCCATCTTCTCTACTGCAATTCCATAAATGTTAGCGAGTTTAGCTATGGAATCACCAGCTTGTTCGGCAGACATATCAAATGCTGTGGCCATTTTAGCTACTGTTGTGGTAAATTCAAGTAGCTTACCTTTGTTGATACCAAGCTGTCCACCACTTGCAGCTATTTGTGCTAACTCTGCAGCTGCTAATGGTATTTCACGGGATAATTTCTTCAATTTTTGAGCAAATTCTTCAGCTTCGTTTGTACCAGAAGTAAAGTCTACGACCTTTTTAATATCAGCCATGGCACTTTCAAAGTCAATCGCAACTTTAATTGGAGCTGCAAGTGAAAGACCTAGTCCTATAGTCTCCATTGCTTGTGATCTATAATGCGCTTTTTTTGCCAAAGCATTTTGCTGTTTTTGTATTACAGATCCTAATTTACTGTATTTTCCTTTTAGTACTTCAATAGATGAACCAAGTTTAGTTTGATCTCTCACTAAAGATTTGACATCCTTTCCACTTTTCCTGATTTCTTCATTTAATGTGTGAAGAGCATCTCTCTTTTTGATATAAGCCTCTTTTGCTTTTGATGCTGATGCTTTCAATTTTTCAAATTCATTTCTCAGTGCTTTGCTTGGCTCTTTTTTTTCCTTCTTCTCTTTAGCAATTGCTGCGGCTGATTCTTTTGCTTTCTTCTCCGCTTCCTTCCAATTCTTCATAGCTTCAAGGGCATCATGATTTAGTTGCTTAAATTTGGAAACCGATTTCATTGACGAATCAAGCTGCTTTATACTATCACCCAACTTAGAAAGCTTTGCTGCACTACCTGTCATTGCACTATTAAAACTGCCATCTAACGTTGCACCGATCTTTATTGAAAGCATTGATATTTTTTTGTTACTCCTTCACTTACTTCTAACCACTTTAGAAACTCTTTTATACTCATATTAATAATTTGCTCAATTCCACTTCCTGTTGTTGAGCTAAGTTTTAAAATATTGAATCTTAACTCCTCTGTTCCAGCGGCGACAAAAAATCTTTTAGTACCTTTTGTATTTCTACATAATCTTTAATACATAAATCTTCAACTACTTCTTTTGGCACAGATGCTAGATTAGCAATTAAAGCTACCTCTTTCAAAGCTTCGCCTTCTATGCGTTCTATAGCAAGTAAATCTCTTACTTTAGGTTCACGCATCGATAACTCTGAGACAGAAATTCCATCAACTGTAATTGGGTTGTTTAGTGTTATAGTGTGCATTATTGCCTCCTTAAAATAAAATTTCGAAATCTTTTCATATGCCTAAAACCGTTTGTAGCAAAGCCATCTGATCCACACCATTTATCTTTCTTATCATATTTTCAGCATCGATTTCTATTAACTCATTACCACCTATAGTAAGTTTGTAGTAATGGGCAGCTACAGTACATTTCAGCGTTGCTTTCTCAGCAGGTTTCCAGTTACCAAAATCAAATTCTTTAAAAATGCCTCTTAAATTGATTATTACTGCTCCAATATCATTACCTTGCATTCCACCTCTGAGCGTCAAAGATACCGAATTTCCATTTATCAACCCAAATAGCCGAAAAAGCTCTGTATCGTATTCAGAAAAAGTGAAATCTGCTTCAAGCTTTTCCATGCCCATATCAATATTTATTGGAATATCCATACCACCAGCTCTGTACTCTTCTGTTTTTATGGTAAGCTTCGGCAAGGTTATTTCATCTATTTTTCCTGCATAACCACGGCCATCTACAAATACGTTAAAATTTCTCAGTATTTTGGGTAACACTTCGCTTTCTCCTAACTTATTACACTATTATTTACAAGATGGGATCTGAATATTATTTGCTCAGCTGGATATGGCGGTGTAAACTCAAAATCAAAAGACACTTTTCCGCTTGCAATATTTGCCGGTGTATTGAGTTCGGGAGTTGCATAACATTTTCCACTGATAATCGCTCCTTGTACTTTTAAATTGGCCAAATAAGAATTCACCCCCTCAATCACATCATCTATATAAGTTTTTGTGATATTGCGATCAACTGCCCAGAGATGAGCTCGAAGTAAACTATCGTTAATTAAATCTGCAGTGCGCCTTACTGATAGAAAAGCCCATTTCGAATCGTTTGAACATGTTCTATTTCCCCAAAGCCTATAGCCATTTTGATGAATTATCGTTGTTACTTCATTTTCATTTAAGTGGTTTGCTCTGCAATTTGCATAACCTAAGCTAAAATCAATAGGCCTGCTTGTGCCAACAATACCATTTATCTCTTTATTTGAAGGTGAATGCCAGAAGCCTTGTTCGCTGTCTATTTTAGCTATTAAACCAGCTACAAATGGACTCGATGGCAAGATTTTTTCTTTTCCTTCAATAAATAACTTAATCCATGGGTCAACTACGTAAACTCTTGAGCTGCCTACACTTTTTCTCCATTTTATTGCTTCTTCATCATTAGTATTTGGTCCATCTGCAACAATAATTGCTCTTAATTTTTCTGCTATGGAAATTAAAGCACTCACTACTGGATTTACTCCATCTATTTCAGGTAACTGATGAGTAAACTGAGGTGCAATTAATATTCTTGGAGCAATATGAACTATGCTTTCACTACTGAGGAATGCCTCTATCCCTTGATACTCTCCAGTCTCTTTATCAACACCGCCAATTATATTTTGGATAGTTTCACTTTCTTTGAGCTTTGAATCGCTGTTTTCACTTTCTTTAACTCGAATAACTACTACTGTTGCACCAATCTGGGAAAATATTCCATTTATTGCAGAAGGTAAACTGCCACTCTTTCCGAGCTTTGCTGCTTCCTTTAAGCTTCCTGCAACTAACACTGGTTTATTTAGCGGAAATTTTTGCTCATCTGCTTCAGGTGCAGTACCAATTACACCTATCACTGATGATTTAGCTGTACGTACTGTCTTTGCTCCTGAGGTTACCTCAATAACATTTACGCCATGTAAAAATTCTTCAGCCATTTCTTTGTATTTTTTTCCTGAAATCATCGAGCAAAGTCCTTAGCTCACTTTCGCTTTTGGCTTCTTCAATCTTTCTCTTGGCTAAATCTTCAAGCTCTTCACATTTCATTATTTCTTTTACTGCTTTTTTCACTTTTTCCTCAATTATTCTTGCCATTTCAATAACCGTAATACCACGGACTTTTGCTAAAGGTTCTATAATTTCTTTATCCTTTTCATCTATAGATTCTGGTGCTGCTAGAATGCTTTTTGCGGCTTCCGCTTGAATCTCATAAGATTTAGCTTTTTGGTGAGAATGACCTGCATATTGGTGAGTATGATTATCATAATAGAAACGCATACTATCAAATGCACAAAGCTTCGCATTATCCAGTAACTCCTTTTGTATATCTTCTTTAGTACGCTGAGCAATTTTTCCTCCTTCTGTTAAACAATAGCTTTTTTGCCAATCAAAATCTTCTGGTGCTTCATACCAATCATTTTCAGTTGGCTTGCTTTCAAGTGTTGTTGTTTCTACTTGTTTATCATTTTCAAATCTAATGTAGATAGACATTGTTTGTTACCTCCAAATCTCATACGTGTTAGATAATCCTGGACATTGCCAACCCCTGAGCGTCCTTTCCACATCTACCTCAAGCCCTGTGGTGAGAAAATTGCTACGTATGTTATAAATCCCCCACTGAATAAATTGACCATAGTTGTGTACATAATTTGATGCAAGCATACCTTGACTAACTTGTGTTCTGGAATACAGATAAGATGATGTGTAAAGTAATATTGCAACTGTTTTTCCTGCTGGAATCTCCACATTACCAGATCCGGCTAACTTGCTATCAGAACTCATGTATTGGTAAACATTTTTCCATACTATTTTTGAAATACTTGATTTATTAGAATTAGTGTTATCAGGAGTTCCCACAAATAATCCTGCTCCCCCATACTCCGTACTCGAATACGATGATCCAACAAATTCCATTGTCTTATTTATGTTCACATTGGTTGTATTTTTTACAAATACTACTCCAAGTGCAGCATACGGGTAATAGTATATCTCATCATAACTACCCGAAAAACTTTTTGTGCATAACTCTCCGTAAATAAATGTTCCTTTACTTCCCTCTATAAAACTTAGTTGTCTTGGCCGATAAAAACTAACGTAATCTGTATTGTACGTATGGCTACCTGCTAGTAGTTGTAACATATAGTCAGTTTTTGTTATATCACTACTCCACTTTCCAAGCTCTGTCGTAAAAGTTCCGTGGCCAAAATAATTATTTTTTCTGCCAAGTACACCAAATAAGAAAGGTAATGACCCTGGTTCAACCATGTTGCGCTTTCTTATTTCATTTATAAGAGACACTTTTAACTGTTCATCCCGAGTTTTTACCTCATTAGAGATGTTTTCAATTCGAGTTTCTATTTCTCCTATAATTGATGAGCCAGATGGTACATTATTAACAGCACGAAAATCTTCTACTAAACCTTTAAGACCATCTTTATGACTATTACTAATGCTATTTATTGCTGCAATATTGGCATTCTTTCTCGTATCAAGTAGCGATAAATTTGTTGTTCCTTTTTCATCAATTCTCTTTAATAACTGCTTCTCTGATTCAGAGATCACTGCTAAAGAACTAGCTTTTTTATTATCCAGATCAGTTAAGTGTTTTTTTGCACTATCAAGAAGTTCTTTTAGCTTACCATCTGTCATCTGTACAATTTCAGAAACTGCACTTTTGTCGACTATTGATTCCAATGCTTTAGCAAGATATGCTAATTGATCTGGTGTACTGTTTGCTGCTAAATCCTTAAGCCTCTTTTGTAGTGCATCAATTATCTCTTTTACCTCAGTCATCTGCACAATGTCAGCAATAGCTTTTTTATCTGCTATCAATTCCAGAGATTTTGCAAGATATGCCAGTTGATCAGGTGTGCTGTTTGCTGCTAAATCCTTTATCCTTTGGTATATTGCTTCTTTCATTTCCAAAAATTTAAAAAAGTCTCAAAATTAAACCGCTCAAAATTACTCTTAAGTTGATTATGCTCATCTTCTCTTTCGGTAATATCTTCATCTATTTTCTTAATTGTGGTACGGATACGAACAACATCTTGCACAGCAATGTTTTCTGGATGAGTCAAAGAGTATCCTCTACTTGTTTTATCATCTGACATTCTGCTAAGTGATAATGATTCGTAGATTTTTGACTTTTGGACGATAGACAACCGTTCCACTTAAAACCAATTTTATCCTTGTATCATTACCATTAAAATTTGATAGCACATGAGTTCTCTCTACCAAATTTTCTCCAATTGGTTTTCCTGATGTTAAATTTACTAATTGCCAATCCACGTTTTTTTGTACATATGCTTTAACATCTGCAGTGCCAGGTATCAGCGCATCATATGTTATGGTAATCTTAGTGTTAGCTCCTGCTGTAATGCTTCTTGTAACATAATCTCCGAACTCTGAAAGATTACCCAGAACTAGCTGTAACCCAGGATAGAGAATAGGACTTTTTTCTCGCCCTCCTTTTAGGCTTGCTTTTACCGTTAATTCCCCATTTATTCTTTCACGCAGCGCGAGCGGCAAATTATCAGACAAAAAGTTTTCTCTTCCCTCTTCATCTGTTAAGATAAATTCTACATTGGTATCAAATGCTACTTTTTCGACGTTCGTCAAAACAATTAAATCTGATACATTATTTACAGTAACTTTGCCCAGGTCAACAACATGAGAAACTTCACTAAATTTTGCAGCTAGTAGTCGAAACGTTAAATCTAAATTTTGATGTGGAGTCCAGGTGCTTGCATTGCTAGATGACAGTAATACTCCTACTTGATATGGTTGACTTGTTACCCAACGGCTATTTACTGCATCATACTTGCCAAGCTCTGCTATTTTTACTGCAGTATCTGCATCATCAGTAAGTAGTACTATCGCATACTCCTCTCCTGCATGGCAAAACATTGGTGACCATTCTATACGTGTTGCTGTGCCATCTATCTTTATATCTTTTGGCTCAATATAACTTTCAGCAATGACAGTCTGCGAGGGCATTCCCACTGCTGTTTCTCTAATCTGCACAACAACACGTTTTTTGCCTTTATTTATAAACCATAACTCTAGACCTCCTATGTGTCTGCTCTCATTTAAAGTAAATGTTTGCGCTAAAGGATCAACTCTTCTTGCTGCGATAACTCTTCTTCTCTCTTCTATGGTAATAGTTTTTTTACCAGTGTACGTTGCTTCTCCATAGCTTCCTTTATCACCATAAAACTGTACTAATTTAGTACCTGCTGGAATATTTGCTGGGATTTTTATTTTTCCACTTATTTGTCCTTGATTGTTAACTATTAACATATTTTTATGCTATAGGTTGAATAATTATTCCGTCAAATTTTATCTCTTTAAGCTTCTCACTTGGCTCAAAACCTTCAATTTCAAAATTCTGTACTGCTTCTCTCATAAATTCAGTTTCGTATGAGGTACTTGACAGCAGCTCTGTTGTTTCTTTAACATTAAATACTCTGGTTACTGGACTTTTCCAATTCGTGGTAACCTCTGTCCAGTGGTCAATGTTTTTATTTAGAGTAATTTGTGCCGGAACTGGATCAAAAGCTTGATATGGATTGATCTTTTCTCCTTTAGTCTGTAAAAGCTGCTCCAGTACCGGTTCAAGTTTATAAGGTAAAAGATAAGGTTCTTTACCTCTTTCAACATCAATAATTTCCACATCTATAGGTAAAATTAATTCTTTGTTTACTATTGCTGCAGACTGCGAAATTCCTTGATCACGCATATCATCATCAAAAAACGAATCAACAAATACTCCTTTTTTCGTTGTAGGTTCTCTTGAATTTGCATCATTGCGTAGACGTTCCTCTGCAACCAGCGCATAAAGATCATTTATTCCTTTTTTCATTGCTTCAAGCTCATTCATCGGTACAGCATGAATAGCATTATTCACTATTTTTACCCCTTCGCCTTTTTTCCACGTCTGATGAATGTAGCAGAGCAAAAGTTGTCCAGAGGGCGCTTTAGGCATTGATGGTCTCCAAGGGTGAGCTATACCTTTTATTCTCCTTACCACCCCTTTGCTATCGATAGTAATTAAATCATAGCAGGGCATTTTCCAGGTGTAATCAATCAGAACCAAGCTGTTATCAACTGCTCCTTTTACTTTGCATCCCTGTTCACTTATATCTTCAGGGCTTACATGAGTACGACAGCGGTAGGTTATTTGATAACTACTTCCAGGAGCTGGTTCTTTGCCGGGTAATGACCAATCAATATTTCCTGCGTTTAGTTTATAATCTACACTATTTTCATAAATAACATTACCTTGTTTAATTTGAATAATTTCAAGTACTGCAGAGTCAGGTATTGGATCAACAGCTCCTGAATATGAACCATGAGTAATGGTAATGGTTTTTTGAACAGTTATATCTACTTTTTTAATTTCACTTATTGGAAAATCATTAACTTTAAGTTCCATTACTCTTTGGCTATTTGGCTGAAAAGTATGTGGTTCTGATTCAACTGATTTTATATTCGGATCTTCATCAAAAGAAACACGAATACTGTGAGGAAGTTCAATCTCATAGCCATCAACATGAGCTTTGCCCTCATTAATCACAAATATTTTTTTTCCTCCTTCTCCCTCTTCCTTTTGCAGGAACATTACTTCAAGACCATTTACGACGTAGGAACCATTTGCTTCTTTGTCATAACGAGCAAGAGCAGTAGTTACTATGTTTGCTTGTGGAGGTGGTGAATGTTCTATTAATACTCCATTTTCAATGTTATAGATTGGATAAAACTCTCCTTCAGAAAAACGTGGAGAAAGACCTTCTGCTTGATAACCCCAAATGGTGGAAACTTTAAGCCTTGCAGCTCCTACTTCCTGATAGTTTCTTGTACCAATAGCAGGATCACGAAGGTTTTCATCCTCAAGTTCTGTAATCGTAGATTCTACATAATAAACACCTATGCGAACTGTGGTACTCAGTGGAATAACAAATTCTTCTTTTTCAACTTTTCTAACTGCACCGCGCAGATAGATTTTTCCTCCCTCAAGTGTAGCTTTACCAGTTTTTGCATCTATAATACAATTGCTTCCCGTTATAACATCACCATCACGAAATATTGCATCACCTATGCCTTTAAGCTTAGAGAGAGCATACTCCTGAGTCTCGTTTAATTCTGCAGATTGCAAACCTCTTCCAGCAAGAAATAAGCTTTTTTCGTACTCTTTGTCAGGATTAAAGCGGTTATAATAGCTAGTCAGTGTCATAGTTAAAAAGTCACTACAAATGAAAAAGTTTCCCGGGTTGCAGCTGTTCTGATAAGTGGCACAGTGTGTTCTAAAACTAATAAAATTCCATGGTTTTCTACATCTTTTGGCTCAAAATATCTCTGTCCTCTAGGTAATCCTTCTTTTATTTTAGTGCCAACCATAACCCCAAGCTCTCTGATTACTTGATTTGCTGCATCCGTGAAATCGAAAGTAAATTTAAGGTACAAATTATTGGTTGGTACATTTGAGGACCTAAACCTTCCAGAAGGAGTTACAAGTTCTCCATTCTCATCACCTGTGCAGAAGAGAACCTCATCTGCAGTACGTCTGCCAAGTTCATTCAAGAGCTTTATAGAATTTATAGATTCAGGTGGTGTGCTTTGAGTATATTCTACAGTAACTGCACTATTTGCCGTGATAGAGCTATTTTCCGTAAGTTTTATTACACCAGTACTGCCATTAACTGTATAGTCAATACTTGGCTGATAAGTTGTTTGCCCTGTAAAAACCTTCACATCTTTAATAGGTTGACGATCAAAAATAGGTTGATGATCAAATTTTATTTCACCCTTAACGAAAGTTTTTTCTACTTTGTGGCTACTTCCAGAGCTTGAATCACCTGTTCCCCAAGCAAGATGGATAGATTGCTTTTTGATGCTGGCTGCTATTGCTGCTCTTCCTGACTGTGTGAGTATTGACATTTTCCCCCTATATTATATATGTACGGTGAGTTCAAAATTCGTCCGCAAAAATCAAAATATTTTTTTATATCAGAAAAATTTTTTAGGAGAATAGCTCAGCTCCACAGCTAAACTTTCCAACACCGCGAGCAAATGGTCCGCTAGGAATGTCAAGCCATTTATCTTCTTTTGAACCAGTAGCCATTCCCTTAACCAGCTTCCGTGTTTGTAACAGCTCTTGAACTATACGCTCCATTCTATCTCTTCCTATACTGTGAAACTCCTCAGGTAGTCTATGCCGCTGTTTATACACTCCTGTACTTCCTGTATGGGTAAATGGATGTCCAGAAATTGCTGCTCGTGTAATTGCAGTTATAAGATGCTGCTTTGAATCTTTTTCGTTCATATTTTTTATTCTTAATCTTTCAGTTATGTCCTCTAACAATCCTGTTTCTTCATTTCTTAAATAAGTGCGTAAAGTGCGATCAGCCAAACCGTTTGCTTTAACAATTGCTCCATAAAATAATGCGTTCTGTCTTACAGATTCTCCTATTGATTTAAAAATTGTCGGTTTAGCTGTATCTTCCACAGACCAAAAAGCGTATGAACACCTAACACCATTAACAAGAGCAGATGTACCTCTAATGGCATCACGTGCTTGCTCAACAGTCGATATAGGTTTTTCACTTTTTGGCTTTCTCATATGATGAGCAGTAATTATTGATGCTCCAGTGCTACCTGCTAAATCAGATAATAAAGACATCAAATAATCGCCTACGGCTGGGTCAGTATTTAAATCAGCATGCACGAATGATGCAAGTGGATCAAATACGATTAATTTTAAGTCTTTTATTTTATTAAGTTGTTTTGTTATCGATTCAAATTCAGGAGAAGTCTCTATAACTTTACCTGAAACACTTTTTATGATTGTAAGTGATCCACTAACATTTGGTAATGGTACAATAAAGAGCCTATCCTTATATTTTAATCTCTCGCATTGTGAGTCAAGACGCTCTAAACGACGATGTATTTCACTCATATCATCTTCTGCAGAGAATATTACAACAGATCCATGTTCAGTAACTAAAGGACCAAAACCACATGGCTGATCTTTTCTACTCGCAACTTTCAGTGCTAAATCAAGCAGAAGCATACCTTTGCCAGTATCTCCCATCGCAGCTAGAATAGATGTCACTCCTAAAGGAAATAACCCTTCAACAAGAAACTTTTGCTCCGGTACTGGACCTATAAAACGTTCTACGCTCCATTCTTGAATATTAAGCAATTGCTTAACGATGATTTTTTTCGAGTTATTTTCAATGAATTCAGGAATATTCATCTTTTCTTCTATACCATCAGCTGAATCCCATCCCTTTGGTTTATTCTCCGGTATTTCAAGAAGAGTAAGTGATAAAACACCAAGAAAAGTAAGCTTTTTCACAACTTTCTCAGCATATTGTTTACCTGGTTCATCATTGTCTGGCCAAATAATAACATGCTTGCCCTTAAGTGGTGACCAGTCTGTTTTTTCTATTGGTGCATTTGCTCCTAACATTGCAGTTGTGGCAGTCATACCTTGCTCTATCAGAGCATCTGCACACTTTTCACCTTCAACTAAAATCACCTTATCAGATTTCATAATACCTGAAATATTATATAAAGGCCTGATCTGTGGTGGAGTAAAACTAGACCTTTTTACATCAAAAGGAAGATATCTTTTTCCTGAATCAGTGTTATAACGATAAACTGTAACAATCACTTGATCACTTTCATCGTAATAGTTCCATGATGCCGTTGGTTGCCCCAGAGTGTTATTTTTTTCCGAATAACCAATCCACTTAGCAATATCTTCTATCGTATCAGTAAATTGATTTTTTCCAGTAACAGCAGCCCAAAGATCAAAAATATCTCCTCCTTCTCCGGTAGAAAAATCATGCCATAATCCGGCTTTACTGCCAGTTAACTCCACTATCATACTTTTTCCTTGATTGCCTTTTAGATCACCTACATAGAACTTATCACCACGAAAAGTTCCTCTTGGCAGTAAATAAGAAAGACATGACCTTATATTTGATAGGAGTTGAGTTTTTAACTGTTCTTTCTCCCCTAAGAATTTATAATGTCCATTTCTTTGTGAACAATAAATATCCATACCTACCTGAAGAATTTTTATGTTCTAGCTATAACGTTAGCAGATTTCCAACATCCATTAATCTTATTGATGAATTTTGTTGGTATAGATCTACCGTTTCTAAGTTCATATACTACTTGCAAGATATTTGTACGTTTATTGGGTTGAAATATTACTATTCCAGATGTATAAAAACTTCTTAAAGCGTTAGCACCAACGAGAGCTTGAAATGGATTCTTTTCCAATATAGAGGTAGGTACTTTTTTGGTGTGATTTGTGATGATTATTCCAGCCATAGGATTAATCTTGGAACGTAGTTTTTCTATTGCATGCTGCAGACCATAGTTAACGGAATTATAAGGAGAATCAATCACAACTAAATCAAACTTTTCCTCTACCATATTTTTTATTTTTTCTATACCTTCTTCATTTAAGGTCAAATTCATCTTGTTCGTCACAATTAAGTTTTCTGTTGCTAAATGAGGAAGTTTGTTGAGTTGTTGTATACGTTCTCTAATGTAATCATATTCCATTTCGTTTTGTAGATAGAATATTTTTAGCGGTCTTGTAGGCTTCATGCCAAGAAATGATCTTCCTGCTGCCAGATGTACTAATAGAGAAAGAAGAAAATGACTTTTGCCAATCTTTGGAGTACCACCTATGACCAAAAGACCACCTGGTGTCAAAATTCTTGGGCCTATTATATCTTGTGGCATTGGTGATTTGTCATTTAAGTAATGATTTACAGAAAATGCTTTTCCTTCGTTTTGTTTTTCTTGTAATATGGAACTTCTTTCATCTTTACCGTTCAACCATGTTTCAGCAGAATCTATATTACCTTTAACTAAAGTCCAAAGGTCTATTATATTTCCTTTCTTTTCTTCGATCAGGTTGTACCAATTTCCTGCATTTTCTCCTTCCATTTCAACTATTATCTTATTTCCATTTCTACTGCCAATATAGAATTTATCTTGGTAAGATTTGCCTTCAGGTAACAAATAAGATAAACAATCTTTGATGTTATTAATTAATAATGATTTTATTTTCAAAGCATTTTTAGATGAAAAATCCATAAAATTCTCCTTGTTTATTCCAAATTTGTTCAACATATTTTTTAGACGTTTAAAGTCAAGATTAGCCAGCTCACAAACAGTTTCAAAAGATCGTGAGCGAATCCATTGACAAGCCTCTTTTTTAAGTTTAGGGTTTTTTCCTGCTGCATCCTGAATAGCTCTAGTAATAACAGCAGCCCACAACTTTCCTTCGTCATACTTCAAAATGGTAACCAATCATCTTGAAAACTTTTTTGTAATTCTGGAGTAATAACTGTAGTAATCCTATTCCTATCTCCATACGTATTATTAGTTTCAACGCCTACTTTCGCTGTAAACTCTAAATCGTTGAAATCAGCTATAGAGTTGATTTTTCTAGCAGTAACTGCTTTCTCTGAAGTGTCATTTGCATGAATATTTCTGGATGATTCCAAAATACTACGCAGCATAGAACGTCCAGATTCTCCCCAGATGTCTTCTTCACCTTCTGCTTTGCCATTTTTGATACCTATAATCTGAAAAATCTTGCGTTTTGCATATGGACCTTCAGTGACAGTAAATTCAGTGTTTAAATAGATGCTGCCAGTAGTGTAGTTTTTAGTGAACCAATTTTCATAACCTCCAGGCTTTATTGCCATTTTTACCTTGACTATTGTACCTTTCGGTATTAAACTGCTCTGCAGTTTTGCATTATTAAAATCAGTTAAAAAATCTTGTAGCATACGCTCTCCTATAAGTTGACTTTAAAGTGAAAGTTAGCTATTCCATTAGCTGCCAATGACCATTTATCTTATCGACAAGTTTGTTTGGCACGCGTTCACCATTGCGAAGCTCAAATACTATCTGGCGTGCACTGCTTTCTTCATCATGAGCAAACATCACCATACCAGTACTGTAAAATCCACGTAAAGATCCAGCACCACTTAGGCCTTGAAATGGATCTTCTTCGAGCATCTTTTTCGATAATTTTTTTGTATGATGAGTGAGTACAATACAAGCATCTGGATTGACAGCACTGCGTAGCTTCTCAAGAGTCTTTTGCAGAAAGAACAGCATAGCACTATTATCATTTTCATTTCCATATTCACTGCTAAAGATGTTACGTAATGGATCTATGGCCAAAACATCAGGTTTAAAGCGTTCATTTACAATCTCCTTAATTTCACTTATTTCATCATGATTAAATGATAAGTGCACTTTTGGCGTAATGATTAAGTTGTTAGCAGCTACATTCAAAAGTTCATTATCAAGTTGTTGCAAACGTTCTTTCATATATTCATATTCAATTTCAGTTTGCATGTAGAAGATTTTCAAAGGTCTATTTGGTGTCATACCGAGAAATGATCTACCAGCAGCCATGTGGACAAGCCAAGAGATCAAAAAGTCGCTTTTGCCAATCTTAGGAGGGCCACCAAATACTAACAAACCTCTTTTAGTTAGAATTCTTGGTGAGATTATATCCTCTGGTATTGGCGATCGATCGTCCAAGTATTCTTTCACACTGAAAAAAGGAATTTTTTGACCAATAGTTAAAAAGTTTTGTAGCATATAATAACCTCCTATATGTTGGGCGTGACAGGTTGAATTGCAAAAGCTTTAGTTTTAATTTTTGTAAGAAGTTTTTCTAGATGCGGTTCTTCAACCATATTAAGGCAACCACTTCGATCTTTAGCAGGATATCCCCAAGAATTAATCGTCTGACAGACAAATGAACGAATTTCTGTACCATCATCTTTCTTGATTCCAACCATGCTAATTACTTCATCAACAATGCCAGGAATTTCACTTGCGGTTTTAGCACCTTCACATTGAGGTAGCCAAGTCGAGCGATTGAAATCATCAAGGTATTGCCCAAGAGTTCCAACTATAATGATGTCTTTATTTGGAATATGTTGAAACTGATTGAGCCAAGCCATCATCTCTTGAGCAAGTAACCCGTAAGCAGCTCTCATATCTTGTTTTCCTGATCTTTCAGAAAAAGCTTCAGGTTGCATTTTTGACCATAAAAGACATAAACGCGAGGCTACTGTAATACTATCGATAAAAACACATCGATACTTGAAAAACTCCGAAGCAAGCTCTTTGTATTTACTGGATACATGCTCATAGTGTCTTTGGCTATATGCTGAGTCAGATTTTAACGCAGGATTAGGACCACCTATGAGACATGCAATATCTCTTGCCTCATTCCAAGTACGAATACTTACAGAATCCCCTTGCCAATCTTGAACAGCAAGTAAACCTGCCTCAAAATCAAGACAAAGTGTTGGTTCATTTATGGTCTTTAAGAGACTAGTTTTACCTATACCATAAGGACCAAAGATGACCATTTTTATACCTGTTTGAACTTTTAGCCGTTCATTGCTGTTCATTATTTTCATTTTTCTCCCAGTACCTAAATATATATGTACGATGACCTAGGCAATTCGTCCGCAATTTGCAAAAAAAAAATTTTTGAGCAAATATAATCGAGAGCTTATAACTTCTCTAAAACTGAGAATTTATTGCGTATTCGTTCTAGTGTGCGATAGATAGTTGTCTTTGGTATTTTGGTTATTACAGAAACTTCAGTAATAGTAAATACCTTAAGTAATTGACATAAATTACTATCTTTTTCAGACAAAGTTGAAATTATATTATTTATGTCAGTGCGAATTATCGCTTCGATTTCCGAGTTCCTATGATCTGGAATATCGTCGTTTATATCATCAAAAGTTATATTACGTTTTAGACATAACTGATTGCGTAACATATTGCGAGCACAATAATTAGCTAATCTAGCAACGAAAGTACTAAAACTACTTCTTTTCTCATCGTGCCGGTTAAGATATTGCCAAACCTGACAAAAAAGCTCTTGTTCTATATCTTCGAGACTTTCGTTAATAAAACAGCTTTTGGATTTAAGGCGCGAAGCTTGAAATCTCACATGTTTAACAATTGTAGAATCGATTCCTTGATAAGAATTCTTCATAAAAACTCCAAAAGTTTCATGAATAGAGATTTTTACCAAGATCTTGTATGACTAATTTATTATAAAAAAGTAGTAATAATTTTTTTATCTAAAAGAATAAAATCTTTAAAAGTTAAAATAAGATTTAAACGTTTTGATACACTACTGAAGCTACTTTTTCATAGGTAAAAAACTACCAATTTCGTACCTAATTTCTGAATTACTAATTAGTATTTCAGAAAGCAGTAATCGTTAAGTTATTGATAATATTGTCTTTTTTATGTTCTATTCCTAAAAGCCGTTTCTAAAGTTAAGTGGCTAAAATCGGCCAGTAAAGAGGGTTTACGGATTACTGAAGTCTTATATATATTATATATATATTTAAATACAGGTAAAATATAATATATGATAATATAATAATATAAATATTGGCGTAATATAAGTTATGTAAAATAGTTATTAAGATAAGTAAAAACTCAAATGGCAGGATATGAAATTTTTTTTAATTTTTTTTCAAAATTGCGGACGAATTTGCGAGTCATCGTACATATATATTATACAGGGCATTGAACTTTAATTACACAAAGGAGTTTTTGTACGTCAATCTTAACGCTAGATCTCGGCAAGCAAACAGGCTGGGCAATTCTAACAGATGGAATAATTGAAAGTGGGAGCAAAAGCTTTCATGGTAGTCGTTTCAGCGGAGGTGGAATGTGTTTCTTAAACTTTTGCAATTGGCTCAATTCTTTGAAAGACATTTCTGCAGTGTACTTTGAGGAGGTGAGAAGACATTTAGGAACTGATGCAGCCCATTGCTACGGTGGGTTTCTTGCAGTGCTGTCTGCTTGGTGTGAAGAGAACAATATTCCCTACCAAGGTGTTAATGTTAAAACTATAAAACGCTTTATAGCAGGCAAAGGCAATGCAAGTAAGAGTGAAGTTATTGAAGCGATACGTGAAAAAAGTTTTTCACCTAGAGATGATAATGAGGCCGATGCTTTGGCATTAATGTTCTATATTAGTAAAGATATTAATAAGACGAAAAATCCATAAAAAGTGGGTCCTTTCAGCCATACTGGCGGATTTGGTGGGTTTGACCCCAGGCCTTCTCTAGCGTCAGATATATTTTGAATATTAACTTTTTAATTATTAAGATATGAATTTAGCAATCCACTACTATCCTACTCGAAACCTAGTTGAATATGAGCGTAACCCACGTAAAAATGACGATGTGGTCAACAGAATGTGTGCTTCTATTCGAGAATTTGGCTTTCGTATACCAATAGTTGCAAAAAGTGATGGCACTGTGGTTGATGGTCATTTAAGACTTAAAGCAGCAAGAAAACTTGGTATGGAAAGTATTCCAGTGGTCTTAAGAGGTTGTCCGGAAACAAGTAAAAGGCTATAATATCTGAAATTTTAGTACGGGGTAAAGATGAGAAAAAAGTATCCAACAGATCTAAGCGAAAGGGAATGGGCAAGAATAGAAAAACACTTCAGAGTATCATACAAGAAAGGAGGAAGGCTGCCAAAGTATAGCAAAAAAGAAATATTAGAAGCAATTTTCTATGTATTGCGTACAGGGTGTCAATGGCGGTATTTACCAAATGATTTTCCGCTATGGAAGACTGTGTATGAGCAGTTCAGGCAATGGAAGAAGCAGGGAATTTTTGAGAAAATGAATTATGAAATTACAAAATATAGTAGAAGAAAAATAGGAAGGAATGAGCAGCCGAGTGCCTGTATAGTAGATAGTCAATCTGTAAAGACTACAGAAAAGGGGGGATCAAAGGCTATGATGGAAGTAAAAAAGTAAAGGGTAGAAAAAGGCATATAATTACAGACACTCAGGGTTTTATACTAGGTTGTTACGTAGGCGCTGCTAACGAAAATGATAGAGATGGTATTAAAATAGCATTAAACAATATGAGAACAAAATATACTAAAGTTAAAAAAATGTGGGCTGACATGGGATACCAAGGAAGAAATTTAAAGAATCACATAAAGGAAGAATATGACATAGATATTGAAATTGTTAAAAGGCCTCCATGTAGATTTTGGGTGCACAAAGATACGCCACCTGAGCTACTACCAACAAGAGAACAAGGGTTTAAAGTACAGCCAAGAAGATGGGTTGTAGAAAGGACTTTTGCTTGGGTTAATAGGAATAGAAGGCTATCGAAGGAGTATGATTTACTCACAACATCCACTGAGAATTTCATATACCTAGCTATGAGTAGGGTTATGTTAAAGAGGGAATATGCTTGAATTTACTAGTTTCCGGACAACCTCTAAGTGATAATTTAAATGAACC
Source organism: Wolbachia endosymbiont (group B) of Schoenobius gigantella (assembly GCF_964031005.1). Classification (NCBI taxonomy): domain Bacteria; kingdom Pseudomonadati; phylum Pseudomonadota; class Alphaproteobacteria; order Rickettsiales; family Anaplasmataceae; genus Wolbachia; species Wolbachia endosymbiont (group B) of Schoenobius gigantella. The sequence goes on along the minus strand of NZ_OZ035002.1, from coordinate 1,218,032 downwards.
ACAAACTAAAGCTTTTCGATTACTGGCAAATCAATCAGCTAATTGGGCAAAGTGGGATGATGAGCTTTTGAAAGTAGAAATTCAAGAGTTAGAAGATTTACAGTTTGATCTTAAAATGACTGGATTTGAATTAGAAAAAGTTCAACATTTCCTTGATGATTTAGATAGTGAAAAAGAAGATCTTTCTGACTTAGCTATTGATGACAAACAAGTAACAAAACCAGGTGATCTATGGATTTTAGGTGATCATAGAATCTATTGTGGTGATAGCTCTGTAGTTGAATCATATAAAGCGCTGTTAGATGATAAAATGGCAGACATTACTGTTTGTGATCCTCCATATAACGTTGATTACGGTAGCAGTCAGGAAAGAGAAGATAAAAAAATACTAAACGATAATCAAGGTGAAAGGTACGAACTTTTTCTCTATGATATTTGCACTCATATTTTAGCATACACCAAAGGTGCAATTTACATCTGCGTATCATCATCAGAGTTTTCAACGTTGCAAAAAGCATTTGAAGAAGCAGGAGGAAAATGGTCAACATTTATCATTTGGGCAAAGAATCACTTTACGCTAGGCAGGTCTGATTATCAAAGACAATACGAAGCAATGCTCTATGGATGGAAGAGTGGCAATAAACGTGAGTGGCATGGCGGTAGAAATCAAAGTGACCTCTGGTTTTATGATAAGCCAACGCACAATACACTACATCCAACGATGAAGCCAGTAGAGCTAATGGAGAGAGCAATAGTCAACAGCAGCAGATCAGGAGACATAGTACTTGATCCATTTAGCGGTTCTGGCAGTACACTGATTGCATGTGAGAGAACAGGAAGAATTTGCAGGACAATAGAGTTAGATTCAAAATTTGTAGATGTAACCATAAAACGTTGGCAAGTGTACACAGGTAGGGAAGCAATTCTTTTTGGTACTGGTAAAACTTTTTCAGAGATTCAAGAAGAAAAACAGTAAGAAAAAAGTGGAAAAGATAACGCAAACAGAAATTTAGTAAGCCTTGGTAGTTGTAATATTAATTTACTGGTATATACCGTATTTTAATGAGTTTAGCGTAACAAATAACTTTGGATTAAATGTGGTGTACTCAATGAATCAAGAAAAGACGTTAGCTGGAGTAGTAACGTCGCAAACAAATAATGAAGCATCGTTTTCTGAAGAAGTAGAAAATAATGTTTCAAATTCTACACTATCTGTTAAGGAGAGAATTGAATTGTTTGAAAAAGGTACGAAGCAAGAACCTGACCTGAACACTGAATGCAAACTAGCTTCTTTAAATGTGATTAGCAATAGTAGCGATAGCAGTATTACAGCAAAAATAGACGAAGCAGGTGCTGATTTTTCAGTGAGTTGTTCTTCTTTAGTATTTGATGATGGTAAAGACATAGAGGACGAATTTAATGCAGTTTGTGAGGCAAATGGAATAGAATATATAACCGTCCGTATTCTCTTGATCAGCTTGAGGCAGCATCCAACACATCTTCCAACCCCAAAATAGACAATACAAAAGAAATGCAAAAAGAGGAAGAGGATAAAGAATTAGGAGATAAACCAAAGCCGTTACCTAGGAATGGAATGTTGGAGAAGGACAATATTAGAAATGTAGCTCCACCTTCACCTAGAACAGCAGAAAATCATCAGTTGAGTATTATTCAGGATATTGCACCACCAAAGCTACCACATTCTTCTTTCCAATTAAATGGAGAAAAATGTGATGAGCAAGAAGCTATAGGAGAACCTATGTATGCAACTATAGACAAAAATAAAAAATTCTCGAAAAGAGGTTTAGATGGTGAAATAAACGATCAAAGTCCGGAGATGGAAAAGTCAAATTCTGAAGAAACATCAATTAAGAAAGGATCAATTGATGAACCTGTAGATCTGAATACAAAATTTTTAAAAAAGAGTTTGGAAGGAAGTGATAGTGGAATAGACAATAGAAGTGCAGAGATGACAAGATCAAATTCTCAAGTAACAGAAATGAGTGATTCTTGTGGCAATCAAGGATGGGAGAATATGTCATTAAATCATGATAGTCCAGTTACACTTTCAACTAGCTCATCAGAAAAAAGTAATAATGAAGAAACCCCGTTAATTAAAAAAGAAAAGAAAACAAATAGAATTTTGCCAAGAGTAAAATATGCAGTGCAGCAGAAGGAATTTATAATTTTCGGTATAGCTGCTGTTGCACTTAGCGTTTCTGCAGCTTTGGTATATCTACAGGATAAAGGACAATTTATTGCATTTTTTGCAAACAGTACCATCTATGTGACTATACCAATTCTAGCTGTTGCATTATTGGTTGCAATTAGTCCGATATTTTGTGGAATAAAGCAATTTAGAGATACTGAAGAGTGTCAAATAGGAGGAAAGAATGCGAATGAAACTTTGAATCAGGTGCTAAAGTATCAACCAAAAGATAAAGTAATAAAATCATTCAAACTTGAATACAGCAATGGTACTCATTCACATTTTACACTTAACGCTTGGAAGGGTAAGAACAACTTCATTAATATTGACGACAAAGTCATTAGTAGAAGAAATAAAGTAGAATCAGTAATCAAAGATAGGCCATTATTTACAGCATTATTAAGCAGTTTGGTTGCTGCAAATATAGTATGGCCTTTATTACTGTATGTAGAAGGTGGTATTAATAGTGTACAGAAGTTTTACCAGAACGCTTTGATTAATAACGTAGGGTTATCACTACTTATAGGCTCGAGTATACTTGCACTATCAGTGATATTCCTTGGAGTACATTACTACAGAAAAACAAATTGCACAAATCTTGTATATTGTGAGGAAATAATTGAACCAGAAAAAGTTAATGGAAAGTTCATTGAGGAAATAAAGGAAGCAAGGACAAAAGTGCTTGAAGAAAACCATAGTAAAGATGCCAAATGCAGCAGTTTAACGCTAGAGCAAGTAGTGGTTGAATCTCATAACTACAAAGATGCAATTTATAGTATTAGTTGAAAATAGCCAAATTTCACTATGTAAAAAGAAAGCAGCTATAAACCGGAGTATTTTGCTTTGTGTTAGTAAAATATCTCTAAAATATTGGCAAGTATAAACAGGTAGGGAATTGCTGATACTGGCAAAACCTTTTCAGAGACTCAAGAAGAAAACTCGTAAAAAATAGGCAAAAAAAAAGTGAAAATCACACAAACAGAATGGGCAAGAGAGATAGGAGTATCAAAGCAATACGTCTGTTATTTAGTAAAAAAAGGAATAGTTGAGTTGGAGGATGGTTTGATCGACCGAGAACAAGCAAATGAAGCAGTAGCGGCAATAAGAGATCCAAGTCAGCCACTGAGGAGGAAAAATCCAGAAAGTACAAGTAACCTTTCTACGATGTTGCTAAAAACTAGAATAAAAAATGAAATGGAACGTGGTAAACTGCTTGAGGCAAAGGCAAAAGCTGAGATTGGTGAACTTGTAGCAGTAGAGGAGGTAAAAAACGAAGCATTTAATGTAGCAAGAGTTGTCCGTAATAATTTGCTTAATATTCCAAATAGAGTTTCAGCACTGCTTGCATCACTGAGTGACACTGAAAAGATTCATATGGCGCTAACCGAAGAGATTACAAACTCATTACAAGAATTATCTAATATTAAGTTTTAAATAATGTCTGCTAACTTAAGTTTGGAATTAATAAAGTGTCTCATTAATCAACCAGGGGTAGATGTAAACGTTAGAGGATTAAATGGAAAGACCCCTCTACATTGCGCTATAGAGTTTGATGAATTAAGCATGGTGGATTTGTTACTCACGAAGAAGAATATTAATCCTTTTGTGGAGGATAATGAAGGTAAAACATCTCTTGATTACGCCAAAGAAGGGAAAAAAGCAGAAATATTACAAGCGCTAATTAATAACAAGTACGGGTCAGAACAAGATAGCTTACTTCATTTAGCTGCAATGATAGGTGAAGTTAATGCAGTTAGATATTTGATAGGAAAAGGTATTGACGTTAATGTACGAAATGCTTTGCACCATACGCCATTACATCTAGCATCAGGAATAGGACATGCAGAAGTTGTAAAGATTTTGATAAGAGAAGGAAAAGCTGAAATAGATGTCTTTGATGCACGAAATCAGACACCAATGCATTACGCAGTTAATAATAAAAAGTTGGAGATAGTAAAGTTACTGCTGAAGCTAGGAGCAGATGTAAATAGTGCACGCATGGGACAAAACTCAATGAAATTGTCACCTGTTCATATAGCTGTAAGTAATGCTAATTATGATGAAAGAGATTTGTGTCTTGATATTCTCAAATTCTTAATAAAGGAGCCTAATGCTCAAGTCAATTTGCAAGACTACGAAAATAAAACACCACTACATTACGCTGAAAGACTTAAAACAATAGAAGTTTTACTAACGCGAGAAGATATAGACCCTCTGGTAAAAGACGATAGCGGTAAAACACCATTTGATTACGCTAAACCTGAGATAAAGAAGGCTTTGATGAGTAATAAATACGGTTCTGAAAAGAATAGTCTACTCCATTTAGCTGCACAAAGAGGAGAAATTGAGATTGTAGATGCAATTTTAAGAGAAGAAATCGATATTGATATTGTAAATAATAAAGGTTTATCACCGGTTTACCTTGCTGCGGAAAAAGGGCATTTACATGTAGTAAAGTTATTGCTGAAAAAAGGAGCAAATTATACACCTGTTTTTCACTTAGCAATCAAATCAAACAATTTAGAGTTACTTAAAGTTTTGTTTACTGAAAAAAATGGGGCATTGCTCTGCAGAGATACCGTTGTTAATTTTCCAACCCTTCATAATAAATATATAGCACAGAGAGAAATAGCAGATAAAAGGATGAAAAAACATAATAATATTATCTGCATCTGTATTACAGTTAGCGCAGTAGTAATGGCAGCATATATAGGTTTAACAGCAGCAACAATAAGCAGTGCAATCATTTTTGCAACAATAACAGGGATATTTGCTCTTGTTATAGCAATAATGATAAGTGAGATGAGCAAAAGATATATAGAAAAGGAATTTCAGAAAAAGATGTTTATGGAATTGGAGGAGTGTAGTTCTATTGTTAATGATGTCGAGATAGAACCAGTTATGAGTAGATGCAGACAATGATATACGCTACATCTTTTTCTGAAGGTTTAAGGCCAGATCCCCAGCTTAAAGTATCAGAGTGGGCGAATGAGTATCGAGTTTTAGCGCCAACTGCAGCATCAGAGCCAGGTAAATGGAGAACAGAAAGAACTCCTTATTTAAAAGAAATAATGGATTCACTATCACCATCTTCACCTGCAGAAAAAGTAGTATTCATGAAAGGAGCGCAGATTGGGGGAACAGAAGCTGGCAACAATTGGATTGGCTATATCATAGACCAGACACCAGGTCCAATGCTGGTAGTACAGCCAACAGTTGAAATGGGAAAACGTTGGTCGAAGGGAAGATTTGCACCGTTAATAGAGAGTACACCATGTTTAAAAAGTAAAGTAAAAGACCCAAGATCAAGAGATTCAGGGAATACTGTACAAAGTAAGGAATTTCCAGGTGGAATAGTAGTAATAACTGGAGCAAACAGCAGTGTAGGCCTCCGATCTATGCCAGTAAAGTATCTCTTTCTTGATGAGATTGATGCGTATCCAGGAGATTCAGGAGGAGAAGGAGATCCAGTACTGCTTAGTATTGCTCGAACTAATACATTTGCACGGCGAAAGATTTTTTTAGTGTCAACACCAACGATTCATGGAATAAGCAGAATTGAGAAGGAATTTGAAGCAACAGATGAGAGATATTTTTTTGTTCCATGTCCGTATTGTAATTATTACCAAATATTAAAATGGTCACAAATAAAATGGGAAGATAAAAATCCAAATACAGCACACTATATATGTATAGAATGTGGTAAAAAGATAGAAAATCATCAAAAGACAGAGATGCTTGAACGTGGAGAATGGAGGCCTACTAATAGAGTAAAAGGTGAGAAAAAAGGATTTCATCTTTCAAGTCTTTATAGTCCAGTTGGGTGGTATAGCTGGCAACAAGCAGTAGAAGATTTTCTGCATGCAAAAGAAAGTGAACAATTACTGAAAGTTTGGATAAATACCACTTTAGGAGAAACTTGGGTAGATAAAGGAGAAGTACCAGACTGGAAGCAATTATTTAACAGGAGAGAATTTTTTCCCGTAGGCACAGTACCTAGGAGAGAAGTGGTGCTTACTGCAGGAGTAGATGTCCAAAAAGATCGTTTAGAAGTAGAAGTTGTAGCATGGGGAAAAAGCCGTGAAAGTTGGTCCATAGACTACCAGGTATTTGAAGGTGATACTGGAGGAGGAGAAGTATGGGGAAAACTCTCTGAGCTGTTAAATCATCATTTTATCGGTGAAAATGGGCTTGAGTATATGATAAGCATGATGGCAGTTGATGCAGGTTATGCAACACAAGAAGTATACAATTGGGTAAGGAGTCATCAAGGATCTGGAAGAGTAATGGCAGTGAAAGGTGTAAATAAAGCCCTAGTACCACTTAGCAGCCCAAGTAGAGTAGATATAACAGTTGGTGGTCAAAAGCTGAAAAGAGGAATAAAGCTATGGCCAGTAGGAGTATCGATATTAAAGTCAGAGCTTTTTCAATTACTTAATGTTTTAAAAGAAGGTGAAGAAGCTCCAGCAGGATATTGTCATTTTCCGGAGTATGCACCTGAATATTTTAAGCAGCTAACGGCAGAGCAATTAGTCAGCAAAGTGGTGAAAGGATACACCAAACAAGAGTGGCAAAAGGTAAGAGAAAGAAATGAAGTACTAGATTGCCGAATTTATGCAAGAGCAGCATCGATAGCACTGGGAATAGACAGATGGCCAGAGAGTAAATGGAATAGTTTAAGTGAAAAACCGGAAAGTAAAAAATCAAAGAAAATAGTCAAAAGCAAATGGATCAGCAAGTAATAAATGTATAACGAAGATTATTTAATTCAAGTCGAAGAAGCGATAAAGAAGCTGCAAAACGGAGAGCGAGTAGTATCAATTGCATATGGTGATCATGTGGTAAGATATGCAGAAGTAGATATAAATGATTTACTAAACTTAAGACAACGAATTAAAGCTGAGCTAAAGATTGCTGGAGTGGAGCCAAAGAGGAAAATTATTTTTTCAACGAGTAAAGGAATTTTATAAATGCTACTAAAAACCTTCAAACAATTATTCAACAAGCCAAAAATCAAAAGTTCAGCCTGGGATGCAGCAGGCTCAGGAAGAAGATTTTTTCACTTTCAACCAGAGTTAGGAAGTATAAACAATTTGCTGTCTCAAAGCCTTGAAACTTTACGTAGTAGATCACGTGATATGGTGAGAAAAAATCCTTACGCTGCAAATATAATTGATACGATAGTAAGTAACTCTATTGGAACAGGAATAAAACCACAATCAAAAGCAAGAGATGGAGAATTTCGAAAGAAGGTGCAAGAATTATGGCTAAGATGGACAGATGAAGCAGACAGTAGTGGAGTAAGTGATTTTTATGGATTACAAGCTCTAGTATGCAGAAGTATGATAGAGGGAGGAGAATGTTTTGTACGTTTAAGAACGAGAAAGCTGGAAGATAGATTTTCTGTACCACTACAACTGCAAGTACTTGAGTCTGAACATTTAGACAATAAAACAAATCAAACTTTAGCAAATGGTAATGTAATAAGAAACGGGATTGAGTTTAACAAGCTTGGGCAAAGAGAAGCATATTACTTATTTAGAGAACATCCAGGCGAAGGCTCATTTGGAGAATCAGTAAGAGTACCAGCAAATGATGTTTTACATATTTATAGACCACTAAGACCTGGGCAAATTAGAGGAGAGCCATGGCTTTCGAGTATACTGCTAAAGCTCTATGAACTTGATCAATATGATGATGCAGAATTAGTACGAAAAAAGACTGCAGCAATGTTTGCGGGATTTATTACGAGACTTGATCCAGAAGCAAATATCATGGGAGAAGGTGAAGCAAGTGAGCAAGGAGTAGCACTATCTGGCCTAGAACCTGGAACAATGCAGCTTTTAGACCCAGGAGAGGACATAAAATTTTCAGAGCCATCAGATGTTGGAGGAAGTTATGAAGCGTTTATGAGACAGCAACTGAGGGCAATAGCAATAGGTACAGGAATAACATATGAGCAGCTAACAGGAGATTTAACAAGCGTTAATTATTCATCCATTCGGGCAGGGTTGATAGAGTTTCGCAGAAGGTGCGCAATGTTACAGCATAACGTGATAGTGTTCCAGTTTTGTAGACCTATTTGGAATAGATGGCTAGAATTAGCAGTGTTTTGTGGAGAACTGAGTATAGATGAAAAAGTAGTAAAAGCAGCGAAAGAAGAAGTAAAATGGATACCACAGGGATTTGATTGGGTGGATCCACTGAAAGACCAGCAATCGCAGCAAATGGCAGTAAGGAATGGATTTAAGAGTCGATCGGAAGTAGTATCAGAAATGGGTTACGATGTTGAAGAAATAGATCAAGAAATAGCAGAAGATCAAAAACGTGCTGATTCTCTCAACCTTTTCTTTGATTCTGATGTCAGGACACAAACAAAATAAGTCTCGTTTACTTTATGGAAATTTTACAAACCAACTGGCTATGTAGGCTGATGATGATAGAGCAAAAAAGCTTTGACCTGTTGTCACTATATAACGGAAAACAACCTATCTTGAAAAATATAAAACATGCAGTAAATCAGAATATAGAAAAAACAGCAGTAATAGCAATACATGGAATTTTGACCAAAAAACCAGGGGCTTTTGACGATTTTCTGGGAATGACATCATATGAGAAAATTCAAGAAGAAATAGAAGAAGCATTATCAAACAAAGATATAGAAACTATTCTGCTTGATATAGATAGCCCAGGAGGAGAGGTAAACGGTATATTTGACCTAGCTGACTTTATTTATGAATCAAGAGCAAAAAAGAGGATAATAGCGATAGCAAATGATGATGCATACTCTTCTGCATATGCTATAGCCTCTAGCGCTGAGAAGGTATTTGTGAGCAGAACTTCTGGTGTTGGCAGTATAGGAGTAATAGCAAGTCATATAGATCAAAGTGGGTTTGATGAAAAACAGGGAATAAAATATACCACAGTATTTGCAGGAAGTAGAAAAAATGATTTAAATCCACATGAGCCAATGACGTCTGAAAGTCTGGAAAGCTTACAAAAAGAAGTAGACCGACTATATGAAATGTTTGTGCAGCTAATAGCGAGGAACAGAGGTCTTTCAATTGAAAAGATTCGATCAACAGAGGCAGGGCTATATTTTGGGGAGAAAGCAGTAGAAATAGGCCTTGCAGACGGAATGACAATTCTTTCATCTATTAATAAAAACAGGAGTATTACTATGAATGAACAAACTACAAATGACCTAGAAACTGATAATTTAACCAAGTATCGTACTGAAGTTCTTGAATTAATACGTTTATGTAATTTATCGAAGATGCCAGAAAAGATAGGAGAATTTATTGAGCAAAGTGTAAGTGTTGAGCAAGCTAGGGAAGTTTTAATGGAATTACTTGCAGAGAGAACAAAGAAGACAGAGATACTGAGTGCAATACCACAGAATTCAGGAGAAGAATTGATGATGCAGGTAGCGAAAAGTCGTAGGAGTTAAAGTATTTTTATAACCGCCGTATATAGCATTGATAAAAGCGGCGGTAAGCAGTTAAGGAGAGAAATTTATGAGTTGTATAAGCGAACAAAATAATCTGGGTGACTTATTAAAGTATGAGGCATCAAGTCTATATTCAAGAGATCAGATAACAGTAGCAAAAGGGCAGAACCTAAAGCTTGGTACAGTAGTGGCTCTCGATAAAGATAGCATGGTTAAGATAATAAATCCAACTGCCACAGATGGTACACAAACAGCGATAGGTGCAGTAGTAAGTGATGTAAATGCGACAGAAAATGCTAAAGCAGTAATTATTACTCGTTGTGCAATACTAGCAGATCATGCGGTTGTGTGGCCAGCAAATATCACTGAAGAGCAGAAAGCTGCAGCAATAAAGCAACTTGAAGCACGAGGGATCATTGTCCGCAAGGGAATTTAACTAAAATTAATAGGAAAAAAAGGAGAGAAAAAATGCAAAATCCATTTACAAATACAGCATTTAGCATGACGGCACTAACAAATGCGATAAATATATTGCCGATAAATTATGGACGAGTTGAAAATCTAAATTTGTTTCCAAGTAGGTCAGTAAGATTTAGACATATTACCATAGAAGAACACAACGGAGTATTAAGTTTATTACCAACGCAAGTACCAGGGGCGCCAGCAACAGTAGGAAAAAGAGGAAAAAGAAAGGTAAGAACATTTACGATTCCACATATTCCGCATGATGATGTAGTGTTACCAGAGGAAGTACAGGGAATAAGGGCATTTGGATCAGAAAGTGAACTTAAAGCGCTAGCAGACGTAATAACTGACCATTTACAGCTAATGAGAAACAAACATGCAATAACATTAGAGCATTTGCGAATGGGAGCGCTGAAGGGAATAATTTTAGATGCTGATGGGTCAGAATTATTAAATCTGTACAACGAATTTGAAATAACACCAAAAGTAGTAAATTTTGCCCTTGGAACAGCAACAACTGATGTAAAACGTAAGTGTCTGGAAGTATTGCGGCATATAGAAGATAACCTAAGTGGTGAATATATGACTGGAATTCATGCCTTGGTAAGCCCTGAGTTTTTTGATGCACTAACTTCTCATGCAAAAGTAAAAGAAGCATATGAAAGATGGCAAGAAGGAGCAGCACTTCGAAATGATATGAGGTCAGGGTTTACATTTTGTGGCATAACGTTTGAGGAATATAGAGGGCAAGCAACTGACCCTGAAGGAACGGTTAGAAGATTTATTGAGAAAGATACAGGGCACTGTTTTCCACTAGGAACAGCAAGCACGTTTACAACATATTTTGCACCAGCAGACTTTAATGAGACGGTGAATACTCTCGGACAGCCACTCTATGCAAAACAAGAGCCAAGAAGATTTGATAGAGGGACCGATTTACATACGCAGTCAAATCCTCTACCAATGTGCCACCGCCCGGCCGTTTTGGTCAAGATCGTTGCAGCATAACAATACTGGTAGAGTAACTACAAGGTGGTGAGGCACAGAACGACTCTACCGGTATGCGCTTTCTTAGCATGTAAAGGTTAGTATATCAAAAAGAAATATGCAAGAGAATATTAAGCGATTATTAGAAGATTGTTTTGCCCATTTAGGAGAAGTGGCTTTATATAAATCAAAGGATAAGTCATATATGGTACAGGTGTTAAAGCAAGAGCCAGATAAATTATACGAGATTGGTGAAGGGCAATTTGTAGGAGAAACTTTAGTGTTGGAAATAAGTGCGTTTGATGTACTGCAGCCAATTGTAGGAGATATTTTTGTTATAGGTGACCGTAAATATAAAGTATATTCTCCACCGCTGCAAGATAATTCAGGAATGGTATGGAAAATTCGAGCGTCAGGAGTATAAATGCGTATTAACACCGGTAGTATTATACAAAGTATAGATGCTGAAAGGAAAAAAGTGGAAAAAGTGACGGTGAGTGCATTAAACAAAACAGCAATATGGCTAAAATCAAAAGCAGCTAAGGAAATTAGTGAGGAAAAGAGAATAAAATTAAGTTTGATAAGAAAGAGATTAAGAATTTTTAAAGCAAAAACAAGCAGATTAGAAGTGTTAATTAGAGCAAATCTCTACGACATTAGAGCATCGACAATTGGCAAAATACAAAAAACAAGAAGAGGATCGAAAGTAGGAAAGCATGAGTTTATAGGAGGATTTGCAGCAGTTATGCCAAAAGGAAATAGCGGTATGTTTAAACGTGAAGGAAGGGCAGCATTGCCAATAAAGGAAGTTAAGTTGCCACTCGAACCTGAGGCTTCAAGGATAATAGGGAATCTTGTTAATTATGAAGTTGAAAAGGTATTTGAAAAATATTTTATACATTACATGAGTTAAATTATATGCATGACAAAGTTCTGGAAAGATTTACATAAAGCAATTTGCAGCACACTGAAGGAAGAAATACTGGCTATACAGACATGTGAAATTTATCCAGCAATAAGGAAAGAATTAGTAGCGCCAGCGGTGTTTGTAGAACTAACAAGTTTAGAACCAGGTAAAGATGCAGGTACTGATGAATTAGCATTGAAAGCCAGGTTTGAGGCGAGGATTGTAGTTGATGGAACAGTAGAGGATTCCTCGATAGTTGTTAGAACATTAGCTGCTGAGGTTGCGAGAGTAGTAAATAAAAATACTTGGAATGTGGAAAATGTTTCACCAGGAGAATTTATCTCTGCGGAAATTGACGGATTTAGGCCAGAGCTCGATGCATATTTAGTGTGGATGGTTGATTGGAGTCATCAGCTTCATTTAGGTAAATCAGTATGGGAAGAGGGGAAAATTAAACCACATACAATAAACGTAGGAAATATAAATGTTGGATCATAGTTTTGCGATTTCAGAGCTGAATAGGAAGCTAGCAAACGTTATTCGTATAGGAATTGTAAAAGAAATAGATTATGAAAAAGCAAAAGTAAGAGTGAAAATAGGAGAATTTTTAACAGATTATTTACCGTGGATAACAAGTAAAGCAGGAAAAGATAGAGATTGGTCTCCGCCAGATATTGATGAACAGGTTATGATATTTTCTCCTCTTGGTGAACTATCATTAGGAGTGGTATTAGGAGGAATATATCAGGAAAAATACCCTGCACCAGAGAATAAAAAAGAAATAAATAGTGTGAAGTTTCAAGATGGAACAAGATTGTTATATGATAAGGAAAAACATCATTTAGAGATTGAAGTAGTAGATAAAATAACACTGAAAGCTGGGGAATCGAGCATAGAAATGACAAAAAGTGGAATAAAACTGAAAGCAGAAAGGATCGACTTAAATTGAACAAAGGAATAGTGAGGTTAGGAGACTACTGTGGAGAAGCTATACCACATTTCTGCATTAGCGGAAGTAATAATGTTTTTGTAAACGGTAAGTCAATGTGTAGACAAGGAGACAGTTTTAGTGAAGGAAAAGTAATGATTCAAGGATCAAAAACAGTGTTTGCAAATGGTCTTAGTGTAGGAAGAGTAGGAGATATAGTTTCATGTGATTTTAAAGTAATAAAAGGCAGTGAAAGCGTTTTTGCAAAATAGAAATGAAGGGTATGGATGCTAAAACAGGAAAAGCGTTAGAAGGAATAGAGCACTTAAAGCAATCTGTCGTAGATATTTTAACTACCCCTATTAATAGCAGAGTAATGAGGAGAGATTATGGGTCAAGATTATTTGAATTGGTGGATAAGCCAATAAATAGAGATTTAACACTTGAGATATATGCAGCAACAGGAGAAGCTTTGGAAAAATGGGAAAAGAGATTTAAGTTAGAAAAAGTAAAAGTTGAAGGAGTAAAAGAAGGGAGAGTAACATTGAATTTAGAAGGTGTCTATCTTTCAGAAGGCAAGTTCATAAATATTAGTGGAGTAGTTGTTTAGAAATGCAGACACCTAATATTATTGAAAAGCTAAGTTATGAAGAAATCTTTTCGAGAATGAAGGAAGAATTGGTCCGTAGGGATGAAACCTTTTCAGCATTAGTTGAAAGTGATCCAGCGATAAAGATTCTTGAGGTAGCAGCATGGAGGGAATTGTTACTAAGACAAAGAATAAATGAGGCAGTAAAAAGTAATGTACTGAAGTTTGCAATGGGAGAAGATCTTGATAATTTAGCTGAGTTTTATGGTGTAGAAAGGGAAAAAGGGGAAGATGATGAACGATTTAGAAAAAGAATTAAAGCAAAGATAGTAGGTTGGAGCACATGTGGGAGCAAGGAGTATTATAGGTATCACGCACTGTCAGCAGATAGAAGAGTAAAAGATGCATTAGTAGAATCACCTATACCAGGGAAAGTACAAATTTCAATCTTATCAACACAATTATCCACAACTGGCATAGTGTCAGAAGAGCTACTTGAAATTGTAAAAAAGCAAGTTACTAGAGATGATATAAGGGTTTTAACAGATGCAGTAACAGTGACTAGTTGCAATATTATGGAAATAGATATTCACAGCAGAATGAGTATAAGTCCTATAATATCAAAGGAGGAAATCAAGAAGCAGTTTATTGAGAGGTTTGAATTAGCAAAAAGATTAGGGTGGAGTGTAACAAGATCGTGGATAATAGCGAATCTATTTGTAGATGGTGTAGAAAATGTGGAATTAATAGAGCCAAAAGAGGACGTTGTAGTACTAGGAAATGAGTGCGCTGCATTAAGAAAGTTAAAGGTTGAGTAATGTTATTGCCACCAAATGCAACAAACCAGGAGAAAGCGCTAGTAGATGCAATAGATTATAAGGTTGATCCAAGCTGTATCAGAGGGTTTAAGTTTAGTCTTAAAGATGAAATACTACCGTGGATAATAGAAGAATATGGTTTAGAAGAAATACTGCGTTGGATAAAAGATAGAAGAAAAGCTGTAGTAGAAGGAGTAAAATTTCAAAGACTGAGAGGAACTCCAGCATCACTAAAAATAGCATTAAAATGGGCAAATATAGAAGATATTACAATTATCGAGGAGCCACCCGGTAAACACTTTTTTGAGTTGCAAGTAGGGATAAAAGAGGTACCAAATGACTTCTTCGTAGATGCAGTAGTAGAGCTGGCAAAACTATCACTGCCTGTAAGATCCAGATTGATGAGGATTTTTAACGATTATTATAATGTGCAGAGATTTATATTGGATGAGAGTTTATTTGGAGATCTTCTTTCTGATTATTCAGGGGTAAAAATAGAAAAAGATGGACCAGTGTTATCATTTGGAAGAGTAAATTTTTTCAGGTCTAGTGGTCCAGTTATTAGGATTATAGAAAACTATCTACGTAACCATTATGAGCAAGCATTTAGTAATGACATATATCGCTTAGATGTAGCAGTACTTGGAGAAACAGAGCCTCACACAAGGGATTATAAAGGCATCTATGAAAGAGATCATTTGTGGTACAACTTAAAAGCACTATATCCTCTAACTCAAAGCTTATTACCATCGATTAAATTTGCTAAAGCGCAGATAGTATTATCGGACAGTTGGAACTTAGGAGAAATAAATGAGTGCTTTCCAGTTAGTAGCGTGGAGGAAAGAGGGAATAAATTTGTATTGGGAAGTAGTAAACTATCTGAACAACTATGGAACTTAAAATACGAGCAAATTTTAGAAAGGTTTAGCGTCACTCATTTTTATCAAACAAAGAATTTCATTGACCAGAAAATAGTAGGATACGTTATAGCAGAACACAACGTTTACTATAAAAATGATTTGGATTCAGAGCAAAAAGACTCAATACACGAATTAGAAAAGCACATTTTAGTATTTTACCCGGGAGTACTGAAGTGGCACGAACATCGACATTTGCACAGAAGTTGGAAAAATAGTCAAGTAATATCTATAATAAGTTAAGTACTTATATTTAGATGCTCATATATTATATTAATAATAGGTTAAAATGTATGAAATAAAAAGAAAAGGACTTGCTTTCTCATGCTAAAAAGGACATGACTTGAATAGCAGCAGGTAAATATAAGAAATTTATCTGACGCTAGAAAAGCTAATTTTGTGAGGTATGAAATGAGTTTTAGTGAGGTAAAGAAAGAATCTTTTAGTAAGTTTTTTAAAGAAGTATCAAGTAACGATATTAATCAAAGAAATGAAGAAGGAGAGACGATATTACATCAAGCAGTAGAAATCTCCAATTACAAAACAGTGAGGTTCTTAATAAAGAAAGGAGCAGAGGTTAATGCAAGAGATAAAAATGGTTATACGCCACTACACTGTGCAGTATTTGCGAAAAGCTTAGAAAATGTAAAAGTGCTGCTAAGGTCGGGAGCAGAAGTAAATGCCACTCAATATGTCAGTGGATGTACGCCACTCCACTCTGCGTGCAAGATGGGAGGAGCAGGAGTTGAAATAATAAAAGAGCTAGTAAAGGCAGGAGCTGAGGTTAATCAACTGAATAAATATGGTGCAACGCCAATGTATTACATCTGGGAAAGTGAAAAGTATCGTCTATGTGATAGCAAAGAGAGTGAAAAGGCAAGTAAATTTTTGAGAGAAAAAGGAGGAGTAACAAAAAGTAGAGAACTGACATGCTATGGAATAGAGAGGTTAGTGGGAGAAATAGCAGACATGTTGAATGGGAGTTATTTACCGGAGCTAAAAATAATAGAGATAGGAGAAATAAGGAAGAGAGACAAATCACTAATAAAGGAGGAATGTAAAAATTTAGCAAGCAAGATAATGAGCCAAGTGAACGAAATGATAGATGAGGTAGCGAAAAGGAATGCTTAAAAGAGGGATTAAAATTTAAAGAAAAGGTGAGGTGGATTATGTTAAAGCTTGGCAAATTTAATAAGTCAGCAAAAGGATTATTAGAGAAATCATTTAAAAGTATTTATGAAAGAGACAAAAGGGGAAGAACGGTTTTACATTATGCAGTAGACGCAAAAACAGTGAGGTTATTAGTCGAAAAAGGAGCGAATGTGAATGCAGCAGATGTAGAAGGATACACAGCACTGCACCTAGCGGTAACGGAGAAACGCCTAGAAACCGTGAGAGAATTGATAAAATCAGGAGGGAATGTAAATGCTGAAGAGTATGGCAGTAAATGTACTCCATTGCACCTTGCATGTATGGTAGGTGAAAAAGAAATAGTGAAAGAGCTAGTGAAGGCTGGAGGAGAAATAGAGCAAGCAGATAAATTTGGAATGACAGCAATGGATTATAGTAAAGAAGTAACCGAGGTATTAAAGAAAGAAACAGACAGAATTGAAAAGTTATTTATGAAAGGCTAAAAATATGGAGGAAGAAATAGAAAGTAAGGTAAAGGATTTAGAGAAAGAATCATTGGAAAAGCTGAGAAAAATATGGAAGAAGGTATATGGAGAAGAAGCGCCCAGATACTCAAAGAAATACCTGATACCAAGATTAGCTTATAGAATACAGGAAAAAGCGTATGGAGAAATGTCAAGAAAGGGGACGAAAAGACTAGATTATCTGGCAGATCGGCTAGAGAAAGGAAAAAGAATAAGTAGCGATAAACTGCCAGTAGAGGGAACAGAGCTAATATTAGAGAGAGGGAAAGAGACTCACGCAGTAATGGTAACAGATAAGGGTTTAATCTATAGAGAAGAGTTTTATACGTCATTGTCAGCAGTAGCAGGGGAAATAATGGGAATGAGTTACAATGGACCTTTATTATTTGGGATGCGTGATAAAAGTGGAAATTGAGGAGAGAGAATGCTAAAAGAGGTGAGATGCGCAATATATACAAGAAAGTCAAATGAAGACGGGTTAGAGCAGAAGTTTAATAGTCTTGATGCGCAGCGAGTAGCATGTGAAAAGTACATAAAGAGCAGAGAAGGCTGGGTAATATTGGCAAAAAGGTACGATGATGGAGGCTTTTCAGGAAAGAATTTAGAAAGACCAGCGATAAAGGAATTATTTGCAGATGTGAAAGGAGGAGAGATAGATTGTGTAGTAGTATATACTCTGGATAGGCTATCAAGGGAAACAAAAGACAGCATAGAAGTTACATCATTTTTTAGAAGGCACCGAGTAAATTTTGTAGCAGTAACGCAGATATTTGACAATAATACGCCAATGGGAAAGTTTGTACAAACGGTATTATCAGGAGCAGCACAGCTAGAAAGAGAAATGATAGTGGAGAGAGTAAAAAACAAAATAGCAACATCAAAAGAACAAGGTTTATGGATGGGTGGAACTTTGCCGCTAGGGTATGATGTAAAAGATAAGGAATTAATAATAAATGAAAAAGAAGCAAAAACAGTGAAGCATATATTTGAAAGATATTTGGAGCTGAAGTCAATGGCAGAATTGGCAAGGGAGTTAAATAGTCAAGGATACCGGACAAAATCAGATATCTTTAAAAAAGCGACGGTAAGGAGAATAATAACAAATCCAATATATATGGGAAAAATCAAACATTATGAAAAAGAGTATGAGGGAAAGCATGAAGCAATAATAGAAGAAGAAAAGTGGCAAAAAGCGCAGGAATTGATAAGGAATCAACCATATAGAAAAGCAAAATATGAGGAAGCACTGCTTAGGGGAATAATTAAGTGCAAGAGCTGTGATGTGAATATGACACTGACATATGCAAAAAAGGAGAATAAGAGATATCGATATTACGTATGCAACAATCATTTAAGGGGAAAAGGTTGTGAATCAGAAAACCGAAATGTAATAGCAGGAGAAGTAGAAAAAGAAGTGATGAGGAAAGCGGAGCAGATATATGAAAATTGGAGAGAAAAGACCGAAGAAAAATGGGAAAATTTAAGTTTTGGAAAGCAGAAAGAAGTAGTGAAAAAGTTAATAAAGGGAGTAATGATAAGAGAAGATGGAATAGAGGTACATTCTGAGTCAGAGGAAACATTTATACCAATAAAAAAGAAAGGAAATAAATGCACGGTAGTAGAACCAGAAGGGAAAGCAAACAATGCGTTACTCAAAGCAGTGGTAAGAGCCCATCTGTGGAAACGGCAACTAGAAGAGGGAAAGTATAGAAGTGTGAAAGAGCTGAGTGCCAAAATTAATATAGGTACAAGACGTATACAACAAATTTTAAGATTAAATTATTTAGCTCCCAAAATTAAAGAAGACATAGTAAATGGAAGACAGCCAAGAGATTTGAAGCTAGCTTATTTAAGAGAAGTACCAATGTTATGGAGTGACCAACTGGAGAAGTTTTACGGCTTAGAATCTTAATTTACAAAAGCAATAGGCAATGGAAAAGACTATGTGCCAGAAAACCAATACTTTAAAACAAAGAATTAAGGTAAACTAGTTTTACAGGAACTGATACTTAACTATGTAATAAAAATATTGATAATCTTAAACATACATGTGAAACGATTCCAGAACTCCAAAGTTATTGCGTAAGAGATAAATGTTCCTGATAGCCCTTCTCCCGCTGAATCATGTGGTGGGTCTGATAAAGGAAATTCTGTAGGTATCACAAAAGTCAATTCAATCAAACACAAAAGGCTATACCTATAAAAGAATAAACATCAAGAGAGAAAAATAATTTCTTTAGAAGAATCTCTAAATTATTAAGTCAACACTTATCCCCCTACTATTTCTTCTCACCTTGAGAGTATGGCTTATACTTCAAAAAATCTTACTTTGAAGATACATCAATTTTTTTACCCCTCCAAGACCTTTCTTTTGTTTACTAATTTTAGTTGACTTCATTAACACACTACTATTTCTTTCGAAGCTCCCATCTTTTGCAGCTGGTCTAAACTATCGATTGGCTTCATAAGAGTAGATGGAACACCTGATTCTTTCACTACAAAATTTGATTGTTTAATAGTTTCAGCTGACTCTATAAGTATTCTACCGTTTCTTTCAAAACCTTTATCGTTAACAGCTTGTAGAACACTTTTTCCTCCTAAAAAGCAGCTTTCCCCTAAACTTGATTGATCTTTTAATTTGTCAAACTTCTCCTGGTTCTCTCCATCAAGCTTTACTTTTATTATATTACTATCACCAGGACACAGATGAATACTAATCTCTCCTACTTCAGTGGTAAAGGACATTTCAATGCTATCTCCTAAGACATCTGTATAATTTCTTTTTTTTCCTATGCTTTCAACTCTTATTATACTTTCCCCAATCTGTAAGATGCTACTTTCTATACTGAAATTTTCATTCACCTTACTATTCATAACCTTTGCAACTTCAACGATACTGTTTTGTGGCCACATGAAAAGAACAAGATTGTTATCTATTTCTACTTTCAGATCATTATCTTTAACTTGTTTATTTTTGTTTACTAAACCTCTGTATGCGATACTTTTTAATTCGTCCTTAATTTTTTTACATTCTGTAAAAATAGGTTCATCACTTCCGTACATAGCTTCATCTATCATTCCGTCATTGTAAAAATCAGACTCTATTTTTGCACCTGCTAATAGTAGCTTATTGACAATATTGAATAAAGGTTCTAAAGCCTCTTCCCACTCATCTATTGCCTCCTCCCCATTGTCCTTATAACGTGATCTAGTAGTAGGAGTTATACGCATAACACTGCTAGCATTAGCAATGTCAATTATTTTTTTTAATATAAAATTCGACACACTACATTCATAGTGATCACAGCGTAAATTTAGCTTTATTTTTCTTTTCAAATATTCATCTATTAAATGTTCCATCTTTTCTAGAGTGACCTTTGCAGAATTTTCATATCTATTTTCATGAAACTCTTTCATTATACTTTCCATCTTGTCATGAAATTCATCAATCGAAGCTTTTTCGCTCTCAGTTAACAGATTTACTAAATTCATTAAAATTGAGTTCTCTGGAATAAAAGAACTTTCAACAACAGTATTGTTGTCTTCAACAACGGACTCATGCCAGTCATCAGTTTGTTCTTGATCTAACAATGATGGACTAGGCTCCAGAGTTTGCTGACCAAAACGTTCCATGTGCTGTTCTTCAGTAGCTAATCCACCATTTGCATGAACTTGCTTAGTTCCTAAAATATATTCTAATATCATAATCCCTCAATCTATAGATATATTATGTACATAATTAGCATGAATAAAAGCTAATGCAAGTATAATTTTTCATATTTTTTAGAGAGTTGTCTTCTCCTGCTGTCACTTCATGTATCTTTGCTATCCAACAAAAAATCGTTTCTGGACAACCTCTGTAGTATGACGTTCTTGGCCCATATATGGTATTATGTAAAAGTTAGAATTAAACAGCAACCTAACAATTGCCAAGGATAAAAAAACTTCAAGAAAAACATTTTCTATATTAATAGATACAAAAATTTTATTGGAATTTACAGGAAATACAATACTCCTCAGCGTCATAAAGATTTTAAATGTTTACTCTGTTCAAAAAGATAAAAATAGATCGTATATTTGTGAGAACAAGTTGCGTAAAAATGAGGTTGTAAAAATAGAAGTTTGAAATCTTTGCAATAAAGTTAGGCAAACTAGTTCATATGTAGATGTGGGTGAAATGGGCTAATATGGCTAGTTTTAGCGTATAGCAAAATCACTATATTAAAAAGTTCGTATGTATCGTTTGGTAGACCAACCGATTCCAAGAAAAATTGTTCTCACGCTTGCTGGTTTTGGGTGCTGGAAATGGTTATATTGTTTAGGTTTTTAACAGTATATATTGCTAAATTAGTAGCAATATATTAAAGACTTTCATCAAAAATTATTCCATAAAAAATTTCTAAATAGGGGTTGATAAGTTTTAAAAATGGAGTATTGTACTGAGTAGGAAAATAGTTTTTTTTATATAGTTTATGAAAGATCAAACGAGCCTTACAACGGATTTTACGCATGCTATAGAAAATGACGACTTTAAACGGTTGGAGGAATATATTGATCAACATATTGATAAATATAATGTTAATCGTGAACTTTTAGATAAGTTGCCTTTGCTGTCCTGGGCTGCCTGTAAAAATAGTGTAAATGTAGCTCAACTTCTTCTTAGTATTGGTGCTGATATTGACATTAGATGTGACCAAAATTGGACACCTCTACACTATGCTGTTAGTGCAGGTCAATACGATATGGTTAGATTTCTTGTTGATCAAGGTGCCAGCATTTTAGCTAAGGATAATAATGTTAAGACACCTTTACGCATAGTAAATGAGCTTGGTAACACAGAAGTAGCAAACTTTTTGAGAGCAAAGCTAGATAAATATTTATTTTCTGCTATAGAAAGAAAAGATATTAGAAAGGTTAGTGATTTTCTTGATGGAGGTGCTAATATTGAGGCTAAAGGTATAAACAATCAAACGCCTTTGTGTGTAGCTTCTTGTAAGGGTAATTTGTATGTCCTTAAACTTCTTCTCAGTAGAAATGCTAAGGTTAACGTTCAAGATGATAGTAGAAAAACACCTTTACATTATGCTGCTAGGGAAGGTCATTCAGATGTAGCTGAACTTCTTCTTGGCCGTGGTACTATGA
Organism: Wolbachia endosymbiont (group B) of Schoenobius gigantella; assembly: GCF_964031005.1. Taxonomy (NCBI): domain Bacteria; kingdom Pseudomonadati; phylum Pseudomonadota; class Alphaproteobacteria; order Rickettsiales; family Anaplasmataceae; genus Wolbachia; species Wolbachia endosymbiont (group B) of Schoenobius gigantella. Next base: position 1,195,965 of record NZ_OZ035002.1, on the reverse strand, counting down.
TTGATGCTGAAGACTGTTTTGGTATGGCTCCTCTACACTATGCTGCTTACCACAATAGAAAAAATATGGTTAGCTTTCTTATAAAACAAGATGCCAAAATTGAGGCCGTGGATAAAGAAGCTAAAACACCTTTACATTATGCTGCTGGGAAAGGTCATTTAGATGTAGCTGAACTTCTTCTTGACCGTGGTGCTATAATTGATGCTGAAGACCGTTTTGGTATGACTCCTCTACACTATGCTGCTTGCTACAATAGAGAGGATGTGGTTAGCTTTCTTATAAGCCGAGATGCTAAAGTTGAGGCCATGGATGAAGAAGATAAAACACCTTTACATTATGCTGCTGGGGAAGGTCATTTAGATGCAGCTAAACTTCTTCTTGACCATGATTCTATAATTAATGCTAAAGACCGTTTGGGTATAGCTCCTCTACACTATGCTGCTTACTACAATAGAGAGGGTATGGTTAGCTTTCTTATAAGCCAAAAGGTGCTAAAGTTGAGGCCATGGATGAAAAAGCTAGAACACCTTTACATTATGCTGCTAGGGAAGGTCATTTAGATGTAGCTAAACTTCTTCTTGAATGTGATGCTATAATTGATGCTAAGGACTGTTATGATCGGGATCCTTTATATTATGCTGATTCGTATAATAAATTAGATGTAGTTAGACTGCTTGAAGGTAGGAATGGTGTGAACACTTGTAACCCTCTTACTAATTTTTTAAGTGCATGTATCCATTCCCCTATTGCTCGTTACTTCGGAAGTGTTTGCGTAGAAGGAGCGCCAATTTTATACAGAAGGCAACGTGCCTCTGCAATTGATCACAATGCTTTGGAAGGTAGTTTACGACTCTTCAGTATCTGTAAAGGAGGAAGAGAAGGTATAGATAAAACACGTTTCAATAAAGAGATTAGTTATCTACATGAAAATGCTTATTTGTATGATGTTTTACTGTTACAAGATGAGGAAAATCAAAACACACTTTTGCATGTGGTTATTAAAGAAAATCAGGTTGATCTTGTAAAAGAACTTTTGTGTATTCTTAAGGAGCCATATCGTTCGAATAAGGTGTATAAGTGCAAGTATTTTGAAGATAAGCAAGAAAATGAAAAGCCGCTTTCTAAAGTTATTAATTCTAAGGATAAAGACGGAAAAGATGCAATTACTCTGGCTATTGAAGGTAATGACCCAGAATGTATTTCGGCTCTTTTCAAGTATTTAACTTATGAAAATATTAACAGAAGGAAAGATGTTAAAAGCGATTACACACCTCTACATGAAGCTGTGCGTTCTAGAAGTAGTAACGCAATTAGTGCGCTTCTAAAATCAGAGCATGTAAACGTTGAGCTCATAGATGGAAGATCTTACAGAGCATGGAAATATGTTAATAATGAAGAAACAAAACAATTGTTTATTAGGTATTATAGTGATAAAATTAATGATTTGCGTAAAGAATTAGCACATTGCAATGAAAAATTAGCGCAAGTCGAGTATTTCCTGTGCAGAACAAAACTTGCTTTTGTATGCTCTGCAGCTTTTGGCTCTTGTCTTAATATGTATAAAAATTTTCATGATGCAAGAAGTGGAGATATGCCAGGTGTTACCATTCATCCTCTCTTGTTGTTATTTTCTAGTGCTACAGGTCTAATAGTGTTGTGTAATCATTTTATCGATTTAACACTTTCAAAGTATAAAGAAGAAAGTGTTAGCTTGCAAAAAAAATTGGACAGTTTTAGAGAAGCAAGAGATAAGTTGGAAAATAAATTACTTCATTTTCAAGAAGGTACATCTCAGGGTATTAGGACGAATTCAATTTCTACGCAACTATCTGATTATGATGACGTACCTGGAACATTAGAATCACCTACCTCTATAAAGAGCTTTGAAAGCTCAGCAAAGGTATCCGTTTATAACCTGCCTAAGGAATTTAAGTAGCCTAATTTAGTAAGTACATAGAAGTAATCATATTAAAGAAGATATTGGTTTTTGAAGTAAGAGGAGAAAGCTCACAATCTTTGCTCATGTGTCTAAATTGGAGAACCAAGAGAAAGTTTGTTCCACAATAGAGATGTTCAAAAAAGTGTGTCAAATCAAAAAGAAAGTAATAAATTGATATAAAAAGGTGAAATAGAAAACCACTTATTGGCTGAAAGTGAAGAAAATAATAGAAAAAATGGGAGAAATGCAAAGGCTTTACGTACAAGTGCAGATTCATTTGAACTTTTAACACCAAGAGATAGAGAAGGAACCCCAAATAGTCAAAAAAAGGCAAATAAATTTACATCCAGGGCTTGAAACGAAGATTTTAAGCACATTTGCAAGACCAATCGATTTCCAAAAAAATCTTCTCATGCTAGCTGGTTTTTATTGCTGAAAGTGGTTGTATTATTTAGGTTCTTAGTAATATTTAATATTAAATTAATAGTAATTCATTAAAAATTTTCATCAAAAATTATTTCAAAAAAATTTTAAATTAGGGGTTGACAAGTTTTAAAAGTGGAGTACTATTCCTGAAATACATTAGATTACTAATTTTTTATGGTATGTAAGTGTGTGATGGCTAAGGTAATTTTACTTTTGTGAGCGGGCTATGTTATGTGAGGGCATTCCAGAATTCTTGTTTGAGGGAAGATGGTCCTTTCTGTGTTGCTTGAGGAAAGAAAAAAGCTCAGGGTAAGAGTGGCTTGTTATAGTGTGATTGCTTAGTTAAGTTAGGTAAGTTTTTATAAATGTGGAGGGACAAATGACTTTAAACAATGATGATTTATTAGTTAGTGCTGCAGGAGCAGGACGCCTTAGTGACGTTAGAGAACTTCTTGAGAAAGGGGCTAATATTGAAGCTAGAGATAGTGATGGTTACACATCTTTGCATAGGGCTGCTGAAGGAGGTCATTTAGAGATAATTAGATTTCTTATAGATAAGGGGGCTAACATTGGAGCTAAAAATAAGGATGGTGGAAAACCTTTAGATGTAGCAAATACCTCTCGTCAGTCAGAAGTAGTAAACTTTTTAGGACCAAAGCAAAGTGAGTATGATAGACTTTTATTTGCTGCTGTAGAAAGTGGGAATGTTAGAGGTTGTCCGGAAACTAGTAAATTCAAGCATATTCCCTCTTTAACATAACCCTACTCATAGCTAGGTATATGAAATTCTCAGTGGATGTTGTGAGTAAATCATACTCCTTCGATAGCCTTCTATTCCTATTAACCCAAGCAAAAGTCCTTTCTACAACCCATCTTCTTGGCTGTACTTTAAACCCTTGTTCTCTTGTTGGTAGTAGCTCAGGTGGCGTATCTTTGTGCACCCAAAATCTACATGGAGGCCTTTTAACAATTTCAATATCTATGTCATATTCTTCCTTTATGTGATTCTTTAAATTTCTTCCTTGGTATCCCATGTCAGCCCACATTTTTTTAACTTTAGTATATTTTGTTCTCATATTGTTTAATGCTATTTTAATACCATCTCTATCATTTTCGTTAGCAGCGCCTACGTAACAACCTAGTATAAAACCCTGAGTGTCTGTAATTATATGCCTTTTTCTACCCTTTACTTTTTTACTTCCATCATAGCCTTTGATCCCCCCTTTTCTGTAGTCTTTACAGATTGACTATCTACTATACAGGCACTCGGCTGCTCATTCCTTCCTATTTTTCTTCTACTATATTTTGTAATTTCATAATTCATTTTCTCAAAAATTCCCTGCTTCTTCCATTGCCTGAACTGCTCATACACAGTCTTCCATAGCGGAAAATCATTTGGTAAATACCGCCATTGACACCCTGTACGCAATACATAGAAAATTGCTTCTAATATTTCTTTTTTGCTATACTTTGGCAGCCTTCCTCCTTTCTTGTATGATACTCTGAAGTGTTTTTCTATTCTTGCCCATTCCCTTTCGCTTAGATCTGTTGGATACTTTTTTCTCATCTTTACCCCGTACTAAAATTTCAGATATTATAGCCTTTTACTTGTTTCCGGACAACCTCTAAGTGAAGTTACAAATCTTCTCAATATTGGAGCTAGTATTGAAGTTAAAGGTGTAGAAAATGCGGAGTTTAGGTTAGCCCGTTATGTAAAAAGAATTATGGAGATGAGTAATTACCATAATGTTCATTCGGAAAAAAAATCTGAGCTTGAAAGGATAAAAGGAGAATTACCAGAGTCAGTAAAGAATGCAGTATTTTCATCGGAGGTATGTATTAAAAGTGTTTACTATAGTAATGAGTATTTATATCCTGCTAGTGATTATCTTAGCCATGATAGGGATAGAAGGAGAGTATTTACTTGGAGGCCAGGGGGCAAAGATAGTTCATGTCAATGGAAATTTGAACCTGAAGGTAACAACATATATATAAAAAGCACTTATTTTAATGAGTATTTATATCCTGCTGGTAATGGTCTTAGCCATGATAGGGATAGAAGGAGAGTATTTACTTGGAGGCCAGGGGGCAAAGATAGTTCATGTCAATGGAAATTTGAACCTGAAGGTAACAACATATATATAAAAAGCACTTATTTTAATGAGTATTTATATCCTGCTAGTGATTATCTTAGCCATGATAGGGATAGAAGGAGAGTATTTACTTGGAGGCCAGGGGCAAAGATAGTCCATGTCAATGGAAAATTGAGGATTGTGGATCTACTCGCAAGAAGCGTGATGTACAATATAGTATTACAAAAGAAGCTAAGTGTGATCTATCTTATGATAATGCATCAGACAATTCATCGCAAAGTGACGAAATAGGCTATAACAAAATAGGAGCTACAAGCGGAGCAAGTAAGCCGTCTTCATGGATAGATGCTGTTAAAGGTGTTTTTCAGTTTATCTCTTCCCCTTTAAGGGCTGCGTTGCCTTCATTTTCAGAAAATAGCTCTAGCCGTTCTGGTACAGCAGGAAGTAGCTCCAATCATTCTGATACAGTAAGAAACCCAAATATCCAATATACTAGCCAATTTAGTCGTGAAGTTTGTGCGAGTGATAATGCTAGCTTGATGTTTTTCTTGTTACAAGCTTTTCTAGATAAAAAGTGTCCTCTTCCTAAGTTTTCTGATGTTAATCCTGTAAAGGCTCTTTTTTACACATCGGATATTATAAAGTCGTTCAAGGAAGTATTAGAGAAGCAAGCTGAATCGAAAGGTGGTATAAAAATGCACCGCTTAGATATTAATTTTGAGAAATTATTTGAGAAGATTAATGAAAAAATTAGGAGTGGTGAATTTAATGAAATTTCAGGGATTTTAAAATCATACGCAGAGGAAGCATTGCCTGGTAGAGAACCCGGAGATCCCGGTAGATTAAGTCCGAAAAAGTTTGATAAGTTTATGGCTGAATTTAATAGAAGAATAGACCCAGTAATAAATCAATTAATGCAACAAATGTTAAGCAGATTAGAAGTGAGTGACGTAAAAGAACAACAAATAAGCTTGGAGCCTAAAAGTTATCTAAATAATACTTCTGTTCAATGTCATTTAACTCAAGCTAGAGGTCAAGGTAAAGTATTAATTCCTTAATTTTTGAATTTCATCTATCGAAAGGCCGGTAATTTGAGCGATAACATCAATAGAGACACCGGCCTTAAGTGAGTTCTTTGCCACTTCGATTTTCTCTGCTTTTCTGCCTTTTTCATGTCCGATTTGGATGCCTTCTTCTTTACCTTCTTCTCTACCTTTTTCAGTAGCATCATCAAGTTTTTGAGCGAGGACAGCCTGTTCATCAAGAATACGTTTTATTTCCTGTTCATAGGCAATAAATTCTTTTTCTGACCAGTTGAATCTATTTAGCTCTTCATAGGCCTTTTTAATTATTACATCACTACCTATTATTTTTTCCAGCTCTTCTTCACTATTCTCATCTGCATATCGAAAAAAATAAACCCATTTTTCAACTATATTTTCCAACTGATCTTCCTTATTCTTTGGAAATTTTGGCAACTCAATAAATATAAAATAGAAATCTTTTAGATCATGCTCATTAGTGTCTTCATCTCGAATAGTATGCTTTGATTTGTACTCAGATTTATTAGGAAACAGTACACAATCTGCTATAGCAATGAAGATAATTTCCTTAAGGTTATGATACTGGTCACCTTTATCAGCTTGCCTTGAGTAAGCTTTAGCAGCATAGTATTGGGCACGTTTTTCAAAGCCTTTAGTTTTAGCGACCTGCATTTCGCAAATGTATTGAGCACCTGTAGAATCTCTACAGAGAACATCAACAATACTTTGCTTTTTAGCGGCGATATCGGGGTCTTGAATAGTACTTAAAAACTCTATATCCTTTATTTCATTTTTACCAGTAAAGCCAAGAATATCATTGAGGAAGTGAATAAGGATATCTCTATTTTTTTCAGTACCGAAGATACGCTTAAACGATACATCATTTTTGGGATCAAGAAACTTAGAAAAAGTCATAAGAAAGAACCTTAAAAAGCATTAATAATTATACATAATTCTGAAGAAATGTTCAAGTTTTTTATTTTTTTAAGTTTTGAATGCGTTGATGAAAAAAATGTCTCCCATAGATGGCTTTAAAATGCTACTACGCACCTTAGACGTCCTTTTGTACATCTTTTATTAACCCTTCTATAAAGCGCCTTAAAAGGCCGGCAAATGGATGCTATGAGTTTGGAGCTGTAGGAGACATCAAAGATACCCTTTTTGGTGTATAAAAATACGAATCTACGACAACATCGTTTAAAGAAATTAGCAGCTATTAATATCTTCTACCTTTTCATAAAAAAATAAACAAAAAAAAATTGAAAATTTGATTTGACTTCACCCAAAAGCTATGGCTTTATGCCAATACTGCTAAGAAAATAACAGTAAACATTTAAAAATAATTTATTATTAGTGAAGGGTATATTATATGAACAATAAGAATAAAAGTAAAGATCGTAAAAAAGAAATAGAGTTCCGAATTGACCTTACCCAGAAAAAGTGGAGAGAAAGAAAGGAGTTTTTTCGGGTAAAATAAAATTTTGGAGGATTAGAAATGGCAAGAGAATATACGGCAGAATTCAAATTGGAAGCTGTTAAGCTGGCAAATGAACAAAGAAAGGTAGGTCAACCAGTTGCAAAAGTAGCAAGAGATCTAGGAATAAGGGATAGTGTATTAGGAAAATGGATGAAGAAATATAACGAAAAAAAGTCAGCGGCAAATGCATTTCCAGATGTAGCACCTTATGACAAAGAGAGATTTGATTTACAGAAAGAGTTAGCAAAAGTAACAAGAGAAAGAGACATTTTAAAAAAAGCCCTGGCCAGTCAAAAAGAGTAAAATATTTTTTTATATAGTAACTGCTATAAAGTACAGGAATTATGTAGGATTTTCTGCTAGTGGCTACTATAAGTGGACCACAAGAAAAATAAGCAGTAGAGAATTAGCAAATAAAGAGTTATTAGCAGATATTCAAAAAATATATCAAGCTTCTAAATGTAGATATGGAGCTCCTAAAATTCATGCTGAATTGAAGGCTTTGGGTAAAAGTTGCAATTTGAAAACGGTGCAAAGTATTATGCAGAAAAATGACATCAGGGCTATACTGAAAAGAAAGTTTAAAATTAAAAAACAACAAACAGATAATAGAGCTGTAGCTCCCAATATACTAGATCAAAACTTTATTGTTGATCAACCAAATAAAGTATGGGATTACTTATATAAAAACCAAAGAAGGATGGCTATATTTGGCAACAATAATCGATCTATATTCACGCATGGTAGTTAATGAGCAGTTCAATAAATAAACAATTGGTTATGGACTCTTTATTAATGGCCGTTAACAAGCGTAAACCTGCCAAAAATCTACTATTACATAGTGATCAAGGTTCACAATATACTTTGCAAGGTTATCAATATCTCTTATCCATAAAAAACATAGATGAGTCATAAAGGTTGTTGTTACGACAATTCTGTTGTGGAAAGCTTCTTTAGCTCATTGAAAAGAGAAATACTTATTGATACTTCACAACACTCTGCTCAACAAACTAGAACTGCAATATTTGAATACATAGAAATTTTTTATAACAAACAACGTCACTATTAACTATTGCATTCCTGAGCATTTTGATTCATCATTCTCTTTGTGAAAAACATTCCAAACTTTCTCTCCACTTTTTCTGGATAAGGTCAAAAAAAACGCCGATATTTTAGTACATAGTAAATAGCCAACCACCACGGGGCTTCTTTTGCCTTTTTTTTTATTTGGTAAATTTCTTAATGTTTATGGCTAAACGACAATCGTCATCCCGCTACGTGTTAGCGGGATCTATGCTTTGAGATACTGCGAATGAATCGCGGTATGATGGTTAAGTAAGGGATCTATGCTAAGAGATGCCAAAGACCTTCATGAAACTTTGCCCATTTGGCTTCTCTAAAGATTTCGTTTACAGAATCTAGTAACTCAGCTATGCAGAATAAAAAAAGTTTGTATGGTATACAAATAGTGTGTTTTTTTTATAATTATTTTCTATAATACATAAACCTTTGGTCCAAGCTGTAAATGCCACCATAGGCATGAAAAGTTAATTAACAAACTGCAATGTATAATGAAATAAAGAAACTTGTAAGACTTTGATCTTACAGATTATAAACTTGTCATAAAGTTTAATAGTGTCTGTTACTGCTTTTAGGTGTGAGGCTAGAGGGTTATTAGCAGTAACAGACGCTATTAAACTTATTATAGAATTTACTTAAAGTAAATACTTAATTTAAAATATTATAATATTTTTACTTACAATAGATTTATGTAAATGCTTTTTTCCTCAATTAGTATTGTACTATTATACTTGTTGAATGCTAAAAAATTATTAACCATCACTAATCTCTATTTGCATAGTAAGTTTATATATACTATTATACAGTATATCACTTAGTTTTATAGCAAACAAACAAAAGATATGGTGAAGTTATTTGCACTATTGATAATATTTTACTCAAATATATCTGTTGCCTCTGCTCCTACTTCCTGGCAATTTGGATTTCCTGCTCCTGCAACTGAAGTAATGGAGGCTGTAGTTAGGTCACATTCGTTTGTGATGCTTGTGATGGTTACAATAATGCTTTTTGTGTGGGCGCTGCTTGCTTATATAGCGTTTCGCTTTCGTAAAAGCAAAGTAACAAACATAAGTAAAACTACCCATAGTGTTCCTTTAGAAATTATTTGGTTTGTTATACCAACTATCATTGTTGGAATATTAGCCTTTGAAAACGCTAAATTACTGAAGCTACAGGAAGAAATACCGAAAGCTGATATAACACTGAAAGTTATTGGCCATCAATGGTATTGGAGTTACCAATATCCAGAATATCAAGGTGTGTCATTTGATAGTTATATTAAGGGAAAAGAAGACTTTATCGAAGGAGATTTAAAGCTATTCTCTGTTGATAACAACATCATTTTACCCGTTAATACTAACGTTCGTTTACAAGTTACAGCAGGAGATGTGATACACAGTTGGGGAGTACCGGCTTTCGGTGTAAAAATTGATGCGATACCAGGTAGGCTGAATGAGGCGTGGTTTAATATCAAAAAGCCTGGTGTTTATTATGGGCAGTGCTACGAATTGTGTGGTCAAGGCCATGGATTTATGCCAATTGTTGTTGAAGCAGTAAGCAAAGAAGATTTTAATAAGTGGATTGAAAATAGAAAATTAGTGAGTTAAATTTGGAGTATAGATATGAGTGACGTACCAAAGGGCATAAAGCGTTGGTTGTTTTCCACCAATCATAAAGATATAGGGACACTGTACATTATTTTTTCCATATTAGCTGGAATTATTGGTGGATTATTATCGGTGATTATTCGCACTCAGCTAATGCACATTAATATACTTAACAATAACTATCAATTATATAACGTAATGGTTACAGGGCATGCGTTGATAATGGTGTTTTTTATGATAATGCCAGCCCTCATGGGAGGATTTGGTAACTGGTTTGTACCTCTCATGATTGGCGCACCAGATATGGCATTTCCTCGTATGAATAATTTAAGTTTTTGGTTATTAGTGTCATCTTTTATTTTGCTCATTCTCTCAGTGTTTATTGGTGAAGGTCCAGGTACAGGTTGGACTTTATATCCACCTCTATCACAGGTAATGTCCCATCCAAGTGCAGGAGTTGACATTGCTATACTTGCACTTCATGTTGCTGGTATGTCGTCAATTGTTGGGGCGATCAACTTTATAGTTACTATATTTAACATGCGCACAAAAGGAATGTCATTAACTAAGATGCCACTGTTTGTTTGGTCTGTCTTGCTAACAGCATTTATGTTGATTGTTGCCTTACCAGTGCTTGCCGGTGCTATAACTATGCTTCTTACTGATCGCAATATTGGTACTTCCTTTTTTGATCCTGCCGGTGGCGGCGATCCTGTGTTATTTCAACATCTATTTTGGTTTTTTGGTCATCCAGAAGTTTACGTAATTATTTTTCCTGCATTTGGCATCATAAGTCAGGTTGTATCAACTTTTTCTCACAGACCTGTATTTGGTTACATAGGGATGGTTTATGCAATGATAGGTATAGCAGTATTTGGCTTTATGGTTTGGGCTCACCATATGTTCACTGTTGGGCTTAGTGCTGACGCTGCTGCATTTTTTAGCACTACCACAATTTTTATCGGTGTTATAACTGGTGTAAAAGTCTTTAGCTGGATTGCAACTATGTGGGGTGGAGCAATTGAGTTTAAGACCCCTATGCTATTTGCACTAGGTTTTATTTTCATGTTTGTTGGCGGGGGCATAACGGGAATAATTCTTTCTCATGGTGGAATAGATAAGCTCCTGCACGACACCTATTATGTTGTTGCTCACTTCCATTATGTCATGTCACTTGCTGCATTATTTGGAGCTTTTGCTGGCTTTTATTATTGGATTGGTAAAATGTCGGGTAAACAATATAATGAGCGCTTAGGTCAAATCCACTTTTGGCTTACTTTTATTAGCACCAATATCACTTTTTTACCTCAACATTTCTTAGGATTAGCTGGTATGCCAAGGCGTATACCTGATTATCCTGATGCGTTTATCCCTTGGAATTATATATCCTCAATTGGTTCGTATATGTCCTTTGTTTCAGTTATGTTTTTTGTGTTTATAGTTATACATCTTTTTAAATGGGGCAAGAAAGCTGGAGATAATCCTTGGGAAGGTGACACCTTGGAATGGACGGTATCTTCACCACCGCCTTTTCATACTTTCGAAAAGCCACCAGTGGTAAAATAGAATGTACACAAGTGTTTTGCTAAATGTTGAATCAACAATACTGGATTTTTGGCGTTTGCTGAAGCCAAGGATAATGTATCTTGTGGTATTTACTGCAGTTGCTGGTATGGTTACTGCACCAGGTAGTATGCACCCTTTTCTAGCACTAATATCTCTTATATGTGTTGCTCTTGGCTCAGGATCTGCAGGTGCTATAAATATGTGGTATGACAGAGACATAGATCTGCTCATGGAAAGGACAAAAAACCGCCCTATACCCTCAGGTAGAGTTTCTGCAGAAAGTGCGCTTGAATTTGGTATAACTCTTGGAATATTGTCAGTATTTATCATGGCAATAGCAGTAAACTATATTTCTGCTGCTTTGCTTGCTGTTAGCATATTATTTTACGTTTTCATATATACAATTTGGCTAAAAAGGCGTACTCCGCAGAATATCGTTATCGGTGGTGCAGCAGGTGCTTTCCCTCCAATGATTGGCTGGGCAGCTGTGACTAATTCTGTCAGTTGGGAAAGTTTCATTTTATTTTTAGTAATTTTTATGTGGACTCCACCACACTTTTGGGCCCTATCTTTAAATAAGTCTGAAGACTATGCAAAGGCATCGATTCCAATGTTCAATATTGTTTATGGTCCGGAAAAAACAAGAAAATATATATTAATTTATAGTGTTTTGCTGGTGCTAACTAGCTTGCTTCCGGCTCTATTTTTGAAAAAGGCTTTACTTTATCTAAGCATGGCAACCTTTGAAGGTTGCGTTTTTATTTGGTACGCTGTATCTGTTATGAAGTTCAAGAATCACAGCTCACAGAAAAAAATGTTTTCTTATTCAATTTCTTATCTATTTTCCCTATTCGCCAGTATTATTTTTTGTTCTATTGATTTATTTTAGTTATGAAAGAACGGCAGAAGCATAAAAACTATTTTTTACTTTTCCTTTTGGTAATGCTCGTTGTCACACTTTTTTTTGTTTCTATAATAAAATTTAAAGGTGCAGTTTAAACTACCTTTAGAAATTGTGCTTTCATAAAAGCAACTATATACTTTGTTAACCGATATAAACAAAGATGAGTAAAAAAGAAGTGATAATATATACGGATGGGGCGTGTTCTGGTAATCCTGGAGCGGGAGGATGGGCAGCTATCATATTATTTCAAGATTACAGAAAAGACATTTATGGTAGAGAAGAAAATACCACAAACAATAAAATGGAGTTAACAGCGGTGATCAATGGGCTGAAAGTATTGAAATTTTCTTGTAATATTAATTTATATACGGATAGTCTTTATGTTAAGCATGGCATAACAGAATGGATAAATAAGTGGAAAATGAATGGCTGGAAAACAAGTAATAAAAAATCAGTAAAAAATATGGAATTGTGGAAAGAGCTAGACAACGTTGCTTCACAACACGAAATTGATTGGAAGTGGGTTAAAGCACACAGTAGCGATAAGTATAATGAGGAGGCTGATAGTTTAGCAAGAAAAGCAATAATCGATGCTTAAAAAAATTACTATATTATTTTCCGTAGCTTTATTATTCATATTGTGCTTCTTTATTTTTTTTAAGCCTTTAGAAATCAATATTAATTATATTGATTTTTATGTTAAACATAAAATATCAAAAATATTTGTTGGCTCAAGCGTTAATATGGAGAATACCTCAGTTGTTTGGCAGAAAGATGGCAAAGATCCGTATTTAGTCATTACGGATTTGGCAATAGCAAACCCTAATTTTACTATAAAAGTTCCTGAGCTTTTTGTACATTTTAAGTTAAGTTCCTTATTTAAAGCTAGCACAAATCTCTCTCAGGTTTCAGCTGATAATGTGCATGTATGTATCAAGAGAGAAGAAACTAATGTTAATCCGCAAAACTCATTAGACCTTTTGGATAATCATTATTTAAGTAGTAACCGCCTTCCTTCGGTGTCATTCCAGCGCGTGACGCTGGAATCTAGAAAAAAAGAAACAAGTAGTCAAGCTACTTGGATGACAAGGACGAGTGCTGGGATGACAGGAAAAAAAGATACTGGGATGACAGGGAAGAATTTCAAGATGACAGAAAGTAGTGCAAAAAATCTATTAAAAACAATAAGGGAATTTTTTTTTGACTTAAATGCGGATTCAAAAATTGAATTTACTAACATCGCTATTGATAAAAGCACAGAAGATGAATTTTTTATTGATAAATTATATATAGGGAAGGGGGAAGATTTTAATGTTTTAGATATTCATGTGAATACAAAAGATGGAAAGGGATTTTTGGATGATTTATCAATTACGATAAAAAATCGCAACAATTTGCTAAATGTGTACGGGACATTTTATGATCTAAAATTGGGACTATTGAGCAAGTTTTCTACATTAGTTAAAAGCTACAATTTGGACAAAAATATAGGATTCAAAGGAAGCTTCTCAGTGAAAATTAATAAAAAGGATGAAATTGTAGATGGAAATATATACGTATTGAATACAGAAAATTATTTGAACAAAAATTTGGCCTTAACTAATGTAAATATAAATTTAACATATAGTGATGGAATTATTAGTGTAAAAAACTTCCATTTTAAGTTAAATGACACGTATCTCTCTTTGATAGGCAAAATGAACTTTAGTACAAGTCATGCTTTGCTTAGAATTAATATTAGTAAGTTTGCTGCAAAGGATTTATGTACTTATATACCAGATAGTGTAGTAAATAGTAAATTTAAAAGCTGGTATTGTGATAATATTGATGGGGATGTTTTAAATACCATTGTAAGTTTCAATGGCAAAATTAACAATTTGGTTGATGACGATCTGTCAGACATTGTAATTGTTGCTGATATAGAAAACGGTAGCGTAAAATTTGATGAAGATTTTGAGCAAGTAAAGGAATTAAAGGGTGATTTGATCATCAAGAATAACGATCTTGAAATTACTGTAAATAGCGCTAAGTTTCAGAATTTCACTGTTAATGGTGGTGATATTGAAATGAAATCTCTAAATAAGGAAGATTCAGTTCTAACCATTAATGGCAAAGCTGTAAGTGATGCGTATGGTTTATATGAGCCTATAAGATTTAAGCTGGATGATGTGGTGAAGGTTGAAAGGGATAAAGTAAGTGGAATGGCAAAATCCGTATTTAATTTTCGCATTTTTAATCTAAATGCTGATGACAAAAAAGTAGACTTCTCAGCAAATTTTCATTCTGAAATTGACAATTTGGCCGTCTATAATGCAAGTCTTGGTAAATATGATATTAAGCTTAGTTTTGGCAGTGACTTTATAGATTTAAATGGTAGTGGTATGGTGAATAACACACAGCTATTATTTGACCTGAAAAGTAGCAATAGGAATGAAAGTTTCGCCTGGAATTTGACCGGAGATTTACCCGCTCAAATATTTAATTTTGATAGTGGCTATGTCAGTGCAAATTTAGAGTCAGTGATAAATCAAGATAAGACGGGGTATGTTAATGGTGATATAGATTTATCAGAATTTGAATCACATTCAAGCTACTTAGGGTGGAAAAATCGCTTTGAAGATCACAATAAAATTTTGTTTTCTACAAGGTTAAAAGGAGCAGGTGAATTGTTAGTAGATAAATTAGACATTGTAGGAAATGACCTAGATATAAAATTCAGCGGAAGAGTAGAAAATGGAAATTTATATTTAAATTCTAGTAGCTTTAAATTGCCTGATAATGATTTTAGTATAGAAATTGAATCAGGTAAGGAGAAAAATGCCATAACTATTTATGGTGAGGAAATTAACTTAAGTGATATTTTAGGCTTGCTTGGCAAAAACAGTAATGGATTAAATAAAGATATAGAGATTAGTATGAATGTTGACAATGTAATTATGAAAGAAGGCATCGTTATCAAAAATGCTAAGCTGAATGTAACCTGTACTAAAGGTAATTGCAATGGAAGTCAATTTACAGGGCAGTTTCTGGAAGATAGCAGCAACATACTAGCAGAATACAGTGGAATAGGGCTCGAAATATATGCGGATAATTCAGGTATGCTTTTGCGTTCCTTAGGCATTAGTAAATCAATTAAAAACGGCAAATTGTCTTTTTATCTCTCTCCTCAGAGAGAAAGTGGAGAACATTATGGTACGTTATCCATTAGCAATTTCTACATCAAAGATGCTCCACTACTTACTACTTTATTGTCGATGTCTTCATTGCCTGGCATTGTAAATGCCATAAAAAATGAAGGTGTATACTTTTACAAATGTAATGCACCTTTTTCATACAAAGATGGCACTATTGAAATTGAAGAATCTTGGCTTGAAGGGGCGGAGTTAGGTATTAGCACTGGTGGTAAGCTCGATATTAGAAATTATAAATTCCAGGTTGCAGGACAAGTAATACCAGCATATTTAATTAATAAATCTTTGTTAAAAATTCCTATAATTGGAAAACTTCTTACTGGTGGGAAAAGTAGGGGAATCGTTTCAATAGACTATAAAGCAAGTGGTGATGACAAAAACAATAACGTATCTGTTGATCTTATCTCTTCGCTAACTCCAAACCTATTAAAGAGGTTATTGGGAGTGTTTGATCGCATTATGACAAAAACTAACGAAAGTGGCTTAAAAGGTGGTGTGAAAAAGAAATTTGGTTCGATATGACCAAAAGGGAAGTTATTTAACAAAATTATGGACAAAAATGCAAGAATTTCAGAATGATCTACCTGGTTTTTTATTTAGTTGTTTAAGTAATACCACTCCCTTTAACCTCTCTATATTTGCTGAACAACTAAAAAGGGTAGGGGGGTGGTTGTAAATTGTATCTGTTCAGTAGAGTGGCAAAATAAGGTAGACGAGAAAAGACAACTATAGGAACAAATGGGTGTCATGCCAGTGCGTGACACTGGTTTCCATCCAAAAGGGTGTCATTCCAGTGTCAGCTACTTTCATGACATCGTTTACTATGTGCCATATTGTAATGTTCGTACAGTTGTGGAATGAATCGCGGTATGACGTGTTGCTTGGGTCAGCTATAGTATAAATATACTAGGGGTTATAGTTTTCTTATGCTGCCTTTTTGTTATTAGACAACCACAATATAAAGGAGTGAAACGGATGCAAACAGTAGTGCATTTCTGCACCAAACGTATTACCTTTAACGAATAGTAAAATGTGAGATTTTTTGGAACTACCGTGGAGCAATTGCTCCACGGTTTCATTCTACTTAGAATCCACCCATGCCACTCATTTCTCCTGCACCCATAGGAGATGAAGCATTTTCTTTGCTTGGTACATCAACTATCATAGATTCAGTAGTTATCAGCACACTCGCAACAGATACCGCTGTTTCAAAAGCAATACGCACCACTTTTGCTGGATCAATCACACCAGCTGTAAATGCATTAGCGTAATTCATAGCCTCAACGTTGTATATAAGCTCTTTATCATTCTGCTTAATCAAATAGTCAATTATAACAGCAGATTCAAGACCAGCATTTTTGACTAACCTTCTAATTGGAGCACTGAGAACTTTCTTGATAATGTTTATGCCTATTTGTTCCTCGTCACTTGCACCTTTTAATTTGTCGAGAACAGATGAAGCATAAAGAAGCGCAACCCCACCACCTGGAACTATACCTTCTTCAATTGCAGCTCTTGTTGCATGCAGCGCATCTTCGACTCTATCTCTACGTTCTTTAACTTCCACTTCAGTTGCTCCACCAACTTTGAGCACAGCAACGCCACCTGATAATTTCGCTAAACGTTCTCTTAGCTTTTCTTTATCATAATCAGAAGTTGAAGTTTCAATTTGAGATTTAATCTGCTCGATTCTAGCTTTCACACTGTCAGAATCGCTATTTTCGCTGACAACTGTGGTATTATCTTTAGTAATTTTAACATTTTTAGCCGTACCAAGATCATCAAGCGTGAGATCTTCCATCTTGATTCCAAGTTCATCTTTTATGACGTACTTAGCACCAGTTAAAGTTGCTATGTCTTCGAGCATCTCCTTTCTTCTGTCACCAAAACCTGGAGCTTTTACTGCAGCAACTTTTAAACCACCACGCAATTTATTGATAACTAAAGTGCTTAATGCTTCACCTTCGATATCCTCTGCAATAATAACCAAAGGTTTACCAGATTTAACAATAGCTTCAAGAATAGGAAGTAAAGGTTGAATAATATTTAATTTTTTCTCTGTAATTAATAGATAAGGATTATCAAGCTCCACGATCATTTTTTCATTATTTGTAATAAAATACGGAGAGAGATAACCGCGATCAAATTGCATGCCAGTAGTCAGCTCAACTTCTAACTCTTTTGAACCTTTACTCTCTTCAACAGTTATTACACCCTCTTTTCCAACTTTTTTCACGGAATCAGCGATACTGTTACCTATATCCTTATCACCATTTGCAGAGATTATTGCAACTTGTGCCACTTCGTCTATTTTCTCTAGAGAAATTGTACGAGACATTGACGCAATTTCCTTTAATATTACATCTTTTGCCTTCTGTATTCCGTTTTTAATACCAACACGATCGTTTCCAGCAGCAATTGATTTTGAAGCTTCCATTATCATGTTGCTAGTTAGTATTGAGCACGTTGTTGTACCATCACCAACTTTATCGTTACATTGAGAACAACTCTGTGCAAAGATGCTTGCTATCGCAGCGTTTAATGGTTTTTCAGGCTTGATACCCTTCATCACCTTATAACCATCTTTTGTAATTTCTGGTGCTCCATAGGGCTTATTAATCCCTACTGTTTTTCCTCTAGGTCCTGCAGTTATTGCTACCGTTGAATCCACTATTGCTGCAACTTCACGAAAGGCTTCTTGCAACTGCTCACCTGATACTACTACATTAGTCATTTTTATCACCTCTTGTTAATAAAAAATTTAGAAAACTATAATAAAATCATTTACAATGCGCTATGTTGCGCTTTGTTTCAGTTTAGTAAAATAAAGACTGCTACTTAATGACAGCAAGTATATCGGACTCTTTCATCACGATAAGCTTCTCATTATTATGTTCTATTTCTGTACCAGCCCATTGGCGATAGAACACTTTATCACCAGCTTTCACAGTTAAAGTTACGCGTTCGCCACTTGAATTGCGTGAACCTTCACCAATTGCTATAACTTCACCTTTAGTAGGTTTCTTTTCAGCACTTGATGGAAGCACAATTCCACCTTGCTTTTCTTCGCTAATAGGCTTGATCAGCACGCTATCATCTAATACATTTAAACTTATACTTGACATTTGTTTTTCCTCATCAACAAATTAACTTATGAGTTTATATATATATACTCGTAAGTTAGATTTCAAGGGCTGGAGCTTGTAAAATATGCACGCCATTATAAAATATGCACGCCAAAAGCAGTTTCTAAAAGAGCCTAATGTTATATAATAAAATTTAGATTTATTTATAGAGATTTCATGAGTTATATACCATTTTTAAGTCGTGGTGTGATAGTGCTATATGGGCCTGACACTAGAGATTTTCTGCAGGGTATTATAACCAATGATATTAATAAGTTGGATAGCCAAAAAGCCATTTACTCTTTATTGCTTAGCCCTCAGGGAAAATATCTATATGATTTTTTTCTTATTGAATATGGTAAATACACCCTCTTGGAGTGCGAAAACATGCACTTGCAGCAAATAATCGAGAAACTAGATTTACTTAAAACTTATTTGAGGGTAAAGATTAAAGACGTTAGTGCACTATATAAGGTTGGGGTTTTGTTTAATACTAAGTTGGCGGAGTGTAGTAGTAAGTCACAAGTTATTTTTCAAGATCCAAGGCACAAGCTGCTAGGAATGAGGATCATACATAAAGATGAAATGAAAGAGCCGGTTGGGGATTTTACTCAGTATGAAAAAGTCAGAATTCAAAATCTCGTTCCAGATGGAGCGAAAGATATGGTGCAGAATTCATCGTTTCCGCTGCAATTTTTAATCGATAAAGTAAACGGTATAAGCTTTAATAAGGGGTGTTATATAGGTCAGGAAGTTGTAAATCGAATGAGCAGACAAGAAATATTCAGAAGAAAACTTTACCTTGTTGAGGGGGATAACGCACTTCCAGATATTGGCACTAAAGTGACAAATGAAAACAATGAGGAAATAGGGGAACTGCGCTCTAGTGTAGACAACATTGGATTTGCATTGCTTAATACTGGAAAGAGCCATGCAAATTTATATGCTGGTGGGGTCAAGTGCGTTAAGACGTTGAAGTCTTAAGGTAGCCCATATAGAAACGAAAAACTTGCTTGACAAACTCCGCCAGCCCCCTTATCATGGTATTGAAGGTATTCAGTTATCTTCATCTGTGCAGATTAAACAGCAAGAAAACAACGTAGTTGGCGTCTTATTTTTAATTTTTTGCACTATGTGCACCTTATGTCTTCACAACATTTCTGGGTTTTTACCTATATAAGCTGAAACGCGCTTATAAGTCGTTTAAGACAGTATAGTACGCCAATTTGCAGGATTAGAGAGTGACAACTAGCTAACACGGGGTTTCTTTTGCCTTTTTTTCTGCTTAGTAAATTTCTTAAACATTTGCAGCGTAGGTTAGTTGCATTCAAAAGCAGCTAAATTGCAGTGTTTAAGACTTAAAAACGCCAATACTGAAAATAGACAATGACTAGGGTTTCTTTTGCCTTTTTTTTTATTTGGTAAATTTTTTAATGTTTATGGCTAAACGACAACCGTCATCCCGCTGCTTGTTAGCGGGATCTCTTGTTAGCGCCGCGGCGGTATGACGGTTCGTGGCGGCGTGACGATAAGCTCGTCATCCCACTGCTTGTTAGCGGGATCTAGAGATACCGCGAATGAATCGCGGTATGACGGTTCGCGGCGGTATGACGGTTCGCAGTGGCATGACGATAAGCTCGTCATCCCGCTACTTGTTAGCGGCTAAGAGATACCGCGAATGAATCGCGGTATGACGGTTAAGTAGGGTGTCATCCCAGTGTCACGCACTGGGATGACATTATAGGAGCACTGGGATGACACCCTCTTGGATGGAAATCAGTGTCAGATAATTTCATGACACCAGTTGTTGTAAACTCACTTTTTCTCGATTTTTTGGTTTATCTTGTCTACCTATTTTGCCACTCTGCTGAACAGATACACTCAACTTATGGTCAATACATCTTCTATTAAAAATTGTACAAATTCATTGCCATTCCAGTAATTCATAGAGATTTTACCCAAAATAGCTTTAACATTACCCTGCATGATAGCAGAGCCAAGATGAGTATTTGCAGAACGAAATGCAATAGCTCTTACCATAACATTATCATCAGCAATAAAACATTTTATATGGTCAACTCCTATAACTTCAGGCTTTCTTATCTTTGCTCCTTGGATAATAAACCTTGGTTCAGGATTTCCAACTCCAAATGGTCCCAAGCGTTGCAGTTGGTTCCACAGAGATAAGTTTATTGCTTTAGCAGTTACTATACTATCAGCTTTTAAAGTTTTCTCATTTATAGAGTTTGAAAATCTTTCAGTAAAAAAATCATGCAAATCATTTATTTTGTCTTCTTTAATTGAAAATCCTGCCGCCATACTATGGCCACCACCTTCAATAATCAAATTTATAAACTTTGCGGAAAGGACTGCAGCACCGATATCAACTCCCAAAATTGATCTACAGCTTGCTTTTCCTATTCCATTATTTAAAGATATCACTACTGTTGGCAAGTGAAACTGCTCCTTTAGCCTTGATGCAATTATACCAATTATTCCCTGGTGCCAATTGCCACTTATCATTATAAAATTCGCACCTGATTGGGCAGACTTTTCCGCTTGTGCTGTAGCTTCCAAGAGA
This sequence comes from Wolbachia endosymbiont (group B) of Schoenobius gigantella, assembly GCF_964031005.1. Classification (NCBI taxonomy): domain Bacteria; kingdom Pseudomonadati; phylum Pseudomonadota; class Alphaproteobacteria; order Rickettsiales; family Anaplasmataceae; genus Wolbachia; species Wolbachia endosymbiont (group B) of Schoenobius gigantella. The sequence continues at coordinate 1,174,933 of NZ_OZ035002.1, read as the reverse complement.
GCCTCATTTTCTAACACTTTTCTTGCATTATTCAAATCTATTAATTTTAGCGCGATTGAATGTGCCTCTTCATCATCATCGGTGGAAAGCAACCTTGCACCAAGCGATGCTTCTCCAATTCTTCCTCCAGCATTTATGCATGGCCCAATACTAAACCCTAATCGAGAAACACTTGGTTTTTCAAGGATTCCCAAAGCATCAAATAAAACACGCAAGCCAACGTTTTTTCTTGTTGACATAACTTTTAATCCTTGTGAGACAAGTGCTCTATTGAGGCCTGTGATCTGCATAACATCACAGACAGTTCCCAGGGCAACCAAATCCAACAGATCAAATAAATCTGGTTCTTTTTTGTTGGTAAAAAATCCTTGCTCACGTAGGCTTTTATTAAGAGCAACAATTAGCAGAAATGACACTCCAACTGCTGCTAGGTTATTATAAGGAGAGCTCTCATCAAGGCGGTTTGTATTCACAACTGCTACGGCGCTTGGTAATTTTTCCGTACCAAGGTGATGGTCAACAACTATAATATCAAGACCAAAAGCCTTTGCATCTTCTATTGGTTGATATGCAAGCGTACCACAATCAACGGAAATACATAAATCAATTCCATTCTTTTTAAGTTGTAATAAAGCATCTGTGTTTAATCCATAACCCTCATCAACACGATCTGGAATGTAGATTATAGAGTGTATATCGATTGCTCTCAGGTACCTGTTAATCAATGCTGACGACGTTGCACCATCAACATCATAGTCACCAAATATTGCAAGGTTTTCATCATTTTTTATTGCCCGTATTATACGAGAAACAGCTTTATCCATATCAAGAAGGTGAAAGGGATCTGGTAATAGCGATCTGATTAGTGGATATAAGAAGTCGCTTGCATTTTCTATGTTAACACCACGAGTAACCAATATTCTTGCTAATATTTCTGGTAACTCAAATCTCTGTGTAAGAGTTAAGATTTGCCTTTGATCTGCTTCTTGCAACTTCCACAATGCATTTGTTATGCTGCGCTTTTCAATTTCAAGTAGCATATTCTTTCTTTGTAAATAAAACTACTTTACCAGAATTTTTAAGCTTGTTCTATAATTGTATTAGACTTCTGCATAACCTAAACTAAGTAGAAAAAAGGTATCATCTAAGTAGCTGACACTGGTCTCCATCCAAGAGGGCAGTAGCCCCTTCGGTGTCATTCCAGCGCGTGACCAGGTCTTTTTAGCTATCATAGGATGACAGAAGCAGACACTCCACTTTGTCGTTCCAGTGCCTCCTTTTTTTGTCATTCCAGTGCCTTGACTATTTGGATCCAGGAAAAAGAATGGTGTCATCCCAGTGCCCCTATGATGTCATCCAAGTAGCCTCCCTCTCCTGTCATCCCAGTGCTCCTTTTTTTGTCATCCGAGTAGCTGACACTGGGATCCAGGAATTTTATTAAGTTGGTAAGCATAAAAGTGTTATGTAAAATACAACGTTCTTGATGGGATTGAGTGAAATGCTGGATCCCAGTGTCTGGGCACTGGGATGACAGGAGAGGGAGGCTACTTGGATGACATCATAGGGGCACTGGGATGACATCATCCTTTTTTTGGGGTTCCAGCGTCACGCGCTACCTTCCGTATAAATATTAAAAAATTTACCAAATGAAAAAAAAGGCAAAAGAAGCCCCGTGGTTGGCTAATTACTTACATTATACTTTCAAGTATGGCGTTTTTTTATTCTAAACGCTTAATAACCGCGATTTAGTTGCTTTTAAGCCGCAACTAATCTAAATTATAAACATTAAGAAATTTACTAAACAGAAAAAAAGGCAAAAGAAACCCTAGGGTAGCTAGTTATTCACTATCCATTTTTTAAATCGGCGTTTTTTGATGTTTTAAATGCTTTATAAGCGCATTTCAGCTTATATTAGGTAAAAACTTAGAAATTTTATAAAGACATAAGGTGCACATAGTGCAAAAAATTAAACATGGGACGCCAGATACGTGAGTTTTTTTGTCATTTAATCTGTACAGAGAAGATAAATAAATAGCTTCAGTTTCATGATAAGGGGGCTGGCGGAGTTTGTCAAGGAAGTTTTTTTTGTTTCTATGGGTCAGTTGGTACGCGCTTTGCCTTTTAACAGATGTAAAAGCACAATTATTACGAACAACATTCCACCAACAACTGATATAGCGCCACCTATAATGAAGCACGTGCGTGCTAACATTGACGAAATACTTGGCAGATCTGCAACCTTCCTTAAAGCACCATATCCACCAAGCCACACAAGGCCAGTGATATGGAGAAAATGCCCTATACTGTAGGCATAAATCTGTAATCTTACCATGGAACTTTTTATCTCTTTAAAGTTTAATTTAGGTAACATCCAGTAGACAAAATTCATAAAAGCTATAGTGATACCAACTACAGAACCGTGATAATGAGCAGGAATCGTGACATTACCTTCAATAGTCAACACTCCGAGCACATCTCCATAAGTGAACAACAAAAATGAATGTAATAAATAGTTGCTTTTATCATTAATAAAAGTTCTGATGTTGTAGCACACTAATATTATCAAAAAGCACGGCAAAACTGCTCCAGCAATCCTCATATGCCAAGTAAAAAACTGTATTAACTTGGCACTATCAACTGGATAAACAAAATATACAAACGGTGCGCCTACAGCTAAAATCGTGTTTATAAATAGTGGTAAAATAGTAATTTTATTGTTTGAAGCTAAACTAATATCATTGGAACTTAGCATTATTAAATAGACTAAAAACATTCCTTGAGTAAAAGCAAACTGCAATAAATGTCCGCCTCCCCAAAAGAGATATTCGTAAAATAAATTATTATCTGAGTGATATAGACCTGGAGGCATATTATTATATGCTAAAACAAAGCAAAGAAATGACGATACAAGTATAATAACTAGCCCAATTTGCCCAACAGAGAGAAATGAAACCTCTTTTTTTGATGTGTATGCTAGCATTGTATTTACTAATATACTGGCAATAAATAAACTGAGTCCAAGTAAAAATAATTTGTTTTGTAATACGGGAATATAGTTACTTTTGATAACTTCAGTGTTTGGAACGAATGCGGATATAAACATGAGCAGCATCGAAAGGGTTGATAGAACCCATGAAAAGTTAAACCAACTATTGGTATTTTGTAGGTTTATGATAAAGAGCAGAGATATTATAGAGCACATCCACACTAAAATTGACAAGTTCACGTGTATTACCAGCGCATTATCAAAAATATATTGTGCAGAAGGAACAAGAGAGGAGATAAAAGGCAATCGTAGAAAAATAACAATTATTGACAGTAACCCAGAGCAAGCAAGAGCACATACTGCCAAGAACATCCATTTTCTACAGAGCGGAGCGTTGTCTTGTATATTAAGCACAATCTTTTTTCTCAATTTTGTTCAATACAATATATAACACTGCAATAATACCTAAAACATAGCAATAGTATACGTGTGGCACGACTGCCAAAGGTGAAACTCCAGCAATAGTGCTAGCCAAAAGCAATTGAGCGCCATACGGTATTAATCCTTGAAATACACAAGAAAATATGCCTAGCCATGCTGCACTATAGTGAGGCGGTATTTCATATTTCTTAGCAATATCTCTAGCAATTTCACCACTAAAAATTATAGCGATGGTGTTATTTGCAAGTAAAATATCAAATATGCTGACTATTTTTGCAATAAATAATTGCGCAGTTTTTTGTCCACCACGTTGTATCATAACCCAAGATGAAAGTTTATCTGCAAGCTCCTTAGAATTTTTACCTACCAGTCCTGAAAGCCCGCCAACCATCAATGACAGTAGCATAATTTCATGCATACTCATAAACCCTTTGGTGATGTTTTGGCTTAAAAACAATAAACCATGATTGTTGTTATTTATAAATCCAATGATTCCAGCAAAAGTTATGCTTAAAACCAATGCCGTAAATACATTTATTCCAAAGTTTGCAAGCAATATAAGTATTATGTAAGGAGTCACAAGCAATAAAGAATACTCCTTAACTGAAATAGCAGCACTATTGCTTGAGCTATAAAATAATATAATTATTGTGAATATAGAAGCAATTAGTGCCACTTTTGCATTCAGTTTTAATTTTTTCTTTATATCAGCCTTTTGAGACATCACAGATGCAATTGTAGTATCAGAGATAATAGATAAATTGTCGCCAAACATTGCTCCTCCTACAACGGTTGCAACTCCTAAGGAAGGAGAAATCCCAGCTTGTGTCAGTTCAACTGCAATAGGAGCAATTGTTGCAATGGTGCCCATTGATGTACCAATAGCAGTGGAGATGAAAGCTGCTACAAAAAATAATCCTATGAGTAAAAATTGTGTTGGTATAAATGAAAGAGCCAAATTAACTGTGGCATCAGCACTACCGATTGCTTTAGTTACTTCACTGAATGCACCTGCAAGTAAGAAAATGATACACATAGTGATAATATTACGATCTCTTACCCCATCTAGAAAGGCATACATTTTTTCTTCAGTATTGCCCTTGTATAAAACCCAACCCAGAGCTATGGCAGGAACAATGGCTACCAGTGGAGATAACTGATAAAAAGCATTTGACACGCCAAGAATAGTAAAATATATACCACTTCCTACAAAAAGAAATAGGAACAGTAAAATAGGCAAAAAATTTGTAAGATAAAACATACCTCTACTCCAGCTCTGATAAACGCAAATCAACTATGATATGATTTATATTATTATAAACCACAGTTAGCACCTTGACCAAGGTTTTTCTAGAAAGCAATCTACCAGAAAAGGTTTCCATGAAAAGGACTATTATAATATATCATCTACTTGAATAAAACTGGGAGATAGAATAAGTAAAAAATATGAATGACATAACAACAAAGCAAGTCATATCCTTATGGAATGCACAAGCTGGTAGATTCTTGCCGGATAAAAGAGAAATGGAGATTGATAATATTTTCTTAATCTAATGCTTCAATGTTTCCGATATAGGAAAAGTATCATCTTTATTTTCTATAGAGGAAGGCACACTATTTTGATTATCATCACCATTAATTGGAGTAGTAGGGTGCATTAAAGCAACTTTCATAACTTCATCAATATTCTTAGCAAAAACTACGTTGATCCCTTCTTTGATGCTTGCCGGAATTTCTTGCATATCTTTCTCATTTTCACTTGGTATAATCACAGTTTTGATTGATCCTCTGAGCGCTGCAAGCAATTTTTCTCTCAAGCCCCCGATAGCTAAAACTCTACCACGCAATGTCACTTCGCCTGTCATAGCAACATTTTTGTTAACTGGTATATTTGTCATAAGAGAAACAATAGACGTACATACCGCGCCGCCAGCAGAAGGGCCATCTTTTGGTACAGCACCCTCAGGTACATGCAAATGTATATCATTATTTTGGAATTTTTCGGGCTTTATACCAAAAAACAAACAATTTGATCGAATATAACTATACGCAGCTTTTATAGATTCTTGCATAACCTCTCCAAGCTTTCCTGTGTATTTTATTTCTCCCTTGCCCGGAATTAGGACTGATTCTATCATCAAAATATCACCACCTGTTTCAGTATAGGCGAGCCCAGTTACTATTCCTACTAAACTCTCATTTTCCGCAATGCCAAAGGTATATTTACGTACCCCTAAATAATCTTGTAAATTGTCAACCCCTACGGATATTTTCTTATTTTTATCAGTCAATATTTCTTTAACTGCCTTTCTCATGAGCTTTGCAAGCTCCCTTTCCATACTCCGCACACCACTTTCACGTGTATATAAACGTATCAACTCGTATAACGCCTCATTAGTTATGTCCCATTCCTTCTGATACAAACCATGCTCCTTCTTTAACTTCGGAATAAGGTGGTGTGTAGCAATACTGATTTTTTCATCTTCAGTATACCCGGACAATTGTATAATTTCCATCCTATCACGCAAAGGATGTGGTAAATTTAAGCTGTTTGCCGTAGCTACAAACATTACACTTGAAAGATCAAACTCAACTTCCAAGTAATGATCCGTAAAGTGTTTATTGTGCTCAGTATCTAAAACCTCAAGTAATGCAGACGCAGGATCGCCACGCGAATCAGAACCCATCTTATCTATTTCATCAAGCAGAAAAAGCGGGTTGCATGAATTAGCTTTTTTCATGTGTTGAATGATTTTACCAGGCATTGAGCCAATATAAGTTTTCCTATGCCCTCGTATCTCAGACTCATCACGCACACCACCAAGAGCTATGCGAACAAAATCTCTTCCTACTGCTCCTGCCATAGACTTAGCTAAAGAAGTTTTACCAACACCTGGCGGTCCAACTAAGCAAAGTATAGGACCTTTTATCTCTTTTACTCTTTTTAATACCGCTAAAAATTCTATTATTCTATCTTTTACTTTCTCTATGCCATAATGATTTTCATCTAAGATTTTCTTAGCTGCATTTAAGTTAATTTTTGCATCTTTGTACTTTCCCCATGGCAACTCAAGCAACCAATGCAAGTAACTAGATATAACTGTAGCTTCAGGAGAAATGGGATTCATTTTCTTGTATCTCTTCAAATCAGTTATAGCTTTCTCTCTTGCTTCCTGAGAAAGCTTTGTTTCATTTATCTTTTTTTCAAATTCATTGAGTATATTCCCTTCATCACCATTCTCAAATTCGCCTAATTCTTTCTGTATAGCTTTCAATTGCTCGTTAAGGTAGTAAACTTTCTGAGTGCTTTCAACTTGCGATTTAATTGTCTTATATAAACGGTTTTGTGCGTTCAAAATACTCATTTCTCTCTCAATAAAAGCAAAAGCTTTTTTTAAACGCTCTTCTGGGTCATAAGCCTCAAGTATACTTTGTTTATCTGATACTTTTATATTTAAATGTGAAGCTACCGTGTCTACAAGTTGATCAACTTCTTTGATTTGATCAATGGAGTTAATGGCAACCTCGGGTTGATTTTTCTTGTTTAGCTTACACCAGCTATCGAACGCGTCTACAACAGACCGCCTTAAAGCTTCTAAATCAATATTGTCTTCATCTTCTTTATAATAATTGTCTAACTCTACCCTGGCTTGTAATAAAGTATGAGAGCTAATATATTCTACAACTCTTCCCCTTCTTATCCCCCGGATTATAACTTTTACTGCATTGTCAGGTAATTTTATTAACGGTTGTACAATGCTTGCTAACACACCTACTTCATAAAGATCTTCAGGCTCTGGATTATCAACAGAGCCATCTTTCTGTGCTACAAGAAAAATCTCATTTTGGTGATTACTACTACTTATTGCATACTCTAGTGCATTAACAGATTTTTCTCTGCCTATGAATAAAGGCACCATTATATTTGGAAAAATTACTACATCTCTTAAAGGTAATACTGGCAATGCAGTAAAACTAGAGCTTACAGCACGTTCAATGTTCATAATATATGCCTCAAATTAATCATTAACCGTTATAACATTGCCATTGTTATTATGATTAACCGTTGCTTTTCCTAATTCTACCATTTTCTTAGTGATTACTATAGTGCTACCTTCAAAGCCTCCGTTTCCAGATGTATACATAATGTCAAGCAAAAGTGACTCCAAGATAGCACGTAACATTCTTGCACCTGTTTTGTAGCTTATAGCCTTTTTAGCAATAGCTGATATTGCTTCATCTGAAAACTCAAGGTTTACTTTGCTAAACGCAAGCAATGCTTTGTACTGTTTTATTAGTGCATTCCTTGGCTCTGTCAACACATGTATTAAATCTTCATGATCCAGCTCATCTAAAACAGCAGTTATTGGAACCCGCCCTACAAATTCGGGTATTAAACCGAATTTGATTAAATCTTCAGGTTGAACATCATGTAAAGCATTCTTTTTCTTTTGCTCTTTAGACTGACTTATATCTGCTCCAAAGCCAACTGACGTTCCCTTTTTTCTCGCTTCAATAATTTTATCGAGGCCTTCAAAAGCTCCTCCACAAATAAACAGTATGTTACTAGTATCCACTTGTATAAACTCTTGTTGTGGGTGTTTTCGCCCTCCTTGTGGCGGAACATAAGCAACTGTACCCTCCATAATCTTAAGCAGAGCTTGCTGGACCCCTTCACCTGAAACGTCACGGGTTATTGAAGTGCTTTCAGATTTTCTTGTAATTTTGTCTATTTCATCTATAAACACTATACCACGCTGTGCTTTTACAACGTCATAATTTGCAGCTTGTAATAAACGCGACAACACGCTTTCTACATCATCACCCACATAACCTGCCTCAGTTAAAGTTGTCGCATCAGCCATAGCAAATGGCACATCTGAAACTTTAGCAAGTGTTTTGGCTAGCAAAGTCTTACCAGAACCAGTGGGACCAATAAGCATTATATTTGACTTCTCGATTTCAATATCACTTATAGCATGAAATTGTACCATGGATTGACAATGGTTATACATAGCTACAGATAAAACGTGTTGCGCGTGTTCTTGACCTACAACATGCTTGCTGAGAAAGTTTTTTATATCCTCAGGTTTCTTTAGTAATAGCTTCATATCAGATATACGATCTGAATTAAAAGATCTATCTTTCTTTTGACTTATTGCTTTATGGGATAATTCTATGCACTCATTACAAATAAACACCTTTAAACCATCCGAAGAGTTAGTAATCAATTTATCTACTTCATCTTGCGCCTTGTTGCAAAAAGAACAGTAGTGTAAATCATTATTGTTATCCATTAACCCACCTTTTGTTTAACTTTAATATTTTCAATTTCAATATCTGTACGCTCAGCTATCACCCTGTCAATTAAGCCAATTTTCCTTGCTTCTTCAGGATCCATGAATTTATCTCTTTCCATCATTCCTTCAATTTTCTTCAGTGAATTTCCAGTATGTTTTTCATAAATTTGATTTAGTTTTTTCTTAACCCGCAAAATTTCATTAGCATGTATTTCTATATCAGTTGCTTGACCATGATAACCACCAGATGGCTGATGTATCATAATTCTTGAATGAGGTAGAGAGTAGCGCTTACCTTTTGTACCAGCTGCAAGCAATAAAGAACCCATAGACGCAGCTTGACCTATACATAAAGTTGAAACGTCTGGGTTTATATACTGCATTGTATCGTAGATCGACAAACCAGCAGTTACAACACCACCTGGTGAGTTGATGTACATACAAATGTCTTTATCGGGATTTTCCGATTCTAAAAATAAAAGCTGTGCTACTATTACACTGGCCATATTGTCTTCAATAGGACCTGTTACAAAAATTATTCTTTCTTTCACTAGTCTTGAATATATGTCATAAGCGCGCTCACCGCGACTAGTTTGTTCAACTACAATTGGTATAAGAGTCATACCTTTCCCTATTAAATATTATCAAATAATTCCTTTAATTCTTTCACAGAAACAATCTGCTCTTCTTTACTAACTTTTTCTATTATATAATCTGTCACTTTATACTCAAGCGCTTGCCCTCTAACTAATTCTTGAAATTGTTTATTTGATTCAAAATGCTTAAGTACTCTGTCAAATTGCACATCTTTACTGACATATTGATTTACAATAACACTCAAAACATCATTTTGAGTTAATGATATTTTATGTTCTGCACTAAATTTCATAAATAACATAGCAAGCTTTACACGTTTTTCAGCTTCTTTACGAGAATCATTTTGAGCACCCAATTCTCCTTCCATTCTTTGTTGCTCCTGTTTTACTATGTCTGTGGGTAAATCAAAACTATAATTAGCATCCAAATAATCAAACAGCTCCTTTTTAATTAAGAGATTTCTCATTTCGGTGCACTGATCACCAATCATTTTTTTTGCATGATTTATTAGCAAAGAATAATCTTTAAACCCAATACTCTTAGCTATTTCATCATCATTTTCAAAATCTTTGGCAATTTGAATCTCATTAACTCGCACAGAAAAATCAGCTTCCTGTCCTGCAAGGGAAATGGCTTGGTAATTTTCAGGAAATTTCAACTTAAAGTTCTTTGTTTCTCCCTTTTTCATACCAGTTAATTGATCTTCAAAACCATTAATAAATGTGCCAGACCCTAAATTAACGGCAAAATTTTTGCTACTTCCACCTTGAAAGAGCTTATTCCTAATCCGCCCTTCAAAATCAATTATCAATTTATCCCCATCTTTCGCTTGATAAGAAGCATCATCAACAGAGGCGAAATTGGGGAACTTTGTTTTAATAGAATCAATAAATTCTTTTATATCTTCCTCTTCAATCTTTGCTTCAATTTTCTTTAAGTTTATTTTGTCAAGATCTATCACTGGTACTTCAGGCATCGACTCAAAAGATAGCTTGTATACAAAATTGCCCTCCTCATTTTCTTTGCCCAGATCTGGTAATGATATAACATCAACCTTAGGATAAATGTGAGACTTGACTTCAATTTTTTTCATCAAATCACTTGAGCAATAATCAATTGTATTATTTATCACATATTCCAAAGCCTCGTTTTTATAATTTGCAACAACAAGGTCATAGGGCATCTTTCCAGCCCTAAATCCAGGTGATTTTGCATTTTCTGCTATCTCTTGCAACCTGGAATTTACCTTTTGTTTTATATAATCACTACCAACTGTGATTTCATACTCATACTTTAGTTTATCTATACTAAGCTCTTTGTAGGTATATACGCTACTTACTTCGACTGTATTTTGAGGTATATTATTAGACATCATAATTCATTTATTAACATTTTAATTCATATCTTAATAGAGTCATTTTACCAGAATTTAAGTTAAACACAATCCTTAAGAACAGGTTTTTACACAAACAAAAGTGTATTTAGTGATTATAAATTTTCCCTTAAAACCTAAGTTACATGACTTTAAAGTGCGGATAGAGGGACTTGAACCCCCACGAGCAAGCTCACCAGGACCTAAACCTGGCACGTCTACCAATTCCGCCATATCCGCAAGAAATTTTTAGTACCCTATTATAGGTATTCCATTAAAAATATTCAAGGTTTAAAGTCTTACTTAATTTATGGTATTTACACAATCAAAAAAGCTTATTAACATTTCTTAATGAAAGCTCTAAACCCTGAAAATCAATAATGAGATTAATAACAAGCTTCTTACTCGCAATTTTTTTGATTACACAAAGTGGTTGCACAACCCTTATAATAGGTGGTGTGGTGGCTACAGCGGCAGCAACAGCAATAACAATGCAGGACAAATCCTTGGGAAATATCATTGATGATACGACTATGGTCATCAGAATTAATAAGGGGCTCTTAAAACATGGGCTATTTTCATCCATAAAGGTTAAAGTAAGTGAAGGAAGAGTATTGCTCATTGGAAGTGTTGACACTCCTGAAAAACAACTTACAGCAGAAAAAATAGCTTGGCAGCAAAAAGAAATTAAAGAAGTGATAAATGAAATAAGAGTAATACCAATTCAAATGGCTTCCATGCTAGACACCACTGTAGATGGCATGATAACAGCGGAAATAAGAACAAGACTCCTGGGAAAAAGAAATATTAAGTCAATTAATTATAGCGTTAATACGGTTGATAGAGTTGTTTATTTGATGGGTATAGCCCAAAATAAAGCGGAATTAAAAGCTGTAATAGCAATTGCAAGAAAAGTAAAGGGAGTAAAACAAGTTGTAAGTTATGTACGATACAGGTACAGTAAGTTACGCCATTAGGCAAAAATCGCTTTCAAATTATAACATTTGTACAGTTGTGACAATAGGTAGAGAACATAAATGAAAATTGCCTTTCAGATGGATGAAAATATAAATTTTGAAACTGATACTACATTTGCGCTAATAAAAGAAGCACAAAGGAGGGGGTATGAAATTTTTGTTTATACTCCTGATAATTTAGCACTAAAGCTAAACTATCCAATTGCTTTTGCTCAGAAAGTCAGCGTTGATGATTTTAGTTTTATCTCCAAAAAAGATGTAGCTATCAACTTGAATGAAATGAACATCATATTTATCAGACAGGATCCACCTTTTGATATGCGTTACATTACAACAACATATATCTTAGAAAAAACTAGCGCATTGGTAATTAACAATCCAACAGAAATAAGAAATTGTCCTGAAAAATTGATAACTTCATTATTTCCAGAACTAATTCCGCCAACTTTGATTACTGAAAATATATCAATGATTAGAGATTTCTACTACAACTATCAAGATATTATTCTGAAGCCATTGTATAGTTATGGAGGAAACGATGTGATAAGAATACAAGATGAGAATAGTATTCAAGTAGTAGTGGATCTCATGATAGCAAAATACGAATGCCCTGTGATTGCACAATCATTTTGTAAAAACATAGATAAAGATAAAAGAATATTGCTACTTTATGGCCAACCAATTGGTGTAATGAAACGAATTCCAAAAATCAGTGGAGAGATCAGAACAAACATGCGACTTGGAGCAAGTTTTGAGCCCGCTCAAATGAACGATAGAAACAATGAAATATGTAACAAAATTGGTCCTGAATTAAAGAAAAGAGGGCTAATATTTGTTGGTATTGATATTATAGATGACTTCCTGCTCGAAATTAACACAACTTCACCCACGGGAGTAGTTTATATCAATAAATTGTATAATATATCGCTAGAAAAGGATCTTTGGGACGTGTTTGAAGAAAAAGCAAGCAGCCATCAACTAAACCTGTGAACAATCACCTTAACAAACTCAGTAGTCCCATTCTTTATCCCTGTTTTTTCTGTACTATTGGTCATATCACGCAATTTTTGAGAATTATTTAATAGATCAAATAGTACCTCTGTTAGATTTTTTTTTGCTTCACTATTCTGCTTAACTATTATAGCTGCTCTCGAGTCTTCAATATATTTTGCGTTATAAAATTGGTGATTATCTTTTGAGTAAGGGTAAGGAATATATATAGCAGAACGCCTAGCAAGAGTGATCTCTGCTATTGAAGTTGCTCCTGCTCTGCTAATTACCAAGTGAGCATTGGCCAGTCTATTCTCCATATCATCAAAAAATTCACTCAATTCACAATCGATCTTTTCACTTTTGTATAGACTTTTGACCTTGTTTACATTTTTCTTCGTACATTGCTGCGTCACTCTAATTTTCTTTTTCATTTTAATAGGTAAATCACAAATTACGCTGCTTACTACATCATCAAAAAAATTTGCACCTTGGCTGCCTGCTATGACCAATATATTTAGGATTTTCTCAGTGCTAGAATGGCTCTGTGCTTTTATATCAACAAAATTTCCTGTAAAAATACATTTATTGCCCTCTGCATATTTAGTCTCCGGAAAGCTGGTTGCAATTAATTTTGCACTCTTGAAAAAGAATCTATTTACTCTCCCTAAAACTGTGTTTTGTTCATGTAAAATTATAGGTATAGAAAGAACTCTTGCTGCAAGAAGAGTTGGAAAAGAAGCATAGCTACCAAAACCAATGACCGATTTTGGTTTTAATTTTCTTACTTGATACAGTGCTAACATAGAGCTGTATATCAAGAAAAGGAAAAACTTAAATTTGTTGCTGCTTGGTCTACGTAATGGTAAGGTGTAGCTTTCTATGTCGGTATTTTTATTTGTTTTTTTATCAGTGAATAATATGCAATTGTATCCTTGTGTCTTTAGTGCTTTTGCTAAAGCTATGGCCGGAAAGATATGCCCACCTGTGCCACCTGTTGCTAAAATAATATCCATCTGTAAATAATAAATCCTAGATTGTTAACTGTTATTTAACAATTTGCACGTAGAATTTTATTAAGCGTTATGATAGTTGAGTTAAAAATGCCTAAAAGTAATAGTAAAAAAGAACCTAATGAGAAAAATAAACCTCAAGAACAAAGAGAAGGCAGAAGCGGAGGTTTTTTAGAACTGCTAAAAAATATAATAAAAATTCTTTTCAATTCGGTCGTTGACCTACCTGAGCACGAGCAGCATAATAAAATGAAAAGCACTAATCTACAACAAGGTTTGGATACTAAAGGAAAAGGCCCAGAAGATCTTCATCCAAAGGCAAAGCTTGAAGTTAAAGAAGCAGCTAAGGGATTGAAAGAAGAGTTACAGAATTCTGATGCTGGTGGTAATCAATCTATTGAAACTAAAGTGCCTAATCAAACTACTACTCAAGACATTGACAACTCTAAAACGATGGAACGTTAGTTCAACTATTTAACATCTGCAGCAAGCACTGATTCATGTATCATCTCTGAAATGGTTGGATGAGGAAAAATCGTAGATTTTATGTCGAAGTCTGTTCCTTCTAGTTGCTTTGCAAGAGCAAAATTGCTAATTAACTCCGTTACTTCTGCACCTATCATGTGGCTACCCAGAATTTCTCCGGTTTTTTTATCTATAATCGTTTTCACTAACCCTTCAGTTTCACTGAGTGCAACAGATTTACCATTAAAGTTAGAGTGAAATTTTCCTATTTTTATATCATACCCACCTTTTATTGCCTGTTCCTCAGTAAGGCCGATGCTCGCTATTTGTGGATGAGAATAAGTGCAATTTGGTATGCATTCTTTTTTTAACGCATGAGCATTTTTACCAGCAATCTTTTCAATGCAGATCACGGCTTCATGGCTCGCTTTATGTGCTAAACATGGTGGGCCAGCTACATCACCTATTGCATACACATTTGATTCACTAGTTTCATACCATTCATTCGTTTCAATAAAGCCAGAAGGGCTTAATTTAATTTTTGTATTTTCTAAACCTATATTTTCAATATTTGCTTGAATTCCAACCGCAACAATCACCCTCTCAAATTCTTTGCTCTCACCACTACTTAGTAGCACTTGAGCAGAGTCTTTACTTTTAGTAAGAGCTTTTACGCTACTGTTTGTATATATTTTTATCCCCTGTTTTGTGAATATTTCTTGTGCTAAATCTGAAATGTCCTTATCCTCCAGCGGCAAAATAGTGCTCTTTATCTCTATGATTGTTACATCAACCCCCAAAGTACTATAAAAACTTGCAAATTCTATTCCAATTGCACCAGACCCTATAATTAGTAGCGATTTTGGTAATCTCTCTGGAGTCATAGCGTGCTGCGCATTCCATATTAAATCTCCATCTGCCTCTATTCCAGGCAGATTCCGTGCCCTCACGCCTGTTGCTAAAATGATATGCTTGGAAACAATTTCTTGTTCTTCCTTATCGCTAACGACTTTTATAGTACCATTGCCTGCAAGTTTACCAAAACCTTGATGAACTTTGATATTATTTTTTTTCATCAAATATGCAACACCGCTTGACAATTTATCAACAACGTTTCTTGAGTATTTCACTATTGATTGTATATCAAAATTCGCTCCCTTTACTTCTATACCAAACTCTTTTGATCTTTTTATTAGCCTATAAACCTCAGATGCTCTAAGCAGTGATTTTGTTGGTATACATCCCCAATTTAAGCATATACCGCCTAAATTTTTTTCTTTTTCCACAATTGCAGTTTTAAACCCAAGCTGTGCCGCCCTAATTGCCGCTATATAACCACCAGGACCGCTACCTATAACCGTAATATCATACTCATTCATCAGTTTTCTTCGTATTCAAAAAGATTATATATAACAGATGGAACCCATACAATCAATGGTCTGTCATCTACCGTCTTAAGAGTCAAGATAAAAGTTGTTATTTTTTATCATGGCATTTAAACAAACGATAATTTTTCTCATGACAGCAACTAATGCAACCTTAGCAGCTTTGCCAGAATCAACCAAACGCTGATAAAACGCTTTCATTTTTCTGTTGTGGCGCATAGCAACAAGAGCTGACATGTATAGTGCTTTCCTTGCATAAAACCTGCCTCCTTTGATTTGAGCTTTGCCAACTTTTCTTCCACTTTCACTAGTTTTAGGTGCAACTCCAACTAAGCATGCAATTTCTCTATTCTCTAATCTACCAAGCTCAGGCACCTCTGTCAGTAGAACGCTCGCCGTCTTTGATCCAATACCTTTATAGCTGATTAAAAGCTCATTTTTTCCTTTCAATTCAGCTATTGCGTCTTCTATGTCTTGCCTAATTTCTTTCAATTGTTTTTCAGCAAACCCTATCTGTCTTTCTATGTATTCTCTAGCTTTTCCCGTCGCACTTTGCAGGCGACACTTGTTTGCATGAATTGCATCATTTAAATTACGCTCAACTGCCCCCAGCTCCTTTAATTCCTCTTGCTTTTGTGAAATTATACATCCTTTTACTTCACCGTCTTTACTGACAAATTCAGCGTATTTTTCCAGTAATTTAGCATCTAACTTGTCAGTTTTTGCAAAATGATTGCAAGCTTTGGCAAATGCATATACCCGATTCGGGTGAGCTTTATGGACAGTTATCTTGCAACAATTTTATAATGAGCTTTTCATAGCCACCAGCTTACACATAACTTGATGGGTAAATCGACTATATTTGTTTCTATAAACTTAGATATAGCATCACTCACGTTTGCTATGCGCTTATGCTTGCCATTAATTGAGATGTCCAATGCTTCCTTGGAAACATCTACTCCCATGAAAATTATTCTAGCCATTTTTGTACCTATAAATATAATCAAACAATAATGCAAAATGCTGTATACAGGATTGTAATTCGATCTTTTAGATCCACCTACCGTTCGTACTACATTTTGCTTTAAGCCTTACTATTACCCACAAATAAAAACATAGTATTGTATTTACTCAAATAATTTAATTTTATTAACCTGAAAGCTTATTAGATTAAAATTATTAAACTAAGAGTTATAATTTTAGCAACTAAAAGCTGTAAATTGCACGATATAAACAGTTATTTCAAGCAAAAGTTATGCCATTAAGAGCTATGCAACAAACATTTATATTTGTGGGTAATAGTAAGATCTAAATCCGATAGAGCATTGTTGGCACACCATCAAAAGTCGCCTCAGACCTCTAATGCATCAATGTACAAACTTACACCTTTTAGTTGGTAATACCATTTTAGACGTTTATCATTCGTTTTAGAAAATACTATAGGAGGTTGTCCGGAAACTAGTAAATTCAAGCATATTCCCTCTTTAACATAACCCTACTCATAGCTAGGTATATGAAATTCTCAGTGGATGTTGTGAGTAAATCATACTCCTTCGATAGCCTTCTATTCCTATTAACCCAAGCAAAAGTCCTTTCTACAACCCATCTTCTTGGCTGTACTTTAAACCCTTGTTCTCTTGTTGGTAGTAGCTCAGGTGGCGTATCTTTGTGCACCCAAAATCTACATGGAGGCCTTTTAACAATTTCAATATCTATGTCATATTCTTCCTTTATGTGATTCTTTAAATTTCTTCCTTGGTATCCCATGTCAGCCCACATTTTTTTAACTTTAGTATATTTTGTTCTCATATTGTTTAATGCTATTTTAATACCATCTCTATCATTTTCGTTAGCAGCGCCTACGTAACAACCTAGTATAAAACCCTGAGTGTCTGTAATTATATGCCTTTTTCTACCCTTTACTTTTTTACTTCCATCATAGCCTTTGATCCCCCCTTTTCTGTAGTCTTTACAGATTGACTATCTACTATACAGGCACTCGGCTGCTCATTCCTTCCTATTTTTCTTCTACTATATTTTGTAATTTCATAATTCATTTTCTCAAAAATTCCCTGCTTCTTCCATTGCCTGAACTGCTCATACACAGTCTTCCATAGCGGAAAATCATTTGGTAAATACCGCCATTGACACCCTGTACGCAATACATAGAAAATTGCTTCT
Source organism: Wolbachia endosymbiont (group B) of Schoenobius gigantella (assembly GCF_964031005.1). NCBI lineage: Bacteria > Pseudomonadati > Pseudomonadota > Alphaproteobacteria > Rickettsiales > Anaplasmataceae > Wolbachia > Wolbachia endosymbiont (group B) of Schoenobius gigantella. Next base: position 1,157,226 of record NZ_OZ035002.1, on the reverse strand, counting down.
AATATTTCTCTTTTGCTATACTTTGGCGGCCTTCCTCCTTTCTTGTATGATACTCTGAAGTGTTTTTCTATTCTTGCCCATTCCCTTTCGCTTAGATCTGTTGGATACTTTTTTCTCATCTTTACCCCGTACTAAAATTTCAGATATTATAGCCTTTTACTTGTTTCCGGACAACCTCTAGTAGCGGAATGACGAATTTTTGTTTTTCAAATTGTCAGTAAATCTAAGTCAGTTTAGCTATATAAAACATAGTATAAAAAGAGCTATTTTAGCAAAATTTTAAACAAATAAAGTTAATTACTTCACAATTGATACCTTACGAGAAAAGCACATTTGATACAGATTTAAAATACAAGTTAACGAATTATTATGATTTTTACCAAGATAATAATATAGTAAGGTTTGGTAGTGAGGTATCAAAATGGAAAAATACACCAACGCATGGTTTAATAAGAAAGATAATCATGATTGTGCAAATGATGGCACTTGCGGGCAATCTATAAAGGATTTTAGGATTGGTAATTCTGATATTTCTTTTTTTGATAGTAACAAAAACTTAATTGCCAAAGTACCTAAACTACCAAAGTATTCTAGGGATAAATATGGGCATCAATTGTATAAGGAAGCTGAGTCAAAGCAGTTCAATTATTTTTCCACAAATATACATGATGTTTTGTCTAACAGCTTTACCGTTAAATACGGGTATATAAATTGTACTATAAAATACGACAACTTATCTGAGCAGGAACAAAACCAAATAGAAACAGACATTAAAACTGCCTATGAAGCATTTAAAGAAAAGTTTTGCTTGAAAAATAGTAATGCAAGTTACAATATAACGGTTCACATTTTTAATAATAGAAGCGATTATACAAAGTATAACAATCTTCTCGGCTTAGATGAAGATGGTGGTCCAGGATATATTACACGAGGAGTAACAGATTGTCAGAATATTCTGACATATAAGCAAAGTGCCATGGATTTTGTTCTAGGTCATGAGCTAGGCCACATATTTCAATTGTGTTTTTCACCATCGGCAACAGTCCAAACTTTGAGTATTCTGGATACTGAACTCATAGCAAATGTTGTTGGACGAGAAGTAGAAGAAAAAAATTATAAAGCTATTTGCAAGCAGATGGTTGTAGATGAATATAAATACGATGGATGGAGTTTTATTTTTAAATACATAGGTACAACTGGTAGTGTATACCGCCTAAACCTTTCAGAAGAAGAGAAATTTCAAATTATACAACGTGTCAAGAGTTCTGGACTAGATGAATATGAAGACCATGGATGGATGTTTAAATTTAAATATAAAGATACAACTGGTAGTATATACCTCAAGGACCTTTCAGAAGCAGAGAAATTTCAAATTATACAACGTGTCAAGAATTCTGGACTAGATGAATATGAAGATCGTGAATCAATGTTTAGTTTTAAATACAAAGGCACCACTTATAGAGCAGAACACAGAGATTATCTTTCAGCAGAAGAAGAAAAACTTCAATTTATCAAAGACATTAAGAACTCTCATGAATCGCTCGTTAGTGAATGTGATGGATTGGGGAATGAGAATACAACTTTAGTGATTTACGTTGATGAAAATAAGGAGATAAGTCAAATGTATTTTCATAATCTAGACAAGAATATATTCAAATGGTTAGATAAGACACTTATAAGCAGAAGTAAACCTGAAGAAGATGTGGATGACACAGCAGGAAAAGAGCCTGAACCAGAATCAGCCGAAGAGGATACTCAGCAACCCAGTAATTTCTTATCCAATATTTTTTCAACAATTAAATCCATTATTGATTCTATCTCATCACTCTTTTCATGGTTATTTGGGTCGAAAGAGAAAGAGTCTAATCAACAATCTGATGATAATCCTTCTTTGTTTAAGCTCGATGCTAATGAGTTAGATCACGAAGTTAAGCCTGATGCCAATGAGTTAGGTCACGATGTTAGAGATCACTTATCAGACAATTATAACCATTACAACTCATCTGATGGGCTAATGTAATATAGCTAATTTACAGTATCTGTTCAGATGCATGGCTAATGTACAAATATTGAAACAAAAATTCCAGTGCCCCTGTGATGTCATTCCAGTGCTTGACACTGGAATCCAGCTTTTAATCGAAAATGTTGTATAGTACACAATCAAATTTTCTGGATCCCAGTGGGCTTTGTTGCATCGCTCAAGTGAAAAGAACTGGCAGTTACTGACAAAATTCATTATAAATAGCCATTTAACTGTTGAAGAAAAAATATGCCACAAAAAATGAGAGTCAGTAACTGCCATGAATATAACAAATTTCTCCAAGAAAGAGGAAGCATTTTTTGTTATATCAATGACGCCATAGAAAATTGGTACGAGAATTGTCCAAAAATGCAGGGCGGCAACTATATTTATAGTGATAAAGTTGTGATTTTGGTGCATATAATCGTCAGTTTCTTTAGAATTGGTTTAAGACAAACAGTCGGGTTTATAAAAGGGTATTTGCAACAAATAGGAAGAGATTTGCAACTATTCACAAGCATCAAAAGAAACTTAATATTAAGATAAATGATTGCAGAAAATAATATGGAAGATATCGAAATTGCTATAGACAGTACAGGAATTAGTATATACAACAACACTCCTGAAGGAAAATAGCACTGACAGAAAATATCGTGGCTATGAGCAAACGAGAAAATTGCACGTAATGTTGAATATAAACAACAAAAAAGCCATAGCTGTAAAATACAGTAACGGCTGATCACTATGGAGCTTGTGATTTGCTAAAAGAAGTTGATTTTCAGCATGCCATAAAAGCACTATATGCAGATAGAGCATGTGATAGGCACAAGTTTTATAAGTTGTGTAACGAATATGATATAAAGACAAAAATTCCACCAATAAACAATGCGGCAGAACATCCAGAAATAGATTATATGTCTGACAGGAATGCTGCTATTAGGTTAATAAAATTATACGGTGAAGATGGCATGAAAGAATGGAAAAAAGAAGTAAATTATGGGAAAAGATCTTATATTGAAGGGTTTTTCTCAAGATTAAAGCAAATATTCGGATTTAGTTTTAGGAATAAATCTGAGATAAATCGAGAAAAAGAACTAAATGCTATTTGCTTAATAAATTCACTGATATTGGTATGGCTAAATTTGAGATAGTTACATGAATTTACCATAAATCACCATCTTATAAAGTGTGATGCAACAAAGCCATCCCAGTGTCAAGCACTGGGATGACACCCTCCTTATGGGCCAAAATCACAATGTTCGTACAGTTGTGGATTCATTCGCGGTATCTCGGCATAGATTCCGCTAACAAGTAGCGGAATGACGAATTTGTCGTTTTTCAGATTGTCGTAAGTCAGTTTAGCTATAGCATAATGCTATATTAATAAATAATCTATATAATACTATTAAATATAATAATTAAAATCTAAATTACTTTCTCTATAAAAGGAGAAATTTACCTTAATGAAAATATATATATATTTAATATTATTTTTATTTTTTTCTTGCGCTCAACTATATGCTGACGAGGAAATTGCAAAATTTGATTTACTTATTGGCGAGATAAATGAAGCAAGCTTCACTCTTAAAGGTACAATAAAGGTTACAGTAGAACCAGGCTGGCACATATATTATAAAGATCCTGGAGATTTTGGCCTTCCCACGTCTATTAGTTACAAAGGTAATGCATCAGATATAAATATTCACTGGCCTATTCCAAAGGAACATAAAGATAAAGTAGGGAGAGAGACGTTTGTAAGTAACGTATATGAGGATATGGTATTATTTCCCTTTAAGATGAATATATTTTTAAATCAAGGGTATATTGACCTTAACTTCCATATAAATTATGCGATATGTAAAGATAGGTGCATCCCTAAAAATGTTGAGATAAAAATCAGGCAACCATTAAAGGATTTTATAGATTCTGATATCAATAAACTTATAAATGAGTGGTATGAAAAATAGAGTTCTCATGGGGTAGGTGTCATTCCAGCGCGTGACACTGGAATCTCATTTACTTTTTTGTTCACTATGTGAGGAACTTGGGCCTACAAGTATATAAACATAATGGTTTCGCATAAAAAATTTAGATCCCAGATACTGTTTCTGCTGTCAAACAAATTATCCAACAAAATTACAATTAAATGGTTGATTATTTTTAAGAATACCAAAAAAGACATGCATTAATTTTCGCATTAACGCAAGAACTATGACTTTTGGACATTTGCCTTTACTTGCTAGACGCTGACAAAACTTTTGAAAATGATTATTATGGTTTTTGACTACTATAGCTGGCATATAAAGAGCTTTTCGAATACGCTCAGATCCTATTTTGCATATGCAACTTCTCTTACTTACTGACGATCCCGATTGATAATGTCCTGGATTTAGACCAGCAAAAGCTGTAAATTGTTTAGCATTGTCAAAGTTATCAACTGATGGCATTTCTGCGACAACAGCAACAGCAGTAAGATAACCTATACCTTTTATAGTCTTAAGGTTTTCCACCATATTTTTTAGATGTGGATAGTTATTTATATGCTCATTAATTTCTTTTTCGAGAACAATAATTTGCTCCTCTATTGCCAAAATTACTTTAGATATAGCTTCTTTGCAACTGGAATGCATATTTTTGTTTTCCAAGCGATTTGTCTGTTGCACCTTATCATCTTTTAGCGATTGCATGCAACGATAAAGCTCCCTCAAATGACTCATTTCAGGTGCAATGGGCTTCCAAAGAGCAGGTTTGTTGGCGATACAAAATCTAGCTATCATAGCTGCATCTGATTTATCTGTCTTATTTCTGAGCAGCTCACTTTTGCCAAAAGCTTTCTGGGTTTACTATACTGACATTATGTCCTAAATCGTGCATAAAAGTAGCCAAATCTTCTCCATACCAATTAGTTGCTTCAAGACATAAATGAGTAAGATTTGCTCCATGGCCATTGCACCAAACTACAAGTTTTGCAAAACCATCTTGATTATTTTGAAAGACTTTGTGTCGTTTTTTACTGTCCACTAACAAACAAACATCAAATTTCTTTTTTGAAATATCCACACCCAAAATAGCATTTACTTGCATAAAATTGCCTCCAAGACTATAAATAAACTGAGAGTTTAGACTAACCTTGTAATACGGGATATAATTCCAAAAGATACTGTTCAGTCTTTAACTCTATGGGAGGGAAGCAAAATCTGGCTTAATGGCATTAGTGTCGCATCAGCTTCACCCTCCCTGTGAGGTATTTTAGCTCTAATGCCTCACATCATAAAGATACAAGTGTCACGCACTAACTGTACGAACATTGAGATATAAGAGTAATTTGTACCAAGAAAAAAGATGTCATCCCAGTGCCCAGACACTGGGATGGCTTTGTTGCATCGCTCTTCGGATAGTAGGTAACGCACAATAAATTTATGAAGCTATCTCAAATTTAGCCATGCCTATTTCAGTAAATTTGTTAAGCAAATAACATTTGAGTAGCAGTTCCCTCTCACGATTCATTTCAGATTTGTTCCTAAAACTAAATCCAAATGTCTTTTTTAATCGCGAGAAAAAACCTTCTATATAAGATCTTTTTCCATAACTCATCTCTTTTTTCCACTTCTTTATACCATCTTCATCATATGACTTTATGAGCTTGACTGCAGAATTTCTCTCAGCCATATAGTCTAACTTTGGATGCTCTGTTGCGTTGTTTTTCGGAGGAATTTTCGTTTTTATACCATATTGATTACACAGCTTATAGAGCTTTTCTCTGTCATATGCCCTATCTGCATATAGTACTTTTATGACATACTGAAAATCGACTTCTTTTAGCAAATCACAAGCTCCATAGTGATCAGCCGTTACTGTATTTTACAGCTATGGCTTTTTTGCTGTTTGTATTCAACATTACATGCAATTTTCTTGTCTGTTCATAGCTGCGATACTTTCTATCTTCGCTATTTTCTTTGCTATGACCAGGAGTGTTGTTGTATATACTAATTCCTGTACTGTCTATAGCAATTTCGATATCTTCCATATTATTTTCTGCAATCATTGATCTTAATATTGAGTTTCTTAAACCTTCTTGATGATTGTGAATAGCTGATAACTTGCAAATTTTTCCCAATTTGCTCAAGGTATCCTGCTATAAACCCAACTGTTTGCCTCAGGCCTATTCTAAATAAACAAGTTATTATGTGCACCAAAATTACAACTTTATCGCTATAAATATTGTTGCCACCTGGTATTTTTGGACCATTCTCGTACCACTTTTCTATGGCTTCGTTGATATAATGAAAAATATTTCCTCTTTTTTCTAGAAATTTGTTATATTCGCTATGGTTACTGACCCTCATTTTTTGTGGCATATTTTTTCTTCAACAGTTAAATCGCTATTTATAATGAATTTTGTCAGTAATCACTAATTTTTCTGCTGCTATGCAACAAAGCTCACTGGGATCCAGATTGGACACTAAGTTGGTGAGTATAAAAGTAGCTAACCTTATGTTAAAACACAATATTTTTGGTGAGGGGTTGCATTAAAAGCTGGATTCCAGTGTCAAGCACTGGAATGACATCGTCTTAACATTGTACCATATTACAATGTTCGTACAGTTATGTGTCACGCTACTTGGATGACAAGAAAAGGTTTCTAGAATGACGGAAACGAAGTCATACATAGAAAATAGGTTAGGTATTTTCAATTTTTGTTGTATACTCAAATAAAAATCTCACTTTTACAGATGGATACAGTAAAGTTTGTTTTATTACTGCCAACAATATTACTCATGCTAGTTGCTGGTGTTTACCTATCGATTAAACTAAAATGGCTACAGGTATTTAGATTACCATACGCCCTTTCACTCCTTGGAGCTAAAAAAGGAGAAAATAAATTTTCTTCTATAGCCGCTCTGTTTACAATTTTAGGGGGAAATTTAGGAGTAGGAAATATTTCAGGAACTGCTGTTGCTCTAAAAACCGGAGGACCGGGCTCTATTTTATGGATGGCAATAATTATTGTTATCACTTCTGTGATAAAATATGTCACTTGTTATCTAAGTATAAAAACCAGAAAGGAAAAGAACGAACGGTTTATAGGTGGCCCTGTAGCCTACATGACTGATGCGTTTAACTCTAGGAAGGCCACAATTGTCTTTCTAGTTATCATGATGATGGTTTCAATAACAGTTGGTAACCTTGTTCAGGTAAATTCTCTATCAATACCACTTAATATGATAGATGTGCCTGTAGTTGTTGGTGGCATTGTAATGGCCATAATATTTTTTGTTGTTGCAGCTCTCAGCTTAAAAAAAATTAAAATTTTTATATCGGCTATGATACCGATAATGACGGTAAGTTACCTCACACTTTGCGGTATCATATTATTTAAATTTAGTGAAAATATTCTTCCTTCTCTAAAACTAATAACAAGCAGTTTTTTTACAACTAGTAGCTTTAACTCTGGTTTATCTCTAGGTTTGATTTTAGAAATGTTGACTATTATTCAAGTTGGAACTTTGCGAGGTATTTTTGCAACAGATATAGGGCTTGGCCTCGAAGGAATCGTACATTCTTCAATTGTTCCTAAGAAAAATAATAATAAATTTATTATTGAACAGAGCCTAATCACAATAATATCGCCTTTTATAGTTGCATTCATAGTGTTTATTACAACAATGGTACTGCTTGTCACAGATTCTTGGGTCACTGATTTAGAGAGTACTAACATGTGCATATTTGCTTTTAGAAAAGCTATGAATTGGCCCTATATTGACTATTTAATTATGGCCATAATGTTTTGTTTTGCCTTTACTACTATTTTTACTTGGTTTTTTTGCTCAAAACAGACAATACGCTATGTGTCTATGGATAATAAATACACTAAAATCTGGATTGTAATTTTTACCATGATCATTCCGCTTGGTGCGATAGGTAAAGTCCGGTTGCTATGGGATGTTGCTGATATCTCGATTGCTGCTTTGTTGTTTATCAACATACTCGCTATACTCAAGCTAACCTCTCAAGATCCAGAAGTGTTTACTATGAGTAGCAGATATTTGAAGTTGCAAAAACAGAGCTATAGCTAAAGCAATTTAGGCTATGCAGCTGTTGTGATATAAGAGTGATTTCCGCCAAGAAGGATGTCATCCCAGTGCCCAGACACTGGGATCCAGGAATCTTGATTGGCACTAAGTTAGTGAGCATGAAAGTAGCTAATCTTATGTTAAAACACAACATTTTTGATGGGGTTCGTGAAAGGCTGGATTCCAGACTGGAATGACAACTTAAATCGTTTGATGTTACCATAAAATAGCTTGTGTCATCACATTAGTAACACAACCTTCCTTAATAAAAATTCAACCAATGCTTGTGATAATTATATTAGCTAGTATTAGCTAGAACTAAAGGCAGAGGGTTATTAGTGAGGGATATATGGGCACTAACGATACACAACAAGAACACATTTATAATGAGCGCATTCAAGAAATTTTTCCTTTATTTGATAAAATAAAAAAGGAAGACGACCCAATTTATAATGCTAGAGTTGATTTTAACACAGTAAAGTTTTTAACAAAACACGCCAACTGGAATTGGGACGAAGAAGAAAACAAAGATAAAGCATATGGAGTTATTCTTCAGAAATGCGACAAGACAAAGAAAGCTGGACAAGACCTTGAAAGTGAAGTTAAAGAAAGGTTGAAAGAGTATGTTGATGATGTTGCAGGAGTTTCAATATACGGTAATCACGCAAGTATTACGCTGGGAAATAACAAAAAAGAGTTTAAAATCAGCGAATTTTTAAACAGTGATTTTTGTGAGAAGAATGAAATCTCGGGATTTTCAACATTGCATAGTGATGGAAAGAGCGGAATGCATGGTTTTGTTGCCGAGGAAGAAGGGAAAAAAATAAGACATTATGTCGTAACTGATGGTTCATATGAAATGACTTTAAAGTGGTATGCGGAGGGGAAGGAATGTAAGATCAAAATTAAGATTGATGCTAACGGTGTAGACCTTGTTAAAGGTGATGATTTTTCTCTAGAACGGTTAGAAGTAAACAGAGATGTAAAAATAGGTGGTTTATTCTTGCATGAAATACAATTCAGGGAGAAAGGACAAGGAAAAGCGAATGAGATGCAACATGATAAAGACAGTAACGAGCTATCATCTGAAACTACAACAAGAATTGATGTTAATAGAGGTGTTAGCGTTCAAGCTACTGATATAACTCAAAAAAAAGAAGACCACCATTCACATTTTGGACTACAATCTAACAGCAGAAGGCAGTCTTACGATAGCGGAATTGGAAAAGATTTTGACGATAAAATTAATTCTCAGGAGGCTAAAGAAAAGCGTGAGCTTAGACAAGCAGCACGAGAAGCAAATTCGGGAGGTCAAGTTTATAACCTACAATCGCTTTTTGAGGAGAATCCTCAGAACAAAAAAACTCCTCCGCCACTTCCACCTAGAACTAGTTCACTACCACCTAAAAAAGGTGTTTTCGATGAGCAAGGGGGAGCCAAATCTGGAAGCCAAAAACCAGATGACTTGCGCGAAAATGAGCAAACACCTAATAATCAGCAAAAAGGTGCAACTTCTGATTCTTCAGATAGTTCTACTTTCACCAAGTCTGTAAGCCACAATCAAGATAATAGGCAAGAAGATGAACGGTATGACAATCCTACATTTGGACATGCTGTACCTGGAAGCCAAAAACCAGATAGAAGTGAGCAAACACCTAATGATCAGCAACAACCTAAAACCCAGCAACAAGAAGGAAATAGCAAAGGCGATCTGTTACAAGACATCAGAAATTTCAAGAAAAACAACTTACGGCACATTGATGTTGATGATAGAAAAGCATCAATTGCAGGAAGTAGAAAAAATAACCCATCACCGTTAGAGACATTAAAGGACATAATTCCTTATTCATCTTCTCCAGATAACAGTGATAATCAAGATGCTAGTGATGCTAAGTGGAAAGAAAGTGAACAGCCGCTCTCTGCTACAGCACTCAATAATAAAAGTGACTCGGGCTATTCATCTCCAACTCATGACAATAATGAACAATCTCAAGTAAATCCTGAACAGTTAAAGAAGAGCTTAGAGAACATTGAACAAAGTGATCAAACTCCACCTGAAAATCTTCTTAAAGAAATCAGAGATAGATCACAGCAGGATAATAGAGGATTAAGGCAAGTTGATCCTACTGATAAACTGTCACAAGATAAAGAAGATGGATTGCAAAAAGACGATTTAGCAGATGTAAAAATAGTGGAAGGTCCAACTATTAGTGTCTCTGCTTCAACACCAAATAGTATAAGTGATTCAGGCTATATATCTCCAACTAATAGTGATAGTAAATCTCAAACAGATTTAAAACAGGTAGGAAGGAAATTAGAAGAACATATTAGACAAAGTAATCTAACTCTATTTGAAGAACTTAAAAATACATTAGGTCAAGAAAATCTCGGGTTAAAATCAGCTGATCAGAGTCAGATTAGCGAAGAAACTAAAAAACGCTTGAGAGAAGTTGGGTTGCTAAAAGACAGCTCAACAGACATAAAAGCAAACGATTCGGGCTATTCATCTCCAACTCATGACAATAATGAACAATCTCAAGTAAATCCTGAACAGTTAAAGAAGAGCTTAGAAAACATTGAACCAAAAGAAATCGGAGATACGAGTGAGTTAAAAGGAGCATTGGGAAACCCGGATAAAGGGTTAAGAGAACCGGCACAACAGGCTACTAAAGAAAATATTCCTAAAGATTCATTCTCAGAAAACATTTTAGAAAAGATAGGAGAAGGTAAACAATATGACCCTATACGTAAGTGGTTAGAAAAAACAGTGGCAGAACGAGAAAATAATGACACTAATCCAACTGTAGATAAAAATAGCGAACTATATAAATTACTAGAGAAAGATGAAGCACAACTGAAAGCTGGAGTAATAGAAGAAGAAAGAGGAGATACTTTAACAGAACACACTGATGGTTATGATCGCAATAGAATTGCATTAGCTAACAGAAATAAAAGACCACTAGATTGGGCTAAACAGGTTGCTGAGTCACAACAAAAAAAAGATACTAATAAAGGTATTTCAATATAAATTGAAGTTAAAATAATTGCTTAGCAAACAATAGGTTTCATGTAATGGTAACCCTATAACGGAAGAGTAGGAGCCGCGTAAGAACAATACGAACACTCCAGCTAGGCCTTGTATATTGCATCCCCCCGCCCTATTTTTCCACTCTTCTGATGCTAAATAATACTTAATTTCTTGTTCACTGAGACGTTTAAATTTCACTATTGTAACCACAGTCCTGATATGTTGTTTAGATTGATCGGGAGTTAATAGACATACACTGGTGTATACTCTATGCCTTCTTCCTGATAACAAGCGGATACATTTTTCTGCTTGCTCAACGTTTTCAGCTTTGAGCAATATCCTTCTACCACAAGCAACAACTGTATCAACACCAAGCACAAAATAATTTGGATTTAAACTTTGTATTTTCTCAGCTTTACTTTTTGCCATACGGATTGAGTAATCCTTCGGAAGTTCCTTTTTTAAAGGGGCTTCATCTATATCTGCTGGCAAAATTAAACCTGGCTCAATGTTTATTTGTTTTAGTAAAGCTATACGCCTTTTCGATGATGAAGCAAGAATAAGATTATTTAGAGATCGTTCTGTCACTTGTACCTTTAAGCCTTCTAATGATCCTACCCTTTCTCGCATTCCTATCGTAAATGCTCATCTCAACTAACACCCTATCCCCTATAATGATGCGTATTTTACTTCTTCTCACTTTCCCTGATACATGACAGATAATCTCATGTTCATTGTCCAGTTTCACTCTAAATTCTGCTGCAGGTAGTAAAGCAGTTACTGCCCCTTCCACTTCAAAAATTGTTTTCGATTTCTCGTCTTTTATCATATGTTATATTATAATTTAATAATCTTTTTTAGTCTACTATAGATTTTAAATTATTATCAACACAAAAGACCTTTTGCGCCCCACTTAAGTTGCAACTTAACCCCAACCATCTTCACAATGATACCCTACCTACGTTTCTACTCTCTGCCACCTTCTCAATAGAACTTATAGGACTTATGTTGAAAGATAAATCATTATCACAATTTTCTTCATCGCTATCAAGTCCACTATCAACGCTTAAAGATCTGAGTAATGTTGTCTTCTCTCTCAGTGGAACATAAGACTCATTATCAACGCTTGAAGATTTGGATAACCTTTTCTTCTGTCGTGGAGCATTACCAGACTCATTAGAAATTTCTCCCGTTAATTGATTGTTGAAGCTCCTTTGTTCATCAGCACGAATTTTTTCTTCCAGTCCATCAAGCATTCCTACCAATTCATCACCCCATTCATTTTCTTCTTCTAATAATTGTTTACACTTTTCTTTCTCACGCTCTAGCTCGTTTCTTAACTCTTCGACTTTATCTTCATCTTTAGTGAGTTCAAGTGTAAGCACCTTATCTCCTGGAAATTCCTCGTACTCGTTTTCTAGTTCTTCAATGTTGAGTTTTAGTCTCTCTTCTCCAAGTGTATCTTGTAAATCGCTATCCTGCCTATCTGATTCTTTAATCTTTTGCTCAATTTCTACTTGTACCTTATATTCCTGATCTAATTCTCTTAGCTGATCTTTCAAGCGCTCTTTCTGCTGGCGTCGTTCAACCATTATCTGTTCCGCATCTTCTCGTGCTTGATTTAGCTCTTTTTCCAAATTCTTCTTTCCTGCATTAACAATTTTCAGCTCTTCCTTTAGCTTTCTTTTTTCTTCATATACACCTTTAAGTTCTTGTGCTTTCCCTTGTAGCTCTTTTAACACACCTGCTAATTCTTCATTTTTTTGTGCCAGTTCAGTTTGCAATTCCGTGTTTTTTTGCTCCTCTTTTTCAAACCTGTCTTGTAAATTGCTATTCTGCTTCTCTAACTTTACAATTGTTTGATTAGCTTCTGCTTGGGTTGTTTCTAGTTTCTCCTGTAGTCGCTGATTTTCTTGTATTAATTCATGGTGCTTTTTATTTATCACTTGCAACCCTGCTTCTATTTTTTGCTTCAATTCAACAGCTTCTTTTTTCAAATTTGACATTTCTTGCTTCAATTCAACGTTTTTTTCGGACAGCATCTGATTATTTAAAATCAATTCATCCATTTGTTGTGAAGCAAATTCTGTCTGAGTTCCAGTGTGCTGTAAATTGACTTCCGTTTTAGTTTCGATTTGTTGTGAAGCAACTTCTGTTTGAGTTTCAGTGTGTTGTAATTTGACTTCCGTTTGAGTTGATGCATTGCTATTAATAGAAGGAGGAAGGCTATTGTCAGCATCAACTTTAGGGTCTAATTCCCCCTCTGGTTCCTCGCGATAGGCCGCTATAGACTCATTTTGAAAATTATTATTAGCAGTAGGTACAACATCAGCAGCCTTACCTTTTTCTAGTACAGCATCATATAAGGAGAGACCTTGAATATATAATTCATCGTTTTGCTTTATTAATTCTAAGATCTCATCCGATAGCACAAAATCTTCATCATTAAATTTTAGTACTTCAGTTATGCCATCGCTACTCACATTCATAATCATGGTACACATTTCGGATCCATCCTTTACAGGCCAAGTGCTTTTCATTTCATAATATGCGCCCTCTTTAAATTCATAATATCTTTCCTTACCTTTCCGATGAGAGTGTATTTCATGTTTTTTATTGCAATAGATATTCAGCTCTTTAATATCTTTCTCTTGCTGTAAAATGTCACTAATCCTGGTTTGCTCACTTCTATTGTAATTAATAAGATTGATATTCAAAACTCTATGAGTGTTATCAGTTTCTGTGTAATAAGCTCGAAACTCTACGCCTTTCTCTCCAAGATATTTACTTGCAGCTTCTTTTCCCTGCTCTGCCAACTTTATGCATTTATCTATATCTTCCTTAAAGCTCTTATTAGCAGACTCTGTTACTGCTTTATCTATGTACGTTTTTTTAAAATCTCCATCATTTATTAGGTCATAAAAACTCCACTTATCCCCAAAAGCCCTCTGCACGTAAGTGAAATTCTTTTTTTCCTTTAGTTTTCCTAAGAACCACACCTTTTCTTTCAGATTTTTTAGTTGAAAGCTTACCCTTGCCTTTACACTAGAGTTTTTGGCAGGAATACTAACTTCTTCTAATTCTTTAAGTAATTTGTTATTTTTTATAATTGAGGAGCAAAACTTTACAATAGCAGAATTTGCAAACGAAGGATCTTTTTTTATATCTTCATCAATAATTTCTTTAAAACGTGCAAATTGAGGTAGAACATAAAAATTGATTATTTCTTTTTCTGATCTTGTTTTATTAGCATAAGAGATATCACCTAATTGTGAATATAACTCTTTTAATGTATAGTAGATAAGCGTAGAGTAATAAACCTCCCTATTCAGTGAAGTTGGTCCAATACACTTTTCAAGTTGATCACCTGTTTTTCCTGCCTCTGCTGTTTTTTCTTCTTTAGCCAAACTTCCAATCATAATACACCTCCTTAACTATATTTATATTATACCAATTAACATATATTAAAAGAAATCAAACTGTATAACCTCGCCCTACACTAACTTTTATGATTACTTAATTGTGTAAAAATAACTGCAAGTGTTAAACTTGAGCTTTTATTTTTCATTATACATTTCTTACTACATGTTTATACTGTTGTCTTGCATAATAGACTATTCGAAGTTACACAAGTATTTTTTTTATTAGATAAGAGTTAGTAAGAGCCTGTTCATAATTTTTTCAGAAGTAAGGCAGTGAAAGCCAGAACTACCATTTGTAGGCTAGTATTGAGTTTTCGCTCACAATTTTTCCACAATCTTCTACATTTTTCTAACCAAGCAAAAGATCGCTCCACAACCCATCTTTTGGGCAATACAACAAAGGAACGTAATTCATTTCTTTTGATCACTTCAACGGTTGCACCAATAATCGTTTTTATTTGAGTTACAAAATTCTCTCCAGTATAGCCTGCATCAACCAGTACATTTTTAACTCCCGAGAGGTTTTCTTTTGCATTTTCGACCATTCTCACAGCACTGCTACGGTCAGTTATCTCTGCTGTTGTTGTATAAATTGCATGCTTGCGTATCTACTGCAATACGGCCCTGAAATCTTCTTGCCTGCATCATAGCTTCAGCAGTATCTGCATTTTTTATACTCTGTGCATCAATTATGCAGAAGCTTTTCCGACCATTGTTTTGTCGCAATTATTTTTTTTTAATACCAGCTCCAGAACACTTTCTTTATTTACATCTGGTTTTTCACTCCACTTCTTAAAATAGTCGTAACAATTGCGCCATTTTGGGAACTCTTTTGATACCATTCTCCACTGGCAACCACTTTTTAACACGTATAACACTCCACAAAATATATCATGTAAATCAAGTGTTCTTGGTTTTGTCTTCTTTCTGCAAGATTCCAGATCTGCTACAATAATCTCAAACTTTTCTCGACTTATGTCACTTGGTTATAAACTTCGCATATCCTACTTTATATACTTTATCCTCTCACTTTATCTCTTTTTTGAGATTACGTACAGGCTCTAAGATACAAAGACGTTTTCAGAAATCTTTAAGCTTAATAACATCCTCTCTCTTTGGACTAGTTGAGATTAGATGAATTGGTACACCTATTAATTTTTCTAACCCTTCTATATATTTTATTAAATTGATAGGCAATGTTTCAATCGACCTTTTACCTTGAGTGTTTTCTTTCCAGCCAGGAAACTCTTCATATATTGGCTCTAATTCCCCTTGTATTGAATGCGATGCGGGTAAATAATCATACATTTTTCCGCTATACTTGTAACCAGTGCATATTTTAATTGTATCAAAAGAATTAAGCACATCTAATTTGGTTAATACAATGCTTGAAACTCCAGAGAGTTGTACGGCCTGGCGCACTAAAACTGCATCGAACCATCCGCAACGCCTTCTTCTATTGCTCACTGTTCCAAGTTCCTTACCTATAGTAAACAAGCTATCTCCTACTTCATTTTTCTGCTCAGTAGGAAATGGGCCATTGCCCACTCTTGTTGTATAAGCTTTTACCACACCAATAATGTAAGCATTGGAGGATAACCCTGAGCCTGTTATTGCTTGCGATGCTACAGTATTACTTGAAGTAACAAAAGGGTAAGTTCCGTGGTCGATATCTAAAAATGCGCCTTGGGCACCTTCAAATATTATTTTCTTACCTTCTTTCATCAAGTCATTTAATATCTTCCACACAGGTTTTTTATATGAAAGAATTTTTTCTGAAATCTCTTGAATTTCCTTTAATATTTCTTCTTTTTTAACCACCTGGTAGTTAAGGCCTTTCCTGATAGCATTGTGGTAATTCAAAAGAGTATCCACTCTTTTATTGAGCTCATCTGCGTTTTCTAAGTCACAAAGGCGTATAGCTCTCCTTCCAACTTTATCTTCATAACATGGCCCTATCCCTTTGTTTGTTGTACCAATTTTGTGATTTCCATTTAAATCTTCAAATAGCTTTTCCTTGTCCTTATGTATGCTAAGTATTAATGGACAGCTCTCGGATACCATCAAGTTGTTATAGTTTACGTCTACTCCTTTAACTTTCAATGACTCTATTTCTGAGATTAGAGCGTGTGGATCAAGAGCAACGCCATTTCCTATGATAGATATTTTGCCTGGCCTCAAAACAGCAGAGGGCAGTAAATTTAATTTATAAACCTCATCATCTACTACTATAGTGTGCCCTGCATTATTTCCTCCCTGAAATCTCACAACTACATCTGCATTCTCAGAAAGATAATCTACTATTTTACCCTTGCCTTCGTCACCCCATTGCAGACCAACAATTACAATGTTATTCATCATTATTTTCTAGATTAATACATAAATATTAATGCAGTACGCTACAAATGGAAAGAGAAATCTACGCCTTTCCTACACCCCTTAAATAAAGAAATATACTGTCGATTTTCTTAATATATTACCAAATTATTCATCATTATATGATATAACTTACAGCATATTTACAGTAAGGTGTTATTTATGAAAGAGACAAAAGGAAAAAATAATAAGAGTCCAGTAGTTAGATTAAAGGCCACAGCTAAAGAGTTCAATTTTAGTAAATTAAGAGCAGATCAAGATAATAAATTAGCGAATTCCGGTGAAACAATGTTCTTAGATTTTCAAAGGATGAATTTTATTATTAACGGAAAAGAAATAGATAAAAATCTTATTATTGCATTTAAGGAAGGAGCTAAGCACCGCAAAAGCGAACTTTTTAATAGTGATGATATATATAATGACGAAATATTTAACAAAAAAGGAACAAGAGAAATAGATACGGATCATGGCAAAGCTTTTGTTGCTTCAGTACTCGAAGATATTGAGAAAGAGCTTGTAAGTAATGCATTGGGTGAGCTATGGAAAAATCACTGTGAAAATTCCAAAACTGCCAATCATCAAAAAACCGATTCATATAAGAAAGAATTTGAAGAATTTTACAATGCTGGCCAAAGGTATATCCATCTATTACCAACAGAGAAAGATGAAAACAAGGATTACCGTTCCTTTGCAAAAGAAGTTTTCAAAAAAATGTTCAGATACGCTGGGGCAGAAGTTCCAAGTGATGCTATTTTAGAAGAGCTAGTTACCAATTGTAATCAAGCAGGGTATGAGGCTGCTCCATTTATACAAACCCAACTTGCACTTGGACAGTCGTTCATAGTAGAAAATCCTAAAAAAGTAATAAATATTGATTGTGCTAACCAAAATAATGTGAGAATTAGATCTGATATGAGGCTACCAATACTCTCTGTTAAAAATCAAGTTATGCATGGCGATAAGATATGTAATCTGTCTAGTTCATTGGAATTTACAATTGAATCTCACAATGGTGAAGACTTTGTAACATACAGAGATGGTAAATTGTCACTTACTATTCCTAAAGAGTTAAAAAATTATAAAGATAATGGCAAGAGCTTGTTTGACATTATTAAAGAATATTTTCAGAAATTCTGTGCAAAATTAGGATTTAAACCTGAGACAAAAATACAAATAGAGCATGGCTTCGGTGCTCAAAGTAACTATTTAGATGGTACAATATCAACCACAGGATCAGATGCAAATGAAGAATTTATCAATCTTTTAAGCGAAAATCTCAGAGAGAGGTTATTGGGGTCAGGAGTTGCTCTAGAAGATGAAGATGTTGATGATGTTGTTGAAGTCAGAGTATCTACCGTTATAGATCTATTGAGTGATTATGCTAAATTGGAAGATAATAAAGAACACAGAGAGTTATTAATAAGTAAAGTAGCAGATAATTTAGGACTTTCCACTCAAGATAAAACAGCACCAGAAGTATTGATGGAATTAGGCTCTTTACCTTCTTTGACAAAAGGTCAGGTTAATCATAATCAAGTGCAGTCTGTTGTAAATACTTTTATTAAGTTAATTATTGAAGGGAAAAGCGAAGTATACAAAAAAGGAGGTGCGATTAATGCAATTGATGCAATTCATAAGGAGATAGATAAGGCAATTGTTGAGCAAGAAAAAAAAGCAACCAACAAACAAGATATAGAAAATGATAAATGGACAGATAGAATCAAAAAACAGAATTATTCTGCGGAATCACATGAACATTTACCTTAAAGATATTAGTAGGCTCTTTAAATATTTTAGAGTTCATGGTTACAACGGTTGCTATTTTACAGTGCATCTCACAACACTTTCTTCAAAAATATACATGTTAACATACCCTGGACGTACAAGATCACACTTATACCCAAGCTTTTCATAAAATACTTTCGCTTTTTGAAAATTCATGGTTGCAACGGTTGCTATTTTACAGTGCATCTCACGACCATAATCATGAACTTCTTCCATTAGCTGCTTTCCCATACCTTTTCTTCTATAATCAGAGTGCACCCAAAGCAAGTCAGTGTAAATTGAACCATAGATAACAAAACCGCTACAACCTACAATAATTTGTTCAGTATCATCGCGAATAAAAAAAGCAAATGGGTTACACGTACCTTTATCAACGGTTTCTTCATTAATCTTTTTGAGTAGGAATTCAATGTCTTTGCTACTTGGTGATGTGGTGTGTTCTATTTTCATCTCTCGGCCTAATACCGCATACTGATTTCTCTCTTTATCTTATATAAATTAATTAAGTAAAGTGAATACAGTATCCACACTACTAAAAAAAATGTGGCACAAAACATAAACATTGCAACCAGTGGCAACAGCAGGGAACTTTCTATTGCTATTCCACCTTTTCTCAAAATGCTGGCTGGCTGATGGAGAGTGGACCATAAATTCACGGAAAATTTTACTATAGGAATATTTATAGCACTAAAGATGGCAAATACTGCTGCTGATTTTTCTGCCCTCGCTTCATTATCAAAAGCGCTCCACAATGAAAGGTAGCCAACATATAGGAAAAATAAAATCAGCATTGAAGTAAGCCTTGCATCCCATACCCACCAAGTGCCCCAGGTTCCTTTTCCCCAGATGCTGCCTGTGATTAAGCATATTGCCGAAAAGACTGTCCCTGCAGGAGCAGCAGCATGTGCCAAGACACTAGCAATGCTATTGTTCCATACCAATGAAATGAAACCAAGTGATGCAATTAATCCATATATTCCAAGAGCAAGCCATGCAGAAGGCACATGAATGTACATGATTCGTACAATTTCTCCTTGTTTATAATCTTCTGGAGAGAAGAATAACGCCAAAGACATTCCAATTAAAAAACATGCGAAACAAATAACCCCAAGCCAAGGTAGAGCTTTCTTAGAAAAATAAGAGAAATTTGTAGGCTTTAATAAAAACATTCGTTTTGAGAATAATTGTGTTAAGAATTTACCAATTAGTTTGAGTTTTATCAACAGGATAGTTTTTCTATATTTACGTAGGTCAACAAATTAGCATAATTTCAGTAGCAGATTGCTAGCTATTATTTTTAGTATATGACCCTTAAAAAGCTTAATCTACACTTAGTATCAGATTCAAGTGGTGAAACTGTTATATCAGTTGCAAAATCAGCTCTGAAACACTTTCGTTCTGTAGAAACGATCGAATATGTTTGGTCTTTTGTAAAAGGAGAAGAGCAGATTGACAAAATTCTGGAGGAAATTAATAGGAAAAGTGATGAGCATAATTTTGTTATATGCACTATTACTGATGATGAGCTAAGAAAATATCTAAAAGATAACTGTATAAAGTTGAAAATTCCCTATAGAGCAATATTATCACATATTATTAGAGAAATTTCGTCTTATCTTGAAATTGAAAAAGACGAAAAGCTTGACTTGCATACTGAGATAAATAACGAATATTTTCAGCGCATTGAGGCAATAAACTACACTATTAATCATGATGATGGACAAAATATTCAAGATATTGATAAAGCAGATATAATTTTGGTTGGAGTTTCACGTACATCAAAATCTCCCACCAGTACGTATTTAGCTTACCGAGGCTATAAAGTTGCAAATATTCCTTTTGTTAGTGGAGTACCCTTTTATGTTGACTTGGCAAAATTAAAAAATAAACTAACGATAGGGGTAACAATAGACGTAAGTAGGCTAATAGAAATACGCAAAAATAGACTTACTTCAATTAACAACGAAGATAATAATATATATGCTAACCCTGAGAAAGTAGAAAAGGAAATTAAAGAAGCAGAGGAGCTCTTTAAACAGAATAACTGGCCAATTATCGATGTCACGCAAAAGTCGATCGAAGAAGTATCAGCAACAATTATACAATATTTTAATAAAATGTTATCAATTGACTAACTCTTGATAAGTGATTATAATGTAAAGTAATTTAATTCTTACTATAGATATGAAAGTCAAAGGGTCGCTAAAATCTCATCGTAACAGAGATAAAAATTGTAAAGTTGTGAAAAGGGGTGGTAAGATTTACATTATAAATAAGGTAAAGCCAAGGTGTAAAGCGCGTCAAGGTTCTTAGCTTTTTGTTCACCTTTTCATGTTATATATTTTTTATATGTGAAAGTACGGTGCTTATATCTAAAAAGAAGCAAAAATTACTGTGTTTAAGCGCAGCCTTACTCATTTCTTCCCTTACATTATATTTCAGCATTAGCACAATTACAGGTAAACGTGGCTTATTGACGTTAATCGATTTAAAAAAAGAAATCGAGTACAATAAACTTTTGCTAAAGGATGTCTCTTCTGAAAAGGAAAAGTTGGACAACAAAGTATTTGGCTTATATGAAAAAAGCTTAGATTTAGATCTGCTTGATGAGCAAGCAAAAAATGCTTTAGGTTATGTGAACCCTAATGAACTTATGGTTGTTCTTGACGTGGAATAGCAGTAGTGACCTTACCCAGAAAAAGTGGAGAGAAAGAAAAGAGTTTTTTTGGGTAAAATAAAATTTTGGAGGATTAGAAATGGTAAGAGAATATACAGCAGAATTCAAATTGGAAGCTGTTAAACTGGCAAATGAACAAAGAAAGGTAGGTCAACCAGTTGCAAAAGTAGCAAGAGATCTAGGAATAAGGGATAGTGTATTAGGAAAATGGATGAAGAAATATAACGAAAAAAAGTCAGCGGCAAATGCATTTCCAGGTAGAGGTAACATGGCTCCTTACGACAAAGAGAGGTTTGATTTACAAAGCAAGAGTAACAAGGGAAAGAGACATTTAAAAAAAAGCCCTGGCCAGTCAAAAAGAGTAAAATATTTTTTTATATAGTAACTGCTATAAAGTACAGGAATTATGTAGGATTTTCTGCTAGTGGCTACTATAAGTGGACCACAAGAAAAATAAGCAGTAGAGAATCAGCAAATAAAGAGCTACTCGAAGCTATTCAAAAAATATATCAAGTTTCTAAATGTAGATATGGAGCTCCTAAAATTCATGCTGAATTGAAGGCTTTGGGTAAAAGTTGCAATTTGAAAACGGTGCAAAGTATTATGCAGAAAAATGACATCAGGGCTATACTGAGAAGAAAGTTTAAAATTAAAAAACAACAAACAGATAATAGAGCTGTAGCTCCCAATATACTAGATCAAAACTTTATTGTTGATCAACCAAATAAAGTATGGGATTACTTACATCAAAACCAAGGAGGGATGGCTATATTTGGCAGCAATAATTCTCACGTATGGTAGTTAATGAGTAGTGCAATAAATAAACAATTGGTTATGAACTCTTTATTAATGGCCATTAATAGGCGTAAACCTGTTAAAAATCTACTGCTGCACAGTGACCAAGGTTCACAATATACTGCGCAAGGGTATCAATATCTCTTAGCTGTAAAGAATATAGATGAGTAATAAAGGCTGTTGTTACGACAATTCTGTTGCAGAAAGCTTCTTTAGCTCATTGAAAAGAGAAATACTTATTGATACTTCACAACACTCTGCTCAACAAACTAGAACTGCAATATTTGAATACATAGAAATTTTTTATAACAAACAACGTCACTATTAACTATTGCATTCCAGAACAATTTGATGCATCATTCTTTTTGTAAAAAACATTCCACACTTTCTCTCCACTTTTTCTGGGTAAGGTCAAAGGATCTTATGTCTTAAACCTTATCACCAGGCTTAACAAATAGGTGGCCCAATACTATTAACTTTATGGGTTTATCTTCGTTATTTGCTACTATCCAAACCCCATCGCTCTCATGATCAACAATTTCTATTGGTGCAAATACTACATAATTATTGTCATCAACAATCTTTATTCCAAGAGCACCCTCGTCACTTAAGCTCAGGGCTGAAGAAGGAACTTTATATGCAAATCTTTCGCCTGAAGGTAGCCTTACGTTGGCAGTTAGTCCCTGCAAGGATATCATTTTATTATTAGTTACCTTTACTTCTACCCTATAAGACCCAGTTTTAGGCTCAGCAATTTTACTAATAAAACTTACTTCACCTGCCAATTCTTTTCCGTCCAGCAAATTAATTTGAGCTGTGCTGCCTAGCTCTATTTTATTTACTTCATTTTCCGAAACGTATAACACTACAAGAATTTGATCGAAATTAACCACGTCAGCTATTTTTTGCCCAGCATTAACAAAATCCCCTTCGTTTGCATTGATTTTATCAATATAACCATCTATAGGAGATGTGACTGCAGTATTTTCTAAATCCAATTCTAGCCTTTTTAGGTCAGCTTTTGCACTTTGTAACGCAGTAAAAGCTGCTTCTACTTGTATTTGTGCCCCATAGCCTTTTTTATTCAGTTTGTGAGAGGAATCATACTCAATTTCACGCTGCTTTAATAAAGCTTTGGCTTTCTGAGCTTGCTCAATCCTGTCATAATCTTCTATCTTTAACACTACATCATCTCTTTTTACCTTTTCACCATCAGGTAAATAAATAGCAATAATCTTACCACTTATTTTTGAGACAAGGCTAGCTCTATGTAAGGGATTTACTGTACCAGAAAAATTTAAATATATAGTGCGGTTTTGCGGCGCACATTCTTGAGTTTTTACTGAAAAGCTACTAGTTGCATTATCGCTATGAACCGCCTGATCTTTTTTTAAAAATGCACTGCTGATAAAAAACAGTAGAATAAAAGCAATACTGGAAATGATGATTACTTTATTTCTCATCTTTAAACAATAGAATTTGTTGATCAATCTTGTTAGAAACAACTGCATAAATTTTCGAATCAGAAATGTAAGTATAATACATGTACCATTGTCACTCCATAAATAGTTTTATATGAGAACAAACACAAGATTTTCCTACAATAAGTAAGTTTTTTATTGCTAAAATGCAATTTTTAATCGAATAAAATTGCAAACAAAGTTGTGCATAAGACTGGATTTAAAAAAATCTCGAAAAACATACTAAAACTTTTAAATAATAACTTTATATCTAGTGGCTTTGCCTTCTCCAAGACGCTGTAAGTATTTCATCCCTAGCAGTTTCTTTGTAATTGCCTCTACTGTTCTTGGAGGAAATCCTAGAGCTTCTATAGCATCTTTTCTACTAAATTCTTTATCTGCAAGGCTAAGTGCCCATTCCCAGAAGAACAATTGTTTTCTTGATAATAAATATTCAGTATTCTCCCTCTCAAGAATATAATGCGCCTCATTTGCTTGCGTTTTGAGTACATTAAGAAAAAATATTAACCACGGGGAAATATCTTCTTTGCCACTTTTCCAGCTACTTTGTGTTTTATTAAGCGCTAAATAGTAATCAAGTTTGTTAGTTTCAATTATCTTTTCATGTGATACAATAGATACAAAATCATAACCCTGCTGCAACAGCATTAAATTAGTCATCAATCTACTAGTTCTGCCATTCCCATCTTGAAAAGGGTGTATTGCCAGATACTCAAAAACAAAGTTAGCAATAATAATAAGAGGATGCTTAAATTTATTATTTAAGGACCAGTGATACCAATCAATAAGCTCTTGTACTTCCTTTCTAACAAGGTAAGGTGGTGTGGGATCAAAAATTATACCAACAACTTTTCCATTCTGATCTTTTGCCTCAACTCTATTAGAACTTGCTTTGTATTTTCCTCTATGATACAAATCTTTTTCACTATAAAGTAGCATCTGGTTGTTAATGTGCAATATTGATGACTCACTAATTGGAATATCCGTATAATCATGAAATATTAGTGTAAGCATTTCTAAGTAGCCAGCAATTTCTTGCTCATCTCTATTTTTAAATTTTTTGACACGTAGGTTTTTATATAGATCCTCAACTTCTTTATCGGTTAGACGATTTCCTTCAATACGGTTAGAAGCGCCAGAAGATGTAACAATAACTGAATGAGTTAATCTTTCAATTGTTTGTGGTAGTAGTTTTTTCGTTATCTGCCAGCTATTTTTAACACTATCAACTGCAGTAATTAACTCGTACACTTGCTCAATTACAGGCCCTTCTAGGTTGAGACGCGTACTAAGACGAAAATTCTTCCAGTTCATATTCTTCTCACATGCATATTATGTGAGATAATGTGAGATAATGTGATAAAAGTCAATAGTAAACTTTATATGCACAGCAGAGCTAACTACAAAAATTATACATTTTCAAGTGATCCTAACCATATCAAAAACTACAGGGCAAAGCTGTTAGAGGAAGGCTTAATTAGTTAAAAATTTCAATCTTATGTAAAATATTGTCTTATTTTGTAATTTTCTTGTTTACTAACGAGACGATATCTACTTTTCAATAAACTCCATTTGCATTTCTTGTATACTGCTTTCTATTTGCTTTATTTGTTCTATCAACCTTTCCTCTAAGTCAAGATTACCGCTCAGCCTCGCTTCGGTTCTTTCTTTTCGTAATGCATTTAACTCTTTTAGTAACACTATATTATTCCACACAATTTCTGCAGATTTTCTCTCGTTCAGTTGGCTATTTAGTACACTAGTTTTTTCAAATACATACTTTATAACGTTAAACTGTTTCAATTCTTGTAACAAAGCCTCTTTATCGAGGTTGCTTTTGTTACTTATTACATCAATTATACGCTGTTGTAATCTTTTCATCTCATTAGTAAATTCAAAATGAGAAAATTGCTCAAAAAATATAGGACGGTTCAAGATTTCAGGAAATTCTACGGCTATACGCAAAATTACGGCCTGATTTTGCTCTGCTTCAATTAGCTCTGGAGACTTGTTATGAAGATACTCACCTTTTGTTGCTCTAGTTTTACTATTAAAAATCTGTTTTTTGAAGCTACTTCTTAGTTCACTAGCCTTATTGTAAAAATAATCTCTGTAATACCTTCTAATACTGCTGTTGCTAATAGTATTTACATATTCCATGAACTTGTGCTCAAGAATTGAATATTTTTCCGGAGCAAGTTTTTCATAATTTTGCAAATTGCTATCGATTATGTGATGCCATAAATATTCAGAATGCAGTTTTGTTGAATGGTCAAGAGCAGTCAACACGTCTTCTTTCTTGTATTCCAGTTCGTTACATATATCGTATGGATCTTTATTACTCGGCAAAGTCACAAACTTTAACGTGTATCCAGGCTCTAATATTAGCAGAGCAAGTTCTGCAACTCGAGTAGCAGCATGACGTCCAGCACTATCGCCATCCATACAGATGGAGATTTCTTTAGCAAATCTCCATAGATTTTTTATCTGTTCTGCAGAAATTGCGGTACCAAGCGGAGCAACTGCATTACTAATTCCCGCTTGATGTAGCGCTATAGCGTCCATATATCCTTCAACAACGAGTATGTGCTGTTTTTTACGTATTTCGCTTAAAGCAAAGTTTAATCCGTATAAATTCTCCCTCTTCTTGAAGAGCTGACTCTCTGGACTGTTTAAATATTTCGGCTGTTGCTCAGAACTTAGCGCACGTCCGCCAAAACCAATAACTCTCCCTGCAATGCTCTGTATAGGAAATATCAGCCGGTCATAAAAATAATCATGAAAATTTTTGTTTACTAATCCAATATCAATTAAAATTTTGTCTTCAATACCTGAAGAGTTTAAATACTCTTTCAAACCAGAGCTTGGTGCATAACCTATCTTAAATTTATCTATGATTTTAGGTAAAATCTTACGCTGCTTTAAATAATCTACAACACCTTGATTTTTTTGTGCAAACCAATTTGCAGCTAAATCAAGCGCTAAAAATAGTTTATTGTCCTCTTTTGTAATACTAAGATTTTTGGGCAGTTCAACACCTGTAACCGATGCTAATTTTTCCAATGCTTCTTTAAAGCTTAATCCTTCAGTTTGTGAAATAAATTCAAATGCATCACCACTAGCCAAGCAACCAAAACAGTAATATAACCCCTTAGTATTGCTCACCGAAAAAGATGGGGTTTTTTCGTTATGAAATGGACAGAGCCCAACAAAACTATCTCCTCTTTTTATTAATCTGACTTTTTTACCTACTAGGTCGGATAATAATAATTTTGATTTTATAATATCTATATGATCCATCTTGTTAAATTAGTAGTAGGATAAAAATTATATAGAATTTATACACATCTGACTCGAAATTTATTTCTATAACTAAAGCAATTTGGATTTACCGACAATGTAGCTATACAAATTCAAGAGCAATCCTGTCATCCAGGTAGCCCACAGAAACAAAAAACTTCCTTGACAAACCTCGCCAGCGCCCTTATCATGAAACTGAAGCTATTTATTTATCTTCTCTGTACAGATTAAATGACAAAAAAACTCAACTTATCTGGCGTCTCATGTTTAATTTTTTGCACTATGTGCACCTTATGTCTTTATCAAATTTCCGGGTTTTGACCTACACAAGCTGAAATACGCTTATAAAGCATTTAAAACATTAAAAAACGCCAACTTAAAAAATGGATAGTGAATAACTAGCTACCCTAGGGTTTCTTTTGCCTTTTTTTCTGTTTAGTAAATTTCTTAACGTTTATAATTTAGATTAGTTGCGGCTTAAAAGCAGCTAAATCGCGGTTATTAAGTGTTTAGAATAAAAAAACGCCATACTTGAAAGTATAATGTAAGTAATTAGCCAACCACGGGGCTTCTTTTGCCTTTTTTTTCGTTTGGTAAATTTCTTAATATTTATACAGAAGGTGTCATTCCAGTGCTTGACACTGGAATCCAGTTCTTATTATACAGCTATCTGGTGTACTTATTTAAAATTAAGTTTTCTGGATCTCAGTGCCAAAGCACTGGGATGACACCCTTCCTGGCGGAGATTATTCTCAAATCACAATGTTCGTACAGTTGTGGAATGAATTGCGGTATGACGTAGGAAAACCTTAGCTATAGCTTTAGAACTCCCAAAAGGTCAGAAGCATTGAATGACTTGACAGAAAGTTCAAACCCATATAAAATGTCCTTATTTCTTATATGTTAGGTATAGTATCAATTGCCTCAGATCATGCTGGTTATGAATTAAAATCAGAAATAAAACCTTACCTGGAAGCCCTAGGTTACAGAGTAGTAGATCAAGGCTGCACTGCTAAGCAAAAGTGTGTAGATTACCCAAACTATGCTGTTAAAGTTGTAGAAGATATAACAAGCAAAAAAGCAAATTATGGGATATTAATTTGTGGTACAGGTTTGGGCATGAGTACTGTGGCAAATCGTTTTGAAGGAATCTACGCTGCTTTATGTAACAGTGTTGAGATCGCAAAATTAGCTCGCGAGCATGGCAACGCAAATGTACTGTGTCTTGGTGCAGGATTTACTGCGAGTGGATTAGCAAAAGACATAGTCAAACAATTCCTCGAAACAGAATTTTCAAAAGAAAGCAGACATAAAAAACGCCTTGATAAACTCAGCAATATAACCTCTAAGAAAAAAAAAACAAAAACTTATAACGAAGATGAAATATCAAAATTCGCTAAAATGGCAGGCCAGTGGTGGGATGAGAACGGCAAATTCAAACCATTGCACATAATGAATCCTGTTAGAGTATCTTACATTATTGAGAAAATAAAAGAGTTAAAAAAATGCAATTTGAAAGAATTATCATTGCTTGATGTTGGATGCGGTGGTGGCATTTTGTCAGAGTCAATGGCACGCGTTGGCATTAACGTTGTGGGAATAGATGTATGTGAAGAAAACATAAAAGTAGCGCATTCACATGCAAAAAAAGTAGGGTTAAATATAGAATATATACACACCAGCATTGAAGAGCTAAGCAATGACAAGAAGTACGACGTGGTTCTGCTGATGGAAGTAGTTGAACATGTGGATAATTTAGAGCTTTTCATGAAAAAAGCGATAGAACTGCTAAAACCGGAGGGGTTAATCTTTATATCCACAATAAATAGAACTATTAAATCCTTTTGTCTTGCAATAATTGGTGCAGAGTACATATTAAATTGGCTGCCAAAAGGTACACATAACTGGAATAAATTTCTCAAGCCGTCAGAAATTGCAAATCACTTAAGAGAAAATAATGTAACGCTGCAAAACATGGCTGGCATGGAGTACAACGTAATAAAGCGTGAGTGGAATCTAACTAAAGGCGTGGATGTTAATTATATACTCTGCGGTTTGTTAGATTTAACTCTATAAAAGCACCATTTTCACTTCCAATACTTTGAAGGATCTTGGCCAGCTTTTATACAGTAGCCTTTATTAGTTAGCGCCCAACCGGAACGACAAGCATAACCTGTACCTACACGTTCATATCCAGGAGCAGCAACACACTTTCCATTCTCCAAGGTTTGACCTTTAAAAAGACAACAAACTTCTTTTTCTGTTACCTTTGTTACAATTTGAGGAGCACCAAAAAACACAGCAACAAACATACCCAGTGCGAAAAGTGCAGGCCAAGGCATTCTGCCAAATATTGCAAGTAAGCTTGAACCAATTATTACCACTGTAATCATTGGTCCACCTATTCCATGAACGTAACCTATTACATTACACATTACATCTGTTGCTCCATCAGCGTGTGCATCAAATGCATAGAAAACTATAAATAGAATTACAAGAAAATTTCTCATTGTTCTTTCAATAATCATGCCTGATTGTTTCTTATTTTAATAAAATTTCAGTAAATAGCTTTTTTCAAAAATTATGCTTAACCCAATCAATATTTATTTATTACTGCCTTTTTAATACTATAATTAACTCAGTTGATTTTTATCAAAATGCTAAACCATGGAACAATTCGAGAACTTTTACATCACCACGCCAGTATATTACGTAAACGATAAGCCGCATATTGGTCATGCATACACTTCTCTCTTGTGTGACGTGGTGGCAAGGTTCATGAAACTAGCTGGGAAAAATGTCAAATTTACCACTGGTACAGATGAACATGGACAAAAAATAGAAAAAGCAGCTAAAGCAAAGGAAATGCAGCCAAAAGAATTTACAGATGAAGTGAGCGTTTCATTTAAAGAATTGGCTAAGTTCATGAATTTTGAGTATGACGATTTTATTCGCACTACGGAGGAACGTCACAAAAAAGCAGTTATAGCTTTATGGAATAGACTTGAAGAGAGAGGGCAAATATATTTGGATTCCTATTCGGGTTGGTATTCAGTTCGTGATGAAGCATTTTATCAGGAGTCAGAGCTGATAGATGGCAAAGCACCAACAGGTGCTGAGGTCCAGTGGATAAAAGAAGAGAGTTACTTTTTTCGCTTATCAAACTGGCAAGAAAAATTACTGGAACTCTATAAAAATCAGCCAAGTTTTATCTTTCCTGAGAGCAGAAGAAATGAAGTGATATCGTTTGTAAGATCAGGGCTCATTGACCTCTCAATCTCTCGCACTAGTTTTAACTGGGGAATAAAAGTACCAGGTAATGACAAACACGTAATCTATGTCTGGATAGATGCATTAACCAATTATCTTACATCAATAGGTTTCCCTAGTACTGAAGGTGAGGAATATAAGAGGTTTTGGGCAGAACCAGAAACACAGATTCCAGTGTCAAGCACTGGAATGACACCAAACCAAGGGAAAACGCAGATTCCAGTGTCAAGCGCTGCAAACCTAGCTGACAACTCTTTCAACGTTCATGTAATCGGTAAAGACATATTGCGCTTTCATGCTGTATATTGGCCAGCGATTCTCCTTGCAGCAGACCTGCCACTGCCAAAACAAATTGCAGTTCATGGTTGGTGGTTGAACGAGGGAGAGAAAATATCCAAGTCCCTTGGTAATGTCATAGATCCAATTGGCCTCGCTCAAGAGTTTGGTGTTGATCAGCTACGCTATTTTCTCCTCAGGGAAGCAAGCTTCGGCCAAGATGGCAACTTTAGTAAGAAAAATATGATCAGCCGGATAAATTCAGAACTGGCAAACAACATAGGCAATTTAGTACAAAGAACAATTTCATTTTTACACAAGCAATGTTCTGGAATTGTACCAACAATCGATCAAAGCCTACTTAAAGGTGAAGAAAGTCTTCCAGGTTGCAAAGCTATACTCGATCAAGTGATGAATCACCTATCAAAGTATGAATTTAACCATATCATACTTCTAATCATCAACATCTCTTCTGAAGCAAATGCCTACATAGACAAAAGTGCACCCTGGACACTAAGCAAAACTGACAGAGAGCGCATGAATTTAGTAATTTACAAGTTACTGGAATATATCAGGATAATAGGCATTTTATTGCAGCCAATCGTTCCCAAGTCAGCAGAGATGATACTAAATCAACTGCAAATTCCGAAAGAACAACGAGATTTAAAATCTTTGTGCGACGCGTGCGTAAGTTCAGGCATAACATTGCCTAAACCTACGCCGGTTTTTTTGAGGGTTGATGCTAAAGAGGAGAAATAGTGTAAAAACTATTTCTCCTGGATGGGATTATCTTTAGTTAACGACGGTGCACACCGCTGTCTACATATTCAAGTTAGGTGGCAAGTGCCTTAGTTACTTTAGCACAATATGGTTTAGTAACATCAGCACCTATCACTACTACTTCAGTAATTGCCGACTTAACCTTTCCTAGGCTCCATGCAAACCAGCCTTGACCATTTTCTTCTTTAGTTGGCTGACTTTCTGGGCTAGAAATCTCAGTACCTTTTTCATCACCAGATTCTGCATCATAAAATACATCCTGATCCTCAGAAAGACTCATTAAATAACTTTTAGCAGCATCAACATTTAAATGATCAGGTTGCTTAGGAACGTTATCAATATTTAAATAATCCAAACTATTAGCTCGTTGCTTTTGCTCACTGGAAAGAACCTCAAGATTTAAATAATCCAAACGAGTTAGTTCTTGCATGCTAGGTTTAGATCCATCTTCACGCTTAAACTGCTCTTCCGGACTAGAAACCTTAGTACCATAAATCCTACTGTACAAGCTGCTTCCAACGCTGTTAAGTGCTCCTCTTACAGATGCAATTGACGCATCATAAGTATTTTTCAAGCCACCTCCAATACCACTAAGTGTTCCTTTTGTAGACTCAGTTGATGGCACATAATTATCGTAAGCATATTTGCCAGAATACAAGACACCATTAACTGCTTCTTTTACAAACCAAACAGCGCTATTAACTGTTCCTTTTGCAAGCTGAACAGTGCCATCAGCAATTGCCACTTTTAATTTGTCTTCTTCTATCTTTTTATTTTTTTCAGCTAGTTGAGTTTTTTGCTCAGAACTTTTCTGCTTTTGAGTGCGTACTTGATCTTTTAACTTAGAATTTTCTTCCTCTTTAGCTTTTACTTCCGCTTCTTTTTTAGCTAGTTGAGTTTTTTGCCCAGAAATTGTTTGCTCTTGAGCTTTCATTTTATTTTTTAACTCAGAATTTGTTTTGTTCTCACTAATTGCTTGATACGAAAGTGCAATAGCTACAGCAGAAAATACAGCACCACCAATAATAAATGGAAGGCCAACACTTAATGCTGCAACTGGAGCTAAGAAACCAATATAAGGAGCTGCAGCAAACACTCCAGATGCTAATAAAGTTAAAGCAGCCAGAGTTCCAGCTATATAATAGGGTACATTGTTTTTATTCATCATCTCACGTATTATAAAATATAATACCATTATAAAAGGATTTTTAAGAAGTTGTCAAGCTATCTTTACATAAAAAAAATAATTGATAAACTTGGGAACAAGAAGATTGCTGTCAAGCTATGAACTATGCCTTTCCGTGTAATCTTTAAATGCACCTCTGTTAGAGTCAAAATATAGCTTCACACTTCCAATTGGCCCGTTCCTCTGCTTTGCAATAACAAGCTCTGCAATATTTCTAATTTTCTCCATTTTCTCTTGCCATTCCCGATGTTTATTGTTTCCTTCACTTGGTTGCTTTCTCAATTCGTAGTATTCTTCTCTATAGAGAAACATTACTATATCTGCGTCTTGCTCTATGCTCCCTGAATCACGTAAATCAGAAAGTTGTGGTTTTTTATCATCCCTCTGCTCAACAGAACGAGAGAGCTGAGATAGTGCAACAATGGGAATATTTAGCTCCTTTGCAATTGCTTTCAAACCCTGCGTCACTTCCGAGATTTCTTGCACTCTATTTTCATTACTCCTTTTTGTTGTTCCTCTGATTAGCTGCAAATAATCAATGAATACCACTTCTACATTATATAATTGATACAGCAAGCGTATTCTGGTGCGAAGGGCACTAATTGATAGCGCAGGGGTGTCATCTATGATGAAAGGCAGTTCAGATAATTCTGTACTAGTATTGATAAATTCATGCAATTCAAAATCACTAATTCTCCCGGTTAATGCCTTATAATAACTAATCCCTGAATCTATAGTGATCAGCCTTGCAGTTAATTGCTCTGCTGACATTTCAAGCGAGAAAAACGCTACATAGTGTTGCTTATCTGCTCTTTTTTGCAACATCTTACAAGCATTAAGTGCGATGTTTAGCGCCAATGCTGTTTTACCCATAGAAGGCCTTGCAGCTAAAATTAATAAATCAGATTTTTGTAGACCACCAAGAAGCTGATTTAGATCTTGAAGTCCGGTTGTAACGCCTAGCGCTTCTGGATTATTTTTCAGTGTGCTGATCTTCTCAACTACATCTTTAATTGAACTTGCAAGTTTTATATATGTTTTCTCACCTTGTTTTTTTACTGCCAAATTGAACAATTTTGTCATTGCTTGTTCAATTTGCGCCTGTGCAGGATTTTCAATATCGTAGTTGTAGCTATCACCAACTATTTCTTGCCCGAGCTTGATTAAACATCTCCTTAAGTAAGTATCACGGATTATTCTAGTCAAACTATAAATATCAAGTGCAATACTTGCCTTCGCTGCAAGCTTTGCTAAGTACTCTACCCCGCCACACTCGGTAAACGCTTGGTCGTTCTCAAAAAACATTTTGAGGCTCAGTTCATTGGCAACTATACCGTGTTTCCTGGTTTTAGATATTTGCGTAAAAATACTTTGATGCAGTGGATCATAGAAATTTTCTGCTGTAATTGTGTCTTCAACTGCATCACAGATTCTATTATCACGAATCATTGCACCAATAAGCATCTGTTCAGCTTCTAAATTATGCGGTAATTTACATATTTCCTTATCTACACTTCTTGAACTGAGGAGATTGGCTAATTCATTCATTTTAAGTTTTGAGAGTAACTGTTGATTATTGTAGAATATTTAGTCCTCATTTGAAAGATGTAAAGGCAAAAAAATTTGACTAATTCCGTGTTGCCTATAGCATTAAAACTTAATGCCCCTGTGGTGGAATGGTAGACACGGCAGACTCAAAATCTGTTGCTTGCAAAAGCATGCTGGTTCAAGTCCGGCCAGGGGCACGTTAAATATTGGAAAGTATATATATGTTACATAAATTTTTTAATCGTTTATTTTCTATTTTTTCTTCTATAAATGTTATTCAAAAGGTAAAGAAAGATGAAAATGGGATATGTTATGTAACGGGCCTCAGGCGCTATATATCAGTATTGCTTGATTTAATTATTATCGTTTTGTTCTTGCAGTTTTGCAGCCAAGCCTTTAATCAGCTCTTTACAAACTCAGAGGATAGCAAAATATTCAGCCAAGTTGCTGCAAAATCCCCAATGCAAGTGCCACTTTCTATAGAAGAAAAGGCAATGCAGAGTAGACTTGTAAAATTAATGATTCTAAATCAAATAGTCCAGTTTATTATGCTCTTTTGCTATGTAATATATATGTGGGTAAAGTTTGCTACTACACCTGGAAAACTATTATTTGGGCTTAGAGTTGTGGATGCACAAACTTTCGAAAAGATGACCCTAAAACAAGCAACAAAGAGATTTTTTTCCTTTATATTGTCAGTTGCACCATTGTTCTTGGGCTTTTTATGGTCAAATTTCAACAAACGCTGTCAAACTTGGCACGATAAGATCGCAGGCACAGTGGTTGTCACGAGTAAAAGCCTTAGAAGGCAGAGCTAAAAACTACTTGACACCCTTCGCCAGCCCCTTTATCATGATAGTGAAGGTATTCAGTTATCTTCATCTGTGCAGATTAAACAGCAAGAAAACAACGTAGTTGGCGTCTTATTTTTAATTTTTTGCACTATGTGCACCTTATGTCTTCACAACATTTCTGGGTTTTTACCTATATAAGCTGAAACGCGCTTATAAGTCGTTTAAGACAGTATAGTACGCCAATTTGCAGGATTAGAGAGTGACAACTAGCTAACGCGGGGTTTCTTTTGCCTTTTTTTCTGCTTAGTAAATTTCTTAAACATTTAAACTAAGGTGAGTTGCGTTTAAAAGCAGCTAAATTGCAGTGTTTAAGATTTAAAAAACGCCAAATACTGAAAATAGACAATGACTAGGGCTTCTTTTGCCTTTTTTTTCATTTGGTAAATTTCTTAATGTTTGTAGCTAAACGACAACCGTCATCCCTGTAAAGATCAAGTATCCCGCTACTTGTTAGCGGGACCTAGAGATACCGCGAATGAATCGCGGTATGACGGTTCACGGTGGCATGACGGTTAAGTAATTCGTCATCCCGCTACTTGTTAGCGGGATCTCTTGTTAGCGGATGAGATACCGCGAATGAATCGCGGTATGACGGTCTGCGGCGGTATGATGGTCTGCGGCGGTATGATGGTCTGCGGCGGTATGACGTAGAGCTCGCGTCAGCTACTTTCATGACACCATTTGCTGTCTTTAAAAATGAATGTTCTTACAATTGTGCGTCATGCGCTTTATTAAATATTTTACTTAAAAATCTAATTTCTTATTATACAAGAGATAAGCAATTCATTGATGATGAAAAATTACAAAAAGGGGCATAGAAAGCGCCTAAGAGAGAAAATTATTTTAGATAATGGACAATCATTACTTGATTATGAAGTTTTAGAGCACATTTTATATTCAGCATATAGTAGAATTGATGTAAAACCGGTGGCAAAGAGTTTGATAGAAAGTTTTGGCAGCTTAAATAAAGTTTTTAATGCTGACCTGGAAGCGCTGCAAAACGTTGATGATGTCAGCAATGCAGCGATATCTGCCATCTTTTGTGTAAAACAAGCCTTTGTTCGTTCTGCAAGAGAAGAAATAAAAAACCTGCCTGTAATCGATAACTGGGAAAAATTGCTTGATTATTTAAGAATAAGTATAGGAAGCCTCAATAAGGAAAATTTTCGTGTCATCTATATGAATAAAAAGTATCGTCTAATAGCGGAAGACTTGCAAAATATTGGTACAGTAGATCAAACTCCTCTTTATGTCAGAGAGATCATCAAGCGCGCACTTTTGATTGGTTCAACATCCATTGTAATATCTCACAATCATCCAAGCGGAGATACACAACCTTCAAATAGCGATATATCTCTCACTAGACAACTAGCAGAAGCTTGCCAAAGTATAGGAATAGAATTAATAGATCACATTATTATTACATTCAGTAGCTATTTTAGTTTCAAGGAAAATAGGTTGTTGTGAAAGCCTTTATAGCTACAGTAACTTAGATTTACCGACAATCGTCATTCCGCTACGTGTTAACGGCTAAGAGATACCGCGAATGAATCGCGGTATGACGTAGATTGCTGTCATCCCGCTGCTTGTTAGCGGCTGAGATACCGCCGCGGTATAGTAACTCGTCATCCCGCTACGTGTTAGCGGGATCTATCTGCGGCGGCATGACGGTAAGTTTTATTGTGGTATGATGGTGTAGTATAATGTTGGTAAACCTCAGTTACTTTAGCTATAAACGATTAAGATGAAGTTATCATATATCTATATACTTACAAATAAAGCTAATAGCACATTATATATTGGTGTAACTGCAAATTTGATCAAGAGGATTTGGGAACACAAAAACAAAATTGTTTCAGGTTTTACATCAAGATATAATGTAAATAAACTTGTATATTTTGAAGAGTTTGAAGATATAAGTTTAGCTATTGCAAGAGAAAGGCGCCTGAAAGAATGGCCAAGGCAGTGGAAAATTAATTTGATCAATCAAAAGAATCCTAGCTGGATTGACTTATATTACTTAGCTTTAAGATAGCTATGCTGAGATCCCGCTAACACGTAGCGGGATGACGAGAAAGGAGCAGCAGGATAACGGTTGAGTAATTCGTCATCCCGCTACTTGTTAGTGGCTGAGATACCGCGGCGGTATGACGGTTTGCGGTGGTATGACAGTTAAGTAATTCGTCATCCCGCTACTTGTTAGCGGGATCTATCCGCAGCGGTATGACGTAGGACTGCTGTCATTCCGCTACGTGTTAGCGGCTGAGATACCGCGAATGAATCGCGGTATGACGGTCTGCGGCGGTATGACGGTTCGCGGTGGTATGACGTAGTAGCTATTTTTTGCAATCAAGTTTCGTTAAAAGTCAGATTGAATGGTTAAATCTTCCACCCAAATAACCACGCACTCTACTTGCTTGTTTGGATATATTTCTTGTACTAAGGTTTTATAGATTAACATCTGTTTTTTTATTTCATTTAATAAGGAAACAGAAACGTTACGGTGTGATTTGTAGTCAATTATGATTGCTTTATCTTGCGTTATGCATAGCCTATCTAGTCGTACTAATACTGACTTGCCATCAATTGTTCCACTCAGTGTAATCTCTGATTTGCCTTCCAAGTCAAACAAATAGCCATATTTTTCATTAAAGGCTAATATTTTACTGTAAATTTCATCCTTA
This sequence comes from Wolbachia endosymbiont (group B) of Schoenobius gigantella, assembly GCF_964031005.1. NCBI lineage: Bacteria > Pseudomonadati > Pseudomonadota > Alphaproteobacteria > Rickettsiales > Anaplasmataceae > Wolbachia > Wolbachia endosymbiont (group B) of Schoenobius gigantella. Next base: position 1,119,670 of record NZ_OZ035002.1, on the reverse strand, counting down.
TCTTCGCTGATGTTATCAAGGTATTTTCTGACCCAATTTTTTCTCCTTTCTTTTTCTATCTTGGGCATATACTGCAATATGCTGTGAATAATCAGGCCTCTTGCATAACCATCTGTCATCCAAGTAGCTGACACTGGGATCCATTCTGCTCCTTCTTTTTCACTGGATTCCAGCGTCACGCGCTGGGATGACACCGAAGAGTGGGCTAAAGCTGGTGGAAGGGAAATGACCGGAACGTCAAAATAATCACGTTTTTTATAAATGTAAGGGTAGTTTGCATTCACGCATAATACTTCAACTTTTTCTTTAAATATTGGCTGTAAATCCCTTTGTTTCTTTTCATATGGCTCTCCGTACTTAGTGATTAGATCATACCAAGAGCCCTTTTGCACTGGCTCTTTACTTAAGATGTATAACTCATCTTCAGCACGCGTGAGTGCTACGTATAATAAACGCAAATATTCATTATAATCCTCTAGTTTTTTCTCTCTTTTTACTTGATCGCAATAAGCGTTGTTGTTTTTTCCACACCAAAATGGCACTTCTGTTCCATCAAAGATAATGCTTTCACTGTTTCTTGGCACTGTGTTTGTATCAACCAAAAATACTATGGGAGCTTGCAGACCTTTTGATTTGTGAATTGTCATTATTCGCACAGCATTGCGTTCTGATTGCATATCATTCTTAATCTCCGGATTATTCTCCTTGATCCATTGAACAAACGCTTGAAGAGATGGGTTTTCAAATTGCAACACGAGGTTCATAAATTCGTCTAGAACCTCAAAGCACTCAAGACCTAACCTTGCAGCAAATTTCTTCTTACCTGTACGCAATATATGTGTAAATAGTGCAAGAGGAGACTCTATGCGAGATAAGTTAATGAGATAGTTTAATTCACTATAGATAACCACAGAATAATCCTGAATTCTTTTCCATAGTGAATGCTCTTTACGGTCGTATGCAATGTTAAATAAATCATCCTCGGTGAAATTAAATAGCGGTGATTTTAAAGCATTTGCAAGAGCTAAATCATTTGCCTGGAGGAGTAAAAATTCGGCCAAAGCTATTAAGTCCTGCACGGCTATATAGTCCATAATTCTAAAATAATCCCGGCCTACAACTGGCACGTTTGCTTTTTTAAGTTCGCTTATTATGTAATCAACTAATACGTTTCGTTGCCGTACCAAAATCATAATGTCTCTTGGCTCTATATGGCGATCTTTAGCGACTAAAATTCGCCCTTCATTTAACCAATTGTGAATTCTGTTGGCTATTGTTTGAGCAAGTAATCGGTCTGCTATTATATAATTTTCCCTGCATGTCAGAGGAATTTGTAAAGCTTGCTGTTCTTTCTCTTTGCGCCTTGGTAACGCTGGCCAAATTTCAATATATCCTTGGTCATTTTCTCTATGTGGAACATGTTTTATTTCATTATCATTAAAAGATATTTCTGCGCGGAAGTTATTAAATATTCTATCTACAAGCATCAAAACTTCTGGAGTTGAGCGAAATGACTTTTCAAGTTGGCATGATATCCAATCTCTACCACCAGTTTTCGTATGAAAGTATTGTTGCATATAGTTGAATAGATGGGGATTTGCTCCTTGAAATCTGTATATGGATTGTTTTACGTCACCAACAACAAATAAGGTTCGCTTTTCATCATTACCGGCAAAAAATTCATCGCAGAGATTTGTTATAATTTTCCACTGGCTGATGCTATTGTCTTGTGCCTCGTCAACAAGGATGTGATCTATTTTTTGATCCAAGTTAAACAATATCCAATCTTTATAGTTTGGATTGCTAAGAAGATTTGTTGCTAAGTTGATTATATCATTGTAGTCAAGCAGTGCATTTTTTGATTTTTCACTATTATACAAATCAACATATACTTTAAATACACCAAGTAAGCTACTGGTTATCTTGAATATTTGATAAGAGTTCATGTCTCTTATATGGGTAAATACTACATTCTGAACGCTCTCTATTATTTGCTCTGCATCTTTGAATTTCTCCAAAATACTTTTTGTTGCAATGGATGATATGCTCTTTTTTTCGTGCGATTCTGATTTTAAAAAGACCTTGGCTAGGTTTTCTACTTTAGTGTCATTCCAGCGCGTGACGCTGGTTCTTTTCTTCTGGATCCCAGCTGGGATGACAGTAGAATAAAGTATTTCACTATAACTCTGATCTCTTTTACTGCCTTCACTTAATATCTCGGCTAGTCTTTCCACGTGCTCAATTGTTTCACTCTGTAAGTCATGAATTTCATCTGGGGCGCTCAATTTATCTTTGATATATTTCGAATCATTTGCTGACGCTGATCTTTTTACACATAAAGTATAAAGCAAATCGCGTAGTTTATTTTCATCAATTTCAGTTGCAATAAGGTTGATATCATCCTGCACAGTTTCGTTATGAAGCACTTTATTGAATATGATGGAATGTAATTCTTTGCATTCGCTCAGCGTGCAATTTGGAGCAATGCCAGCTTCTATAGGAAAGCTGGAGATTAATTTGTAACAGAAAGCGTGTATGGTTTGTATAGTTAGACCAAGATTTTCCAGTTCAGAGAAAAGCCTTCTTGCTCTTGTTAAATAATCTTTATTTTTTCTGGATCCCAGTGTCACGCACTGGGATGACAAGTAGGGGTGCTGAGATCCCAGTGTCACGCACTGGGATGACATTGGAAAGAAATCTAGTTGTTCTAGATCTGCTGCCAACACACTATCTGAACATATTGCCCACTTACTGAGTATGCTGTGAATGCGATTCTCCATTTCGTTTGCTGCAGCATTGGTGAATGTTAAGCAAAGAATATTTCTTTTGTTTTCTAATAAAAGTCTCAATACTCTGTCTATTAAGATTTTTGTTTTGCCTGTACCAGCGGACGCATTTACCCACACAGAGAAATTAGGATTTATGGCATTTGATCTCATCAGAAGTGCGAGAACCTTATAAAAGTTGACTAGAATAGCATTATACATATAATGTAAAAATAGTGTTAGTGAAGATATATAATGAAAAGTTTTTGTGTAAAGGCGCCTGCAAAAATCAATCTTTTTTTGCATGTTGTAGACAAAAAAGAAACAGGGTATCACTTGATTGAAGGTTTATTTGTCTTTGCTAATCTCTCTAATTTTTTGGAAATAAAAGTAGGTGAGAAGGATTCTAGATACGATAACTCTACAGTTGAATTTATAAACTCCGAGTCTAAAATAAATAACCAATATAACACTGTAATGAAAGCGGTTAATCTGCTGCTTAGGCATGCTCCTGTACGCACTAAAGTCACTGTAAAGGTTGTAAAAAACATACCAATTGCTGCAGGACTTGGTAGCGGATCCTCAGATGCTGGAGCTGTGGTACGTACGCTAGGGAAGCTGTGGGAGATTGATAGGACGATTTTAAATGAAATAGCCTTAAACGTTGGTGCTGATGTTCCCGCAAGCGTAGATAGCAAGCCAGTTTTTGTTAGAGGTATTGGCGAAGAATTATGCCACATTAAAAAATTCTCTTTACCTACAAATGTGGTGCTTGTGAAACCGAAAAAAAGGTTTTTGAGTACACCAGAGGTATTTTCCAAACATGAAGGAAAATTTTCTGAGCCAATTAAATGGAGCGATGACGCTGAAAAGGATTTGTTGAAGTTTCTTAAAGAGACGAGAAACGATCTTCAAGAAATAGCAATAAGCTTTGTACCTGAAATTAAGGATGTGATATCAACACTTAAGTCACAAGAAGGCTCTATACTTTCTCGCATGTCAGGCAGTGGTGTATCATGCTTTGGAATATTCGATAGTGAGGAAAATGCAAAAGCTGCTGCAGTTAATATCGGAAAAAAGCAACCAGAATGGTGGGTATGCAACACTCAATTAATAGTTTGACTTATGGATATAACTCCCTTAATTTCCGAGAATAAAAATCTTATAAATGGTTACAGGGAAGGAAAATTTTTGGTAAACAATCAAGAATATTGCGGCTCAATTATAATTTTTCCTGAAAAGGTGATAAAATTGAAAGAAAGTGATATAAACAGCAAGGAGTATTTTGAATCTTTTTTAACAGAGGAAATAGAAATTTTGTTAATAGGTACTGGTAAAACACGCAATATACTAAGTTCTTCAGTGAAGTCCTATCTTATGGAACAAAAAGGTTTAAATTTTGAATTTATGACAACAGGTTCTGCATGCAGAACCCATAATATTCTGATATCCGAAGATAGATTTGTTGTCAGTTATCTAATAGCCATATAGCATGCTTACCCAGGACTTTTTCATCAACAGTCTAGTTGCAGTAGTTGTAATTAGCCTAGTAACAGGCGCTTTAGGGTCGTTTATGATATGGCAAAGGTTATCTTATCTTGGTGATAGTTTGTCCCATTCTTCGTTGCTTGGTGTTGCACTTGCTTTAATCTTTAAGATTAGCCCATCGCTTAGCATAATGCTCATTGCAATTACATTTGCTATACTACTTTCTCTTAATTTTAACAGATTATATTCTGCTGATACGATATTGAACATTGTTACCAATGTAGTTTTATCATCGAGTTTAATACTTATGTCTTTTCTTCCATCTGGCAATAATAGTATTATTAGCTCACTGTTTGGTGATATATTAACGCTCGATCAAAGTGATATAGTATTGATTTTTTTAACCTCTGCAGTAGTTACTTTGATATTAATATTTAGATGGCGTTATTGGTTAATGATTTCAATTAATCAAGATTTAGCAGTAGTTGAAAAAATTAATGTTACCTTTGTTAGACTAGAATTTTTAATCACTCTTGCTATATTTATAGCAATTGCTGCCCAACTAATAGGAATATTACTCATTGCTGCATTTTTGCTAATACCAGCAGCATCTGCAAGGCTCATTTCGAAAACTCCAATGCAGATGATTATTGTTGCAACAGTTTTTTCTGTGATCTCTGGGATATCAGGTCTCATGTTATCTGCAAGTTTTGATTTGTTAACTGGACCTGCAATTATACTTGTTGCAGCGGTATATTTAATTATCGCTTATTTTATAAGGCTAGTATTAAGCAGGTTGGCTTAATTTTGATCTCGAATGTTAATAATTTTGTAATATACTCATTATAAAACATCACTATCTTAGCACAAAATAGTTTTTGCTATACTATTATTTATATGCTAATGATAAGTTGTTAATTTTATGGAGTAAGCAATATGAGCGAAGAAGGATTTTTTTCCAAATATATATCTCAACCTGTGAAAAAATTTTATAATTATATTACAGGAAAAACAGAAGAGTCAGATGATGTAGCAGGTGATGTGCATAATATTGCACAAGGAGACTCAGAGTCTTTGGATACTCATGTACAGTCAAATGAGAATGATATCATATAGATAGCATGAGGGTCACACCATCCAAAGTTAAAAAATTCCTAGAGAAACCTGATGCTTTACGTGGTGTGTTAATTCATGGAAGTGATAACAGTAGGGTTGATTTTTATGTACAAGAAATAATTGCTAATTTGGGTGAGTATTCAGTTCAGGTGATGGATTTTGCAATAGTGAATAAGTCACCCAGTTTACTGTTTTCTGAATTGGCAAACGTTTCGATGTTTACCAGCAAAAAATTAATTAAGCTGATAAATGTGAGTGGAGGTATATCCAAGGAGTTAAAAAATGTATTGGATTATAACGCAAGTGGTCATTATGTAATGATGGTAGCAAATGATCTTCCATATAATTCTGCGACTAAAAGTTATATGGAGAGTTCAAAAATTTTTGGTGTGATTGCTTGCTATAAGGACAGCAACAGCAATCTTTATGACATTATATCAAGTTACTTAAAACAAAATGATATAAAATGCACAAATGAGATAATCTACCATTTGCAATCTTACTTTAATCATAGCAAGCTGCCTATATGTTCAGAACTTGAGAAGTTAGTTTTATACTTAGGGGAGAGAAAAGACCTAAAACTTACTGATATAGAATTATGCTTTTCAACTTCCGGCAACGACTATGCTACACTTGATGATCTATGCTCTGCCATAGCAAGTAAAGATATGTCGCGTTTCATTAGAATTTCTGATGCATTGATATCGCAAGAAAATTTTTCACCGATAGCACTAATTCGCATTATATCAAATTATTTCCTACGCCTTGAAAACGTTTTGCTGTCAGTGCAAGGTGGAATGAGTGAGCAGGCTGCGATTGATCAGCTAAGCCCTCCATTGTTTTTTAAACAATTGCAGAGTTTTAAATCTCATTTGAAAAGTTTGCAACTTTCAGAACTTAAGAAGATCTTGGAAAAATTGATAAGCTTAGAAGTTACCTGTAAAAAAACTGATTTAGATCATAAAATGATTTTTCAACATGCACTGACAGGTAGCTGACTACTCGGATCCAGCCTTTCTTATAATTTCATCAAAATGTTGTATTTTAACATAAAATAGCTGCTTTTATGCCTACCAAAATTCATTCTTTAGTGTGTGTCTCATAAGTATTCTTTGCTAATAGGATATTTTCGAATATAATTGAATATAACTAGATAAAAATACAGATATGTTTGACATTTCAAAAATTGTAATAACACCTGAAATGTTAAAATTAGTTGCTGAAATTGATGAATTTAAAGGAGCATGGCAATTGTTTGGTAATTTAGCTCCAGAACGTTTACAAATGCTCAAGAAAATTGCAACAATTGAAAGTATTGGTTCTTCTACTCGTATTGAAGGGGCAAGATTATCAGACCGTGAAGTTGAGCAATTACTATCCAAACTTGATACACGCTCATTTCGTTCTCTAGATGAACGAGAAATAGCCGGATATGCGTATGTGTGTGAAGAAGTATTTCAAAACTTTAACAAGATGCCATTTACAGAAAACACTATAAAACAGTTTCACATCTGGCTTTTACAATTTTCATATAAAGATCAAAGGCACATGGGAGAATATAAAAAATTCCCCAATCATGTTGAAGCGTTTGATGAATCTGGAAAAAGCTTGGGCATAGTTTTTGAAACAGCCTCTCCATTTGAGACAGCAACACAAATGCAAGAACTTATTTATTGGACTAGCCAGCAATTAGAGGTGAAATCGTTACACCCTCTATTAATTATTGGCATTTTTATAGTTACTTTTTTAGCTATTCATCCCTTCCAGGATGGAAATGGCAGATTATCACGCATTCTCACAACTTTCTTGTTACTAAAGTTAGGGTATATCTATGTACCTTACAGTTCCCTTGAAAGTATAATTGAAAGTAATAAGGAGAGTTACTACTTAGCTTTGCGTCGTACTCAACAATCCTTGAAGACGAGCAGCTATGATTTTAATCCATGGCTTATATTCTTTTTAAGGTCACTACAAAAGCAAAAATTTCATCTTGAACAAAAGGTGTCACATGAAAAAGTGTTAAATCTCTATTTACCACCACTTTCTGCTAAAGTATTAGCACTACTCAGCAAACATGGACGTCTTACAATTAAGGATTTGGAAAATATTACTAAAGCAAACTGCAATACCTTAAAGAAGCACGTATCTAATCTCGTAAAGAGTAATCACATCACTCAGCATGGAAAAGGCAAAGCAACCTGGTATGTAATATAGAGCTCAATAGGATATGTATTCATTTTGAATTGTTAAATTATTCAGCTATAGAATATAGATCACAGCTGTACAAACATTGTAGTTTGAGCCCACTAGATCCCAGTGCCCTATTCTTGTCATCCCAGTGCCCAGACACTGGGATCTCATTTTACTTTATAATGATGTCATGAAAGTAGCTGACACTGGGATCCAGAAAACTTAATTTCAACCAAATAATAAAGGCTAGATCCCAGTGTCACGCACTGGGATGACAAAAAAAGGAGCACTGGAATGACAGTAGTCCTACGTCATACCGCGATTCATTCGCGGTATCTTTTAGCATAGATCCCGCTAACAAGTAGCGGGATGACGGTTGTCAGGGTGTCATCCCAGTGCCCAGACACTGGGATCCAGAAAAGTTTGCTTGTAAGCAAGCAAACTAGCATAGAAAAACGTTTTCGATGAGATTGCAGAAAGGCTAGATTCCAGACTGGAATGACATCGTTCACTATGTACCATATTGCAATAGTTGTGGTCAAGGCACTGGGATCTGAAATTGCAGTGTTCGTACAGCTATAGAATATAGATCAGAAGTGACAGAGCTTAAAAAAAGGCCTAACATTCTTAATAAACGTAAAAAGCTTTATGAAAATCAGAGTTGGAGTAATAGGCTGCTTAGGCAGAATGGGCAAAAAAATACTCAATGAATTAATTACAAATACCAAAGTGGAAATAGCAGGTGCTGTTGCCCGTTCAGGTAGTAAGTACATAGATTCAGATATTGGACCAATTATAGCCAATCTAGGAATTAAAGTTACAAGTTCTATTAGTGGCATATTTGAGTCATCTGACGTTGTAATAGATTTTACAACTAAAGAATGTATGTTAGACTGCCTTAAAGCAGCTGTAAAATTTAAAACACCGCTGGTTAGTGGCACAACTGGAATAGAAGGTGTCGATTTGAAAGAATATGCTGCTGAAGTTCCAATATTATGGTCAGCAAATATGAGTGTTGGGGTTAATGTGTTGCTGAAATTGGTAAAAAAAGCTGCTGAGCTTTTAGGTAATGAATATGACGTTGAGATTTGGGAAATGCATCATAACTTAAAAAAGGATTCACCATCTGGAACAGCTATAGAACTTGGCAAAACAATTGCTAACGCTTCAAAAGTGGATTTTCAGTCCAATCAATATTTACATAGTGGTTCAAACATAAGGAAAAAGGGGGGAATAGGTTTTGCAGTATCTCGTGGAGGTGGAGTAATAGGAGATCACAGCGTGATGTTTGTTAATTCTGATGAACGGATAGAACTAAACCACAAAGCAATTGATCGCACAACATTTGCTAGAGGAGCTGTTCAAGCAGCAGTATGGCTATACGAAAATAAAAGAGAAATTCCGGGGCTCTATTCAATGCAGGATGTGATATGAGCAATACACGTGCCTCTGTTAAAGATTTAAATCTCTGGTACGGCTCTAAGCAAGTTTTATTCGATATAAATTTGAATATTTATAAAAGAAAAGTTACTACTTTTATCGGACCATCCGGGTGCGGTAAATCAACATTTTTGCGTTGTTTTAATCGTATGAATGACTATGTACCAGGTTGCAAAACTGTTGGTGAATTAGATATCGATGGGCTGGGTGATATATATTCACGCGATATGGATGTTGTACTACTTAGAGCAAAAGTTGGTATGGTATTTCAAAAGCCAAATCCTTTTCCAAAATCAATATATGATAATGTTGCTTGTGGGCCAAAATTGCATGGTATGGCGAAGGATAAGCAAAAATTGAATGAGATGGTGGAAAATAGTTTAACCAAGGTTGGTTTATGGGAAGAATTGAAGGACAGATTGCAAGATAGCGCACTCAATTTATCCGGTGGCCAACAACAGAGGCTATGCATCGCTCGCGCAATTGCAGTGAAGCCAACTATTTTATTAATGGATGAACCGTGCTCTGCTCTTGATCCAATGGCAACCAATGCAATCGAAAATCTTATACAAGAGCTAAAATTAAGATTTACTATAATTATGGTGACTCATTCAATGAAGCAAGCTAAAAAGTTATCTGATAGTGTAATTTTCTTTCATAATGGCAGAATTGTTGAGTCTGGAAGCACTCAAGAAATATTCGAAAATGCTCAATCTCCCTTAACAAAGGAGTATATCCTGGATCATTAAATTTCTGACCTTACCCAGAAAAAGTGGAGAGAAAGAAAAGAGTTTTTTTGGGTAAAATAAAATTTTGGAGGATTAGAAATGGTAAGAGAATATACGGCAGAATTCAAATTGGAAGCTGTTAAGCTGGCAAATGAACAAAGAAAGGTAGGTCAACCAGTTGCAAAAGTAGCAAGAGATCTAGGAATAAGGGATAGTGTATTAGGAAAATGGATGAAGAAATATAACGAAAAAAAGTCAGCGGCAAATGCATTTCCAGGTAGAGGTAACATGGCTCCTTACGACAAAGAGAGGTTTGATTTACAAAGCAAGAGTAACAAGGGAAAGAGACATTTAAAAAAAAGCCCTGGCCAGTCAAAAAGAGTAAAATATTTTTTTATATAGTAACTGCTATAAAGTACAGGAATTATGTAGGATTTTCTGCTAGTGGCTACTATAAGTGGACCACAAGAAAAATAAGCAGTAGAGAATCAGCAAATAAAGAGCTACTCGAAGCTATTCAAAAAATATATCAAGTTTCTAAATGTAGATATGGAGCTCCTAAAATTCATGCTGAATTGAAGGCTTTGGGTAAAAGTTGCAATTTGAAAACGGTGCAAAGTATTATGCAGAAAAATGACATCAGGGCTATACTGAGAAGAAAGTTTAAAATTAAAAAACAACAAACAGATAATAGAGCTGTAGCTCCCAATATACTAGATCAAAACTTTATTGTTGATCAACCAAATAAAGTATGGGATTACTTACATCAAAACCAAGGAGGGATGGCTATATTTGGCAGCAATAATTCTCACGTATGGTAGTTAATGAGTAGTGCAATAAATAAACAATTGGTTATGAACTCTTTATTAATGGCCATTAATAGGCGTAAACCTGTTAAAAATCTACTGCTGCACAGTGACCAAGGTTCACAATATACTGCGCAAGGGTATCAATATCTCTTAGCTGTAAAGAATATAGATGAGTAATAAAGGCTGTTGTTACAACAATTCTGTTGCAGAAAGCTTCTTTAGCTCATTGAAAAGAGAAATACTTATTGATACTTCACAACACTCTGCTCAACAAACTAGAACTGCAATATTTGAATACATAGAAATTTTTTATAACAAACAACGTCACTATTAACTATTGCATTCCAGAACAATTTGATGCATCATTCTTTTTGTAAAAAACATTCCACACTTTCTCTCCACTTTTTCTGGGTAAGGTCACTTTTCCACTGATCATATTTAATCGCCATAACTTTACTCCTACTTTAACAATATTTTAATTATCATATATTATGGCAAGAAAGTCAACCCTACCTAATTTTGCTTAGTAAGCACACTAACTATGAAACAATCTATATTACCATCAAAAACAGAATTTATATTGCCCACTTCATGTCCGGTTCTTAAATCCTTCACCATTTGATATGGATGCATAACGTACGATCTGATCTGATTGCCCCAGCCTATATCGCATTTTTTACCATATTCTTCAGCCATTTTCTGTTCTTTTTTTTCCAGTTCAATTTGGTATAAACGTCCTTTAAGTAATTTTAACGCCTCATCTTTATTTCTGTGTTGAGAACGACCATTTTGGCATTGAACTACAACACCAGTTGGAATATGCGTAATGCGTACCGCACTTTCAGTCTTGTTCACATGCTGACCGCCTGCTCCGGAAGCACGATAGGTGTCGATCTTTAGATCCTTTTCATCCACAGCAATATCAATTGAATCTTCTATCACTGGAGTTACTCCTACACTTGCAAAACTGGTATGACGTTTACCATTTGCATCAAATGGCGATATTCTAACCAGCCTGTGAATTCCACTTTCACTTTTTGCCCACCCATAAGCTTTTTCTCCAACGATTTTTATCATTGCAGACTTTATACCAACTGACTCTCCTTCTAATTTTTCTACAACTTCAACTTTAAAGTTGTGATAAATTTCTGCCCACCTTATATACATGCGCATCAGCATTTCAGCCCAATCATTGCTCTCGGTTCCGCCAGCTCCTGAGTGGATTTCTAAAAAGCAGTTATTATTATCTGCTTCACCAGTAAATAAGGACTCTGTTTCTTTATACTTGATTAATTTCTCTAGCTTAGCTAATTCATTTTCAACTTCAGAGAAAAATTCTTCATCATTTTCATCAATAGCAGACTTCATTAAGCTGATGGCATCGTTGTAATCGCTTTCCAGCTTTAAAAACGACTCTACGTCATTCTTAATTTTAGAACGTTCTTTTAAAACTTCTTGTGCTTTTTGGTTATCTTGCCATAGGTCATCATTCGACGCTTGGGAGTCAAGCTCTTCAAGACGCAACTTTAATTTTTCTATGTCAAAGACACCTCCTGATAAGAGAAATACTTTTATTTAAGCTTTGAAAGTGTTCAAGAATTTCTGGATAAGTTTTCATTATACTTTAGATTTTAATATATTTACTATCAATAACAATAACAGTAAACAAAATAGAAATTTAACCATATGATAGTTAATTTAAATAATTTCATTATACTTTAATGTTTAAGGAAATCAAGCGCGTATATTTATTAAAAAACAAGGTAAAGTAATGAATATTGAAATAAGTTCCCATTATGGTTTAGACAAAAAGGCTATTGATGACTTAATAGAGTCACTTGATAACGAGGAGCTAGAGAATGTTCGTAATATTGTAAAAACGATAGACAGTGTTCAGTTAGCTTATTTTTTATCTACTTCGATCAGTGATCACAGGGAGAAATTAGTTAATATCCTCGATCAACATTTGTTAAGTGATGCCCTAGTGCATGTAGTGCCAGATTTACAAATAGAGATCATAGAAACATTGGGAATAGAAAATACAGCAAAGTTACTAATGCTCCTTGATGTAGAAGATATAGTAACCATAGTGAAAGATTTAGATAGAAAGTCTGTAGAAAATATACTTTACTATTTGCCCAGCAAAACTCAGAAATCGGTAGAGGAGTTGCTATCATATCCAGAAGAAAGTGCAGGAAGGTTAATACATAAAGATATGGTTATAGCTCCATATTATTGGACAATAAATCAACTGACAGAATTTGTGTGCAACTATAAAAAAATACCAGAAAAATTTCACCAGATATTCATTATCAACTCAAAATTAGAGCCTATAGGCAGTGTTAATTTAAATAAGGTAATATCTCACTCAGGAGACACAATAATAAAAGAGATAATGGATCATGACATAAAAATCATTAAAACTGGAATAGACCAAGAGGAAGTAGCAAGAATATTTAAAGATTACTCTCTATTATCGGCTCCGGTAGTAAATAAGAATGGTAAAATTATTGGTGTGATCTTAATTGAAGATGTGATAAAAGTTGTTCAACAAGAAACAGAAGAGGATGTACTCAAAATAAGCGGTGTATCTTCTAAAGCCGATATAAATGCCCCTATACATAAAACTATAATTAAAAGGCTACCTTGGTTACTGTTTAACCTCTTAGCTGCAACAATGTGTTCCATAGTAGTTGGCTTTTTCGATGATGTAATAAAAAGTTTTATAGTGCTGCCAATAATCATGCCGATAATTGCATCAATGAGCGGAAATGCAGGATCCCAAACAGTAACGCTAACCATCCGGGCAATCGCAACAAAATATCTAACTGAGCAAAATGCAAAAAGAATACTGATGAAAGAATTTTTAATAGGTCTTATAAACGGGGTGATCTTATCTACTATTTCATTAGTAGTGTTAGCAATAAGGTTTCACAACTTCAAAGTGGAGATGATTTTTGTGGTCTCCATGATTATGATGTCAATTATTGCAACGTTCATCGGAACTTTCATTCCTATAATGCTTCATCGCTTAAAGTCTGACCCTGCCGTTTCTTCTTCAATCCTAACATCGGCAACAACTGATATTCTCTCAGCTTTTATATTTCTTGGTTTAGCTACGATCTTTTTATTAAATAGCTAATACTATCTATAGCTATACCGCCGCGAACCGTCATGCCGCGATTCATTCGCGGTATCTCTTAGCATAGATCCCGCTAACAAGTAGCGGGATGACGAGAAAGGGGCTACTTGGATGACATTCTTCTTGGTGTGCCCAAATCACAATGTTCGTACATCTGTGGATTTATTCGCGGTATAGATATCGCTAACGAGTAGCGGAATGACGGTTTTTCAAATTGTCGTAAGTCAGTTTAGCTATAATATCAAGTTTCACCAACTATTTCTCTCTATTAAATAAGAATAAATTACCTATACAAAAATAGATTGGCAATATTTCAAGTCTGCCAAGCAGCATTAAAAACGATAGAAATAATTTTACTTCATTACTGAAAGAAGAATAGTTACCTGAAGGACCTATTAAGTTGCTGAACCCTGGACCAGAGTTTGTAAGCGTTGCAGAGACTGAACTGACGCTAGTTATAAAGTCTGCATTGCTTAAGTAAGACATCACTATTGATGAAATGGTAAACGTTAACATGAAAATTGCAAAAAATATAAAGACAGAGTGAATTTCATCATTCTCCAGGGTTTTTCCATTGAATTTTACTCCATTGTCTGCATCAGGGTTTAATAAAAGGTAAAAGTAATTTCTTATAGACCTTAAAAGAACAATCAAGCGGAAGATTTTGACACCACCACTTGAAGAACCACTACATCCACCAACAAAGGTGAGAAAAAAAGCTAAGACTGAAATGAAACTCCAATCTATATGATTACAGATTGCATAACCAGTTGACGTAATCAAGGAAGTGATGGTAAATGTGCTGCATCTAAATGATAATGACACTCCTAAATCAACATTTTTATACAACCAAAAACAAGCAAATAAAGATGAGATAGTAGCTATCTTAACAAAGTAAGAGACCTGTTCATCATAGCAAATGTCTAACCGTCTTATAATTTTTAAATAGCTAAGAAAAGGCAGAGAACCCAAAATCATAAAAATGATCGTTATGACTTCTAACATAGGGTTATTATAGTGCCCTATAGAATCATTATAGTTAGCAAATCCACCAGTTGATACAGAGGACATTCCGTGGCATATTGCATCAAACAGTGGCATACCAGCTAGATAATAGGAAAATATACATAACAAAATTAAGCCATAATATATTGCCGTAACATGAATCACTACGCTTCGCGTATTCGGCAACTTCCTTTTGGTAGCATCTGAATACTCAGAATAAAGTAAATTATTTAGGCTGAGAACCTTAAACATAGGAAAAACTGCAATTCCTAAAGTGATTACACCAAAACCCCCCATGCCATGTAGCATTGCTCTCCATAGCAGTATTCCTGGAGATTGTTTTTCAATATCATTAAATATAGTTGCTCCTGTGGTTGTGATGCCAGATATCGTTTCAAACAATGCATCAACATAGCTCAGATTATCAAAATAGAAAGGAATAGCTGCAAACAGAGACAAGGCAATCCAGGTGCAACTAGTAATCGCAAAAATTGCTGGCATTCCATGCAATCTACTTAATTTACCGAGTAAAATAAAAATTGCGCCAGATGTGCAGGTAATTATGAATCCAGCGAGGAAATTTTTCCATTTGTAGCTGAGACATTTATTAGTAATAGCAGGAATAAGCATTGCTAAGCTAAACAGCAATAGGAATATTCCCACAATAAATACAATTGAACGCAAATTTTGTAAACGTTGATGATTTTTCATAGAATTACTTCCTCGCTATACAAAGCCATAAAAGCTACTCTAACGTCAAGCATTTTGTTGGCCTTTATTAACAGTTATTAACAATATACTTGATTTACTTGTAAATATGTGTGATAATTAAATTTTTATTAGAGGTAAGATATGGTTGAATTAACTGATATACAAAAAAAAATTCGAGCTTCATTAATTATAGCAATTAGCAATAACTACCCTCAAAAGGTCCAGGGCATATTCGACAATAATGAATGTGATAATATACAAGCAGTTTTGAACCACGAGGGGATTGGGGCTGGTTACAAAGATAATTTTTTAGATTTTGCTATTATTGGTCTTGACGCTGGAGTTAAAGTTCAAGGAGAAATTGGAGAAAACGTAGAGATCATTAAACAAATTTGGAAAGTTGCTAATCAGAAAACTCGTGATTTTGTGTGTTGTCGTGCAATAGAGAGTTTTCGAGGATTTGGCCTTTATAACATACCTGCTCTTAAAACAGTTATTCAAGAAATAGAAGAGCACAAGAGGGTAATGGATCTTGATATGGCACTAAGGCGTGCAATAAGAAGTCTTAATGTTGATCAAGTTAAAACAGCACTAGAGAATTGCGGTGAAGATGTAGAAAGTGTTTTGACGCGAAATGTATATTGGAGTGATGCTACTGATATTGATTGCTTGTTAATTTATCCTCTGATGGTTGACTATGAAAGAAATCTTGGCAAAGAAGAATTTGAAAAGATAAAAGAGATCACTAAACTTCTTTGGGATAAAGCTTCCCCTGATGTTCGTAACTTCTGGCTTGAAGACCACATGGTTAATAGAGAAGGTCAAAATACAGAAGATAACTATATAATAGGTTCTCTTGAAAAGCAACAAAAAGAGTATGCTAATATAGCTGGTGAGGGATGGCTTGAAGACTTTATTCAAGAAGTTAAGGGTTATAAAAAGGACAGAGAAATAAAGCTTAATGAATACAAAGGGAAGATCGCTCTAGGCGTTGTTGGACTATGCGTAGTTGGTGCTATTGCAGCCTATGTGCTGGCATATCCTGTAGTTGCATTAGTTTTAGAAGTTTCAGCAGTTTCAGCATTGGCTGTACTAGCTTATATTGGAGGAGTTTGTGAGAAATCAGAAAGTCCAAATACGAAAAGTTTGAACCCGGTTGTTTCTGGGTGTTGCAACAACGCAGAACTGCCTAATCAGTAATCCATTGTCATCCCAGCGCGCCGCGCTGGGTCTGACTACGCTAGAACAAAGAATATAAAAGAAACGTTGCCGTCACGTTATATCATAAACCTTTGCTGAAGCTTTCTTTATATCTTCACTTGAAAGTGGAATTAGACCAAGCCTAGATAGGTACCCATCTTCAATGCCGATCGAATCTATAATTTCTTTTACGAATTCTCTTAATCCATCAACAGTATCCAAGTGTTCCCTCTTTATGTAAAGGTATAGAGGTCTTGCTAATATATATTTTCCCGATGATATATTTTCGTAAGTTGGCTCAATTCCTGCAATTGTGCTCCCTTGTATTTTATCTTGATTCCTCATTAAAAAGCTGAAACTAAATATCCCTAAGGCGTTCTTGTTACTTTTCAATTTTTGTATTATTATATTTTCATTAATTCCAACTTCTATATACCTTCCGTCATCCCTTATATTACCACATGCTTTCTTTCTTTCTTCCTGATCTTTATAATTCTCTTTGAAAATTCTCGAGTTCATGCATGAATATTGATCAAGCATAATAGAATTAACCAAAGTTTCGTATGTACCTGTATTTTGATGTGGACCATAAATTTCAATTTCTGTTTTTGGTAAGGCTTGATTGACATTAGACCAAAACTTCTTATTATTTTTTACTAATTTATCATTTTCTTGAGAATATGCAGATAAAGTTTCAAATAAGTCCTTCTTTGTGAAATCAAATCTATGGCTTTGATTTGAATTTGCAATGACAACTCCATCATAGCCAATGATGATTTCTATCACTTCATTAATTTTATTCCTTTTACATAGTTCTCTTTCTACTTCCTTCATAGGGCGAGATGAAGTGGTGATGTCTGGAGTGTCTTCCCCTATTCCTGAGCAAAACATTTTGAATCCTGATCCACTTCCTATCGATTCCACAACTGGAGTCTTAAAGGAGAATACACGGTTGAACTCTTCGGCTATAAACGAGATAAAAGGAAAAACAGTTGAAGATCCAACAATTCTGATGTATTTCCTGGCATCAGCATTTGATAGCGGCGTGAATAATACGAATACAAAAATCAGGAGAAAGTTTCTAAGCATTATTTTTAGTTAAGAACATAAATCTAATTATTGTAATAAAAAATCAAACTGAAAAGCTTTAATTGCATGACAAAAGCTACAGTTTACATTTAAATTTTATTTTATATTATTGTAAGTATTACACAACTTTAAGGGGCAATTATGGCAGTTATGCCAGATAAATGGATAAGAGAAAAAGCTGAAAATTTTGGAATGATAGAACCTTTTGTGAACCACAAAAGCAGCAAAGGTGTTATATCTTTCGGACTATCATCTTATGGTTACGATGCAAGAGTGGATAATAAATTTAAAATTTTTACTAACGTTAATTCAGCCATCGTGGACCCTAAAAATTTTTCTGAGAATAGTTTCATAGATAAGGAAACAGACGTATGTATAATTCCACCAAATAGCTTTGTGCTTGCAAGTACAGTGGAATATTTTCGTATACCAAGGAATGTACTGGTCATTTGTGTTGGTAAATCAACTTACGCAAGATGTGGAATTATAGTAAACGTTACTCCCTTAGAACCTGGATGGGAAGGTCATGTCACACTCGAATTCTCAAACACCACTCCACTTCCTGCGAAAATTTACGCTAATGAAGGCGCATGCCAATTCGTATTTTTAAGCGGCGAAAGTGAATGCGAGAAATCATATGATGATATGAAAGGAAAATATATGAATCAGCATGGTATTACTTTGCCGCTGGTGAAATAATTACTGCTTTCGTTGTGAGCTACCAAACTGCTCTATAGACAATATTCCACTATCACCAGATAGCAAAGTTCGCGCTGATTCACTTTGCTTAAGATGTTTAATTGCTTGCTTTTTGTCAGTTCCAGTGCGCATACTGCAGCCAAGTTGGAAATCTATTCCATTTTCAACAATGTTACATGAAAACCCCATAGCAGTAGCGAAACCTTCTTGTTTATTAGTAGCATTTCCGGTAACAACACCACAAGCAGTGAAGTTACGATCATTTCCAACTGTTCGCATCATCATTCCACCATCTCGTATACCATCATTATTTATATCCTTTGCTATAACAGTCTGGTCTACAAATCGCGTATTACCCACTTCTCGAGATATTACTTCTACAGTCGGTTGATTATGTAGTTGACCATTACTTACTAATGCTTGATTATATGCTGAATGGTGTTGTTCTGAATTACTTTGACTATTACTCCTTAGTTCATTTTGCTCGTGCTCTTCATTATTTTGATGTTGGTCAGTTCCTGATATGCTAGCTTCTTTTTCAACACGCTCATTGTATTCTTTATCATTACTTATCTCAACTTTATTTACTGGTTGACCTTGACTGTTTTCTATGTCTTTTTGACTAAACATGTCTTTATTAATGTAATAAAAAATAAGACCAGGTATCAGTGAAATTATTAGATTTAATACAATGCACGGAATTAAAACCACGGTAGCAGCTATATAGATTAGAGAGCTAACTATAAACTTTATTACTTTAGATAATTTAGAATCATCTTTTTGAACATTAACAGCATTCAAAAAAAGCATAGTTAAGCTAAGAGATAATGCTGTTATAGCAGTAGGCACGATGATTGGAACAAGTAAAAAAGCATTGATTAATTTTTTTCCAGAACTAGTTGTTTTAGTGCTATTATTCAGTGATGTAAGATAGTTTTGACCAACATTAGTAATCCATTTTGTACCAGACAAGACTCTTTTACTATTTTCTTCCGACATTTCAAATTTCATTTGCACCCCCAGATTATAATGCTAAATTGTACTAAAAATTAATATAAAATCAACATAAATTTTTCACTTCCGCACTTTTTCATTGTTGCTTACAATAACTATAGCTACACGATTTACTTGTGTGCTTTTCTTAATTAAAAACTTCAACTATCCATTGTAAGCTGCTGAATTTCTTATCATAGTATCTGTCATCCCAGTACCACTTTCTTGTCATCCAAGTAGCGTGACACTTGGATCTTCTCTCAACAATTTCAAAAAAATCTATCAAAAGGAGGATTACCATGTCTACAATAATTTTATCATCAATTTTTGGTCAAGCAGGCAGCATTTTTGGTCCAATTGGCCGGATTATCGGCTCAGAACTCGGTGCTCTTCTTGGTGCACAGCTAGATGGGGCAATGTTCGGCCTTGATGCCGAGCAAAAAGTAACGCATGGTGCGAGACTAAAAAATCTGCAAGTTCAAACCTCAACCTACGGCAGAACGATTCCAATTATCTATGGCACTGCTCGTGTTGCAGGGAACATTATTTGGTCACAGCCAATAAAAGAAGAGGCGATAACCACCAAAAGCAAAATTGGAAGAGGTATGAACGTTACATATAATTACTACGCAACGCTTGCAATTGCGATCTGCAAGGGGAAAGTAGAAAAATTAAACAGAATCTGGGCAGATACAACATCACTTAGCTTTGATGAAATAGATTATACTTTTTACAGCGGCAGAGAAGACCAAAATCCTGATCCATTTATGTCATCAATTGAAGGAGAGGGGAATGTGCCGGCTTATAGGGGAATATCTTACATAGTCATCAAGAATTTTCCTTTAGCAGACTATAACAATCGCGTCCCGATATTTACATTTGAAGTGCGAACTGCATTAAAGCCCGTTGGGTTTTCAATAGCGGAAAATATTCCGAATATCAATATCATACCAGGTTCAGGTGAGTTTGTATATGATACAAAAATACAGAAGAAAATCGCGCAAGAGAAAATAAGCAGCAACCAATATATCCCATATGGGCTGGCGCAAAGGGTAAATCACAACAACCACACTAAAAAGAGCGATGCAATGCTTTCTTTGGATCAATTAAAAGAAGATTTGCCAAATGTTGAGTTGGTGTCGGTGGTAGTCAATTGGTTTGTGAATGATCTGAACATTAAAGATTGTAAAATATATCCTGCAGTTGAATTTCAAGATGATTCCGCAATATTACCTGATGATTGGCAAGTAGGGGGTGTAACCAGAGATAATGCTCAGCTAATTTCAAAAGATGCGAGTGGAAACCCAAGGTATGGTGGCACAGTTAGTGATGCAGCGTTGATAAGATATATAGAAGAGCTACACAGCAGAGGCTACAAGGTGATGCTCTATCCAATGCCCTTACTTGACACAAAGAACAAAGAGTGGCGAGGAAAATTGAGCGGGACCCCTGGGGATATAAGTGATTTTTTTGAGAATCAATATAACAAATTTATAGAGCATTATGCAAGCATTGCCAAACAAACTAAAGTGGAAGGGTTTATCATCGGATCTGAATTTGCGCAACTTACCAAAATCAGGGATGAACAAGGGAATTACCCTGCCGTTATAGAGCTAGTTAAGCTTGCAAAGCGAATAAAACTTCAGCTTGGAAAAGAAGTAACGGTAACTTACGCTGCTGATTGGAGTGAATACCATTCATATGATGGTTGGTATAATATGGATGAGCTTTGGTCTTCAGAGTACATCGACGTTATTGGCATAGATGCTTATTTTCCACTGACTGATGGTCCAGAGCCTCCTTTTGGTTATTCCGCGGAAGATGTAATGGGTGGTTGGAGCAGTGGAGTGGGGTATGATTATTTCTATGATTACTCAAAGAGTGAACCTGAAAAAGTAAAGTATAACGACAGCAGGTATGCGTGGAAAAATATAGAGAAATGGTGGAGTGAAACTCACATAAACCCCAGTGGTAGTAAAACGAAATGGCAACCAAAAATGAAAAAAATATGGTTTACTGAGTATGGATTTCCCAGTATGAACGGCTGCACTAATGAGCCAAATGTGTTTGTTGATAAAGGCAGCATAGAGAGCAAATATCCACGATATTCAAACGGAGAGGTGAGCTTTCTTTCGCAAAAAATTGCAATTGAAGGAACGCTAAAGAAGTGGCAAAGCTCGGAAATGGTAGAAAAAATGTTTCTCTGGGCATGGGATGCAAGGCCATTTCCTTATTTCCCCAATTTGTGTGATATGTGGACTGACTGCCATAATTGGCAGACAGGACATTGGATTCAGGGAAAGCTTTCACAGCTTAATATTTCCGATGTTTTATCGGATCTATTACAAAAAGCAGGTTTAAAAAGCGATCAGTTCGATACGAGTGATGTTAAAGGATTATTGTCTGGATATGTAATAAATGACCAGCAATCGGTACGTTCAATTATTAAAATGCTGCAAAGTTGCTATTTTTTTGATGTGGTTGAACAGGACTCTAAACTGAAATTTGTCCAAAAGGGCAGGGGAGTTACGACTGAAATACCAATTGGTGAAACGGTTTTCAGTAACAATTTAAAACTTGCTAATATCAGTCAATTAGATTTAAACAATAAAGTTAACGTCGTTTATTTTAATCGCAATTTTGGCTATCCAATTGATGTTAAATATGCTGAGTTGCCAAAGCAAGGCGCTGCTATAACAGTTGAAATACCGCTCATTATGGAGGAGGGAGAGGCGCAAAATATCGCTGAGGTTTTACTTTATTCTTCGTGGCAAGAGAGAAATATATACAATTTCAAGCTACCGATAAAATATGCGTGGCTTGTGCCAAGTGATGTAATAACGATTTTAGAAAGTGAGAAAAAACATACGGTGAGAATTATAAAAACGAAATTTGAAAGCATGTCCATTCAAGTAATTGGCGTTGGTTATGATCACTCTATATATAAGCTTTCTTTTCCTTCAACAAGGTCACTTATGCTGAAGGAATACCCTCCTTCTCATATCAGCAAAACCATCGTAGAAATGATAGATTTACTGGATATTAAAGGTAATAGTGCAAGCTTTACTTTAATTAGTGAGGAAAAGAATTGGAAAGGAGCAACACTCTTTATTTCGTACAACGATAAGGATTATAAGCCTATCGCAAACACAAACAAGCAGTCTACTTACGGATATGTAATGGAATCTACCGACGAGGGGCTTATAGTAGTGTTACGTTTTGGTGTATTGAGTTCTTCATATAACCATTATTTAAGTGATGGTGTCATTCCAGCGCTTGACCATATTTCTCCTGGATCCCAGTGTCTGGGCACTGGGATGACAGAAGAGGGTTTTACAAGCACTAATGTTAGTACTATAAATGTAAGCAATTTAGCACTGGTTGGAAAAGAGATAGTAAAATTTCAGAGTGCCGAACTTATAGATAAAAATAAATATAAGCTTAGCAACCTAATTAGAGGGCAAGAGGGCACCAAAGAGTATCAGCACACCGCAGGTGAAAAATTTACTCTGCTTGATGATTCAGTAATATCTTTCGAAGTGCAAAGGGGAAAAAAGTTTTACCTAAAAGCAGTGACTTACGGTGACTCGCTGGAAAATACGGAAGTGAAAGTGATAAATTCATTTAGTAATTGAAATTTAATAAAGTAAGTGCTAGAATTAATATACAGGTATTAATGGTAGAGATATAACATGTCAAAGGAAATGGTCAATGCGTTGAAAGCTGAAGTGAAGAAGCTCAAATATGCTGATTTCAAAGCTAACACTTGGGACGAAGTAATTTCTGGTGAGGGAACATATAAGGATCTTAATAGAACACACGGCCTTGCTATTAACGGACAAAAAATAACTAACGAATTTATTAACAATCTGTATTCAAAACATAAAAATCTAATTCTACGGGATGAAAACGGAAAAGGGAATTATCGTCCATTTCTCAGACAAATTTTTACAGAAATGTTTAAACACGTTGGTGCAACAATTCCCAATAACTCTATTATTGAGGAGTTAATAAATAACTATTATCAGGGCGGATATACTCATTTTCTTCCTAATGATATGAGTCAAGCTCTTGGATCTTTTCATTTGTCAACGCAAAGCAACTGTATGACAAGAGAGTATATTATGGATTGTCGTGAACCCAATTGTATAAAGCTTAGTTTTAGCATGAAATATACAAAAATGCTTAACTATGATGATTGTACATATATCGAAACACCAGGTTTTTGCAGTTCAGCGGAGTTTAAACTGAAATGTGAAGATAAAAATGTAACATATGAAGATGGTAAAGTACTTCTTACCATTCCTAAAGAGCTAAAAAACTACAAAGTAAGTGGTAAGAATTTGTTTGATGTTATTGTTGAATATTTTCAGAAGCTTTGCGAAAAATTGGGCTTTAAATTTGAGACAAAAGTGGAACATAGCCTTGGTGAACCACTAAAGGTAGTAAGTGAGGCAAATGCATCTTCTGTTGAAGACTTAAAGCTTAAAGTGAATAATCAAAGGTAAGATATTGAAATTCGTGCTTTTCATGATTTTAGCTTAAGATTTCAGTGTCAAAGCACATAACTGTACGAACATTGTGATTTGAATCCACTAGGAGGGTGTCATCTAAGTAGCCTCCTTCTCCTGTCATCCCAGTGCCATGACTACTTGGATCCAGAAACTTAATTGCAAGTAAGTAAACTGCTTTGATGAAATTGTATAATGGAAACTAGATCCAAGTAGTCATGGCACTGCCCTACTGGATAGAGCCTTCACAGGCTTTTTCTTGAATAGCTACTCTTAATTTCAGTAGTTAATTTAATATACTAATGAAAAAAATACATTATAATTAAGTATATTTAATCCAGTAAATCATTAAGTGAAAACAGCTCTTTCGCAAAATATCATCTCTCTTATTATGATATTGTCTGTAGCAATTGTCGATATGGCAACTGACCTATACTCAGTTGCACTACCAAGCATTGCCAATTATTTTAAAGTAGAAGGCAGTGTAGTGCAGCTTACAATTAGCTTAAATCTAGTTGGATTTGCGGTATCTGGCTTAATTTATGGTCCATTATCGGACCATTATGGTAGGCGTCCAATGATGCTGATTGGTATGACAATTTTTACTTTGGCAAGTGTCATGTGTTATATAGCCGACAGTATTATGCTCTTGATACTAATTCGCTTCATACAAGGGGCAGGAGCTGGTGTTGCAGGTGTTGTTGGGTATGCAGCAATAAGGGATATGTACTCGGGTAGTGAATACTCGAGAGTAATTTCAAAATTAAATATGGTTGTGGCACTCTCACCTGGAATAGCTCCAGTGGTGGGCAGTTATATAATTTCACATGGGTATCATTGGAAATTTTTGTTTTTTATTATGTCACTCGCGGCAATTGCTATACTTATTTTTATCTACTTTAAGTTACAAGAAACACTCACTGTAAATAAAAATGAAACCAGTATAACTAACATAACTACTAATATCTTCAAGCAATATATATCAATATTTAGAAATTATCGTTTCCTTGGGTTTTCAGCCATTCATGGATTAACTTTCATGTGGCTTTGGGCATACATTGCTAACTACCCGTTCATATTTGAATCGATGGGCATTGAAGTACAGTATTTTGGCTACCTCATATCGATCATAGTCATATTCTACATAATTGGAACTTTAATTAATAGAAGGTATGTACCAAAAGTAGGGGTTAGCAAAATGCTAATAATAGGTTTGGTGTTACCGATAATATCCGATAGTTTATTGGTATATTTTTATTTCGCGGACAAGTTGAATATATTCATTCTTCAAACTGCTTGGATTCCAGCCAATATCGGACTTGCATTAATAATAAGCAATAACGTAACTTCTGCTTTAGAAACGATCAAAGGTATAGGGCTTGGTAGTGCAGTCCTCTCATTCTGCAATATGATGTTTGGGGCTATTGGAATATATATAGTAGGAAAATTTTTTCGCTATGGTATTTTACCAAATTTACTATTAACAATAGCATGCTCTACAATTGCGATTCTTATGTACAGCCAGCTCAAATGTACTGAAAAACACAGGGAATAACCATTATTTGCGTGATCCAGAGCTCATGGGTTATTAATGACTTTATCATGATAATATAATTTTACAGGGGGTGAGAGCTCATAGATTATTAACGACTTTATCATAACAATATAGTTTTACAAAGAGGTGTAGGATGAGTAGTTCACAAAGTAGAGATAATTTTTTTAAGGCTGTTGAAAGAGGTGATATTGATGCAGTAAACCGTCTAATAAGTGAAGGAGCAGATGTTAAGGTAGAAAATGATAAAGGAGAGAGACTCCTTTACATATTGCTGCTGTATGGGGCCATAAAGAGGTAGTAGAAGCTCTATTGGACAAAGGGGCAAATGTTAATGCAGAAGATGAAGAGGGAAACACTCCCTTAGTTTTAACTACTGACGAAGAAATAAAAACTCTATTACAAAGCACAGCTAAATTACTTGAGGTTGCTAAAAGCGGTAATATTCAGGAAGTAAACAGTCTAATAAGTGAAGGAGCAAAGGTTAATGTAAAAGATCAAGATAACAAGACTCCTCTACATTGGGCTGCTGAAAAGGGCCATAAAGAGGTAGTAGACGCCCTACTGAAAGTAAATGGAATCAATGTTAATGCAACAGATTGGTCGCAAAAGACTCCTTTACATTGGGCTGCTGTAGAGAGCCATAAAGAGGTAGTAGAAGCCCTACTGAAAGTAAATGGGATCAATGTTAATGCAACAGATTGGTTGCAAGAAACTCCTTTACATTTAGCTGCTGTAAAGAACCATAAAGAGGTAGTAGAAGCCCTATTGGGAAAAGATGGAATCAATGTTAATTTACCAAATAACAAGAAAGATACTCCTTTACATTCTGTTCTTAAAAAGGACAACATAGATATAAATGTATTGAACGCTCTACTGGGAGCAGAAGGAATCAACGTTAATGCACAAGATGAATATGGCGAAACTCCTTTACATTTGGTCCTTAAAAAGGGCAATATAGACATAAATGTATTGAACGCTCTACTGGGAGCAAAAGAAATCGATGTTAATGCACAAGATGGAGATAGGGCTCCTTTACATTTGGCTGCTGAAAAGGGCCATAAAGATGTAGTAGACGCCCTACTGCAAGTAAAAGGAATCGATGTTAATGCAACAAATCAGCAGAAAGAGACTCCTCTACATTGGGCTGCTGAAAAGGGCCATAAAGAGGTAGTAGAAGCTCTATTGGACAAAGGGGCAAATGTTGATGCAGAAGATGAAAATGGAGACACTCCTTTAGATTTAGCCACTACTCAAGACATACGAACTCTATTACAAAACACAGATGAATTACTTAAGGCTGCTGGAGAAGAGGTGATATCGATACAGTAAACGATCTAATAAATCAAGGAGCAAGTGTTAATGCAACAGATCAAGATGGAAAGACTCCTCTACATTGTGCTGCTAAAAATAGCCATGAAGAGGTAGTAGAAGCCCTATTGGGAAAAGATGGAATCGATGTTAATTTAGCAGATAAGAATAAAGATACTCCTTTACATTCTGTTCTTAAAAAGGGCAACATAGATATAAATGTATTGAACGCTCTACTTAGAAAAGAGGGAATTGATGTTAATTTAGCAGATAAGAATAAAGATACTCCTTTACATTCTGTTCTTAAAAAGGACAACATAGATATAAATGTATTGAACGCTCTACTGGGAGCAAAAGAAATCAATGTTAATGCACAAGATAAAGATGACAGGACTCCTTTGCATTTGGCTGCTAAAAAGGACAACATAGATATAAATGTATTGAACGCTCTACTGGGAGCAAAAGAAATCAATGTTAATGCACAAGATAAAGATGACAGGACTCCTTTGCATTTGGCTGCTAAAAAGGACAACATAGATATAAATGTATTGAACGCTCTACTGGGAGCAGAAGGAATCGATGTTAATATAAAAGATAAACTTGCAGAACAGACTCCTTTACATTGGGCCGTTGTAAAGGGCCATAAAGAGGCAGTAGAAGCCCTATTGGGAAAAGATGGAATCGATGTTAATATAGAAGATAAACATGGAAACACTCCTTTCAAATTAGCCACTGATGAAGGAATAAAAACTCTATTGCAACCCGCAGAAAAATCTGATGATGGTTCAGCGGGTGGATCATCGACAGATAGTGAAGGGGGTCAAGAGGAAGAAAAACGAGTAGGTGATGATACTGAACTACAATCAGATAATAGCAAAGAAGGGGAAAAAACCAGCACCACCAGTGCAGAACAAGGAACTGATGTACAAGACAACGATGTAGGTCCTGTTGCTTCCACAGAACCTGCACAAACAGAAGAACAGCCGAGCTCTTTTTTTGGTAGTTTGTTTAGTATACTTATGAAGCCTTTTTCATTAATTGCATCATTTTTTGGTGGTTTTTTTTCATGGTTGTTTGGGTCTGACGAAGAAAAGTCTGACACACAACCTTATGATGATTCTTCTTCACCTGGGGTCGATCAATCAGTTGAACAAAATAATGGTGATCATAATGACCAGAGCAATGTGATTTGATAGTGATCTTCTACCGGAAAAGGTGTCATCCCAGTGCTTGACACTGGGATCCAGGAAACTTAATTGCAAGTAATGCATTGGGTTTGGTGAGTATGGGTTTTGCGTTATAGAATGAAGCACTTTTGGTGAATTTGTAAAGAAAACTAGATGCCAGTGTCAAGTGCTGGAATGACATCATCTTGGATGGAAATAACGTCACGTACTGGGATGACAAAGAAGAGTGGGCTTTCATATGGTTATGCAAGAAGTCTACTGAATGTAAACCAGTTTCTCACACACACATTTTACCACATGATCTGCGCTGATATTAAAATGCTCATAGAGTGTTTTATAAGGTGCTGATTCTCCGAAGCTTTTCATGCCAATAAATATACCGTTTGAACCTATATATTTATGCCAACCCATTTCACTTCCGGCTTCAATTGCAACTTTAATGCTGTCATTATTTAATATTGCCGCTTTATATTCATCGCTTTGCTCGTCAAAAAGCCTCCAGCATGGCATAGAAACAATCCTTGTACCTATACCCTTTTCCTGCAATTTCCCCCTTGCTTCAACTGCAATTTCAACCTCGGACCCCGTAGCAAATATCGTCACTTTTAATTCTTTTGAACATTCACACAAAATATATGCACCAAACTTCGATAAATTAGCAGATTGATCGATATCAGAGTAGAACTTGCGCATGTAACTTACGTTTTGCCTTGAGAGCGCAAACAGTGCTGGAGATTCTTTCTTTTCGAGTGCAATGCTAACACACTCCAGAGTTTCAACTGCATCGGCTGGCCTAAAAACATATAGATTTGGTATAGCACGCAAAGAGGCTAAATGCTCTATTGGCTGATGAGTCGGGCCATCTTCTCCCACTCCAATTGAGTCGTGAGTCATGACATACATAACCTGCTGCTTCATCAGAGCTGAAAGACGTATAGCAGGACGACAATAGTCGGAAAATACCAAAAAAGTGCCGCCATAAGGAAGAATCGCGCCGTGAAGTGCCATACCATTCATACATGCTGCCATAGCGTGCTCTCTCACTCCATAGTGGACATAAGAGCCACTATAATTATTGCTATTTATTACCTGCATGTGCTCATATTTAGTGCAATTTGACCCGGTAAGATCAGCAGAACCGCCGATTAATTCCGGCATAGACTCAGTTAAAAGTTCCATTACTCTGCCGAAAGAAGATCGAGTAGCTTCGTTTGGCATTAGCTCACATATTTGTTTCTTCAGGTCAGCTAAAACACCAGCGATATTATCTGGTAGATGTTTATCTAACCGTCTTTGAAGTTCTGCATGATACCCTGTCATCCCAGCATTCTCTTCTGTCATCCCAGTACTCTCTCTTGTCATCCCAGTGCTTGACACTGGGATCCATTCTTTTTCTTCTTTCCTGGATTCCAGCGTCACGCGCTGGAATGACATCGTGTAGTTTTGTTTTGCTCTCTCAACAGTTTTCTTCCAGGCATTTTTCACATCTTCTGGTACATGGAATGGTTCATAATTCCAGTTTAATTTCTCTCTCATCTGTTTTATGTCTTCCTCCGAAAAAGCACCACTGTGAGCAGAGGATGTGCCAGCACGGCTTGAAAATTTTCCGATAATAGTTTTGCAGCAGATCATTGTAGGTTTATCAGACTTTTTTGCTTGCTCTATTGCAAGGGATATGGCATCAAAATCATGGCCATCAATTTTGTCAACATTCCATCCATACGCTAAGAAGCGTTTCTCTACATCGTCAGAACAGGAAAGGCAAGTAGCGCCATCTATAGAAATATCATTATCATCAAAAAGAGCTATAAGCTTATTCAATTTAAGATGCCCAGCAAGTGATGCTGCTTCATGGCTTATTCCTTCCATAAGACAGCCATCCCCTAGCATCACATAAGTGTAGTGATTGATTCTAAACTGCTTTTCAAGTATCGATTCAGCAAGTGCCATGCCAACAGCAGCGGCAAACCCCTGACCGAGCGGGCCTGTTGTTGCCTCTACCCCGGAAGTCAAGCCGAACTCTGGATGACCTGGGGTCTTGGATCCCATTTGTCTGAAGTTTTTTAGCTCATCTACGCTAATATAACCTGTCAAATATAATATTGAGTATAGTAACATTGACCCATGACCGTTTGATAAAACAACGCGATCTCTATTGAACCATTTAGAATCATCAGGATTATGATTCAGATATTTAGCAAACAAAACAGTTGCAACATCTGCCATGCCAAGTGGCATACCTGGGTGTCCAGAGTTTGCTTTTTGTACTGCATCAATTGATAAAAAACGGATGGCGTTTGCCATAGATTTTAAATGTGAATGATTCATGTGTTAATAGAAAAACTTAAAAATGAAGTATAAAAGATTATATCAGCAAAAACAAGTTGACACTGAGTGCTAAAATCCTTAATAATCTAAAGTTAAATCGTGAGAGTTTTTATATGACAACTGTTATCACTAGAAAGTATAGGATTAGCCGTAGACTTGGTGTAAATTTATGGGGTAGAGCTAAAGACCCAGTAAACAAAAGGAAATACCCTCCAGGTCAACATGGTATTCTTGGATTCAAGAAGTTATCCGACTTTGGTAAGCAGTTTGCTGCGCATAAGAAATTTAAGTTTTACTATGCGATTTCAAGTAAGCAGCTCAGACGTACATTTTTAGATGCTTATAACAGAAAGGGTTATACGGCTGATAATTTTATCGGTATCTTAGAATCGAGATTAAGTTCTGTTTTATACCACTCTGGTCTTGTTCCAACAATTTACTCAGCAAAGCAGCTCATATCTCACAAGCACGTTACAGTTAATGATAAGGTGGTTAACATATCGAGTTATCGAGTGAAGCCAGGTGATATAATAAAAATAAGAGAAAGGGCAGCAAAAATCCCTGTAGTAGTAGAGGCTGAACAAAAACAAGAGCGCAAGGCTCCGGATTATTTAGAAGCAGATAGTAAAGAGCATTCAGTGAAGTATTTGAGGTCACCTCAATATTCTGAGGTTCCTTATTCAGCAGACATGGAAGTCAATTTAGTAGTAGAGTTTTACTCTAGATAGATAAAAAAAGCCCGTGTGGCGGAATCGGTAGACGCAGCGGACTTAAAATCCGTGGGTTTTGCGACCTTGGGAGTTCAAGTCTCCCCATGGGCACCAATTTAACTTAGCAGATAAATACAAAAAAGTATGAAATGGCTTGATATAGAAGATATTGTAGAAGCTCTGGAAGAAAAATTTCCAGATGAGAATATAATTAGTATTAGATTCACTGAGCTTAAAAAAAAGGTATTGAGTTTAGAGGAATTTGATGATGATGAAAAACGCTGTAACGAAAAAATACTCGAAGCTATTCAAGCAGCTTGGATTGAGGAAAGATTAACTGCATAGCAATAAACCATACGCAAACGTGATTTCTATTGCAATTTGCATATTGATTATGCTATTTTTTGGATCTAGCCTGGCAAGTTAATAATAATTTAACCAATTACAATTAAAACAGCTATAAGGTTAATTATGAGGCAAAACAAAAATTTTTGAATGGAACGATCTTGACAAGTGCTACGTTGAGATAAGTTTTGCATAAAAATACTGCTTTTACGGTGTGAGGCCAGAGGGTAGAGCCTTTGTAAAGCAGTTAGAAGGTTGTCATCTAAGTAGCGTGACCAGAGCTAGATTCCGCGAACACGCCGCGGAATGACGACTATGCAATATGCGTTGCGGAGTGACGATTATGGTCATACCGTCACGGTATCTCACAAACATGTAGCAGTAATGACAAAATCTCAAATTATATGTATACTTTTATATTATCTACTTACTAAAAAAACAGAAAAATGCTCAAACGTAGCGGTCCAAAAAAATTAAAGTCTATAATTGAAAACTATGCATTAAAATGCATGAAAAATAAGATTAGTAAAAATGAAATACGTCTTATTTTAAACTGGCGAAATATAATAGGGAAAGAAATAGCAGAGTGTACAAAACCGAAAAAGATCTCATATGCACAGAATATAAATTCGGGTGTGTTGCATCTGGTAGTAACAAATGGCAGCAAAGCATTGGAAATTCAGCATATGATTTCTCTTATAATAGAAAAAATTACGATATTTTTTGGTTATAAAGCAGTATATGGTATAAAAATTAAGCAAGAGAGTATTGACTATTTGACTATATAAGGTAATCTAAGTACATAGAATAATTTGGTATATTGAAGTGAGTAGAGTTTGTGAATTAACAAATAGAAAAAAATCTTTTGGTAATAAGGTATCACATTCGAATCGTAAAACAAAGCGTACCTTTCTTTTAAATTTACATAAGGTTACGTTGACAAGTGATATATTGAATAAAAAGTTTAGATTTCGTGTGGCAACAAGAACTTTGAGAACTATAGATTACAAAGGTGATTTAGATGCTTTTTTGCTCAACACAAGAACGATTAAACTAAGTGAGAAAGCGCAGAAGATAAAAAGAAGGTTGAAAAAAGTTTTAGTAAAGCAAGAGGTAGAGTTAGCAGTTTCAGATGCATAGCAAACCTCAATGGCTCAGAGCAAAAGCTCCGACCGGTGAAGTATTCAATGAGACCTTAAACATCGTTAAACTGCATAACTTGCATACAGTGTGCGAAGAGGCTGCATGTCCAAACATTGGTGAATGTTGGAATAAACGTCATGCTACTGTGATGATTCTCGGTTCTGTTTGCACTCGTGCTTGTGCATTTTGCAACGTTGCAACTGGCATTCCTGATAAACTAGATCCTCATGAACCAGAAAATTTAGCAAAAGCAATAAAAAAGTTAAACTTAAAACATGTTGTCATTACTTCCGTTGATCGTGATGATTTGCCAGATGGTGGCGCAAATCAGTTTATACAGTGCATAGAAGAAATTAGAAAGATAACTTCAGAAACAACAATAGAGATTTTAACTCCTGATTTTTTAAATAAGAAAGGAGCATTTGAAGCAATCGCTGTTGCATCACCTGATGTCTATAACCACAATATTGAAACAGTGCCGAGATTGTATGCAAAAATAAGACCACGAGCTCGCTATTTTCATTCACTATATTTGTTGAAGATGGTAAAGCAGATTAATCCTAAAGTTTTCACAAAGTCAGGGCTTATGGTTGGTCTTGGAGAAACAAAAGAGGAAATACTTCAGGTTATGGACGATTTGCGCAGTGCTGAGGTTGATTTTATTACAATTGGTCAATATCTACAACCAACTCCAAAACATGCAAAACTTGATAGGTATGTTACCCCAGAAGAGTTTGAGCATTATAAATACATTGCTTACTCCAAAGGTTTCTTAGTGGTTGCATCAAGCCCACTAACTCGTTCATCATACCACGCTGAAGAAGATTTTAACAGGCTCAAGGCCTGTCGTTGACATTTGTGTTAATTCAAATTAATTTTTACTAATTATAAAGGAGTTTTTACGTAATGTCTACTATAAAAATCGAGAAGAAATCACAATTAGTTAAAGAGGTATTCGATTCCGTGGCAAGTCGCTACGACACCATGAATGATATAATGAGCCTCGGAATGCACAGATTATGGAAAGATAAGATGGTAAATAGTGTGCATTTTACAAAAAACTCTAAGGTTTTAGATGTTGCTGGAGGAACTGGAGATATAGCAATAAGAGTAGTAAGAAAAGAGCCAAGTGCTAAGGTTACAGTATGCGATATAAATCAAAACATGCTAAACAGAGGACGTGATAAAGCTATAAATTCAAACCAAATTAATTTTGATTGGGTATGTGCAAGTGCAGAAAGTTTACCATTTGAAGACTCCGAATTTGATTATTGCACAATAGCTTTTGGCATTCGAAATGTTTCTGACCGCAAGAAGGCTTTAAATGAGGCGCACAGGGTATTAAAACCACATGGGAAATTTATCTGCTTAGAATTTGCCCCTATGCACTATCAAAATGAGATATTTACCAAACTTTATGACTTATATTCATTTAAAGTAATTCCTAAAATTGGCAGCATAGTTGCTAAAGACAAGAGTTCTTATGAATATTTAGTGAGGAGCATTAGAGAGTTTCCAACTCAGGCTGATTTTAAAATGGAAATTGAAGAGGTAGGCTTTAAGAATGTTGAGTTTCATAATATGAGCTATGGAATAGTGGCATTACACATTGGAACAAAATGAATATTAAACTCTGGTATAGAACGCTGGATTATTATCTCATCCTTCCAGTGTTTTTTTTGCTCACTATAAGCTTCATTCTTGTTTATTCAGCAAGCCCTGTAATTGCGCAGCGTCTTTCTCTACCACAGGATTATTTTATACGGCGCCATACAATTTATATAGTCCTGTCACTAATTACCTTGGTGACATTTTCTTTTCTCAACACAAGAACTATACTTAACCTCTCATTCGCAGGTTTCGCTTTATTTACTATTCTAGTAGCAACTGCGATAATACTTGGTATAGAGGTAAAAGGTGCGAAACGATGGTTACATATTGTCAAAATTTCTGTTCAACCATCTGAGTTCGTAAGGCCATTTTTTTCTGTTGTTATAGCTAGTATCTTGGCCAGCGAAATGAAGTTTAAAATACACATATCAATCATAATATTTCTGTTAGTTTTTGTGTTGTTACTTTTGCAACCTGATTTCAGTATGTCTATGCTTTTAACATATTCTTTTATCGGTCAAATGTTTATTGCATGTATACCATTTTTATACTTTCTATGCATAATAGGAATGGCCACAACTGGAACTACAATAGCTTACTTATGCCTCCCACATATAAAGCAAAGGATTTACAATTTTGTCTTTTTTACGCAGCGCGATAACTTTCAAGTCACAAAATCATTAGAAGCATTCAAAAGAGGTCAATTAACTGGAGTTGGACCTGGTGAAGGTAGCGTAAAAGCCTCTCTTCCTGATTGTCATACAGATTTTGTGTTTTCTGTTTTAGCAGAAGAATTTGGTTTGATTACGTGCTTAGCCACATTGATGTTATTTGGCATCATTTCCGCCCGCTTGCTTTACATTGCATATAGGGAAAATGAATTATTTAATCTGTTGGTGATTCTCGGTATCTCAATGCAATTCATCACACAATTCATAATAAACATAGGGGTAACATTGAGTGTTTTTCCTACCACCGGCATAACCCTGCCGTTACTTAGCTATGGTGGTTCTTCTCTTTTATCTTCGAGCATCGCACTTGGCATAATGCTGTCTTTCAGTAGAAACCAAGCTATCGCATTAAAGTTTCGTGAGCGTGTTATGCTTGGAAGGTATATGGACTAAACTTGTACCGCTCACAACTATTATTGGTATCCCTCCAAAATGGGTATCTGTTCAGATGAGTGGCAAAATAAGGTAGACGAGAAAAGCAACTATAGGAACAAATGGGTGTCATGCAAGTAGCTGACACTGGTATCCAGTCCTTTTGCACAGTTCCATCAAAAACGTTGTAAAGCGCTTTCGTGTTTACCAACTTAGTGCCCAATCTGGATCCCAGACTGGGATGACAAAAAAAGGAGCACTGGAATTTTTGTTTCAGCATTAGCCATGCATCTGAACAGATAACAGAAAATATTCCACTGACATGCTGAACAACAAATACATCACTATGTCGTTTATCGCAAAAACTTATATTTTTCGTAACCATTCACACTTAATTCTGCAATTCTTTGATCTCACTCATAGAAAGACCAGTAGTTTGAGCTATAATATTAAAAGAAACACCTGCTTTAAGTAGATTCTTTGCGACTTCAATTTCCCTCTCTTTTCTACCTTCCTCTTTAGCAAGATCAAGTCTGTATTCAAGAATGGCTTCTTCTTTGCGCAGATCCATTATTCTTTCTTCATAAGTTATTAGATCTTTTTCATTCCAGTGAAACTTATCTAATTCATCATATGCTAGCTTTATTATTGGTGATTTTTCCGCAATTTTTCTGAGATCTTCGTCCGTTGTTTCATCTGCATATTTGAAAAAAAATAGCCAACGGTCTACTACACTTTCTAGTTGTTCTTCTCTACTCTTAGGAAATTTTGGCAGCTCTATGAAGATAAATTGAAAATCTTTTAAGTCATGCTCATTGGTTTTTTCATCTCTTATGGTATGGCTAGATATATAGTCAAGCTTATCAGGGAATAAGGTACAATTTGAAATCGCGATAAAGAAAATCTTCTTTAAATCAACGTATTTACCAGATTTATCAGCTTGTCTTGAGTAAGCCTTAGCAGCATAAAGTTGTGCGCGTTTTTCAAAGCCTTTAGTTTTAGCGACCTGGTTAGGTAAGGAAGTAGTATTGCTACTACTCCCTCCCTTAGAAACGCAGCATGCAGGTTTCCCCACACTACGCTTGAGCCCCTTATCTAAGTCCTTCTTTTCTCGAACCGGCTTGTCCTTCATGATTCCTCAGAAAACATCATTCTTAATGGTGACACCAACAGTAGAGAACCTTCTCTTGAGAAAGAGCTTGCTAAAATTTTTGTTTGTTTCACTCTTTCATCAAAATACTTTTTCCATTTTAAGTCAAGTGGATTTGCATCCGCCCTGATTTTAACATGTCGTCTGATAGGTATATCAATCAACCTAAGCAGTCTTAAATACCTTATCTCTTTCGGTTTGTTCTTGCATATGGGTGCAGCAAAGACCCATTGGCGTTGTTTCATTACCTTGAAGTAACGATTCTTTATCCAACGTAATCCTTTACGAGGATGTCTTTTCTTTGCCCATTTCCATAGAGCACACATAATTTCATGGTCTATTTTGTTAAAAGCTCTTTTCGCACACACATGGCTGTAGTAATTTCCCCATCCCCTTAATAGGGAATTGAGCAACTTGATTAGTACGGCCTGAGTGTTCGCTATGTTTGCCTTTATCAATGTACGTGCTTTATTAAGAAGTTTCTTAATACTTTCTTTTGAAGGTTTTATAATTAACTTCTTATTATACCTGCGTACATTACAACCAAGAAAGTCAAACCCTGTTGTAATAGATGTAATTTTTGTTTTCTCTTCGGAAAGGATAAGACCTCTCTCCTGAAGAAAGGACGATACTAGAGGTTTTACTTCATTTTCCAGTACTTCGCGTGTGATTCCTGAAATGATAAAGTCATCTGCGTACCTGATTACATTTACTCCACTTCTGATTTTGCTTCTTCTTTTACTGCCAAGTTTACCAAATTGACTTTCCAATGATTTTTCAAGTCCATTTAGGGCTAGATTTGCTAGTATTGGAAAGATGATACTACCTTGTGGGGTACCTGCAGTTGTGGAATACAGAGTTTTTGATTCTAGGAAGCCAGCTTTTAACCAGCTATGAAGAATTTTCTTCTCCATAGGAATATGCTTCATGAGCCATTCATGGTTAATGTTATCAAAACACCCTTTAATATCACCTTCGAGTATCCATTGTAGTTGGTTACGGCTTGCCAGTAACAAGTGACAAGCCACAGTAGCGTCTGCGCAGGATCTTTTTGGTCTAAAACCATAAGAGTGACGATCACTGATCGTTTCAGCTATCGGTTCCAAAGCAAACAAGTATAATGCTTGCATGGCTCTATCTTTTATCGTAGGGATTCCAAGAGGTCTTCTTTTGCCATTAGACTTACTGATGTATATCCGTTTTAGCGGAGAAGGTTTGTATCCTCTTTGTTTTAATAGCTTTATTCCTTGAAATTTTGTGTTGCAAGTTGACCATATTTGACGATCTACACCTGCTGTGTTTTTTCCTTGGTTTTCAGTTACTCTCTTAACCGCCAAAGCTTTGCCGCTAAAAGAGCGTGTGAGAAGGTGTTGTAAAGTTTTCACCTTACCCCATCTGCCTTGTTGGACAGCCTTAACAATACGCCTCTGTAGCCTCATAACAACTTTTTGGCATTTCTTCCAGGGTAACTGGTTCCATGCTTCGGAGTTATTGGTAGGTGCACTTACAGTTGTACTTGTAATCATCTGCTTTCCTACCTTAAGTGGTTAACAAAGTTTCTTGTCATGAGGGACCAAATGGAAGTCTGCTCGTTTTCACGCGAATTAATGTTACAAATTCTATCCATTTCGTTACAAAATGGCATTCGCTTTCTCCATTATCCTTTACCTGCACATCCATCAGCATTCCTTGCGGGTTGCCTGCCATATAGGCGAAAATACAGGCTTATCCTGTTCCTTTTGTCATACAATAGTGGGTTAGGTGGCTTCTCTATACCGGGGAATTATTATTTGCGTACATCCAGAAATGAAAAATGTAACTCATCCACATTACCTTTTGGTCGGAGCTTATCAGCATCTTTAGCTCTTTAATCGTTACGATACTTATGAAGCTTCACTTACGTTCACCATACCACTAAGCCTAGCCCTCCAACCACATGATGCTTGTAGTTTATGCTTTCTCTCACGATTGAGCATCTTCTTTATCAAGAGGAGGTTCATTGTCCGCGTCGCTCGGCACCAACTGGTTACCCAATTCGCACTGATGCGTAGACTCAGATGGCAAAACATCTGGTTCAATAAGCTTTAGAATCCTTTCAGTTTCTTTCTGAATGAATTCCTCTCCTTTTAAACAATATGACCGAAGGCTTTCAGGTCGCACCATTTCAATCACATACCTAGCCCCACTAGAGTCCCTGCAAAGAACATCAACTATACTTTGCTTATCAGAGGCAATTTCAGGATCCATTATAGTACTGAGGAATTCCACTTCTTGTATAGTATTTATCTCGGTAAACCCTAAAATATCATTCAAAAAATGTATGAGAATATTCTTGTTTTTTTCAGTGCCAAATATTTTTTTGAAGGTTAAATCCAGCTTAGGGTCGAGAAACTTAGATAAAGCCATAGCCAAAGTGCTTAAAAATATTAATAATTATACACTATTATTAACAATTATTCAACCATATTTTTGAAGATAGCTATGCCGCCGCGAACCGTCATACCGCCGCGGTATCTCTAGATCCCGCTAACAAGCAGCGGGATGACGAATTACTTAACCGTCATACCACCGCGAACCGTCATACCGCCGCGGTATCTCGGCATAGATTCCGCTAACAAGTAGCGGAATGACGATTGTGTATCGTGTTTTGCTAAAAATCACAGAATGCAGTCTGGTCACCTTAATTAGAAGTTTAGCTTTAACTTTAAATGGACTACTCAACCGTGACAGACTTAGCTAAATTTCTTGGACAATCTGCATCTAACCCTTTTTTTGCTGCAGTAAAGTAAGCAAGGAATTGCATAGCAACACTGTAGATGATTGGAGAGATAAAATTATCAGTGTCTGGAAGTTGCACCACATCTGCGCAAACTCCCCTTAGGAATGGCGCTCCTTGTTTATCACTGAAGGCAATTACTTTGCCTTTTCTTGCAATAATCTCTTGTATATTAGATAGCGTTTTAAAGAATAAATCATCATAAGGGATAATTGCTATAACAAGCACAGTAGAGTCTATTAAAGCAATAGAACCATGCTTCATTTCTCCCGCTGCAATACCAGTTGTATTGATATATGAAAGCTCTTTTATTTTCAATGCGCCTTCCATTGCAACTCCGTATGAACTTCCTCTGCCGATTAAAATAACGTTATTGTGTTCTAATATACTGTCCGATATATGTTGTATTTTCATCACATTCAAAACGTGCTCAACATACTCGGGAATAGAGTTAATAGCGTTGCTTAGCTGTTTTATTCTCTCTCCACCCAGTACACCTTTTATTTTTCCAAGCTCCACGGCAAAGCATGCTAAAGTTGCAAGTTGCGCAGAAAAGGTTTTTGTTGAAGCAACACCAATTTCTGGCCCAGCAAGAGTATGTAACACAATATCTGAGATCTTTTCAATGCTGCTGCTAAATGTATTAGTTATACTAATGATTGTTTGCTTCTGTGATTTTGCATAACGCAGCGCTTCTATGGTATCTGCAGTTTCACCAGATTGAGAGATAAATAACCCAATGCTGCCTTCTTCCAGCTTGACGTTGCTATACCTAAATTCTGATGAGATTTCTAGATATACTCGAACTTGAGCGACATTTTCCAGCCAATACTTTGCTATTAGCCCAGCAAAATAAGATGACCCGCATCCAACTATAGTAATGTAACTCAGCTCAGAAAACAATTTTTTGTTAGCAAATATTACCTCTTTATATTGCTTGTAAAATTGATTTATTGTTTTGTTTAATGCACGCGGTTGCTCAAAAATCTCTTTTAACATGAAGCTAGGGTAACCATTTTTGCTAATTAGAAAATCACTTGGACTACTATTTTCTATACTGCGTTTAACTTGTGTACCATTGTTGTATATACTAACTCCACTAGATTTTATCACTGCAATGTCATCATCTTCCAAATGCGATATTCTTTCCACAAATGCACTTAAAGCATTAGAGTCAGATGCAGCAAACACTGTGTTACAGTTATAGCCTATTGCTAAAGGCAAATTTCTCTTCGCAACAAATAAGGCGTCTGGATATTCTGCAAATAATAAGACCAAGGCAAATGAGCCATGTAAGTTGTTTAAACACTTAAATAGAGAATCAATTGGCGACAATCCTTCATCAAGATATAAGGTTAGCATGTTTGGTATGATCTCTGTGTCAGTGTCAGTATGGAATGACATGCCCCTTTCTTCTAGACCCTTTTTTAGCAGATTGTAATTCTCAATTATGCCGTTATGAGCAACAACAACATTATTTGTACGAATGGGGTGAGCATTTTTAAGGCCTGGGACTCCATGTGTAGCCCAGCGAGTATGTGCTATACCAACTGTACTGTGAGACATCTTGCTGTCATCAACAACTTCACATAACCTTTCGACTTTACCTTCTGATTTTTTGACTTCTATCTTACCTTCGTTATTTATGATTGCTATACCTGAGGAATCATATCCCCTATATTCCAATTTTTGTAACCCAGTTAGTAAGGTTGGTATTACTGAATCACCGCTACTTACTACACCAAATATTCCGCACACAAATGGATCACCAAACAAACTTTTTTCTAAACATGTTAAGCATTTTTGCCTTTATTACTGGTTGATTTATATTCTTTTTATCATTCTTTCGATTTTACCTTTTTAATTGGTTTAGCTGCTACTTTTTGAGTTTCTTTGCTTAAAACCTCAGATATAGCGGACTTTAGAACTTTTATCTCAACTTTTGGTGCTATTTCTATTATAAATTGTGCATTTGCCTCATCAACTTTATTAACTTCACCTATTATTCCACCAGAAGTAATGACTGTATCACCACGTTTTATTTGATCTATCATCTTTCTATGTTCTTTTAGTTTTTTTTGTTGCGGGCGAATAATGAGAAAATAAAATACCACAAATATTAAAATCAGTGGAATAAAACTAGCAAAAGATGCGCCGATACTTGATGTATTGCTAGTTGCATCTGCTGCAAAAACTTCAGAAATGAGCATATTTAATCCTAATTGTTAATGATAAAAACAAACCTATTTAAGTATTAATTACAATACCATGCCATGTCAAGTTTGGTGAAGGCGTTTCTCAATACCGGCAATAATACTGCGAATTCTAAGTTATGCTAAAACTAATATGGCGGGAGTGATGAGACTTGAACTCACGACCTCATGCGTGACAGGCATGCGCTCTAACCAACTGAGCTACACCCCCCTAATTTCTTTTTAGCATTTTCGGGCTTCAACTTTAAAGCTAATAAACATGTTGCCCTTTGTCAATATTTTTTGTTTGCGCTTTGCTGTCTTTTCTATTACTATGTAAATAATTTAATTTCACACATGGCTTGTACAAGTAGTCCCATTAGGGTTATGCCATGGAAGATAAACTATTTGGAGGAATGATATATGACAAATTTGCCTAAAGTCACTGTGCGTGATTTAGCTGAATCTGGTGTACATTTTGGTCACAAAATTAGTCGCTGGAACGCAAAAATGGCTCCATACATATATGGAGTGCATCAAGAAAATCGTATACATATAATTGATTTGCGAAAAACACTACCATTGCTACAGGTGGCCATGAAGGCTTTATATGACGTTGCATTTCAAGGTGGTCGCATTCTATTTGTTGGTACAAAGTTTCAAGCTTTTGATATTATTGCAAGTGAAGCGATTCGTTGTGGTCAATATTATGTGAATCATCGTTGGCTTGGTGGTATGCTTACTAATTGGGGCACTGTTTCTTCTTCGATAAAAACCTTGATGCAATATGAGAAAATATTAAATGACGAGGATAGCATTTTAACAAAGAAAGAATTGGGAAACATTGAAAAGAAAAAGCAAAAGCTTGATAAGGCGCTTGGCGGTATTAGAGAAATGGGAGCAATTCCTGATATCTTATTCATCATTGATACTAATAAAGAGCATATAGCGGTTAAGGAGGCTAAGAAGTTAGGAATTCCAATAGTTGCAATACTTGATACTAATTCTGATCCAGATGGTATTACTTATCTAATACCTGGAAATGATGACTCAAGAAAATCAATAGAGCTCTATTGTAAATTAGCTACCGACTCTATATTAGCTGGAATAGAGTCTAGTCTAGCAAAATCTGGAGTTAAGATTGATGATATAAGGGGTGATGAGTTTATTCAAGAAAAAGAAGATGGTATTGTGCAAACTAAAAGGAGACGTAGTAAAGTTTACAAAGAAGAAGAAAGGGAGGTAGTAACAAATGAAGATGAATCCAGATGATATAAGAGAATTACGTGATAGAACAGGGCTTGGCTTAAGTGACTGTAAAAAAGCATTAGAAGAATGTGATGGTGACATTAAGAAAGCCGTTGATAAGTTACGTACAATAGGTCTTGCTAAAGCTGACAAAAAATCTGATAGAGTAGCTTCAGATGGGCTCGTTGCTATGTGTTTGACTGAAAATTGTGGTGTATTGATTGAACTCAATTGCGAAACCGATTTTGTCGCAAGGAATGAGAAATTTATAGAGTTAGTTTTAAATTTAGCATCAATTGCTCATCAAGAACGCTGTACTAGCGTTGATGAGTTAAAAAATGCCAAGTATGAAAGCATTGGCACAGTGCAGGAAGCTATTATGAATGGTACGTCAGTTCTTGGTGAGAAGCTAGAGTTAAGCAAGCTTTGTTACTTAGAAGCTAAGGATGGAGTTATTGCTGGCTACGTACATGGTGATGTGTGTGGCTTAGGTAAGATTGGTGCTTTAATTGCATTGCAATCATCTGGTGATAAGGCGAAGCTACAAGAGATTGGGAAACAAATAGCTATGCATGTAGTTGCTATGAAGCCTGAAGCTTTGTCTATAGATGATTTAGATCAAATGAAGTTGAACAACGAACGTTCTATAATTGAAGAGCAAGTGAGGAGCTTAAATAAACCTGAAGAAGTAGCAAAAAAAATAGTAGATGGACGAATGGCTAAGTACTATGAAGAAGTTGTTTTACTGGAGCAAAAATTTATAAAGGATGATAAGATGAAGATTTCTGATTTTATAAAATCAAGCGAGTTGAGTGCTGTTAAACTCTCTAATTACAAGTTACTTGTTTTGGGTGATGCAGATTAAATAGCAAAAAATGTTTATTTCAACAAATGAAAAAAGCGAAATAAAATATTCCAGGGTGTTATTTAAAATCTCTGGTGAGGCTTTGATGGGATCAAAGCAATTTGGTCACGATATGGAGACTATAGGTGAGTTATCTAAAGGCATAGTTGAAGTTTGTAATCTTGGAGTTCAGGTATGTATTGTTGTTGGTGGTGGTAATATCTTTCGTGGCACATCTGCGTCTTTAAGTGGTTGTGAAAGAGCAAGCAGTGATTATATTGGAATGCTTGCAACTATAATCAATGCTTTAATTTTACAAAACTTTTTAGAAAAAAATTTAGTAGCTTCTAGGGTATTATCTGCAATACCCATGGCCACTGTATGCGAACCTTACATCAGAAGGAAAGCTATTCGTCATTTAGAAAAAGGTAGAGTGGTAATTTTTGCAGCAGGCACAGGCAACCCATTTTTTACTACAGATACAGCTGCAGCCTTACGTGCTGTTGAAATGAATTGTGATGTTATTCTAAAGGGTACGCAAGTAAATGGTGTATACTCCGCTGATCCGAAAAAAAATGAGGATGCTGTAATGTATGATAGGCTTTCTTACACGGATTTATTGACTCGTGATTTAAAAGTTATGGATGCATCAGCAATTTCACTTGCTCGTGAGAATTCTATTCCAATTATAGTTTTTTCTTTGAAGGGAGAAAAAATAGTCAATATTATTAAGGGTCAAGGTACTTATACTATAGTTTCAGATTGTAAACAGTAGGTAATTTATGTTAAATGAAATAAAAGCTAAAACAAAAGAAAGAATGCTAAAAACTATTCAGTCCTTTCATGATGATATTAAAGGCGTACGCACTGGTAGAGCTAGTGCATCTTTGCTTGATGGTATAGTTGTAAACATCTATGGTGGGCATCAAAAGTTAAATCAAGTTGCAGGCATTTCGGTTATAGATAACAAAACCCTATCAATTAAAGTTTGGGACATTAGTGTTGTAGGTGAAGTGAAAAACGCTATATTAAATGCTAACCTGAATTTAAATCCTGTTGTCGAGGGTAGCACCATACGTATAGCTCTTCCGGACTTGACACAAGAAACCCGTGAAAAATTAGTGAAATTATTGCATCAGTTTGCTGAAAATGCACGGATTGCCATTAGAAATATACGTAGAGATATTATGGAAGAAACAGAAAAAATGAAGGAAAATAAAGAAATCTCAGAAGATGATTTTCATGGTGCTAAGAAGGAAATACAAAATATTACTGATGATAATATAAAAAAGATTGATGGTGAATTGTCCATCAAAGAAAAGGATATACTGAATCACTAAATGATATGGAGAAAGCTTACATAGCAAATGATGTCATTCCAGTGTTTGACACTGGAATCCAGTCTTTACTATACAACTATCTGATGCACTTGTTTGAAATCAAATTTCCTGGATCCCAGTGTCGGAGCACTGGGATGACACCAATTTTGCATTCAAGTATCAACTATTGGTGTCACTACAGTAACTCTCTTCCTGTCATGCAAGTAGCTGACACCTTCCAGGTGTCCATTGAAATCCAAAAAATTTCACT
The DNA here is from genome assembly GCF_964031005.1 of Wolbachia endosymbiont (group B) of Schoenobius gigantella. Lineage (NCBI taxonomy): Bacteria > Pseudomonadati > Pseudomonadota > Alphaproteobacteria > Rickettsiales > Anaplasmataceae > Wolbachia > Wolbachia endosymbiont (group B) of Schoenobius gigantella. The sequence goes on along the minus strand of NZ_OZ035002.1, from coordinate 1,074,694 downwards.
CAAGTCAAAATTAGGTTAAATTTAAATGTTGAATCAAGAATCTTTACCGAAACATTTAGCAATTATTATGGATGGTAATGGTAGATGGGCGAACAATCAAGGAAGGGTAAAAATTGATGGTTATAAAAAGGGCAGTGAAGTTGCATACGATATTGCCAAGTATTGTACGGACTTAACTATACCCTACTTAACTTTGTATGCATTCTCTATGGAGAATTGGCTTAGACCTAAAAACGAAACTGACTGTCTATTTGATTTATTTTACTCCGTTTTAACTAATGAAGATAAAGTCAATTTCATTTACAATTGTAACATTAAGTTGAATTTTATTGGCAATTTAAGTCTGTTACCCAGTAAAATATTGGATCAAATTAAAAAAGCAGAAGAAATGACACATAAGAACGATGGTTTATTACTCACTGTGGCAGTCAGTTACGGAGCAAAGCAAGAAATTACACAAGCTATAAGCAATATTATAAAAGAAAATATTGCTTATGTATCAGAAGAGGAATTTGAAAAATTTCTGTATACTAAAGATTTGCCAAAATTGGATTTATTAATTCGCACTGGCGGCGAAAAAAGGTTAAGCAACTTTTTATTATGGCAAGCAGCTTATGCTGAATTGTATTTTTGTGATACTTTATGGCCTGATTTTTCTTGTCAAGATTTGAGTAAAGCATTAGAAGATTATACAAAAAGAGAGAAAAAATATGGTAGATAATAATTTTATAATTAGAATGTTGTCCTCAATAGTAATATTATTCATATTTTCCTTTGCTACATATTTCAGTGATTTATCGTTTTACCTATTGATTTTTTCGATAGCAGTTTTATCTTCTTTTGAATGGTATAATCTAACCCAGGGAAACAAAATTTTATACGTTTTTGCATTATTATTGATTGCACTACCAAGCGCCTCATTAATATATTTATATAATCTACCACAGGGAAAATACGCATTAGTATGGTTCGTCTTAACCATTTGGGGAATTGACGTTACTGCCTACCTGTTTGGCAAGAATTTTGGTGGAGCTAAAATTTGCCCAATTATTAGCCCTGGAAAAACTTGGGCAGGACTTCTTGGTGCGATTTTAGCTGGAGTAGTGTGCACAATTTTTGGATCAATATTTTTTGGTCTATTTTCAATTTTTTATTCTCCAATCATTGGCCTTGCAATTGCTATTCTAGCGCAACTTGGCGATTTCACTGAGTCGCTTGTTAAAAGAGCTTACGGTGTTAAAGATAGTGGAAATATGATACCTGGCCATGGGGGAGTGCTCGACCGTATGGACAGTTTCATTTTTACTGCCCCTCTTATTGCTATTTACATAAGCTAAGTCTGCAGAAGTGCCATTAGAGCTCATCCCTAGTCAGCTCCCCAACCGCTTCTACAGTGCAGTCATGGACAAACGTCTTTTCACAATAAGGGCAGGCTATTTCCTCTTCTTCTCCCATATCTAAATATATTAATGGATGGCCGGAACCCTCATCATTCTCATCACCATGACAACAAACTTTTCTATTATTAACCCTCACTTTTGACATGCTGCTCCTTTAGCTTATAACATTTTATATATTGAATATACCCATTCAGAAATAAAAAACAACAAGCACTATTCTCCATTTTTTATCCTATTCAGGTTAATCAATTCGTTTTGAACACCTTTTGATACAAATTTGCTAACATCTTCTCCTAATCTTGCTATTTCCTTTACAAAGCTTGATGAGATAAATTGAGTATCTTCAGAAGCAGGAAGAAATATGGTTTCGATTTCAGGAAGAAGTTTATAATTTACCCAGCTCATTTGAAACTCGTAATCAAAATCCGATACTGCTCTTAATCCCCTAATAATAACAGAAGCATTCTGCTCTTTGGCAAACTTCACTAGCAACCCATTAAAAGATATAACATCTGCATCAATTCCTAGCCCTTTGATTTCATTTGCAGCCATGCTTGTGCGTAGCTTTGTGTCAAAGGCAGTATGCTTATTAACGTTTTCTGCAACTCCTATTATTAATTTATCGACTAGTTTACACGCTCTTTTGATTATGTCAAGATGCCCAAAAGTTATAGGGTCAAATGTGCCAGGGTAGATTCCTATTTTGTCATTAATGTTCATCCTTTATTTTTATAAACTACTTTAAAAACTTTTGATAGACATAATAACATTTTTTATCTAAAAATAAAAGTATACAGTTGGCCTGATAGCTCAGTTGGTAGAGCAAAGGACTGAAAATCCTTGTGTCGCTGGTTCGATTCCTGCTCAGGCCACCTTCTCTTTCTTGGCAAACTTGCCTTTTTGTTATAAAATACTCTATATCGTAATATAAATATTAGGGAGGCAAGTCATAGTATATAAATATTATAATAAACTATTTAATATCTTATTAATTATAGTTCTATTATTAAGCAATATTACTTATGCTGGCGTTAGTGAAAAACCGGCATCTCAACATGTAACCAGAAAAGAAGAACCAGCGTCAACTGTCTTGACGGCAGAAAATACAGTAAATAATGACATAGTTGTTGGTTTGTTGAAAACGGAAGAAGCACATGAGCTTGGGCTATCTCAAAATATCTACGAGATGTTTAATAACTTTGGAGTTAAAACCGTACTCATTGACTACAATAAAATAATTAACTTAAAAGAAATCCAAGAAAAGTCGCTTATCTTTGCAAAACAAGATGAAACATTGGCAAAGAAGCTAACATTAGACCGAATAAAAGTTGAAGTTGCAAAGTTTGTTAAAGAGCACAAAATAAATAGAATATTTATTCCGGATAATTTACACTCAGCACCCACTCCTTGTCGCCAGCTTGTTACTGAAGCAATTGTAAAAATAGTGGATGATAACCCTGCAATTCATTTACTTGGCATATGTGAAGGCATAATGAATGCAAAGGGAATTGAAGTAGTGAGTGTTGTGAGTGATGAAGAGAAACGAAGATCTCATTTAAAATCAGCACCTAATCCACAGAAAGAGGATCTACCTCTCCAGCAGATAAAGATCGTTCCAAATAGTCGTTTAGCAGAAGTAGTAGCCAAATTCCTAATACCTAATGAAAATGGCTGGTTTTCAACATATTTTCCAGATGCTCATTCAGGAGCAGTAAGTAATACACCAGAAAATAGAAGAAAATTGGAGTCACTTGGATATAAAGTTGCAGCATTTTCCAGTGAGGGGGTAATAGAGGCTATTGAAGATAAGCATGGTAATGTTCACTTTCAAAGTCATCCAGAAGCCCTTGTTGTGAAGTCAGATAAAAACCTCTATTTATCAAATCACAAGGAACGTCAAGTGTCTACACTAGTTGCTATAGCGATTATGAATGATTTTCTTTATCGTGCTTAATGGCTATAGCTTTAGGCTTACCGACGATTTGATAAACGATAGATTTGTCATGTATCCGTTCAGGCAATGGCGTCAACTTAAGGAAAAATATCAGCGATAGTGTATAAAATTTCTCTCCAAATTTTTTATCATTAAATTATCCAAAGAGTGCAAGGGACAGCACTTTTGTTTCTATTTTATTGCAACAAAAAAGTTTAAAATGTGTCTTTTTTAGGTGAGGCATGCAAAAAGGAAAAGATCTTATCTTACAAATTAAAAATGCAATATACTCGAAAACTTTTCAGAAAATCCATTGTGTTGAGTTTTACACGAACAAGAAAACTTCCTTTTTCGACAGTATTTTCTATGATTTTAAAGTTAGTTAAAAAAAGTTTGGGAATAGAATGTGAACTTATGGAGCCATTGACATGTACCCTCAAAGCAAGCTTTTTCTAAAGCAAGGTATAAGATTTGCCATACAGGCTTTCAAGAATTTAAGCATCCAAACAGCCTATCAGGATGAACCTGAGTTGGAGAGGCTATAGACTTATTGCAGCAGATGGTTCTGGTATGAGATTACCCAGCTCTGGGGAAATTGTATCCGAGTTTGAACCAAATGGAAACTGACCTTACCCAGAAAAAGTGGAGAGAAAGTTTGGAATGTTTTTCACAAAGAGAATGATGAATCAAAATGCTCAGGAATGCAATAGTTAATAGTGACGTTGTTTGTTATAAAAAATTTCTATGTATTCAAATATTGCAGTTCTAGTTTGTTGAGCAGAGTGTTGTGAAGTATCAATAAGTATTTCTCTTTTCAATGAGCTAAAGAAGCTTTCCACAACAGAATTGTCGTAACAACAACCTTTATAACTCATCTATGTTTTTTATGGATAAGAGATATTGATAACCTTGCGAAGTATATTGTGAACCTTGATCACTATGTAATAGTAGATTTTTGGCAGGTTTACGCTTGTTAACGTCCATTAATAAAGAGTCCATAACCAATTGTTTATTTATTGAACTGCTCATTAACTACCATGCGTGAATATAGATCGATTATTGTTGCCAAATATAGCCATCCTTCTTTGGTTTTTATATAAGTAATCCCATACTTTATTTGGTTGATCGACAATAAAGTTTTGGTCTAATATATTGGGAGCTACTGTCCGTTTGTTGTTTCTTAATTTTAAATTTTCTTCTCAATATAGCCTGAATACCATTTTTCTGCATAATACTTTGCACTGTTTTTAAGTTGCAACTTTTACCCAAAGCCTTTAATTCAGCATGAATTTTAGGAGCTCCATATCTACATTTAGAAGCTTGATATATTTTTTGAATATCTGCTAATAACTCTTTATTTGCTGATTCTCTACTGCTTATTTTCCTTGTAGTCCACTTATAGTAGCCACTAGCAGAAAACCCTACATAATTCCTGCACTTTATAGTGTTTACTATGCTCTTTTATGAAAAAATATTTTACTCTTTTTGACTGGCCAGGGCTTTTTTTAAAATGTCTCTTTCTCTTGTTACTTTTGCTAACTCTTTCTGTAAATCAAATCTCTCTTTGTCATAAGGTGCTACATCTGGAAATGCATTTGCCGCTGACTTTTTTTCGTTATATTTCTTCATCCATTTTCCTAATACACTATCCCTTATTCCTAGATCTCTTGCTACTTTTGCAACTGGTTGACCTACCTTTCTTTGTTCATTTGCCAGCTTAACAGCTTCCAATTTGAATTCTGCCGTGTATTCTCTTGCCATTTCTAATCCTCCAAAATTTTATTTTACCCGAAAAAACTCCTTTCTTTCTCTCCACTTTTTCTGGGTAAGGTCAGTATGGGAAAAGGTGAAAGATGTACTAAAAAACCCAGAGATGATAAAAAAGGAATACCAACGTAGAGTATTAGAAAATAAAAATGATGAATCATCAGAGAAAAAGTTTGCAAGAAGAGAAAATCAAATAAAAGAAGGTATCGAAAAATTAATGGAAGATTATTATAGTCAAGAAAATGCAGGAGAGAAAGGATATATAAGCGAGGAAGAATTTAAACAGACAATGAGAAAAATGAAAGAACGCTTACAAGGGATAGAAGAAGAGAAAAAAAAGGTAGTTGATCAGAAGGCAGTAGAAAAAGGAATAAGTCTTATTATAAATAGCATAAAGAATTTTTATTCTAGTGTAAAATCGAACCTGGAACAGCTAGATTGGCAAACTAAGCGCGGCATTATTAAAGCATTAATAGGACAAATTAACATTGGTTGTGATCAGGTAGAAGTAGGATTTCAGATCGAAGAACCAGCACAGGATGGGGGAATTCTTAATTTGTATCATTGTACTACACATCATAATAAGGGGGTTGGCAAAATGTGTCAAGCAAGTTTTTTCGTTTCTATAAATCTGGATTTCAGCGTTATGCGCTGGAATGACAACGTGAGGTAAATTTTTCAACATCCCAAAATTACAGAATTCAGTCTGTTTAATTAAGTGTGAACTGTTACACGAAAATTTTGTAAACAGATTAATATACCCTGTTTTTGCTATTCATCTAAAAATGGAACCATAGAGTACGTTGAGGAGCGTAAGCAAATTTTAATGCAAAAATTACTATCAAAAAATAGATTATGCAAGAGGTCTAATTATTCTGCCGCAATTTTGCTCTATCACACTTGCCACATTTAATATTCCAGCTTCATCATAATAATTTCCAATCACTTGCAAGGCAAGTGGTAAACCCTCATTGGAGAGCCCAACAGGAACAGAAATAGCAGGCAATCCTGCCAGACTTGCCGGCACAGTAAACACATCATTGATGCACATAATTAGCGGATCTGGCTTTTCATTTAAGCCAAAAGCTTCTGTTGGAGCAGATGGCACAAGTATGTAATCTATTTTTTCAAACGCTTTTATAAAATCATTTCTGATTAATGCCCTGATACACTGTGCTTTTTCGTAATATTCATTGTAATGACCTGAGGAAAGCGCATAAGCGCCAATTAAAATTCTTCTTTTCACCTCTTTACCGAAACCTTCTGCTCTTGTTAGTGAATACATTTCTTCAAGGGTATCAGCATCAACCCTGAACCCATAACGCACACCGTCATAACGAGCAAGATTGGATGAAGTTTCAGCAGAACAAATTAAATAATAGACTGGTATTGCATATTTAGTATGTGGCAGAGTAACGTCAACAACTTCAGCGCCATTTTCTTTTAAATAGGAAGCAACTTTCTCCCAATTATGGACTATTTCCTCTGAAATTCCATCCATCCTATATTCTTTTGGTATACCAATACGCTTACCCTTGACATCACCATTTATAAAGCTAGAAAATTTAGGCACTGGCTTTTCGCTTGATATTGAATCTTTTGTATCATAGCCACAGATTGCTTCCAGCATTAATGCTGAATCAGAGACAGAACGAGTAATGACTCCTGCTTGATCTAGAGAACTCGCAAATGCAATCATACCAAAACGCGAGCATCTTCCATAAGTTGGCTTTATTCCAACCACTCCACAATAAGCTGCTGGTTGGCGCACAGATCCACCGGTGTCACTCCCTAGTGCTCCAGCGCATAAAAATCCAGCCACCGATGCTGCAGATCCACCAGATGATCCACCAGGAACAACTTTTTCCCCATCGCTTTTTCTAATCCACACATTTTCAACAGGGCCAAAATAGCTATTTGTGTTCGCAGAACCCATAGCAAATTCATCCATATTAAGCTTACCGAGCATGGCTGCTCCACTTTTTAAAAGCAAGTCAGACACCGTAGATTCGTAAGTCGGAACGAAATTTTCCAGCATTTTTGAGCATGCTGTTGTTTTTATTCCTTTTGTACAGAATAGATCTTTGATGCCAACTGGTACACCCATGAGCGGCGAGATTAAATCATCCTTTTGCCTAGAGAAATGTTCATCTGCAGCTTTAGCAGCTTTCATTGCTATCTCTGGGGTTTTTGTTATAAATGCATTTAATTTCTCATTTTCAACCGCACTGATGTGCGCCTCTACGAGTTCAACGGCAGAAAAACTCTTTTTTTTGAGCCCGTCATGCATTTGTGTAATACTTAACTTTCTTAGTTCATTCATCAATATTTAATTTTTAGCAAGACGTTAATTATAACATGGCACGATAAAAAATCCATACATTTATAGTTACAGCTAGAAATGTAGCTAAGGTAACTTAGATTCACCGACAATCGTCATCCCGCTACTTGTTAGCGGCTAAGAGATACCGCAGCGGTATGACGTAGAAGCTATACTTTTATACTCACCAACTCAGTATCCAATCCGGATTGTATCTTAAAAAGGTCAAAAGACTATAATAAGCAAAGGAGTGATACTGTGTCTGAGTGAAAATCGTTGAGATCCCAGTGTCTGCTGCTTGCATAGCATTTATTTACAAAAAAATAGTCATGCAAGAGACTTTGCTTGGATATTTGATATAATTTAGGTCTATTAAAGCAAAAAATACTAACATGAATGAAGTGATAACATTTGGTTGTCGTCTAAATTTTTACGAGAGCGAGTTAATCAAAGAAGCATTAAAAAAAGCAAAGAGAGAAAATGTTGTTGTGGTGCATAGCTGTGCAGTGACAAACGAAGCAGAACGTCAGGTAAAGCAAAAGATACGTAAGATTTACAAAAATGATCCAAATAAAGAAATTATCGTAGTTGGTTGTGCTGTTCAGTTGGATCCAGAAGTTTACAGTAGCATTCCTGGTGTAAGTAAAGTGCTCGGTAATCAAGATAAGCTAAAAGCTGAAAATTACTTACTAAATGACGATAAAATCTTGGTCAGTGATAACCAAGTAGAACCTGTTCTAATTAATGGATTTGAAGATAAGTCAAGGGCATTTATTGAAATTCAAAATGGTTGTAATCATAGCTGCACATTTTGTTCAATTACTGAGGCAAGAGGGAATAATCGATCTGTGCCAATAAACAGTATTATAGAGCAAATCAGGATCTTTGTAGAAAATGGATATCAAGAAGTAGTGTTTACAGGGGTTGATATTACTGACTTTGGTACAGATTTGTTGGGTAAGCCATCACTTGGTTCAATGATTAGGAGAGTTTTAAAGGATATACCAGAGTTGAAGAGGCTAAGACTTTCCTCTATCGATGTTGCTGAAGTTGACGACGAATTAATGGATTTAATAGCTAATGAGTCAAGACTTATGCCTCATTTACATTTGAGTCTACAATCTGGTAATAATTTAATACTAAAGAGAATGAAGCGTCGTCACAACAGAGAACAAGTGATAGAATTTTGTCATAAAATGAAGAGCTTGAGGCCTAATATAGCATTTGGCGCTGATATTATTGCTGGATTTCCAACAGAAACTGATGAAATGTTTCAGGATACAGTTGATTTACTGAAAAAAACAAATATAGTTTACCTACATGCTTTTCCATATTCAGAGCGGAAAAATACACCTGCTGCACGAATGCCACAAGTACCAGAGAATGTGCGTAAAGAACGAGTAAAAAATTTAAGAGAAGTAAATAAAGAAATTATGAGCAGTTTTTCTCAATCCTTGATCAACACTAAGCAAAGTGTTCTGGTTGAGCAAAATAATGTCGGTAGAGCAGAAAATTTTGCATTAATAAAGCTTGAATCAAAAGCTCAAGCCAAGAGTATTGTGAAAGTTAATGTTAAAGGAGTGGAAAATAATTATCTAATTGGAAATATTTTTTCTTAATTTTTGTACATTGAAGAAATATACGATATAGTAATTATACTGTAAATGATAATTGTGAATTCATTTATGATAACTAGAATATCTATTACTTTATTTTTGATTTTCATTTCATGTGTCTATTTTTTTATTACTTATATTAGTAATGATACACACATTGAGCAAGTACAACCCTTAAAATTAGAAACAGACAATAATAAAAGTGTGATACGTTCTGAGGAGGTTACTGCAAAAGAAATACCAATAAAATATCAAGAACTTGAAAGTAGTCCACCTTCTGTTTTCCAAGTAGCTGATCAGAAAAATATGTGGTCACGTATTGCAGATCAAGCTGAGCCTACAAAAGAAAAATCAAAAAAACTTGATTTTTATGTTAGCGCTAACGGTGGTAAGGTATACCATGATAATTCAGAAATATTTGTAAAGGGTATACAAGAAATAGGAAAAAGAGTCCTAACTTTAGTTGAAAGTCATTATGGTTTTATAATAAAAAATATAGTGGCAGATGAAATTAAAAGTATACAGCAATTTGATGGTAAAATTGATTTCCAGTGGTTTAGCAGCATGTCTTTAGGTTACTATGCTGGAGAAAATGGTAAAATTGATTTTGAAGCCGCGTATTCTATAGCCAATATTGAAGATAGTAATTCTCCTCCGGTATTTGATAAATCAGCAAGTATATTTGCGTTTTTGTTAAACTTCTATTATAATCCCAGCGTTCAGGATACACAATTTGCTCCGTACATCGGTCTTGGTATAGGACCAACAGTTTTTAGATTAAAAAGGATTAATGGGTCACCCCAAAATTCAATGCCACTGAATGTTCCTTGGTTTGCTTATCAAATAAAACTTGGTGTTGATTATTCAATAATCCCAGAAATCAAAACCTTTCTCGGCTATCGTTACTTTAGCGTTCCGATACCTGTTGCAGATGACATATCTACTCACAATATTGAAGTTGGTTTGATATTTAATTTTTAGTGATAATTTAATATATATATAAATTCTTATCTTTTCTATCTAACAAACCAAATGTTGGTACGATTGTTGCTTTTAAAAAAATGACAGTTTCTACTGTTCTAATATTATTCGCTAGCCTTTTTGATTTCTGATGCAATAAGCTTTGCTTATCTTCTCTATGTTCTATAAGCCCGCCGATTACCATAATTTCACCGCTCTTAATTTTTAACATAGAGTTCATTTCTCTGATTTCAACAATTGGAATGTCGCTATTTAATTTCATTTTACTCTGCTGTGCGACGTACTCTATATCTGGATCTTTAGTGTAGCCGTTAATTCTTGATAAAGTTGGATGTATATCCATGAATATTTCACTAGTATCAATGTTAATGCTTGGGTGGATTATTAGCACAACACCTATTGGGACGCTATTCATCTTGGTAATTAAGGTCTGATTAGAGTTTCTAGTATCTTTTTGTATATCGGAGGTAAAATAAATATGGTTTTTAGTAAATGAAATCATCGCTTGCTGATTATTTATAGCATGTACTCTGGGGCTTGAAATTACAGTTGAAGTGCCAAATTTGTCTAAATTTTTTACTAAATCTCCTAGATCATTTGCACCAAAGTTCATTGCTAGGTTAATAATGGAGTTATCTTGATTTATTATAGACTTAGTTCCATCTTGTAAGTCATTTAAGTTCATACCAGAAAGGTATTTGTCATCTAGCACAACTTCAACTATTTTTGCCTCTATCATTACTTGAGAAGACGCTAACTTCTTAACCTTATTAATATATTCTTCAACAGCTTTGTGGATATCTTTTCTAGCATTCAAAATAATAACACCAGCTTCTCTGTTGGATGAAAGGAATTCGCCATCATCCACCCCGTTAACATCCATTATTGCATTCAAGCCTTTTTCTAATGAATTCCATAAGTCACTACTGTATTGAGACTTCATAACATTGTTATAGTCCCTATCAACGTTACTTCCATCACTGTTAGTAATATTGTTATTAATGACGAAACTGCTTTGAGCAGAATGTTGAATATTGATGAAGTCTACGTAATAATTTTGTGCGTATGGCAAGTCCTGCTCAATTCTAATTACACCATTACTTGTTGAGTAACGCAGTTTGGCGCTATTTGCTATACTCTGAATTACTTCGTTTATATCCTTATCTTTTAGCTTTAAAATAATATTACCTGATATTTTTGGGTCCATATCCAAGTTAACGTCAGAAAGTTTTCCTATCTCAATCAGCAAATCCTTTACTGATACTTCTTCACTAACATTAATAGAAATAAGCTGATTACTGATTGTGAGATCGGGAAACTCTATTGGTAAAGGCATAATTTCTGGTATTGCCGGTTCATTAATCTCCAAAGAGGTGTTATATTGTTGCAACGGATAATCGTGCTTATAATTGTCTATGTTAATAGGATATTGCTTGGTAGGTAGATGTGTGCAAGAAATAATGAAGAGGAGTATTAAGCATTTAAAAATAGCCATTAGAACAGCATACAAAATCTATACTAATAGATTTCTATAAAAATATTAAAAATGTATTTAATCTCATTTTCATCGAGCAGATAATTGTCGTGTATTAGCTTTGGCTATGTATTTTTTGTATACTCTTCTTGTACTTAAATGTAGACCAGCATAGCCCTAATTTTTTTATATATTGTACTTCTTTCTCTGTATTTAATAATAGGCTTGAAAATAAATGGTAAGCCTATAATTGTTAAGCTTAGAGCTAGGGTTGAAAGTATACAACAGGCTTTGTGTTTACTATGTAGCTCTTTCAGATAAAGCATCAAAAATCTACAAAATTTTTTGTAATTTTCTTCGATGTTTTTTTTGCTATGAGCCTTGCTAATGAACATATCTATTGCGGTATGACCGTTATTGCACTTAATGTTAAGGTCTGCACCTTTTTCTGTTAACAACTGAGCTATATCAAAATAATCCTTTTGAACAGCAAGATGTAGAGGTGCAAAACCTTGTTGCTCACAAATGTTCATATTGGCTCTAACTTCCAATAACATTTTCACAATTTGTGTATGGCCTTTTTTAACTGCGAGTAGCAAGGGAGTTCTGTTACATTTAGTAACAGCATTAACGTTTACCTTAAGCTTCAATAAGAGCTTAACTGTTTTAGTGTTACCATTATGGCTAGCTTTATGCAGCCTAGCGTTACCATTAAAATCTTGATCGTTTGCTTCTATTCCCTTTGAAACAAGAAATGTTACCATTTTTCTATTATTATGCTCAATAGCGCAATCTAACGCATCAAAACCATGGTTGTTTTTTGTGCAAAAAAACTCTTTAAGTTTAATTTTATCGTTACTTGCTTGCTGTTTTTTTGCAATAAGTTTTACTATTTGCATTTTGTTGTTATACGCTGCTAGGAAAAGCGTAGTGTTATTTTCTGCATCTTTGGCTTCTATATTTGCACCTTTCTTTATCAGATATTCTATAATTTCTGCTCTGCTGTCATAATGTGCGGTGCATTGATAAATGGTTAAAAACAAAGGAGTACGAAAATTGTTATCTTCACATTCGAGATTTGCTCCGCTATCAATTAAAATTTGGACGCTTTTTTTAGAACCGTATAGTGAAGCTATATGAAGAGGAGTATAGCCCTCTTTGGCATCTTTTTCATTAATTTTTGCGCCTTTTGTTATCAAAAAATCTATTAATTCCGTGTCATCTTGTAGTGCAGCAAGGTGCAGTGGAGTGAATCCATTTTTATCCTTGGAATTAATTGTCAGTTGGTTAACAAAAAGTTTAGCAACTTTCTTGTGTCCATGCATAATGGCGTAATGCAGAGGGTTTCTATTTTCGTTGTCTACGACATTGAAATCAGCTTCGTGCTCTAGTAATGACTTTACTCCAACTAAATCGCCTTCTTTTGTGAACTTATGCAAGAGAGTGATTCCACTTGCATCTTTTGAGTTAATATCAAATCCATTTTCTACTAATTGGTTTATATCTTCCTCACGTGCCATATCACTTAAATCTCTAATTAAACTCTTTTCGCGTTAATAATACTCCTACTTGATTAAGTTTAAATGAATCTGTGAGAAATGGCTAGTGCATTCTTGCATAACAAACTTTTGGCAGCGCATTGGATGAAACGAAAAACTTACTTGACAAACTCCGCCAGCCCTCTTATCATGAAACTGAAGCTATTTATTTATCTTCGCAATCTCTGCAGTGGATTAATGACAAAAAACTTAATGTATTTGGCGTAAATCATGCTTAATTTTTTGCACTATGTGCACCTCATGTCTTTATAAAACTTTTAGGTTTCTACCTATAAAAGCCGAAACGCGCTTATAAAGTGTTTAAGACAGTAAAAGACGTCAAATAGACAAGGGAGAATTTGAATACTAGCTACCCTAGGGTTTCTTTGCCTTTTTTTTTATTTGGTAAATTTCTTAACATTTATAGCTAAACGACAACTGTCATTCCTGTAAAGGTCAAGTATCCCGCTACTTGTTAGCGGGATCTAGAGATACCGTGACGGTATGACGTAGGATTGCTGTCATTCTGCTACTTGTTAGCGGCTGAGATACCGCGAATGAATCGCGGTATGACGGTTCGCGGTGGCATGACGATAAGCTCGTCATCCCGCTACTTGTTAGCGGCTGAGATACCGCGAATGAATCGCGGTATGACGGTTAGCGGCGGCATGACGTAGGATTGCTGTCATTTCGCTACTTGTTAGCGGCTGAGATACCGCGAATAAATCGCGGTATGACGGTTAGCGGTGGCGTGACGATAAGCTCGTCATTCCGCTACGTGTTAGCGGCTAAGAGATATCGCGGTGGTATAGCTATAAATTGTTGATATCTTTTTTATATCACATTTTTAACTTACAATAGTTAGCCAGCGTTCCTTACATTAACCAAATCTTTCAAATTCTGCACTCACCACTACCTATAACTCACTTTCACGCAATATTGATCGTTCTTAAAAAGCAATCTAACATTTTTTATTCCTTGATTGCGAAGCTTTGATGCAGCTGATTTAGCAGCCTGAGCACTTTTAAAAAATGCAACATATCCCTTACTTTCTGCACTGTCTTGTTTCGGATGACGTTTCTGCATTTCTTTTTCATATTGCTTTCTGTAATGAGGAGTATTTTGTATCAATTGTTCTGACATCTTTCTTAGGTATTGAACTTTTACTTTTGCAAGCCCAGATTTATGAAATCCTAAGACTTGAGCTGCTTTTTCTGATAAGTCTATTATTCTGCCTTCAATAAAAGGCCCTCTATCGTTAACCCTTGTAACAAGCTTTCTTCCGTTTTCTAAATTAGTGACAAGAACAAAGCAGGGTAAGGGCAAAGTCTTATGCGCTGCAGAGATCAAGTGACGGTTAAACGCTTCACCATTTGCTGTAAGTGTGCCATGATCTTCTATTCCATACCACGATGCTATCCCTATCTCTTCATAGTGTTTACAGTTTTTTGGATAATAAGTTATATCATTTATTGTGTAGCTGCTGCCAATTTTATAATGACCTGCAGTGCAGTTAAACCTGTTGCTAAAACTGCAGCTACTTATCAAAACAAATATTAGACATAGAAAGGTTAGGTTTTTTATCATTGTATTCGGTAAGAGGGTTCGATACTATGAGGATTTTAAATTATACTATAATAAATTTAGTAATGAGTAAACATCTACTGCTAAATATTAACAAAACTCAAAAAGGAATAATACATATTATTGGTATAGGTGGAATCGGAATGAGTGCCATTGCTGAAATTCTTCACAATTCCAATTGCAAAGTTCAAGGCAGTGATGCACAATCAAACGACAATATAAATAAGTTACAAAAGCTAGGTATAGAGGTTTTTATTGGTCACAATGCTAATAATATAAGCCAAGCTCAAATAGTTGTACATTCTTCTGCAATAGAATCTGATAATGTGGAGTTAATTGCGGCAAAAAATAACAATAAAACCGTTTTGCATAGATCAGACATACTTGCTGAAATTATGAAAGGTAAATATGTGATAGCGGTTTCAGGTTCAAGCGGAAAGACAACAACAACCGCTATGATTGCTTCCATTTTTGATCATTCTGGCATTGATGCGACTGTAACTGTAGGAGGGATATTAAATTCCTATAAGAGCAACTTCAAACTTGGAGGGAGTGACACTTTTCTGATCGAGGCTGATGAGTCTGATGGAACTATGCTAAAAATCCCTGCAAAGATTGCTGTCATAACAAGTATCAACAATGACCACATAGATTATTACGGCACATTTGATAATATCAAAAATGCATTTTCCCAATTCGTGAATAATGCAGGTTCTGCAGTTTTACCTGATTCTGTAGACATCGATTATGATGCGGGTAATTCTATAACGTTTGGGTTTGAGAATGGTAGCATAAGAGCCAGCAACATTAAACAGCATGCTAACAGCATAGAATTTGATGTGTTGAACAACTGGATTCCAGCATTACGTGCTGGAATGACAAAAGGAAAGTGTACAGAGATGTCATCCCAGTGCGTGACACTGGGATCCAGCCCTTTAAAAAACATAGTACTATCAAATGCAATTGGAATTCACAAAGTAAGCAACGCCCTAGCTGCAATATCAGTTGCGATAAAGCTCGGAATTAGCGATGCAGATATTAAAAAAGGCCTTTTGGAATTTCAAGGAGTAGCAAGAAGATTCTCTTTGATTGCCGATATTAAAGGTGTTAAGTTAATTGAGGATTATGCCCATCATCCAAATGAAATATATGCAACTTTAACGGCTGCACGTTCGATTACTAAAGGAAAAGTAATAGGAATTATCGAACCACTTCGTTTTGCCCGCATTCGTAATTTTTTTGATGAATTCATACGCATTTTCATGATGTTTGATTATGTCATCCTCACTCCTGTTCATCCCCCAGAAGACAAGCCTATTCCTGGTTGTGGGATTGATGATATACAAAAAGCTTTAATCAGTAATGGATTTAATAACACAAAAATTATGAATGATGCTTTGCTCATTTCACATTTTATTAGTGATTCGACAAGTCCAAGTGATATAGTATTATTTATTGGTGCTGGTAGTAATATAGCTAAATTGGCAAAGGAAACTGCAGCACTTATTGCGGAAGTTAAGGTTTAATGTAATGAATAAGATAATCAATAACGTATTTGCAAGAGAAATTTTAGATAGCAGGGGTTACCCCACTATTGAGGTAGAAATTGAGCTCTGTGATGGTGCAATAGGCAGGGCATCTGTACCTTCTGGAGCTTCAACCGGTAAATTAGAAGCCTTGGAACTCAGGGACCAAGATGAGAAAAGGTATTGTGGTAAGGGAGTGCTGAAAGCTGTTCAAGCTGTAAATGGGATAATAGCAGATGAAATCATTGGAATGAATGCAGCGGACCAAAATGCAATTGATAAAGCATTAATTGAACTGGATGGAACAAAAAACAAATCAAAACTTGGAGCAAATGCAACTTTGGGTGTGTCTCTTGCAGTTGCAAAAGCAGCAGCAAACAGTTTCAAAATGCCGCTATATAGATATTTGGGAGGAAAGCAGACGAGTGTTATGCCGGTTCCACTCATTAACATAATTAATGGTGGAGTACATGCAGACAATAAGCTCGATTTCCAAGAATTCATGATTCTTCCGGTCGGTGCTGAGACTTTCAGCGAAGCGATTAGAATATCTGCGGAGGTATTCCACAACTTACGTAGCATTCTTAAGAAAAAAGGTTATAGCACAAATGTAGGGGATGAAGGTGGTTTTGCACCAAATATTGAAAGTACTGAAGAAGCACTTGATTTGATCATATACGCTATAGAATCAGCAGGTTATTCAGCGCAAAGTGATTTTGCACTAGGCCTTGATGTTGCTTCATCTACTTTTTATGAAGATGGAATTTACAAATTTGAACACAGAGATCTTACTTCAGAAGAGTTGACTGAATATTATTGTAATCTTGTGGAAAGATATCCAATAATTTCTATAGAAGATGCAATGAGTGAAGACGACTATGAAGGTTGGAAATTACTTACTGCAAAATTGGGGAGTAAAATTCAATTGGTTGGGGATGATTTGTTTGTTACAAATTGTGAACTGATATGCAAAGGAATAGAGGAAAAAATGGCAAATGCTGTACTGATCAAGCCAAATCAAATAGGGACGTTAACAGAAACTTTTGCTGCTATTGAAATGGCAAAATCAAATGGCTATAAAGCTGTTGTTTCTCATCGCTCAGGTGAAACAGAAGACACAACAATATCTCATATAGCAGTTGCGTCAAATTGCGGGCAAATAAAAACCGGGTCGCTATCGCGTTCTGATAGACTCGCGAAGTATAACGAGCTAATCAGAATAGAAAGCGCATTAGGAAAGGATGCTAAATATTATCGTGGGTTAGCATGGGTTTTATAGACGAAGTAAAATTGTGTTTAAAAGCTGGTGACGGTGGTGATGGCTGTGCAAGTTTTCGTCGAGAAAAGTTCGTTGAATTTGGTGGTCCAAATGGTGGTAATGGAGGAAAGGGTGGAAACATAGTTTTCATCAGCGACGCTAATCTCAACACTTTGCTTCATTTTCGTTATAGAAGACACATTAAAGCAGATAGTGGAAAAAATGGTGCAGGCAGGGATAGATCTGGCACAGCAGGGAAAGACGTTATACTTAAAGTTCCAGTCGGTGCACAAATAATTGATGAAGAAAGTGAAGAGATAATAGTAGACCTTGACAAGCCTTGTATGGAATTTCAAGTAGCACAGGGTGGAAAAGGTGGACTTGGAAATACTAATTTTAAATCTTCTACTAATAAGGCACCAAGACATTTTACTTACGGTCAGCCTGGCGAAGAAAAACATGTATTATTAAAACTAAAAGTTTTATCAGATGTTGGAATTATTGGCATGCCAAATGCAGGTAAATCAAAATTTTTGACTCGCTGCTCAAATTCCGATACAAAAGTAGGCGATTATCCATTTACCACCGTAAGACCTCATTTAGGCATGGTAAAAGTGGATGATAGCGAAGTTGTAATAGCAGATATTCCTGGAATAATTACTGATGCTCACCTTGGAGTTGGGCTCGGGCATAAATTTTTAAAGCACATAGAAAGGTGTCAAATTTTACTTCATTTAATCGATGTAACTCACGATGACGTTGTTTCGGCTTATAGTTGTATCCATAATGAATTGGAACTTTACAATAGTGATCTTGTTGAAAAAGAAGAGATTGTAGTATTAAACAAATGCGACTTATTGAGGGAAGCAGAAATTCTGGAAAAGAAGAATCACCTAGCTAATTATCTCAATAAAGAAGTGCTGTGCTTATCAATTAATGGTGATTTACAGCCTATTTTAAGATTATTAAGTGAAAAATTGAAAAAGAGTAATTCTAAGGAAATCGATGTATATGATCCTTTTAAAGCGTAAATTTTCTATTTATGGATGTACAAGAATGGTAGCGTGCAACCAGAACTAAGCGTACAGCTGTGCAAACATCGTGATTTGAGTCCACCAGAAGGGTGTCATCCCAGTCTGGGATCCAGGAATTTTATTAAGTTGGTAAGCATAAAAGTAGCCGTTTTATGTTAAAATACAACGTTTTGATGATTATGAAAAGGCTGGATTCCAGACTGGAATGACACCATCATAAAGTGAATCAGTGTCAGCTACTTGCATCTACCATGCAAGTTAACTGAAAATTGCAATGTTCGTACACTTGACTACTTGGATCTAGTATGATTTAATTAACAAAGAAGTAGGCATGAAAAAATTATGTAGTGAACCAGTTTGCATAACACCAGGAGGAAAATATGGATAGAAAGACGAGAATAGAATCAGACAGCTTAGGGGAAGTAAAAGTACCAAGTGAACATTACTGGGGAGCACAGACTCAGCGTTCTTTAGAAAATTTTAAGATTGGCACAGAAAAAATGCCAGAGCCTCTGATTAAAGCATTAGCAATAGTAAAACTTGCAGCAGCGCGTGTTAATATGAAACATGGTGTTATAGATGATAGGGTAGGGGACGCAATTTGCACAGCCGCGAGGGAAGTAATAGATGGCAAATTTAATAATGAATTTCCGCTTGTTGTTTGGCAAACCGGATCCGGAACGCAGACTAATATGAATATGAATGAAGTGATCAGCAATCGTGCAATAGAGATTTTAGGTGGTAATTTGGGTAGTAAATCTCCAATACATCCAAATGATCATGTGAATTATGGTCAGTCGTCAAATGACACCTTTCCAACAGCAATGCATATAGCAGCAGCAGAGCAAATAAACTGCTTGCTTATTCCAAATCTTGAAAAATTGCATAAGGTGCTGGATAATAAGGTTCAGGAATTTAAAGATATAATAAAAGTAGGACGTACTCATCTGCAAGATGCAACGCCCCTAACACTAGGACAGGAGTTTTCTGGCTATGCAGCCCAGATTAAAAAGGGGATAGAGAGAGTAAAATCAACTTTAAGTGGTATATACGAGCTTGCACAAGGTGGCACTGCGGTTGGCACGGGACTCAATACTAAAAAGGGTTTTGCTGAAGATTTTGCAAAGCAAGTTGCAGGAATTACTAACCTTCGATTTACTTCAGCAGGCAATAAATTTGAAGCGCTAGCAGCAAATGATGCTTTAGTTGAGCTCAGTGGAACACTCAATACAGTAGCAGTCAGTTTAATGAAAATTGCAAATGATATAAGGTTGCTTGGTTCTGGTCCAAGATGCGGAATTGGGGAAATAATGTTACCGGAAAATGAGCCTGGTTCTTCAATTATGCCAGGTAAAGTGAATCCAACTCAGTGTGAAGCGGTGACTATGGTATGCACTCAAGTTATGGGAAATCATGTTGCTGTAACCATTAGTGGTTCAAACGGTCATTTTGAATTGAATGTGTTTAAGCCAGTGATAATTTACAATGTTTTGCAGTCTATAAGACTTTTAGCTGACGCAAGTTTAAATTTTACAGAAAAATGTGTAGTTGGTATTAAAGCAAATGAAGAGAGGATAAAAGATTTACTGAATCAGTCGTTGATGTTGGTCACTATATTAAATACGCATATAGGGTACGACAATGCAGCAAAAATAGCGAAGCTTGCTTATAAAGAAAATATCACTCTAAAAGAAGCAGCAGCAAAACTTCAACTGCTCACTGAGGAAGAGTTTGAAAGGATAGTGAAACCAGAAGAAATGGTAAATTATTTGTAACCGCTCACACTTAATTCTTCAATCTCACTAATAGAAAGGCCAGTAAACTTGACAATAGTGTTAACATCAACATTATTATCTTGCTTTGTCTACCTTATTTTGCCGCTCCCCTGAACGGATACGGTTTAAGACATAAGATCCTTTTTCATAGCTATACTACGTTATCCAGCGTCTGGGCACTGGTTTCTTGGTACTTATTCCGCAATAACTTTTTTTTCCTTCAATAAACTTTGCAGTTCGCCTTTTTCGTACATCTCGCGAGTGATGTCGCAACCACCAATAAACTCTTCCTTTATATATAATTGTGGAATTGTTGGCCAATCAGAAAACTTTTTTATAGATTCACGTATTTCATCATTCTCCAACACGTTAATATACTTAAACTTCACGTTCAATTTTTTTAGGATTGACACGACGAGTCCAGAGAATCCGCATTGAGGAAAATCAGAAGTGCCTTTCATATACAATACCACATCATTTTCTGTTATATCTTTTTTTATTTGTTCAAAATTGCTCATAAATTCACCTTATTTTTAAGTATTAGTTTCCAGTTGCAAGGCGTGTATAGACTGACCTTCCAGAGCTTTATATACCATTTTATGCTGTTCTATTTTTGTCTTTCCAAGAAAACACTTGGAGTTTATTTTTAAATGATAATGGTCATCATCTCCAGCAAGATCATGAATCTTTATATCAGCGTCGGGGAACGATTGTTTGATGATCCTCTCTAATTCGTGAATTGCAATAGTCATTGATTTGCTTTAAATTACAATACTTTCATTATAAATCTAAAACGATTGAGCGCAATAAAAAGTTGCTATCATAAAAAATAGAAGCATACTATAATAATGGAATGACAAATTATGCAGGGAGGCTTTGTGGTGGGCGAAAGATTTAAATTCACATATCTATTGGTTTTGCTAACTTTTTCATTTAGGTGCTTATCTTACGATGATAAAATAAATAACTTAGAGAATGTTTACATCAAAGCTAACTATTTTGGAGCATTCTTCAATGCAATAGGTTCTCTAGAAGGAAAAGAAGATGCAGGTGACAATATAACAGAGGGGGTTTTTAGTTTTAATAAGAAGGAGCGAATTGAAGCTGGATACAGTCCTAAATATGTTCCAGGGTTTGCCGGTAGTGCTGCAATAGGGTATTTATTCAAAAATATGAGAGTTGAGTTTGAAGGCTTATATTCTCAGACTAACTTATATGATGAAGATTATTCAGATAAGAAAAAAGCAAGATATATTGAACTTCGTTGTCACAATGATGCGTCTACTGGAGCGGAATGCAATTCACCTTGGAGAAGTGGAAAGGTTGATATTCACATTCAAGAAAATTGTAGTGTTGAAGCAGAGTTCAGAGCTGCATTTAAGATGAAAAATGAAGGTTTTAATAACTTAGCTGGAATGGTCAATGTATATCGTGATTTTAATATAGCAAAAATGCCATTCACCCCATATGTTGGTATTGGTGCAGGTGTAACTAGGGTTAAATTTCTAGGAAAAACCAGATATGCCTTGGCTTACCAAGCAAAACTTGGTATCAATCACCAACTTACAGCACAAACTCAAGCATTTGCTGGTTTACGCTATTTTGGTATCCTTGATAACCAATTTAAAGATATTGTACCAGGAATAAAGATACTAGCTGGTGAAGGATATATTCCTGCCGGTGGAGGAAGTAAAGTTGATGAAACTGCACGTGTTGAATCAACAACTGCAACCATTACCAATAGGTTTGGCATATATGGCTTAGAGTTTGGGTTGGTTTACCACTTTTAACTTTATCCAATAAATTACATATGTGAAGATAGTAAATTCAGCGTGCTGAGAACATTAGAAAGACGAGATTTTAATTGATTTTCATATTTACTCCAATCTTGTATTGCCTTTCTTGCAACACCTGAATCAACTGCGGCTTTTGCAACAGCAGGAGCTACTATAGAAATTAATCTTGGGTCAAATGGAGTAGGTATTATATATTCACGTCCATAGCCCATTTTACGACCGCCATAGACTGCAGATATCTCACCTGGTACTGGCTCACGGGCAAGCTTTGCTATTGCATCTGCAGCTGCAATTTTCATTTCATCATTTATTGTTGTTGCATGTACATCAAGTGCCCCTCTAAATATATAAGGAAAACCCATTACGTTGTTGACTTGGTTGTTGTAATCTGACCTACCAGTTGCAATTATTGCATCTGGCCTCACAGATTTTGCAAACTCAGGCCTTACTTCTGGATCGGGATTGGCAAGAGCAAAAATAATCGGGTCTTTGCCCATACTCTTTAACATCTCTTCATTTAACACATCTTTTGCAGATAGTCCGATGAATACATCAGCGCCTTTTATTGTATCAAGTAGAGAACGTTCGGAAGTATCAATTGCATACTTTTCCTTCCACTCATTCATATCCTCGTTTCTACCTTTGTATATTACTCCTTGCTTATCACACAGCACTATATTTTTAGCGCCCATGGACTTTAGTATTTCTAAACATGCAATACCGGCTGCTCCAGCACCATTCATAATGATCTTAACGTCCTCTAATTTCTTTTCAACAATATCAAGAGCATTTTCTATGCCAGCTGCAACAACCACCGCAGTTCCATGCTGGTCATCATGGAACACTGGAATATCCATCAGTTCATTCAGGCGTTTCTCTATTATAAAACAATCGGGAGATCTTATATCTTCTAAATTTATCCCCCCCCAACTTGGCCCAAGATACCTTACTGCATTGATGAAATCTTCTATATTTTCTGTACCAACTTCTATATCAACTGCATCAATATCAGCAAAACGCTTAAATAAAACAGCTTTGCCTTCCATGACAGGTTTTGCAGCAAGAGGACCGATATTACCAAGTCCAAGCACTGCAGTGCCATTTGAAATGACAGCAACACAGTTGCTTTTTGCTGTATAATCATAAACAACCTCAGGATTTTTAGCTATTTCAAGGCACGGAGCTGCAACACCAGGGGAATAAGCAAGTGACAAATCATACTGGGTAGATAAAGGTTTTGTTGGCATGATTGAAATTTTACCAGGGTTACCACCTCTGCTGTGATACTTAAGCGCTTCTTGTTTTGTGGTACTATCTAAATCATCGTTCATCATTACATCCTTATATTTTAAGCTTGTATTTTTTAAGTATATGGAGTTTTTATAAATGTTCAATTGTAAACTATTAACTTGTGAACTCTGTTGTACTTCTGTATAAGTTTACCTATTACGTAAGATGATATTACATGCTTAAAAAAAACGTGCCTAATTTGCTTACAATTTCTCGTGCACTTGCAATACCAGCAATAATATTAAGTTTTTATATAGAAAATAAATATGCAGGCCTGATAACAATATCAATCTTTGTGTTTGCGTGCATTACGGATTTTTTTGATGGTTACCTGGCGCGTGCGTGGAAAGTCCAATCAAAGTTTGGCAAGCTATTTGATCCAATTGCTGACAAATTAATAGTGGTTTCAACGATAATTATGCTAGTTTATAAGCATAAGATAAATGATTTTACAATAGTACCATCGATTATCATCATCTGTCGGGAGATATTAGTCTCGGGTTTACGGGAGTTTCTGATAGCTACAAATGTTAGTCTACCTGTAAGCAAAGCTGGAAAAATTAAAACATTTTTGCAGATGGTTGCTGTAGTAGCGCTAATAATGAACGATTATTATATGATTCAATATACAGGTGCGATTTGTTTATGGGTTGCAGCTATTATAACTATGTGGTCAGGCTATAATTATATCCTAGCCGGCATCAAATAGATTGATTAAATCTCCTAGGAAATAGTTAATAGACAAGAGTAGTTAATATCTTAGTGATATTGACTCAGAAAGCAAAAAGGTGTATAATTGTATTAACTTACTACTAATTAGGTTAATATTATGAAAATACCTAGTGGCAAATTTTCTTCTACTAAAAAGGTTCCAGGAAAGAATAAGAAAAAAAGAGATTTTGAACCATTAGAAGAGTTTTTTTGGGATTTTTGGCCAACAGTTGATAAAGAAGTCAAAAGAGAAAGGCTAGAACAAGAACTATTAGCACTAAAAAAAAGAGAGCTATATAGAAAATGTGCATCATTGGCAACAATGGTCCCATTTACATTGCTGATGGCGATTGAACTGGAAAAAACATATAGCGATCAGGTATTACTTGGCGTGATAAGTGGCGCGCTAAGCCACACTATATTACCTTTTACAGTCTTATCTCTTATTTGTACGCTATATTTAATTTACAATAATAGGAAGATAGCACAAAAAGAACGAGAGTTGGAGATTATTGAAAATGGAGAGGAAGTAAAGGAAAAAGAGCACAATATTTCTGATATAGGTCAGTGTTTGATCTATATTGAGGCTATAACAACTGCACTGGTTATTGTAGGTATGATAATGGGTGAAACATCTTCACTTGAAGCAGCAGAGGATGCAATTTTATTTCTTGCCAATGCAATTGCTTTTCTTGCAACTCTTGTTTCTTATATTGATAAGCATGAAAAAAATAAGAAAAAGGAAACAGAAAAGTCTGATCTTGATGAGAAATCTAGCAAGAAAACTAGCAATATATCTGTAGCCGGATTGGCGCTTGCTGGTTCTTCTGTATTTTTAATAAGAAGGATAATGTTAATAGCATTAGCATCGTCCTTAAATCCTGCTGTTGGACCTACTTTAGGCTTGGTAGGTATTGCAATTTTTATGGCTGTACAGGTCTTAACTATACATTCCTACAGTAAGACGCTGAAAGATCCAAAAGTGGAAGGACGAGGTGAATCAAGAAATGCAGGTAGTTCTGACCGTAGTTATAAAGAAGAAGGACCGGCTATTGCCTAAGAAATTTATTTATTTAAGTAATATTTAGGTCTATACTTTATTTTGATCGAAAAAAATCTTATGTATAAGACTTTAATCACGTGCTTTATTTTCCTAATTTGCTCCTTTACACAATCGTATGCGGATGATCTTGAAAAAACTGAAACTGAACTATATGAAGAAGCAGTTGAACTTTTTGACCAGAAAAAATATAAACAAGCTATTAGGGCATTTCATAAGATAGAGGATTTGTATCCTTTTTCTTATTGGGCAATGAAAGCAAAATTATTATCTGGGGTCTCTCACTATAATATGGGTAACTATAGCAGTGCTGCAAGTGATATGGCTGATTATATATATGTTTATTCAAATGGTGAAGATTTACCATATGTATACTACTTAAGAGTATTATCTTATTACATGCAAATTAATAAAGTGCAACTTGGACAGCAAACTGCATATAAAACTTTAGAGCTAGCCACTGAGTACATTAATCTCTTTCTAGGCAGCGAATATGTAGACGAGATAAAGGAAAGAGCAAAATTAATCACAGAACATATATCAACAAAAGAGTATTCTATCGGTAAATTTTACCTGAGGCGTGGTGAATATTTAGCAGCAATTAAGCGTTTCCAGAATATGGCAAGCTATAAGGATTCTAAATATTTTTCTAAGTCTATTAACCATTTAATAGCAGCCCATTCAGCTCTTGGCCTTGACTTAGAAGCTGAGCAGTATGAAAGTATGTTATTAGCAGAAAACCTGCAAGATGCCAAGCCAGAGGCTTGAAAATTTGCTTTAGCTTTTTCTATGCTTTGATATATAATTAGGTTTTTAACTATTTGAATATGGCTGGTCATTCACAATTTTCAAATATAAAACATCGGAAAGGCGCTCAGGATGCAAAGCGCTCTCAAAAATTTACGAAGCTGATCAGAGAAATAACAGTTGCTGCAAAGCAAGGGCTGCCCGATCCCGAACTCAACCCGCGCCTTCGCTCTGCTATATTTGCTGCACGCAAGGAAAATCTACCAAAAGATAAAATAGAAACAGCAATAAAAAATGCAACTGGTAACGTTGCTGGAGAAAATTACGAGGAAATCCAATATGAAGGTCATGGGCCTTCTGGCACTGCACTCATTGTCCATGTTTTGACTAATAATCGCAACCGAACTGCTTCTGAGGTACGTTATATATTTTCTCGCAAGGGTGGAAACTTGGGAGAAACAGGAAGTGTTAGTTACCTTTTCGATCATGTAGGCTTAATCGTCTATAAAGCAGAGGGTGTGAATTTTGATGATTTATTCAGTCATGGAATCGAATTAGAAGTATTGAATGTTGAGGAAAATGACAAAGAAGGATTACACGTTATAACTTGTGAAATAAAAGATTTTGGTAAAGTACGCGATGCCTTTTATGCAAAATTCGGAGAACCAGAACTTGCTCGTCTTTCATGGCAGCCAAAAGATCTGATTGAAATTAGCGATAAAGAGTTGATTGATAAATTATCTGCATTGGTTGAAGAATTAGAAGATAATGATGATGTACAGTATGTGGAAGGTAATTTTACTTTTGTTGATGCTGTTTAAATGATGAAGCTGATTGTATTTATGCTGCTCTTTATCTTACCGTTATATACCGCTGAAACATCAACAGATCTTGCACAGCCATTCCAGCATGGAATCAGAAAAAAAAAAGCTACTTTGACGACAGAAAGTGATAGAAAGTTGTTATTCATATCCAGTACCATAAAATCTTCCTTTTTTGCCACGGAAGGGTTGGCGCCAAATACAGTGGTGAAATTGATCAACATATATAAAGATTTCGGTGTTGATTTTAAAAAAGACATTGTGCCGAAGAGTAAATTGGAGGTTCTTTTTGAGAGATTGCCTAATAATCAGAAGACTGAAGAAAAAATTTTATATGCTTCACTGATAATAAACAAGAAAGCTATTAGTTTATATCATTATAAATCGCAAGACGGCAAAGAAAGGTATTTTAATAAAGAAGGAATAAGCTTAAAAAATGGCGAAATTTTTGCAAATCCTTTAAATGGAGATTATCGCATATCCTCAAAATTTGGCAATAGAAAGCATCCTGTTCGCGGTAAAATTGCTTTTCACAAAGGAGTGGATTATGCAGCTAAACTTGGCACTCCCATATACTCTGCTGCAGAGGGTGTGATAGAATATATAGGAAAGAATGGTGGCTATGGAAATTACATCAAAATAAAACACAAAAATGAATATTCAACCTGTTACGCGCATATAAGTAGATTTAGTGGCGATATAAAGTTAGGCTCTAAAGTAAAGCAGGGGCAGGTCATCGCCTATGTTGGTAGCACTGGTGTTGCAACAGGCCCTCATTTACATTACGAAGTTATATATAACGGCAAACACATCGATCCGCTTACGATAGCACATAAAACTGAAGTAAAATTGCCTGATCATGAATTAAGAGAGTTTAAACTATTTGTAAATAAGATAAATAAAACGATCAACAGAGAGAGTTCAAGTGAAAAAGAAGTTTAAAGACAATATGGATAAGAATACGATAAACGATAGAATTTGAGTCAAATTCGGGCTTTTCCTGTACTAATAGCGCTAGGATTAATTTTATCGCTGCTTTTTTTGGCATATGACAGCACAATTGCACTTGGAGTTGCTGCCGTTTCAATTTTGACTTTTCTTCAAGGATTTTTTATTAATGACCCTAATGAAGCAAGAGTGATAGAATTTTTTGGTCATTATATTGGAACTTATTTTAAGTCTGGAATATGTGTAACGCTTCCCTTTTCAAGCAAATATATAGTTTCCCTAAAATTTCAGAATATTAACACAGAAAAAATAAAAGTTAATGATGCAAATGGAAGTCCAATAGAGATTTCTGCAGTAATTGTTTGGAGAGTGAGCAGTCCTGCAAAGGCGTATTATAATGTTAACAACTATCACGAATTTGTTTTTGTACAAAGTGACTCGGTAATTAGAGAATTGGCGAGCAATTATCCGTATGACAGCGAGAGCAATGAGGAATCTTTACGTAAAAATTCTGATAAAATTTCAGATGAATTGCGGTCAATGTTACAACAAAGATTAGATATTGCAGGAATTGAGATTACAGAAGCAAGAATATCGCATTTGGCGTATTCGTCCGAGATTGCACAAGCAATGTTAAGGCGTCAACAAGCACATGCTATCACTTCGGCAAGAAGGCATATAGTGCAAAATGCAATAGGAATTGTCGAGGAAGTAATAGCTCATTTTGAAAAAAACAAAAGCTTACAATTAGATGGCAAGCAAAAGGTTCAATTGATAAATAATTTGTTGGTTGCCCTAATCTCTGAGCAAGATGCACAACCGACGATTAGTTTAGATAATAATTAGCATAGAAGCCGATTGGGTTTCATAAATGCAAGTCACTATTAATTTCTTGATTAATAGACTAAATGATGTTATAAATTACACGCATTAGGGGTGCTCTAGAAAAGCTGAGAGTACATAAAGTACAACCCTTTGAACCTGATATTGTTAAAGCAAGCGTAGGAAAATGTATGTATATAAATATTGAAGAATGCTTCGGCTTCATTGCGTTAATTGCATCTCTAATTGGATTATCACCTCAAGTATATAAAGCATATATCACTAAAGTTACTCGTGATGTATCGATGTTAATGTTAGTAAACTATCTTATTTGTTCATTGTCTTGGATTGGCTATGGTCTTTACCAGAGCTCAATTTTTGTGGTGCTTAGCAATATTGCTGGATTAGTGATTAGCATAATATCAATTATTCAAAAATGTTACTACGATGCAAAACCTGCACCATGATCATGTGCTGCACTGCAGTACACAACAACAATATCGTTCTATTGTAGTGCTAAATGGAAAAATACCGAGCTCATCGTTTTTTAAACTAGATATACCTATTATTGCTGTAGATGGAGGAGCAAACAAGCTTCTATCAATTGGCGTAAAACCTGATCTTGTAGTAGGAGATTTGGATAGCGTAAATCTGGATTTACGTGCTAATTTGAATACGATATATCTACCTGATCAAGATTATTGCGACTTTTCTAAAGCAATGGCTCACTTAAAAACAGTAAAGTTATTGCCATCAATAGTAACGGGTATTACTGGAGGAGCAATTGATCACATACTACAGAATATTAACATTTTTCTAAGTACGGGCAGTATCTTTTACACACCTTCACCTCCCATGGTAGGTTACACTTTACAAAAAGGTATTACCCATTTTTTTTCTTTGCCAAAAAATACTAAAATATCTTTACTTGGTATACCGAGAGCTCAAATATCAACTAAAGGATTAAAATGGGAACTGCACCTTAGTAATCTTGCTTTTCCGGGAAAAAATTCTTGCTTTAATCGAAGTTTAGGCAATAAGGTATCCGTAGAAGTACACAGTGGTATATGTCTAGCAATGATTTATTTAGAGACAGTAGATGATGCTGCAAGACATCATGTGCGTCAAGTTAAGAAGTAAATAGACTTCTTGCATAACCCAAACTAAGTAGAAAAAAGGTATCATCCAAGTAGCTGACACTGGTTCCTTTATGACGTGTCATTCCAGTTTCAGCTACTTGAATGACAGCAGTCCTACGTCATACCGCCGCGGTATCTCTTAGCCGCTAACAAGCAGCGGGATGACGAATTGCTTAACCATCATCTACACCGTCATACCGCGATTCATTCGCGGTATCTCTAGATCCCGCTAACAAGCAGCGGGATGACGAATTACTTAACCATCATTACACCGTCATACCGCGATTCATTCGCGGTATCTCTTAACATAGATCCCCTACTATACCTTAACATAGATCCCGCTAACAAGCAGCGGGATGACGAGCTTATCGTCACGCCGCCGCAAACCGTCATACCGCGATTCATTCGCGGTATCTCTTAACATAGATCCCCTACTATACCTTAACATAGATCCCGCTAACACGTAGCGGGATGACGATTGTCGTTTAGCTATAAACATTAAGAAATTTACCAAACGAAAAAAAAGGCAAAAGAAGCCCTGAGGTTATTATCCGCTTTAAAATATTGGCGTTTTTTATGTTTTAAACGCTTGACAAGCGAGATTCAGCCGCTTTTAATTGCAACTAACTTACGCTGCAAATGTTTAAGAAATTTACTAAGCAGAAAAAAAGACAAAGAATCCCCGAGTTAGCTAGTCTTTTACTATCTCTGTCGAGTATTGGCATTTTTTGATGTCTTGTAACGCTTTATAAGCGCGTTCAGCTTATTTAGATAAAAATCTAGATGTAGATGAAGTTTTGTAAAGACATACAGTATCTATATACTGCAAAAAATTGAACATAAGACACCAATACATTAAGTAATCCTTACCTTTTAATCTGCAGATTGGCGAAAGCAAATACAATAGCTTCAGTTTCATGATAGGGGAGCTGGCGGAGTTTGTCAAGCAAGTTTTTTCGTTTCTACTGAATGACAGTTGTGGCTTGGGAGGTAGTGCAAGAAGTCTATTGTATTACTGAATTATTAATAATCTAGTAATAGTGCCTGCTATGTAGCTAAAATTTTCCTTTAACTTAAGCTATATGTAGCTAAAATAACTTGGGTTTACCGACGATTTGACAAACGACAAATTCGTCATCCCGCTACTTGTTAGCGGGATCTAGAGATATCGCAGCGGTATGACCCTGACTTGCATTAGCTATGTATAATAAAGGGAATCTATGACAAAAGAATCATTGGTAAAAACTGATATAGTGAAAGTTGAAGACAAAAAGGCGGTAAGAAGCTTTTTTAAAATACTAGGTGGAGTGGCAGATGCTGTAAGATCGTGGATTGGTAACATCAGTCCTGATTTAAGCAACAGTCGCGATATCGATAGTTTAGTCTTGAAGATGAACGAGTGCTTAAATCCAAAGGGAGGGGAGGTTTCAGCACGTAAAAACGCTGTATCTCTTGGTAACTTGTACTTAAGCTTATCAGAGAAAGGTAAAATAAAATTTCTACAAACCCTGGCAGAAAAATTTAATCCGAATAAAGCGGAAATAGATGAGAAAATTAGAGAGTATAAGAAAAACCAAGATCCCGAGTTAAACTATAAATTTGAACAGGATTTAATAAAAATTCTTGAATCACCGCGTTCTAAAATATTGAAGCAATTTATTTCTTTACCAGAAGGCCTTAAGTTTATTGTTGATATGCGTTCTGACGTGCTTAAGCTAAAGAACCAATATAGAAGCTTGAATCCACTAGAAAGCGAATTAAAAAATATACTCTATACTTGGGTTGATGTTGATCTACTTGATCTTCGTCAAATCACCTGGGATTCACCTGCATCATTGCTAGAAAAACTTATAAAATATGAAGCTGTGCATAAAATTTCCTCTTGGGATGACTTAAAAAACAGGCTGGGTCTCTGTTTTGCTTTTTTTCATTACAAGATACCAAACGAACCTCTAATTTTTGTAGAGGTTGCATTGGTGGATAAGATTGCAGATAGTATTCAACACCTTTTAGATGAGTCAGTACCTTCAAATGATCCGAGTAATGCAAGCACTGCTATATTCTATTCAATATCAAACACTCAAGCAGGGTTATCTGGAATCAGCCTTGGTAATTTTTTGATCAAAAGGGTTGTAGAAAAGCTATCACAGGAGTTTAAAAGTATAAAAACATATGCAACTCTTTCTCCAATACCTGGCTTTACGAAATGGCTAAAAAACAATCTAAACCAAGATGTCACTTTATTGGGCAAACTAAATATAAAACAATCTAGTGCAGAAATTTTAGAAAGTGCAGAGCAATTAAAAATTAACGTTGAATGTATAAATGAAACTAAACAATGCATGCTTAAACTATGTGCATATTATTTACTAAAAGTGAATAATAGTAATGGGAATGCTTATGATCCGGTGGCGCATTTTCATTTAAGCAATGGTGCATCGATAAAACAATTAAACTGGATGGCGGATACTTCTGAAAAAGGTATTAGTCAGTCGGCTGGAATGATGGTAAATTATCTGTATGAGTTGCCTAAAATAGATAATAATCATGAAAACTATATGGTTAATAAAGTGATTTCCTGCTCGAAAAAAGTGTCGTCTATGTTGAAGGAGTAAATAGTCTCTTAATAAAGGATTGCCCTCACAACACTTAAAATGTAAAATGGTTCTACTTAAGTAAAATAGCCATAAATGAACAACATAAGAAATTTTGCAATAATAGCGCATATAGACCACGGTAAGTCAACGCTTGCTGACCGTTTAATAGAGGAATGTAACGGCCTTGAAGCAAGAGAAATGATCAATCAAATACTCGATTCAATGGATATAGAACGCGAACGTGGGATTACAATTAAGGCACAGACGGTAAAACTCAATTATACGGCAAACGACGGTAATCAATATTGCCTAAATCTCATGGACACCCCAGGTCACGTTGACTTTTCTTACGAGGTAAGCCGAAGCTTAGCCGCATGTGAAGGTTCACTTTTAGTGGTAGATAGTAGCCAGGGCGTTGAAGCACAAACCCTTGCAAATGTATATAAAGCTATTGACAACAACCATGAAATAATAGTTGTGCTCAATAAAGTTGATCTTCCTGCTGCAGATCCAGAAAAGGTAAAACTCCAGGTTGAGGAAGTAATTGGCATTGACGCAAGTGAGTCAGTTTTAATATCAGCAAAAACTGGACTTGGAATAAAAGATGTACTGGAAGCAATAGTAGCAAAACTTCCAGCTCCTCAAGGTGATGTAAATGCTCCACTGCAAGCAATTTTGGTTGATAGTTGGTATGACACTTACTTAGGAGTAGTAATTTTAGTGCGAGTTAAAAATGGAGTGCTAAAAAAAGGCATGAGAATTGTTATGATGTCTAATAATGCTACATATCAGATAGATAATATCGGTATTTTCACCCCTAAAAAAGTGATGACGGGTGAACTTTCAGCGGGTGAAGTTGGTTTTATAACTGCTTCAATGAAGGAAGTAGCAGACTGCAAGGTAGGAGACACTATCACTGAGGAAAAGAGACCTTGTAGTGAAGCACTTCCTGGATTTAAAGAAGTGCATCCTGTGGTATTTTGTAGCATTTTCCCTCACAAAACGGATGATTTTAAATATCTAAGGGAAGCTCTAGAGAAGTTACATTTAAATGATGCAAGTTTTACCTTCGAAGCTGAAACTTCAAATGCACTAGGCTATGGATTTCGTTGTGGTTTTTTGGGAATGTTGCATCTTGAAGTTATTCAAGAAAGACTCGAGAGAGAGTTTGATTTAGATCTAACAGCAACTGCACCGAGTGTTATATATAGGGTTACAACACGAAGTGGTGAAGTTTTGAATATTCATAACCCAAGTGATATGCCAGATCCAACGAAAATTGAAATTGTGGAAGAACCGTGGATTACCGCAACCATAATGGTTCCTGATCAATACTTAGGTGATATTCTATCTCTATGTGAAGAAAGGAGGGGAGAACAGGAGGATTTATCTTACATTGGTAACACAACAACAGCATTGTTAAGATATAAATTACCACTGTCTGAAGTTGTTTTTGACTTTTATGATCGATTAAAATCAATTTCCAAAGGATATGCAAGTTTGGATTGGGAAATTTCCAGCTATCTGGTAAGCCAAATAGATAAATTAAGCTTTTTAATTAATGGAGAGCCCGTAGATGCACTGGCTTGTATCGTTCACAAAAGTAGGGCAGAAAAAAGGGGGCGTGAAATATGTGCACGCTTGAAGGATTTAATACCACGTCAGCAATATAAAATCGCGATTCAAGCGGCAGTGGGCGGAAAAATTATTGCCAGAGAAACGATTAACCCATACAGAAAAGATGTAACAGCTAAACTCTATGGTGGAGATGTAACGCGAAGAATGAAACTACTTGAAAAGCAAAAGAAGGGTAAAAAAAGGTTACATTCTATAGGGAACGTAAATATTCCACAGAATGCTTTTATTCAAGCCTTGAAGATAAGTGATTGATCTTAAAAGACTTCTTGTATAGTTTTTGGCAACAACCGTTAGAAACGAAAAAACTTACTTGACAAACTCCGCCAGCCCCCTTATCATGAAACTGAAGCTATTTATTTATCTTCTCTGTACAGATTAAATGACAAAAAAACTCACGTATCTGGCGTCTCATGTTTAATTTTTTGCACTATGTGCACCTTATGTCTTTATCAAACTTCTACCTACATAAGCTGAAACGCGCTTATAAAGCGTTTAAAACATAAAAAAACGCCAACTTAAAAAATGGATAGTGAATAACTAGCTACCCTAGGGTTTCTTTTGCCTTTTTTTCTGTTTAGTAAATTTCTTAATGTTTCTAATTTAGATTAGTTGCGGTTTAAAAGCAACTGAATCGCGGTTATTAAGCATTTAGAATAAAAAAACGCCATACTTGAAAGTATAATGTAAGTAATTAGCCAACCACGGGGCTTCTTTTGCCTTTTTTTTCATTTGGTAAATTTCTTAATGTTTATGGCTAAACGACAACCGTCATCCCGCTACTTGTTAGCGGCTGAGATAACGCGGCGGTATGACGTAGGACTGCTGTCATCCCAGTGCTTGACACTGGGATCCAGTTGAGCTATTTCAACAAAAATACTGCATTTGAGATGAACGTTCCAGACTTATTTATAAATATAACAATTAAAGTCTGGATTCCAGCGTCAAGCACTGGAATAATATCGTTTACTATGTCTATATTACAATATTTGTGCAGTTGTGTGTCAACTACTTTTGTGGCACCGTTTGTTATTCAATCTTTATGCTAGTTTTACTAAAAATTATAGTATTTTAGGTATAATTGCAATATCTAAATTTAAGGTATAGAGATGAACCCTAGGAAAGTTTTTAATATTCTTTTTATAGTATTATTTATTTCTTTTTCTCATGTTGGGAGTGCTGCCGCTGACACTAATACTGATACAACTGCTCAAGTAATATGTAACATTATTGGCTACGTTTGGGGAATAGGCGGACCGCTTATGACCGTAGTGATAATAGGTGCAGCTTTGCTTGCGATATTTGGTAGAATGCCATGGCCAGCTCTTTTTGCACTCGGTATATTTTGTGCTGTATTTTTCGGTGCTAAAACTATCGTCATAAAAGTAATGGGTGGTATAGGCGGCACTGGAAATACTTCTTTGATGGACCAATGCGGAACAGGAGACACAAAAAAGAACTATTTTTTTCTAAAACAGACCTGATGCACGGATTCAACTATATCTTCCACTTGCGGTAATGCTTTTTTTTCTAGATTTGCAGCGTAAGGTAAGGGGATGTCCTTGCCAGTTACACGTACAACTGGAGCATCAAGGTAGTCAAATCCTTGTTCCATAACAACGGCTGACAGCTCTGCTCCTATTCCTGCAAATGGCCATCCTTCTTCTACACTAACTAACCTATTAGTCTTCTGAATAGAGTTAATAACAGTTTGAGTGTCAAGTGGTCTTAAGGTTCTGAGGTCAATAACTTCAGCTTCTATACCTTTACTCGAAAGTAAATCTGCTGCATTTAAGGCATCCATTAATTTTAATGAAAAAGCAGTGATAGTTACATCCTTTCCTTCCCGTATAACAGCAGCTTTGCCTATCTCAAGTAGATAATCTTTGTTTGATAGCTCAGAGTCAGAAACTTCATGCTCATGTCCATAAGCTATTTCGTTTTCTAGAAATATTACCGGATTAGGGTCACGAATTGCAGCTTTAAGCAGACCTCTGCAATCTGAGGCAAAATAGGGTGCTATTACTTTTAACCCCGGTATATGCGAATACCAAGCTGCAAAGCATTGAGAATGTTGTGCAGCAACTCTTGCTGCAGCGCCATTTGGTCCACGAAATACTATAGGGCATCCAAGTTGTCCGCCTGACATATAATTTGTTTTTGCTGCGGAATTCACAATTTGGTCAATAGCTTGCATAGAAAAATTAAAAGTCATAAACTCGACTATTGGCTTTAATCCAGCAAATGCCGCTCCAACAGCAAGGCCAGCAAATCCATGTTCGGTAATAGGCGTATCAACTACTCTGTTTTCTCCAAACTCTTTCAGTAATCCTTTCGTTACTTTATAAGCACCATCATACTCTGCAACTTCTTCACCCATGATAAGCACATCAGAGTCGTTTTGCATTTCTTCTCTAATTGCTGTGCATAAAGCTTCTCTTACACTTAAGGTTGCCATTTATAAACTTTTATAGACTTTAACTAAAGTAACTATATCAGAATTACTGGGGGTAAGTAAAGTGTACAAATTAAGTTTTACAAACATCATGACCAACTCATTCCAAAAAAAAATCTTCTCACGCTTGCTGGTTTTGGTTGCTAAAAATGATTGTATTGCTTGTGTTTTTAATAATATATACTGCTAAGTTAATAATAATTCACTTGGGAATAACAGAAAAATACATGATAATTTTATATTTCAAATAGAATAAAATCCTTTTTATTGATACTGTCTTTTTTTGTAAAAAACATTCCTAACTTTTCCACCACTTTTTCTGGCTAAGGTCAGTATAACTTTTGCTTGAAATAACTGTTTATATGGTGCAATTTACAGCTTTTAGTTGCTAAAATTATAACTCTTAATTTAATAATTTTAATCCAATAAGCTTTCAGGTTAATAAAATTAAATTATTTGAGTAAATGCAATACCATGTCTTTATTTGTGGGTAATAATAAGAATAACGAAGGTTGGCTCAGCTACACTTCTATAATTTCAATTTTTATGTTTACCGTATAAAAGAAGTTTCTTCTATCTGTGTCTTCGCGTTTGAAACTAACTTTATTCTATCTCTTTCTTGTTCTGGACTTAACCTGTGAAGCGCGTAACTGAAATCTTCCTCACTCACTATAAGCCGTCTTTGCGCACCAGCGCTAATTTTTGCTTCATTCACTAATTGCTCTAACTCAGCCCCAGAATAGCCTTCAGTCTTGTCTGCAATGTCTTGGAGGCTTAGCTTTTCATCAGTTTTTGTACCCTCGCATATAAAGTGCCAATATCTTTTGTCTCACCTCTATGTTTGGATTAGGGACATAAACCTTCTGACCTAAACGTCCAGGTCTAATAAGTGCTGGATCTATACCACCGATAAGGTTAGTTGCACCAATTACTATTATATCTTTTCTGCTCTTAAATCCATCTATTTCAGTTAACAACTGTGTTAAACTCTCTCGACAATGGTAAGCTGAGTTATTAGCGGTACTTCTTTTTTGTGCAACTGCATCTATTTCATCTATAAAGACTATACAAGGAGAATATTTTTTTGCTATTTTAAAAAGCTCGCGTACAGCATGTGCACCATGACCAATATATACTCCAATAAGTTCAGGACCTGAGATGCTTATGAAATTCATATTTGATTCACCTGCAATTGCACGAGCGATAAGTGTTTTACCATTTCCAGGAGGGCCATATAATATGTAACCTCTTAGTGAATTAATACTTTTATTTCCAAACAGCTTGCGCATTTCTTCTGTCATTTGGTCACAGCAAATCATCTGCAACCGTTGTTTTAAGGAGTCATCAATTATAGCATCAGCAAATGTTATTCTTTTATCATCTGAATTAGCTAATTCTATCGATATAGGCAGCTCTACTTCCTTTAGTTTGCTGAATACTTGATCATATACAAACCAAACAATAAAAAGGAGAACGACAAGTAACACACAAGGCATAGCTTCACTAACATAATGTGCAGCTAACTCATACCCTTTACTAAGCAACATTGTATGCATATAGGCAAACAAAAAAGCGATAGAGACAATAGTTGCCACGCATAGTAAACAGATTGAAATTCTTTTTAGTAATTCTGAAATTTCAATTTTTTTCATCTTAATACCTTATACCAATTTTAAACTAAGAATAATTTTATCTAGCTTACCTATTTTAGCTTGATTAGAGCGTTCAGAAAAATTATCAAGTACGTACTTTATTAAATACTAAAAACAATATATCACCATATTGTCACATACATCTTTAAAGTTTACCAAATTCATTTTCAAAAAACAAGATTTTATTATTAACCCGAATTCTGGATTAGATTTTAGGTAAATTATTGAAAGTCTTGAATTTTACTAAATTAGTAACTAGTCTTAAAATGCTTACTGCTTTATCGTAAATGCTAAAACAATAAGCTATTGATATTCTTGTTTTTTTTAATCTCCAATCCAGAATTCGGGTTAAAAACGCTAACTTGTATCTTCAAGAAGTAAGACATAATAGCTCTAAAATGTCTTGCAAGGAAAGGTAAAGCTGAACGCTAACTTATGCCAGAAAAATACCGTCTTGTTTGCCTTTTTGAGTAGTATCATCTTATTTTTCCTGTAAATTTTGTTTATAACGCCTAAGATTTACGATATTTTAATCCCGGTAGAATATCTTATAAAATCAGATTATATGTTATACCTATGGAAATAGATAACTTTCAGCAATATTACAACCAAGAAGAAATGAAGACAGTAACATTAGCTCAAATTTATAAAGACTTGGTAATAAAGATATTCGATATAGCCACAAGCAAAATGTAAGCTACTATTAATGGTATTATGGAAATAGCACCAACGATACCACCTACTATACCTACTACCAGAGGTGACGGAGTAGTAAGGCTTAATATAATAAGTGGGAGAGAGATAATTGATAGTATTATAGAAATTACACCTACTGTTTTCAGAAGAGATAGAAATCCTTTTGAATCTAAGTGTTCTTTAATTCCCTTAAATAATATAAAGAAAATGCTTATACACATTATAGCACAAAGTATTACTGCTGCTATTTTTATTATAGCTGCTGCTATAAGTGCTGCTAAATAAGCTATATTCATTGCAATTATCACACACCATAATAAAAAAGTCAACTCCATATGTTTAGGTTGTAAAATCCCAAAAAGCAGCCAGAATAGAATAAGCAAACATTTACGAATTGAATTTAGTGCAAACAAGGGTGTTGATATCAACCATACTCTGCAGAATCGCAATATGGTATGACTACATGCTTTTTATTGATTTGATTAACATAATCAGCAGAGAGTTTTGTTTTGCAAAAGATGTCTACAGTAACATACTGCAATTATTTGGAATTGTAGGGCTAGGTGCAATTGTAAGGCCACTTGGTGCATTCATATTTGGTCACGTTGGTGACAGGTATGGAAGGAGGATAGCATTAATAATTACTATCTTGCTAATATCGATACCATCAAGTCTCATTGCATTTATTCCAAGTCACAATCAAGTAGGTATAATTTCTACTATATTGCTTCTTGCAATCCATATAACACAAGGAATTGCACTTGGTGGTGAACAAGGAAGTTCTGTTTATCTTATAGAGCATTTATCCAGTAGGAAAGAGAACTTAGGGATGTATTTTGGAATGATGGGTTTTGGTCGCTCCATTGGCGTCTTGCTTTCTGCGGTGATAGTGATTATCTGCAAAAAAACTACTGATTTTTGTACCTGGGGTTGGAGATTGCCATTTATTTTCTCAGCTATTTTAGGATTAATTAGCGCGTATAGCATATACACATTGGGAGAAACTCCAGCATATGAAAAAAATCGAAAACAAAGAAATTTACCTGATTTGCCAATAATAGAGCTTATAAAACGCCACAAGAGAGCTCTTATACTTGCTATTTTAATATCTGTACCTGTTAATGTTGCTGTTGGATTTACCATATTTCTTCGAACTCTCGCAAAGGAAATAGCATCAGTGGATGTTTATGTAACAACATATATCAACGAAATTGTATTGATTATAACCAGTGTATTAATGCCGATATCTTCAATAGCGTTTGGAATGTTGGCTGATAAAGTTGGAAAAGAGCGCACTGCAATCTTATTTATAGCAATTACAATGGCACTGTGTTGTCCTGCGTTATCTATTGCATATTACTATAAAAATTATCTTGTGATTGCGTTGAGCGTAATGGTTCTCTCTATAATAGAAAGGGGTATAGTTCCCATAGGAATAGTTGCATCTGAACTCTTTCCTACCAATGTTAGATTTAGTGGTGTGAGCTTATCACGCAATATCTCTTATGCGTTACATGGAGGATTTACTCCTATGGTTTGTATTTGGTTGACTGTAACATTTCCTCAAACAAACCTTGCTGCTGGGCTTTATATAGTCTTCTGCTTGTTGATCAGTGTGGTAGCAATATTGCAAATAAAACCGCAAGATAAAAATTTTGATTTGTGAAAGTTCTCAGTTTTCTCTTAGATTTATACCGTAATCTAAATTAGGTCCTTAGTTTCTCAAAAAAATCCTTTAACAAAAAAGAGCATTCTATTTCTAATATCCCACCATAAACTTCAGGTATATGGCTGCAAAATTGAAATATCTTAGCACCATTTTCAATTCCTCCACCTTTTGGATTATAAGCTCCAAAGTACAATCGTTTAATTCTGGCAAAGGAAATAGCTTGAGCACACATCGGACATGGTTCTAATGTTACGTACATATCAGCATCACAAAGCGTGGGAGTTGAAAATGCTTGTCTGATCGCTAACATCTCTGCATGTGCAGTTGGATCGCTGGATATATTGTGTGCAGAAGAAATGATATTGTCTCCACTCACTATTACAGCACCTATGGGCACCTCATCATTTTTTTGAGCGAGTTTGGCTTGCTCTATGGCAAGCTCCATATATTGATACTTAAACACTAGGCACTTATTTCTTATCAATTGCTGCTTTAACGAACGACACGAAAAGAGGATGAGGAGAAAACGGCTTTGATTGAAATTCTGGATGAAACTGCACACCAATAAACCACGGATGACTCTCTAACTCCACTGCCTCTATGCACGTTCCATCTTCTGATATGCCACTGCATAGCAGCCCATTTTTTTCCAAATCATCTTTATAATCTGAATTGATTATGTATCTATGCCTGTGTCTTTCTGAAATAGTAGTGTTACTATATGCATCCATCATTTTAGAGTTTGCATTTATATTACATTTGTATGCCCCAAGTCTCATGGTTCCACCAAGATCGTCATCTTGATCGCCAGCTAACTTAACGATTGGATGTTTACAGTTACGAAATTCTTCAGAGTGTGCATCTTCAAGCTTAACAACATTACGAGCAAATTCAATAATTGCAAGCTGCATACCAAGGCAAATTCCGAAAAATGGGATATTATTTGTACGGGCATAATTTATTGCTAATATTTTACCCTCTACTCCGTCATCACCAAACCCCCCTGGAACAAGGATTGCATGAGAATTCTGTAATTTCTCTCC
This sequence comes from Wolbachia endosymbiont (group B) of Schoenobius gigantella, assembly GCF_964031005.1. Classification (NCBI taxonomy): domain Bacteria; kingdom Pseudomonadati; phylum Pseudomonadota; class Alphaproteobacteria; order Rickettsiales; family Anaplasmataceae; genus Wolbachia; species Wolbachia endosymbiont (group B) of Schoenobius gigantella. The sequence continues at coordinate 1,033,407 of NZ_OZ035002.1, read as the reverse complement.
TATAAGTTTTTCATTTATAGGTTTTTCTTCCTTCTCTCTTGAGTTAACCCAATTTATCTTTACTTTGACTTTATTACTAATCGCACCATGATTTAATGCTTCAACCAGTGATTTGTATGCATCAGGGAATTCGGTGTATTTTCCCACTATAGATACAGTAACTTCCTGTGTTGGGTGCCTTATGGAATGCACTATTTGATCCCATTCAGTCAAGCTTGGTTTTGGCTTACTTAAATGAAAGTGCTCCAAAATTTGCGTATCAAGCCCACATTGGCTATACAACACCGGTAACTCATATATATGACTCACATCAGGGGCAGGTATCACATTGGATAAAGAAACATTGCAAAGCTTAGCTATTTTCTCTCTTTGATTATCGAAAATTTCTTTCTCACTGCGGCATAATATAATATCTGGTTGTAACCCCGCGGAATTTAACTCTCGAACTGAATGCTGCGTTGGTTTTGTCTTTAATTCTTGCGCTGCGGTAAGATATGGTATTAAAGTTAAGTGAATAAGGATAACTCTTTGTTTTCCTAATGTGTAGTTAACTTGACGTATAGCCTCCAAAAATGGTTGGCTTTCAATGTCACCTACAGTTCCGCCTATTTCACATATTACAAAATCTAAACCTTCCGTACCATTAAAAATGAACGATTTGATCAAATCTGTCACATGAGGAATGACTTGCACAGTTTTGCCCAGATAATCACCACGCCTCTCTTTCTTCAATAACTCATGATATATCTTACCAGTTGTTATATTGTCATCTTTTGTTGCTTTAATTCCAGTAAAACGCTCATAATGCCCAAGATCCAAATCAGTTTCAGCACCATCCTCGGTCACAAATACCTCTCCGTGCTGAGTTGGGTTCATTGTCCCAGGATCAATGTTGAGATACGGGTCAAGTTTTCTGATACGGATCTTAAAACCGTGAGCTTGAAGAAGCGCACCAACGCTTGAAGCAACTAAGCCTTTACCAAGCGATGACACAACTCCACCTGTAACAAAGATAAATTTAGCTTCCTTCATTAATTTTCAAATGGAACAGAAGTAGGTTCACTTTCTTGCTTTTTTTCTAATATAATTTTCTCTGCAATCGATTTTTTATGTACGTCTTTTGAATATAATCCTGACAATAGCAATGTGTTTATAATAAACAATCCAGCAACAATAGCCGTTATTCTGCTGAGCGGGTTTTCAGAAGATTTCACTGGAATCATCGAATTGACCCCCTGTTGTGTATTACTAAAACCACTTAACGAACTACTTCCAGGCGGCTGCAAGAGCACTAAAATTACTAACACAACAACCAATATTATTTGAAATATACTTAATACCGCTACTGACATTATAGATAGGGATGAAAATAAAAATCTTAGCAGTACAAAGCACGTAAGTCAAGAACATCTGTCACCCAAATAACTTGAAATCTAAGTATGTATTTACTGCTTACCTTATTTTGATTAACATATGCATAAGACTTTGGGCTTAATATGTATCACATTTTAAAATATAAAGATTATGAACCAAAAATAGACGAAAGTGCTTTCATCGCAGGTGGTTCGCATATCATAGGTAAGGTTGAAATAGGAAGAGATGCAAGCATCTGGTTTAATTGTGTAATCAGAGGGGACGTTGGATCAATAAAAATAGGTAATGGAACAAATATTCAAGATGGAACGGTAATTCATGTGGATAGAAACCCAGGTGGTGACACAATTATTGGCAGCATGGTAACAGTGGGACATTTTTGTGTGTTGCACGCATGCACGGTGCATGATAAGGCGTTTATTGGTATGGGCTCTACCGTGATGGACCATGCAGTTGTGGAGCCTGAAGCTATGGTAGCTGCTGGCTCACTGGTAACACACGGAAAAGTGATAAAAAGTGGGGAAATATGGGCTGGCAGGCCAGCAAAATTCTTCAAAAAAATGTCGAATGAAGAAATTAAACATATTACACAATCAGCACAAAATTATATTATGCTAATGAAGGAATATAAAAACTGAAGTTCGCGTCAAGTGTTTTACTTGACACGTACATTTCGGCTTAACCCTTGTTACTTCTTTTTCCCATTCTCATTTACTTCTTGTGCTTTTGCCCCATCTACTTGAGTACTAGGTAATACTGCATATGTAATACCACCGGCTACGAGTGCAGATGCTACTGCTATACCAATCATTACTAACATCTCTAACTTAACTGTACGTTCAAGTGCAGTAAATGCTATCAGTCCAGCAGCAAGACCCATACCAACAGTAGCAGTGTACCGTGCTCCATTGCCTTGTTTTGGTTGCTCAGTTGTTTTGCTTTTATCTTCTAGTTTTCTATTTTTCTCCTCAGCTTCAGTCAATCGATTTTGTAAGTCTTTTGTTTCATCCTTTTTGGCTTTTAACTGAGCAGCAGTATCATTTGGTGCTGCTTGCAACTGCTGAACTTGATCTTTTAATGCTATTATTTCATTCTCTTTGGCTTTTAACTGAGCAGCAGTATCATTTGGTGCTGCCTTTAACTGCGCAACTTCATCATTTAGTTTATTTATTTCATCCTCTTTGGCTTTTAACTGAGCAGCATTTGGTTGGTTGTTTAACTGTGCTTCTAAATCTTTTATTTTATTTGTTAGTGTTGTTTTTTCACCCTCTAACTTCGTAACAGCAGCATCTGGTTGAGCTTTTAATGCTGTCATTTCATTCTCTTTCTCTGTTAACTTTTGCTGTAACGCCACAGCATCTAATGCTTCCAATTCTGTTATTTTAGCATTTTTCTCTTCTAACTGCTGCTGCAACGCTGTAGAATCTATTGCCTTTAGTTTTTCCACTTCAGCTTCTAAGTCTTGTTTTTCCTGCTGAGCTGTGTCCAATTGATCTTGTAATTCTTGTGTTTTAATTCTCAATTCCTCCTCAGCTTTCTTCTTTGCAGCTTCTAATTCTTCATTTTTCCCCTTTAACTGCTCTTCTGCAGCTTCCAATTCTGTTGTTTTAACATTTTTCTCTTCTAACAATTGTACTGTGGGATGGCAAGATAGGGCTTTTACCATAATCCCCTCTTTCCCATCGTTAAAGCCTAACAGATTTTTCATTTCTTCTAGGCGACTAAAATATTTGCCACCCTTTTTCCCAACGGATTTTACATTCATGATTGTATTATCTCCTAGTTCTTCTTGAGGATAAGAACCAGTAATATATAGTTGTTGATCATTTAGCGTACAGCCCACATAAAACTTGTCATCAATTATAGCACCACTCTTATCTACGTTTTTATACTTTTTAAATTCTTCATAATCATCTTTTTTTATAACAAGCACTATTTTATCATCGGCAACCTGTATTGTACCATTCTTTAAGCTTAGCATAACGAACCTCAATTATAATTTAACATTACATAATACCCTTAGAACCTAAGGTCAAGTAATATTTTTATCATAGCATAGAAAATTTATGTTCGTAAACAAAAAATTTTGGCGTAAAATTGCCGTAATTGTGCTATAGCTAAAGTAATTTAGGTTTACCGACCATCGTCATTCCGCTACTTGTTAGCGGGATCTAGAGATACCGCGGCGGTATGACGTTGCTAGCTTAAAGTTTAAAATTGAGAAATATTTATGTTAAAAGAAAAATACGGCTTTAAAGAAGTTGAAGACAAATGCAACATATTGTGGGAAGGCAGTAAAGTTTACAGGTGGAATGGTGAAAAGGATAACACTTTCACTATAGACACACCTCCACCGACAATATCGGGTAAATTGCATATTGGCCATATATTTAGCTATTGCCACACGGACTTTATTGCAAGGTTTCAGCGCATGCTGGGAAAAGATGTGTTTTACCCAATTGGGTTTGATGATAATGGGCTTCCCACTGAAAGATTGGTTGAGCAAACCTATAAAACCCGCGCAAAAGAAGTTGGCAGGGAAAAATTTATAGAGATGTGCCATGAGGTTATTGAAAAATCAAAGCAAGAATTCAAGGAACTATTTAAATCGGTCGGCATTAGTTATGACTGGGATTTGGAATATCACACGATCAGCAAGGAAACTGTGACGCTTTCACAGATGTCGTTTATTGATCTATATAATAAAGGGTATGCATATAGAAAAATGCAGCCCATCCTTTGGGACCCGGTTGATAAAACAGCAATTGCGCAAGCAGAAATAGAAGATAAAGTTTTTGAGTCATCCTTAAATACGATAGTTTTCTCTACTGAAGAAAATGAGCAGATCAACATTGCAACTACGCGACCTGAGTTACTTCCAGCATGTGTTGCAGTTTTTTGTCATCCAGAGGATGCGCGCTACACCCATCTGATCGGAAAAACAGCCGTGGTGCCGATCACAGAGACAAAAGTTCCAATAATAGCTGATGATAAGGTTAAAATAGATAAAGGCACTGGGCTTGTTATGTGCTGTACGTTTGGTGATGAACTCGACATATATTGGCAGCAAAAGCATAATCTACCGATGAAAATTATCATCGATCAGGATGGGAGGATGAGCCTTCATTCAGTACATGGTCAGAAGGAAGAAATATGGATCCCAGTGTCTGGGCACTGGGATGACACCATAGGGGCTACTGGGATGACAGGAGAAAGGGCTACTCAGATGACAAAGGAAGGTGGGTGTGATCAGAAAGAAGAATGGATCCCAGTGTCAGCTACTCGGATGACAGACGATATACTAAATGAAATAAATGGATTGAAAGTTACAGCAGCAAGAAAGCGGATAATCGAAATCCTAACTGAAAAAGGACTTTTGGTAGAAAGCACTAACATTTCTCATTCTGTTAAGTGTGCAGAAAGATCTGGTGCACCACTTGAGATATTGCCTACTTATCAATGGTTTATCAAGACCTTAGAGCAAAAAGCTCAAGTATTAGATAAAGTAAAAGAATGCAATTGGCACCCAAGCAATATGCGTAAACGCATGGAAGTGTGGATAGAAGGGCTAAATTGGGACTGGTGCATCTCAAGGCAGCGCTATTTTGGTGTGCCATTTCCAGCGTGGTATTCCAAGCGTAAAGGAGAAGAGGGCAAAATCATCCTAGCTGAAATAAAGGCCCTACCTATAGATCCATCGAAAGATTTACCAAAAGGGTATAGCAAAGAAGAGATTATCCCAGATCAAGATGTAATGGATACTTGGGCCACAAGTTCAATTACTCCTCAACTAAGTGCACTGGCAGTAAACAGTGAGTTTAGCTTACCAAATCATCGCTATGATACGATATTTCCTGCAGATCTGCGCAGCCAGAGCCATGAGATAATAAGAACTTGGGCTTTTTATACTATTTTAAAGGCACATTATCATGCAAATTCTTTACCTTGGAAAAACATTATGATCAGCGGTTGGTGTTTAGCAGATGATAAGAAAAAGATGAGTAAATCAAAGGGTAACATCATCACTCCTCATGTAATACTTGAAACTTATGGAGCTGATGTAGTGCGCTATTGGGCAGCGAACTCAAGGCTTGGAGTTGATACAGTCTACTCTGAAAATACATTCAAAATTGGCAAGCGCCTCGTTACAAAACTTTGGAACGCTAGCAAGTTCGTTTCCATGTTCATGGAAAAGCATCAAGTGATGAGCATAAATTCTGCTCACGAGACAATGGATAAGTGGATATTGTCTAAGTTATACAAAGTTATAGAAAGAGCAACAAATAACCTATTACAGTTTGAATACTGCGAAGCTTTGGGCGCAATAGAGGAATTTTTTTGGAAGGATTTTTGTGATAGTTACTTGGAGTTAGTAAAAAAACGTGCGTACGGAAGCAGTGAAGCAACCTTAAGTGCAAAACAAAGCTTGGCGTATGTGTTAAATGTTATTTTGCGGTTATTTGCACCTTTCTTGCCATACATTACAGAAGAGATATACCACCAGTTGTATAGTTATAATTCTGTACACAATCAAAGTAATTGGCCAAGCAAAGAAGAACTTATCTACGATAAATATTCAGAGGAAATGGGAGATAATGTTATTCAGATATTAAACATTATCAGAAAGATAAAGGCAGATAATAATGTATCAGTTAAGCATCTGATAAAAAAGTTGATGATAAAAGCAGATCTACGAGAGGATAAGTTGGATCAATCCGCACAGAATGATTTGCAGGCAGTTTGCAATGCGGAAACGATAGAGTGGATGCAGTCTGAGCTTGAAACTGAAGACGAGAAATACATAGTGAATATAGATTTATATTGATTTTTATAGCTTTACTTCCTTTAATATCCATGCTATTGTAATCATTATTAGTATGAGGGAATAATAATGGGGGATTTATATAATAAAGCCAATGCACCGTATCTTATAGCTGGTGCTCTTGCTACTTTGGTATTGCTTGCGTCTGGGACACTTGCCGTTGCCCCTTATGTTGAGTTCTTGTCTTCAGTTGCAGCCTTTAATGTAGCTCTTCCTGTTGCTTTGAGTTTGTCTATACTTTCTGTTCTGGTGCTTGTACTTTCATGTAAAATGATCAGCCAGAATAAAAAGCTTGATGCACAAAAAGCAGAACCTAATGAAAAAAATGGATTAGCTAAAGAGCAAGAAAATATAATACAAAGCTTAGAGCCTCAAATCAAAGAGCTAAATAAGAGGCTTAGTAGTCAGTACAATGAGATTGAAAAGCTAATTGCTAGTGCTGCAAAAAAAGAGGAGCTAAATAAGCTTAACAATGAAGTGAAAGAGCTAAAGGTAAAGATTGCTAGTGTTGCAACAAAAGAAGAGATAAATAAGCTTAGTAATGAAGTTGAAAAGCTAATTGGTAGTGCTGCAACAAAAGATGAAATGGAAGAGCTAAAGGCAAAGATTGCTAGTGCTGCAACAGAAAGTAAAACACAAGAAAAGATTTTTATGAAATTTTGCGCAAAAGGTGAAAAAAGAGGGAAGAAAGCATTTGAGGATTTTATATTTATAAAAGAGATAAAAACAAAATTAGTAAATATTTATGAATCAATAAAAAATAATATTAATATAGTGTCTTCAGCAAAATCAGGTGATTCAGAAGAAGAGCAAGAAAAAATACAAAGAGGATTCATTTTTCACGGTCCAGGAGGAACTGGTAAGAGTTCAATTGTTGAGGCGATTGGGGATCAGCTGATATCTCTAACTACATTTATAAAAGTTTCTGGAGCTGATTTGCTTGAAAAATCAAATATAAATGAGCTTTTTAATAAAGCAAACGAAAACGCTCCTTGTATAGTTCTTATAGATGAAATCGACAGCTTTGGCAAGGGACGCACTGATGCCAATCGAGTACCTTTAAATTATTTTTTCACTAGATTCGATGAAGCTGATAAAGGTGTGACGGTGTTTGCTACAACTAATGTTAGTCTGCAAGATTTAGATGCATCACTTGTTAGGGGAAGTCGTTTGAGTAGTAAACTCAAGTTTACTATGATAGAAGGAAGTATACTTAAGAATATACTGAAGGATGGTCTGAATGAAAAATTAAAAAATAAAAAGTACAAGCATGCTATCTCAAGAATTTTAAACGAAACAAGACTTACAACACTCTCTATCTCAGCAGCAGATGTGGAATGTTTTATAAATTATATAGTTGAAAAGTTAAACAACAAGATTGGAACTTCTGCTTATACTATAATTAAAGATTTTTGTATTAAATATAATATTGGAGAGGTGTCGAATAAGCAGACTAACAGGAAAATTGAAAATTCTATAGGAGAATCACAGCAATACACATCCAGACCATCACATAAGCTGAATGACGCTTTATGTGATTCTGGATATACCAGTATGTTCTACCCCGATCAATAGCTAACTAGACTTATAAGTACAATGGTACACTCGATACACAAGGTCTAAGTCATTTTTTAGCTAGCAGACTGAAGATGGGAAGTTTGTTGTAGGTGCAGCACTATAATTCCTCCACAGATAAGAGAATTTTAATAAATATATACAAGACTGCTGAACGTGGGGGGAGGAGGGGAGTAATGAGCAATTTGCTTAGTGAGGCTAACACATTTTATTTTATAGCTAGTTCCTTAGCTACTCTTACGTTACTTACATCTTTAGCGCTTATTGTAACTTCTAATGTGCCTCTTCCTCTAATTCTTGCTTTAGCTACATTATCTATTTTGGTGCTTGCACTTTCATGTAAAATAATTAGTAATAATGTAGAATTGGAAGCAAAAGTAAAAGGTCAGTTAGAACATAAGGAGGAGATGCTTTCTCTTGAACACCAAGAGTTACGTGATGAAAATACAAGATTGAATGAAAAAGTGGATTCTTTAATGGAGGAATTGTGTCAATGCAAATTAGAAAGTGAAAAGAATAAGTTATGTTTAAAGTCAGAATATGAAGATGAGTTACGCTTAAGATTGGAATATGAAGATGAATTAAACTTGGAATTAGAACATAAAAGTAGGGAAGCTTCTTCTCTGCGTACTCAATTAACTATGTTAAGAAAAAAAGTAGAAGTAGAAGAAGTAAAACAATTAAAAACTTTAGAATCGGAAGAACAACATGAGAGCTCAGAAAGCGACATAGAAGAATTAGAGAAGAAGTTATGCCAGTCGGAAAAGGAAAAGAAAGAATTAGAAGGTAAAGTTAGTGATGAACGTCAAAAGCGCACTGATCTTGAAAGTAAAGTTGATAAATTGTGTACAAAGGAGAAAGAGTACTTATCTAAAATTAAGGAGCTGGAAAAGGAGTCATTATCTTTACAAAAAGAAGAGAAAGAATCTGATAACACATTAACAACAGTGAATGATGATCGCGATAATAAGGTGAAAGAATTAAACAGTTCACTTTTGAAGCAATCCTCTCAAATAGAACAACTTCAAAAAGCTTTATTGGAAAAGAAAAAAGAAGAAGTGCTTTTTTTGCAACGGATGATAGAATATGTAACAGATGAGGTAGAAAAATTAGTAAGGGAAAATGAAGTGATCAGAGATGATGATAAAAAAGTAATATTACAAGTGATTCAAGCAACAAAGTCTGTGTTAGTAGAAGAAGCTGCACAATATTTGCCAGGCGAAACGTCTGTTCCTTCATTTGTGGAAGATCCTGGATATACCAGTGGATGTTCTACCCCGATCAATAGCCACTAGACATTTTGAGTACAGTTGTACACTGGATACATAAAACCTTAGCCATTTTTAGCTAGTAGACTGAAAAAGGAAAGTTTGTTGTAGGTGCAGCACTATAATTCCTCCACAGATAAGAGAATTTTAATAAATATATACAAGACTGCTGAACGTGGGGGGAGGAGGGGAGTAATGAGCAATTTGCTTAGTGAGGCTAACACATTTTATTTTATAGCTAGTTCCTTAGCTACTCTTACGTTACTTACATCTTTAGCGCTTATTGTAACTTCTAATGTGCCTCTTCCTCTAATTCTTGCTTTAGCTACATTATCTGTTTTGGTGCTTGCACTTTCGTATAAAATAATTAGTAATAATAAAAAAATAGAGGTTGAGAGAAATAAATTCGCTCAGAAAGAGCAAGAGTTAGAAAATAAAATAACTCTAGGAAAGGAAGCTGAAAAAGCTGCAAACAAAGAAGTGGAAAAATTAAAACATGAATTAACTCGAGAAAAGCAAAATTTAGACAAGAGAGCAAAAAGATTGGATCAGAAAGTAAATGAGTCAGAAGTTGAGAGAGAATCTCTTCTTGAAGAAAAAAAATCTTTAGAGAAAAAATTAGAAACAGCAAAGAATCGTACGTTTGAAATAGACAATGAATTGGACAAAACAAGAAAGGAAATAGGTAAGCTTAATGAGCAGGAAGAGAAATTAAAACTTGAAATCTCATGTTTAAAGAAACAGTTGGAAGAAAGAAGTAGATTTATTGCAAAGCTGAAGATGGAAGTGGATGATAATAAACATTTAGAGCTAGAGAATAAGGGGTTAAATGATAGAATAGAAACGTTACGTGAAGTACAAAAGGCACTACGTGAGAAAAAACATGAACTTAGTGAAAAAGTAGAGGCATTGAATAAGGAAAAAAATAAACTTTCTAAAGAAGTAGAGGAATTACGTGAAGAACAAGAAAGGCTGCATGCAAACTTAGATAAACTACAATGTAAAATTAAAGAGGTCAACAAAGAAAAGAAAAATTTATCTAAAGAATTAAAAGAGAAATTTGAAGAGTTAGATGAAGCAAATGGTTTAATTAAAAATCAATCTTTTGAGTTAGATGGGATAAGAAAAGATTGTAATAATGAAGTAAAAAGTTTAAGAAATTCACTTTTAGAACGAGACAGTCAAATAGAAGATTTTTTGAAAGAGAAAGAAAAACAAGTGAATTTTGCGCAACTGTTGATAAGATGCGTAACAGACAATATAGAAGAACCAATAAGAAATAATGATGGAAAAGCAATATTAGATACGATTCAAATATTAAAGTCTGCGTTACAAGGAGAAATTGCACGGCTTTTGCCAGACGAAACGCCTTCTTCTTCGCTGGAAGATCTTGGATATGAATCATTATTTGTCAGTCGCTCATCCACCCCCCGACCAAGTTGCCAAATTCACTATTGACAGAATCTTATGAACGCAGTCAGTTCAATCAGAGTGAAAGTATTTGCAAAACACAACAATGAGTCTTATTATAAGATAAATCATGCAAGATAATGAACCCAATAATATGCGCACTGGATACACAAGACTTAAATAAGGCTATTTCTCTAGCTAATGCTCTGCGTGGTAAAGTTGGCATGGTAAAGCTGGGATTAGAATTTTTTGCTGCTCAAGGTCTTTCTGGAGTGCAAGAAGTTGCAAAATGCAATGTACCAATTTTTTTAGATCTGAAATTGCATGACATTCCAAACACTGTAGCTAAAACAGTTGAAGTAATAAAAGTTCTGAACGTTGAAATGTTAACTCTGCACATCAGCGGTGGGACAAAAATGCTTGAAGAAGCGCTAAGTGTAGTGCAAGGCAAAAAAATAAAGCTGATTGGAGTGACAGTGCTAACTAGTATGAGCAATGAGGATTTAAACGAGCTTGGAGTAGCAAGAGAAGTAAAATCACAGGTAATTTTGCTTGCAAAGCTTGCAAAAAAGATTGGACTCTATGGAATAGTCTGTTCTGCATTGGAAGCTCAGGAAGTGCGCCGAGAATGCGGTGAAGACTTTAAAATTATTACTCCAGGAATTCGTATAGATCCAGGTCATGACGACCAAAAAAGAACAGCAACACCAAAAGAAGCAATAAATTCAGGAGCTGATTATATCGTCATTGGCAGACCCATTACAAAAACTACAAGTAGTGCGGAGCTAATATTGAAATCCATGAAAGAATTTTAATATAATAACTTAATTTATAAAAATACTAACATATTAATTAGGAATAAGCATGAGTAATATCAATAGAATAATACGCGAAGTAATCAAGGAATTCCGCTCAAAATTACCAGATAAGGAAATAGAGGAATATTCTGGCAAATTGAATAAGCTACATATCTACCAGTGCAATAAGCATATAATAGAAAATAAGAAGCTATATCATTATACAATAAATGGGAAAACCCATGCTATGGGTCAGCATGGGCATAATTTTGTCAAGAGTTTAGAAGTTATCTTGAGGAATAAGCCACAAATTTCCTTAGAAGAGGTAATTGATTTTATGGAAAAAATAATTAATTTTGGTATTGATAGTTGTTATGGAGCATTTGAGATGATATTTGAATCTCGCTCTGGTGTTACAATAGATGATGCAGTTAATTTTGTAAAAGATAGCTTATCTAGTAAATTTTATGGATTCCATGGCAGTGGGATTTTCAAAGTAATATTAGAACTTAATCCAGAGAGCTCTCTTGAAGAGATAGAGAAACAATTTAGCAAAGTAGTAGATCCTTACTTTCTTAATGCTTGGAGTCGAGAAAGTGAAAGGGCTTTTGCTAAGATATGTAGGTTATGTAGAGAAGGACATGTGGAGAATATGCAGAAATTTGATTTTAGCAATTTTAATTTAGATCAAGATAGTGCTGGAGCATTAAGAGCACTGTTACAGTATTGTGTTGACGTTTCTAATCAAAAAGCTTTAGGTGATTCACATGAATTGCATAGAGAAGAGATGGAGGGGATATATAAATTTGATGATAATTACGATTTAAATTTAGATAGTGATCATAATGATAGTATCTGGCATTGAAATTATACTACAATAATAAAATAACTGGATAAAAATTATCACCAAAAAAATTCAAAAAAGTGCTTGACATAAAAGAACGAACATTATATAGTGTCATTATCTTTTATTTTACCTCGCTTAATTTAATTACTGGATTAAGCTTACAGTACTAAGCGTGGCACAAAGTGCCACGCTATTTTTCGGTTTACATTTTCAACAGATAAAAAATGATGCCATTTCAGTGCCAAGCACATAACTGTACGGATATTCATTTTTAAAGGTAAATTGCACAACAGATGATGTCATTCCAGTGCTTGACACTGGAATCCAGAAATTTTGCTTATAACTGAGCTGATGAGCTAAAGGTAGTTGTCTTACGCTAAAACAAACGTTTTTAATTAAGTTGCATAGAAGCTGGATCCCAGTGTCAAGCACTGGAATGACATCGTTTACTATGTACCATATTGCAATATTCGTACAACTGTGGGAAACATCTATGGATGCCATTCCTATTACCTTATTTCCATTTTTATTTCATTTTCAAAGGAGGCTATTATGTCACTTACCGATATCGCTCACCGTATCAATGAACTCGCTTCATCATGGGAGCAATTTAAATTAATAAATGATCGCAAACTAAAAGAAATTGAAAGCAAAGGGCGTGCTGATTCTGCAACAATTGAGCAGCTATGCAAGGTAAATAATGCCATTGATAGTTGCAAAGAGCGTTTAGACTTGATCGAAACTGCAGCTCAACGCCCAGAAGTAAATACAGATTTTAGCACAAGCGATAAATATTTTTCTGATTATATCCGCAAGGGAATGGAAAGCGGTTTATCACACAAAACCCTCAGTGGAGATGACAGTGATATCGGGGGGTATCTAGTTACTCCGCATATTGTAAAACGCATAAACAAGCGCGTAACTGATTCGTCCCCAATGCGACAAATATGCTCCAGTCAAAGAATCTCTACTGAAACATTGGATTACATTATAGAAGATTTTGACCGCGCCGGTGCAGGTTGGAGCAGTGAAACAGTAGATGATGAGGACGGTGGCAATAAGTCTAAGTATGATTTTGCAAAAGATACGGACACGCCCAAAATCCAAAAGATTTCCGTCACAACTTACGAGTTATATGCTCAACCACAAATATCACAAAAGTTACTCGATGATGCGTTTGTCGATGTTGAGAGTTGGCTGGTGGAAAAGATTGCCGAGACTTTTAGTAAGGAAGAAAGCGAAGCCTTCATTAAGGGTGAGGGCACTTTTCAACCAAAAGGAATTTTAGCTTATGAAAATGGAAACAGTTATAATAAAATAGAGCAAGTTAAAACTGAAAAATTAGATAGTGATTCAATAATGATGTTGTATTACTCTCTGGACGAATATTATTCCAAAAATGCGTCATTTTTGATGAACAGGAGTACGTTGAAGGATATCAGGCTGCTAAAATCTCAAACAGGTCAGTATCTCTGGCAGCCAAGTCTGTCGCTTGAAGCTCCAGATACTTTAATGGGAATACCAGTATATCAATCTGCCGATATGCCACCAGCGCCAAACAATCAGCTACCAGTAATTGCGATGGCAGATTTCAAACAAGCTTATAAGATTGTAGATAACAGAGGAATGAGAATATTAAGAGACCCTTATACGAATAAACCTTATGTGAGGTTTTTTGTCACTAAGCGTGTCGGCGGAGAGGTTGTAAACACCAGTGCTATTAAATTGTTGAAAGTTGCGAGCAAGTACTAAAAACTTCCGCAGCATCATCTTTATAGCTGATCAAAGCAACACGTCATACCGCGATTCATTCCATAACTGTACGAACATTGTGATTTTGGCCCATCAGGAGGGTGTCATCCCAGTGCTTGACACATATAGCTAAACTGACTTAGATTTACCGACAGTTTGAAAAACAAAAATTCGTCATTCCGCTACTTGTTAGCGGAATCTATGCTGAGATATCGCGGCGGTATGACGTAGGAAAACCTTTCTTGGGTTAGCTATAGTTTGCTATATTATGTGATTTTATTTTTAGCATTGCTTCTTACATTATGTAATTTTGTTTTCCATAATGTATATTATGTAATTTTCGATGCTAAGAGGTTGTCCGGAAACTAGTAAATTCAAGCATATTCCCTCTTTAACATAACCCTACTCATAGCTAGGTATATGAAATTCTCAGTGGATGTTGTGAGTAAATCATACTCCTTCGATAGCCTTCTATTCCTATTAACCCAAGCAAAAGTCCTTTCTACAACCCATCTTCTTGGCTGTACTTTAAACCCTTGTTCTCTTGTTGGTAGTAGCTCAGGTGGCGTATCTTTGTGCACCCAAAATCTACATGGAGGCCTTTTAACAATTTCAATATCTATGTCATATTCTTCCTTTATGTGATTCTTTAAATTTCTTCCTTGGTATCCCATGTCAGCCCACATTTTTTTAACTTTAGTATATTTTGTTCTCATATTGTTTAATGCTATTTTAATACCATCTCTATCATTTTCGTTAGCAGCGCCTACGTAACAACCTAGTATAAAACCCTGAGTGTCTGTAATTATATGCCTTTTTCTACCCTTTACTTTTTTACTTCCATCATAGCCTTTGATCCCCCCTTTTCTGTAGTCTTTACAGATTGACTATCTACTATACAGGCACTCGGCTGCTCATTCCTTCCTATTTTTCTTCTACTATATTTTGTAATTTCATAATTCATTTTCTCAAAAATTCCCTGCTTCTTCCATTGCCTGAACTGCTCATACACAGTCTTCCATAGCGGAAAATCATTTGGTAAATACCGCCATTGACACCCTGTACGCAATACATAGAAAATTGCTTCTAATATTTCTTTTTTGCTATACTTTGGCGGCCTTCCTCCTTTCTTGTATGATACTCTGAAGTGTTTTTCTATTCTTGCCCATTCCCTTTCGCTTAGATCTGTTGGATACTTTTTTCTCATCTTTACCCCGTACTAAAATTTCAGATATTATAGCCTTTTACTTGTTTCCGGACAACCTCTAAGATCTGTTATAGCTCTCAGTATGATATGAGTGATTCTCTTTTAATAATTATTTTTTAAATAGTTTGTTGGTTCATCAATTTCTTTAGGATTGATATCTACAATTATTTTTCCGTTTTTTAACAGAATAATCCGATCTGATATTTTTGTTAAAAAATCCAAATTGTGAGAAGCGATAATCATAGTAATACCCATATCTCTAACTGATTGTAGTAGTTCCACAACGTCGACTATTGTTGCTACATCTAAACCAGACGTTGGCTCATCGCATAATAGAATCCTTGGATTCATCATTAAGCTTCTGGCAAGCGCAACCCGCTGTTTTTGCCCACCGGATAGATTACTAGGGTAATCATTTTTTTTAGAGGCAATACCCAAAGACTCAAGTAGTGAATCACTTTGATCCTGAGTTTTGTTTTTAAGCTTGGGAGCATATGTAAGATTTTCCCAGACAGTCATATGTGAGAAAAGTTGAAAATCCTGAAATACAAAACCAGTACTATCATTGCATTCAATGCTACCAGAATCTAAAACTTCGAGTTTTTGTATACAACGTAACAATGTTGATTTACCACTACCAGAAGGACCAGCAAGACCAACTATAGATTGCTCTATAATCAGGTTAATATTATTAAGTACTGGAACATTATTAAATAATTTACAAACATTATGCATTTTTATCATATATACCTTTCTGTTCAATCTTTTTGCCTATATATTCAATTAGTAATACAAGAGCGTAATAATAAGCCCCAGCAAGACAAAGTGGTATAAAATAAGTAAATTGTTCTGCTGCAAGCATTTGCGCAGAGCGCATAATATCAACACCACCAATAGTAGAGATTAATGCCGTTTCTTTAAGGAGTGCAATGATCTCATTTATCATTGCAGGAAGAATATTTTTAATAACTTGTGGTAATATAATATCTCTCCACATATAGAAACTAGGTATTTGTAAAGTTTTAGCTGCTTCAAACTGGTTTTTTGATATAGTTTCAATACCAGCTCGTAAAATCTCAGCAATATAAGCACAGCTATTTAGACCAAATGCTATAATGCCAGCACTAAATATGTTTAATTTAATTCCTGCAATGGTTGGGGTCATAAAATAAACAACACTTAACTGTAATATAAGGGGGGTGCCACGTATTACAGATATAATTCCATTAATTAATGGAATACAGATCTTATTATATCTGAGTACTGACAATAATCCCCCTAGACTCACACCTAAAAGCAGTCCTCCAATCAATAATTTTAAAGTAAAGGCAAGGCCTGTTCCAACAAACAAGAAATTAGAAATTAATTCCTGCATCAGTTATCTCCTAGCCATTTTTCTGCTATTTTTTGTATTACACCTTTACTTTCTAAACTTTTTAATGCCTCGTTTATTTTATCCTTTAAAGCAGATCCTTTATTCACAGCAATAACATAACCACCATCTAACTTGGCAGTGGCTGACCATGATAGACCAGGATTTTTTTTGCTAAATACTTTACCTTGGAATTCATCAATTAGGACGCCATCAACATGACCAGACTTTAATGTTTCTACAGCTTGATTATTATTGTCTATAGCAATAATTTGAGCTGTTGTAGGAACATGCTCTTTTAGCCAAATTTCCATGACAGTTCCTAGTTGAACGGCTATCTTCTTGTGAGTTAAGTTGTTTATACCGGCTATGGGTTTATTTTTGTGATATAGAATACCAAATTCCCCTGTATAATAACTATTTGAAAAATCAAAATTTTTTTCACGCTCTTCTGTGCTACCAATAGTAGATATAGCAGCATCTACAGAATTACTTTGCAATGCTGCAAATATAGCACTAAACTGCATATCTTTAAATATCGCTTCTTTACCTAACTCTTTTGCTACTAATTGAGCAAGCTCAATGTCAAAGCCAGTAAATTTACCATTTTCATAATATTCAAAAGGTGGATAATCTGCAGAAATTGCAAATCTAATGATATTATCGTGTTTATTTTCCTTGCATCCTGTTAATAGAATACTTATCACTATAATAGCATTTAAAATATATTTTTTCATATTACTAATTTATATTCATATTTTATTCATCTTATGAATATAGACATTAAAAATTGAATAGTCAAGAAATAATGAATATAATTTCAAATATACTTATTACATATTCAATATGAGGAAAATGCATAATGCATGACAACACACTAGGTGAACATATTTTAAATATTATTCAAAATCACGAAATTTTAGAGCAGAGCGATTTACAGACCTTGCTTAAAGAAAGAGGGCACAACATTCCTCAGGCTACTTTATCAAGAAAATTAAAAAAACTTAAAATTGCCAAAGTTGCTGGTATGTATAAAGTAATTGACATCAACCAATATCGATTACCATTAATACTTAATATGCAAATTTCGGATTTTGGTTTAATAGTACTACACACTCAACCAGGACAAGCTAGCAGCCTAGCTTACTTTCTAGATCAGAAGTATGTTATTTATTCATTAAATAATAGCAAAAACATAGGAATTATAGGAACTATAGCAGGTGATGATACAGTATTATTGATCATCAAAAGTAAGGCTGAACTTAACAAAGTATTACAATCAATTTATGAAACATTTCCATATTTAAGTCCTGAATAAGAATGTTGTAAGTTAAAAATGTGATATAAAGGAGATAAGAGGGATTTCTTTGTTTAAATCTTTGTCTTCTTTTTTTCAATATACCTACATATCAGAATGGACAATTCATATAGAATCAGCATAGGTATTGCAAGCCCTACTTGGCTTAATACATCAGGTGGAGTTAAGATTGCAGCGATAATAAAAATTACCACTATCGCGATTCTGCGTTTATTTGACAAACTTTGTGTAGTGAGTAACCCTACTCTCACCATTAATGTGAGTATTACTGGAATTTGAAATGCAGTGCCAAAAGCAAACATAAATTGGAGAACGAGGTCTAAATATTCGCTAACTGATGGCATAAACTCTATTGGTATACCGAAAGATTTCCCACTATGTTCAAAAGTGATGAAAAACTTCCAGGCTAAAGGAAATATATAGTAATAGACTACAGTAGCTCCCGTTACAAATAAAACCGGTGTTGCAATCAAGTATGGCAACAACACTGCCCTTTCACTTTTATATAACCCAGGTGCTAAGAACATATAAAATTGCCATGCAAACACAGGAAAAGAAAACAAAAGTGCGCTCATTATTGCAACTTGGAGATACACAAAAAATGCCTCTGTTAAGTCTGTGTAAATTAAAGAAAAACCTTCGCTACCTTTTGTTGCTTCTATTAAAGGTGCGAGTAAAAAACGGTATATATTTTCCTTAAAGTAATAACAAAAACCAAAAGCAACGCAAAAAAATAGAAAGCAAAAGATAACTCTTTTTCTGAGTTCCGCAAAGTGCTCATAAAATGAGGCGTATTTGCTTGAGTTCCAGTTCATACTTTACTATAGCTCAATAATGCTATGTCTAACATTCTCAGCGAAAAAGCCCACTCATTGTCATACCACGCTGCAACCCTGCATATATCACCTGTAACATATGTACCAGTTAAATCCACAATTGCACTATAAGGGTTATGCACAAAATCTATTGAGACTAAAGGTTCCTCGCATATAGAAAGTACATTTGACATTGGATAACCCTCTGTCATCCTAGTACCCTCTGATGTCATCCGAGTAGCTGACACTGGGATCCAGAAATTAGATTCCAGCGTCACGCGCTGGAATGACGTAGAGGAGAGAGCTGCATCCTTAAACATTTCATTGATTTCTTTAACGGTCGCTTTCTTATCAGTCGTAAATGTAAAATCAACCATAGAAACATTGCTAACCGGAACTCTGACGGCAGTGCCATCTAGCTTGCCCTTTAATTCAGGAATTATAGAACCAATTGTTTTTGCTGCCCCGGTTGTAGTTGGCACCATAGATAATCCGCAAGCCCTTGCTCTACGCAAATCTTTATGATTACCATCAAGAACATTTTGATCATTCGTGTAGGCATGTATAGTAGTCATAAAACCGCTTTTTATACCTAAACTGGAGTGTAGGACTTTCACAATCGGAGCAAGGCAATTTGTAGTGCAAGAACCTGCTGATATCACTTTATGCTCTTTTTCGAGCATATCGTCATTCACACCATAAACTATAGTGACATCAGCATCCGGAACTGGAGCAGAGACAATTACTTTCTCTGCATTGTGCCTTATTGCTTCTTCACGTTTATTGAATGCACCAGTACATTCAAGTATTACATCAACATTCCAAGGAATATTTTCAGGATTCCGTTCTCTATATAAAGAAAACTTTTTGCCATTTATAGAAATCCAATTTTGAGACTCATTAAAATCAATATCACCACTGAATTTGCCATGAACAGAATCATATTTAATCAAATGTGCATGCTGCTTTGCACTGAGCGATCCATTGACAGCTACAACTTCTATTTGTTTGCTATATTCTTCTATTTCGAAAATAGCACGCAATACGCCTCTGCCTATTCTACCCAGACCATTAATTCCTACACGAATCGTCATCTCTTCATTCAAAAAATTTAATTATAGAGGATATCACTTGATATTTCATTTTATTCTTTTGCTTTTCTATCGATATGAACATTATAGCAAGGAGACAGGGCTAAAAACTTGCTTGACAAACTCCGCCAGCCCCCTTATCATAAAATTGAAGCTATTGTATTTGCTTTCGCCAATCTGCAGATTAAAAGGTAAGGATTACTTAATGTATCGGCGTCTTATGTTTAATTTTTTGCAGTACATAGATACTGTATGTCTTTACAAAACTTCATCTACATCTAGATTTTTATCTAAATAAGCTGAACGCGCTTATAAAGCGTTACAAGACATCAAAAAATGCCAATACTCGACAGAGATAGTAAAAGACTAGCTAACTCGGGGATTCTTTGTCTTTTTTTCTGCTTAGTAAACTTCTTAAACATTTGCAGCGTAAGTTAGTTGCAATTAAAAGCAGCTTAATCTTGCTTGTCAAGCGTTTAAAACATAAAAAACGCCAATATTTTAAAGCGGATAATAACCCCAGGGCTTCTTTTGCCTTTTTTTTCATTTGGTAAATTTCTTAATGTTTATAGCTAAAAGAGCCCAAGAGAGGTCAATGCCCCTGTGATGTCATTCCAGTGCTTGACACTGGAATCCAGCCTTTATTATGCAGCCACTTGGTTGAAATTAAGTCTTCTGGATCCCAGTGGGCTTTGTTGCATCGCTAGCTATGATGGATTAAAGATAAAAAAGATGGAGAATATCAGTAGCTTATTATTCTGGTATTTATAACAAGAACGGTCAGTGAATACCTAAATTTGAGTAAAAGAAATTTCACTACCACTCACTAATCCGGCTAAAATTCAAGAATTTCAATGCTTTAGCTATTTTCAATAGAATTAAATTTATTAATGTAAATAATAAATTACTATTCTTAAATTTGATCAGATTGATTGCAAAAAAACAAGATTTTCAATAGGTTGCTTATAATCCTAACTATAGTTAGCCTTTCATAAGTAGCGATGCAACAAAGCCATCCCAGTGTCAAGCACTGGGATGACAAAAAAAGGAGGCTACTCGGATGACAGGAGAAGGTACTGCCGTCATAAAGGAACCAGTTTCAGCTACTTTCATGACATCGTTGTAACATTGTACCATATTACAATTTAGCGTTTTTAGTAACTAAGAAAGTGCTTCCCCCTTTTAGAGCACTGCATATAATAGAATTATATCGCAGTGCATTGCGAAACAAAATTCCCAATACTACAGGAGGCTTTATGAATAAGAAATTTCTCTATTCACCATTGTCAATAAAAAGTATAGGAGAAAACGGTGTATTTTCTGGTTATGCGAGCGTTTTTAACATAGTTGATAAACAAAATGATCTGATATTGCCCGGAGCATTTAAGGAAAATTTAAACAGAAATAAAATAAAACTCCTTTGGCAGCATAATCCTGACGAACCTATAGGTAGTATCATAGATATTTATGAAAATGATGTTGGCCTGTATATAACCGCACATTTACTTTTGGGTATTCAGAAAGCAGAAGAAGTGTATTTGATGCTCAAAACTGGGGCAATTAACGGACTTTCCATCGGCTATATACCTATAGAGTATGATGTTGATCATAAAAGTGGAGCTAGAGTGTTAAAACAAGTGGAATTATGGGAAGTCAGTTTGGTCACTTTTCCTGCAAACTTGGCTGCTCAGGTAATCAATGTGAAAAATCAGAACAATGAACAGGGAGTGTTAGCAAGAGCGATAGAAAAAGCAAATGCTGTACTTGCAGACATGTACATTTCTGCTTAAAGTGTATTAGGCGGGCAAAGACTTTACCATAATTTGACACCTGCGTTAGTATTTGTTTAACATTTATACTAATATATATAACTTTATTACTATTAAAATTTTCTGTAAATTAAAGTTAAAAAATAAGGTAATTTTATGCTAAATATTAATAATAAGGTTAATTATGAAATTAATATTAAGCGAAAGGAAAAAAAATACAGCTGGTCTACTGTATTTGCTTGGTTATATCTAAAAACGATTGGACGAATATTGCCCAAGAGATGGAATAGATGGGCAGAAAATATTTTGTACTACGATAAAACTACTGCAAACAATGAAGTTCAAACTGATGCTTTTAAGACAATAGATGGAAGTGTTCAAGTTGACTTAAAACCTGAAGTTGTAGAGAAAGAGAGCCAAAGTGTAGTGATAAACAAAGATGGAGGGGTTCAGACTGATGGAGTAGCATTGATAACAGAGGAAGATGATGAAGCATTAGAAGAACAGCTGGAGGGCATAAATCAGGAATTAGAACTTGAACGTTTACAAAATGCTTCCTTAAAAGAAGAAAATAGAGAATTACGATCTGCAATTGAAGGACTTGAAAAGAGTTATAAGGGACTTACAGAAGATGCAGGCGAACGAGAAGAGGAACTAACCAAATACAAACAAGATAAAAAAGCAATGCAGGATAAAGTTGATGAACAACAGAAAACTATATTTGATCAATACATGATAATAAGAGAGCAAGGAGAAGAAATTGAAGCTACTAGGAAAGATAATGAAAGTCTGCAAGCACAAATAATAGAACTTAAGAGTAGGTTAAAGGACAAGGAGGATAAATTAATTGAATTGAATCAACAATGGCAAGCTAGCAAATTAGTGGCTTTACTTAAATCACAGACTGATAAATTGTGTCAGGCTAAAGACAAAAATACTGAATTAGAAAATAAAGTCAGTGACTTAGGTCATGAAAACAAAGCTCTACGATTAAGTGTGAATACATTGACTGCTCAATTGGGTGAAATGGAGAACTTGGGGAAGCAATTACAAAGTGTTCAAGAATCTAAACAACAATTGGAGATTGATTTAGAAGGTCAATTGAAAGCTGACACTAAGAAACTACAGGAAGCAAAAGAAGGTCAATTGGCTAAAAAGGCAGGTGCAGTGAGTACAGTATCTACTGCAAAATCAACTCTTTCAAAATTACGAAACTTGCCCAATAAGCTTTCTAGGGATAAGGGTCTCAATAACTTTTTATCTGGGAAAAACGAGGAGTTAAAAAAAGGTTTTCCTGAATTTAAAGAGAAACACTTTTGCCATAACGTGCTTAATGAAACTATAAAGTCTCTATCAAATCAAGATGATGGCAAATTTGAAAGCAGTAAGCTGCTTGAATTATTAGAAAGTAATTTGAAACAATCCGCAAGGGAGATCATAGAAGCTAAGGTTAAAGAAGTTGTCAACGAACATTGTAACATTGGAAAAAATATGGGTAAAGAACTACGAGATGACACGTTAAAAGCCAAGTTGTCACCTTCTGTTAGAAAATGCGTAAAAAAATTAGAATTTAACAAACAAGAAGGGGTAAATAAGATTGTAGACTCTATCTTGCACAGCTTTAATAGCAAGAATAATAATAATAACGACTCAGGAGAATTGCTTAAAGAAATTGTTACAGGAAAATTAACAGAGGCTAAAATGAAATGTTTTTCAAATAAGATTCAAGAGTTACAACTGGCATTAAGCATAAGAGATAAATTTTTATCTCCAGATCAGGGAATGTGTAATCAAACTCAAGGAGGAGTAAACGAATATCAATTAACAGAAAAAGCTAAAAAAGAACATATACCTAATTCCTCTATGAGTTCCCCTAATATTGCAAGCATACATTCATTGAACAGTCAGAAAGCAGTTAGAATAGGTTCTTAGCATAAAGCACCAGCTCCTCTTTTGTTAAAGTGTAGGAGCTATCTTCCCAATGTTGTTTTAGCAATTCCAAGTTTCTACCTAAACTTTTTCCTGGCTGGTGACCTATACTTATTAAATCATCGCCAGATAAAGGAAATTTTGGAATATTGAATGTGTTAGCAAATGAAATGTATTCATCAACATTTTCTCCAGACTCAACACCACAAATTTTCACTAAATCACAATATAATTCTCTACCAAATAAAGATATGTATTTTTTTTGCTCTTTTTCTGAGAGTTCTGTTTTGATATCGTTGGATAGTAAAAATAGCAGCTTTTTCTTTTGCTTGTTCGAAAGACGTAAAAATTTGCTTACATATTCTCCAAGACTTAACCTGTCATTTTTTTTAGTAGCCCTAAGGAGTAACGCTAATTTTACTAGTGCATCAGTGCCCAAAAGAAGTGGCGAAGACAGAATTTCGCATTTTACTTCTTTTGGGATAATCTTTTGCAAAACATCAGATTCTTGCATGCTCTTAAGTGTTGGAAAAGGATCATTGCACTCCAGCAATTTAAGTATTTCATCTCTTATTCTCTCTCCAGAGAGGTTTTGGATCATATGCGAATGCTTTTTGCATACGCTTAGTATTTCATCACTCAAATCTCCGACACATATTTTTGCATGAAAACGAAAAGCTCTTAGAATACGTAGATAGTCTTCTTTAATTCTATCTTCAGCGTTGCCTATAAAGTTTAACCTTCGCGCTTTTAAGTCCTCTATACCACCAAAGTAGTCATATATATGGCCATGCTTATCTGCATACAGAGCATTAAATGTAAAGTCGCGCCTTGAAGCATCCGCTTGCCAATTATTGGTAAATTCTACTTTTGCATGCCTACCATCACATTTCACATCATGCCTTAGTGTCGTAATTTCAAAAGACCTCTGATTTAGAACCGCAGTGATAGTTCCATGTTTTAAGCCAGTTGGAATAGTTTTTATATTACGGAGTTTTAGCGCTTTAATCGTTTGATTGGGAAGCAAATTAGTAGCTAAATCGATGTCGTGGACATCACGCTGCAAAATTGAGTCTCTCACACACCCGCCGACAAGCCTAGCCTCACCACCAAATTCCTCTATGGCATCAATAATTAAACTAGTCTCATGGTCAACTTGCATTTAGGTTAGTACGTACTGCAAGTTCATATTATATGAAATGCTTGCAAAAGCCCTATATAAAAATATACAGGGCTATTAAGATTTTACAAGTTGTGGTGCTCGTTGTTGATGAAATGGTTCTGCCATCGATTCCGTACCACATCTTAGTAAACTTGAAGGGTTTTGCTGCTCTATGCGCTGCTTTATATCACTAACGCACTGCCCTACAACATCACCA
The DNA here is from genome assembly GCF_964031005.1 of Wolbachia endosymbiont (group B) of Schoenobius gigantella. Taxonomy (NCBI): domain Bacteria; kingdom Pseudomonadati; phylum Pseudomonadota; class Alphaproteobacteria; order Rickettsiales; family Anaplasmataceae; genus Wolbachia; species Wolbachia endosymbiont (group B) of Schoenobius gigantella. The sequence continues at coordinate 1,008,682 of NZ_OZ035002.1, read as the reverse complement.
ATTTTTCCATCAGCATTTTCTGCCAATAACTTATCAAATCCCTTTTCAACCTCTGCTCTCTCAGAGATATCCTTTGAAAGGTTACAATATTCTAAGATCTCGTCTAGCTGCAGTTTTTTTGCTAATAGGAAATCTTCTTGTTCTTGCTCTTGTTTAAGTTTGGTTTCCTCTTGCAGTTGTTTTGCTGAACTTTTATTTCTATCAAGCAATGGTTCGAAATGCAATCCGCCTTTGTTTATTATATGCACAGTACTACTATCATCATAATCAACTTTATTGTATTCACCTGCACTTTTTGAACCTGAATTGTCTATTAATTCATGCAAAGACAGATCTTGGTTATCAACAGTCTGGTTCTCTATAACATGTAGCTTTACCTTATACTTTTCACAAAGTATTCTGCCTTCAACGTCAGGATCACCCCACCTACTGTTACGCATAATGTCTGCTGTATAATCATCTACAGTTTCACTACGGTGCTGGCCATTGTTATCATGACTATTGACAATTGCATTTGTAAACCACTTTGGTGGATTCTTTTGCGCAAATTCCCTACAATCATTTCTTAATTTTTCGGCAGTAACTTGCTCTCCTGTCTGTTGTTCTAGACTTTGCCTGAACGAGTCAAAAAAACAGCTTCCATTACCAATTGCTTGTCCTACATAGAAATTGTCAGGGTAAGGTTTACTATTTAAAAGAGTTATTTCTTGCCCTGAGATCCTGGGCCTTTTTATTCCAACCTCAACATCATGAAAGTCACTTGGTAGTTTCCGTTTCTTAGCTGTAGTCATAGTTTTACCTTAATTTAAGCTATATATTACTATACCAACAAAATTGTCAATAAGCGACTAATTAAGTATAGCAGAAATTTTTAAATTATGCAATAGTTATAATTTTACATAGCAAATATGAGTTTTAACTGCGGTATAGTTGGGTTACCAAACATAGGAAAATCAACCTTATTTAATGCGCTTACAGAGTCAAGTGCAGCCGAAGCTGCAAATTATCCTTTTTGCACAATCGAGCCAAATATAGGCAAGATTTCGATAAAAGATCAACGTTTGAAACAAATCGCAGCAATTGCAGGCTCAGAGAAGGTAATCTACAACCAATTAGAAGTTGTAGATATTGCAGGTCTGGTAAAGGGTGCGAGCAAAGGCGAAGGGCTTGGCAATAAATTTTTAAGCCATATCAGAGAAGTTGATGCCATCGTTCATCTGCTCAGGTGCTTTACGGATGACGATATCAGCCATATACACAGTAAAATAGATCCAATATCAGATGCTGAAGTGGTAGAAATGGAATTAATCCTAGCTGATATTGATAGCATAGAAAAAAGGCTTCCTCAATTGGAAAAGAAAGCAAAGCAAGGTGATAAAGAGCTAAAGAGACAACTTGAATTAATGCAAGAGGTATTAGCTACTTTAAAATTAGGTAAACCTGCAAGAAGTTTGGAGAATATCAATGAAGATGAGATGAAGTTGCTTCAATTGCTGACAACAAAGCCCGTTATGTACGTTTGCAATGTTGAAGATACAAATGTTATAACTGGCAATGAATTATCTAAAAAGGTAGAGAGGATGGCGGAGGAAAATAAAAGCAAATTTTATTGCATTTCAGCAAAACTCGAAGCAGATATTGCAAATCTTGATAGTGAAGAGGAAAAACAGAGTTTTTTATCAGAATTTGGCTTACAAGAATCAGGCCTTGATGGAGTAGCGCGTATTATGTATGAAGTGCTGAGTATGATAACTTTCTTTACTGTGGGCCCCAAAGAAGCACGTGCATGGCCAGTAAAAATAGGGTCAACAGCCGATAAAGCAGCAGGTGTAATCCACACTGATTTTGAGAAAGGCTTTATAAAAGCAGAGACAATAAGCTTTGCAGACTACATAAAGTATGGAAGTGAATCAGCTTGCAAAGACGCAGGAAAAATTCGCTTTGAAGGCAGAGATTATATCGTGCAAGATGGCGATATAATGCACTTTAGGTTTAATGTGTAGTTTATTATGCAGCCACTTATTTAAAGTTAAGTTTTCTGGATCCCAGTGTCTGGGCACTGGGATGACATCCTCCCTAGCGGAGATTGCTCTCAAACCACAATGTTCGTACAGTAAGCACTGACCACTTTGCTTCAATATTTGCGATGCCCCTGAACAGATACAAAAAATCTATTGTTTTTTTATAAATTAAATCCTAAGGCATTTTTTACTGTAGATTAATCATTTGATTATAGTATCATTTTAATTAAGCTTATGCTTGGGATATTTATGAAGAATATTTTATATTTTATATTATTAGCTGTCGTATTCGGATCACCCATCCTGTTTGCCGTAGAGCAGCTTGAAGAAAAGAAAATTGAATCAGTTCATAAAAACGAAAATGTAGGTGTAAGGAAGCAAGATAGCACAAATCAAAAAGATGAGTTAAAAAGCAACGTCGATGCTAAACAAACACAAGAGGCTGAGAGCAAAAGATTAGACGGCACTACCGATAAAGAGAAACTGCAACACAACGAGAACAAAGCTTTCGTGGTTGAAAAAACTATAAGTGAAGGTGAAAGGATTGATAAAGATTTGCCAAATGACCAGCTAGAAGGAAGCACAGACAAATTTGCTCAAAATTTACCAAATGTGGCCAATAAAGAAGTGAATAAAGATTTGAAACCAGAGCCTTTGCCTTTAAGTGCTGATTTAAATGAGAATACAGCTAACCCGCAAAAAAATCTACAAGCTGATCAGAAGATTGATATAAAAGATAATGAACTTTCAAAAAGTGATGCGAGTCAATTATTAGAGGGAAAAAAAGAAAAAGTAGAGAATCAGTCTGAAGAAAAAAAAGTGAAAGAAACAAACAGTAATTCCAAGGACCGCAATAGAGTAAAACCTATAACTAAAAAAGATGAAGAAGAGCAAAGTGAAAAGAAAAGTTTACAAAAATGGACAAAGCTAAACAGAGAACCAATAAAAGAATGGGGTCATAAAGACATACAAAGCAAGTCAATATATAAACGACAATATGATAGCCTTAATGAGCATCTTCCTACAACTGTGTTTATTGATGATTACAGTAAGCAATTTTTTTACTGCATTAAGAAGAACAACTTAACTTGCTTAAGAGGAGTAATAAGTAAGCTAGAAAAAATTGGATTAACAATTCAAGAGATACTAAGGTTTAGAAATAAATTGGGTGATACTCCTCTCATTTATTCAGTTAAACAAGGTGAGGTAGACATAGTGCGCTTTCTCTTATTACAAGGTGCTGATCTTAGAGTAGTTAACAATAATTTTCAATCCCCAATTGATATAGCAATCGAAAAAAAGCAGATCAATATAATAAATGCGATTGCCGAAATGATGCCACATCTTTTGGAGGATAGAAAAATAGACAATAAAGAAAGCTCAGCAATGTACGATTGGGCTGTGAAAACGAAAGAAATACAGTGCGATAAGCAAGATGATTAGATTTTTGATATTAATTTTAGTTGGTCATTTATGTTATGGAAACGAAACAAATGATGAAAAAAATCAGATTAGTGATTTTTTAAACGCTTTGCGTGATGCAAAATACGTATCTTACAGTAAAAAAGACTTTGCTGAATTTTTGGTGCAGTGCCACAAAGAGGGCGTGCCAGAAGATTTTAAGAAAGGTTTTGGTTCTAACTTAAATGGAGCTAATTTTAACCAACTGTACCTAAGTAAATCTGTTTTTGATGGAGTAAGTCTGATTGGTGCCGATTTTTCTAACACCGATTTATCCGATGTGTCTTTCATTGATGTTGATTTACGTGGTGCTAATTTTTCCAATGCTAATTTACATGGCATTAAAATAAAAGGTACAAATTTGAGTTTTACAAAATTTGTTTCTGCAAACTTAACAGATATCGTATTTGATCAGTCTAATGTTAGTTATGCTGATTTTATCAGTTCCGATCTCAAAAAAGTAAGTATGCACAACGTAATTGGTTTGCATACTAATTTCTCGAATGTGAAAATGAATTTCTCCAACTTATCAAACTCGAATGTTAGCCACGTAAATTTTAGTGATAGTGAAATAAACGATACTGTTATGCAGAAAAACAACCTTGATAATGCAAGTTTCTTTGGAGTGGATGCATATAAATTAAAGATACAATTTTCTTCATTAAAAAATGCTAACATATATGGTGCAGAGTTAAAAGAATCAGACTTTACAGGTAGCAATCTTTCCGATGCTTGCCTTAATTCTTCTATCATAATTAACAGTAACTTCGACGAAACTGATTTAAGCAACACACAAATTTCCTATGTGAATGACGATAATTCAAGTTTTGTTCAATCTATACTAAATGGTTCCAAGATAAAACATGCATATGTTTCTGAAGCAAATCTTCATGATGCTGATTTATCCAATATTGATTTTAGTTTTAGTGAACTGCATCAAGTTAATGTCTCTAATGCTGACATTCGTCACGGAAAGTTTCATAATACTAAAGTTGCAAATTCTAACATGAATGGCTCATTTTTTGACCATTCACTATTCACCTATGTGAAGATAGAAGATTCAGACCTTTCTACAACTTCAATGTATAAGATAAAAATCCAAGACTCTCAAGTTTATAACAGTACACTTTCTCGCCATAATATTGATTCCAGTGAAATAGAAAATTCAACATTCTTTAATTTATTAGCTGATAATTCGAGTTGGTCCAATTTAAAAGTAACTAATTCAAATTTTATTGAAAGCGATTTCAGATCTTCTTTGCTTCACGCTAATGCCTTTAGGAAAACTAGTTTTTTTCTTAGCAATTTGAGTAATTCAACAATTAGTGATATGTCTTTTCACTCTTCAAGCATATATAAAAGTTCAGTTGCTGATGTTCATTTAACAGATTGCAAGTTTGATAATTCGATTTTGATTGACAATCAAGGACAGAAAAAACTTGCAGGGTTAGAAAATGCTATAACTTCAATTGGAGATTTGCAAGAGAAAATATCACAGGGTGAAAAATTTAATGTAAATTATTCTTACTTTGAATTTAAGAATATGAATTTAGAAAATGCCGATTTTTCTAATTCAACATTGAGTAGAGCAAAGTTTGTAAACGTTAATTTGAATAAGGCAAATTTTGAAAAAACCGATTTGCGCTATACTGTCTTTGATAACTCTTCTCTCATTGGCACCAACTTATCAAATTCTAATTTAGAAGGTTCTAGCTTTTTAAACTCTGATCCAAAAAGCACCATGTTAAAAAATGCAAAGAAAAATGACCGTAAAAAGTGAGGGCGTATTATTGGTTCTATCCTCCCCTTCTGGAGCTGGAAAAACTACTATATCAGCAAAATTACTTGAGCAATCAACTAATTTAGTTAGGTCTGTTTCTATGACTACACGCAAGCCTCGCCCCGGCGAAATAAATGGAAAAGACTATTTTTTCGTTACCGAAGAAAAATTTCACGAGTTATGCAAAGCTGGCCAAATGCTTGAATACGCCAAAGTTTTTGAGAATTTTTATGGTATACCAAGAGATTTTATAGAGCAAAACCTGAGCAGTGGAATAAGCGTTTTACTCAGCATAGACTGGCAAGGAGCATTTCACTTATTCAAGCTCATGAGAAAAAAAGTTGTGAGTGTTTTTATACTTCCCCCTTCAATGGAAGAGCTTAGGTTGCGTTTGCAAAAGCGTAATAGTGATGATGCAAGCGAAATAGAGCGCAGATTAGCCGAAGCTCAAAAAGAGATAAGCAAACGTGATAAATATGATTATGTAATAATCAATGATGATATTGATAAAAGTGTAGAAGAGATAAGCTCCATACTAAATAAAGAAAGACTTAAAAAACTAAAAGAAAAACCAAGTCTGGAAGACTGATAAAAACATCAATTTGGATATTTGCAGCTATAGTTTCTTATCCTATTTTAGCCAATAGCACATTTCACAGTTTAGCTATATTTATTATTTTTTAAGATTAAATGGTTAAAATAGTAGCAACTGTTCAAGTGAGGTTTAACTATGACGGCAAATTTTCTCACAGAAATTAATTTTCTGCCTTTCCACCTATATTTTGATCACATATACAACGTTTAGCTCAATTTAAAAGTCAAACTTCTTGGTTGTTAGTTTAGTGCTGACAACTTAAATAGCTTTTAATATTGAGGTTTTAGTATGGGTATAGATATAACTGCACTAACTACTAATGCAGATAAATTAGGTGAATGCATAGATAAAAATAAAAAGCAAGAGCAGGATAGAAAAGACGAGCAATTGTATGGCATTATAGAGAGAAAGGTAAAAAAAGAAGAACACAAGCGTGAAAAACCAAGAGGTCAAGATGGAACCCTCAAGAAGTGTAAAAGGTTATTTGAAAAAGATGCTAGTCCTGAAGTATTAACTAAATTAGAAGAATCACTTAGAGAACAAGAAAAATATTATAGGTATTATGTCCAATGCTTCCTTCCAGTGCTAGATAAAGCAATAGAACGATCGAAAAAAATATCAAATGAAACAAAAGAGCGAGTAAAGCAAGCAATTTCAGAAATTACTTATAATAGCAAATATTGTAACCAAAATGATCGTAGGGACAGTGGAATTGAAAGTGACTACAGTAGCGATGCTGGTGATGATTATGAGAAACATTCAATCAGTAACCCTAATACAGCAAATGAAGATCAAGAAGTAGAGAAAAGCAACGAAATAACAAATAGCAATGCTCTATTACTAAAAGCGATCAAAAATGGAAATAACAGGAAATTTGAAAAATATCTAAAAGATTGTACGGATATTAGCAGCATAAAAGATGAAAAAGGAAACAATATTTTACACCTTATCGTATCGTTGGAAAAGAAACAGAAACGCAAGTTTCTAGGTATTCTAATAAAAACGGTCACCAAGAAAGATCTAGCACAACTCATTAATAGTGAAAATCAGACCCCTCTTCAGGTGGCACTAATTAACAAGATAACAAAAGAAAAACATGAGTCTCACACAATCCAAGATAACGATAACACACTTAAGTTTCTTACAAAATTGTTAGAGCATGGAGCCAGCCATGATCAGTTAGAATTACCTGAGGAAAGCTTAAAAAAATTGTCTAAGGGGCAAAATGAATACTATTGTAAATTTTTAAAGAAATTAGCTAAAAAGGCTGAGCTAAAGCAGGAAATAAAAATCAAGACAGAAGCAAAAGTTAAAGAAATTGTGGCACATACTGTAAACACTCCAAATAGTAATAGTGATTATCCGTTACATTTAGCAATTAAAAATAATGATAAAGAACTTTTTAAAGAACTATTGCAAGAGGGGGCGAACATTAGCCTTGAAGGTGCAAATAAAAATAATGCCTTACACCACATTGCTTTACTTAAAGGAGAATATAAAATCAAATATTTGAAGTTAATATTAGATTTTGAAAAAAAAGGAGTAATATCTTCAGAAAAATTGCATAAGGCTATAAACGCTCAAAATAAAGATGATAAATATCCAGCGCAAGTTGCTTTAATTAGACAAACAGAGAAGATACCTAGTAAGTTAAAAGACTTTTCTAGGTGGGTTAGATCAAGGCCCACAAAACATTATTATACTGCTGAATTTTGTGCAGAATTGTTACAAAATGGTGCTGAGAATAAAAGTGACCATATAACAATACCTAAAGAGCATCGTAAGCAAAAATATTATCAGACTACAAAAAGAATCAAAGATATAACAGGTGTTAGCCCTGACCCAGAAACACAAGAAGAACTTGAAGAGCATTTTTCTAAGAAGAATGCTCGTAAGAATATAAGTCTTCCAGTAAAATGGATACTCGGAGGTTTAATTTTTGCAACAGTATTTAGTGCTTTAGCAGGAAACATGATAGCTGCAGCCGCTTTATCGGTGACCATAGCGGTTTGTGCAATGTGTTACCCTATTTACTTAAAGTTAGAAAATGCTCTTAATGCTAGAGCATCAGATCAATCAGAGCATACAGAAAACCCAGCTACTAAAATGAGCGATGTATCAATACTACGTCAATTCATGAATAAGCTAGATGGGCTGACTAATAAACCCTCTTCTCTGGCGCTATGAAATCAATCTCACCGCTCAGAGTTTTTTCAGCCACTTTTTTATAATCAATTTTTACGTTAATTTGCCCTTTCTTTTCTTCAAGCCACGCTATAGTGTGCTTCATCCAGTTTTTGTCATCACGTTCAGGAAAGTCTTCACGAGCATGTGCACCTCTGCTTTCCTCGCGATTAGCTGCGCATTCCATGGTAATAACCGCTTGTGGGATCATGTTAGCAAGCTCCAGCGCTTCAACTAAATCACTGTTCCACATCATACTGCGATCCTCAAGTGAAATATCAGGCATCATTTTTGCTACCTTTTTTATAGCTTTTTTGCCTTCTTCTAAAACTTCAGCAACACGGAAAACTGATGCGTATTTTTGCATAGTGTTCTGCATTTCACCGCGTATTTTTGCTACTTTTAGCCCACCGGAAGCAAATCGCATTTTATTAAATCTATCTACTATCCAGTCTGTGCAGTCTGAATGCAATTTTTTATGTGGTGTACCGGACTTTAGCTTCTCTTTTGCTCTGAGCGCTGCAGCTCTACCAAAAACCACAAGATCAAGAAGCGAGTTAGAGCCAAGTCGATTTGCACCGTGCACAGAGACACACGCAGCTTCTCCAATTGCAAATAGTCCATCTACTACCTCTTCCTTACCTTGCTTCAGCGTGATCACTTCTCCATAATAATTGGTTGGAATGCCACCCATGTTATAGTGAACAGTCGGAATGACCGGTATTGGATCTTTAGTGACATCAACTCCAGCAAAAGTTCTTGCGGTTTCGCTGATGCCCGGCAATCTGAGTTTTATTACTTCCGGATCAAGATGCGCTATAGTTAAATACATATGATCTTTTTTTGGTCCAACCCCCCTTCCCTCTCTAATTTCAATTGTTATTGCGCGACTTACCACATCACGGGAAGCTAAATCTTTTGCTTTTGGTGCGTAACGTTCCATAAACTTCTCGCCCTGAGAATTAACGAGGTACCCCCCTTCACCACGGCATCCTTCTGTCATCAAGCACCCTGAGCCATATATTCCTGTTGGATGAAATTGTACAAATTCCATATCTTCAAGTGGTAATCCAGCCCTTACTACCATGCCATTACCATCACCTGTGCAGGTATGCGCACTTGTTGCAGAGAAATAAACACGTCCATATCCACCTGTTGCTAGCACCACTCTATGCGCACGAAATCTATGTAATGTGCCGTCGCATAGCGACCAAGCAAGAACTCCGCAGCATGTTTCGCTATCCATAATTAAATCAATCACAAAGTATTCAACAAAAAATTCAGCGTTGAATTTAAGACACTGCTGATATAGAGTGTGAAGGATTGCGTGCCCAGTCTTATCTGCTGCCGCACAAGTGCGCTGCGCTGATTTTCCTTTACCAAAGTGAGTTGTCATTCCACCAAAGGAACGCTGGTATATTTTGCCATCTTCTGTACGAGAAAAAGGTACGCCAAAATTTTCAAGTTCAATAACAGCTTTAGCAGCGTTTTTACACATATATTCTATTGCATCTTGATCACCAAGCCAGTCTGAACCTTTTATTGTGTCATATGCATGCCAGCGCCAATCGTCTTCACCGATATTACCTAAAGCTGCACTAATTCCGCCTTGTGCTGCAACTGTATGACTTCGTGTAGGGAAAATTTTAGAAATGCAGGCAACTGAAAAATTAGTTGCAGCCATCCCAAGCGTTGCTCTGAGCCCTGCTCCACCTGCACCTACTACTACCACGTCATACTCATGTTCTATGATCTCATACGCTGACTTATCCATATTTACTTATTTTATCATTACAGGCTTATGATATCACAGAAGTAGAAAAAATCTATACAAGTTTTCTATAGTTAAGACGTCATACCGCCGCAGTATCTCAGCCACTAACACGTAGCGGGATGACGAGCTTATTGTCATGCCGCCACGAACCGTCATACCGCGATTCATTCGCGGTATCTCTAGATCCCGCTAACAAGCAGCGGGATGACGATTGTCGTTTAGCTATAAACATTAAGAAATTTACCAAACGAAAAAAAAGGCAAAAGAAGCCCCGTGGTTATTATCCGCTTTAAAATATTGGCGTTTTTTATGTTTTAAACGCTTGACAAGCGAAATTCAGCTGCTTTTAATTGCAACTAACCTACGCTGCAAATGTTTAAGAAATTTACCAAGCAGAAAAAAAGACAAAGAATCCCCGAGTTAGCTAGTCTTTTACTATCTTTGTCGAGTATTGGCATTTTTTGATGTCTTGTAACGCTTTGTAAGCGCGTTCAGCTTATTTAGATAAAAATCTAGATGTAGATGAAGTTTTGTAAAGACATACAGTATCTATATACTGCAAAAAATTAAACATAAGACGCCGATACATTAAGTAATCCTTACCTTTTAATCTGCAGATTGGCGAAAGCAAATACAATAGCTTCACTGTCATGATAAAGGGGCTGGCAAAGCTTGTCAAGAAATTTTCTTATTTCATTTAAATTGCTTGTAACCTTCTTATACACTCATCTTTACCAAGAATCACCATGATATCAATGATTCCAGGTGCATCCATTACTCCAGTTATAGGGGCGCGTAATGAGTGGTATACATCGCTTATTTTCATATCGTGCAATTTTGCACATTCCTTGATCTGAGAAGATAAAAAACCCTTATTCCAATTTTCATCACCGATCTTTGACAGAAATGACGCAAGTAACTTGATTATATCGAGGTTAGATTTGACAATTTGCTCAGCCTCTTCACTTAAATCAAGTGGCGGATCTTGAATATAAAATTTTGCTAAATCCAATAATTCGGTCAGGTAGTTTGCTCTTTTTTTTAGCTCTGTCAGTCCCTGCAGTAAATAGCCCTTTTTTTTGTCAGTTAGAGTATTTTCTCTAAGCATTAGAGTCAGAATATCTTCATTGCTCATATTACTAATATAGTGGTTATTCAAATGCTCCAGTTTTTTGAAATCGAGCCGTGCAGGTGAACGACCAATACTTTCTAAATTAAACCACTCTATTGCTTGCTCATCGCTAATAATCTCATCGTTGCCGTGACTCCAGCCAAGTCTCAGCAAGTAATTACGCATCGCTTTTGGCAATATTCCCATCTTTTCATAATCGCAAACGCTTGTGGCACCATGCCTTTTGGATAGCTTATTCCCATCTTCCCCATGGATAAGCGGCACATGTGCAAAGCGTGGAATGTCAAAATCAAGAGCCTGGTATATTAGCAGATGTTTAAAGGTATTAGTGAGATGGTCAGAACCACGTATTATATCAGTTATTCCAGCATCATGATCGTCAACTACCACGGCAAAAATATATGTTGGAGTGTTATCAGAGCGTAAGATCACTATATCATCAAGCTGGTCGCTATTTACTTTGATTTGGCCGTATATTTTGTCATCAATGACGATCTCTTGCGAATCTGGCACTTTAAAGCGGACAACTGACCTCACACCCGATGTCATTCCAGCGCGTGACCACATATTTTTCCAGTGTCGGCTACTTGGATGACAAGAAGGAGGTTTTGTAGTACATTTATGCTTGTATATCTTGCCCTCTTCTCTTGCTTTTGCCTTCTTTTCTGCAACTTCATCTTCAGGGCAGTAACAGTGATACGCCCTACCCTTTTCAACTAAAAGGTTTGCTACTTCTTTATGCCGCTCTATTCTTTTTGACTGATATACTATTTCCCCATCATAGCTCATACCGAGCCATCTTAGCCCTTCTATAATTGCATCAATTGCTTCTTGTGTTGAACGTTTTCTGTCGGTGTCCTCAATTCTTAGCAAAAACCTGCCACCATGATGCTTTGCATAGAGCCAATTAAATAACGCAGTACGAGCTCCTCCAATGTGCAAAAATCCTGTTGGTGATGGAGCAAATCTCGTGACTATACCTGGCATATTTGTCTGTTACAGTAATGTAAATGATGATAGCTAAAATTTATGTTTGTAACAATTTAGAATTTATTTGTTCTGAGAGATAAAATTTACTTGTTTTTCATAAATTGTGTTGTATAATTTAGTATTGGTTGAATATAGCGAGGTGAGTTATGGATGGACTTGTAGATATAGCAAAATTGCTTTCAGATAATGAAGCTAATATCAATTGGCGTTACACCGGCCCTTTTGATAAAACAAAACAAAGAGTACAGGCAGGTAATCTCCTGCATTTAGCTGCAAGAATACAAAACAAAGGTAAATTTGTAGACATTTGTAAGAAGAACATTGCTTCTGTAACTGCGCATAATGAATATGGAGATAATCCATTTCATGAAGCAGCAAGAAGTGGAATTTTGCTGCCTGCAGTACAAGAGATTGTGAATGACTTAGAGAAGGAAGCTAATAACAAAATTACGAAAGCAGAAGAAGCTGGAGATCGGAAAGAAGTAAGCAGATTGAAAGAGGAACTCAAATGTAATAAAAAATATATTAAAGATGCGCTCTGCAGTAAAGGCTATGCTTTTAATAAGAAGAGGGAAACTCCTCTTTATTACTTAAATGCTGCACAACAGAAAGAAATTAAGCAAATCGCAGGCATAAAAGACAGCTTTATATGTAACCAGAAGTTTCACCTGTGCTTATATATAATAGGAGCGATAGCATGTATCGCTGCTTTATGTTTGTCTTTATACTTTTTATTTTTAGTTTCTCAATCTTTTGCACTAAGCCCGATGGTTGCAATAGCTTCTGGCGGAGTCACATACCTGTCAGTTAAAGCATGTAGCGAGATACATGCCTTGCATAACGAAAGCACTTTAGTGGAAAATGCTAATGTACAACTTGCAGGAGAAAGTTTAGGTGTTTGATGAAGCTAGAAATTACTTGCAGGCAATGATATAGAAATTTACTTTCTTAACTTCAGAAAGTATACTCATACGATGATAGAAAAGAAGTACAGTAAGATTTTAATAGCAAACAGAGGAGAGATTGCCTGCAGGATTATCAGAACTGCCCATAAGATGGGTATATCTTGTGTGTGCATATACTCGGATGCAGATGTAAATTCTGTGCATGTAAGACAAGCAGATGAGTCAAGATATATCGGCCCTTCGCCATCTTGCCTCAGTTATTTAAACATTGAAAAAATATGTGAAGTAGCAGTTGAAACAGGTGCTGAGGCAGTTCATCCTGGCTATGGTTTTTTAGCAGAGAATCCAGATTTTCCACGTGCTCTTCAAAAACATAATATAGACTTCATCGGTCCCAGTGCAGAAACAATAGAAGTTACAGCCAACAAAATAACAGCAAAAGAAGCTGCAAGAAAAGCTGGAGTGAATGTAGTGCCAGGATATATGGGTAAGATCAGCGATGCTGCCCACGCAGCTCAAGTTGCTAAAGAGGTCGGTTTTCCCGTTATGCTCAAAGCTGCATCAGGCGGTGGTGGCAAAGGAATGCGAATTGTAAACTCCAAAAAAGAAATTGAACTAGCATTTACATCAGCCACAAATGAAGCAGAGAAAAGTTTTAAGGATGGCAGTATCTTTATAGAGAAATATATAGAGTTGCCAAGACATATTGAAATACAAATCATAGCAGATAAATATGGCAATATAGTTTGTCTTGGAGAAAGAGAATGCTCGATACAAAGGAATAATCAGAAAATAATAGAAGAAACGCCAAGTCCATTCATTAGTGAAGAAGTAAGACAAAAAATGTATGTTCAATGTGTTTCTCTGGCAAAGCAAGTTGGCTATTTTTCAGCAGGCACTGTTGAGTTTGTTGTAGATAAAGACCAAAACTTCTATTTTCTTGAGGTAAATACGAGATTGCAAGTTGAGCATCCAGTAACAGAATTTATAACTGGAATAGACATAGTAGAAGAAATGATTAGAACTTCCTGTGGAGAGAAATTGAGATTCAATCAGGATGATATTAAACTTACTGGTTCTGCAATAGAAAGTAGAATTTGCGCTGAAGACCCATCGAAGAAATTTTTCCCTTCCAGCGGAAGAATAAAATATTACGATAAACCGGGTGAAAATGATTATGTAAGAATAGATGATGGAGTTGCTGCAGGTTCAGAAATTAGCATGTTCTATGATTCGATGATTGCCAAAGTGATAACATATGGAAAAGATAGAGTAGAAGCGATCAGCAGAATGCAAAAAGCATTGTCTGAATGCTATATAGAAGGAGTAACAAATAATATAGAATTTCTAGAATCCATCTTCCATCACCCAAATTTTATCGCAGCAAAGCTCCATACGAGATTCATTCCAGATCATTACCCTAGTGGGTTTCACGGCGATTTTGTTACAGAGGAGTATATTAAAATATTTATTTTCACTGCGTTATATGTTCATTTGGAAAATGAAGAAAGGTACCATCATAAAGCAGTGAATGAAACATCTCAGGTGTCATTCCAGTGCGTGACACTGGAATCTAGTAAAAAAGAAGGGGCACCAGTATCAGCTACTCGGATGGCAGGTGACCGTGCAAGAGATTTATTCATAGTGAATATAAATGACAATGAGTACTCCGTAAATGCAAAATACCAAGATAATATATTAATAACGGTATATAATCACAATAAATACTCCGTTATAGGCAAGTGGAAATCAAGTTATAGATTGCTATATATCACAATTAATGACGATACCAATATAGCACTTAAAATAGAAAGACAAGGCAGCAAGTACTTCATAAGGCATGCAGGCATGAAAGCTGAGTGTTGTATATTTAAGCCTCATGTAGCTGAATTAAGTAGGTTAATGCTAAATAATGAAACAGAAGGGATTTCAGCAGATGCTGTAAAATCCCCAATATCTGGTTTATTAGTTAAATTGCACGTAAATGTAGGAGATCAGGTGGAAATAGGACAACCTTTATTTGTGGTGGAGGCAATGAAAATGGAAAATATCATATGTGCTGAAGCAGCAATGGTGATAAAAAATATTCCCGTTCAAGAAGGAAAAAATGTGCAGATTGGTGATGTAGTCTGCTTTCTTAAATAACATAAGAAGTACAAACTTGACCCAAACAAGATAAATGAAAACACTTGATGAGCTATGGCAATGGCTATTGGTATGTGCAATAATAGAGTAATTACACCTAAAATGATCTGAATGACGACGGAGAGCAGCATAATATATACCGGTTTTATGCTAGCATTTTTTACTGTGAGTATTACTACCAAAGTTAGTATTAGCAATGCCAGTGCTCGATGTATAAATTGCACTGTCGCTCTGTTCTCAAAGATATTCAGCCATGTAGGCTGTAAGAAAAATAAATCTTCTGGAACGATTTGTCCGTCCATTAGTGGAAAGGTATTGTAAATTAGACCAGCATTTAATCCTGCAACAAATGCGCCGAAAATTATTTGTATCATGATCAGAACTAAAATAATTCCTACGTAGTACTTGGTGTTACAACTAATCTTAAGTTTAGTTTGCTTTGGCCTGATTTGGTAATCAAAAAATTGATATGAAAATAATGCAAAGATAATTAATGCTAATAATAAGTGAAGTGCGAGCCTATAGTGGCTAACATGAGGCTTGGCTACCAAGCCGCTTTTTACCATATACCAACCAGCAAAAGCTTGTAAAGCTCCAAATAATAATGCCACAAATAGCTTTATTACTACCTTTTTAGATATTTTTCTTCTTAATGTAAAATATATAAATGGCAGGACAAAAACTAAACCTGTTAGTCTTGCAACCAATCTGTGTACATATTCTATTAAGTATATAGCGCGAAACTCCTCCATACTAATACCATAGTTAAGTGCTTTATATTCAGGTGTAGCTTCGTATTTTAATTTTTCTTGTAGCCAGTCTTGTTCACTCAGTGGTGGTAATGTTCCAGTAATGGGTTTCCACTCCGTGATTGACAATCCTGCTTTTGAAAGTCTGGTAAATCCACCAATCCCTACCATGAGAATTACCATGACCGAGCAGAGAAAAAGCCAAATAGCTACAGGTTTTGCTTCCATAAACCATGCTGAGTTTTGTTCCATCGCTCAGGGTAAAGAATAAATTCCCATAAGGCAAGAAAAGCTGCAACACTATGTAGCAGACTATAGACCGGAAAAAATATCGATACTATATAAAAATAAAAAGGCATCTTTTGCTGTTTGACAGCTATTACCAAAAGAATCAGGTTAGTAACGTATACCACTACAAAGTAGTACAAAAATAATTCATTTAAAACTTTAGTTAATATCAATAAAAGCAGTAAAAATGGAGTAGTAAAAAATATAAAAGCTGCAGAGCCAACAAAAAGATTCAATAGCAAAATTCCCTTAAATCCAGTGTGTTTATAAAGTGACTTTATATTTTTTAAATGAACAATATAAGTTTGCATATAGCCTTTGATCCAGCGCGCTCTTTGCTTAATCCAAGCAAATACAGCAATTGGTGACTCTTCCAATGTTTCTGAGTCAATCATCCTGGTTTTATATCCCATTTGTGCGCAAGTCTCAAACCAAGGTCAGCATCTTCGGTAACACTATAAGCATCCCAGAAAAACACTTCTTTTAGAATTTTTACTGAAAAATGATTACTGCTACCACCCAAAGGTATCGGCATGTTCATTTTTTGGAATCCAGGCAATAAGTATTGAAACCAGTTCATATACTCCAGAGAAAAGAATTTTGTGAGAAAATTATAATCACAATTGTAGTAATTTAATTTCGCCTGTACACAGGCAAGCTTATCGTCGTCCTTATTAAATTCAATCAGTGCTTTTTTTAACTGCAATGGGTCTGGTTTATCGTCCGCATCATATATTACTGCATACTTTCCTCTAGCAAAGCTCATAGCATAATTGCATGACTTGGCTTTTGTTCTAGGCAAAGAATGAGGCACTTTTATTACTTCAAAATACTGCGGTAAAGTGTACTTTTCTATAGCTGCTAGCGTTTCTTGGTCATCACTTTCTACCTGAAGCTTCACATCTAATTTTGATTTTGGATAATCCAAACTTTCAATGCTTTCGATCAATTGCTCTATCACTGCACTTTCTTTAAAAGCAGGCAATAAAATAGTATATATAGGAAAATCTTCTTCATTCAGCTTACTATAATCCACTTTTTGATTAGAGGTTTCACATAAGCTAAAAACTGTAGCTATAAACTTGAATAAATAACTAGAACATCCGATTATAAATATCAACATCAAAGCAAAATATGTATATTTCTCTGTTAGTGTTAAAATTGAAGTTACAATAAAGAAAGAAGCAAAAAATATTGAGCTTAGTTTAATGCTTTTAGCTGAAAAATTAGGATTCTTGTAATATAAGTAGTTGCTTGCAAATTCTGAAATACCAAAGTGCGAGTTAAGAAGATTTAAAATCTGTTCGCTATCCACTTTTATTAATACATAGTCAATGCCGTAATGAGCTTCGACCCAACGGTTGATATCTCGGCTTGTGTCTTCAACCATAAAAAAAGTAGTATCATTTAATTTTTGCCAAGGAATTATATTAAATTTATAGTAAAAAAGTTTCTCTTGCTCTTTGCACAAACTAGAATCAAACTTAATTTTTTCTACATTATCAGCTTGAAGTATAGGCATTAAACCTAATGCAATTTTTTATTTAAGTCACGTGAAAATGAAGATATGACCTCGCTACTACGCTTATCATCTTTACGTTCATGCATTATTTTTTTTACAGCATCAGCAGCTATACTCGCTGTGTTAGCCTGTAAATCTCCAAGAGCTTTTTCAACTTGGTCAGTGACTTTCTTCAAGTTAGAATGGGCATTGTCATCTAATGTCTGATCTAGCTGCTGTCTATTGTGCTTAATGATACTATTAGCTTTATCAAGTGCTTCATTCATCATTTTATTAACTTCTGCATCTAATTCTTTGTATTTTTTAGAAGATTTTTTGTAATACTCCAACATATCTTTCCTGAATTTTTCAGTTTCTTCACTTGAAAATTTGCTTTTGTTACGCTTATTGTTAAGCGCATTTTTTATCACTTTCTTTAGCAATTTATACGAAAGGACAAAACTTACCAAGAAGGCAAGACCGATAATCAGTGATGTAGACATAAAAACCCCTAAAATTCTTTGGACACCAAGTCAGCAATAAATTCCTCTTCAATTTCAGAATTAGTCAATTTAGTATAATAAATTAAAGCAATACTAGTAGCCATTTGTTTTAACTGATCAGTATATTCAGATTTAAATTCTGCCACTTTTTTTTCAATAAGCTTGCTCTTTTTTTTATCTTCCTCTTCTAATATATTCTTAACATTAGCTCTCATTTCTTCTACCTGAGCAAGTGCATCATCTATGATTTTTTTTGCCTGTATTCTAGCTTGGGTTAAAGCTGCGTTATACTTGGTAATCTGATCTTCCGTAAGTCTTAAAAGATGAACAGAACTATTAAAAGAACCCAATACTTCTTTACTTCTAGTGCTTATTATTTCATCTAACTTTGGCAAAAATAAACAACTTACTACGAAAAAAAGTGAAGAGAAAAAAATTAAAAACCAAAAAACTTGAGAAAAGAAGGTTGAAACATCAAGCTGTGGCATCTGTTAAGCAGCAAATATTAATAACATTGCAAGTACAAACGCAAGCAATCCCATGATTTCAACCATGGCAGCACCAATATAAACATAACTTTTCATTTTACCTTCTGATTCAGGGTTTCTCGCAATCCCATTTAACATAGCAGAGAAGATATTAGCTATACCTAAACCAGCGCCGAGCATTCCAAACACAGCTAAACCAATTGCTATAAATTTTAAAGCTACTAAATCCATATATTACCTTTAATTATTTCTTTATAATATAATTGTAAAATATTCTACAAGGAAGTCAATTACTTTACTGCATCTGACAAATATACACATGTTAATATAGTAAATATATAAGCTTGTAAAATTGCAACAAATACTTCAAATCCTATCAATGCAATTATGAACAAAAACGGCGCAGGAGTGAAAAATATGTTCATATTTACAATAAACCCTGCTATCACTTTGATGATTGTATGACCAGCAATCATATTTGCTGCAAGCCTTATTGATAGGCTAACCGGCCTTACTAAATAAGCAAACAACTTAATAATAATTATTATAGGTGCAAGCCACGAAGGAGTTCCTTTTGGTAGCAATATGCGTAAAAATTCTACTCCCCTTTCTTTAAATCCAACAATCGTTATATAAATAAAAACCACCATCGATAAAGCGAAGGTGACTATCACATGACTTGTGACCGTGAAACTATAAGGAAGAACACCAACTAAATTACACGATAAAATGAAAATAAATACTGTGAATATCAATGGAATGTGCTGCAAGCCTTTGCTTCCAGTGTTATTTTCTATTATTGAAATAACAAAATCATATACATACTCAACTGCAGCTTGCAAATATCCTGGTATTACTGACCCCTTCTTTATTCCAAAAAGCAAAAAGAGTATCATCAATATCACCGAAATCATCGTGAAAAAAGATGAATTGGTAAAGCTTACGTCATACCCAAATAACCTAGGTAACTCTATTATTGTATATACCTTAAACTGTTCCAGTGGATTTAGTGCCATTTTAATCTGAATTATAAACAGTAAATAAAGTATGAATTTTATAGGACAAAGTCAAGAATTAAGATAAGGCTCTGTATTATTATAACATTAACATATTAACAAAATATGTAATTAGAATGTTAATTACAGTCAGCTCTGTATTTTAAAATTTACTAATCTTGTTAAATTATTCAATATCTTGACTTAATATCTTATTTTGATTATAATTTAATTTTTAGTGAGGTATATAATGAACGAAATAGATTTTATTAACACTAATCATCCTTTAAATTTGGAGCAGGAATTTGGTAACGGATACATCGAATCAGTAGATTGTTTCCTTGACGAAGATACTCGCGATTATTACATAGGACTCAACAATGCAATAATACACTTCTTTTTTGATGGTAACATTGATGAGGATGCCTGGGATTATGAAAGTCTTAAATTCTTTCTGGAGATAGATTTAAAAGGTGATATAGAAAAAATTCTTTCTCTTCGCAAGAAGATATAAAGTTACAAAAGCTTCTACATCATAAACAATGATGTAGAAGTATTCCACTACAACAAGCTTTAAAAGCACTACATTTTATATTACAATAACTTTTTCACTTCTTTTTAGGTCCATGAAATTCACATTATCTTGGTTATTAGAGTACTTAGAAACCAATGCTAGTTTAGAAGAAATTACCGATAAATTAACTCACATAGGGTTAGAAGTAGAAGATGTGATCGATAATTCCAGATTGACTGGGTTTATCGTTGCAGAGGTATTAGAAGTCGTACCTCATCCAAATGCTGATAAATTAAAATTATGTAAAGTAGATGACGGAAGTAAAATTCTACAAATAGTTTGCGGAGCAAACAATGTTAGAGAAGGTATGAAAACTGTGCTTGCATCTCTTGGTAGCACATTGCCAGAAAGTGATTTCACAATCAAGCCCACAAAAATACGAGGAGTGCTAAGTGAAGGGATGCTCTGCTCTGCTTCTGAACTTGCGCTGGTTCAAGAGGAAAGTGAAGGAATAATCGAGCTTTCCGATGATTATAAAGTAGGGGATAAATTTTTCAATTGTGACCCTGTAATTGATATAAATGTTACTCCAAACCGTGGAGATTGCTTAGGCATTTATGGAATAGCTCGCGACCTTGCTGCAACTGGAATTGGGACATTAAAGACTTTAAGCATTCCACAACTTACCAGCTCCATAAATTCACCAATCGATGTTGAAGTTACTGACGGGGAAAGTTTTATTAGTGGAATATACATCGCCAATGTAAAAAATCAAGAAAGCCCAAAATGGTTAAAAGATAGGCTGGAATCGATAGGAATGCGCTCCATTTCTGCAATAGTTGATATCACGAACTATATTATGATATCTTTCAGCCGCCCAATGCACGCGTATGATGCAAAAAAAATAGAAGGAGAGCTCACAGTACGCAAAGCAAACGACGGAGAAAAATTTGCTGGTTTGAACGGTAAAGAATACTTATTAAACAAAGACATAAGCGTTATTGCAGGTGATAAAAATATTCATGGAATTGCTGGAATTATAGGTGGTAAGTGCAGTGAATGTACTCTTGAAACTACTGATATCTTTTTAGAGTCTGCTTGGTTCGATCCCATCTCTATTACTAAATCTTCAAGGCAGCTCGGCATCTCCACAGACGCTAGTTACAGATTTGCACGTTCAGTTGATCCTGAATTTACTTTTGATGGACTCAACCTTGCAGCTAAAATGATTCTGGACTTATGTGGTGGAGAAACCTCAAGCGTAGTGTCTGCTGGCAGTTTAGATAGTGCTGACACCAAGGTGAGCTTTGATTATCAGGATGTGAACAAGTTTGGAAGTGTGTCTGTATCGCCTGATGAGGTGCTTGATATCTTAACGAAACTAGGGTTTAGTATTGATAAAAAAACCGAAGGCAATTGGAATGTACAAGTACCAAGCTGGAGACCGGACGTGACAATACCGGCTGACCTAATCGAAGAAGTAACAAGGATATACGGCTATGACAAAATAAAAGAAGAACCACTACCAAATAATGTTGAAGAAGTAGATAGTACATACGACAATTTGCGTATTTTGATGACAAACAGAGGGTTTCATGAAGTGCTAACCTGGTCGTTTATGAGTGAATCAACAGCTGAAAAATTTGGTTACTCGAATAAGTTATTTATCATCGATAATCCGTTTAACAATAGCTTTAATATAATGAGACCAAGTATTATGCCAAATTTATTGCAAGTTACTGCTGATAATATTGCCCATGGAATATCTGATCTTGCAATCTTCGAAATCGGGCCGATTTACGATGGTGAAGCTCAGTCTAAGTATGTTTTAAGTGGAATTAGGTCAGGAAATAATTTACCGCGAAACCATTATAATACTGATAGGAAAGTAGATGTTTTTGACGCAAAGGCTGATTGCATAGCAGCTTTGGAGTTTTTTAACGTTAATTGTGATAATTTAACGATAGAGAAAGCAGAAAAAGAACATTACCACCCAGGAAAGTCAGGCACTCTCTCTTTTAAGAATAAAGTAGCAGGTTATTTTGGAGAGTTGCATCCTAATATATTAGATCTTTTTGATATCAAGCAAAAAGTTGTAGGTTTTGAGGTAATACTAGAAAATATTGAAAATTTACCTGTAAGTAGAAAGAAATTTATCGATTATAAATACCAAAGTGTAAAACGTGATTTTGCATTTATAGTAAATAAGGATGTGGAAGTAGGTAACATAATCAATGTGATAAAAAAAAGCTCAGAGCTCATCACAGAAGTTTTGATATTCGATGTATACCATGGAAATAATATAGAACCGAATAAGATGTCTATAGCGTTGTCAGTTACTTTTTGCTCTCCAATCCACACTTTAACTGAAAATGAGATCCAAAAAGAATCAAGTGCTATAGTTAATTTAGTATGTGAAAATACCGGAGGAACTTTGAGAACTTATCGTTGAGTCACAATCATAGTTTCCTGCCGTTGCTGTGTCACACTTACTTCATCCAATTTATTTCCAATATTGAATTCAATATCCTTGAAAAATCTATCCCACATTCCATGCAAATGCTCTTCTATTTTAGGCCACACATCATTTTTAAATGTTACCCCATCATCAGAAAATAAATTACCTAAAAAGGCTCCAATACCTTCATAATTTGACTGAAAACATTGAAGAAATGTCTCTCCTTCTTTATAAGTATTATGTGCCACATTTAACGCTTTTCTCTCTGTAGTCTCTTTATAAGCATTTGATGCTCCAATCTTTATTGCACCAAACATAACTTTACTCCAGTTCTTAACTTTCTGTATACAACCTTCACTATTTCCTGGTATATTATTTATTATATTTTTTGTCAAATTGTCTATCAAAGGAGACAATAAATTTTGACTAAAATGTTTGATATTATCTTTTGTTTTAATTACAGGATATTTGATGCGTTTTTCTGCTAAACAGTACTCCAGTTCTGCTCTTTCTAATAACTTCTTGATTTCTTTTTCATCAAAAGTTTCAAGCTTGAATACCTTCAGTAAATCATCTTCTATTACTGCAAATTTTATTTTTTCACGAGACGTTAGTTCTTCTTTATAATCATTTTTTGTTTCTTCATTTATCAATAATTCTTTTTTGCCTAATTCTAACTGTTTTAATGCTTTCAGAATTTCTTCATTCCTTTTTAAGAGCACTTCTATTGATCTTGTACCCGGATGCCCTTTTTCCCTGTTATTTTGTTCAGCTTGTAAACGCTTATTTTGATCTTTGAGTGTTTGTTCTAATGTAGATTTTTCTAAATGTCCTTCATCTTGCACGCGAAAAGCTTCAATTATTTCTGCTAGACCTGATTCACCATATTTTCTTAATTTCTTGCATAAACGTAAAACACCCTTTTTTTGTTCTCGAAGTAACCTTTGCACTTTATATTTTTTTATTTCTAAATACATCTTTTCTATAAAGTCATTTATTTTAGCTGAAGCTTCCTTATCCGATGGAACCTTTACTTTTTTTTCTAAATCTTCAAGCTGCTTCCTTAGGCTTTGCTTCTCCTTATCCGGTATATCTGATTGACTTAACTTACCTTGAACTTTTTTCATTACTGATTTTATCAGCCTGCGCTCAATCTCTTGATCATCATATTCGAATTTAAAAAGGTCTTCTAACCCCCTTTTTAAGGTGTCATTTGTTAAGCTACTGTTTTCATGTATTTCTTTTAATTTCTTATATATATTGTTACACCTTGTTTGACCTATTCCTCTTAAACTCTCTAATTCCTGTCTCACTAAAGAATTTTTTATCTCATCTTCCAGCGAAAAATCTTCTCCCCGTCTATCTCGCTGAAACTTAATTGCTTGTATAAAGGCAACTTGATAAGCACTTTGTATTAAGTGACTTGTCAAATTAGGACCTATACTATCTACCACTTTCGACTTGAATTCGTTCAATAATTCCTTCAATTTATCATATGTAATCTCTTTCTTTTCTAGCTTTATCAGTTCTTCCATAGTCTTCGCAAATTCCTGAATAGAAGTTGCAAGCACATCCTTGATTTCATTGCGTAAGGGCTTAAGACCATTTTTTAAATTGATGTTAGTTGACAATTTCAGTACGATGCTATGCTCTGAATTCCGCGTCACATCAAACCACTTGTTATTTTCATTTTCATACAAATCTCTAAGCAATCGTTTAAATTGCGGTGGAAATTCTATTTCCATATCCCACGCAATATTTGGTCCAGTAACTTCCTTTTCATGAAAAGACACCTCAATATTTTGATGCTTATTAGAATACCGCCCCATACTTATTTTAAGAGCAGTAACTAAAGAGTGAGATAAATCTCTATTTAAAAGATAAAAAGTAGCCAAAGCAATTGTTGCAGGAACAACTAAGGCTACAAGTACAGCCATATTAACAAAAATTGCTATTGCAGCAAGAACACCATATGCCAATCTTTTTGGCACGCCAGTTTCACTCTTTTTTGTCTTATCTTCCCCTACACTGTCTTGTGTCTTGCTGTTTGCTTGAAATCTACTGCATACGACTAATCCCAGTGCAGTAAAAGCAATATAAGGAAGCATTAAAACTGACAGAGCTAAATTTAATATTTTCTTTTCTGGGCAAGTTCTATTTATTTCCTTAAATATTTCGCTTGATATATTATACCAGGAAGTAAAAAAATCAGAGTTATAATCTTTATAATGAAATATACTGAGTGGAACGTTAAAATTAGCTAACGGCTCTTGTTCTTCCACAGCATCAAAAAATTCTTCTTCCTCTTCTGAAGTAGCAAGACCTAAATTATTCCCTTCTTCTACATTAGAAACAGCTTCCATAGCATCAAAAAACTCTTCTTCCTCCTCCAAAGTAACAACAGATTCTGCTTTACCTAAACCACCACTATTGTTAACAACTTCTTCATAATCATCTGCAACAGCTTTATTCATATTATAACCTTATCCAATTACCTTAAGTATAGCATAAATACTGACAATCTTGCAACTTTATTAAAAATTTAACGCTCAATACTAACACTTAAATCCTGATATTCCTTAGAATAGAAGTTAGTTCCAATTTCTGTATTAATGTCCAAAGATAAGGCAAGGGTCTGCTCTTTTATATATTCAAACCACGTATTTATTGCTTCCTTAATTTTCTCTTCTTCTGTTTTGATTATTACTCTGATTCTATCTGATATATGAAAATCAGCTTGTTTTCTGGTTTCTTGAATGAGCCTCACGACATCTCTCGCTAACCCTTCTAGAATTAATTCATCATTTAGTTCAGTATTTAGAATGACAATCCCTTTATTGTTATCAAATACAGAGGAATATTCACTGTTTGCTTTTAACAATAGTTCATATTCGCCTTTTTCTATAATATAGTTCTCTGATTCGTCTCCTAGAAATATCTGCTCATTCTCAACTTGCTTCCATTTTCCCTCCTTGACATATTGAACTAGCTTCTTGATTTTGTCTGGAATTCTTTTCCCAAGCAGTGGGAAATTTAGCTTTAACTCTAGTGATGCAATACCTTCAAGTCTGTTTACTAATTCCAAGCTTTTTACATTCACCTCATCTTTTATCATCTCCTGGTACTCATTTGAATCTGCAGCACACTGGATCCCAGTGTCAGCTACTTGGATAACAGGAGAGAACTCTGGGATGACAGAAAGCGGTTCACCTTCAAGAAAACTACAGGAAGACTGATGATAAATGATCATACTGCCAAGCGGCTGTCTGATACGTATATTAAAAGTGTTTCTGATCGAAAGTGCAGAGTTGCACACCTCTCTCACTAGATCCATCTTGGCAATGAGCTGACTATCAAACTTCTCTAATTGTGGAAAATTAGCCAAATGAACAGATGTTTCTTCATACTTAAGCCCTTGCCATATATTCTCTGTTATAAGTGGCAACAAAGGAGCTGCAGCTCTTAGTATGTAATAAAAAACCGTATATAGAACATTATAAGCATCAGTTTTATCCTGATCCAAATCACTTTTCCAAAAACGCTCACGACTGCGACGAATATACCAGTTATTCAGCACTTCAAAAAAATCTATCAGAATTTTGCAAGCCTCTTGGGAGCTATAGCTGTTCATAGAAGCTTGGATACTTTCTACAGCTTCAAAACATTTGGAAATCATGTAGCGATCAATAGTACTTTGATAATCCTTACAAACTTCAGCTTTAATTCCATCTGCATTTGCATACATAGTAAAAAAGTGATAACTGTTCCAAATAGGTTTTATTACGTTTTTCAGAACATCTCGTATTGAGTTTCCTTCTTTATCGAGTAGCAAATTACCACCACAAATAATAGATCCAGAAAGCATAAGAAAACGCAGTGCATCAGAACCGTATCTATCAAAAACCTCCATTGGATCTGCATAGTTATTCAAACGTTTGGACAATTTTTGCCCTTTTACATCCAAAACAACACCGTGGCATATGCAGTTCTTAAATGGTTCCCTATTAAACAAAGCAGTGGACAATACAAAGAGCGTATAAAACCACCCCCTGGTTTGCGCTATGTATTCAGTGATAAAATCCGCAGATTCAAACCACTCCTTATTTTCAAACGGATAGTGGATTTGCGCAAATGGCATCGAGCCAGATTCAAACCAGCAGTCAAACACGTCAGGTACACGGCGCATAACTGATTTTCCTGTTGGATCATCAGGATTTAGTCTTGTTAAAGTATCGATAAATGGTCTGTGCAAGTCGTCTATTTTAACATTAAAATCTCTCTCCAGTTCTTCTATTGAACCATATACATCTACTCTTGGATATCTCGCATCATCTGATTTCCATACAGGGATTGGCGTACCCCAGAATCGATTGCGTGAAATTGACCAGTCGTGTGCCCCTTCAAGCCATTTTCCAAATTGACCATCTCTAATGTGGTTTGGTATCCAATTAACTCTCTTATTTAGCTCTACCATTCTGCTTTTGAATTTTGTAACAGCAACATACCAAGAAGGCATAGTTCGATAGATCAAAGGAGTGTCAGTTCTCCAGCAGTGTGGATAATTGTGAATATATTGCTCAGTCTTAAACCAACTTCCCTGCCCTTTCAATTTTTTTATTACTGTATCATTGGCATCAAAAACATGAACCCCTGCCAAATCTGAAACTTCAGCAGTAAATTTTCCACTGTTATCAATTGGACAAATAACTGGAATATCATGGCTTTGGCAAAGGTAAAAATCTTCCTCACCAAATCCAGGAGCAGTATGCACAACGCCAGTACCGTCTTCTTCCGTCACATAATCAGCAATAAAAACGCGAAATGCATTTTTTGTGTCTTTAAAATAGTCAAACAGTGGTTTGTAAGAAAGACCTGCAAGATCATTCGCTTTAAGTTTTATATTGCAGTTTTCATATGGAATATTGTTTTGTTCAGAGTGGCTGATAAATTTCTCTAAGTAGCTTTCAGCAAAAATGTATATTTCACCATTCATTGAACTTCCTTCACTACTCCCTGTCATCCCAGTGCCCAGACACTGGGATCCAGAAATAGATTCCAGCGTCACGCGCTGGAATGACATCAAAGGGTGGACTGACACTGCACAATACTTAATATCTTTTCCTATTGCTAAAGCCAAGTTGCTCGGCAACGTCCAAGGAGTTGTAGTCCAAGCAAGTAATTTACACTTTCGTTTAACACTTTTAAATTGCTGTGGGTTTTCTAAAAGCTCAAATGCAACAGTTACAGCTTTGCTAACTTTTTCTCTATACGCGTTATCAAGCCTTGTTTCGAAATTAGATAATGGAGTTTCGCATGCCCAGCTATATGGTACAACGCGCACTGATTCATACACCAGACCCTTATCATAAAGCTGCTTGAATGCCCACATGACCGACTCCATGAATGATTTATCCATAGTCTTATAGTCATTGTGAAAGTCTACCCACCTTGCTTGCCTATTTACATACTTCTCCCACTCTGATGAAAATTTCATCACAGAAGTACGGCAATGATCGTTAAATTTATCTATACCAAACTTCTCTATCTCAGTTCTACCAGATATTCCAAGTTCTTTTTCTGCACCCATCTCAGCCGGCAATCCATGGCAATCCCAGCCAAATCTACGTTCAACCCTTTTTTGAAGCATAGTTTGATATCTTGCAAATGCGTCTTTGATGAAACCAGTGAGTAAATGTCCATAATGCGGAAGTCCATTTGCAAACGGAGGCCCATCGTAAAAGACAAAACAATTATCCTTGGAACGTTCTTCAACTGACCGCTCAAAAACTTTGTTTTCCTGCCAAAATTTTATGATTTCCTTTTCTAACGATAAAAAATCAGGACTACTTACTGTATCAGGATAATGCTTTGACTTCATGTTCGCTATGTAAAACTAAAGAATATAGGGCTTTCTGAAAAATTACAAATTCAAAAATATTTCCGTAGCTCACACCCCAACAAACTATTCTGCCGAGCTTCCAATACCTTTTTTTAAGTTTTACTTGCAGTTTTTATTGTTTTACTTAACATTAACCCAAGCTTTAGGGGTATTTTATGGATCAGAAGACAGATAAGTTTCCACAATTTTTAAAAATGTTGTGCTTTGTTGAAATGTGGGAACGTTTCTCTTACTATGGAATGAGGGCACTTTTGGTCCTATTTTTGACTTCTCACTTAGGTTTCACTGATGAGAGGGCCTTTACTATTTACTCATTATTTGCTGCAACAGGTTATGCTATACCAATACTTGGAGGTTTTTTAGCTGATAAGTTGATGGGATTCCGCAACATGGTGTTGCTTGGAGGGATAGTGATGATAGCAGGTCATGCTTGCATGTCATTGGTTAAGTTTGAACCAGGTTTATTATATTTAGGTTTATCTCTAATAGCCATAGGTACTGGTATGTTTAAAGGGAACGTAACTAACTTACTTAGTTCATGCTATGGCAAAGACGATCCTGAACGTAGCAGAGGCTTTACTTTATTTTACGTAGGTGTGAATATTGGAGCAATATTGGCTTCTATTTCATGTGGTTATGTAGCCCACTTGTTTGGCTGGCACTACGGCTTTGGTTTAGCTGGTATTGGGATGTCTATAGGGCTAATCTTTTTTCTCAAATTTCAGAATCTTTTAGGAGATAGCGGCCTTTCTCCTTATCCAGAGCTTATGAATAAGCGCATATTAGGGATTAAAATTTTTGGTATAGTATTGATAGGAAGCTTTCTGTCATCATCAATAATTGCTAAAATGCTTATACATAGTGAATTTTTTACTAATATGCTCATATTTATTGGAATAACAGCTCTGGGCATATTTATTTATATAATATCTAAATTATCAGCAGAACAAAGACGAAAATTAGTGGCATTATCTATTCTTGTGGTATTTTTCTTGTGTTTTTTTGCTTTAGAAATGCAGCTTGGCTCTTTGGTTAACTTATTCACCGAAAGAAACGTTATTAACAATGTATTAGGTATAACAATCCCAGCTTCAGTTTCTCAAGCCATAAATTCTTTGTCAATTATAATATTTGGCTTTCTTTTTGGAACATACATGAAGTTTAAGCAAAAATATGCAACTTCCATGTTTACCCTTGGCCTTCTGACAATGGCTATGTGTTTTTTCACACTGTACATAGGATGTTTAAACTCTAACATTGAAGGTAAAGTAGAATACTTATATTTAATAATTGCTATCTCCTTTATGGGACTGGGAGAATTATGTATTGCTCCATTAGTCCAAGAACAAGCAACTACACTAGCCCCCAAAAACCTTAGAGGAGTAGTGATGGGTATAGTAATGCTGTCATTAGCGTTTTCTAACCTAGCCGGAGTTGCAATATCAAAATTTATGTCAGTTCCTTCAGTAAATGGTAAAATAAATTATTTAGAATCTTTAGAAATATATAAAGAGGGTTTTTTAAAGGTGGGAATATTTAATTTAATGCTCGTTATTGTATTTTTATTCTTCTTCAATTTTATACATAAAGTTGTTACTAACTCATCTTGTACAAAAAATTGATATAGGTAAGCTCAAATTTGTAGGTTTAAGGTACCCGTTCAGCAGAGGTAGCAATTAAACTTTGTAACTTTTGAAAAAGATTATGATTGCATTTTTTCAATACTCTTTGCTTAAGATTTATATTTAACGCTGCTTAAAATCAGTGAAATGCACACCCCAGCAAACTACTCTGCCGAGCTTCCAACACTTTCACATTTACTATTTTGTCCCTGTATTTATCTTCAGAATCATCAATGCACACTGATTGCATATATGGGCTTTTACCAATAATTTGGTTTTGGTGTTTACCTTTTTTATCGCTAAATAGAACAGGTATAGTTTTACCTACCATACTCTGGTTAAACTCAAGTTGTTGCTTACTAATTAATTTCTGTAAACGAAGAAGGCGCTCTGTTTTAACCTCTTCTGGTACTTGATCTTTTCTTTCCGCTCCCGGTGTGCCTGGTCTTGGGCTGTATTTAAAACTATAAGCCTGAGCATATCTAACTTTTTCTACTAATTTCATAGTTTCTTCAAAATCTTTTTCGGTTTCTCCAGGAAAACCAACAATAAAATCAGAAGAAAATTCGATTTCAGGTTTCAATTTGCGAAATCTGTCTATTATTTCCAAATACTCCTCTGCAGTGTGTTTCCTGTTCATCGCGTGCAATATTTTATTCGAACCAGACTGCACAGGCAGGTGAACAAACGGCATGAGCTTTGGCTCTTCCGCATGTGCCAAGTAGAGAGATTCATGCATATCTCTTGGATGAGAAGTTGTATAACGAATCCTCTCTAGCTTTTCAATTTTAGCAATATGACTAATTAATTTTCCTAAATCCCACACTTCCCCTTCGCACTCCCCATGGTAAGCATTGACGTTCTGACCAAGCAAATTGATCTCATTTGCCCCATTTGCAACTAATTTCAATGCTTCACGAAATATTTCATTCACTGGCCGTGAATACTCAGCTCCACGAGTATAGGGCACTACACAAAACGTACAAAATTTATCACAACCCTCTTGTATGGCAAGAAACGCAGAAGACCCCTGGCTATTGCCATAGCATTCATCTGGCAATTTATCAAACTTTGCAACTTCAGGAAAATCAGTGTTTATTACATGACCTTTACTTCTGCTTGCTTTGACTATCAGCTCCGGTAAGGTAGCGATACTCTGCGGACCAACAACAATATCAACAAAAGGAGCCCTTCTGAACACTTCTTCTCCCTCTGCTTGCGCTACACACCCAGCCACCACTATAGTCATTTCTTTTCGTAACGAATGAATCTTCCCAAGCTCTGAGTAAAGTTTTTCTGCTGCCTTCTCTCTAATGTGACAAGTATTCAGTATCACTAAATCGGCTTTCCCTGCATCACTAACAACGTTGAACCCCAAAGGTTTAATTACATTTTCCATTAAAACGGAGTCATAAACGTTCATCTGACAGCCGTAAGTTTTAATATATAGGCCTTTCATATTTGGTATGTCTTTTTCAAAATTTCTTCACCCTACACGTAAATGTCTAACAGACCAGCGCGTGACGCTAGTGAACTTGCTAGCACAATAGATTTTGACAAAATTATACGAAAAACTGGATCCCAGTGTCAAGCACTGGGATGACAAGTTCTCGGCAACCCCTACGTCATACCATCACGGTATCTCTAGATCCCGCTAACAAGTAGCGGGATGACGGTTGTCAGGGTGTCATGAAAGTAGCTAACACTGGCTTCCATCCAAGAGGGCAGTGCCCTCTTCTTGTCATCCCAGTGCTTGACACTGGGATGGCTTTGTTGCATCGCTACTTATGAAAGGCTAACTATAGTTAGGATTATAAGCAACCTATTGAAAATCTTGTTTTTTTGCAATCAATCTGATCAAATTTAAGAATAGTAATTTGTTATTTATATTAATAAATTTAATTCTATTGAAAATAGCTAAAGCATTGAAATTCTTGAATTTTAGCCGGATTAGTGAGTGGTAGTGAAATTTCTTTTACTCAAATTTAGGTATTCACTGACCGTTCTTGTTATAAATACCAGAATAATAAGCTACTGATATTCTCTACCTTTTTTATCTTTATCCATCATAGCTAGCGATGCAACAAAGCCCACTGGGATCCAGGAAAAAGAATGGTGTCATGCAAGTAGCTAACACTGGGATCCAGGAAAAAGAATGGTGTCATCCGAGTAGCTTGACACTGGCATCCAGAAGACTTAATTGCAAGTAATGCATTGAGTTTGGTGAGTATGGGTTTTGCGTTATAGAATGAAGCACTTTTGGTGAATTTGTAAAGAAAGCTGGATCCCAGTGTCAAGCACTGGGATGACAAGAAAGGGAGCACTGGAATTTTTATTTCAGTATTGTACATTAGCCATGCATCTGAACAGATACGAGCTTTCTGCTTTTTTTGGGTAAGGTCAGTCAAAAAGGTTTTACAACAACCATAATAACTATAACTATTATCAATACTGTAACTGCTTCATTTAAAACGCGAAAATAAATATGTGACTTCTTATTCGAACCCATTGCAAAATTTTTCCTATATTTTGCAAGTAGCATATGAATAATTAACATCAAAAGTATTGCAAATGCTTTTACATGAAACCATCCTTCACGATATGCTTCCCTAATAACCATTAGTGTAATTCCAAGACCAAGTGAGAAAAGCATTGCAGGGTTTATGATATATCTAAGTAGCCTCTTTTCCATTGTTTGAAGCAAGCTATCATTTTCCGATCCCGGTTTTACAGTTGCATGGTAGACATAAAGCCTGGGTAAATAAAGCATACCTGCCATCCACATGATAACAGAGATAACGTGAAAAGCCTCAAGCCAGTGGTAATAGTTCATTAGCAAAAATTTAAAATTCCTGGTATTGTGTTAGTTTAATGAAAAAGAAATCGATATGAAAGCAGAAAATTTCACTAAAGAACAGATAATTGGATTCTACAGGAAAATGCTACTCATACGCAGATTTGAGGAAAAAGCAGGACAATTATATGGGATGGGATTAATAGGCGGGTTCTGTCACCTATCAATAGGACAAGAAGCAGTTGCAGTTGGAACTCAAGCTGCATCAAAATTAGGTGACGCTTTTATCACAAGTTATAGAGACCATGGCTTAATGCTCGCATGTGATTCTGATCCAAATGTTGTAATGGCAGAGCTTACCGGCAAAGAAACAGGATGCTCGAAAGGTAAAGGTGGTTCGATGCACGTATTTGACGTTGAAAAAAAATTCTTCGGCGGGCATGGAATAGTGGGAGCACAAGTTCCAATTGGCACAGGAATAGCATTTGCTAATAAATATAAGAAAAAAGATAATGTGGTATTTACATATTTTGGCGACGGTGCTGCAAATCAAGGACAAGTATATGAATCGTTTAATATGGCATCTTTGTGGGAGTTGCCTGTGGTTTACATCATAGAAAATAATGAATACGCAATGGGAACCTCCGTGCAAAGGTCAACTTTAGTAACAGAGTTATATAAAAGAGGAGAAAGTTTTGGTATTCCTGGAAAACAAGTTGATGGAATGGATTTTTTCTCTGTTTATGAGGCTACAAGCGAAGCAGCGGAACACACACGCAGCGGAAAAGGGCCTATCCTGCTTGAAATGAAGACATATCGATATCGCGGTCACTCAATGTCAGATCCTGCTACTTATCGCTTAAAAGAAGAAGTTGAAGATATGAAGCAAAATCATGACCCTATAAGCACTTTAAAGAAATACATGACAGATAATAAAATGGCTTCAGAAGAAGAGTGCAAAGTAATTGATAAGGAAATACGTGATTTAGTAAAAAAGTCGGAAGATTTTGCCAAAAATAGTAAAGAACCAAGCGTTGATGAGCTGTATACCGATGTTTATAAATTTGTTAGCTAATTTTTTTATCCAGAACTGTACAAACATTGTATAGTAAACGATGTCATCCAAATAGCTCCTTCTCCCGTCATCCAAGTGCCCTCCTTTTTTTGTCATCCCAGTGCTCTGACTACTTGGATCCAGCTGAGTTGGTGAGTATAAAAGTATAGCTAACGCAAGCTCTACGTCATGCCGCCGCGAACCGTCATACCGCGATTCATTCGCGGTATCTCTAGATCCCGCTAACAAGCAGCGGGATGACGGTTGTCAGGCTAGCTGTCATCTCAGTAGTCTCCTTCTCCTGTCATCCGAGTAGCTGACACTGGTTCCTTTATGACGGCAGTAGCCCCTTCGGTGTCATTCCAGTGCTTGACACTGGAATGACACCAATAATTGACATTTCACTAGATATTCATTATAAATAATGGAATGCTACAAAGTATAAAAACCATATTAATAGAAGACGATAACGTTAGGCTGGATAGGTACATCAGAAGAATCTTTCCTGATCTAAAGCAATCTGTAATTGAAAAATCTTTAAGGAAAGGATTAATCAAAGTTGATGATTGCAAAGCAAAGTCCAGTGATAGAGTAAATTCTGGGCAAACTATAACGCTGAAGCACTTGAATTATATTGAAAACGCTAATTCTGATCGCAAATATAATGAAAAGTTAGTGAATCTACTAAGAGAGAACATATTATATGAAGACGAATATATACTAGCTATAAACAAACCCGCAGGGGTCATCGTTCAAGGTGGCGTAAAAGTAAAGATTAGCATGAGTGATTTGCTTGACCAAATAAGAGAGGGAGAAACATTTAAAATTGTCCATAGGCTAGATAGAGATACGAGTGGAGTGATAATATTCGCACGCAACGCTAATGTTGCCAGATACCTTATGGAAGAATTTAAAGGACGAAGAGTAAAAAAAACTTATTTAGCATTAACTTCTGGCATACCGAGCAAGGATAGTGGAACAATAGACTATCCATTGGTGAAAAAATATGTTTCAGGTCAAGAAAAAGTGGTCGTTGATGAAAATTCACCTCAGAATGCCACTACGCATTTTTCAATTATAGCAAAATCCAAACACAATGTTGCTTATTTAAAATTACAACCAATTACCGGCAGAACCCATCAGTTACGTGCACATTTAGCTCATATAAATTGCCCTATTCTTGGTGACGGTAAATATGGTGGTAAAAAAGCTTTTATTGATGGGATAGCAAATAAAATTCACCTTCATTCGCATTCTTTATCTTTAAAACTGCCAAACAATAAAGAAATCACTATCACCGCTCCTATCACTAAACACATCGAAAAATCCATTGAAGCGCTATTTTTCGACTGAAACGATTTCACCAATCAACTTTTCTGTCTTTGGCTTTAATTTGAAGCACAGATATTAGGCTAATTAATGCGCAGGCAGTAAGATAAATGCCTGCTGCAAGTTTTGTTTCGGTTTTTTCTATAAGCCACATGCATATGTATGGAGAAAGGCCACCAAAAATTCCTGCAGATATATTATTTGCTAAGCTTACGCCAGTGCATCTTACTTTTGTTGGAAACAGTTCACAAATAACAGAACCATATATTCCAAAAGATGCACCTACTGGTATAGTAATCAATAAGTAAGTTATTATTACGACATAGTGGTTAACGGAAGATAATAATGGTAATACACATGTACCAATCAGAGATAGCATAATCAGTACAGGAATCATTACGCGTTTTCTTCCAACTTTATCAGATAAAATTGCAAAAAGTACCGCAGATGCTGCAAATACAACCTGTATTACTATCCTCATTAAATCTTTAACACTAATAGATAAAATAACTAGCTCTTTTATTGATATATTATAAAACATTATTGCTGCGTAGACAATTGCATTCTGAGCAATTCCCAGATTGATTGAAATAATAAGCGGTCTTTTATAGTTTCTTACTAGTTCTAACAATGGTGAATGTGCTAAATTATTAGCGTACTTATTAGTTTTATATGCTAAGCTTTCTTTTAATATGTACCTAGTTAAAAAACCTATTGTCCCCCAAAAAAAGCAAAAATAAAAAAGCAACTTCCATCCCCATATTTCATAGTTCTCACCTGTAACTCTTTTGCAGATAAATATCATTGTTATGCATAAGAGCGTTCCAAGGGCTCCGCTAAAGGGCTTCATACTTCCTAAGAAACCTAGATTTTTTTTATCTTTTGAATGCTCTATCGTAAATGCTGTATTAATGCTTGTTTCACCTCCTGCAGTTATTCCTTGCACTATTCTACAAAACACAAGCAATACAGGTGAAAGCAACCCTATTTCTTTATACCCAGGTATAATTCCCATAATTGTGGATGATATTGAAATTAATATTACTGAAGTAAGTAAAGTCTTTCTTCTGCCATACTTATCTCCCATATAACCAAAAATTACTGCACCAATTGGTCTAAACGCAAAACCAATTGCAAAAACACCAAGGAATTTGAGTGTACTCAAATAATGATCTTCTGATGGGAAAAAAACGTTGATGATTGTATCTGTTAATACTCCAAAAAGAGTGAGTTCATACCACACAATCATGTTACAGATCATGCCCGATAGTATTGCTTTTTGGATATTATTCATGGTCTTTCAATTTAACATAACCTAATATATCATTAACCGGTGCTCCTTGCTATAAAATTTTTCATTCAATAACCTTCAAGGATAATTCACGTAAATGCTTATCCTCCACCTTGGAAGGAGCACCCATTAGAACATCTTCACCTTGCTGGTTCATAGGAAAACAGATTACTTCACGAATATTTGGCTCATCAGCAAGCAGCATAACTATTCTATCAACTCCTGGTGCTATTCCACCATGAGGAGGAACACCAAATCTGAATGCACGTACAAGTGCACCGAATCTTGTATCAACTTCTCCCCGGCTATAACCTGCAATGGCAAAAGCTTTATACATGATATCCAGTTTGTTATTACGAATCGCCCCACTTGACAGTTCTATTCCATTGCAAACAAGATCATATTGGTAAGCAAGGATATCCAGTGGATTTTTGTCCTCTAAATCTTTCAGACCACCGTGTGGCATGGAGAATGGGTTATGAAAGAAATCGATTTTTTTACTTTTATCGTCATATACAAAATATGGAAAATCAATGATCCAACAAAACTTGAAGATATTATCATCTATAAGACTGAGTTCTGACCCTAAAAGAGTGCGTACTTTTCCTGCAATGTTTGCCGCCTCATTCTCTTTGTCAGAAGCAAAAAATACACTATCTCCTGGCTCTATGTTTGTTGCTTCTCTTATGTGGTTTAGCCTATTTTCATCAAGAAATTTAGCAATTGGGCCTTTCGCAGTTCCATCTTTATCAAACGTTATATATCCGAGACCCTTAGCACCGAATTCTTTTTGCGCATGTTCTATCTTTTTATCAAAGAAGCTGCGTGGTTCCTCTGCTGTTTTAGGTGCAGGGATGGCTCTCACTACCATACCACGCTCAATATTGCTTTTGAAAATATTGAACCCTGAATCACGAAAAATTTCTGTAACATCGCTGATTAATAGTGGATTACGCAAATCTGGCTTGTCAGAACCATACTTAAGCATTGCCTCTTTGTATGTAATGCGTGGAAAATCTTTATCGACAGACTTGCGAGAAAATTTAGCAAACACTCTATATAAGGTAGACTCAATAATCTGAAAGATGTCTTCTTGAGTTACAAAAGACATTTCAAGATCTAGCTGATAAAACTCTCCCGGAGAACGGTCAGCCCTTGCGTCTTCATCACGAAAACACGGTGCAATTTGGAAATATTTATCAAACCCTGAAACCATGAGCAACTGTTTGAAAATCTGCGGAGCTTGTGGCAATGCATAGAACTTGCCAGGATTTAGCCTGCTTGGCACTAGGTAGTCGCGTGCTCCTTCAGGAGAGGAAGCAGTGAGTATTGGAGTTTGAATCTCTAAAAATCCTCGCTCTATCATGAGCTTGCGGAGCTCTGCAATAATTTGTGAGCGCAAAATAATATTGTTGCGGACTTTTTCACGTCTTAAGTCAAGAAATCGATATTTAAATCTCATGTTTTCTGGGTATTCTTGCTCGCCGGTAATGCTTGCCAATATACTTCTTTCTTCTTTTGCTATTTCTTCATCAAAGTGGAACTCAACTTCCGACTCAACGCGCAAATTGTTGACTATCACCTCGATTTCTCCGGTAGAAATAGAGCTGTTTACCGTATCTTCAGTTCTAGCTTCAACTATTCCTGTAACAGTAATTACACTCTCCAATTTTAAATTTGATATCTCATCAAAAAAGTCTTTGTCATTATTAAATACTAGCTGAGTGATTCCGTAGAAGTCTCTTAAATCAACAAAAATTAGGTTACCATGGTCGCGCTTACGATATAACCATCCAGAAAGGGTAACTTCCTTTTCTACATCATTCTTTCTTAATTCTTCACACGTGTGAGTCTTGTAGCAGTTCATATTTGTTTCACTTCTAAATTCTTTAAAAAGTATAGAAATAAACCTTACCACATACAAGCCCATTCGTCAGATATTTGTCCAGTTTACGAAATAGAGCAGTATTACTTTTATACTGTCTTTACTCACACAAAAATTGCACAATTTCTATAATTATGGTATAATATAATGTGGCGTAAGCTGAGTACAGAAAATGTCTTTCGGACAAATTATTATATATAGTATAGCATTACTTGCTATAGTCAAAGTATTTCTCTTTTTGAGAAAAATATACAAAAATCGCATTAGAAAAATCATATTTCCTAGAAAAGTTTTTAAAGAAGAGTGGGAAGAAGACAGAAAATTCAATGAATTATATCAAAAAAATAAGCAAAAAGAGTTGATGAAACAACAGGAAATACTGCGTGAGAAGCAAAAAGATGTGCAAGTTTATAAAGAAGATCCAGAAATAGTTGACATAGCAAAACCGGTAGGTAAATGGACAAAGATGGTTATGATGGGTAATGGTTTAATGCAGCGTTTTGCACAATTGATACATAGAGAAGGCGGACAGAAAGGATTTTGGGAGCTGTTTGTAAAATCTCAGGCTTCAACTCAAGTTAAACATAAGGGAAAGGGCAGATAATCCATGCTTGAATGTGAAAATTTATCCTGCACTCGTAATAATAAGGTACTATTTAAGAATCTCAGTTTTAAAGCTGAGCTAAAATCAAAGATTCTAATCACTGGTCCAAATGGTAGTGGTAAAACCAGCTTAATTAGAAGTTTATCTGGACTTTTACCGCCGGTATCAGGCAATATAAGGCACTGCGGAAAAGATATATATGATGATCCAAAATCCTATATATCTTCTATGGTCTATATAGGCCATAAGAATGCCTGTAAAGATAGCTTAACTGTTGCTCAAAACGTAGAATTCTGGGCAGGAATACGAAATACTAGAGAATTGATTGTGGCAGCTATTTGTTGCTTGCAGTTGCAACCTGTACTTAATATTAGATATGGCGAACTTTCTGCAGGCTGGAAAAGGAGAGTTGCGCTTGCTCGTCTCTTGATTTCTAATGCAAACGTTTGGCTGATAGATGAACCATTTTGTAATCTTGATAGTGCAACGTGTGAATTAGTGCTGAACCTAATCTCAATACGCTCTGAGCAAAATGGTATAGTAATTATTACAGGGCATAGCTCTACAGAGCAATTGTGTGATTTTACAACGATTGATATACGTAATTTCAATAGACTTCTTGTATAGTTTTTGGCAACAACCGCTAGAAATAAAAAACTTGCTTGACAAACTCCGCCAGCCCCCTTATCATAAACACTGAAGCTATTTATTTATCTTCTCTGTACAGATTAAATGACAAAAAAACTCACGTATCTGGCGTCTCATGTTTAATTTTTTGCACTATGTGCACCTTATGTCTTTATCAAACTTCTACCTACATAAGCTGAAACGCGCTTATAAAGCGTTTAAAACATAAAAAAACGCCAACTTAAAAAATGGATAGTGAATAACTAGCTACCCTAGGGTTTCTTTTGCCTTTTTTTCTGTTTAGTAAATTTCTTAAACATTTATAGCTAAGGTTAGTTGCATTTAAAAGCAGCTGAGTCGCGGTTATTAAGCGTTTAGAATAAAAAAACGCCATACTTGAAAGTATAATGTAAGTAATTAGCCAACTACGGGGCTTCTTTTGCCTTTTTTTCTGTTTAGTAAATTTCTTAAATATTTATAGCTAAACGACAACCGTCATCCCGCTGCTTGTTAGCGGGATCTAGAGATACCGCGAATGAATCGCGGTATGACGGTTAATTATTCTGCGGCGGTATGACGTAGAGCTCGCGTTAGCTATACTTTTATACTCACCAACTCAGTATCCAATCTGGATCCAAGTAGTCAGCTACTTGGATGACAACCTGTTGAGGCTGCGCTTACACATTCCACTTTCTATGCTCACCAAACAAATTTGCTTACTCGCAGCAAAATTTTCTGGATCCAAGTAGTCAGCTACTCGGATGACATCTTTGTGTTTGAGGCAAAACCAGCTATAACATTTCTTCGCAAACAAATGTTCGTACAGTTGTGCGCGTGATGCTGGAATCTAGACAACAATTAGATCCTATTGTCAAGCAATAAGCTACATGTGCTATTTATTTAGTAGATTAAATATGAAGTTTAAAACTCTGCTATTGACTTCCTGTAGAACTAGTGAAAACCAAACTTGCTTAAAACCACTTAATTAGTTATAGTTATAAGTTTAGGTACAGTAAAATGACAGCTTTTGTCCCCTTGATTATTTTTTTAATCTTGTATCTTGGAAGTGGTGCTTATTTTTCTTTTATCGGAACTGATAATCCACTTCATCAGGTTTCACCAGTAATCTGCTTATTACCAGCACTATTTTTTGCTGTCTCACGTGGTACAAATAAAATTCAGCATAACATCGATACTGTTATCAAGGGCATGGGTGACAAAAACACCCTTACTATGTGTTTAATTTTTTTATTTTCTGGAGCATTTTCTGCGGTGACTCAATCAATCGGTAGCGCAGACACTGTTGCTAATTTAATTCTTAATTTCCTTCCAGCAAGATTACTGCTGCCTGGAGTATTTTTGGCTTCTGCTTTTATTTCAACTGCAATTGGCACATCTATGGGAGTTGTTGCGCTGATGGTACCTATAGCTGTTAATCTGGCAAAAAGTGGAGCTTTTGGTCTCGAAATAGGAACTGCAACTGTAGTAGGTGGTGCCGTGTTTGGCGATAACCTTTCGATGATATCTGATACCACCATTGCATCTGTTTCTTCACAGGAAGCTTCAGCAAAAGATAAACTTAAAATGAACTCTAAAGTTGCACTTATTGCCAGCATTATAACACTCATCTACCTAGCAGTTGCCTCAAATAGTACAAAAATTATTTCTATATCAAATTTAGATTATTATTCTATAATAAAAATTATTCCTTACATTTCTTTAATAATCATGGGGCTGCTTGAAGTCGCCACTTTAGTAACAATAACTATAAACATAATTATTGCTGGTGTGCTAGGAATAACTTTTTTTGACTATGCTATCATTCAATTTCCTCATGACGTGTATGACGGTTTCAAAAAAGTAAACGAAATAGTGATATTTGCTCTATTTATCGGTGGATTGAGCCATATAATGTACAAGCAAGGTCAAAAAGCGTTGCATAAACTCATCGATGAAAGCAATATCACAAAAACTAAAGCTGAATTTGTGATAGCAGGAATTGCGTCTATGTTTACTACCTTAGTTGCCAATAATACCATTGCTATTTTACTAAGTGGTGGCATTGCAAAAAGGCTTGCACAAAAACACAGTATTGCGCCACATCGCAGCGCATACTTATTAGATGTTTTTGCTTGTGCTACAAAAGGTATCTTACCTTATGGTTCCCAACTATTGCTAGCAGGTAGCATCGCCTCTGTATCACCTATTTCTTTATTAACACAGGTATATTATTGCTTTATTCTAGCGGCAGTTACAATAGGCGAAATAATCATCAACAGCAGAAAAGAGAAACATTGTGCGGCTGCAACTTAGAGTTTCTCTTTTTTTACCCATAAGGAACGGAATTACTTGACACCCTTCGCCAACCCCCTTATCATGAAACTGAAGCTATTTATTTATCTTCGCAATCTGTGCAGGTTAATGACAAAAAACTTAGGGTATTTGGCGTCTCATGTTTAATTTTTCGCACTACGTGCATCGCATGTCTTTAAAAATTTCTGGGTTTTTACCTATATAAGCCGAAACGCGCTTACAAAGCGTTTAAGACAGCAAAAAACGTCAAATTGACAAGGGAGAATTTGAATGCTAGCTACTACGGGGTTTCTTTGCCTTTTTTCCTGCTTAGTAAATTTCTTAAACACTTGCGGTGTAGGTTAGTTGCAAGTTAAAAGCAGCTAAATCGCTCTTAATCAAGCGTTTTAGAATAAAAAAAACGCCGATATTTTAGTACATAGTAAATAGCCAACCACCATGGGGCTTCTTTTGCCTTTTTTTTCATTTGGTAAATTTCTTAAACATTTATAGTTGCAATTTAAGAGCCCGTAAAGGGTGTCATTCCAGTGCCCCTGTGATGTATTCCAGTGCTTGACACTGGAATACAGTTTTCCATATAATCTCATCGAAAATGTTGTAACCACTTTCCATGCTAGTTTGCTTGTTCACAAGCAAACTTTTCTGGATCCCAGTGTCTGGGCACTGGGATGACAAGAGAAGGTACTAGCCTGACACCCTGACAACCGTCATCCCGCTGCTTGTTAGCGGGATCTATGCTAATGCCCTTTTATTCTTTCAATTATGTTATTTCCATTTAAATCTGTCTGTTCCGCAACTTCAGTGAATACAGTTGAATACTCCCTAAAACTGATCGTCATAACTTTACCCTACTTTGAATAATATTTTGATCATTACATATTGTAACAAAAAAAAATCAACTCATTTCTTCTAACGGCTCTATATTAAAGATAGAAAGTCCAGAAGCA
The DNA here is from genome assembly GCF_964031005.1 of Wolbachia endosymbiont (group B) of Schoenobius gigantella. Lineage (NCBI taxonomy): Bacteria > Pseudomonadati > Pseudomonadota > Alphaproteobacteria > Rickettsiales > Anaplasmataceae > Wolbachia > Wolbachia endosymbiont (group B) of Schoenobius gigantella. The sequence goes on along the minus strand of NZ_OZ035002.1, from coordinate 965,834 downwards.
ATGACGTGTGCTAAGGCTTGGACAAGTTGCAGCGGTGAGATCTTTCTTATATTTTTAATTGTGTAATCTTCTGTGTTTGTAAATGTTTTTTCTATACCCCACTGCAGTAATAAGTACTTTACGTTCTGAATGATTTATGATGTAAATTATACGGTAGTTGCTAACCCTTATCCTATATTGCCCTCTAAAGCTATGACATAAAGGCTTTCCTAGATTAAAAGGATCAACTGTAAGGCGTTTCTTTATGGCCTCCTGAACCATTAATTTAATCTTTGCCGGAAGAGCTGGAATTTCTTTTTCAATAACATTTTTTAAGAATTTTATAGTGTAAGTTTTATTTCCAGATGTTTTCATCATCCTCTACTTCTTCTTCACCTTCAGAGAGGCGATCGTCAGCTATTTTGGATAGCTCTACATCTTCTTCGAACTCTTCTTCCACTAAATCTACTAAAACTTCAGGAATAGTTTTATTTTGAGTCTCTGCCATTTCTGTAAGATACTGAGCCAATTTACTGTCAAAACTTACATTAACATTGAGCTTTTTTTGACTGTGAGCCATATATTAACCAGAAAATACTACTATAAACTATAACATTTTTACTTAATTTTGTCAACTTCTCTATTCGTTGAAAAAACAATCTTGCATAAAAAAATCAACTCATCTCTTCCAAAGGCTCTATATTGAAGATAGAAAGTCCAGAAGCGATGACGTGTGCTAAGGCCTGCACGAGAAACATTCTTGCAGCGGTGAGGTTTAAGTTGTCTTCCAGTATGAAACGCATGTTTAAATCACTCTTGCCATACCCCCATAAAACGTGAAACGCTTCTGCAACTTCAAGTAAGTAGAAAGTAATTCTGTGTGGCTCACAAAGCCTTGCTGCAATTTCTACCACATCTGGCCACTTTGCTAAGGTTTTTATGAGGAAGAGCTCTCCACCTGTCCTTAAAAGTGAAGGATCTGCTGTTGGGAGCTCTTTTGGAGCATTACGCATTAACGAATGAGCACGAGCATGCGCATATTGCACGTAAAAAATAGGGTTGTCTTTTGACTGTTCTTTAACTTTAGCAAAATCAAAGTCCAAGACCATATCATTCTTGCGTGTTAGCATTATAAAACGAGTTATGTCCCTGCCAACTTCTTCCACTACATCTCTTGCTGTTAGGAAGTTTCCTGATCTTTTGGACATCTTAACAGGTTTGCCGTTCTCGAAAAAATTCACAATATTATGCAGTTTTACCTCTATTTTTGCTTGATCATCACTGAGCGCAGAGACGACTGCTTTGAGTCTTTTGACATAACCGCCGTGGTCACTACCAAGCTCTACGATCATATTGTTAAAACCACGCGATATCTTATCAAAATGGTAAGCGATATCCGAGGCAAAATAAGTCCAACTGCCGTCCTCTTTCTTCAATGCACGGTCAACGTCATCACCAAATTTTGTAGAGCGAAATAGCATCTCTTTTCTGGAAGTCCAATTTTCGCTTTCTTTGCCTTTTGGTTTCTCCAGGTACCCTTCATACACTAGACCCTTGTCAGACAATATCTTTATACTCTCTTCAATTTTGCCACTTTTTTGTAGCTCATACTCTGAAGTAAAAACATCATGATTTACTCCAAGTAAGTTCATGTCTTCCTTTATGATTTCTAAGATAGAACTTAAAGTATAGTCTCTAATCACTTGATTATCTTGCTTTTCTAGAAGCTCTGCGCCATATTTTTTGGCCAGCCCAGTCCCTATTGGTTTTAAATATTCACCTGGGTATAAACCTTTTTCGATGCTGATTTTTTCTCCCAGAGCTTCCTTATACCGCAAATATACTGACCGAATTAGCGTATCTATCTGCGCTCCAGCATCATTAATATAGTATTCCTTAGTAACTTTATAACCAACTTTTTTCAATAAATTTGCCAGAACGTCACCAAATACTGCCCCTCTTGCATGACCAATATGCAGTGGACCAGTTGGATTTGCAGATACAAATTCAACATTAATGGCCTGATTGTTCCCTATATCTAGGGTGCCAAACTCTGTTTTTAGCTCATTTATTTGTTTTAAAATTCCATGCCACACTTCTATTTTTAAGTGCATGTTGATGAAACCAGAGCCTGCTATTTCCACTTTTGCAACTTCATCAAAAAGTTCAAATTCTTTGGCTAAAACCTCTGCAATTTCAATGGGATTCTTCTTTTCATGCTTTGCAAGCACCATAGCAACATTTGTGTAAATGTCTCCATGGACTCTATTGCTTGGAGGCTCTATGATAAAGTTTGCTGCACTTGTGCTTATAACACCCCTTTGTTTCAACTCATTCAATTTACTAAAGATTAGAGAGGAAATCTGCTTAAAAATGTTCATTCACTATATTGCTATAAAATCTATAGCAGTATAGTGAATAAGTGGGACTAGTTGAAGGTTTATCTTAACTATTTTATCTTCCTGGATCAGAGTTTATATTAAGTCGTTGCCGTAACCATGGTAAGAGAAAGCCATACCTTCGCTGTAACCATCATTACCAGCATCAGGCTCTTCAACATCATCAGTTACTACCTGATCTTCAGTTGTGATTTTATCCTTGATCGTCTCGTCTACACCCTCATCACTATAAGAAAATTTGTTAGTATATGAATAGCGATTATTGATTTTATCACTATAGTTATGTTTTAACATAGAGACCTCCTATACAGTCAAAATTGGAATTACATTAAGATAGAACAAGCTATGAATATAACGTGAATGAAAGAAACTACAGATCACGAAATTTCCGGATAACTATGGAACCATTATAAAATAATAAAATTAAAAATTTAATAATTTTAATTATAAATCTAGCATATCAACTAACGGTATGATTTAAATTTTCTTTCAATTCCACTGTATCTTCGCCAGTTTTGCATACAGCCCGTCTTTACTCATTAGAAAGTCATGAGTTCCTACTTCTTCTACTTTTCCATGATTAATTACTATAATCTTGTCAGTCTTGAGTGCGGTTGATAGCCTGTGTGTAATTACGATTGTTGTTCTGTTTTGCATTAACTTGCTCAATGCTTTTTGCACGAGGTTCTCACTTTTGTAATCAAGGGCAGAGGTTGCTTCATCCAGTATTAAAACCTGAGGATTGTTGAGTATGGCCCTTGCTATTACAATACGTTGTTTTTGTCCTTCAGAAAGTTTTAATCCTCTTTTTCCTACAAATGTATCAAATTTATCAGGCAGCTTATCAATAAATTCCATCGCATAAGCGCTGATGGCTGCTTGCTTCACTTCCTCATATTCGGCACCTGGTTTGCCATATAGTATATTTTCCATTATTGAGCAAGAAAATATCATGTGATCTTGTGGCACTAAGCCAAACAACGATCTGAGGTCATTTAGCGCAATTGACTTAATATTGTGCCCATCGATAGTAATGCTACCTTTGTTTGGATCATGAAAACGGAGCAGAAGCTTTAAAATGGTGCTTTTACCACTGCCAGATGGTCCAACAATTGATACTGCTTGACCTGCCTCTATAGAAAATGATACGTTATCTAATGCTGGCTTATCAGCATAAAAAAATGTTACACCATTAAACGAAATTCCTTTTTGAACACTATAAATTTTTATAGGATCATCGGCATCTACTATAGAGCTTTTCATATTTTTAAATTCAAATAAACGCTCTACTATTCCAAGACCTCGTTGTAAATCACTGATATTATCGCTCAAATTATTTATAGCTCCTGCCGCAAGCGCTGAATAAAACACAAATGAGGAGAGTTCTCCAATAGTTATATTATTGCTTAAGACTTCTTTAATACCAAAAAAGAGCAAAACAACTAGTGAACCTATCACACACGTGATAACTAGAGTTACTAGAATAGCACGCAAGAGTACTAATTTTACGTATGATTTTGATACTGAGTTTAAATACTCCTTAAAACGGGTTTTTTCATTTTCTTCGAGTACAAACGATTTGATAGTCACTATAGATCTAAAATTTTCCTCACTAAATGACGCAAGCTCACTTAATTTATCCTGGGCAAAGCGTGCATAGCTACGCACTTTTTTTCCAAGTGAGGTCATGATAATGAGTAGTATAGGTATTATTGCGGCTGCATACGCAGTTAGTTGTATATTTGTATATAATAACATAGCAACACTGCCAATCAGAATCACAAAATTTCGTAATATGGTTAGTAAGCTGCTGTTTATTATTGATTGCAGCACAGAGGTATCAGTAATTAACGCTGAGATAACATCTTGTACGCCTGTGTTCTCAAAGAAACTTGGTTGCAAGTTAGTGATACTGCTATATAAGTCATATCTGATTCTTGCGATAACTTTCTCGCTGCCAATGCCAATGAAATATAACCGAGTAAATGCAGTGAGAGAAATGGCTAAAACTATAAGTATTGCAACTAATAGTTTGGTAGTAAAATCGTGCTCTGTGCCAGAATCAATTATATTGCTTAAGCCTCTGCCAAAGAGGAGGATCGTTAAGGCTGAAAATAAAACTGCAATAAAAGCTATGACAAAATAGGATAGATTAGGCTTTATATAGTAAAATAACTGCCTAATATTAGATCGCATCTTATTTTAAAGTTTCTAAAGTTAAGTATATAGATTTTAGTTTCAGGGGAAAGGGGAAAGGTGTAGTATGAAGCAATTTAGGTTCTGCAGCTGTTGTGATTTTAGTCCACCAAGAAAGGGTAGTAGCTCGCAGAAACAAAAAACTTACTTGACAAACTCCGCCAGCCCCCTTATCATAAAATTGAAGCTATTGTATTTGCTTTCGCCAATCTGCAGATTAAAAGGTAAGGATTACTTAATGTATCGGCGTCTTATGTTTAATTTTTTGCAGTACATAGATACTGTATGTCTTTACAAAACTTCATCTACATCTAGATTTTTATCTAAATAAGCTGAACGCGCTTATAAAGCGTTACAAGACATCAAAAAATGCCAATACTCGACAGAGATAGTAAAAGACTAGCTAACTCGGGGATTCTTTGTCTTTTTTTCTGCTTAGTAAACTTCTTAAACATTTGCAGCGTAAGTTAGTTGCAATTAAAAGCAGCTTAATCTTGCTTGTCAAGCGTTTAAAACATAAAAAACGCCAATATTTTAAAGCGGATAATAACCCCAGGGCTTCTTTTGCCTTTTTTTTTATTTGGTAAATTTCTTAACGTTTGTAGCTAAACGACAACCGTCATCCCGCTACGTGTTAGCGGCTAAGAGATACCGCGGCGGTATGACGGTTTGCGGCGGCATGACCTCGTCATTCCCCTACGTGTTAGCGGGATCTAGAGATACCGTAACGGTATGACGGTTCGCGCGGTGGCATGACCTCGTCATCCCGCTACTTGTTAGCGGGATCTATGTTAAGGTATGACGGTTAAGTAAGGGATCTATGTTAAGAGATACCGCGGCGGTATGACGGTTCGTGGCGGCGTGACGATAAGCTCGTCATCCCGCTACGTGTTAGCGGGATCTCTTGTTAGCGCCGCGGCGGTATGACGGTTCGTGGCAGCGTGACGATAACCTCGTCATCCCGCTACGTGTTAGCGCCGCGGCGGTATAGCTATACTTAAAAATATGGTTGAATAGTTGTTAATAATAGTGTATAATTATTAATCTTTTCTCAGTATTTTTACTATGGCTCTTTCTAAATTTCTCGATCCAAAGTTAGATTTAACATTTAAGAAAATCTTTGGCACTGAAAAAAATAAGAATATTCTTATCCATTTTTTAAACGATATTTTAGGATGTACTGAAGTCAACACTATACAAGAAGTAGAATTCTTAAGCACCATTATGGACCCTGAAATTGCTTCTGATAAACAAAGCATTGTTGATGTTCTTTGCAGAGATTCTAGTGGGAACAGGTATATAATTAAGATGGTGCGACCTGAAAGCCTTCGGTCATATTGTTTAAAAGGAGAGGAATTCATTCAGAAAGAAACTGAAAGGATTCTAAAGCTTATTGAACCAGATGTTTTGCCATCTGAGTCTACGCATCAGTGCGAATTGGGTAACCAGTTGGTGCCGAGCGACGCGGACAATGAACCTCCTCTTGATAAAGAAGATGCTCAATCGTAAGAGAAAGCATAAACTACAAGCATCATGTGGTTGGAGGGCTAGGCTTAGTGGTATGGTGAACGTAAGTGAAGCTTCATAAGTATCGTAACGATTAAAGAGCTAAAGATGCTGATAAGCTCCGACCAAAAGGTAATGTGGATGAGTTACATTTTTCATTTCTGGATGTACGCAAATAATAATTCCACCGGTATAGAGAAGCCACCTAACCCACTATTGTATGACAAAAGGAACAGGATAAGCCTGTATTTTCGCCTATATGGCAGGCAACCCGCAAGGAATGCTGATGGATGTGCAGGTAAAGGATAATGGAGAAAGCGAATGCCATTTTGTAACGAAATGGATAGAATTTGTAACATTAATTCGCGTGAAAACGAGCAGACTTCCATTTGGTCCCTCATGACAAGAAACTTTGTTAACCACTTAAGGTAGGAAAGCAGATGATTACAAGTACAACTGTAAGTGCACCTACCAATAACTCCGAAGCATGGAACCAGTTACCCTGGAAGAAATGCCAAAAAGTTGTTATGAGGCTACAGAGGCGTATTGTTAAGGCTGTCCAACAAGGCAGATGGGGTAAGGTGAAAACTTTACAACACCTTCTCACACGCTCTTTTAGCGGCAAAGCTTTGGCGGTTAAGAGAGTAACTGAAAACCAAGGAAAAAACACAGCAGGTGTAGATCGTCAAATATGGTCAACTTGCAACACAAAATTTCAAGGAATAAAGCTATTAAAACAAAGAGGATACAAACCTTCTCCGCTAAAACGGATATACATCAGTAAGTCTAATGGCAAAAGAAGACCTCTTGGAATCCCTACGATAAAAGATAGAGCCATGCAAGCATTATACTTGTTTGCTTTGGAACCGATAGCTGAAACGATCAGTGATCGTCACTCTTATGGTTTTAGACCAAAAAGATCCTGCGCAGACGCTACTGTGGCTTGTCACTTGTTACTGGCAAGCCGTAACCAACTACAATGGATACTCGAAGGTGATATTAAAGGGTGTTTTGATAACATTAACCATGAATGGCTCATGAAGCATATTCCTATGGAGAAGAAAATTCTTCATAGCTGGTTAAAAGCTGGCTTCCTAGAATCAAAAACTCTGTATTCCACAACTGCAGGTACCCCACAAGGTAGTATCATCTCTCCAATACTAGCAAATCTAGCCCTAAATGGACTTGAAAAATCATTGGAAAGTCAATTTGGTAAACTTGGCAGTAAAAGAAGAAGCAAAATCAGAAGTGGAGTAAATGTAATCAGGTACGCAGATGACTTTATCATTTCAGGAATCACACGCGAAGTACTGGAAAATGAAGTAAAACCTCTAGTATCGTCCTTTCTTCAGGAGAGAGGTCTTATCCTTTCCGAAGAGAAAACAAAAATTACATCTATTACAACAGGGTTTGACTTTCTTGGTTGTAATGTACGCAGGTATAATAAGAAGTTAATTATAAAACCTTCAAAAGAAAGTATTAAGAAACTTCTTAATAAAGCACGTACATTGATAAAGGCAAACATAGCGAACACTCAGGCCGTACTAATCAAGTTGCTCAATTCCCTATTAAGGGGATGGGGAAATTACTACAGCCATGTGTGTGCGAAAAGAGCTTTTAACAAAATAGACCATGAAATTATGTGTGCTCTATGGAAATGGGCAAAGAAAAGACATCCTCGTAAAGGATTACGTTGGATAAAGAATCGTTACTTCAAGGTAATGAAACAACGCCAATGGGTCTTTGCTGCACCCATATGCAAGAACAAACCGAAAGAGATAAGGTATTTAAGACTGCTTAGGTTGATTGATATACCTATCAGACGACATGTTAAAATCAGGGCGGATGCAAATCCACTTGACTTAAAATGGAAAAAGTATTTTGATGAAAGAGTGAAACAAACAAAAATTTTAGCAAGCTCTTTCTCAAGAGAAGGTTCTCTACTGTTGGTGTCACCATTAAGAATGATGTTTTCTGAGGAATCATGAAGGACAAGCCGGTTCGAGAAAAGAAGGACTTAGATAAGGGGCTCAAGCGTAGTGTGGGGAAACCTGCATGCTGCGTTTCTAAGGGAGGGAGTAGTAGCAATACTACTTCCTTACCTAACCAGGTCGCTAAAACTAAAGGCTTTGAAAAACGTGCCCAATACTATGCAGCTAAAGCGTATTCAAGACAAGCCGATAAAGGTGATCAATACCAAGACCTTAAGGAAATTATCTTCATTGCTATAGCAGATTGTATCCTGTTTCCGGACAAGTCTGAGTATAAATCAAAGCATACTATTCGGGATGAAGATACTAATGAACACGATCTAAAAGATTTTTACTTCATATTTATTGAATTGCCAAAATTTCCAAAAACCAAAGAGGATCAGCTTTCAAATATAGTTGAAAAATGGATCTACTTCTTTAAATATGCAGATGAGACTAGTGAAGAAGAGCTGGAAAAAATAATAGGTAGTGATGTAATAATTAAAAAGGCCTATGAAGAACTAAATAGATTTAACTGGTCAGAAAAAGAATTTATTGCCTATGAACAGGAAATAAAACGTATTCTTGATGAACAGGCTGTCCTCGCTCAAAAACTTGATGATGCTACTGAAAAAGGTAGAGAAGAAGGCATCCTTATCGGACATGAAAAAGGCAGAAAAGCAGAGAAAATTGAGGTCGCAAAGAATCTACTAAAAGCAGGTGTTTCTATTGATATTATAGCTCAAACTACTGGTCTTACAGCTAATGAAATTAAAGACTTAAGCTGATTCTATCTTTGGATGTTTAGATGAACATCTTTGTACTAGATGCAAACCCAGAGATTGCGGCAAAAATGTTATGTGATAAGCATATAGTAAAAATGCCATTAGAAACTGCTCAGTTATTAAGTAATGTTTTTTCAATAGCATTAAAAGCGCCAAATCCTTTTGTTAGTGTCATAGATCAGGATATAGAACTTCCATATAAACTCACTCAGCAATCATCCTTGTTCTTTGTGGGCTAGGCAATCGAAAGGAAACTTTTGTTGGTTGATAGAGTATGGAAAAGAATTGTGTAAAGAGTATACACAGCGATACAAAAGGAAGCATAAATCAGAGGAAGTAATAAATTGGTGTGATAGTAATAAGGATTTACTCATTTTTCGATCAACTGATATGCAAGCTTTTATACAAGCACTGCCGGATCAGTATAAATGCAGCAGTGCTGTGGAAGCTTATAGGAGATATTATCTCAAGGAAAAGATGAGATTTGCTAAGTGGGAAAATGGCAGAGAAGCACCAGATTGGATAATCTGCTACACAACACCACAGCTAATACAGCTCATAAATAGAGAAGCCATCCAAATCGGACATGAAAAAGGCAGAGCCGAAGGCAGAAAAGCAGAGAAAATCGAAGTTGCAAAGAATTCACTTAAGGCCGGTGTCTCTATAGATGTTATAGCTAAAATGATCGGCCTTTCTATTGATTACATTAAGGACATTCAAGAAGAAAAGTTTTAGCCATAACGTTTTTTTTATTAAGTCCTCTATTCTAGTAATTTTTATGTTGCAATCCATTCTAATGTATGTACAATGCCTTTTTTATATAAATACTTAATAGGAGGGGTTAATGCCAACACAGAAAGAGCTTCGGGCTACGATGTCCAAAAAATTACAGGAAGCTATTAAACATCCAGATCCAACAGTTGCTGCCGGGAGGAAGTCAGCTATCAAGAGATGGGTGGGAGTCCTTCAAGATAACTTTATGGAGCACATAAAATACTTTAAGGGTGATAAGTTGAAGTTTTTGCACAATGTATTCCAAGATGAAGGTTGCTGGTCAGGTGTAAGGTTGGATAATGCTGCTTTAGGTCAAAGGTTTACTGAAGAAAAAATAGGTGGAATAGATAATCCACTTCGCAAATATGAGATGGCTTGTAGTTACTGTGTGGTAGATAAAATTCATCCACTCTTTCAAAAAAGATTTGAATCTTATAGGAACAATTTTCCTCCTGGTGCATTTGATGGTAAAACTGAAACTGAAATTGGCAAATACGTACGAAACTCGTTACTAGATAGCATAAAGAGGAAAGGTCCTGTGTTTGATTTCTGGATCGATAGAGAATCTGGGGGATTAAAGCAACCAAGTAATGCGTCAGAAGGTTTTGACAGTGCTGTAAAACTTGAATGGAGCGAAGGAGTAGAGTATTTTTATAATCATTTAAAAGAAGAAGATAAGGAAAAGAAACTTACAGAAGCTATTATTGCTCTGTCTCGTCCTCAATCTGTTGAGAAAGACGCTCCTATTTTAGATTTTTGTGTAAGGAATATAGCTGACAAAGATACTCTTTTACAGAAATTATTGCAGAAGGATAGAGGGGTATATTTCCTTTTTAGTAGGTTAATACGTTCATGTTTTTTTGATACGGTTCATGATTTGGTACAGTATTGGTGTTATAAAGGCGTTTCAGCAGGAGGAGACCATTCAGACAAAATATTCTCACAGCGAGAGTATGAACTTCTTCTTTCATCACTCTCAGATGTAATGTTGAAAAATTCTGAGTCAAGTGTTCAAGCTAGATCTGTTATTATGAAGATTTGGGGATGTGATCACTTTTATAAACACAAGAAGGCTGCCGTTAATACTTCTAATTATACAGTTCATGTAAGTGGTATGCTTGCAGGATTAATAGTCAATTGGAAGCGAGAAGATAGTCATGAGTCTGATAGGGAAAAAGAAATAGAGAAAAAAGAAATATTAGATATAATGTCATTTGCCAAGGATTGCTTTCCTGAAAAGTTTGAACTTTTTAAAGAAGTCATGATAGAAAACCTTAGATTATGTGGTAGAGAAGGTAAAAGAGTAAATGTAGATTACGGTCTGTTTGCAGAAGAGTTATTCTCTGAGTTAGAGAAAACAACTCTACCTCTTGGTCCTGTAGGTGATGGTCCTTGGAATAATTTACGGTCACGATCTAAAGCTCATGGTAGTAAGGAAACAACTTTGCCAGTTGATGATGGTCCGCAGTCTGAGCTTGGAACTCCTAGTGTAAGTGGTGTTTCTTCTTATAAGAAAAAAAGCGTCTTTACGCTTAGTGGTAACAAGTAATCCACTTATGAACTCTTGGTGTTTCTGGTCGTAGTAAATAAGGGGTATTTTGTATGAGTAATGGTGATGGACTTATTAGGAGTTTGGTGGATGGAGATCTTGAAAGATTCAGACAAGGATTTGAATCTTTTTTAGATCAATGTCCATCTTTCTTGTATCATGTAAGTGTAGGTCGTTTCCTTCCTGTATTCTTTTTTAGTATGTTTGCTACTGCACATGATGCTAATATCTTAAATGCAAATGAGAGAATGTATTTTCGTTTTGATAATCATAGTATTGATACACGTGGTAGAAATAGAAATACAGGAAATCTGAAAGTTGTTATTTTAACTCATAATCGTGACGGACAGCAAGTTATCAGATGTTACAGTATTTCTGATCGTCCTAATAGTGATGGGTTAAGGTTCAGTACAAGGGAGAGAAATGCTCTACTGCAAGAGATTAGACGGCAAAATCCGAATTTAAGGGCAGAAGACCTAAATTTTGAGCAATATAAAGTATGCATGCATGGAAAGGGCAAGAGTCAGGGAGAAGCAATTGCAACAGTATTCGAGGTGATTCGTGAAAAAGATCTTAGAGGTAGAGATAAATTTGGCAAATATTCAGCATCTGAAATCAATCTTATTAGACGGCTCTTAAGAGATCACAGATTAACAATTAAGGAAATAGAAAGAAGACAACTCAATCGAAATCAGCTCACACGACTTGGTGAGTTGGTCAATTTTGTGCAAGTTGCACCAGGTCAACAAAGAATTGACGGTTTTATAGAAATGCTGGCGAGTAACGAAGAACTAGATGTAAGAGATAGAATGTACGAAGAAATTGTCCCATACATAGCTCGCATCTATCATAATTATAGGCAGGAACTGGAATATAATATTGAAAACCGCAATCAAAAATTTGAGAGTCACGGGTTTTTATTAGGTTTCTTAGCAAATTTTAGTCATCGCTACACAATAGGCATCGATCTTGACTTATCTCCTAGAAACTCACATGTTGCATTTCTTGTACGTCACCAAGCAGAAAGAGAAAATATTCCTATTGTTATTAATCTTGCTATATTTGACACACCGTCAGATGTTGCATTAAACTGTGCCATAGGCTACGCTGGAAGGTTACACAATTCTTCATTGATACCTATCCATACTGAATCAAGAAATACTGTCTGTGTTGGATTAAATTTTAATTTAAATCTAGATCCTTTTAGTGTTGATACGGTAGGGCTTCAACAGGATAGATTTCCTTTAGTACAAAGATTATTTGAGTGTTTGGAGAATGAAGGAATTAGAGAAAATATTAGAGATTTCTTACTTTACCATCTTCCTAATGAAATACCAAGAAATGCAGAGAATTATAATAGAATATTTGATTGCATAACTGGGTTCGCTTTTGGGAGTAGTGCTTTTGATCACGAGCAGGTGTTAATACAAAACAATAGACTGCAAGTAACAAAACACATATTTAGATATGATGATGGGGGTCATGCTTTAACCATGGTTTTTCATGCTGAAGGTTCTGATATAGTTATACTTCATATTAGAGCTCACGATGCACAACAACAAGGAGCAATCAATTTAGAAAATCTTAATATTAATGGAAATAATGTTCATGTATGGGAAGTTTCATGCACACTTAATGACCAATTTGAGCTAGATATTGATCAACCAAATGACCTTGGTTGATATCACGATTACCAAAATAATAATGCAAATAATTTTCTTGATGGTGATCTTGCACAAGTACCTAATGCTGAAAATGTACATGGTATTTCAGAAAGGGTTATGAATGATGGCTGGCAAGATGTAGGTCATCATGGAGAGCTGTTTCAAGAGATCTCTGGAATATTGATGCCACTTAGGGACGCAATAAATGTTAATAGTGAGGATAAGTTTCGTTCTATACTACATGGTACATTTTATGCTAGTGATAATCCTTATAAAGTGCTTGCTATGTATAAAGTTGGTCAAACATATAGTTTGAAAAGGGGTCAGGAAGAAGAAGGAGAAAGGGCAATACTCACAAGAATTACAGAACAGAGATTAGACCTTTTATTATTAAGGCAACCTACAGCAGATACTCATCCAATTGGATATATATTAAGATTTGCTGGTAATGCAGAAGAAATAATACAAAAGGAGAATAACGCAAAAGATCAAATAAAAGAACTTATAAACAAGCAAAGAGGATATGTGCCTATTACTTCTGGAAATGAGGTGGTTTTACTTCCTCTTATATTTAATGCAGGTGCAGAGAGAGTAGAAGGTCTTATATCTATTCCAGAAGGAATAGGAAGAGAAGAGTATGTACATAGACTTGATCGTGGTGGTCGTGACTCAAGACCAGGAGTATTAGTGGGACCTGAAAGTGTTATTGATGAAAATCCACCAGAGGGTCTATTATCAGATCAGACTCGTGAAAATTTCAGGCGCTTTTACACGGAAAGAAAACCAGGACAGAACTCGATTTTTTTGCTTGATATAGATGATAATCTGCACGTTCCATTTAGTTACTTGCAAGGTACTAGAGCACAGGTAATAGAAACATTAAAGTCAAGAATAAGGAGAGGTGATAATTCCATTCCTACAGCACAAGAGATAAGAAGACAAATAAGAGATATTCTTAGAAATCAAGGGATAGAAGTAAATGATCTACTTACGCTAGAATTTGCGACGAGAAATGGACATTATGATTACTGGCTTCAACAAATTGATATAGCTCACGCTGGAAGATTGCGATATCAGCTTCGTACTGAAGGTAATCACACTTTTGAAGTAGCTAATTTGGCAAGGAATGACGGTAACGAGCACATTGTTAGAGTATTAAATCAATTTAGGGAAAATGAAAAACAACAGCGTTTAACTTTAATCATTACTTTAAATAATACTCATTGGGTTACACTAGTGATTGAACGTCAAAATGGGAACTATGTTGGGTACTATGCTGATTCAACTGCTACTGCTGTTCCAGGTGGTATTACTGATATCATTCAAAATAACTTAGGAAATAATATCAGGATTAATAATGTTTCTGTTAGTCAGCAAACAGATGGTTGGAATTGTGGTTTATGGGCATTAGAAAATGCTAGTGATATTAATCGAGTTCTAAACGAAAATCCTGTTGGGCAAGTGCAGAATATCATAAATATAATACGCGATTTTCTTGGAAGAGGCCACCCAAACAGAGATAGAAATTACTTTCAGAACATAAGAGTGGGCATTTCGCAATTATTCAGGAATAATCCGGGATTTCAAGATGTGCAATTGCAAGCATACATTCAAAATAGAGAACAAATTGATCCATTACTACGTACTTATCTAGAATTAGGATATCACAGAGTGGGAGGAGGGTGTGGACCAGTAGAAGCACCTATATCGCTTGGTGTTAGTGATTCCAGTAATTTTGGTGACCTGCCACAGTCAAGCTTAGAAAGTCCTGAAGCTAGTCGTGTTTCTGACCTTAGCCAAGGTAAAGGCGGTAGGTAGAGGTAATCGGTAGATGAAAGGAGTGTAACAAAAACCTTATGCATCAAGTAAAGATTGTGAGCAAATTTAAAGAAGTTAAGGTGGGTAACCTGTTTTTTTCTACTTGCAGCAATGTTTCAAAAAGTATATGTGTCGAGTTGGGTAAAGTTGAAGGAGGTTCTTAAATGAGCAACTATTAATTTGGTAGTGTATAACATTAATAAATTTAAACGATGCAACCATTTCCAGCAACCAAAACCAGCCAGCGTGAGAACAATTTTTTTTTGGAATGGGTAGGTCTTGCAGCACACTACCCCTAGATTTTTCACTTTTTCATATAGCTTGAACAAACTTTTTCTAACTCATTCATGTTTGTACTTTAACATATTTAATAATTGAAACGACGTCTATGAGTCAGATACCGCCCATACCACTACACTTTGGGGATGCACATCAAGCCGATAGTAGTTGCATATTCCATACACAAGGAGCTAAACTTCAACAAGCCTAAGTTCTGCAGATGTATGTTTCTTCACATTCGATTCTCTCTATTTTAGCACTGGGCTTTAATATCATATATGTAGTCCCACCAACCGCTAACGCAAGTGTTGTGGCTGCAGCAACCGCCCCTACTATAGGCAGAAATCCAATTGTAAATACTGTTGCAAAAATGGTTGTCGCAGCTATACCTAATACTGCTGTTGATCCGCCACTAACAAGACCCCACTTGGTTGCATTATATTCTTGTTGTTTTATTTCTGCTTCCCCGAAAAGCTGTATTAAACTTTCATCTGTGGCTAACTCTCTTGGAGTTTTACCATTAGTGTCTTTTAACAAAGGATTTTCCCACTTTTTCAGTAAAGACTCTGCTACTTCTGTGCAGTCATAAATAGCAGCTAAATGTAAAGGAGTACGACCTTTTAGTAACGTATGTGCTCTATCTTCTACTACACACCTCACTAGATGCTCTACAACTTCTTTCATACTTGGTTCTTTTCCTATTAAATACTTAACTACCTTTGTGCAATTATTATAGAAAGCACTATGTAAAGGAGTATTTCCGTCTTTATTCACTACATTAAGATCTGATCCTTTTTTCACTAGAAGTTCTATTATGTCTATATGGCCATTTGCAGCAGCTAAGTGCAAGGAAGTATTTCCGTCTTTATTCACTACATTAAGGTCTGATCCTTCTTTCACTAGAAGTTCTATTATGTCTATATGGCCATTTGCAGCAGCTAAGTGCAAGGAAGTATTTCCGTCTTTATTCACTACATTAGGGTCTGATCCTTCTTTCACTAGAAGTTCTACTATGTCTATATAGCCATTGGATGCGGATAAGTGCAAAGAAGTATTTCCGTTTTGATCTTTTATATCAACACCTGCTCCTCCTTCTAACAGTAATTTTGTAACATTTATATCCCCAAAATTTGCAGCAAAATGTAATAATGTATATTCTTTTGTATGGTTAGAATCATCTTGTACTTTGAAAATGTAATTTATATCAAACCCATGTTTTTTCCACTGATTACATTCATGCATTATATGTTTTATACTACAACGCTCCTGCTCTAACTCTCTGAGCTCATTCTCATATTTCTTGAATTCCATATTAAATTTTGCTTCGCTATCTTTCAAACTATTATTATACCTTTCATATTCCCAATCATAATCAGGTATAGCATGTCTAGAATCATAATTGGATTTACTACTATTGGCATTGTTATGCAGCTCCTGTAACAATTTACTATTGTACTGGTAGTTTAACGACTGTATCTTTCTGCCATAGTTTTCACTCAATAACTGTGTCTCTCTGTTATAGTTTTCATCCAATAGCTGCATTTTGTGGTGAATAGATTCACTAGATTCATTAATTTCGCTTGACCTTCTTGAATTATATTCTTGTAATTCATTTGCTATTCTTGTAGTTGTGTTATTGCTGTATATACTTGGATTTTCCTCTATCCCCTGCAATATTATTTCAAATTCATTCTTCATAAAGTCTATCATACCTATACCTCAAAATTAAAAACACATGCCTAAATCGTACACGTATTTAATAAAAAAGCAAGTTTTTGCTTGTCAGTTCTAATTTCTTATATTCTTTTCTTCTGTCTTTTTCTTAATTATATGTATGTCTTTATGTAGATATTAAAACAATATTTCTACTATTCCACAAACCAATAAATGCAACAGAGAAGAAGTTGCTTTGGAATCGGAAGGTCCGCTGCGGAGGCTTAAGAGGTTGTCCGGAAACAAGTAAAAGGCTATAATATCTGAAATTTTAGTACGGGGTAAAGATGAGAAAAAAGTATCCAACAGATCTAAGCGAAAGGGAATGGGCAAGAATAGAAAAACACTTCAGAGTATCATACAAGAAAGGAGGAAGGCCGCCAAAGTATAGCAAAAGAGAAATATTAGAAGCAATTTTCTATGTATTGCGTACAGGGTGTCAATGGCGGTATTTACCAAATGATTTTCCGCTATGGAAGACTGTGTATGAGCAGTTCAGGCAATGGAAGAAGCAGGGAATTTTTGAGAAAATGAATTATGAAATTACAAAATATAGTAGAAGAAAAATAGGAAGGAATGAGCAGCCGAGTGCCTGTATAGTAGATAGTCAATCTGTAAAGACTACAGAAAAGGGGGGATCAAAGGCTATGATGGAAGTAAAAAAGTAAAGGGTAGAAAAAGGCATATAATTACAGACACTCAGGGTTTTATACTAGGTTGTTACGTAGGCGCTGCTAACGAAAATGATAGAGATGGTATTAAAATAGCATTAAACAATATGAGAACAAAATATACTAAAGTTAAAAAAATGTGGGCTGACATGGGATACCAAGGAAGAAATTTAAAGAATCACATAAAGGAAGAATATGACATAGATATTGAAATTGTTAAAAGGCCTCCATGTAGATTTTGGGTGCACAAAGATACGCCACCTGAGCTACTACCAACAAGAGAACAAGGGTTTAAAGTACAGCCAAGAAGATGGGTTGTAGAAAGGACTTTTGCTTGGGTTAATAGGAATAGAAGGCTATCGAAGGAGTATGATTTACTCACAACATCCACTGAGAATTTCATATACCTAGCTATGAGTAGGGTTATGTTAAAGAGGGAATATGCTTGAATTTACTAGTTTCCGGACAACCTCTAAAGAGATGCCTACTGTTTTTAAAATAATATTGATAGAAATTCCTTCCTTAACTAAATTCTTTGCAATTTTCATCTTCTCTACTTTCTTCACTTTCTCTTTGCAAATTTGTATGCTTTCAAACAGAGATTTTATTAGTACATGACGTAGTTCTTGGCTTTTAATCTTTTTGTATTCTTCTATTAACCTTGATAGCTCTGCTTCACTATTCTCATTTTCTCTTGTTTCTGGAAGCAGATCTGTAATATTAATTAATAGTACCTTTGCTATTTCACCTAACATTTCAAGTGAAACAGCAGCTCGTCCTTGTTCATATTCATATATTCTTTGATTTATTATGCCCACTTTACTTGCTAAATCTTCCTGAGTGTATCCTCTTCTCAACCTCCATTCTTTTATTCTTTGACCTACTTTATACGGAATAGAAATTTTTTTCTCATCATTATCATATTCATCAATAGATAAACTGGTCGTTTGAGAGATAACATGAGCAGAAACTCCTTCCTTAACTAAACCCTTTGCCACTTCTACTTTTACTGCCTTTCCACTTTCTTCCTCACTAATACGGATGAATTTAGTTAATAAATAAAACGTTTCACGTAATTCTTGGTCCTTAATCTCTTTATGTCTTCTTACTAGATTTAATATCTCTTCTTCCTCATACCTTTCCTCATTTGATACTTCTTCTCCGCAAGCTAGGTCTCTAGCAGTTGTTGATAATGCTTCTGCTAATTCATATAACTTCTTAATTGAAATTCTGCGTGTTCCTTTTTCATATTGCAGTATTACCTGATATGTTGTTCCAATTTTTTTTGCTAAATCTTTTTGAGTATATCCCTTTGCTAATCTACGATTTCTTACTTCCTGTCCTATTACTTTGTAATCTAAAAAATTAGAGCATTTATTCTCTTCTTTCACATTTTATACTCCATAACCAGAAGAGCTGTTATGTATACTTAATTGGGAGCCTCTTTGATAAACTGAACTCATCTCCTTTCAAACAATTTTTCTATATCACTTAGTTTCATTTCTATATACGTTGGTCTTCCGTGATTGCATTGCCCAGCATAAGGTGTTTCCTCCATTTGTCTCATCAACTCATTCATCTCCTCCAACTTCATTTCCCTTCCAGCTCTAATTGACCCATGGGACGCAATGGTAGCTAGTATCTTGTTCACTTTTTCTTCTATAGGTAGAGTATCTCCTATCTCCATTAATCTATCAACTATATTCATCACCATCTCTTTCACATTTATTGTTCCTAAAATTGCAGGTATTTCTTTCACCCTTACTTTACCTTCTGATTCTATTTCAATACCAAAACCCATTTCGAAAAGCTTATCTTTATACATTTCAACCATCTCCATTCCTGCTTGGTTTTTAATCTCGACTATTTCAGGAAGAAGAAGCTTTTGCCTTTTTATGCTTGATTTTTGTTTTAAGCACTCATAGATCAACCTCTCATGAGCTGCGTGCTGGTCTACTATAATTAATTTGCCTTTAGCCTCAGCAATAATGTAAGTATTGTAGACCTGACAGCGTGCATATCCTAGAGGGTGATCTTCTATCAAATCAATTTGCTTCCTTTCTAGAACAATAGTTTCCTTTTTTAGTGGAGATTCTCCATATTTAAACGTTTCTGGTAAGCTTTGCCTTCTTTCATCTGGTGCATTGAATTCTTTCATTAGACGATTTTCTAAAAGACTTGGCCTCTTTTCATAAAACTCTTTTTGATTTTTTTTCTCTTTACTATTAACCGGCTCTTGGCTATCAAACTCCTCAATATTTTGAGACTCAACATCACTTGCTGCAAACCTAGTCGATAATGCTTTTATTATTCCTCTTCTCACTATTTCATATACTAGCCTCTTGTTCTGAAACCTTACCTCTGATTTATTTGGATGCACATTTACATCTACTTGATCGTATGGTATCTCTAAGTGCAGCACTGCAAAAGGATACCTCCCACTTGGAATAAAGTCCTGATACGCATATCTAATTGCACCAATAAGTAGATTGTCTTTTATTGGCCTTCCATTAACAAACGTATAGATCTGAGTTGAATTACCACGACTAATAGTTGGTTTACAGATGTGTCCCGTAAGTTTGATTCCTTCTTCTTCCTCTTTAACTTCCAGCGAATTGCTCTGAAATTCTTCTTCTGTTTCACATAATCTGTTAAAGAATGAAGTTTGTTTAGCATATTTTAAGAGCTTTTTATTACCGGAAGTGAGAGTAAACCCAATACTATAGTTAATCATTGCTAAGTTATTTACAATGTCAACAATGCTTTGTGTTTCTGCCCTCTCGGTTTTTAGAAATTTTAATCTATTTGGTGTGGCAAAAAATAAGTCACGAATTTCAATATATGTACCTTGCAACAAAGAACAAGGCATAAGCTCCCCTATTTTTTCTCCGCCTTCATACCTTATAGACCATGCTTCCTTTGCTCCACTTGCCTTAGATGATAATTTCATTCTACTTACTGCTGCAATTGAAGGTAGAGCCTCTCCTCTAAAGCCAAGATGTCTGATTTCTATTAATTCACTATCGCTTAATTTTGAAGTAGCGTGGCGCATAAATGCAAGTTCCAAATCTTCCTTTTCTATTCCATTTCCATCATCTATCACAGTAATGAGGTTACGCCCACCACTTTCTATTGTGATCTCTATTTCTCTACTTCCAGCATCTATTGCATTTTCCACTAATTCCTTTACTACACTTGCTGGCCTTTCGATTACTTCTCCCGCTGCTATACGATTTATAGTTTTTGTGTCTAAAAGAATTATTGCCATAATACCCCACCCAATCTATGAAACTTAGAGTTTCCTTTATTTTTTAGTGATTTTTTGACCTCACAATCTCTATATTTTAGCTTTTTAGATTCCTTTCTAGCAAGTCTATCTGCCTCCTCATTGTACATATTACCGTTGTGAGCTCTAACCCACTTCCAATTAATATCATGCTGCAAAGCAACTTCATCTAGTTCCTGCCATAATTCTCTGTTCTTCACTGGCTTTTTATCGGCTGTCTTCCAACCATTTACCTTCCATTTATTGATCCACTCTGTTATACCTTGTTTAATATACTGACTATCAGTGTGTAAAACAACTTCGCAAGAAACTTTCAACATCTTTAGCCCGTTAATCACAGCCTTTAACTCCATTTTGTTATTCGTTTTCACCTCCAGAGATACGTTTCTTGATAAAGACACTTTTATTTTCATACATCACCACGGCTGCCCATCCACCAGATTTCCGGAACATGCTCCATCTGTATATATTGTAACCTTCTTTTTTTCGCCCATACTTACAGGATATAGATTCAACGTAAATTTGCTACCGAAATATGTTGATATTATTTTTTGAATATTTTAAAATGTAAGGTGTGAGAGATTGACAAACCTGTCCTCTCGATATTAGGTAAATCGTAATTGAGCTTTTGGGCTCTTATTTTTATTAGGAGGTTAATCTCTCACATTGAAAATAAATATTTTTAAGCTCTTCACAGCTCATTAATTCATTTGCTGGGGTTTTAAGGTGCTTTATAAGGCAGTTATAGAAAGATGATCAAAACTACTTACATCTAAAGCCTAAAATGCAATTTTCGGATGATCTCTGACAGCCGTTTTTTCTTTAACATATCCTAAAGTTAAAAAAAGTAAGGTTTTATAAACTGAATGTAAAAAACTTGAATATTTTCTCAAAATTGTGTATAATTATTAGTGCTTTTTAAGTGGATTTTCTATGGCTTTGTCTAAATTTCTTGATGCGCGCAATGATTATGCCTTCAAAAGAATATTTGGCACCGAGAAGAATAAAGATATTCTCATTCATTTCTTGAACGATATTTTAGGCTTCACTGGCTTATCTGCTATTCACGATGTTGAATTCTTAGCTACCATTTTAGACCCTGAAATTGCCGCTAAAAAGCAGAGTATTGTCGATGTTCTTTGTAAAGACTCTCAAGGTTCAAGATACATTATAGAGATGCAGTTCACTAAGACCAAGGGCTTCGAAAAGCGTGCTCAATACTATGCTGCCAAAGCCTACTCAAGTCAAGCTGATCAAGGTTATGATAATCATCACCTCAAAGAAATTATCTTTATTGCTGTTGCTGATTGTATTATTTTTCCAGATAAGGCTGAGTACAAATCTAATCATGTCATTTTAGATCAAAATAGCTTTGAACATGACTTAAAGGATTTTTACTTCGTATTCATAGAATTACCAAAATTTACAAAGACAAAAGAAGATCAACTAGAAAATATAGTAGAAAAATGGTGTTATTTTTTTCGTTATGCAGCAGAAACAAGCGAAGAGGACCTAGATAAAATAGTTGGTAGTGACGTAATAATAAAACGAGCTTATGAAGAGATGAATAAGTTTAATTGGTCAGAAGAAGAGTTACTAGCATATGAGCAAATGAAAAAACGCATAATGGATGAGATTGCTGCTTTTGCTGAAAAATTTGATGAAGGTGTTAGGGTTGGAGAAGAAAGAGGCATCCAAATCGGCCATGAAAAAGGTAAAATTGAAGGTAAAATTGAAGTTGCAAAAAACTTACTGAAAGCTGGCGTATCTGTTAACTTAATAGCTGAGTCTACCGGCCTTTCGATAGATGAAATTGAACAACTCAAGGAAAAAGCCTAAGTATTGCAACTCCCTTAAAGCTCTATCCATTTTTAACTTATTATATTTCTTTATCCACTAGTCTAGAGCCTATATCTAACTCTTCCGCTATTCTCGCTATGGCCTGTTTGATTTTCTCACCAATTCTACGTATCAGTTAAACGCATAATATCTAAATATAGAAAATGTTTTTCATAAAATTTTTCTTGTCCTTGATAAATTTAGTGTTGATATTTGATTCTAACTTTTGCATAATGCAGTAAGTATTTTTATATGGAGAGTGCAATGCCAAGAAAAACAGATCGTCATGCTGCGATACTTAATAAGTTAAAGAGTGTTATTCAACATGCAGATTCTAAGGTTGCTGCTGAAAGGTGTTTAGCTATTGAAAGATGGGTGAAAACTTATATTAAGCAAGTAGAATACCTTAAAGATGATAAACTACAATTCTTATACAACATATTCCGCGATGAAAGTTGCTGGTCAGGTACAAGATTGAACAATACAATCTTAGGACAGAGGTTTACTGAAGAAAAAACAGGTGGAATAGAAAACCCACTTTCCAGGTATGATATGGCATGTCGATACTGTGTAATAGATAAAATTCAATCGCTCTTTCAGAGGCAACTTGAGTCTTACAAAAGTAGCTTCTCTTCCAAAGAGGTGGATGATGATGGTAAGCCTGCAACTAGCAATAACAAATATGTGAAGAGTAAACTGTTGAGTTATATGAAAAGTCAAGATCCTGTATTTAGTTTCTGGATCGATAAAGAGTCCGGAGAATTAAAAAAACATGGCAACGCAGCAGATGGTTTTAAGAAAGCCATAAAATTTAAGTGGAGTGAGGGAGTAGAGTATTTCTACCATCGTCTAAGCGAACAAGTAAAAGAGAAAGAAATTACTAGCGCGATTACTACCTTGTCCTCTGTTCAATGTGACCATAATGGTGCTATTATTTTAGATTTTTGTCTTAGTAAAATGAGTGATCAAGCAAAAAATAAGCTATT
This sequence comes from Wolbachia endosymbiont (group B) of Schoenobius gigantella, assembly GCF_964031005.1. Lineage (NCBI taxonomy): Bacteria > Pseudomonadati > Pseudomonadota > Alphaproteobacteria > Rickettsiales > Anaplasmataceae > Wolbachia > Wolbachia endosymbiont (group B) of Schoenobius gigantella. The sequence goes on along the minus strand of NZ_OZ035002.1, from coordinate 942,420 downwards.
TAAAGATTCTGAGCTGTCGAAAAAAGATAAAGGAGTATACTCTCTTCTCAGTGCGTTGATACATCAAGGTTTTTTTGATACAGTTCAAGTGGTAGTTTCTCTGTTTAAAAGTAAGGTACTGGCGAATAAGGTACTCTCAACACATGATTATTCACTCCTTCTTTCTTTGCTTTCAGATATAATGCTTGAAGAACCTGAGTCAGGTACTCAAGCTAGGGCAATCATGATGGGTCTTTGGCAATATAATGGCTTTAATGAGTACAAAAAGGTTATAGTCGATTTTTCTAATAGTGTAGATCCAATAACGGATGTGGTGGCAAAATTGGTGATAGACTGGAAGAACGATAATAATAAGGACAGAGCAATTGCAAAAAAGGGCGAGATATTGGAGATGCTACAATTTGCTCAAAAGATTTGCTCATCTGAAGGTTTTGAAGATTTTAGAAAGGACGTGATTGATGATCTAAGAATAGTTGGTAGGGGAGGTATGAAAAAAAATGTAGACTACGGTAAATTAGCAGAAAAGTTGTTTGCTGAATTAGATAAGACCTTGCCTAGTGGCAGAGGTGATGTTGGTGGAGCTGGTGACCCACAGTCTATACTAGGGAGTGCTGAAGTTAGTAGTTTTTCTGGTCATAGTAGGTAGGAGTGTTTTATGCATGGATTAATTGGAAGTTTGATAAATGGGAATTGCAATAAGTTTACAGAAGAGTTTGAGTATTTTCTGGATTCATGTCCATCTTTTTTGCATTCTGTTGGTAAGGATCGTTTCTTTCCTGCATTCTTTTTTGGCATGTTTGCTACTGCACATGATTCTGGTGTTGCAAACAATGATGAAAGAATCTTCTTTCGTTTTGATAATGATCCAGGTAGTCCTAGAAGGGGGAATCTAAAGGTTGCAATTCTAACAACTGATGGAAATAACAGAAGAGTTGTAAGGTGCTATACTATTGCTGACAGAGAGAATAGCTGCGGTTCTAGGTTTAGCCAACAGGAAAGGGAGCAGGTGGAGGGTATCCTGCAAGATGAAGAGCTAGAATGGCAAGAGTATAAAACATTCATATGGGCGGATAATCAAGGTGAAGATGAAGAAGAGGAAGCAGTAAGATGTAGGATATTTCAGGCAGGACAAGGACCATTTACTGGAAATCATGCATCTTATTTAACTCGTAGACACAGTTTTCAAGAGATTACCAGAACACCTGGACTGCAAAATAATTATTTACCAAATCTGATAAGCAGGCTAGAAAGTAATGATAGCGTAGTTGTAAGGAATGCTAGTACAAGAATTTTTCGATATATCATTAGTGTCTATGATAGATATGATCAGGCATTAGACTTCTACGGCAGAGAGTCGGACTATCATGGTCTTGTGTCTGGCGTTTTGATGCATTTTAGATGTCGTAATGCAGCCAATATTTACCTTGAGCTGTTTGTAGGTGGTGGATATGCAGATATTACTTCTATTGTACGTGGTACACAGAGGTTAATTAATTCTGTTCCCTGTGTAACTGAACTTAAGGCAGGTAGAAGAGCAGATAGGAATGCTGGCCGTGCATTAGAGCAGGCTGGAAATTATGTTAATGGATGTCCCGCTTCATCCATATCTATTCCAACATTATCACCAAGAGCTGTCTGCGCTGGAGTGAATTTCGATTTTGGTAACCCAGGACGTTTACAGCTTGGTGTGAGGGCTTTTTTAGCAAAAGGTTCTTCTTTAGTGGAAAGATTATTTGAACCTGTAGAGGATGAGGAGATTGGAGAAAATGTTAGGGATTATCTACTCCATCCAGCCTTTGGTGTACCTGCTGTACCAGGTATTAGGAATAGGGGTGGTGTTAACGCTAGAGATAGAAGAATATTTCTCTATACAAGTGGATTTGCTTTCGCAAGTATTGCATTTGCAAAAGGAACTGTGCCAATAGAAGGAAATCGTGCAATAGTAGATAAGCACTTGTTTCACTATGACGATAATGCAAAAATGTTAGATGAGCAAGGATACAATACACAAGTAAATATTGGAGATCGTGCTTTGACTATGGTTTTGCATGTATCACGAGGTAGAGACCAGAAGGAGGAGGTGATCGTATTTCATGTTCGCCACGTATTGGCTAATCAACTTTTTCCGGACAATGGATTGGATCTATCGCGTTGGCCGAATGCTATGGTACATGAAGTGGTGTGTAATTTGACCATAAATAGAAGAATAAGAGGAGCTAACGATAATCTTGGCTTGACTGTTGCTGTAGAAACATTTGACTCACCTGCTGACTACCTACGGGATAGAGGCAATCAGCCTTTTCAAGGTGAGCTTTTACGGATAGGTGGTGTTGATAATGTGCATCGCGCTGCAAATGTAATGATGAATACTGGCTGGGCAAATGAAGATCCAGGTAGTCATGAACGGTTGTACCAAGCAATTTCTAATGTGCTATATCCATTAAGATGGGTAGTAAACAGAGATAATGCTAGGGAAGCTGGATTTCATGCTATATTGCATGGGTTGTTTTACACTTGTGATAATCCTGCCAGAGTAATTAGTGAATTTCAGGTTGGAGGAGGAGGAAAGTTAGACCTAGTATTGTCACGAGCTTTAGGAAGGAAAGGAGGTACTCACCCAGTTGGAAAAGAGCTAAAGTTTGCTGCCACTGGGGCAGAGGTACAAGCTAGAGAGCGAGAAGCAGATGATCAGTTGGCTGATTATGAGAATCGTAGAGGGTTTGATCGGGTTACTGATGGAAATAAAATAATTCTTTCGTACGCTGTACTTAATGATCAAGCACAAGCTCCAAATACTTTTATTACATCGGTTACCCACCATCCTCATGCTCTGCATGTAAAACGTAACTTAGGAAATGATGGCATAAATGATTTTCCTTATGGGCATTAAGAAATTAATGAGGGTTCAATCGTCTGTTGTGAATAAAGGGTTTATGGTAATTTATTGTCCCAAATTTGGGAGAAAAAACCTGGACCATCCTTTCAAGAATATAATTTTAAGGTGAAAATTTTGAAAGAATGTGGAATATTATAGAAAAAGCAGTCACTCTGTATATATATATCACATAGAACAAAATATCGATATCCAGCATTAGTTGGAGATATTGGGCAGAAAACTAAAGAAGTTGTACAAGAAGTATGTGCAGATAATCAAGTAGAGAGGTAGAGTTGCGTCAACATGTATACGTTTCTGTACCCCCATACTTAAGTATTAGTAAGTTAGTGCAGTTAATAAAAGGAAAAAGTTCCAGAAAAATCCAGCAAAACTTTCCAGAGCTGAAAAAAAGATACTGGGTTATGGGCAGTAGGCTACTTTGTCAGGACTAGCGGAAACGTAACTGACGAAATGATAAAAAATTATATTGAAAATCACTCTAAAAAAGAAGATAAATTTGGTAAGTCGAAAGTTAGCATTCCATAGTGGTTGAATTTGCTAGACAAGATTTATAGTTAGAACTGCTGGAAATATTATATTGGCTACTTCATCTCGTAACCTGATCGGCTTTATTGAATAGCGAATACAGGATGGACAGATAAAAGAAATCCATGTATCAAGTTTAAAAGTGAATGGGTTAGGGGTATCAAGTTGAGGAAAATTGTAAATGAGCCTGAGAGGAAATTTGTATTTTTGATGATTTGAGGTGTTAGAACTAAGATAACTCTGACGAAAAATTTTCAAATTCTGCTTGCTATAAAGTCATTTTTCTTTGTTATTCTTAAATAAATTGCTATTAATTTAGTAACATATTTTATTAGAAACTTAAATAGCACAACCACTTCCAGCACCCAAAACCAGCAAGCGTGAGAAATGTTTTTTTTGGAATCGTGTGGTCTACCACGTGTACCGTTCGAACTTTTCTATATAATAATTCTACTATATCGTAAAACCAGCTATATTAGCCTACTTTAGCCACATTTATATACGAATTAATTTGCCTAGCTTTGTTGCAGTAATTTTATGTTTTTATTTTCACAACGCCGCTTTTGTTTAAATTGTTCTCACAAATATACGTACTTTTTTCGTGTTTTTGAAGAAAGTAAATAATGAAATTTTTTGTGACGCTAAAGTTAGGTGTTTCTTTCAAAGGTATTCTATCCACAAGAAGATATTGCCTTGTTGTGTTTTCCATCTGACAGTTTCACCCTCACACGTTTAAAAGACCATTATAAATAAGCCATAAACTGTATTAGTTGATTGGAGTTTGAGTGATATCTTTATAATTAAAGGCATTACACCCAATAGGATCATTTTCTTTTTTAGCACTATAGTAGTTTCTAATGCCATGGCTCAACTGCTTGGAATAATCAAAATTAAATGCTCCATCATCAAATGATTCTTCCTTTAGATTCCTAAACCAATGTTTTATTTCTTGTTCCTTTGCATGCTTTGGTGGTACTGATGAAGATTTCTCAGGATGTTGTGCTGTACTATGGCATGACAAACATGAAGATTTTTTATTATCTATTGGACCATTAAGTCTACCTAAATATCCTAAAGAACTTTTCATCACATCGGGATTTATCCAACATTCTAATAACCTTTTTCCGATTATATAATCTGCCGTAAAATAATTAGTGTCGTTACCCCAAGCAATACCCATTAACTTCATATTCAACCATGGATTTTTATTATTTATGGTACAATCATAAATAAACGTACCTGCAACCCATCCTGTTTCTTCTGATCTCTTATCTTTGACTAAAAAGTCAATTTGAAATAATCTCAGTTGCTTAAATACCTTTGGAGTTCCTTTTTCAGATTGATTAATATAGCTAGTCCAAGAGATACCGTTTTTAAGAGTTGGAATATCCTTCTGTGTTGCTTCTGTGAATACTAATTTTGTGCTTACTGTACCATCTAAGAATTCCCCTCTGGTAATATCAGGATTGTTTATATCTTTCCAGACTTGCCCATATGTATAGCTACCTTGCTCATTAACAATAGAAATTGCCCAATTTTGTAGCATGGATTTTTGATCATTATGCAATTCACCAGGCTTAAAGGATCGTTCTCTCGTTAAACCATTAACAAATTCTCTACCATTTATCCCGTAGTGCATCCATGGCGCATGATACCAATTAGCAACCTTATTGCAATGTAAATCAAAATCGCAGTCTATATTCCCATCATATATATACTTTAAAATTGTATAGGCGTATTTTTGCGGTTCCTCCTTAAATGATATATGTTCCCATGGTCTTTCTATATTACTAATCTCAACCGGGTAATCAGTCTTAATTTTAAAAACCTTGCCGCTATAATCTGAAGGTATTTCATCACAAGAAGATATCACTGCTCTATCAGCATATACAAAACTACTACTTAATATTAAAAGTGATAAGCTTAATAATCCGCAAGTTCGCATTTTAAATCCTACATAATTTCTCTAACTTTTCCTAAGTTATACCTTCATATGGCCAATACCGTACCTTATTCTAACTTTATAAACCCCTTTTATTCCGGCGAATGGTCACAAAAATTTATGATGACAATATCTCGATTTCAGTATCATCCACGCTAACTTGTTCTAATGCATCAGGTGGCTCGTTTTCTTTATCTTGAGGATAGCAATATAGAACTAGGGTAATAGCACCTAAAATTACACAAGCGGTACCCAAAATTGCTAATGATATGAGATTACCTTTCAGATCAGAGATAAGAGGCTTTCCTAAAAATGAAGAAGTTATTGATACAAAAAAAACAGTGCATGACAACACTGTAAGACACAAAAAGACCTTCTTTCCTTTAGAATTCTTCTGCGATGGATTATAGCTTGAAGTTTTATAGACTGATTTTTCACCTTCATTTTTATCTCTACAGATTTTTGATAATTTACTATATGTGCTCTTTCTATTTACATCTTTTGGTGAATTGTTTGGAGTACTACTTCTTGAAATCAGTGGTTCACTGCCATTTAGTAATTGATCATTATCACCTTCACTTTGCTTCGATGCTCCTGGGGCACTTTTGCCAGTTATTTTAATATTTTTATTTTCTCCATCATCCAACTTTACTAAAGTCCCTGTTAAACCTTCTTTGCTAACATTCTGTTCATTTCGTAATGAAACATCTTGTGAATCATCGTGTGTATAAATACCATCTTCACTTACATCAAACTGAGTACCATTTGAATGTATAAAAATACTATTATTAGGACTTTTATATGTTTCGCCTTCATTTTTAGCAGTAACAAAACTTTCTTCACTTAAAATAGGACTTGATATATTTTCATTTGATCCTAGAAATATTTCAGCTTCATTATCAACTTTTTCCCGTCCTGAATCATCACCATCAGTGAATTCGGCGCCTGAATCATTACCACTTTCTTTGTTATAGTTGAGAAAACTAAAGTTATTAATATCAAAATTGTTACTGATACTCAGTTCTATATCTTCTTCACTTAACATTACTTTAGGATTATCTCTAGCAAACGTTGCTTCTTGAACACTGCTAGAAGTATCATTTTCACCTTCTGACAATAGTGTTTCACTACTAACTAGTGGACTGTTATTGTTCTCATCGTAACCTTTTGCCTCCTCATCCGATGCTACTAAAATTTTATTTTTGTTTTGTCCATCTAACTGTAGATTTATTGTAGCATCTTTTTTACTCTCTACTGTTGTCGATTTCTCTTGCACTATGCCCAAGTCAGTACTCTCATTAATCTGGGAGAAAGTTATTACAATCTCTTCTTGACTTTTCTGACTCAACTTTAGATCTTGATTTACATCAGTAAAGTATAGAGAGTAATTATCCCACTCAAGCCCCAGTATCTTCTCTTCATCGGGTGTGCCAGCCGAAATACAAAAACTACGAGTACTACTAGGCGTATCACATAATTCATCAAAACTACCGGTATTAGGTACACCACTTTCCTGTTCCAAATTCGTGTTCTCATCCTTATCCTTCACCTGTTTAGAATCAGACTCAACAACAGCACCAGATTTTCGAGGTACACTGTTCGCAAAAAATAATGGTGTAAGATTCGCCTTTCGCATATTTTTTCTATTCACACCACCTACTCCAATACAAATTTTTATTGACCACCACGAATCTTAGCTTGACATAATTATTAAGCCAATTAGAATGACTGTGTTTTGGTAACAGGTCATGTATAACGATTAACTGTTACTTCTGCAAGCTAAAAAAGATAGTAAAATTATCTCTTTAGATAGCAGCACTTGAAACTGAAATAGCAAATGTACAGTGAGTATAGATTTATGTTAATTTTTTATAGCTTACTTTCCTTAGACGCTTATAATAATGTGGCGATCATTTTACCTGTAGGGAAAAGATAATGAGGGATTTATGCAATCAAACCAACACACTTTATCTTATAGCTAGTGCTTTTGCAACTTTTACATTGCTCGCATCCGCAGCACTCTCTGCAGCCTCTTATTTTGGCCTTTTGTCTTCAGTTGAATTTTTGAACTCAACTCTTACAATCGTAACGGTTTTATCTATACTATCTTTTTTAGCGGTTGCACTTTCATATAAAATAATTAGCAGTAATGGGGAGATCGAGGCTAGGAAAAATAAATTTGCTAAAAAAGAGCTAGAAAAAGAACTAATTCTGAAGGAAAAAGCTAAAGAAACTGCAAACAATCAAGCAGAAGAATTAAGGAATCAATTACAGCAGAAAAATAAAGAGATAATTGATATAAAACAACAATTGGATGATAAATACAAGAGCATTTCTGAATTAACAACAGGAAAAGAAAAATTAGAAATAGAATTAAAAAGCCAAGAAGAAGAAATACAAAAATTAAGCACGTTAAAAAACAAAGAGTTAAGTCATAAAGATAGTGAAATCTGGGAATTAAAGAATCAGTTAGCTGCTCTTGATGATGAAGGGAAGGTTAGTGAATACAATACTAAGACGTTGAAAGGGAAAATGGAAAATTTTAAAAAGCAACGAGATTCTATTATAGAAAAATGCCAAACTATGCAACAGGAAATTGAAGAGAAAGATGCTTACCTTGCAACACTAGATTATAATTTAAATCAAATAAAGTACAAGAAAGAATATTTGGCGCATTTTCCTTTAGGTTAGAGATTTAAGAGGGAGAATGCAAAATCAAATGCAAGATTTAGCTTCAAAAGAAAAAATTATCCGAGAAATCGAAGATGACAGAGAAGGATTAATCGAAGAAGTTAACTTATACCAATTCTCACTGCACAACAAACAGATAGACAATAATGGAAAAAAAGCCATACTAAACTAAGTGTAATAGCGAGGTATAAATGGCATTAAGATCAAAATTATTGGATGAAAAAGTAGTGGAATCGGCAAAAGCAATGCTGAAGAAAGTAAGAAACAACGCATACGTTACAAAAAAACTAAATGCTGTAATTGCAGCAAAAAAGCACAGCATAACAGCGGTAGCAAAGATATGTTGCATTTCAAGAACTGCACTGACTGCGTGGATAAAGCACCTAAAATTTAACAGAGAGGAAAAATTGTTTGCTCCCCCTCAACGTCGTAGAAAAACTAGATTGAATCAAAGTCAACGTGAACAAGTTGAAGCATGGATACAAGAAAATCCTAATATCACCATTAAAGAAATGAGAATAAAAATCCAGGAAAGATTTGGTTTGGATATCAGTAAGTCCACAGTACACCGTAATATGCAAAGAATGAAATTCTCATATATTACTCCAAGACCAGTTCATAATGGTAAAGATAAAAGCAAACAAGAGGAGTTTAAAAAAAAATCTCAACGAAACTATTGGCAAATATCCAGAAAAAGAGCTATTTTTCTTTGATGAGTCTCGGTTTGGCACACATTCAAAAATTGGACATGGGTGGTTTAAAAAAGGCATTAGGACACAGGTTAAAATAAAATTAGGTAGGCAAAATTTCTATCTCTATAGTGCGGTTAATCCTAGAAATGGAGAGAGTTCTAGCTTGTTTGCACCAAATGTCAACACTGATTGCATGAATATATTTCTTGAGCAGATGTCGCAATATCTAGGAATACGAGAGACTTTTCTCGTTATGGACTGTGCTAGTTGGCATAGGTCAAAAAATTTAAAGGTACCTAAAAATATCGATATTATATACCTACCTCCATACTCACCTGAGCTCAATCCTGTTGAGAGGTTTTGGTTATATATAAAACAGAACATTTTGTGCAATAAAATATACGATACAATTACCCTGCTTGAGCGCACTTTGTGTAAATTTGTTACCTCTCTTACCCACTCCATAATTAAACAACTCTGCAATGTCTCCTATTTGTCCTCCTAATAATGAGAATTGGTATTAGAGGTTGTCCGGAAACTAGTAAATTCAAGCATATTCCCTCTTTAACATAACCCTACTCATAGCTAGGTATATGAAATTCTCAGTGGATGTTGTGAGTAAATCATACTCCTTCGATAGCCTTCTATTCCTATTAACCCAAGCAAAAGTCCTTTCTACAACCCATCTTCTTGGCTGTACTTTAAACCCTTGTTCTCTTGTTGGTAGTAGCTCAGGTGGCGTATCTTTGTGCACCCAAAATCTACATGGAGGCCTTTTAACAATTTCAATATCTATGTCATATTCTTCCTTTATGTGATTCTTTAAATTTCTTCCTTGGTATCCCATGTCAGCCCACATTTTTTTAACTTTAGTATATTTTGTTCTCATATTGTTTAATGCTATTTTAATACCATCTCTATCATTTTCGTTAGCAGCGCCTACGTAACAACCTAGTATAAAACCCTGAGTGTCTGTAATTATATGCCTTTTTCTACCCTTTACTTTTTTACTTCCATCATAGCCTTTGATCCCCCCTTTTCTGTAGTCTTTACAGATTGACTATCTACTATACAGGCACTCGGCTGCTCATTCCTTCCTATTTTTCTTCTACTATATTTTGTAATTTCATAATTCATTTTCTCAAAAATTCCCTGCTTCTTCCATTGCCTGAACTGCTCATACACAGTCTTCCATAGCGGAAAATCATTTGGTAAATACCGCCATTGACACCCTGTACGCAATACATAGAAAATTGCTTCTAATATTTCTCTTTTGCTATACTTTGGCGGCCTTCCTCCTTTCTTGTATGATACTCTGAAGTGTTTTTCTATTCTTGCCCATTCCCTTTCGCTTAGATCTGTTGGATACTTTTTTCTCATCTTTACCCCGTACTAAAATTTCAGATATTATAGCCTTTTACTTGTTTCCGGACAACCTCTTACTTGTTCAAAAAAACAAGACTCTTTGTGGTAAAATGACCGCTTATTCTAGTAAAAATGAAGAGCTGATCACCTTCATAAATGAAACATTATCTAATATAGAACGAGAGACAAAAGATTTAGAATGTCTTTATCACAATCAAGAAAAACAAGGAAGGTTTGTGACTTTTCAAACAATTGAAGATTTCTTAGAAAACTTGAAAGCACTTTACTCAAAAACAGCAGATGAAGCGGAGAAATTAAGTATTCGGGTGCAGAGAAAAGATGATTTAAGTAATCCTGTTGCCTCTCTCGCTCGCAGGAGTTTTATTCAAAAACATTAAAATTATGTTTAAATTAGCTTGACTCATGTTACATATCGTACATAATAAACTGTCTGTCTGTGCTAGGGAGAGGGTATGAGTGAAGTTACAGAGTCTATAGAACATGTTGTAGAACCTATCAGTGACCAAAAGCTGGGAGAGGAATTGAGTGCTGGGCCGCGGTGGTCAAAAATTGAGCGTAATAGCAATGAGGGACCAACTCCTGAAAATGACGTAGCCGATTCAGGTGATTATAGTTTGTTTTTCCAAGGAATAAGTAATCGTCCGGAATGTTATGACCTTGATCAGAGACATGAAACTGGGAAGATTGCTGGCACATGTGTAAAACATACATTGTCGTATCAAAATGAAACTGATGATAGTGATTTATACTGGAAAAACGATGGTCATTACCCTATTAATCCAAGAGACTCTGCTTTAATTAAGCTAGATCTACCACTGACTGAGAATGAGAAAAGCCTAATTGATGAATTTTGTAAAGAGTTAAAAGGTGTAGTAGCAAAAAATGATCAAGGTTATAGGGATAAGCATGAAAATTTTACAAACACTGCTTTAGAACGTATAGAGTGCATAACAAATAAATATTTGCAAAAAGGGATAAGGCTCAATTCAAAATGTAACGATGATGAGTATACTATAACAAGTTTAATTTTTAAGGAAATAAGAGATATTCCTGCCTATGAGGGTGTGTCAGATGACGAAAATATAGGTGTTATACGCAATATCATGAATAATTTACTATTAAAAGGCGGAAGAGTAAAATACAGTTCCTTTTATGATGATAGGTTATTGTATGCAACTTATGGGTTCAGTTATGAGATTTTTGCAGAATGTGAAGAAATCGATAACAAGCTAAAAAGCGTAGCATATGAAGGTATTATAAACAGTAGTGCCAAAGGCAAAGCTTTACACGCAGAAATGGATAATGGATATTTTTATGTAAAATATTCGCAAGATAGCACTGTTGAGGTTGCAAAAGTTATAAATAATCCAAAAGTGAAAGATTTAAGTTTTAGACATCATATATTTCATATTGGAGAGAGTATAGTAAGAGTTGAAAATGTAGGAGGAAAAAGAAATTATACAGATGTCTTAGGAGGTAGCGTTGAAATGTCTTTTACTACTCAAGTAGGAAAGATTAGTGTTCATCTATGTTCTAGTGATAAAGATAGTAATATAATAGAAGTAAAGCTTGATGGAGAGAGCCAGGAGAAGTTTGACAAGTTAAAAGGTCGATCAAGTTTAGGGGAAAGTTGCCTTTTAGGAGGAAAAAGTGTTCTACAAGCTGTAAAAGATGGAAATTTTGAAAGAAATGTATCTATAGAGTCAAGTAAAACTATTAAGCAATTAGATTGTGTAGTAAAAGAATCAGATGCTCCGTCTACTCTTATGAGGCCAATTGATAGTTTAGACCAGCTGCAAAAGATGGAAGTTTCGAAAGAAATAGTAGTGTGTTCATAAAGTCAACTAAAATTATTAAACAAAAAAAAGGTCTTGGAGGGGTAAAAAAAATTGATGTATTTTCAAAGTAAGATTCTTGGAGGTATTCAATAAACTATACACTCAAGGTAAGGAGAAGTAGTAGGGAAATAAGTATTGAGTTAATAATTTAGAGATTATTCTAAAAAAGTTGTCTTATTTAAGAACTTTCCTGACGTTTATGGTTTTTTAGATGTAGCCTTTTATGTTGGATTCAAAGGAGGATGAGCAGTAATGGATTGTTCCTCTACTTTCTCGAGCTTGGTGTTGAGATTTATGATATTATACAGCGCAAGGCCTATACATGCTAGTCCAACTATTCCCACAACCACTGCTACTGTAACATCGATTTTCAATGTATAAAATACAACGCTACCCACTAATAACACTGCACCAACAACACTAGCTAGGATTGCTTGCCTTTGTTGCGTTAACGGTTTGTCTTTTTCGTCTGTAGCATCAAAACATGGTTCAGCGGAAGATGTTCCTTCAGGGGCATTTGGCTCTTGCTTATCAGTTTCTCTATTAACGGAAGTTGGCTCTACAGTAGTTTCTATTGAGGAGTTTTGAGCTCTTTCGCTGCTTTCAAATATTGGTTGTTCTATCTCACTATTTTCATTACATAATTGAGTGTCGGTCTCTGTAGCTTTATCAACATTGGTTTGCTCTTTCACCTCAACTTTCACTTCTTCAACATCTGCTGGCATATTATTAGAAGTCCTTGATTCCTCTATAGCAGCTCCTTTTGCAGTGGTGGCTATCGTGCTTCCCTTCCTATTTTTAAATTTTTTAGCAACACCTTTTAATAGCTTTGGCGTTTTCATAGTTTCCCCCTTTTGTTAAACGGTGTAATTAAGACACTAATCCGTAGAACTTTTCCAACTGCTCACCCCATAGCATCGGTATTTCCCTTAAATCAGCTAACTTCAAACCCCTTGGCTGTCTCCCATTTACTATGTCTTCCTTTATTTTTGGTGCTAAATAATTTAATCTTAAAATTTGTTGTATGCGTCTTGTACCTATATTAATTTTGGCACTTAGCTCTCCTACGCTTGCATATTTTCCCTCTTCTAGCTGACGTTTCCATAGGTGGGCTCTTACCACTGCTTCCAGTAACGCATTGTTTGTTTTACCTTCTGGCTCAATCACTGTACATTTATTTCCTTTCTTCTTCATTATTGGTATAAATTCCACCTTATCCTCTGAACTCACCTCTATTCCATCTTCTTTTACCATTACTCCTTTTATTAACTTTTTCACTACTTCTTTCTGTTTTCCAAAACTTAAATTTTTCCACTCTTCCGCTTTTTTTCCCCATTTTTCATATAGCTGTTCAGCTTTCTTCATCACTTCTTTTTCCACTTCTCCCGCTACTATAGTTCTGTTTATTGATTCACAACCTTTTCCCCTTAAGTGATTGTTACATATGTAATATCGATATCTTTTATTTTCTTTTTTGAGTATGTCAGCGTCATGTTCACATTACAACTCTTGCACTTAATTATTCCCCTAAGTAGCGCTTCCTCATATTTTGCTTTTCTATATGGTTGATTCTTTATCAATTCCTGCGCTTTTTGCCATTTTTCTTCCTCTATTATTGCTTCATGTTTTCCTTCATACTCTTTCTCATAATGCCGTATTTTTCCCATATATATTGGATTTGTTATTATTCTTCTCACCGTCGCTTTTTTAAAGATATCTGATTTCGTATGGTACCCTTGGCTATTTAACTCTCTTGCCAACTCTGCCATTGACTTCAGCTCCAAATATCTTGCAAATATATGCTTTACTATTTTTGCTTCTTTCTCATTTATTATTAATTCTTTATCTTTTACATCATACCCAAACGGCAAAGTTCCTCCCATCCATAGTCCGTGTTCTTTTGATGTTGCTATTTTATTTTTTACCCTCTCTACTATCATTTCTCTTTCTAGTTGTGCGGCTCCTGATAACACCGTTTGTACGAACTTTCCCATTGGCGTATTATTGTCAAATATCTGCGTTACTGCTACAAAATTTACTCTATGTCTTCTAAAAAATGATGTTACTTCGATGCTGTCTTTTGTTTCCCTTGATAATCTATCTAGCGTATATACTACTACACAATCTACTTCTCCTTTTTTTACATCTTCAAATAATTCCTTTATTGCTGGTCTTTCTAAATTCTTTCCTGAGAAACCTCCATCGTCGTACCTTTTGGCCAATGCTACCCAGCCTTCTTTGCTCTTTATGTACTTCTCACATGCTACTCGTTGCGCATCTAAACTGTTAAACTTCTGCTCTAGACCGTCTTCATTTGACTTTCTCGTATATATTCCACATCTTATCCCTTTACACATTTTCCCTTCCCTTTTGATCACGCAAACCAAATAGGAGCGGCCCATTGTAACTCATTCCCATTATTTTTCCGGCTACTGCTGATAATGATGTGAAAAATTCTTCTCTGTAGATTAAACCCTTATCTGTTACCATTACTGCGTGAGTCTCTTCCCCTCTCTCTAATATTAGCTCTGTTCCCTCTACTGGCAGTTTATCGCTACTTATTCTTTTTCCCTTCTCTAGCCGATCTGCCAGATACTCTAGTCTTTTTGTCCCCTTTCTTGACATTTCTCCATACGCTTTTTCCTGCATTCTATAAGCTAATCTTGGTATCAGGTATTTCTTTGAGTATCTAGGCGCTCCTTCTCCATATACCTTTTTCCATATTTTCCTCACCTCTTCCAACGCTTTTTTCTCTAAATTCATTACTTTCTTTTCTATTTCTTCCTTTCTTTCCATATTTTCAGCCTCTCATAATTTCTCAAATAACTTTTCTATTCTGTCTGTTTCTTTCTTCAATACTTCAGTTACCTCTTTACTATTTTTCGCATAATCCATCGCTGTCATCCCAAATTTATCTGCTTGTTCTATTTCAGCCCCTGCTTTTACTAGCTCCTCCACTATTTCCACTTTCCCCACCATACATGCAAGGTGCAGCGGTGTGCATTTACTGCCATACTCTTCAGCATTTACATTCCCTCCTGATTTTATCAATTCTCTAACTGTTTCTAGACGTTTCTCCGTTATCGCTAGGTGCAGTGCTGTATATCCTTCTACATCCGCTGCATTCACATTCGCTCCTTTTTCAACTAATAAGCTCACTGTTTTTCCGTCTACTGCATAATGCAGTTCCTTTTTTGTCTCCTTAATATTTTTACCTGAGTTCTCTAATAATTCTTTTAGTGCATCCTCTTTTTCTTTTTTACTCATAACCTACCTCACCTTTTCTTTAAATTTAAGTCCCTTTTTTAATTCTCACCACCTCATCTATCATTTCGTTTACTTGGCACATTATCTTGGTTGCTAAATTTTGACATTCTTTCTTTATTAATGATTTGTCTCTCTTCCTTATTTCTTCGATCTCCATTATTTTTAGCTCTGGCATATAGCTCCTATCCAACTTGTCTGCTATTTCTCCCACTAGCCCCTCTATTCCATAGCACGTCAGTTTTCTACTTTTTGTTACTCCACCTTTTGCTCTCAAAAATTTACTTGCCTTTTCACTCTCTTCCCTATCACATAGACAATACTTTTCACTTTCCCATATGTAATACATTGGTGTTGAACCATACTTATTCAGTTGATTAACTTCAGATCCTGCTTTTACTAGCTCTTTTATTATTTCAACTCCTGCTCCTCCTATTTTACATGCAGAGTGTAGTGGCGTACATCCACTGACATATTGAGTGGCATTTATTTCCGCTCCTGACCTTAGCAGTACTTTTACATTTTCTAAACTTTTTGCGAATACTGCACAGTGCAGTGGCGTATAACCATTTTTATCTCTTGCATTGATCTCCGCTCCTTTTTCTATTAATAACCTCACTGTTTTGTGATCGGAATTTTCTACTGCATGGTGCAATACTGTTTCTCCTTTTTCATCCCTTTGATTAATATTTTTAAATCCATTCCTTGATACTTCTTTAAAAAACTTGTTAAAAGATTCTTTCTTTTCTTCGCTGAACCCCATTTCATACCTCACAAAATTATCTTTTCTAGCGCCAGACAAATTTCTTATATTTACCTGCTGCTATTCAAGTTATGTGCGTTTTGGCATAAAAAGGCAAGTCTTTTTTCGCGTAGTACACCTTTTTAACTAAATACTAATATAGTATATGAAGATATAAATATATATGCTTAATGCATTAAACATATTACTTGTTTCTCTTCCCAACCTCTGTTCAAATGACGATGTTCGTGCCACGTTAGTACGCCTGGGTAAAACACTAAAACGTAATTTTCCGGTTCATGTATTGAATCCTTTTGCTCTGAATTTAAATCCCTTTCAAAATGAATATTGTGCTCTGCCACACCAAATATTATAACTTTTTGGTTGGTAAAATCTTCTACTTTGTAGTGGTGAGTAACGCTAAACCTTTCTAAAATTGGCTTGTGTTTTAAATTCCACAGTTGTTCAGATAGTTTATCACTTCCTAGTAAAAATTTACTTCCTTTCTCTTCTCCACTCGTAACCGGAAAACACGCGTTTATTTCTCCTAAGTTCCAGCTATCTGATAATACTATCTGCGCTTTAGCAAACTTAATCTTAGGTAATAAGCTCTGTGGTAGCGGATATAGCGCTTTGAAGTTATACCACACATGATTTCGTTCATAAATACCGTTGTAGTTCTTAGTATGAGGCTCGGTTTCTCCAAGTATTGCTACATCCAAGCGATATATGTCATTGCTTAAAGCTCGTTCATAATGATCGCGTAGATAGTTTTCTACAATCCTAATAACCGGACCATGAGACCTGAAAAAATTTACTCTTCCAAATGATAAAACTGGCCCATCTTTTTCTATTTTTACCCCGGAATAATCCGATAATAAACTTCCGAAAAAACTCTCATCCAATATGAACCTGCTAATGTTGTAATAATCGTTAAAAATCCTCATTAGCCTCGATCTTGCAGGCAATGATAGTTTTGCTAGTTCTACTACTGCATCAACGAAGAAGTCATTCGGAACATCTTTTATCCCTATCTGCAGTTCAAAGAAGTGCTTGCCAGATGGTTCTTCGATAATTGTAATATCTTCTATATTTGCCCATTTTAGTGCTATTTTCAGTGAAGCAGGTGTTCCTCTTAAACGCTGAAATTTTATCCCTTTTTTTATCGCCTTTCTTTTGTCTTTTACCCAATGTAGGATTTCTCCTAGCCCATATTCCTCTATTATCCATGGCAACACTTTTTCCCCTTGGCTAAATTTAAACCCTCTGATACAACCAGGATCTACTTTGTAATCTATTGCATCAACCAGCGCTTTTTCCTTTTTTGTTGCGTTTGGCGGTAATAGCATTAATTTAACTCAACATTTAAACTTTTTAAGAAAGCGCACTCATTTCCTTTCACAACTATGTCTTCTCTTGGCTCTATTAATTCCACGTTTTCTACTCCTTCCATAAACAAATTGGCTATTATCCATGATCTTGTTACCTTCCATCCTAATCTTTTCGTTGTTCCAAATTTTTCGATAAATTTCTTCTTCACCGTTTCAATAATATCTGGTCTTTTAATGCTAATTTTACTTTGGATATCTATTTCTATCATATTGCAACTTACCACTTCAACTGTATCTGTTAAAATCCTCACATCCTCCCTGTTTAGCTGATTTTTGACAATTTCTAGTAATTCTTCTTGCAGTGTGGATAATTCTGTGGATAAGATTGAAACTTGTACTTTCCCTGGTATAGGTGATTCTACTAATGCATCCTTTACTCTACTATCTGCTGACAGTGCATGATATCGATAGTGTTCTTTACTTCCTCCCGTGCTCCAGCCTATTATCTTTGCTTTAATTATTTTTCTAAAACGTTCGTCATCTTCTTCTTTCTGCCTCTCCACTCCATAAAATTCAGCTAAATTATCAAGATCTTCTCCTATCGCAAACTTAAGTAAATTACTCTTTACTGCTTCGTTTATCCTTTGTCTCAGCAAAAGCTCTCTCCAGGCTGCTACTTCTAATACCTTCATCGCTGAGTCACTTTCTACTAATGCCGTAAAACTTTCATCTCGACTTATCAATTCTTCTTTCATACGTGAAAAGATTTCTTCGAAGTTCAGTGGCTCAATAATGTTAGTCTGCTGCATCTTTATACTACAACCTCATCGAAGCGAATCTTTTTCCCCATTGGTACGTACAACCCTTCCAGGTCAAGCGTTACTTTTCCCTCTTTTACTTCTGTCATTTTTACTTTTTCTAATTTAAACCTTTTTTCCCATTTTTCCAAAGCTTCTGCAGTTGCTGCGTAAATTTCTAGTGTTAAATCACGATTAACTGGCTTATCCAATAATTCAAATAGCCTAGACCCGTAATTCCTCATCATAATTCGTGATCCTATAGGAGTCGTAAGTATATCAATTATTGATTGCTTTAAGTGCTCTATTCCTTCTAACGCTTTTCCTGTTTTACCATCCATACCCTTCATTTCTATTTTGCAAAGACGCTTTTACTGCCTTTTATTACTTTTAACCCACAAGATACTGAATCCCCTACTCTTCCTACACCATGACCATTTGCAAACACTGTTTTTGATCCTTGAATCATTACTTTTCCTTCGTTAAAATTGTCTCCTTTCCTACAGACTGGGAAATCATTTACAAAAACATTATTACTGCCGCTAATGCAAAAGTGTGGTGTTGCTTCTCCACAATAATCTCCTACTCGTACAACCGATTTATTCATTTAATTAAGGTTTATTCTATCTGCTTTCAGTTTTATTTCGCTCTTCGTCATCTCTATGCTCGATTCCCCAGCTTTCAGTGTTATTTTGTCTACTACTTCAATCTCTAAATGATGCTTCTCTTTATCATATAACAATCTTGTTCCATCCTGAAACTTCACACTATTTATTTCTTTTTTATCCTCTGGTGCAGAGTATTTTTCCTGATATATTCCTCCTAATACCACTCCTAATGATAGTTCACCAAGAGGAGAAAATACCATTACTTGTTCATCGATATCTGGTGGAGACCAATTTCTATCTTTTCCTGCTTTGCTTGTTATCCATGGTAAATAATCTGTTAAAAATTCTCCTATTTTCACTCTTACTTTTGCTTTTTCACAATCTATTTCTTTTACAACTCCTATACGGACAATATTGGCTAATTTCCTCTGTAATTCTGCAATCGCAAAATTATTCTCTAACATTTATTTCACCGATTTCTATTTTGTGTGGCATAAATTTTCCTTCTTTCCAAATAGATCGCCCTACGTGTATTGTATGCACCCATTCTACCATCCACACAAGATATGCATCTAATTCAGGTCTAAATTCGTCAACTTCTGCAGAGATAAATTCTCCTGGTGAAACATTTTTTACGTTCCAAGTATTTTTATCTACTACTTTTGCTACTTCTGCTGCTAATGACCTGACAATAATAGCTGCATTTTCTATTGTGCTATCAATCACAATCCTCGCTTCAAATCTTGCTTTCAGCGCTAATTCTTCTGTTCCAGGATCATGTCCTTTTTCAAATCCGCTAAGTTCCACAAACACCGCTGGCGCTACTAATTCCTTTCTTATCGATGGATAAATTTCACATGTCTGTATTGCTGGTATTTCTTTCTTCAGTGTGGTGCAAATTGCGTTATGCAAATCTTTAAAATTCATACACTTCCTGTAATATAACTTAATTCACGTTCAAAAAATTTTGTAAATACTTTCTCAACCTCATAATTAACAAGATTCCCTATTATCCTTGAAGCCTCAGGTTCGAGTGGCAACTTAACTTCCTTTATTGGCAATGCTGCCCTTCCTTCACGTTTAAACATACCGCTATTTCCTTTTGGCATAACTGCTGCAAATCCTCCTATAAACTCATGCTTTCCTACTTTCGATCCTCTTCTTGTTTTTTGTATTTTGCCAATTGCCGATGCTTTAATGTCATAGAGATTTGCTCTAATTAACACTTCTAATCTGCTAGTTTTCGCCTTAAAAATTCTTAATCTCTTTCTTATCAAACTTAATTTTACCTTCTTTTCCTCACTGATTTCCTTAGCTGCTTTTGATTTTAGCCATATTGCTGTTTTGTTTAATGCACTCACTGTCGCTTTTTCCACTTTTTTCCTTTCAGCATCTATACTTTGTATAATACTACCGGTGTTAATACGCATTTATACTCCTGACGCTCGAATTTTCCATACCATTCCTGAATTATCTTGCAGCGGTGGAGAATATACTTTATATTTACGGTCACCTATAACAAAAATATCTCCTACAATTGGCTGCAGTACATCAAACGCACTTACTTCCAACACTAAAGTTTCTCCTACAAATTGCCCTTCACCAATCTCGTATAATTTATCTGGCTCTTGCTTTAATACTTGTACCATGTACGCCTTATTTTTCGACTCATACAAAGCTAACTCTCCTAAATGGGCAAAACAATCTTTAAATAATCTCTTTATATTTTTCTGCATACCATTTTTTCTAAAAGTCTTTACATATTATTTTAAACATATTGCATATCTTATATTTTTATGGTATATTTTTAAGGTCATAAATAGAGTTTTCTATGTGGGGACCCTACTATGTTGTTACTATTTTCGCTAAAACGGCCGGACGATGGCACATTGGCAGAGGATTTGACTGCGTATGTAAATCGGTCCCTCTATCAAATCTTCTTGGCTCTTGTTTTGCATAAAGCGGTTGTCCTAGTGTGTTTACCGTTTCATTAAAATCTGCTGGTGCAAAATATGTTGTAAATGTGCTCGCTGTTCCTACTGGAAAACAGTGCCCTGTATCTCTTTCTATAAACCTTCTTACGGTTCCTTCAGGATCAGTTGCTTGCCCTCTATATTCCTCAAACGTGATTCCACAAAACGTAAATCCTGATCTCATATCATTCCTTAGCGCTGCTCCTTCTTGCCATCTTTCATATGCTTCTTTTACTTTAGCATGAGAAGTGAGTGCATCAAAAAACTCAGGACTTACCAAGGCATGAATTCCGGTCATATATTCACCACTTAGATTATCTTCTATGTGCCGCAATACTTCCAGACACTTACGTTTTACATCTGTTGTTGCTGTTCCCAGTGCAAAATTTACTACTTTTGGTGTTATTTCAAATTCGTTGTACAGATTTAATAATTCTGACCCATCAGCATCTAAAATTATTCCTTTCAGCGCTCCCATTCTCAAATGCTCCAACGTTATTGCATGTTTGTTTCTCATTAGCTGCAAATGATCCGTTACTACATCTGCCAGCGCTTTAAGTTCACTCTCTGATCCAAATGCCCTTATTCCCTGTACTTCCTCTGGTAACACTACATCATCATGTGGAATATGTGGAATCGTAAACGTTCTTACCTTTCTTTTTCCTCTTTTTCCTACTGTTGCTGGTGCTCCTGGAACTTGTGTTGGCAACAGGCTTAAAACTCCATTATGTTCTTCTATGGTGATATGTCTAAATCTTACTGACCTATTTGGAAACAAGTTTAAATTTTCAACACGTCCATAATTTATCGGCAATATATTTATCGCATTTGTTAGTGCCGTCATGCTAAATGCTGTATTTGTAAATGGATTTTGCATTCTTTTTCCCCCTTATTAATTTAAGTTACACTCCCTTGCGGATAATGATCCCTCGTCCTTCAAGTTGCTTTATTGCTGCATTTTTCTGCTCTTCAGTGATATTTGCTGGCCACACAACTGCATGATCTGCTAGCATTGCTATACGTGTAATGATTACTGCTTTGGTGTTTTCTGTTGCGTTTACATCACTTGTTATTACACCTATTGCTGTTTGTGTGCCATCTGTTCCAGTGGAATTAAGTACTCTAATAAAACCATCTTCCGTCTTTTTGGCAACTACTGCACCAAGCTTAAGATTTTGACCTTTAGCTACTGTTATTTGGTCTCTTGAATATAGGTTGGACACTTCATATTTCAGAAGATCGCCTAAATTATTTCCTTCAGTTATACTTATCATGTCTTTTTCTCTCCTTTTTTTTATTTTTTACCGCCGTGTTTATAACTGCTATACACCGCGTGTTATTACCTTATAATTAGCCATTATGGCGCATTTTGGACACTTATTTACCGCAGAGCACTATATATGGCGGTTATAAAATTTAAATGCACCGACTTTTCGCTACCTGTGTCATCAAATCTTCCTGCGAATTCCGCGGTATTGCACTCAGTATCTCTGTCTTTTTCGTTCGCTCTGCAAGTAACTCCATTAAAACTTCCCGTGCTTGCTCAACACTTACGCCTTGCTCTATAAATTCTCCTATCTTTTCTGGCATTCGTGATAAGTTACATAAACGTATTAATTCAAGAACTTCAGTACGATACTTAGTTAAATTGTCAGTTTCTAGGTCATTTGTAGTTTTTTCATTCATAGTAATATCCCCTTTTTTATTAATAGATTTAAACTCTGAAAGAATTGTAATTCCATCTGCAAGACCTATTTCTACTGCTTTCTCGCCAAAATATAGCCCTGCTTCTGTTGATTTTATTGCCTCTACAGAAAGGTTTCTATTGCCTCTACAGAAAGGTTTCTATTGCGTGCTATTAGCTCAACCAGCATTCCATATAAACGATTCACTTCGCTTTTTAGGCTTTCTAAACTCTCAGAAGTTATTGGCTCATGTGGATTTAAATCATTTTTTCTACTTCCTGCAAATACTGTCGTATATTTTATTCCCTGTTTTTCATCAAACCCACTTTGATCTATATGACTTGCTATTACTCCTATGCTTCCAACTCCTGAAGTTCTAGTTACCAATACTTTTTCAGCACTTGATGCAATTGCATACGCCGCAGAATACGCATCATCATTTGCTATTGCCACAATCCTCTTTTTTCTCCTTGCTTGGTAAATAAAGTCGGAAAGGTCGAATAAACCGTTTACTTCTCCTCCGGGGCTGTCTATGTCCAAAATTATTGTTTCTACTTCTTTATCTATTAAAGCTTCTTCTATCTCTTCACTTATCTTCTCATACGATGTCATCCCCAATACATCATCAAAAACTTCTGACTTTTTCGTCAAGATTCCATGTATTGGTATTATTCCTCTTTCACTATTTCTTACCGCATGTTTTATATTTTTAAAGATAGGCTGCTTTCCTGTTTGTAGTGACAGTAATTCAAAACTCCTTGGTTCTACCATTACACATTTGTTTAGCCATATCGCTTGGTTTTTCATATTATCTCTTGATTAGTAGTAACGTCGGAATCAAAACTTAAACCCAAGGAACTAGCACGTCTTTGATCTTCTGCAATTTCTTGGTCTATTTCTTCTACATCATAACCTAGCTCTGAAACCACTTCTGATCGACTCTTAAATCCATTTCTTACTGCCATTTGTTGTGCTTGCTGGTCTTTTAAAGGATCCACCCAATCAAATCCCTGTGGTATCCATCTTACTTCTTCTTTCGCTGCTTTTACTACTTTTTCATCTATACTCAGTTCTCCACAAAGTACTGCTAACTCTAGCCATCTACTCCATACTGGCCTGCAAAACTGAAATACTATAATGTTGTGTTGCAGCATAGCGCATCGACGACGAAACTCTATTAATCCAGCTCTGATTGATGAGTAATTAACACCTGTTAAATCTCCTGTTAGCTGCTCATATGTTATTCCTGTACCTATTGCTATTGCCCTCAGTTGCTGTCTCATGAATGCTTCATAACTTCCTCCAACATCTGATGGCTCTGAAAATTTTATGTCCTCTCCTGGGTCTAAAAGCTGCATTGTTCCAGGTTCCAGGCCAGATAGTGCTACTCCTTGCTCATTACTTTCACCTTCTCCCATGATATTTGCTTCTGGATCGAGTCTCGTAATAAATCCAGCAAACATTGCTGCTGTCTTTTTTCTCACTAATTCTGCATCATCGTATTGATCAAGTTCATAAAGCTTTAGCAGTATATTAGAAAGCCATGGCTCTCCTCTAATTTGCCCAGGTCTTAGTGGTCTATAGATATGTAAAACATCGTTTGCTGGTACTCTCACTGATTCTCCAAATGAGCCTTCTCCTGGATGTTCTCTAAATAAGTAATATGCTTCTCTTTGCCCAAGTCTATTGAACTCAATCCCGTTTCTTATTACATTACCATTTGCTAAAGTTTTATTTGTTTTATTTTCTAAATGTTCAGACTCAAGTACTTGCAGTTGTAATGGTACAGAAAATCTATCCTCTAGCTTTCTCGTTCTTAAACGTATAAAACATTCTCCTCCCTCTATCATACTTCTGCATACTAGAGCTTGTAATCCATAAAAATCACTTACTCCGTTACTATCTGCTTCATCTGTCCATCTTAGCCATAATTCTTGTACTTTCTTTCGAAATTCTCCATCCCTTGCTTTTGATTGCGGTTTTATTCCTGTTCCAATAGAGTTACTTACTATTGTATCAATAATATTTGCTGCATATGGATTTTTTCTCACCATATCACGTGATCTACTACGTAAAGTTTCAAGGTTTTGAGACAGCAAATTGTTTATACTTCCTAACTCTGGTTGAAAGTGAAAAAATCTTCTTCCTGAGCCTGCAGCATCCCAGGCTGAGCTTTTTATCTTTGGTTTGTTAAATAGTTGTTTGAATGATTTTAATAACATTTTGCCTCTTTGATTATGCAACAAGTTGTTGCACAATTTGACATTGAAAAATTATAGCAAGTTGCTAGAGAATTTGGTCAACAGATTGTATGTAGAGAGTCATTACTCTGGACTACGTTTATAAATTTCTTTTCGATGTCCTATTGCTGCAATTTTGACCATGTGCTCTGAGTTATCTATTAAGTATATGACTCGATAATCGCCAACACGCAACCTAAAGTAGCCTACCCATTTATGCGATAAAGCCTCACCTACTTTATCAGGAATAATTGTGAGACGTTTTTCTATAGCTTTTTGCACCCTTAACCGTATTGTTTTCGGAAGAGAAGGAAGATCTTCGGTATCTACACCTTCTAAATAACCAATTTGGTAAATTATTCCCACTTGATATCTTCATGTCTAATTATTTTTGCTCCAGGAACATTACGTTTAGCAGCAAGTTCAAGTAGAGCTATTTCTCCTTCATCCATTTCGTCACCTTCAGATAGTTTACTTACCTCAAGTTCTTCTTCTACTAGATCTTTTACAATTTCTTCAATAGTTCTATTTTGAACTTTTGCCATTTCTGTAAGATACTGAGCAAATTCCCCCTCAAAATTTACATTAACATTAAGCCTTCCTTGACTTTGATCCATATTATTCACTGTAAGATATCAACTCTAAACTGTAACATTTTTACATAATTTTGTCAACCCCTTTATTTGTTGAAAAAACAATTTTCCTCTTTGGCTCCACTCCAGCAATCTTTAGCTCAGCTTTAATTCGTTGTCTTAAGCTTAGTAAATCATTTATATCTACTTCAGCATATCTTACAACATGGTCACCATATGCAATTGATACTACTCGCTCTCCGTTTTGTAGTTTCTTTATCGCTTCTTCGACTTGAATTAAATAATCTTCGTTATACATTTATTACTTGCTGATCCATTTGCTTTTGACTATTTTCTTTGATTTTTTACTTTCCGGTTTTTCACTTAAACTATTCCATTTACTCTCTGGCCATCTGTCTATTCCCAGTGCTATCGATGCTGCTCTTGCATAAATTCGGCAATCTAGTACTTCATTTCTTTCTCTTACCTTTTGCCACTCTTGTTTGGTGTATCCTTTCACCACTTTGCTGACTAATTGCTCTGCCGTTAGCTGCTTAAAATATTCAGGTGCATACTCCGGAAAATGACAATATCCTGCTGGAGCTTCTTCACCTTCTTTTAAAACATTAAGTAATTGAAAAAGCTCTGACTTTAATATCGATACTCCTACTGGCCATAGCTTTATTCCTCTTTTCAGCTTTTGACCACCAACTGTTATATCTACTCTACTTGGGCTGCTAAGTGGTACTAGGGCTTTATTTACACCTTTCACTGCCATTACTCTTCCAGAGCCTTGATGACCTCTTACCCAATTGTATACTTCTTGTGTCGCATACCCAGCATCAACCGCCATCATGCTTATCATGTATTCAAGACCATTTTCACCGATAAAATGATGATTTAACAGCTCAGAGAGTTTTCCCCATACTTCTCCTCCTCCAGTATCACCTTCAAATACCTGGTAGTCTATGGACCAACTTTCACGGCTTTTTCCCCATGCTACAACTTCTACTTCTAAACGATCTTTTTGGACATCTACTCCTGCAGTAAGCACCACTTCTCTCCTAGGTACTGTGCCTACGGGAAAAAATTCTCTCCTGTTAAATAATTGCTTCCAGTCTGGTACTTCTCCTTTATCTACCCAAGTTTCTCCTAAAGTGGTATTTATCCAAACTTTCAGTAATTGTTCACTCTCTTTTGCATGGAGAAAATCTTCTACTGCTTGAGTCCAGCTATACCACCCAACTGGACTATAAAGACTTGAAAGATGAAATCCTTTTTTCTCACCTTTTACTCTATTAGTAGGTCTCCATTCTCCACGCTCAAGCATCTCTGTCTTTTGATGATTTTCTATTTTGCCGCTACATTCAGTGCAGACATAATGTGCTGTTCTTGAGTCGTTGTTTTTCCATTTTATTTGTGACCATTTCAGAACTTGATAGTAATTACAATATGGACATGGTACAAAAAAGTACTGCTTATCTGTTGCTTCAAATTCTTTCTCAATTCTGCTTATTCCATGAATCGTTGGTGTTGATACTAAAAAAATCTTTCGCCGTGCAAATGTATTAGTTCGTACAATACTGAGCAGTACTGGATCTCCTTCACCTCCTGAATCTCCTGGATATGCATCTATTTCATCAAGAAAGAGATACTTTACTGGCATAGAGCGAAGTCCCACACTGCTGTTTGCTCCGGTTATTACTACAATTCCACCTGGAAACTCCTTACTTTGTACAGTATTGCCTGAATCTCTTGATCTTGGGTCTTTTACTTTACTTTTTAAACATGGTGTACTTTCAATCAGTGGCGCAAATCTTCCTTTTGACCAACGCTTTCCCATTTCAACTGTTGGCTGTACTACTAGCATTGGTCCTGGTGTTTGATCGATGATATAGCCAATCCAATTGTTGCCTGCTTCTGTTCCTCCAATCTGCGCTCCCTTCATAAATACTACTTTTTCAGCCTGTGAAGAAGGAGATAGTGAATCCATTATTTCTTTTAAATAAGGAGTTCTTTCCGTTCTCCACTTTCCTGGCTCTGATGCTGCAGTTGGCGCTAAAACTCGATACTCATTCGCCCACTCTGATACTTTAAGCTCTGGATCTGGTCTTAAACCTTCAGAAAAAGCTCTAGCGTATATCATTGTCTGCATCTACTCATAATTGGTTCTATCTCAATATTGTTAACAGTAGAGTTTATTCCTCCACACTCCTCCAATTCCATAAACATCTTTTTCTGAAATTCGTTTTCTATATATCTTTTGCTCATCTCACTTATCATTATTGCTATAATAAGCGCAAATATCCCTGTTATTGTTGCAAAAATGATTGCACTGCTTATTGTTGTTGCTGTTAACCCTATACATACCGCTATTGCTACTGCACTTACTGAGGTAAAAACACAGATCACATTGGTGTATTTTCTTACTTTTGCATCTCTATGTTCTATACACCTATAATAAACTGGTACAGACTTGCCTATTTCGTCTGGTAATTTGATGCTCTTTTCTTTAAATAAAGTTTTTAGCAATTCTAAATTATTTGACTTGATTGCTAAGTGCAGAACAGGTGTATAGTTTGCTCCTTTTTTCAGCAATAACTTTACTACATGTAAATGCCTTTTTTCTGCAGCAAGGTAAATCGGTGATAGACCTTTATTATTTGAAATATCAATATCAATTTCTTCTTTTAAAATTGCATCTACAATCTCAATTTCTCCTCTTTGTGCAGCTAAATGGAGTAGACTATTCTTTTCAGAACCGTATTTATTACTCATCAAAGCCTTCTTTATCTCAGGTTTAGCGTAATCAAATGGTGTCTTGCCGCTATCGTCTTTTACCAGAGGGTCTATATCTTCTCGCGTTAGTAAAACTTCTATTGTTTTAAGTCTTTCAGCGTAATGTAGTGGCGTTTTATTTTCGTAATCTTGTAAATTGACTTGAGCATTAGGCTCCCTTATTAAGCATTTGAGAATATCAAGACATAAGTCTCTTTCATCGTAATTAGTATTACTTACAGCTATATGCACAGGCGACAATTTCATTGAGTTTTGTCCCATGCGTGCACTATTTACATCTGCTCCAAGTTTCAGCAGTAACTTTACTATCTCTAACTTTTTGTTATTAACTGCATAGTGCATTGGTGTCTGATTTCGTGCATCAAAAACCTCGATTTCAGCTTTTCCTTCTTTTACTAAAATTTTGACAACATTTCCATTTCCTATCCCTGCTGCTAGATGTAATGGCGTATGATGCAAAGCATTTCGTACATTAACGTCAATACCTTTTCCTATCAAATATCTAACTGCATTAACTTCACCTATCATTGCAGCTAAATGAAGTAAACTATCTTGTTCTGACCCGTACTTGTTATTAATTAGCGCTTGTAATATTTCTGCTTTTTTCCCTTCTTTGGCGTAATCAAGAGATGTTTTACCTTCATTATCTTCCACAAAAGGATTAATATTCTTCTTCGTGAGTAACAAATCCACCATGCTTAATTCATCAAATTCTATAGCACAATGTAGTGGTGTCTTTCCATTTAATCCTCTAACATTTACATCCACTCCTGGTTGATTAATAAGACACTTTATTAATTCTAAACTTAAGTTAGCAGACATTATTTAAAACTTAATATTAGATAATTCTTGTAATGAGTTTGTAATCTCTTCGGTTAGCGCCATATGAATCTTTTCAGTGTCACTCAGTGATGCAAGCAGTGCTGAAACTCTATTTGGAATATTAAGCAAATTATTACGGACAACTCTTGCTACATTAAATGCATCGCGCTTTACTTCCTCTACTGCTACAAGTTCACCAATCTCAGCCTTAGCTTTCGCCTCAAGAAGTTTACCTCGTTCCATTTCATTTTTTATTCGAGTTTTTAGCAACATCGTGGAAAGGTTACTTGTATTTTCGTTTTCTGGATTTTTCCTCCTCAGTGGCTGACTTGGATCTCTTATTGCCGCTACTGCTTCATTTGCTTGTTCTCTATTGATCAAACCATCCTCCAACTCAACTATCCCTTTCTTTACTAAATAACAGACATATTGCTTTGATACTCCTATCTCTCTTGCCCATTCTGTTTGTGTTATTTTTTTCACTTTTTTTTTCTTCTCTCTTTTTTGCCTATTTTTTACGAATTTTCTTCTTGAGTCTCTGAAAAGGTTTTACCAGTACCGGCTAAAATGGCATCTCTTCCCGTGTATACTTGCCAACGTTTTATCGTTACATCTACAAACTTTGAATCTAGCTCTATTGTTCTGCAAATTCTTCCTGTTCTCTCACATGCAATCAATGTGCTACCAGAACCACTAAATGGATCAAGTACTATATCTCCTGGTCTACTGCTGTTTACTATTGCTCTCTCCATTAGCTCTACTGGCTTCATTGTTGGGTGCAGTGAGTTATGTATTGGCTTATCATAAAACCATAGATCACTTTGATTTCTACCTCCATGCCACTCACGTTTATTGCCGCTTTTCCATCCATAGAGCATTGCTTCGTATTGTCTTTGATAATCTGATCTGCCTAGCGTAAAGTGATTCTTTGCCCAAATGATAAATGTTGACCATTTTCCTCCTGCCTCTTCAAATGCTTTTTGCAACGTTGAAAACTCTGATGATGATATGCAAATGTAAATTGCACCTTTCGTATATGCTAAAATATGGGAACAGATATCGTAGAGAAAAAGTTCGTACTTTTCACCTTGATTATCGTTTAATATTTTTTTATCTTGGCTACCACCATAATCAACATTATATGGAGGATCACAAACAGTAATGTCTGCCATTTTATCATCTAACAGCGCTTTATATGATTCAACTACAGAGCTATCACCACAATAGATTCTATGATCACCTAAAATCCATAAATCCCCTGGTTTTGTTATTTCTACCCTTTTTTCATCACCAACCAAGTCAGAAAAATCTTCTTTTTCACTATCTAAATCATCAAGGAAATGTTGAACTTTTTCTAATTCAAATCCAGTCATTTTAAGGTCAAACTGCAAATCTTCTAATTCTTGAATTTCCACTCTCAAAAGATCATCATCCCACTTTGCCCAATTAGCTGATTGATTTGCCAGTAATCGAAAAGCTTTGGTTTGTGGTTCATTTAGATT
Organism: Wolbachia endosymbiont (group B) of Schoenobius gigantella; assembly: GCF_964031005.1. NCBI lineage: Bacteria > Pseudomonadati > Pseudomonadota > Alphaproteobacteria > Rickettsiales > Anaplasmataceae > Wolbachia > Wolbachia endosymbiont (group B) of Schoenobius gigantella. Next base: position 912,115 of record NZ_OZ035002.1, on the reverse strand, counting down.
ATCACTTAAGACCACTGGAATACTTTCCATACCAAGTTTTCTTGCTGCTTTAAGTCTTAAATGACCATCAACCACAGTGCCATCACTTTTTGCAACTATTGGTATACGAAAGCCAAATTCTCGAATAGAAGCACACATTCTGTTGACCACATCGTCATTTTTACGTGGGTTACGCTCATATTCAACTAGGTTTCGAGTAGGATAGTAGTGGATTGCTAAATTCATATCTTAATAATTAAAAAGTTAATATTCAAAATATATCTGACGCTAGAGAAGGCCTGGGGTCAAACCCACCAAATCCGCCAGTATGGCTGAAAGGACCCACTTTTTATGGATTTTTCGTCTTATTAATATCTTTACTAATATAGAACATTAATGCCAAAGCATCGGCCTCATTATCATCTCTAGGTGAAAAACTTTTTTCACGTATCGCTTCAATAACTTCACTCTTACTTGCATTGCCTTTGCCTGCTATAAAGCGTTTTATAGTTTTAACATTAACACCTTGGTAGGGAATATTGTTCTCTTCACACCAAGCAGACAGCACTGCAAGAAACCCACCGTAGCAATGGGCTGCATCAGTTCCTAAATGTCTTCTCACCTCCTCAAAGTACACTGCAGAAATGTCTTTCAAAGAATTGAGCCAATTGCAAAAGTTTAAGAAACACATTCCACCTCCGCTGAAACGACTACCATGAAAGCTTTTGCTCCCACTTTCAATTATTCCATCTGTTAGAATTGCCCAGCCTGTTTGCTTGCCGAGATCTAGCGTTAAGATTGACGTACAAAAACTCCTTTGTGTAATTAAAGTTCAATGCCCTGTATAATATATATGTACGATGACTCGCAAATTCGTCCGCAATTTTGAAAAAAAATTAAAAAAAATTTCATATCCTGCCATTTGAGTTTTTACTTATCTTAATAACTATTTTACATAACTTATATTACGCCAATATTTATATTATTATATTATCATATATTATATTTTACCTGTATTTAAATATATATATAATATATATAAGACTTCAGTAATCCGTAAACCCTCTTTACTGGCCGATTTTAGCCACTTAACTTTAGAAACGGCTTTTAGGAATAGAACATAAAAAAGACAATATTATCAATAACTTAACGATTACTGCTTTCTGAAATACTAATTAGTAATTCAGAAATTAGGTACGAAATTGGTAGTTTTTTACCTATGAAAAAGTAGCTTCAGTAGTGTATCAAAACGTTTAAATCTTATTTTAACTTTTAAAGATTTTATTCTTTTAGATAAAAAAATTATTACTACTTTTTTATAATAAATTAGTCATACAAGATCTTGGTAAAAATCTCTATTCATGAAACTTTTGGAGTTTTTATGAAGAATTCTTATCAAGGAATCGATTCTACAATTGTTAAACATGTGAGATTTCAAGCTTCGCGCCTTAAATCCAAAAGCTGTTTTATTAACGAAAGTCTCGAAGATATAGAACAAGAGCTTTTTTGTCAGGTTTGGCAATATCTTAACCGGCACGATGAGAAAAGAAGTAGTTTTAGTACTTTCGTTGCTAGATTAGCTAATTATTGTGCTCGCAATATGTTACGCAATCAGTTATGTCTAAAACGTAATATAACTTTTGATGATATAAACGACGATATTCCAGATCATAGGAACTCGGAAATCGAAGCGATAATTCGCACTGACATAAATAATATAATTTCAACTTTGTCTGAAAAAGATAGTAATTTATGTCAATTACTTAAGGTATTTACTATTACTGAAGTTTCTGTAATAACCAAAATACCAAAGACAACTATCTATCGCACACTAGAACGAATACGCAATAAATTCTCAGTTTTAGAGAAGTTATAAGCTCTCGATTATATTTGCTCAAAAATTTTTTTTTTGCAAATTGCGGACGAATTGCCTAGGTCATCGTACATATATATTTAGGTACTGGGAGAAAAATGAAAATAATGAACAGCAATGAACGGCTAAAAGTTCAAACAGGTATAAAAATGGTCATCTTTGGTCCTTATGGTATAGGTAAAACTAGTCTCTTAAAGACCATAAATGAACCAACACTTTGTCTTGATTTTGAGGCAGGTTTACTTGCTGTTCAAGATTGGCAAGGGGATTCTGTAAGTATTCGTACTTGGAATGAGGCAAGAGATATTGCATGTCTCATAGGTGGTCCTAATCCTGCGTTAAAATCTGACTCAGCATATAGCCAAAGACACTATGAGCATGTATCCAGTAAATACAAAGAGCTTGCTTCGGAGTTTTTCAAGTATCGATGTGTTTTTATCGATAGTATTACAGTAGCCTCGCGTTTATGTCTTTTATGGTCAAAAATGCAACCTGAAGCTTTTTCTGAAAGATCAGGAAAACAAGATATGAGAGCTGCTTACGGGTTACTTGCTCAAGAGATGATGGCTTGGCTCAATCAGTTTCAACATATTCCAAATAAAGACATCATTATAGTTGGAACTCTTGGGCAATACCTTGATGATTTCAATCGCTCGACTTGGCTACCTCAATGTGAAGGTGCTAAAACCGCAAGTGAAATTCCTGGCATTGTTGATGAAGTAATTAGCATGGTTGGAATCAAGAAAGATGATGGTACAGAAATTCGTTCATTTGTCTGTCAGACGATTAATTCTTGGGGATATCCTGCTAAAGATCGAAGTGGTTGCCTTAATATGGTTGAAGAACCGCATCTAGAAAAACTTCTTACAAAAATTAAAACTAAAGCTTTTGCAATTCAACCTGTCACGCCCAACATATAGGAGGTTATTATATGCTACAAAACTTTTTAACTATTGGTCAAAAAATTCCTTTTTTCAGTGTGAAAGAATACTTGGACGATCGATCGCCAATACCAGAGGATATAATCTCACCAAGAATTCTAACTAAAAGAGGTTTGTTAGTATTTGGTGGCCCTCCTAAGATTGGCAAAAGCGACTTTTTGATCTCTTGGCTTGTCCACATGGCTGCTGGTAGATCATTTCTCGGTATGACACCAAATAGACCTTTGAAAATCTTCTACATGCAAACTGAAATTGAATATGAATATATGAAAGAACGTTTGCAACAACTTGATAATGAACTTTTGAATGTAGCTGCTAACAACTTAATCATTACGCCAAAAGTGCACTTATCATTTAATCATGATGAAATAAGTGAAATTAAGGAGATTGTAAATGAACGCTTTAAACCTGATGTTTTGGCCATAGATCCATTACGTAACATCTTTAGCAGTGAATATGGAAATGAAAATGATAATAGTGCTATGCTGTTCTTTCTGCAAAAGACTCTTGAGAAGCTACGCAGTGCTGTCAATCCAGATGCTTGTATTGTACTCACTCATCATACAAAAAAATTATCGAAAAAGATGCTCGAAGAAGATCCATTTCAAGGCCTAAGTGGTGCTGGATCTTTACGTGGATTTTACAGTACTGGTATGGTGATGTTTGCTCATGATGAAGAAAGCAGTGCACGCCAGATAGTATTTGAGCTTCGCAATGGTGAACGCGTGCCAAACAAACTTGTCGATAAGATAAATGGTCATTGGCAGCTAATGGAATAGCTAACTTTCACTTTAAAGTCAACTTATAGGAGAGCGTATGCTACAAGATTTTTTAACTGATTTTAATAATGCAAAACTGCAGAGCAGTTTAATACCGAAAGGTACAATAGTCAAGGTAAAAATGGCAATAAAGCCTGGAGGTTATGAAAATTGGTTCACTAAAAACTACACTACTGGCAGCATCTATTTAAACACTGAATTTACTGTCACTGAAGGTCCATATGCAAAACGCAAGATTTTTCAGATTATAGGTATCAAAAATGGCAAAGCAGAAGGTGAAGAAGACATCTGGGGAGAATCTGGACGTTCTATGCTGCGTAGTATTTTGGAATCATCCAGAAATATTCATGCAAATGACACTTCAGAGAAAGCAGTTACTGCTAGAAAAATCAACTCTATAGCTGATTTCAACGATTTAGAGTTTACAGCGAAAGTAGGCGTTGAAACTAATAATACGTATGGAGATAGGAATAGGATTACTACAGTTATTACTCCAGAATTACAAAAAAGTTTTCAAGATGATTGGTTACCATTTTGAAGTATGACGAAGGAAAGTTGTGGGCTGCTGTTATTACTAGAGCTATTCAGGATGCAGCAGGAAAAAACCCTAAACTTAAAAAAGAGGCTTGTCAATGGATTCGCTCACGATCTTTTGAAACTGTTTGTGAGCTGGCTAATCTTGACTTTAAACGTCTAAAAAATATGTTGAACAAATTTGGAATAAACAAGGAGAATTTTATGGATTTTTCATCTAAAAATGCTTTGAAAATAAAATCATTATTAATTAATAACATCAAAGATTGTTTATCTTATTTGTTACCTGAAGGCAAATCTTACCAAGATAAATTCTATATTGGCAGTAGAAATGGAAATAAGATAATAGTTGAAATGGAAGGAGAAAATGCAGGAAATTGGTACAACCTGATCGAAGAAAAGAAAGGAAATATAATAGACCTTTGGACTTTAGTTAAAGGTAATATAGATTCTGCTGAAACATGGTTGAACGGTAAAGATGAAAGAAGTTCCATATTACAAGAAAAACAAAACGAAGGAAAAGCATTTTCTGTAAATCATTACTTAAATGACAAATCACCAATGCCACAAGATATAATAGGCCCAAGAATTTTGACACCAGGTGGTCTTTTGGTCATAGGTGGTACTCCAAAGATTGGCAAAAGTCATTTTCTTCTTTCTCTATTAGTACATCTGGCAGCAGGAAGATCATTTCTTGGCATGAAGCCTACAAGACCGCTAAAAATATTCTATCTACAAAACGAAATGGAATATGATTACATTAGAGAACGTATACAACAACTCAACAAACTTCCTCATTTAGCAACAGAAAACTTAATTGTGACGAACAAGATGAATTTGACCTTAAATGAAGAAGGTATAGAAAAAATAAAAAATATGGTAGAGGAAAAGTTTGATTTAGTTGTGATTGATTCTCCTTATAATTCCGTTAACTATGGTCTGCAGCATGCAATAGAAAAACTACGTTCCAAGATTAATCCTATGGCTGGAATAATCATCACAAATCACACCAAAAAAGTACCTACCTCTATATTGGAAAAGAATCCATTTCAAGCTCTCGTTGGTGCTAACGCTTTAAGAAGTTTTTATACATCTGGAATAGTAATATTTCAACCCAATAAACGTACAAATATCTTGCAAGTAGTATATGAACTTAGAAACGGTAGATCTATACCAACAAAATTCATCAATAAGATTAATGGATGTTGGAAATCTGCTAACGTTATAGCTAGAACATAAAAATTCTTCAGGTAGGTATGGATATTTATTGTTCACAAAGAAATGGACATTATAAATTCTTAGGGGAGAAAGAACAGTTAAAAACTCAACTCCTATCAAATATAAGGTCATGTCTTTCTTATTTACTGCCAAGAGGAACTTTTCGTGGTGATAAGTTCTATGTAGGTGATCTAAAAGGCAATCAAGGAAAAAGTATGATAGTGGAGTTAACTGGCAGTAAAGCCGGATTATGGCATGATTTTTCTACCGGAGAAGGAGGAGATATTTTTGATCTTTGGGCTGCTGTTACTGGAAAAAATCAATTTACTGATACGATAGAAGATATTGCTAAGTGGATTGGTTATTCGGAAAAAAATAACACTCTGGGGCAACCAACGGCATCATGGAACTATTACGATGAAAGTGATCAAGTGATTGTTACAGTTTATCGTTATAACACTGATTCAGGAAAAAGATATCTTCCTTTTGATGTAAAAAGGTCTAGTTTTACTCCACCACAGATCAGGCCTTTATATAATATTTCAGGTATTATGAAATCTGATAAGGTGATTTTAGTTGAAGGTGAAAAGTGTGCAGATGCTCTGATAGAGCAAGGTATGACTGCCACAACTGCAATGTTAGGAGCAAATGCACCAATAGAAAAAACAGACTGGTCACCACTTAAGGGCAAGCATGTTATTATTTGGCCAGACAATGATGAACCAGGTAAACAATATGCTGAGAAAGTTGTGAAAAAGCTTACTTTTCTTGGTGTTTTATCACTTACTCTTCTTGAAATACCGGAGAATAAACCAAAGGGATGGGATTCAGCTGATGGTATAGAAGAAAAGATGAATATTCCTGAATTCATTGAAAATAACTCGAAAAAAATCATCGTTAAGCAATTGCTTAATATTCAAGAATGGAGCGTAGAACGTTTTATAGGTCCAGTACCGGAGCAAAAGTTTCTTGTTGAAGGGTTATTTCCTTTAGGAGTGACATCTATTCTAGCTGCGATGGGAGATACTGGCAAAGGTATGCTTCTGCTTGATTTAGCACTGAAAGTTGCGAGTAGAAAAGATCAGCCATGTGGTTTTGGTCCTTTAGTTACTGAACATGGATCTGTTGTAATATTCTCTGCAGAAGATGATATGAGTGAAATACATCGTCGTTTAGAGCGTCTTGACTCACAATGCGAGAGATTAAAATATAAGGATAGGCTCTTTATTGTACCATTACCAAATGTTAGTGGATCACTTACAATCATAAAAAGTGTTTCAGGTAAAGTTATAGAGACTTCTCCTGAATTTGAATCGATAACAAAACAACTTAATAAAATAAAAGACTTAAAATTAATCGTATTTGATCCACTTGCATCATTCGTGCATGCTGATTTAAATACTGACCCAGCCGTAGGCGATTATTTGATGTCTTTATTATCTGATTTAGCAGGTAGCACTGGAGCATCAATAATTACTGCTCATCATATGAGAAAGCCAAAAAGTGAAAAACCTATATCGACTGTTGAGCAAGCACGTGATGCCATTAGAGGTACATCTGCTCTTGTTAATGGTGTTAGGTGTTCATACGCTTTTTGGTCTGTGGAAGATACAGCTAAACCGACAATTTTTAAATCAATAGGAGAATCTGTAAGACAGAACGCATTATTTTATGGAGCAATTGTTAAAGCAAACGGTTTGGCTGATCGCACTTTACGCACTTATTTAAGAAATGAAGAAACAGGATTGTTAGAGGACATAACTGAAAGATTAAGAATAAAAAATATGAACGAAAAAGATTCAAAGCAGCATCTTATAACTGCAATTACACGAGCAGCAATTTCTGGACATCCATTTACCCATACAGGAAGTACAGGAGTGTATAAACAGCGGCATAGACTACCTGAGGAGTTTCACAGTATAGGAAGAGATAGAATGGAGCGTATAGTTCAAGAGCTGTTACAAACACGGAAGCTGGTTAAGGGAATGGCTACTGGTTCAAAAGAAGATAAATGGCTTGACATTCCTAGCGGACCATTTGCTCGCGGTGTTGGAAAGTTTAGCTGTGGAGCTGAGCTATTCTCCTAAAAAATTTTTCTGATATAAAAAAATATTTTGATTTTTGCGGACGAATTTTGAACTCACCGTACATATATAATATAGGGGGAAAATGTCAATACTCACACAGTCAGGAAGAGCAGCAATAGCAGCCAGCATCAAAAAGCAATCTATCCATCTTGCTTGGGGAACAGGTGATTCAAGCTCTGGAAGTAGCCACAAAGTAGAAAAAACTTTCGTTAAGGGTGAAATAAAATTTGATCATCAACCTATTTTTGATCGTCAACCTATTAAAGATGTGAAGGTTTTTACAGGGCAAACAACTTATCAGCCAAGTATTGACTATACAGTTAATGGCAGTACTGGTGTAATAAAACTTACGGAAAATAGCTCTATCACGGCAAATAGTGCAGTTACTGTAGAATATACTCAAAGCACACCACCTGAATCTATAAATTCTATAAAGCTCTTGAATGAACTTGGCAGACGTACTGCAGATGAGGTTCTCTTCTGCACAGGTGATGAGAATGGAGAACTTGTAACTCCTTCTGGAAGGTTTAGGTCCTCAAATGTACCAACCAATAATTTGTACCTTAAATTTACTTTCGATTTCACGGATGCAGCAAATCAAGTAATCAGAGAGCTTGGGGTTATGGTTGGCACTAAAATAAAAGAAGGATTACCTAGAGGACAGAGATATTTTGAGCCAAAAGATGTAGAAAACCATGGAATTTTATTAGTTTTAGAACACACTGTGCCACTTATCAGAACAGCTGCAACCCGGGAAACTTTTTCATTTGTAGTGACTTTTTAACTATGACACTGACTAGCTATTATAACCGCTTTAATCCTGACAAAGAGTACGAAAAAAGCTTATTTCTTGCTGGAAGAGGTTTGCAATCTGCAGAATTAAACGAGACTCAGGAGTATGCTCTCTCTAAGCTTAAAGGCATAGGTGATGCAATATTTCGTGATGGTGATGTTATAACGGGAAGCAATTGTATTATAGATGCAAAAACTGGTAAAGCTACACTTGAGGGAGGAAAAATCTATCTGCGCGGTGCAGTTAGAAAAGTTGAAAAAGAAGAATTTGTTATTCCACTGAGTACCACAGTTCGCATAGGTGTTTATTATGTAGAATCTACGATTACAGAACTTGAGGATGAAAACCTTCGTGATCCTGCTATTGGTACAAGAAACTATCAGGAAGTAGGAGCTGCAAGGCTTAAAGTTTCCACCATTTGGGGTTATCAAGCAGAAGGTCTTTCTCCACGTTTTTCTGAAGGAGAGTTTTATCCAATCTATAACATTGAAAATGGAGTATTAATAGAACATTCACCACCTCCACAAGCAAACATAGTAACTACTGCTCTTGCTCGTTATGACAAAGAAGCAAATGGTTCCTACGTCGTAAATGGTCTTGAAGTAATGTTCCTGCAAAAGGAAGAGGGAGAAGGAGGAAAAAAAATATTTGTGATTAATGAGGGCAAAGCTCATGTTGATGGCTATGAGATTGAACTTCCTCACAGTATTCGTGTTTCTTTTGATGAAGATCCGAATATAAAATCAGTTGAATCAGAACCACATACTTTTCAGCCAAATAGCCAAAGAGTAATGGAACTTAAAGTTAATGATTTTCCAATAAGTGAAATTAAAAAAGTAGATATAACTGTTCAAAAAACCATTACCATTACTCATGGTTCATATTCAGGAGCTGTTGATCCAATACCTGACTCTGCAGTACTTGAAATTATTCAAATTAAACAAGGTAATGTTATTTATGAAAATAGTGTAGATTATAAACTAAACGCAGGAAATATTGATTGGTCATTACCCGGCAAAGAACCAGCTCCTGGAAGTAGTTATCAAATAACCTACCGCTGTCGTACTCATGTAAGCCCTGAAGATATAAGTGAACAGGGATGCAAAGTAAAAGGAGCAGTTGATAACAGCTTGGTTCTGATTGATTACACCTGGAAAATGCCCTGCTATGATTTAATTACTATCGATAGCAAAGGGGTGGTAAGGAGAATAAAAGGTATAGCTCACCCTTGGAGACCATCAATGCCTAAAGCGCCCTCTGGACAACTTTTGCTCTGCTACATTCATCAGACGTGGAAAAAAGGCGAAGGGGTAAAAATAGTGAATAATGCTATTCATGCTGTACCGATGAATGAGCTTGAAGCAATGAAAAAAGGAATAAATGATCTTTATGCGCTGGTTGCAGAGGAACGTCTACGCAATGATGCAAATTCAAGAGAACCTACAACGAAAAAAGGAGTATTTGTTGATTCGTTTTTTGATGATGATATGCGTGATCAAGGAATTTCGCAGTCTGCAGCAATAGTAAACAAAGAATTAATTTTACCTATAGATGTGGAAATTATTGATGTTGAAAGAGGTAAAGAACCTTATCTTTTACCTTATAAACTTGAACCGGTACTGGAGCAGCTTTTACAGACTAAAGGAGAAAAGATCAATCCATATCAAGCTTTTGATCCAGTTCCGGCACAAATTACTCTAAATAAAAACATTGACCACTGGACAGAGGTTACCACGAATTGGAAAAGTCCAGTAACCAGAGTATTTAATGTTAAAGAAACAACAGAGCTGCTGTCAAGTACCTCATACGAAACTGAATTTATGAGAGAAGCAGTACAGAATTTTGAAATTGAAGGTTTTGAGCCAAGTGAGAAGCTTAAAGAGATAAAATTTGACGGAATAATTATTCAACCTATAGCATAAAAATATGTTAATAGTTAACAATCAAGGACAAATAAGTGGAAAAATAAAAATCCCAGCAAATATTCCAGCAGGTACTAAATTAGTACAGTTTTATGGTGATAAAGGAAGCTATGGAGAAGCAACGTACACTGGTAAAAAAACTATTACCATAGAAGAGAGAAGAAGAGTTATCGCAGCAAGAAGAGTTGATCCTTTAGCGCAAACATTTACTTTAAATGAGAGCAGACACATAGGAGGTCTAGAGTTATGGTTTATAAATAAAGGCAAAAAACGTGTTGTTGTGCAGATTAGAGAAACAGCAGTGGGAATGCCCTCGCAGACTGTCATTGCTGAAAGTTATATTGAGCCAAAAGATATAAAGATAGATGGCACAGCAACACGTATAGAATGGTCACCAATGTTTTGCCATGCAGGAGAGGAGTATGCGATAGTACTACTTACTGATGATGCAGATACTGCAGTAAAAATAGCAGAGCTTGGCAAGTATGATGCAGTAAATAGCCGTTGGGTAACAAGTCAACCATATCAAGTAGGAGTATTACTGTCATCTAGCAATGCAAGCACCTGGACTCCACATCAAAATTTAGATTTAACGTTTCGACTACTAGCTGCAAAATTTAGTGAAGTTTCTCATGTTGTTGACCTGGGCAAAGTTACTGTAAATAATGTATCAGATTTAATTGTTTTGACGAACGTCGAAAAAGTAGCATTTGATACCAATGTAGAATTTATCTTAACAGATGAAGAGGGAAGAGAAAACTTTTTGTCTGATAATTTGCCGCTCGCGCTGCGTGAAAGAATAAATGGGGAATTAACGGTAAAAGCAAGCCTAAAAGGAGGGCGAGAAAAAAGTCCTATTCTCTATCCTGGGTTACAGCTAGTTCTGGGTAATCTTTCAGAGTTCGGAGATTATGTTACAAGAAGCATTACAGCAGGAGCTAACACTAAGATTACCATAACATATGATGCGCTGATACCTGGCACTGCAGATGTTAAAGCATATGTACAAAAAAACGTGGATTGGCAATTAGTAAATTTAACATCAGGAAAACCAATTGGAGAAAATTTGGTAGAGAGAACTCATGTGCTATCAAATTTTAATGGTAATGATACAAGGATAAAATTGGTTTTAAGTGGAACGGTTGTCTATCGTCCAAAAGTCAAAAATCTACGAATCATTATCACTTAGCAGAATGTCAGATGATAAAACAAGTAGAGGATACTCTTTGACTCATCCAGAAAACATTGCTGTGCAAGATGTTGTTCGTATCCGTACCACAATTAAGAAAATAGATGAAGATATTACCGAAAGAGAAGATGAGCATAATCAACTTAAGAGTAATTTTGAGCGGTTTAATTTTGAGACTTTTTTAAATTTTTGGAAATGAAAGAAGCAATATACCAAAGGATAAAGGATTTAGCAGCAAACAGCACACCTGATCAACTGGCATATCTTGCAAAATCTCTGGAATTGATAGCAGATAAAAAAGCTATTGCTGACATTGTGCAGATGACTGAGGTAAAAGAGATAATTGATGCACTACAAAAGAGGCTTAAGGATTTAGCAGCAAACAGTACACCAGATCAATTAGCATATCTTGCTAAAGCATTGGAATCAATAGTCGACAAAAGTGCAGTTTCTGAAATTGTACAGATGACAGATGGTAAGCTAAAAGAACTTCTTGATAGTGCAAAAAAACACTTAACTGATCTGGATAATAAAAAAGCTAGTTCTTTAGCAGTGATCTCTGAATCAGAGAAGCAGTTATTAAAGAGAATTGATGAAAAAGGAACAACAAATTTATCGCTACTTGATACGAGAAAGAATGCCAATATTGCAGCAATAAATAGCATTAGTAATAGTCATAAAGATGGTCTTAAAGGTTTAGTAGAAGATTTTCGTGCTGTTAATAATGTACCATCTGGCTCATCAATTATAGGAGAAATAGAAACTCGAATTGAAAACATCTCTAATGAGGTAAAAACTCGGGATGAACAGTTAAAAGTGTCTCTTATAAATGAAATAAGAAAGCGCAACATGGTTGAACCAGGGTCATTACCTTTCTTATTTGGTGTACTTGGCAGAAAAAATAATTATTTTGGCCACGGAACTTTTACGACAGAGCTTGGAAAGTGGAGTAGTGATATAACAAAAACTGACTATATGTTACAACTACTAGCAGGTAGCCATACGTACAATACAGATTACGTTAGTTTTTATCGGCCAAGACAACTAAGTTTTATAGAGGGAAGTAAAGGAACATTTATTTACGGAGAGTTATGCACAAAAAGTTTTTCGGGTAGTTATGATGAGATATACTATTACCCGTATGCTGCACTTGGAGTAGTATTTGTAAAAAATACAACCAATGTGAACATAAATAAGACAATGGAATTTGTTGGATCATCGTATTCGAGTACGGAGTATGGGGGAGCAGGATTATTTGTGGGAACTCCTGATAACACTAATTCTAATAAATCAAGTATTTCAAAAATAGTATGGAAAAATGTTTACCAATACATGAGTTCTGATAGCAAGTTAGCCGGATCTGGTAATGTGGAGATTCCAGCAGGAAAAACAGTTGCAATATTACTTTACACATCATCTTATCTGTATTCCAGAACACAAGTTAGTCAAGGTATGCTTGCATCAAATTATGTACACAACTATGGTCAATTTATTCAGTGGGGGATTTATAACATACGTAGCAATTTTCTCACCACAGGGCTTGAGGTAGATGTGGAAAGGACGCTCAGGGGTTGGCAATGTCCAGGATTATCTAACACGTATGAGATTTGGAGGTAACAAACAATGTCTATCTACATTAGATTTGAAAATGATAAACAAGTAGAAACAACAACACTTGAAAGCAAGCCAACTGAAAATGATTGGTATGAAGCACCAGAAGATTTTGATTGGCAAAAAAGCTATTGTTTAACAGAAGGAGGAAAAATTGCTCAGCGTACTAAAGAAGATATACAAAAGGAGTTACTGGATAATGCGAAGCTTTGTGCATTTGATAGTATGCGTTTCTATTATGATAATCATACTCACCAATATGCAGGTCATTCTCACCAAAAAGCTAAATCTTATGAGATTCAAGCGGAAGCCGCAAAAAGCATTCTAGCAGCACCAGAATCTATAGATGAAAAGGATAAAGAAATTATAGAACCTTTAGCAAAAGTCCGTGGTATTACGGTTATTGAAATGGCAAGAATAATTGAGGAAAAAGTGAAAAAAGCAGTAAAAGAAATAATGAAATGTGAAGAGCTTGAAGATTTAGCCAAGAGAAAGATTGAAGAAGCCAAAAGCGAAAGTGAGCTAAGGACTTTGCTCGATGATTTCAGGAAAAAAATACAAAGAAATGGCTGAAGAATTTTTACATGGCGTAAATGTTATTGAGGTAACCTCAGGAGCAAAGACAGTACGTACAGCTAAATCATCAGTGATAGGTGTAATTGGTACTGCACCTGAAGCAGATGAGCAAAAATTTCCGCTAAATAAACCAGTGTTAGTTGCAGGAAGCTTAAAGGAAGCAGCAAAGCTCGGAAAGAGTGGCAGTTTACCTTCTGCAATAAATGGAATATTTTCCCAGATTGGTGCAACAGTAGTAGTTATTCGAGTTAAAGAAAGTGAAAACAGCGATTCAAAGCTCAAAGAAAGTGAAACTATCCAAAATATAATTGGCGGTGTTGATAAAGAGACTGGAGAGTATCAAGGGATAGAGGCATTCCTCAGTAGTGAAAGCATAGTTCATATTGCTCCAAGAATATTAATTGCACCTCAGTTTACTCATCAGTTACCTGAAATAGATGGAGTAAATCCAGTAGTGAGTGCTTTAATTTCCATAGCAGAAAAATTAAGAGCAATTATTGTTGCAGATGGACCAAATACTAATGATGAAGAAGCAATAAAATGGAGAAAAAGTGTAGGCAGCTCAAGAGTTTACGTAGTTGACCCATGGATTAAGTTATTTATTGAAGGAAAAGAAAAAATCTTGCCATCGAGTCCATTTGTAGCTGGTTTAATAGCTAAAATAGACAGCGAACAAGGCTTCTGGCATTCACCTTCAAATAAAGAGATAAATGGTATTGTTGGCACAAGCAGGCCTATTGATTTTAGCTTAGGTTATGCAAATTGCAGAGCAAACCACTTAAATGAAAATGAAGTAACAACGATAATTCATCAAAATGGCTATAGGCTTTGGGGAAATAGAACATGTTCAAACGATTCGAAATGGGCTTTTCTATCAGTAAGGCGCACTGCAGATTTAATTAACGATAGTTTACTTCGAGCTCATCTCTGGGCAGTTGATCGCAATATCACAAAAACTTATATAGATGATGTGATTGAGGGGGTGAATTCTTATTTGGCCAATTTAAAAGTACAAGGAGCGATTATCAGTGGAAAATGTTATGCAACTCCCGAACTCAATACACCGGCAAATATTGCAAGCGGAAAAGTGTCTTTTGATTTTGAGTTTACACCGCCATATCCAGCTGAGCAAATAATATTCAGATCCCATCTTGTAAATAATAGTGTAATAAGTTAGGAGAAAGCGAAGTGTTACCCAAAATACTGAGAAATTTTAACGTATTTGTAGATGGCCGTGGTTATGCAGGAAAAATAGATGAAATTACGCTACCAAAACTTACCATAAAAACAGAGGAGTATCGTGCTGGTGGTATGGATATTCCAATAAATATTGATATGGGCATGGAGAAACTTGAAGCAGACTTTACTTTCGCTGAGTATGATTCAGAACTATTTAGACTTTTTGGCTTGATAGATGGAAACTCAGTATCTTTAACGCTCCGTGGAGGAATGCAAGGTAGTGGTAGCAATGAGGTTGAAGGAGTAATTATCAACCTTAGAGGCATATTCAAAGAATTTGATTTTGGTAGCTGGAAACCTGCTGAAAAAGCCACTCTAAAATGCACTGTAGCTGCTCATTATTATAAACTTACGATAGGTGGCAATGAGCTGATAGAGATCGATGCTGAAAATATGATAAGAAAGATAAATGGTGTTGATCAAATGGCCTTGCTGCAAACGGTTTTAGGTATTTAGGTTTAGTTTTAAAAAGATTTTAGAATTTTATTTTTTAGGAGAAAGTATGACAACAGTAAAACTTGATAATCCAATAACAGTTGATGGTATTTCTGTCTCAGAACTTACCATTAGACGTCCAAAAGTAAGGGATTATTTAGCAATAGAACGCCTTAATGGTAGTGATCTAAGTAAGGAAGCAACTTTGACTGCCAATTTGACATCAGTTGCAAAAGAAGCGATTGAAGAGTTAGATATTGCTGATTATGTGAAAGTGCAAGAGGTATTAAAGGATTTTTTTTCACCGATTATCCAAAAAACTTGAGATTAGAAATACTAGTGCTTGGCTCTATCATAGGTGGTGGAGTTGAGCACATTCTTGATATGGAGATTAGTGAGTTTATTTTATGGAGCAAATTAGCTAGGGAGTTCAAATGTCAGTATTATCGATAAAAATAGGTGCGGTACTTGATGGCAGTTTTAATACTGTAATAAAGGGAAGCAGTAGTCAACTTACCCGTCTTGGTGAGAATATAAGAAAGCTTGATTCATCTTTAAAATCAGTATCAAAGTTTAAGCAGTTGGGTAGTGATGTTTTAACTAGCAGAAGGTCATGGAAAGGTTTTGAGGATCAGGTAAAATCTTTAGCTAAACAAATGAAAGCAATAGAGAAACCAAGCAAAACTTTAAAAGCTGAGTTTGATAAAGCTAAGTTTTCTGCAACAAAAGCAAAAGAAGCATATTTGAAAAAGAGAGATGCTTTGCATTCATTTAATGAAGAAGTAAGAAAAAGTGGAAGAAATATTAAGTCATTAGTAAGTGATCAATATAAACTTGGTTCTTCTATTGAAGTGCTAAAAGGTAAGTATGGTAAGCTTGGGTCTGCAATACGTAGTCACCAAAGTTTTTTAGCAAGTAAAGCACATTTTAAGTCACAAATTGTAGAGACTATTGGGCTAGGGCTAACGCTTGCAGCGCCAATTAAAGTTGCTGTTGATTTTGAATCGGCTATGGCTGATGTTAAGAAGGTAGTAAAGTTTGATAATAAAAAAGATGAAGTAACTAAATTTGCTGAAGGGTTAAAGGAAATGTCAAGAACAATACCATTATCAGCCGCAGAATTAGCACAAATAGCTGCAAGCGGTGGTCAACTTGGTATCAAGAAAGAAGATCTTTTTAAGTTTACAGAAACAGTAGCAAAAATGTCTACAGCATTTGATATGTCTGCAGAGCAAGCAGGTGATTCCATAGCTAAACTTTCTAACGTTTATGGAATTGATGTTAGTGAAATGGAGCATGTTGGTAATGTAATCAACCACTTATCAGATAACACTGCTGCTAAAGCAAAAGATATGGTTGAAGCTCTAGCAATAGTTGGTGGTACTGCAAAGCAGTTTGGATTAAAGTTTGAACAAACAAGCAGCTTAGTAAATGCTTTTATTAGTTTAGGTAAACAACCAGCAAAAGCTGCAACTGCTATAAATGCACTGCTTAGCAAACTTCAAACTGCTGAAGGTCAAGGAAAAGAATTCAAAGCAGCACTAGAAGAAATGGGCATAACCGCGGAAGAAATGGTACAAAGGATCAGTGAAAGCGGAGAAGAAGCACTACTTCACTTTTTTCAAACTCTAAAGAAAATGGATAATCAGGAACGTTCTACAATCCTGATGAAACTTTTCGGTCAGGAATATCAAGATGATATTGCATTATTAGCTGGAAGTTTTAATAAGTATGAGGATGCAATAAAGTTACTGGCTAATACAGAAAAGTACGGAAGCTCTCTGCAAGAAGAATTCAAAAATCGTGCAGACACTACAGCTAATAAATTACAATTACTTAAAAATGCAATAGTTGAAGCTGGCATGAATCTAGGGTCAGTAATGTTACCTACCTTGAATTATGTAGCTGGAAGTTTGAAAACAATAACAGAGCATATAGCTTCTTTTGCAGAAAAATATCCAACTTTAACCACGACGATCATGGGTACTGTAGCAGCTTTGATAAGTTTAAAAATTGCAGCAGTAGGACTAGGATACGGATTTACATTGCTAGGAAGTACGATTTTTGGTCTGAAAGCAAACCTACTTGGAGTATTTTCATTTTTATCAGCTACAGTTTTTCCTGCAGTAGTAACAGGACTAAGAACAATAACGCTTGCTGTAATGAGTAATCCTATAGGGCTTTTAATTGCTGGACTTGTTACTGGCGCAGCTCTTGTTATCACTAACTGGCAAAAGGTGAAAGACTTTTTCTCTAGCTTTTGGAAATCGATAATAAAACCCATAGAAGAAGCTTTTTCATGGATAGGGGAAAGTGTATTTGGAAAAGTATTAGGGAATAGCCCACTGAAAGAGTTTGAAAAAAGAAAAACTGAAGTAAAAGCAGTACATAGTCCCCTAAAGAGTAATATTCTCAACAGTGGAAATCCTTTGCTAAGTAACAGTATAATTAAAGAATTTTCCAAGAGAAATCAGAATAATTTCAGAATCAAAAGCCTTATTGAGGAGAAAAAGTTTACAGAGAGCGATAATGATAAGATATTTGCAGATTTTGGAAGGAGTAAATTTGAAAATAAAGAACAAAATAAAACTCAGAACATCACTAATAATTACACTATCAGCATTAAAGCAGAGCCAAATCAAGATGTTCGTAGTCTTGCAGATGAAGTAATAAAAAGGATAAGAGAAAAATCACGTGATGTTTTATTTGATACAGTAGAGACGTTTTATTGATCAACTATGTTTTTAAAAATTTTTTATTTGTGTTATCTCTTGGTCCATATAAATTTACTCCGATAAGTTTGAAGTATAGTAAAGAAAATCGTTGGAGTGTAATTGAATGTATCGATAAAATGCCGTCACTACAAAATATTGGTCGAGGAGTGGAAAATGTAGACATAGAAGGAGTTATTTACCTTAATACTCTCAACAGAGTAAATCAATTAAAGAATATGAAAGAAGCTGAAAAACCGCATGTTTTAGTAGATAGTCTAGGTAATATTTTAGGACAATTCGTAATTACTAGGTTAGAAGAAAAGCAGATGTATTTTTTACCTAATGGACTACCAAGAAAAGTTGAATTTAGTTTGAGTTTGAAGAGCTATAGATGACTATATATTACTTAACTAAAGAAGGAGAAATGCTAGATCTGATTTGCTGGAAACATTATGGATTTACCGATGGAATAGTGGAGGAAGTATTGCTTAAAAATCCAGGCCTTGCAGAACATGGAAGTTTTTTACCGGTAGGACTAAAAATTAAATTGCCTGTAACAGAAAAACCTCTACAAAAGTCAAAATTAAAAGTATGGGAATAAATGCAGCCAGATTTTATAATAGATAAATGTGAATCAATTAGAGATAGAGTTATATCATTGCGCCTTACAGATGAATCTGGAACTATAGATGATGTAGTTGAAGTACATGTTGATTATAGGGATGAAAACACAGATGTTCCGAATGAATTAAATATCGCTCTAGGTTACAGAGAAACTGGAGTCTTACCAATGGGCATATATACAGTCAACGAAGTTACAATACAAAGTCCACCTAAGACTCTACTAATCAAAGCTCATGCAACAAATTTAAGACTATCATTAAAGGAGAAAGCATCTAAAGAATGGCATCAAATTACTCTAGGTAGCTTGGTTAAGGAAATAGCAGAAAAGCACGGATATGGGTGCAGAGTTGCAGAAGAATTTGAAAATGTGTTGATTCCACATATTAACCAAACAGAAGAAAGTGATATAAGTTTACTAACAAAAATAGCAATAGAACGCGAGGCAATGGCAAAGTTAGCTGGCGGATACATACTTTTTATTCCCAAAGGCAAAGCAAAGTCGGCAACTGGAAAAGCTTTAGGAACAACAGCTATTAGACCTCAAGACACAATAAATTGGAAGGTTCACTTTACCGTGAGTAGGTACAACTCAGTAATTGCAAAATGGCATAGCTATGAAAAAGGTGAAACTATATCAGAAATAGCTGGTTCTGGTAGTCCAAGTTATACTATACAGATGCTTTACTCTAATGTAGAATCAGCATTAAGTGCAGCAAATGCTAAGTTAAAACAATTAAAGCGAAATAATGCAGTATTGGATGTCACTATGCCTGGTAATCCAGAACTATTTGCAGAGGCAAAACTTAGCTTGTTAGGATTTCATCAAGACATAGATGGTGAATGGGTAATCGACAGAGCAGAACATGTGTTAGATAGTTCAGGTTATCGCACTGTGTTATCAGCATCAACGTTAAAGAAAAATCAGTAAAACAAATGTTTAATATTGAAAAAGGTATTGAATATGAATAGAGACTCAAGAAATAAGCTACATTTTTGGTGGTTTATAGTAACAGTAGTATGTGTTATTATTACTTATTGCTATATGAAAGCAAAAGCTACAGATAATTATAAAACAATATTACAAATTGCATCTGAAAATTGTAACTTAGAGATTGTTAAATTCTCAGTAGAAAATTTGTTAGATACTAGCGTACAGATTAATAAGTTAACAGCATTACATCATGCATCTGATTCTGGGTGTCTAAGAATTGTTGAGTTTTTAGTGAAAGAAAAAGCAAATATAAATGCTACAGGTGGGTATATGGGATGGACAGCTTTGCACCATGCAGCAGATAAGGGACATTTGGAAATCGTTGAGTTTTTACTAAGCAAAGGAGCAAATCCTACAGCTACAGCTCAAGACGGAAGAAGACCTAGAAATATGGCTGTAGTGGAATCGCGACACAATAAAAATAACAAACATTACGATAAAATCATAAAGCTACTTGCTAAAGCAGAGGATCAATACGAATCAACAAAAAGTAATCACTAAAGCTGTAAGTTTTCTATGATCTCTATATAAATCCTCAAACTATCCATAATAGATTAATACTTTCACATGAAAAAGCAAAAAATCCCAATAGCGGTAATAATAACAATAGTTCTACAGACTGTAGGATTCATATGGTGGTTGTCCAAGCTAGACTCAAGGGTACAATTTCACGATAAACTTATTGAATATGGTTTAATGGAAAAGGTACTCGTACTTGAGGAAAGGGTAAAAAATCTTTCTGAGGAATTGGATGAGCTTAAAGCTGATTTTAAGTAATTATTCTTCTACTTTTGGTGTATAAGGATCAGATTGAGATTTACGATCCTTCCAGTTTTCGATGTATTGCTCAACTAATGGAGGATCTCCTGTTATAATTAGTAGATTCTCAGCGTTTTTTTTCTGTGCGGCATCAGAAAAATTGAAAGACCCAGTTATGATTTTTTGGTTATCAATAATCATGACTTTATTGTGAGCGATTGCTGGTTTGAAATCAATATAAATCTTAATACCTTGCTCGAATAACTCATTGATGACACTATATTTTGAATGAACTTGCGACTTATCAAGAATTATCTTAACTTCTACACCTCGTTTTTTGGCTTGAATCAAGGACTCAGCAATAGGCTTTGAAGTAAATTGATATGCCTGAATTAATATGGATTTTTGAGCTTGATCTATAGCATTGGTTATTTGTTCGGCACAATTTTCTCTAGGTGTGAAGCAAACTGTAGTTTTTGGGCAACCCTGATAAAAGTGAGCAAGTTAACAGAACTAATAAATATGAAAAAATACATCCTTTCAGTTGACGGAGGAGGCATAAGGGGCATAATACCAGCCATCATTCTAGCAGAAATAGAAAAAAGAACAAGAAAGAGAGTAGCTGAAATCTTTGATCTTATGGCAGGAACCTCAACTGGTGGAATTGTTATAGCAGGATTATGTAAAAAAGATAAACCTCAATATTCTACTAATGATTTAGTCGAGTTCTATCGGGAATATGGACCATATATTTTTAAGTCTTCATTTTTTAGGCGATCAATACTATCTTGGTTTAACTGCGCACAATATCCACATAAAAATATTGAATCTGTACTGGATAAATATTTTGGAGAGGATATTCTAAAAAACACTTTAAGTAATGTGTTGATTACGAGTTACGATATTCAGAATAATTGCCCATTTTTCTTCAAAAGCTGGAAAGAAGGTAATATTAAGCTGAAAGATGCACTCAGAGCTACAACTGCAGCACCTACTTACTTTGCACCTAAATATCTTAAAATCAACCAAAAGAAAATGGTACTAGTGGATGGAGGGGTGTTTGCCAATAATCCAGCGGCTTGCGCATATGCAAGTGGTAAGAGGTTATTTCCAAATGATGATATTCTACTATTATCGATAGGTACTGGTAGAACAGATAGAAGCATAGAGTATGCCAATTCAAAGAGATTTGGAAAAATAGGCTGGATAAAACCACTATTACATGTGATGTTTGCTTCAAGTTTAGATGCAGTAAACTACCAACTTGATCAAGTTATAGCTGATAAATATATACGCATACAATCGCAATTAAAAATAGCATCACCTGACATGGATAATATTACATCAAAAAATATCAAATCTCTGCAGGAGGAGGCAAATTCAATGATAGAGAAAAATCAGGAACTGATAGATAAATTCTGTATAGAAATATTAAATATATAACTATTTTTACTTATATCTTAATATATTATTTAACACTATTAACTATCTTTAACACAATTTAATTTTCACAATCACCCAACTCATCAGCAGTTAGGGCACTTGTTCGCACAATAATATCAATAGGAATACCTTCCTTAACTAGATCTTTTGCAATCTTGATTTTCTCTGCTTTTTTAACCTTTTCTTTACCAGTTTGCATTCCTTCAGATAAAGATCTAGCTACCGTATCCAGTAATTCTTGATCCTCAATTTTTTCGCATTTACCTACAAACCGCAAAATTGGCTCATTTTCATATTCTGTTAGTCCAAGAGCTTTAATGTTAACTGATAATGTCTTTGCTATCTTATATAATATTTCAATTGGAATGTCTGTATATCCTCGTTCATAGTCGTGTATTTCTTTAGGTGTTGAACCGATTTTATTTGCCAAGTCCTCCTGAGTGTATTCCCGTATTAATCTCTCCTCTTTTATCCTTTTCCCCACTTTGTAGAGTATAGAATCAGTACAAATTTCTTTCTCTATATCATCATATTCATAAGTAGATAAGCGAGTCACTTGGGAAATAATATCAACTGAAACTCCTTCTTTCACTAGATTCTTTGCTACTTCTATTTTTGCTTCTTCTTGGCTAATTTTCTCGCTAATATATACAAACCTTACTAATGGATACAACTTCTTGCGTAATTCCTGATCCTTAATTTCTCTATGTATTTTTGTTAGATAGACTATTTCTTTATCCTCATCTTCATACCAACTATTTTCTCTTAGTACTGTTGGTCCTGGAAGTAGATCTATAACATTGACTGACAATGCTCCTGCTATTATATACGATTCTTTGATTGTAATAGCCTTGCACCCTAGTTCAAAGTTATGTATTTCCTTATGTGTTAAACCAATTTTGCTTGCTAATTTTGCCTGAGTATACCCTTGTACTATCCTACAACCTTCTATTTTTTTCCCTAGCTCGTAGCTCAATATGCTCTGAATTATCATAGATAAATCCTCTAAAAGCTGTTTTTCCTACAGAAGCAAACATATATTCTATCACAAAAAAATCCACTATTGGCTAAGTTTTTATGAAATCACAAAAATTTCTCAATCATATAATTTGTTAAGCCTGTCGTTTGCAAGATAATATCAACAGAAATTCCTTCTTTCACTAAATTCCTTGCAACTTCAATCTTCTTTTCCTCTCTGACCTTTTCTCTACAAACATGTATACCTTCAAATAAAGACTTGATTAGCATATCGCGTAATTCCCGACTCTCAATCTTTTTGTATTCTTCTATCAAGTTTGATAGCTTTTCTTCCGCTTCACTATCCTCATCTGATTCGGGAAGTAGATCTATGATACTGATTGATAATACCTTTGCTATTTCATCTAACATTTCAAGTGAGACAGCAGCTCTCCCTTGTTCATACTCGTATATTCCTTGATTTGTTATGCCAACTTTATTCGCTAAATCTTTTTGTGTATATCCTCGTATCAATCTCCACTCTTTTATCCTTTGCCCTACTTTGTATGGAACCGGAATTTTGTTCTCCTCATACTCACCAATAGATAAGTTAGTTGTTCGAGAGATAACATGAGCAGAAACTCCTACTTTCATCAAACCCCTTGCTACTTCTATTTTTACCGCTTTTCTGCTTCTTTCCTCACTCAAACGAATAAATTTGGTTAATAAATAAAATACCTCGCTTAATTCTTTATCTTTATAACCCTTTACTAAATTTAATATTTCTTCATCTTCAAAATATCTTTTTTCATCTGGTAGTGTTTCTCTACAAACTAGACCTTTAACATTTACTGATAATGCTTCTGCTATAGCATATAACTTCTTAATTGGAATTTTACGGTTCCCTTTCTCATATTGCAGTATTACCCAGTACTTTACACCAATTTTCTCAGCTAAACCCTTCTGAGTATAACCTCGCTCTAACCTCCAACTTTTTACTTTTTGTCCTACTTCATAATCTAGACTTTTTTCCACGCAAAAAACCATATATATAATATTTTCTACTATAGCTCAAAGGCTCCAGTAAACTCTGGAACCTTAAAATAAATGAATTAAAGTTCCCTAAAGGTTTCTTTACTACCTCCACATACCCTATCTACCCATGAAGACAATACTTCATCATTGCCAATCTCTTTTATAGCATACTTTTCACTCCATATACCACATCTAGTGAAATTACCTTTCTCTACTGCTTCTTGAAGTTTCACTCCCCCAAAAAGGCAGTTTTTTCCTATTTCTTCGCCTCTTTTTTGTAATTCAGCCCACATTTCCTTGTTTTCTACTCTGACTTGTACTTGATCATATTTTTTTACATCATGGTACAATATAATATTTAGCTGACCAATGCTTGTAGGAAATTCTAATATAATAGAGCTTTCATCTGACATATCGATATAGTTTCTTATACCTCCCTTCTCACTTTTAACCTCAACTGCATCATTACCAATTTTTAAAATATTACTTCCTAACTTTCTCAGTATTTTGGCTACTTCTATCTTACTATTTTCAGAGAACTCTACATACGATGTTGTATTATCTATCTCAACATCTATTAATTCTCCTTCTTGCACAGCACTTTCGCCAGCTTTCTCTAGTTCTTCTAGTCTCTCATCTATATGTGGCTGAACTTCTGGTTGTAGCTCATCATAGATTTCACCTATCAGTTTATTCTGTAGTAGAGTATCATGAAACTCTGCACCGCTTAACATTAATTTACGTATTACCTTTTTACGATCAACCTTATCAAATTTATGAAAATGTGTACCTAATACTACATACTCTGAGAAACTCCATTCCCCATCATTACATGCATTTAGCCTTGCTCCAGCAGCTAGTGCTTCGTCTACAACCTTGTGCAGTTCATTTGGACTTTTTGCTCTTACCACAGCACTCTTAAACCAGCTCAACTTTTCACTTTCGCTTATACTTGGCTTTATTTTTTGCAAGGCGGAGGTAAATGGATTTTTATCTTCTTGATCACTTGCAGGTTTTGTGCCATAAACATAGTCAAATCCTTTCCCACAGTTGATTTTGTTTTCGCGAACTTCTCTACCAGGGAAAGGTGCTATTTCCTCAGGCTTTTTAGCCTTATTAATTTTGCTTACAAAGGTGTTAGTACGACCTATTCCTACAATAGCATTTAACACCTCACCTTTTGATAATCTATCAAGATCAATGTTTAACTCGTAAGTACCTCCCTCTTGATCATCAAAAGGTACAATTATTTTATTACTCATATTAGCCTCCGCTATTAAATATACTTAACTAAGTCTATAACCGACTTTATTACTTTATTATTAATTTAATATATACTTTTTCATTAATTATAAGTAACAATTAATGTGTTTGCAAATACTTTCTTCATTCAAGTAGTTAAACAACTCATGAAAATCTTCAAATATCTGCTTTATAACAGTCCTTGCTCTTTAAAGCTAAAATACCCAACACTTGTGATGATAATGTGATCCAGTAACCTAATCCCTATAGTCTGACAAGCTTTAGCCAAGTCTTTAGTTACAGCTTCATCCTCATCAGATGGCTTTAACCTTCCTTCTGGATGGTTATGCGATATTATTATTGACGTCGCTTTTCTTATTAATGCCTTTCTTGTTACTTCTCTTATGTAAAAAGGTACCTTATCCACTGTACCAGTGAACACTTCTTCCCCCTTTAAACGGCACTTTTGATCAAAATATATTATTTTCATCTTTTCCTCCTCTGAATAGCCAATACTAACCCTTAAATATTTTACTATGGTTTCCAAGTTATCCATTACAGGTCCTTTCTTTAACTCTTCTCTTGGTACTCTCTTTGCAGCTTCCTTTAGACATAAAATTACTGCTACTGTAGAGTCAGTTATCCCTTCTATAGTTTTCAAGTCATCTATTTCCTGGCCTAAAACTCCTCCTATTCCAAAATTATCTATTAGCTTTCTAGCAATAATTCGAGCTTCTTCCCTGTCATGCACTGCACTTAGAAACGTTTCTATTACTTCACGATCAAGTAGTGCTTTACCGTTGCTTTCTAATGCTCTGAACTCTATTTCTTCTCTACGATCTTTCTTATTATTCATAAAAATTACCCTTCACTAATAACAAAATGTTTTTATATATTTACTGCTGTTTTTTTGTCAGCATTGGCATAAAGCCATAGCTTTTGAGTGAAGTCAAATCAATTTCTCAATCTTTTTTACTTATTTTTTCATGAATAGGTAAGGATATTAATATATACTGATTTTTTATTTTAAATTTGTTGAATTTCGTCTAAAGAGATGCCCACTGTTTTTAAAATAATATTGATAGAAATTCCTTCCTTAACTAAATTCTTTGCAATTCTCATCTTTTCTACTCTCTTCACTTTCTCTTTGCAAACTTGTATGCTTTCAAACAGAGATTTTATTAGTACATTACGTAGCTCTTGGCTTTTAATCTTTTTATATTCTTCTATTAACCTTGATAGCTCTGCTTCACTATTCTCATTTTCTCTTGTTTCTGGAAGTAGGTCTGTAATACTAATTGATAGTACCTTTGCTATTTCATCTAACATTTCAAGTGAAACAGCAGCTCGTCCTTGTTCATATTCATATATTCTTTGATTTATTATGCCCACTTTACTTGCTAAATCTTCCTGAGTGTATCCTCTTCTCAACCTCCATTCTTTTATTCTTTGACCTACTTTATACGGAATGGAAATTTTTTTCTCATCATTATCATATTCATCAATAGATAAACTGGTCGTTTGAGAGATAACATGAGCAGAAACTCCTTCCTTAACTAAACCCTTTGCCACCTCTACTTTTACTGCCTTTCCACTCTCTTCCTCACTAATACGGATGAATTTAGTTAATAAATAAAACGTTTCACGTAATTCTTGATCCTTAATCTCTTTATGTCTTCTTACTAGATTTAATATCTCTTCTTCCTCATACCTTTCCTCATTTGATACTTCTTGTCCGCAAGCTAGGTCTCTAGCAGTTGTTGATAATGCTTCTGCTAATTCATATAACTTCTTAATTGAAATTCTGCGTGTTCCTTTTTCATATTGCAGTATTACCTGATATGTTGTATCGATTTTTTTTGCTAAATCTTTTTGAGTATAACCTTGCTTTAACCTCCAGCTCCTTACTTTTTATGCTATCTGATACCTTATAGAGATATTTGCCATAAATATTATACAGGTTAATACTACCAAATAAAGATATACAAAAACTTCTATGTTTGCATTTTAGTTGAATATTTCTTCACAATTGTGTATAATTATTAATGCTTTTTAGATTAATTCGTCATGGCTCTTTCGAAGTTTCTCGATCCAAAATTAGATTTAACATTTAAGAAAATCTTTGGTACTGAAAAAAATAAGAATATCCTTATCCATTTTTTGAATGATATCTTAGGCTTTACTGGAGTCAATGCTATTCAGGATGTTGAGTTCCTCAGCACCATTATGAATCCTGAGATTGCTTCTGATAAACAAAGCATCGTTGATGTCCTCTGTAAGGATTCTCTCGGAAATAGGTATATTGCGGAAATGGTGCGACCTGAAAGCCTTCGGTCATATTGTTTAAAAGGAGAGGAATTCATTCAGAAAGAAACTGAAAGGATTCTAAAGCTTATTGAACCAGATGTTTTGCCATCTGAGTCTACGCATCAGTGCGAATTGGGTAACCAGTTGGTGCCGAGCGACGCGGACAATGAACCTCCTCTTGATAAAGAAGATGCTCAATCGTAAGAGAAAGCATAAACTACAAGCATCATGTGGTTGGAGGGCTAGGCTTAGTGGTATGGTGAACGTAAGTGAAGCTTCATAAGTATCGTAACGATTAAAGAGCTAAAGATGCTGATAAGCTCCGACCAAAAGGTAATGTGGATGAGTTACATTTTTCATTTCTGGATGTACGCAAATAATAATTCCACCGGTATAGAGAAGCCACCTAACCCACTATTGTATGACAAAAGGAACAGGATAAGCCTGTATTTTCGCCTATATGGCAGGCAACCCGCAAGGAATGCTGATGGATGTGCAGGTAAAGGATAATGGAGAAAGCGAATGCCATTTTGTAACGAAATGGATAGAATTTGTAACATTAATTCGCGTGAAAACGAGCAGACTTCCATTTGGTCCCTCATGACAAGAAACTTTGTTAACCACTTAAGGTAGGAAAGCAGATGATTACAAGTACAACTGTAAGTGCACCTACCAATAACTCCGAAGCATGGAACCAGTTACCCTGGAAGAAATGCCAAAAAGTTGTTATGAGGCTACAGAGGCGTATTGTTAAGGCTGTCCAACAAGGCAGATGGGGTAAGGTGAAAACTTTACAACACCTTCTCACACGCTCTTTTAGCGGCAAAGCTTTGGCGGTTAAGAGAGTAACTGAAAACCAAGGAAAAAACACAGCAGGTGTAGATCGTCAAATATGGTCAACTTGCAACACAAAATTTCAAGGAATAAAGCTATTAAAACAAAGAGGATACAAACCTTCTCCGCTAAAACGGATATACATCAGTAAGTCTAATGGCAAAAGAAGACCTCTTGGAATCCCTACGATAAAAGATAGAGCCATGCAAGCATTATACTTGTTTGCTTTGGAACCGATAGCTGAAACGATCAGTGATCGTCACTCTTATGGTTTTAGACCAAAAAGATCCTGCGCAGACGCTACTGTGGCTTGTCACTTGTTACTGGCAAGCCGTAACCAACTACAATGGATACTCGAAGGTGATATTAAAGGGTATTTTGATAACATTAACCATGAATGGCTCATGAAGCATATTCCTATGGAGAAGAAAATTCTTCATAGCTGGTTAAAAGCTGGCTTCCTAGAATCAAAAACTCTGTATTCCACAACTGCAGGTACCCCACAAGGTAGTATCATCTCTCCAATACTAGCAAATCTAGCCCTAAATGGACTTGAAAAATCATTGGAAAGTCAATTTGGTAAACTTGGCAGTAAAAGAAGAAGCAAAATCAGAAGTGGAGTAAATGTAATCAGGTACGCAGATGACTTTATCATTTCAGGAATCACACGCGAAGTACTGGAAAATGAAGTAAAACCTCTAGTATCGTCCTTTCTTCAGGAGAGAGGTCTTATCCTTTCCGAAGAGAAAACAAAAATTACATCTATTACAACAGGGTTTGACTTTCTTGGTTGTAATGTACGCAGGTATAATAAGAAGTTAATTATAAAACCTTCAAAAGAAAGTATTAAGAAACTTCTTAATAAAGCACGTACATTGATAAAGGCAAACATAGCGAACACTCAGGCCGTACTAATCAAGTTGCTCAATTCCCTATTAAGGGGATGGGGAAATTACTACAGCCATGTGTGTGCGAAAAGAGCTTTTAACAAAATAGACCATGAAATTATGTGTGCTCTATGGAAATGGGCAAAGAAAAGACATCCTCGTAAAGGATTACGTTGGATAAAGAATCGTTACTTCAAGGTAATGAAACAACGCCAATGGGTCTTTGCTGCACCCATATGCAAGAACAAACCGAAAGAGATAAGGTATTTAAGACTGCTTAGGTTGATTGATATACCTATCAGACGACATGTTAAAATCAGGGCGGATGCAAATCCACTTGACTTAAAATGGAAAAAGTATTTTGATGAAAGAGTGAAACAAACAAAAATTTTAGCAAGCTCTTTCTCAAGAGAAGGTTCTCTACTGTTGGTGTCACCATTAAGAATGATGTTTTCTGAGGAATCATGAAGGACAAGCCGGTTCGAGAAAAGAAGGACTTAGATAAGGGGCTCAAGCGTAGTGTGGGGAAACCTGCATGCTGCGTTTCTAAGGGAGGGAGTAGTAGCAATACTACTTCCTTACCTAACCAGCTCGCTCGTGATAAAGGCTTTGAAAAACGCGCTCAACTCTATGCTGCTAAGGCTTACTCAAGACAGTCTGGTAATTACATTGATTTTAAGAAAGTATTCTTTATTGCTATTTCTAATAGTACTCTTTTTCCTTCAGATGTTTATTATATTTCCACTCATAATATACGCGATATAAAGACTAACGGACATTATTTAAAAGATTTTCAATTTGTCTTTATTGAACTACCTAAATTTACAAAAAGCAAAGTAGAGCAGTTGGAAACTACTGTTGAGAGATGGTGCTTTTTCTTTAAGTATGCAGAAGAAACTACGGATGAAGATTTAAGAAAAATAGCAGAAAAGTCACCAATAATAAAGCTAGCATATGATGAATTAGATAAGTTTCATTGGAATGAGAAGGACCTAGTAGCTTATGAAGAAAGAGTAATGGATTTACAGAAAGAAGCTGCTATCTTGGAACAAAAAATCGATGATGCTAAACATGAAGGCATCCAAATTGGAGAAGAGAAGGGCAGGAAAGAAGGCATCCAAATCGGCCATCAAAAAGGTAAAATTGAAGGTAAAATTGAAGTTGCAAAAAACTCACTTAAGGCCGGTGTTTCTATAGATGTTATAGCTCAAATTACCGGTCTCTCTCATTCTGAAATCTTGCAACTCAAGGAAAAAACATAATATTCCTACTTATTAACTCGAACATTTATGAAAACCTTTCTTAAGTTAGACATATCCCTTAACTAAGAGTCTAATGAACTGTCTAAAACAGCTATGAAGATTGCACAAAGAATTATATAAATTACTATCATAACGTTACCCAAACTTCTATATCAAAGCTACGTGCTGTAAGTTCAATATGGAAAATACATTAATCACTTAGCATTTAATGTCTACTTCATCCATTTTAGCATTAAGACTATCAAACTTGCTACTGGTTGTTTCCCTAATTATTTTGGCTACCTTCACTTTAAATTTTCCACTACTTGGCATATTACCTCTTATATTATAACCTACCTATTGAGATTACCTCCAAGCTTGGTTACTCCTATCTCAGAAAGACAAGTTGATACTTTGTCCTTTGAATGGCCTTGAACGGAAGCATTACTTAAATAACTTTGAGGCTCTAAATTCATTTGCTTTGCACCATCAACTTCTAATCTACCATCTCCGCTGTGTAATGTCCGTTGTATTGATCGATTTAGTACAACATTTAGCCTGCTATTAAACTCTACCATAAACTTGTCAAACTTCTTCGAACTTAACTTACCAGGACATCCTGCTTCTCTACTAGGACATGCTTTCTCTAAATACGAACTTAAAACTCCTGAGATCTCATCAAATTTACCACTCATGACTTTTCTAGTAATTTCTTCTTGTACTTTTATAAAGTCAATATCTAATCGATGTATTGATATTTTGCTATCCCTTGCAGCTTGTTCTACTACTTTCCTAAATCCCTTTTTAATGTTCAATGCATAGCCCTGTGCTTCTAGTGGAGATATAGACTGGTCTACTGTAAAAATGTACTTCTGACCTGTAACCTTTCTAATTAATAAGTCAAGCAACATTATTGTACCATTTACATCTATTGGTGCATCAACTTGTGAGATTGAACTTGTAGTACTTAATGTTTCCTCAGGTAAAGCAGCTCTAAACCCACCTACAGAACTTTTCACCCAACTAAACAAATCATTTATCCATGAAGATGGTCTTGTGCTACTACTTGCTGCTATTTCAGGTTGACCACTTGAATCTATAGCAAGAAGATTACGTGATAAGTGACTACGATGATGATCATGATCTCCATGGTGATGACGGCGTTTACGTTGTGCAGGTTTTTCTCTTTCTTCCTTGAGTTTTCCCTCTAAGTATTCCACAATATTATTATATCCTTTATCTCTAGCAATATCTAGCGTTGTTTTACCAGCCTTGCACTTAGCATTAATGTTGGCCCCCTTACCTATTAGGTACTCCAACATACCTAAATGACCACTCCAAGAAGCCCAGTGCAGTGGTGTATGACCTTGCTCATCAGTATCATTAACACCTACTCCCTCTTTGCTAAGAAGAAATTCTATAATATTCTTGTAATCGCTTTCAGCAGCAATATGTATAGGATTTTTGCCATATTCATTCTCAGCATTAATATTGGCACCTCGATTAAAAAGATCTATAATTTTATTAAGACCACCACTTTTTACTGCGATCAACAATTTTTTATCTAAATCTAATTGTGTTTGTTTCAAATACTCTACAACATCACTAAGTTTTTGATAGGCAGCAATATCTAGCGGTGTTGCACCAGCCTTGCACTTAGCATTAATGTTGGCTCCCTTACTTATAAGGTATTTTACTACATCTAAATAACCAACAGCAAGGTGCAGAGGGGTATCATCATTGTTATCTTTAACATTAACATTAGCTCCCTTGCTTATCAGATCTATAGCCTTATTAAGATCACCACCTTTTGCTGCGATCAACAATTTTTTATCTAAGTCTAATTGCGTTTGCTTCAAATATTCTACAACATCACTAAGTTTTTGATAGGCAGCAATATCTAGCGGTGTTTTACCAGCCTTGCACTTAGCATTAATATTGGCTCCCTTACTTATAAGGTACTTTACTACATCCAAATAACCAGTAGCAAGGTGCAGAGGGGTATCATCATTGTTATCTTTAACATTAACATCGACTTTCTCTTCATCTATAAAATATTTTACTATATCTAATTTACCGTTGGAAGCAGCACAGTGCAGGGGAACTCTGCCACTATTATCTCTGATTTCTAAAATATTTTTCTCACCCATAGAACATTTAATTATATCTAAATGATTACCTAAAGAAGCATTACATGGAAGAGTGCTACCATTATTGTATTTAAATATTGAATTAGCGTATTCTTCTATCAAAAACTTTGCAACCTCTAAACGTCCTCTCCATGCAGCATAGTGCAGTGGTGTGTAACCTTGTTTATCAGTATCATTAATACTTACTCCCTTGCTAAGAAAAAACTCTATGATATCTTTACTATTATTCTCAGCAGCAACATGTATAGACTTTTTACCATAAGGGCCTTTATCTGCAGCATTAATATCAGCGCCTTTCTTTACCAAAAACTCTGCAACTTCTAAATGACCTTTGTATGCAGCCCAATGTAGTGGTGTCCAGCTGTACTTATCTCTAGTATTAACATTAGCATTTCGACTAATAAGACTCTTCACTTTATTGAGATCGCCATTTTGTACTGCAGTCAGCAATTCTTTATCTAAATCTGACTGTACTTGTTCTATTATTTGTATTATATCTGTATAACCTTCTTGCACAGCCAAATCCAAAGGTGTTTTACCATCCTTGTCTTTAGCGTTAATATTAGCACCTTTATTGAGAAGAAGTTTGACTGTACTTGGTTTATTTCCTTGTATAGCTAAATGTAAAGGTGTTGAACCGTTATTATTTACATCATTAATGCCACTAGCATTTCTATCTAAAAGAAATTCAACTATTTCAAGCTTACTATCATACTGAGCAGCCACATGTAAAGGTGTATTACCATACACATCTTTAGCTTTAATATTAGCGTTCTTATCAAGAAGAAACTTAACTATGTCGAACTTGTTGCTAAAAACAGCAAAGTGTAAAAGTGTCCAATCATTACTACCTTTAGTATTCAATCCAGCACCTTGATTTGCAAGGCCTTCAACTTTATTGAGATCTCCATCTTGCACTGCAGTCAATAATTCTTTATCCAAATCTAACTGTGCTTTTTTCAAAAATTCTATTACATTTACGCGATTCTTTTGAGCAGCTAAGTCTAAAGGTGTTCTACCGTCGGCAGTTAAAGCATTAATATTAGCACCTCTCTCAACAAGATACTTAACTACATCTAATGAACCCAATTGAACAGCCCAATGAAGAGGCATCCAACTTTCATTATCTTTGGCATTAATATCAGCACCATTATTTACGAGAAGTTTAACTATATTTGAATTATTCTTTTGAATTGCCCAGAACACAGAGGCCCAACCCAGCCTACTTTGAGCATTAACATTAGCACCTCGTCTGAGATTGTCTTTAACTTTGCCAAGATCTTCTTTTTCTACAGCAATCAATAACTCCTTGTCCAGATTTAATTGTGTTTGTTTTAAAATTTCTACTATATCTGTGTAACCCTTTTGCTCAGCCAACTCTAAAGGTGTTTTTCCATCTTTGTTTTTAGCCTTTAAACTAGCTCCCTTTTCGATAAGATATTCCACTACTTTCAAGCGACCATTACTACAAGCATTATGTAGAGCAGTATTATCTTTAGTCTCTAAATTGGCACCTTGAGCGATAAGATCTTTTACTTTATCAAGATTACCACCCCTTGCATTAATTAATAACCCTTGATCCAACTCTGCCTTCTTCAAAATTTCTATCATATTTCCTTTAGCAGCCAATTCTAAAGGCGTTTTGTTATTCTTATCTTTAGCATTAACACTAGCACCTCTATCAAGAAGGAGTTTTACTACGTTCAACCTTCCTGCTTCAACTGCAAGATGCAAAGGCTTTTTATTATCTTTGTCTTGAGATTCAATGTCAGCACCTTCATCAAGAAGAAATCTGACCATATCTAAATTACCCTCTTGAACAGCAAAATGTAAAGGTGTTCCCTGATATGTTATTTCATTATTAAATTTAGCACCGTTACTAACAAGAAGTTTTACCACATTCCATTTACTTGACTGAGCAGCATAAAGTATCGGTGTCCAATCACGCCCGTCTTGAACTTCGATACTTGCACCTCTGTCAAGAAGGAATTGAACCATATCCAAATTATTTCCTGATGCAGCAAAGTGTAAAAGTGTTTTACTTTCCTTATCTTGAGCATCAATATTAGCACCTCTATCAAGGAGTAGTTTTACTATACTACATTTACCTGACTGAGTAGCAAGAAATATTGGTGTGTAATCAAACTCGTCTTGAACTTCGGTATTAGCACCTCTGTCAAGAAGAAGTTTGGCCTTATCCCATTCACCAGCTCCAGAAGCAAGATGCAAAGATGTCCTACCAAGTTTACCTTGAGCATTTATGTCTCCACTGTTTGGAGCCTCTAAAGGTATAGAATTCTTTTGTGAATTAATAATAGAACTCACATTATTTAATTCATCAATACTATCTGAATTACGTATTTTATCTATTTCGTTACTTAATAATATTTCTTTGTCAGCAAATTTTATAGATAATGTTTCCATTTTAGGTTCTTTATAGAAATCTTTAAAACGTATAATACACAACTCACTTGCCTCTATATCAGCATTAAAGGCATTGGTAACTATCAAATCATATTTATCATGAAGATAGGTATACTGCCCTGCTTTTTTAGATATGATTAGTTTATTCTTTTCTTCCACGTCTTGAGGTGTTACTACAATAATTTTCTCATCAGAAATAAAGAATGAAGACTTTAAATCTAATTTATCATCTATTTCCACAGGGGCATTATCAAAAATAATTTGTAATTTTTTACACCACTTATTTATAAGTGCATCTTTCAGCTTGACTGTTATTACATTTTGCTGCAAGCCGGTAGCTGATATAGATAACTTAATTAATAAATCACTTTTGCCTTTAATAACTGTTGGTATCGGTTTTATACTCAAATCCCTATTTATCTGCTGCACCAACTGATGTAGGTCTAATGTACTTCTTAAACTTTTCTTTCCATTGACATCATCATTAATCACTACTTCTTGAATAGGGAAGTTTTCAATATCAAGTGTTTCATAACCTGAAGTAATTGCACATACATCGTTTCCGCTTAGAACAATATTTCTTCTCTCACTTGCATTGAGTTCATTACATACATCTCTCCTCATAGAATCCGCAGCATTGCTTCTCCCTCTATTATTTAAATAACTATCTAAATATAACTTATTTTTTGACTGATTTAAAAAGGTATGCCTTTCAACATCTTCCACTATAGCAGATATTCTACTTGCTATTTGCTGACTATTTTCTTCAGTTAATATTAACTGATAGTCCACTGCAGTTTGATTATAACCATTTAATTCTCGTATGCTACGTCTCTTGCGAGTAGATCCACAATTTTCAATTTTCCACTTAAATTGACCACCCTCTTCATTTGAAGGCCAGGTAAACACATACCGCCTGTTATTGTCAACTTGGAAAGTAGAAGCACTATTAGGTGAATATAAGTACCTTCCATACTCAACATTCTTGAGATACACATTATCACCATTAGGCTCAACCTTCCACTTAAATTTATCACTATTGCTATTTGAAGGCCAGGTAAACGCATACCGCCTACCCCTGTCACAATCGTTTAAGTGGTATGTACAATCATCATTAGGCGAATACAAATACCTTCCATACTCAACATTCTTTAAATACACATTATCGCCATTGAGCTCAACCTTCCACTTAAATTGATCACTATTTCCATTTGAAGGCCAAGTGAACACATACCGCCTATCCCTGTCACACTTGTTTAAGTGGTACATGCAATCATTATTAGGTGAGTACAAGTACCTTCCATACTCAACATTTTTAATACATATCTCTGAAGAAAATACTGCATTTCTCACTGATTCTGGTAATTTGTTTTTTAGCTTTTCAAGATCAGATTTCTCTTCTGAATTGACGCTAGGCGTTGTCATGGTCTCTCTAATAGAGTAAGCTAATTTGAACATTGCACCATCATTCTTTGGTATTTTGTCAAACGCAGCTATATAACCTGGAATAAACTGACCAATATAATGGTGACTGCGTATAAACCTTAATATTCCTTCTATACCTACACCCGCGTATGTGTCATTTACAGCTTCCTTAATTGCTTCATTAAACAACCTTTCATCGAAATTATAAACCTTATCTATGAGTTCAATAGTCGAAGCACTACGACTATGCAGTATACCCTCCTTTAGCACCTTTTTGGCTGCACTTTTTATTGAATCTCTTAAACTACTTATACAAGACTCTACCAATCTTTTTGCATTAGATGGAATATTTGCTTGGTTAACAACTTCCTTCTTTAAAAATCCAACCTGTTTTATCATTTTAGATGCGTCATTACTTTTAGTCTTGATCCTGTTACAAAGAAGTTCAATTACACCTGAGTCATTATTGTAAGCAGCTAAGTACAGAGGTGTTCTACCATCGTTGTTTTTAGCCTCGATATCAGCACCTCTATCAAGAAGAAGATTAATTATATTTTGCTTGGCTTCTTCAACAGCCAAATGCAGGGGTGTCTGACCCTCCTTACTTCTAATTTCAATGTTAGCACCTTTATCTACAAGAAAACTAACCATATCAAAGTTGCTGTAATGAACAGCATAGTGTAAAAGTGCCCAATTATCATCGTTGCAACTAGTTAAGGCATTAATGTCACCTTTCTTCTCTAAAAATGATTTAAATACACTTTTGCTTAATTTCACATTACCGTTGTAAACAGCATAATTCAAAGCTGTCCAGTTCTGTGAACACTGATTTTTATGTTCAACATCAGCAGTACTTTTTTTAGCAGCTTTATCAAGAAGAACTTTAACTTCATCCTCTTTACCTTCATAAACTGCTGTGCTTACCAATGGTTTTAATACCCCCAATCCTGAAGTTATCATCCGCTTATTGCACTGATCTATTATGTCTGAATCATAACCATTCAGCAAAAGATCATTTTCTAACTTTTCAAGCAATGTTAAAATCTGATTACTACTTGGCGTTTTATTTTTTAATTCCTCAATTTGTTCTAAATTACAGGAACTTTCTGTAAAGCTAACCCGGTCTTGCAGTGAAGGAAAACCAAGACATTGATGTGCTGGGTCTCTATTTTCTCTTTCAAAATCGTCAACTGATATTAAACATTTAAAGTCATTTTCTACTTTAGGAGTATATTTACTTCTATTTTGGTAATTTTCTGAAGCTTTATCAATTAAAGCTTGTATTTTTCTTACCTCAGATAAACTAAACCTATCTAATCTACGGAGCGTTATTGGTTCTAAACCTAGATCAAACTCCAACGTAGAAATTCTATAAGATTCAGAATTATTCCAATTGTTCATGTTGATCGTATGATTAGACTTCTTATCACGAAATATCAGATCTGTACCACTACTAGAAACTTCAACCTGATCCGGAGTAATATTTTTTAGTACCATTACTCCTATTCGTTCCTCATCTTGTCCTACAGAAATAGAGATATTTTTTTCTAATTTTTGATTGTGCTGAATGATACTAGTAGAATCACTAAAGTCTTCAATATATTCTTTTACAATTCTTTCATAATCACCTCTAAGTTTATCCTTATACTCCACTACATTATCAACATTTTCTAATAAGCCAGAAGATAGGAAAAGGTCATTATTATTCCATAAAGAATAAGAAATATTTTTCCATTTATTTCGGTTAGTATAAAACCCTTCTATTCTAATAATAAAAGGAATTTCACTTTCTCTTATTAATAAGAGGTCATCTTTATCTTTATATTTTTCAATATCTTCAAGACGGGAATCTATCACTACATGATCATCTTGAAAATCTTTAGGTAACACAAACATGTTTTGAGCTTGTGTAGAGTGGAAAAAAGGAACTAATTTACCCTTTCCCGAAGAAGAGGGAGAACAAAACATTGATTGTATATTGGGGATAAAAGTTTCTCCTTTTTTGTTCATAACTATAAGATGCCTATAATTAGGATCTTGAAAGTAATTTTTCACTCGAATGTTACTATTATTGTATTTTAAATACAGATCACATTGCTGGATTGAAAAATCTTTCTCAACTGCCGACATAAATAGTGTATCTAGTTTTTTATCACTTGAGTTATTATCAATTTTAACTTCTCTACTATTTATATCATTGCTAATAAAATACACATCACTTCCTCCTCCTCCCCTAGCAAACATAGTTCCTTGATCGAAGTTTATTACATCATCTTCCAGAGAACCAAAAACCATATGTGGAACTGCACTATTACCATGATTCTGTACTCTATCTCTGATAACACTAAAGACTTTGTAATCCTTGTTATTGTTTAGAATTTTCTTATAATGACTTGCAACATCGTCAAAATTATCTAAGGAATGTTCTGAATGTAATTCAAATGAAGTAATTTTTATAGTTGATGAGTCTGATCTTTCAATCTTAGGAACAATATTACTACCATTTTTGTCTATTAGTGCAAAGTGAGGTTTATTACTGCTTTGCTCGACATAATTTTTTACATCAAGAGTAATTTGATTGTTTTTACCAAAATTTATTTTTAAAGATAAAGTATTACTATTTGTAGAGTAAGTTATTTGATCACAATCATCTAATAAATCAATTTCCGGAAAAATTACAGTTCCTGTTCCATCTACATCAATTTCTGAATATAAACCCTTACCTTTGTAGTCTGCAGCTTTTACGTAAAAAGTATAGTTGCTCTTTCCACCCTTAACTGTAGTATACGGCGAAATAATTACTTTTTTACAATTTTCAACTACATCTTTCTCATTTTTATTAGAACCACCACTACTATCTATGATAACGTCACGATCATCGATTCCTGTAAAGTGTTCAGAGTAACCCATGCACGAAATCTCATCCACCTTGTTCTTTCTTCCAACATAGTAGTAATTAAAGATGCCATTATTATCAATTTGATCATTGATTAGCCAACGACCATTTACTCTTGCCTTTAATGACCCAGAGGCACTAGGCTTAAAACGATAGTTAACATTCACTCCTATAACTGTATCTTTCAATTGGCTCAAATCAAGTATATTAACAGAGTTACTTTCACCAATAATTTTACCTGAGAAGTCAACGTTATTTACAACAAACCTATTTACTACCTTATTACTACCACCAGTTATGTTTGCTGTACCTGAGCCAATTAGAAAATTATTGTTCCACTCGTTACTTCCAACGACGGTACCTCTGTCCACATTGCTTAAATCATAAATAATTGTTTTGTCCTTTTGCATCATATTTACTCTCTTATCATGGCTAATAACCATTGCATTATCACAACAGTACTTAGCCGATGGAACTGAGCTTTTAATACCCTTTTCATAATCTTGACTAGTACTGTGTGGCAAACAAATCATGCTAGCACCTTCAATATAATCAGGTATAACACGCGAAAGATCTTGTGTATTGGCATTTTTCCTATTCATCATAATCGTTGCATAATCTGGACGAAGAGTATTACCGTTTATTTTTCCAAGACCAATACCATAAGCAACAACATTACTAGGGTCATTATTTAAAGCTTTCCAAGCTCCTTTAGCTAGACTATTAACCATTTCCTTTCTTGCTGCAAGATGTTGTACATCTTGTGGTACAGGTTGAAAAACAAATGTATGCCAAAAAATACGCCAATTTTCATCATGGGTTGTATCATACTTTTTCTCGTACTCCACGATATTGCTAACACCACTATAAATTCCATAACCTACCATGAGCCCAAACCCAACTGCAATACCAACTACCGGCATACTTGCTGCTGTAAGAGCAACACCAGAAACAAATGACACACCAGAAAAAGATATAGATGCTATATTATCTCTTATTTCCTTTTCTCCACATGGATTATCACTATCCTCTCTTTTTTTACAATCAACAAGATTACTTGCTGACATACCTATATCAACAATATCAAAAACACCAGCTATAGCTCCTGCCGTACCTTTTGCTATTGTACTTCCAAACTTTACACCTGCAATCCGAATAGCAAATTTTGTCTGTTTACCCAGAGTGCCTGATACAATTTTTCCTGCAACCTTTTCAGCTGATGCTACAACTTTTGGAGTAATTTTAACCATTACATTCTCAATTGGTTGAGACGCAAAAGACCATCCTATCCCACCTAAATTTAATCCACAATCTGTTGCTGTTCCATCCTTACAAGACACAATGGCACCATGGATTCCTCTTATTAATTGTATCCCACCTGCAGCACTCATTAATCTGCTTTTTAATTTCGGGCTTTTTATTAAACCACTATTTTGCTGTGAAATGTCACCGTGCAAATTCTTAATACGTTCATTTTCAATATAACGTCCGTACCCTTGATCTTCAACTACCTTATCAAATAAGTACTTATGATTACCTTCGATATTTTTGTCTCCAACAAACTCTACTAGCTGAGCATTTTTCTTTTCACCTTGACTACTTTTGACATAAGTTAGGAACTTTTCACTATCAATTATAATCTTATCTATATTATTTTCATCTACCCTTCCCTTAATAAACTTTTTTACATCATCCAATGAAAATAAACAAGGATTAATACTTCTTCTTTTTCTACTACCTTGTTTTACACAATTATTCAGGTCAAATTTCTTTCTAGGTGCTTGTGTCCCAGCAAGTACAGCCTCTAAGTTAGCTATACGTTGTGGATCTATACTTAATATGTTTGAAATATCTTCTCTCATACGTATAAAATTATTTTCTCTTCTTTGAATTCGCAAATGGTTACGTATTTCATCAGGAATATTACTTAATCTATTTCCTTGCAACACAGTATTAATATCTCTAGCGTTTTCTAACGCCCATAAGCCGCAATTATAACCATCTCTTTGTTGAATAACAGAAACATCATTAACGGTAATTTGAGCCTGTTGTAAAACTTGACGAATATTATCTGGAACATTATTACCCAACGAGTCTACATAGTATCCATTATACTGCCCATTTTGATGGGAGACGACCAACGTAACCCAGTGATTATTATCTAAATTAACAATTAAAGTTAATGGCCTTCTTTCACCTCTTGTTGTTACGCTATTCTGAAACTGTTGCAATTGATTAACTATATGTTCTGGTGATCCCACTATTTCAAACAATGTGTCAATTCCATAATCGTATTTTATTCTTGCAATATCAGCTATATCATGTTGTTGAAGCCAATAATGATAATCTTTTTCTGCTGTTGCAGATTCTAATGTACGTAAATTCTCCTCTTGTATACCAATATTTTTGAGTCTCTGAGTTACCTCTTGTATTTCTTCTAAATGTTTTCTCTTAGCTATGTCAATAGAACTATGAACTACTATAGCAGAAACAAACTCATCACTCGTTAATATTAAAGAATTTTTATCTTTAGCCTTCATATTAACAACCACACCCATGAAAAACATTTTATCACTATCTGTAATTGCTTTCAGTGCCGCCCCTTTAGCATATCTAACATTTTGTTCTTTTGTTAATTTATCAACTTCTTTTTTCATTCCTTCTTCATCTAAGTTTTTATCTATAAGCTTAAATTCTAGCGCTATAGGAGTGTATTCTTTAGTACCCTGAGGTGAAGGACCAATACCTTGAATTACCATATCTACACGACCACCTGCTCCTACTTGAAATTCAGGTATAATTACAGTCTTTGCAGAATCTTGTTGTTTTGTAGAAGTCTCTTTTAGCTTCAAATCACTGTAACTACTAAGTAAACCATTAAGAACAGCTTGTAACCTTGCTTCATTAGTAATCAAATCTTTAATAGGGTAAATCGTATCTGCTACTTCAGTAAGCAACACTTTATACGCTTGCAATGAACCCTCACCGTCAGAAGCATGTTGAGAAGTGATTGCTTGATCAAGTTTTGCCCTTAATTCATCAGCATGAGGTATCTCAAGAAAACTACCTCTAAATTGCTGAACGGTGCCACTTGGACTATAGTTACTTATTTGCTTTATCTCAAAAAGTTCTTCAAAATTTGACCCTGTCTCATGTTTTTTGAGACTCATTTTAATTTCTATGACATTACCTACTATTCCTATTCCAGGTATGTCCAGCACTGGAATTTTTTTATTAGCATAGAATTCTTTTGTATTGGACTCTCGTATATGAAAAATAAATGCTGTTTTCTCTTGCCCTTCATTACCTTGAACAAATATTAATGTCATAACCGGGCTTTTAGATAAAGTGTATTCTGTTCCCCGAGACCATTCGAGCGGGTACTCATCATATGAGTATATATATTTTTTTACGTTACCCCGATCTTGACCAATCTTGTTGATTAAAATTGATTGACCTAACATATCTCTACTGAAATAGTAATGATCTTTTGTTTCTTTATTTGCTGGAAAAGTATGGTATTCACTTGATAACAAACCTGCTATCTCCTGCTTAAAATCTTCTTCAGAAATTTGTTGATTATTCCATCTTTGAGCTAATTTTACAAATTCCTCCATCAAAGGAGCTGGTGGTTGTTTAATAGGTTGTACTTCAGTTTTAAACGGTTCCGCGTCATCTAAATTTAACCCAACAGCAATGGCATTATCTGCATTGGTTAAAATCCTCATCTTATTTGCTCTAAAACCTTTTATATAATCTTTAGCTTGCTCAAGTGCATCACTTGGATCAATTTGTCCTTCAGTTCCAGCCTTGAGTTCAATAAGAATTGGAACTGAATCAACAGCACGATTAGGCCCACGAACAAGCAAAACAATATCAGCGTAACCCCCTCCAGCAAATTGTTCCAAATAGAGTTTGGTATTATCACGATATCGAAAATTATCGAATATTCCTGCTACAAAACCATGTTGATCAGCTTCACGAGCCTTAATGCCATAAACATTAGCTTGTAAGTCTAAATTGGTATGAATTTTTTTAA
Organism: Wolbachia endosymbiont (group B) of Schoenobius gigantella; assembly: GCF_964031005.1. NCBI lineage: Bacteria > Pseudomonadati > Pseudomonadota > Alphaproteobacteria > Rickettsiales > Anaplasmataceae > Wolbachia > Wolbachia endosymbiont (group B) of Schoenobius gigantella. Next base: position 868,971 of record NZ_OZ035002.1, on the reverse strand, counting down.
TATAATTTAGAATGGCTTTAAGATTTTCCTTAGCTTGACGTGTATCTGAACTGACAAGCTTTTCTATATAATCCTCTAGGTAAATAGATTTACCCAGCTTTTTTGTCACTTCCTGAAACTTCACTATAGGCTCGATGGGTTGATCTACAATCTTCTTTTTACTTTCTACCTTAATGTTTATTTTTTCATCTTCTCCATCACTCTTTAAGGTATATCCTTTTGCTGACGTGATTCTTGATAACTCCTTCCTGGCATCATCACTAAGATCTTTACCTTGCTTACCTAGAAACTGCTTGACTTCATCGAAAACCTTGCCTTTCAATTGGTCACGACTAACCTCGATTGTTTTAACATTACCATATACATTCTTAGCTTTATACTCTAGCACACCATCCCTTTTCAGATATAAGTATAACTTCTTTGATTTAACATCTTTGTCTGATTTAGGCTTGCTTTTTACTAACTCATACTTATCTTTTAAAATTTTTATTACATCAATTTGAAGCTTATGCGCATCTGATTTAGTATAATCTCTACCCATCACATTCTTCCACTCACCTGTGGTGAATTCGAAATTCTTAGTATTTGTTTGTTTAGAATGTTGAGCTTCTATATCTTCAGTGAAAATAAAAACATGTATTTTGGATTCTGTTTCTGCTACAACTTTTAAAGTTCTCGCCCCCTCAAAACGAAAGTGCAATTTCTTTATGCCTAACTTGTCATTAAGTTTAGTATCTAATACACTGGAAAAAGAACCTAAAAATCGATGAGGAAAAAAGCCAGGCTTTTCACTAGAATGTAAATAAGATTGTATTTGATCAACCAACGACTGATATCTTGCTTCAAAAGATTGATCTACTGCATTAGAAGTTGAAGAATCTACTTTCCCCAAAAGCAACTCAATTAACTCGAAACCTTGTGGTTTTTCTTGCTGTTGATTGTTATCAACCATAACCTCCTCCTGATTTTAACCTTTTACAATTTTTACTCTTATTTAAACTCTTTGCATGCTTTCATTATAAGTCCAAGTAACTGAATTTTCCAAAAGAGAAACTCTACACTTCGCCTCTAACACCACTTACCTTCTGCTGTATAGTTTCTACATCTAATGATGAACTTGGTAACTGAGTATCACCTGCCCCACGATGCAATTGCGTGTTTCTAACTCTCATAAACAGCTCATATTCTGATTTATCTTCTTCCATAATAGAGTACATTTGCTCTTGGCTAAGGGAGTTAACAATTTCAGATAATATTTTAACAGCTTTATTTCCCTTAATAAGAGAAGCAACCAAATCTCTGGTTGATGAGAGTTGTTCGCTTAGCTTATTTAAATAGTGTTGTTTATGAGACTCAAAGCCAGGACTATTCCACATAGAGGTAAGCATATCACTACCAGATTTAATAAAACTATCATCTGGTACAGAAACAAGTGAGTCCAATGCTCCAAACATTGATGTACTATAACCTTCAGGAGATAAATCTTCTGACTTTAAATGTTCAAATAGCTTTTTGGCACTTTCAAAGAAATAACCTGCTGTTAGCGTGCTTAACGTATAATGATACTTATTTTGCTTAAAATCCCTTTTCAATAACTCATGATACTTATCTTCATGAAGGTTACGTAGACAAAAATCAACCATTCCAACATCATCAGTAGAAAAACGTCCTTTATTATATGCTACTTCCATTAATAAATCTTCTTTCCTTTTTGGGGATACAGAACCAATTGACTGTAACTTATTCCAGAAGAATTCCAAAGCTTCAACATGCTTTTCCAGCATTGCACATTTAAAAGCGTAAACGTATGGATGCTCATTATTTAATTCTAACTGATGTTCCTGGTTATTCATAGCATGTGACCAGTAGACCATTAAAGCCCCGTTATCACATCCCTTAACTAAACTCTCTACTGGCTTATTACCTAATGTTAATTTAAATTCCTCAAAAATAGCTCTTATCTCGTCTTCAAAACAACACCAGCAGGCAATTCTGTAACGGTCAAAGGAATCAAGAAGAGATTTCTGTTCATCTTCAGTTTTCAAGTCTAACAATTTTTTCCCTAGTGCATACCTATCGAGTTTAATATAACCTAAGGTATCATCGGCTTTCCAACAAATTTCGCTTTCTAAAATTTCCTTAATAAATGGTGTTATTATTGTCCTATCCCATTCACGCAATAACGTCTGATATGTAATACAATACCTCTTAATTTCTAATTCCTTGAATCCTTTATGAGGATCGTTTTCTTTGATAGATGTTAGTAATACCTTTTGTACATTTTTGTAATCCATACTTACCGCCCTAACAAGATTTAATACATTTTAGGCATATTGCTCTACCTTTAAAACTTTGTCAATTACTATTTTAGAAAAATTTTCTAACCTAAAGTAGTCTTCAGTAAAAGGCTTAATATACAGTCTTTTGTTCACTTTTTAATTCTGTTTTTTATAAGTCTACCTTAATTATTCTTCCGCAAGTAAATCAATATTAATTCAGCAAAATATATTATTAAAATCTCAAGCAAATTAACCATTTCCAAGACCCAAAACCAGGGGCGGTGAGAAGTGTTTTTCTTGGGATGGGATGGTCTACCAAGTGATCCATACTAACTTTTTTATATGATGATTTCATTATACGCTAAAACTAGCCACATTAGCCCATCTCATCCATATCTACATATGAACTGTTTTGCCTAAGCTTATGGAAATAATTTAAATCTTCTATTTTTATAATCTTATTTTATGCTGCTTGTTCTCACAAACATGCGCACTGTTTTACGATTTAAAAAAATAAACAGTAAACAAAACAATTTGTTCCCACACTGGTTGTCATGGTATTCCTCTAAGAGCCTGTTCATAATCTTTTCAGAAGCAAAGCAGTGAAAGCCAGACCAACCATTTGTAGGCTGGTATTGAGTTTTCGCTCACAATTTTCCACAATCTTCTACATTTTTCTAACCAAGCAAAAGATCTCTCAACAACCCATCTTTTCGGCAATACAGCAAAGGTGTGTAATTCGCTCCGCTTTACTACTTCAACAGTTGCACCAATAATATCTTTTATCTGAATTGCAAAATTCTCTCCTGTATAGCCTGCATCAACCAGTATATTTTTTACTCCAGAGAGGTTTTCTTTTGCATTATCGACCATCTTCACAGCACTGCTGCGATCAGTTGTTCCTGCAGTTGTTACATAAATTGCATGTGGTAAACCTTGAGTATCAACTGCTATATGGCGTTTTATTCCTGAAATCTTTTTACCTGCATCATAGCCTTTTTCTTCAGCAGTATCTGTATTTTTAACACTTTGAGCATCAATTATGCAGAAGCTAGTTTTTTCTTTCCGACCATTGTTTTGTCGGACCACGCCAATTATTTTTTTTAACACACGCTCCAAAATACTTTCTTTATTTCCGTTTGGTTTTTCACTCCATTTTTTAAAATAGTCATAACAATTGCGCCATTTTGGAAACTCTTTTGGCAGCATTTGCCATTGACAGCCACTTTTTAGCACATAAAGCACACCGCAAAATAACTCATATAAATCCAGCCTTCTTGGCTTTTTTTTCTTTCGCACGCTTTCTAAAATTAGTCTAATCTTTTCGAATTTTTCACAACTTATGTCACTTGGATATGTATTCCTCATAGTTTACCTCATATCAACTATACCTCATCTTACCGTATTCAGAGATCGCGTACAGGCTCTTAGATGTGTAAATTTCTCATAGTTCAAGATTAACCATACACACAACTTTTTTAGAAAAGAAAATACACTAGACCTTGTACATTTGAACGTTTATAGTCCTGCTGAATGATTTATAATCGTTTGATCCTATCAGAATATTGGACCACACATCTCACACATTATGTTATCAAGTCAGTATCTAACATTATACTAGCAATAGCAATTATTATTATGTAATATTTTATATACTACACTGTTGTAAGGTAAATAAAATGGATTTCAACCTTTATATTAAAAATAACATTTTAACACTAGATGGAGTAACAGTAAATATAGGCAAATTAGTAAGTTTCTTACAGGCAAATATTCATGTTACAAGGCTTTCCTTGGAAAATAGTGAAATTGGCAACGAAGGTGTAAAATCATTGGCTAACGTCACGAGTCTTACTGAGCTTAGTTTGTCAAACAATGACATTAGCAATGAAGGTGTAGAAGCACTATCTGACTCTACAAGTCTTACCAAACTTAAATTACCGTCCAATCGTATTAGTAGTAAAGGCGTAAAAGCATTAACTAAACTTCAAAATGTTACTGAGCTTGACTTATCACGAAACGATGTTGGTGATGAAGGAGCAGAAGCATTAGCTAACCTTCAAAATCTTGTTTTTCTTAACTTAGCAGATAATCCAATTAGCGATAAAGGTGCAAAAGCACTAACTAGTCTCAAAAAACTTACTGTACTTTATTTACCGTATAATAAGGTTAGTAATGAAGGGGTAAAAGCATTAGCTAATCTTCAAAATCTTACTGAACTTTATTTATGGAACAATGAAATTGGCGATGAGGGAGCAAAAGCACTAGTTAACCTTCCTCATCTAACTGCACTCAATTTGTCATATAATAGGGTTAATCAGACAACGCTAGATAAGCTTGAAAATAAATTAGAAGACAGAGGAAGGAAAATTGAACAGGAAAGTCAAATTAAAATAGGGAAAAAGGTTGAGTTAAATGAAAATGAAATAGAAAGTTCAGTACTGAAAACTACTATAGAGGTTTTAGAAAATAATAAAGAGGAGTTATTCCAACAAGAGAAGGAATTGAATAATGTAAAAGGTAATTGTAATCAACTTTCACAAAAGAAAGCACCATTAGAGTTGCCATTTAAACAATTTAGTGAAATGCCAAAAGAAAACAGAGAAATTCAACTAATAATAAGTAGGCTAAAAAAAGAAAACATAGAATTGAGGAGTGCTATAGAGGATTTCAAAAAGCAAAATATAGGATCTAGCATGGAGAGCCAAAACTTACTCTTGAAGAAGAAAAACGCAGAACTAGAGGAATGGTGTGCAATAATAAATTCAGATAGAGACAATATTTTATCAGAGTTGAATAACTTACGAAAAGAAATGGAAGAGAAACTCGAAGAAAGGATGCTTGAAGCCTATAAAAAAAACAAAAAGTTACAACAACAGGTAAAGAGGTTAAATGAGGATCTGCAAGTTAATAATCATATAAATAATACAAATATAGAACTAACGAAATTGAATAAAAAACTAGAACTAGAAGTGGATAGTTTTTTACTCCAGTTAAATAACACAGAAAGAGAACTAAAAGATGGTAAAGTCACAATAGAAAAACTGAGAGAAGAGCTATATAAAATCCATGAAGAAAATAAAAGATTAGAACAAAAGATAAAGAAGTCAGATGAATATCAGCAAGAAGCAGTAGAGGTGTTATATGAATACCTGCAAGATGACGATTCTATTGATAATTCTACAATTAACCGCTTACAGAATGAATTAAAGGATAAAGAAAGCAAAATTCAGTTCACAGATACATTAAATGAACAGCTACAGGAAAGATTAGAGCAAAGTGTGGATTTGATAAATTGGTTAACAAGCGAGAAAAAGTATCTGGAGAATTTAGTAAAGGAATTATCACCCGATAATAATAAAGATTCACCAAAAAGCGAGGAACCTACTCATATAAGGAGTCTGTTGAATCAAAGTAAATTAGAAAATCAAGATTCGATTAGAGAGTTGAACATATTACAAAAAGGAAACAAAGATTTAAAATTTAAACTTCAAAAACATCAACCTGGAAGATCGTCATCAGAGGAGTCCAGTAAGACAAATACTAAGGTAGATAGACTTACTCAAACGGAAATTGACTATGATAGATGTGAGTGCAACCAGAGAGGAATGCATAAAAAAGACGAGTTATTAGATGAGGGTTATTATAGTTCTTTTGAGCAAGAATCAAAATGGAAATCAAGTACTGGACAAGAGTGTTCAGAAATAGGTAGCCCAAAAACAGAAGCAACTGAATTACCAGTAGATAGTTATTATGAATTCATTAAGCGAGATTTATTTTGGGCTGATAGAAGTTTGATAGATGATAAAAAATACTTAGAGGATTTAATAGATGAGTGGCTTATTCATGCACCTAACTTAAAACTGGAAGAGAGTCAAAAAGAGTTAAATCAAAAATTACTCAATAGTATTATAAAAGATTTTAATATGGGAAATTATGACTCATTTTCAAATCTTAAGCAGTTTTTAGAAAGTAACGAGAAAAATGAAGACCTCAAGCGTATTCTTAATCTAAAAAGAGGTCATCTAGGGACAACAATATTGAACGTGTTTCTCGAATGCGACGAAGTTATTCCTTCTCTTCTCAAAGCTGGTGCTGATCTAAATATGAAGGATAATAAAGGTAAAACACTTTTGCATGATACTGCTATTTATTCCAGTGGATATGAAGATGTTGGGTATCTCTTAGATGCAAAAGCTGATCCAAATATACAAGATGAAAAAGGTAACACACCTTTACACTATTATGCTGCTAAGTGTAGTGATCATAGCAGAAAAACTATGGGTTTGCTCATAAGCAAAGGAGCTGATTTAAGCATAAAAAATAACGATGGGAAAACTCCATTGCAAGTTGCAATTGATAATGACAATATTATAGGATGTTTACTAAAAAATAATCAAAAAAAATTAAGAGAGCAGTTAGGTGAAATGCTTCTCGCTACAAGTTCTGATGAAGATTGGGATAGTGCTTATGATCCAGGGGTTGAAAGTTTAAGAAAGTTTTTGAATCAATATGAAAATGACAAGGACTTAAAGATAGTTTTAAATGTTAAGGATGATAGTTCAATACTTCTTGATTGGCCATCTTGTCAATTTCCTAATGTAAAAGCCTTGCTCTTAAAAGCAGGAGCAGATGATTTTATAGGTAATAAACAAGACAATTATGAAAAATGCGATAGTTTCTTATCAGAGATTTATCAAATAAATCACCTTGCTAAACGCAATGAGTTTTCAAGTAAGGTGGTAAAAGCTAAGAGCATGATCGAATTACAAGAAGTTGTAAATGAAGTCATATCTTCTGGAATAAGATTGAATTTGGCCAAGGGTGAAGAGTGTTATTGCACAGATGAAATACTAGAAAAAATTGTTCAACTAGAAGAAAACTATGAAATTGCTAGTAATATAGTATGTACATTAATATCAAGAGGAGCAAAGTTAAAAAGGTCAAAAAGTTTAAAAGTCATTGATACAATAGAATTAAAGTTCAAAGCTCATAAAGCTAATATGATCAGGGCTCATTTAGAGTATGTTAGTAATGCTGAAGAATCTTTTAGAGTTGCAAAGGATGCTACCAGCGGTCAACTGTATGATGGAAAAATTGATAATAATGTATCTTACTTAGAATACTCAGAGGATAGTATAATAGATATTGCAAGAATCACAGATAGAACAAGAAATCTGGAACTAATTCAGGGATCATATAGAAGGGATATAATAAAAATTGGCAAAAGTGAGGTGGAAATTATAACTCAAAATGGTATAAGGAATTACACAGATCTTACAGAAGGTAGCAGTATAGTATTAACTTTCTATACCAGTTTGGGAAATATAGACGTTAGACTGTATCCTGACGTAGAAGATAAAAGCAAAATTATAGTAGAAGTGAGTAATAAAGAGGAAGTATTGGAAAAATTCAAAGGTCGCGAAGAAGAGTTAGGCAATGATTGCGAGCTTGGTAACTACTGGGTCTACGATGCTATTGAACAGGGATATTTTGAAAGATCTGGTGGATCAATGCGTCCTGAAGTAATAAGCGAGTCTAACAACAAATGGACAGAACGTGAAGAGTTAAGAAGGGATTCTATGGAGGAAATTGCTAGAAGGCATAAGTTATTACAAGATTTACGCAATATTAAGTCTAATATTGTAAAAAAGGAGAAGAATTTTGACGTAAAAACTTACCTGATAGATATCTTTAAAATTTTATCTAGGTTCTATGAAGAAAAAGGGGATATTTCTAAAACAGACTTAGCTAAAGCAGCAGAAAAGGAAAGTAAAAAATTGGGGTTAGAAGGTAAATACAACTGGAGTAAGATTTTTGGTTTAGAGGAAGAAATTATTGAAAAGGCAGAAAAACAAGGTGATAAAGAGCAAAAATCAAACATACCTGATGACTTCTATTTAGGGCACGCAATCAATAATGGAAGCTGTTTTTTTGATTCATTCAGGCAAAGTATGGAACAACAGAAGGGAATCAAAGTTACTGTAGAGCAGTTAAGGAATGAGTGTAAGAGATTTGCGCAAGACAATCCTCCAGATTGGTTTATAAGTAAAATTGGCAAGGACTTTGATGAGGTTGAAGGTGATTTCGTAAATCGTGGAATTACGTGTAACCAATATATCAATAGCATTGGAAAGAATGAATTTTGGGGACGTTCCGATGTCGAGGGCAGAGTACTTTGTAGTAAGTATGGTGTGAAATTACATGTTGCAGAGAGTAATCCATTCAATGCTACTGATGAGCAACAAGATCCATACTTGCATCAACTAATAGATAGTTCAGGATCAAGAAGTGCAGGTGAGTATAATAGGATAGATTATGATGACAATAATGTCTTACATATAGTAAATAAGGGAAGTAATCATTTTCAACCCCTACCTTATAGAAATAAGGCCTTGGCAAAACAAACGCAAGAACAAAAAGATTCCTTATGCTATTCAAGCTTGCCAAGCTGTAGTATGGATGAGTTAAAGATAGAAAAAGCATCTCATCAACAGAAGGCACTGCTTGTAAGTAGACCATAGCTTTGTATATGATTTGTTACACAGCAATGATGGGAGAAGTTTATTTAGTAAGTTGAAAAAGAAACCATTTTATTTAAAAAGTTTACTTAATGTTTATGGATTTTCAAGTACACTCTCAGATTCAAAAGGGGCTATAGATTGCTCGACATGTACTATTTCCTGGAGTTGTGTGCTGAAGTTTAGAGTATTGCCTTTTTTGATGTTTAAAGAATTTTCCTCTAAATCTACTATTACAATATGCAGCTAAAATTGGATACATCTTCTACCATTGTTGCACCTAATATGCTAAAATCTTCATCACTTATATTGATTTTCTACATAATTGATTTTGTAACATTTATTTGCTCTTCTATATCAATTTCAACATCTTTTTGTGTGGCCCTTTGTAGTAGCTCCTTTTGCAATAACCTTTTTTAATTTTCTGGCACATACTTTTTTCGATGTTTTTTCATATTGTTATTTTTATAAACGTTACGACGCTGAGCCGTAAAATTTCTCCCTTTGCTCACTCCACAGCATCGGTATTTCTCTTAAATCAACTAACCTTAAATCTCTTGGCTGCCTCCCATTTACTATATCTTCTTTAATTTTTGGTGCTAAATAATTTAACCTTAAAATTTGCTGTATACGTCTTGTACCTATATTAATTTTGGCACTCAGCTCTTTTATATTTGCGTATTTTCCTTCCTCTAGTTGCCGTTTCCATAGGTGAGCTCTCACCACTGCTTTTAGCAATGCATTATTTGTTTTTGCTTCTGGTTATACTACCGTGCATTTATTTCCTTTCTTCTTTATTGGTATAAATTTTTCCTCTGATTCAGAACTCACCTCTATTCCATCCTCTCTCACCATTACTCCTTTTATTAACTTTTTCACTACTTCTTTCTGCTTTCCAAAACTTAAATTTTTCCATTTTTCTTCGGTCTTTTCTTTCCCATTTTCATATAGCTGCTCTGTCTTTCTCATTACTTCTTTTTCCACCTCTCCTGCTACTATAGTTCTGTTTATTGATTCACAACCTTTTCCCCTTAAATGGTTATTGCACACGTAATATCGGTACCTTTTATTCTCTTTTTTTGCGTATGTCAGTGTCATATTTACACCACAGCTTTTGCACTTGATTATTCCCTTTAGCAGTGCTTCCTCATATTTTGCTTTTCTATATGGCTGATTCTTTATCAATTCCTGCGCTTTTTGCCATTTTTCCTCTTTTATTATTGCTTCATGCTTTCCTTCATACTCTTTCTCGTAATGCCTGATTTTTCCCACATATATTGGATTTGTTATTATTCTTCTCACCGTTGCCTTTTTAAAGATATCTGATTTTCCTTTCGTCCGGTATCCTTCTCTGTTTAGCTCCCTTGACAGTTCTGCCATTGACTTCAGCTCTACATACCTTTCAAATATATGCTTTACTGTCTTTGCTTCTTTCTCATTTATTATTAATTCTTTATCCTTTACATCATATCCAAGCGGCAAAGTTCCCCCCATCCACAATCCCTGCTCCTTTGATGTTGCTATTTTATTTTTTACTCTCTCTACTATCATCTCTCTTTCTAGTTGTGCTGCTCCTGATAACACTGTTTGTACGAATTTTCCCATTGGCGTATTATTGTCAAATATCTGCGTTACTGCTACAAAATTTACTCGGTGCCTTCTAAAAAATGACGTTACTTCGATGCTGTCTTTTGTTTCCCTTGAGAGCCTATCTAGCGTATATACTACTACACAATCTACTTCTCCTCCTTTAACATCTTCAAATAATTCCTTTATTGCTGGTCTTTCTAAATTCTTTCCTGAGAAACCTCCATCATCGTACCTTTTTGCCAATGCTACCCAGCCTTCTTTGCTCTTTATGTACTTCTCACATGCTACTCGCTGCGCATCAAGACTATTAAACTTTTGTTCTAGACCATCTTCATTTGACTTCCTAGTATATATCGCACATCTTACCTCTTTCAGCATTCTTTCTCCTTATCTCTCATTCCAAATAGAAGCGGCCCATTGTAGCTCATTCCCATTATTTTTCCGGCTACTGCTGATAATGATGTGAAAAATTCTTCTCGGTAGATTAAACCCTTATCTGTTACCATTACCGCATGCGTCTCTTCTCCTCTCTCTAATATTAGCTCTGTTCCTGCTACTGGCAGTTTGTCACTACTTATTCTTTTTCCCTTCTCTAGCCGATCTGCCAGATATTCTAGTCTTTTTGTCCCCTTTCTTGACATTTCTCCATACGCTTTTTCCTGCATTCTATAAGCTAATCTTGGTATCAGATATTTCTTTGAGTATCTAGGCGCCTCTTCCCCATATACCTTCTTCCATATTTTTCTCATTTCACCCAAAGGTTTTTTCTCTAAATTCATTACTTTCTTTTCTATTTCTTTCTCCATATTTTTAGCCCTTCATAAATAGCTTTTCAATTCTGTCTATTTCTTTCTTCAATATTTCAGTGATCTCCTTACTGTTTTTCGCATAATCCATTGCTGTCATTCCAAATTTATCCGCTTGTTCTATTTCTCCTCCAGCCTTCACTAATTCTTTCACTATCTCTTTTTCGCCTATCATGCATGCAAGGTGCAGCGGTGTGCATTTATTTCCATATTCTTCCGCATTTACATTCCCTCCTGATTTTATCAATTCCCTCACGATTTCTAGACGTTTCTCCGTTACCGCTAGGTGCAGTGCTGTGTATCCTTCTACATCTTTAGCATTCACATTCGCTCCTTTTTCGACTAATAATCTCACTGTTTTTGCGTCTACTGCATAATGTAGTTCCCTTTTTGTCTCTTGCATAAATATTTTTATATGAGTTCTCTAATAGTGACTCCTCTTTTTCTTTTTTACTCATAATCTACCTCACCTTTTCTTTAAATTTTAACCCCTCTTTTAGGCCTTCTTTCTCACCACCTCATCTATCATTTCGTTCACTTGGCTCATTATCTTGCTTGCTAAATTTTTACATTCTTCCTTTATTAGCGATTTGTCTCTCTTCCTTATTTCTTCTATCTCTATTATTTTTAACTCTGGTAAATAACTCCCATTCAACATGTCTGCTATTTCTCCCACTAGCCCCTCTATTCCATAGCACGTCAGTTCTCTACTTTTTGTTATTCCTCCTTGTTCTCTCAGAAACTTACTCGCCTTTTCATTCTCTTCGCTATTCCATGAACAATACTTTTCACTTTCCCAGATGTAATACATTGGTGTTGCGCCATATTTATTCAGTTGATTAACTTCAGCTCCTGCCTTTACTAGCTCTTTTATTATTTCAACTCCTGCTCCTCCTATTTTGCACGCAGAGTGGAGTGGCGTACATCCAGTGACATATTGAGTGGCATTTACTTCCGCTCCTTCCCTTAGCAGCACTTTTACATTTTCTAAACTTTTTGCGAATACTGCACAGTGTAGTGGCGTATAACCATTTTTATCTCTTGCATTAACCTCTGCTCCTTTCTTTATTAAGAACCTCACTGTTTTGTAATCGGAGATTTCTACTGCTTGGTGTAATATCGTCTCTCCTTCTTCATTTCTTTTATTAATGTCTTTAAATCCGTTACTTGATACTTCTTTAAAAAACTTACTCTTGCTAAAACTCATTTCATACCTCACAAAATTAGCTTTTCTAGCGCCAGACAAATTTCTTATGTTTACCTGCTGCTATTCAAGTCATGTCTTTTTTAGCATGAGAAAGCAAGTCTTTTTCTTTTTATTTCATATATTTTAACCTATTATTAATATAATATATGAGGATCTAAATATAAGTATTTAACTTATTACACATATCACTTGACTATTTTTCCAACTTCTGTACAAATGTCGATGTTCGTGCCACTTCAGTACTCCCGGGTAAAATACTAAAATGTAATTTTCTAATTCGTGTATTGAGTCTTTTTGCTCTGAATCTAAATCGTTTTCATACTTAATATTGTGTTCTGCTAAACCATATTTTGTAATCTTCTGATCAGTATAGTTTTCTATTTTGTAGTGGTGAGTAACGCTAAATCTTTCTAAAATTGGCTTGTGTTTTAAATTCCAATGCTGCCCTGAAAGTTTATCGCTTCGCAATACAAATTTATTCCCTCTTTCCTCTACACTACTTACTGGAAAACATGCATTTATTTCTCCTAAGCTCCAACTGTCCGATAATATAACTTGCGCTTTCGCAAACTTTATTTCTGGTAATAAGCTCTGTGGTAGTGGATATAGTGCTTTTAAGTTGTACCACTGATGACTTCTTTCATAGATGCCTTTATAATCCCTCGTGTGAGGCTCTGTTTCTCCAAGTACTGCTACATCTAATCGATATATGTCATTACTAAATGCTTGCTCATAATGAATCCGAAAAGTGCTAAACTTAAAATTTGGATTTAAGCTTTTTAGCTCAAATGTATTCTTCCGACCAAATGACAGTACTGGTCCATCTTTTTCAACTTTTCTACCTGAATAGTCTGACAATAAGCTGCCGAATAAACTTTCATCTAAAATAAACCTATCAACGTTATAGTGATCATTGAAAATCCTCATTAGCCGCGATCTTAAGGGTAATGATAGTTTTGCAAGTTCTACTACTGCATCCACAAAAAAGTTATTTGGAACATCCCTTATCCCTATCTGCAGTTCAAAAAAATGTTTTCCAGGTGGCTCCTCAATGATTGTAATATCTTCTATATTTGCCCACTTTAGTGCTATTTTGAGTGATGCTGGGGTTCCTCTTAAACGCTGAAATTTTAATCCTTCTACTATAGCTCTTCTTTTATCTTTTACCCAGCGTAGAATTTCCCCCAATTCATATTCCTCAATTAGCCAAGGTAATATTCTTTCTTCTAATCTAAATTTAAACCCCCTGATACAGCTCAGATCAACCTTATAATCTGTTGCATCAACCAGTGCTTGCTCTTGTTTTGTTGCATTTGGGGGTAATAGCATTACTCAACCTTTAAATTTCGCAAATTTGCACATTCATTACCTAGAACCACAACATCCTCTTTTGGCTCTATTAATTCCACATTTTCTACACCATCTACAAATAGATTCGCTATTATCCACGATCTTGTTACACTCCACCCTAATCTTTTTGCTAATTCAAACTTCTCAATAAACTGCTTCTTGATTTCCTCCTCTGATATTACAGGACTTATGCTCATTCTGCTGTGGATATCTATTTCCATAATATTGCAGCCAATTACTGTTACTGTATCGGTTAAAACCCTTATATCATCTCTAGTAACCTGCTTTTTTACAATTTCAAGTAGCTCTTCTGAAGCTATGCCAGTTGTTGTTGATAAGATTGAAATTTGTACTTTCCCTGGTATAGGTGATTCTACTAATGCATCTTTTACTCTACTATCTGCCGACAGTGCATGATAACGATAATACTCTTTGCTTCCTCCTGTTGACCACCCCTTTATTTTTGCTTTTACCCTCTTTCTAAATCGTTCGTCCTCTTCTTCTTTTTCTCTCTCTACTCCATAAAACTCAGCTAAATTATCAAGATCTTCTCCTTTCGCAAATTTTAATAAATTACTTTTTACAGCTTCATTTATTCTTTCTCTGAGTAACAACTCTCTCCATGCTGCTACTTCTAATACCTTTATCGCTGGGTCACTTTCAATTAGTGCTGTAAAACTTTTATCTCGACTTATTAATTCTTCTTTCATCCGAGCAAAAATCTCTTCAAAGTTCAGTGGTTCGATAATATTTGGCTGCTGCATATTTACACTACAATTCCATCAAAATGAATGTTTTTCCCGTTTGCCAGATAAACTCCTTCAAGTGAAATAGTTATTTTTCCTTCTTTTACTCCTTCAACTTTTACTTTTTCTAACTTAAATCTCTTTTCCCATTTTTCCAAAGCTTCTGCAGTTGCTGCGTAAATTTCTAGTGTTAAATCACGATTAACTGGCTTATCCACTAATTCAAATAATCTTGAGCCATAATCTCTCCTCATTATTCTACTGTTTACTGGAGTGGTCAGTATATCAATTATCGACTGCTTTAAGTGCTCTATTCCTTCTAACGTCTTTCCTGTTTTAGCATCCATTCCTCTCATATATTTTTCATGGCTCTGACTTAATACTTGCATGTTTTTCACGTGCTATAGCAATAGCCTTTCTCAACTTCTTTTCAAGAATTTCTTTAGAAGGAAGCTGTGTTAAATACTGTGCAACATGAATATTAGAGCCTTCGAGTTCAAGATATTCTATATCCTCTTGATCCTTATCAGCACATAAAATAATCCCTAACGGTTTTTCTTCACCTGCTTTTCGTTCATTTTTATCTAACCAATTTAAATACCATTCCATCTGTCCTTTATAAGCTGGTTCAAAGCGACCTATTTTTAGTTCTATTGCTATAAGGCGTTTTAATCCTCTGTGAAAAAATAGCAGGTCCAAATACCTGTCAGTTGTTTTAGTACTCATCCTTTTTTGACGTGTTACAAAACAAAAATCATTTCCAAACTCTTGTAAAAACTTTGTCAATTCATCCAAGATTGTATTTTCTAGATCAGTCTCACTATAACTTGATGGCAATTCCATGAAGCTAAGGAAGTATGGGTCATGAAAAATGAATTCTGGTGCTAACATATTTTCTTCACGTAAATTTTTTATACTCCTTCTTATGAAATCTTCAGGTTTTTTTGCTAGTGCTGTACGTTCATACAACATAGTATCGATTTTACTACGTAGTGCCCTAACACTCCACCTTTCAATACGACACATTTCTATATAATAATTACGCTTCAGCTCATCAGAAATTGCAATAATTTCTACAAAATGTGACCAACTCATACCAATTCCCACTGCACAATAAACGGATAGATAACAATGGAAAAAAAGCCATACTATTGCCTTTCTTTCTCACTCCACAATTAAATAACTCTACAATATCGCTTATTTGATTCACTAATAATGAGAATTGGTATCAATTGTTGTGACAGTGTCGCGACAATTTCTTGATCAGAAAAGAATTTAGAAAATTGCACCATACGAAATAATGACGCTCTATCAAAACCACGTCCATATTTAATCTGAAGTTCTTTTGCAAGTTGGGAGATGATTTGCTTCCCATAATCTGCACGTTTGTGCTTTAGAATATCTTGATCAATTCTAGAGCCAATTTCCCAGTTTAACAATACTAGAGTAGAATTGAATTGAACAGAAAGATGATTTTTTGCTCTATCTATTAAATTACTAATGTCTCCTAATAGGCTAGTAGTTATATCCATATTCATAACTTTATTTTTGATAAGTATAGCATATTTTATCCTGAAAAAATGTTACTGCTACCACTGATCACCTTGGAACCACAAGAAACCATATCACCAACTCTTCCCACTCCAAACCCATTTGCAAACACTGTTTTTGATCCTTCAGTTAATACTCTACCTTCTGTAAAATTATCTCCTTTTCGGCAAACTGGCTTACCATTTACAAAAACATTGTTACTGCCACTAACACAAAAATGTAGTGTTGCTTCTGCACAATGATCTCCTACTCGCACAACCGATTTATTCATTTAATTAAGGTTTATTTTATCTGCCTTCAATTTTATTCCACTTTTTGTCATTTCTATACTCGATTCCCCAGCCTTCAGTGTTATTTTGTCCACTACTTCAATCTCTAAATGATGTTTTTCCTTATCACATGTAAACTTCGTCCCATCTTGAAACTTTATACTATTTATTTCTTTTTTATTTTCTAGTGCAGGGTACTTTTCCTGATATATTCCTGGTAATACTACTCCTAATGATAGTTCACCAAGAGGAGAAAATACCACAACTTGTTCATCAATATCTGGCGGAGACCAATCTCTATCTTTTCCTGCTTTGCTTGTTATCCATGGCAGATAATCTGTTACAATATCTCCTATTTTCACTCTTACTTTTGCTTTTTCATAGTCTATTTCTTTAACTAGGCCTATACGAATGATATTCGCTACTTTTCTATTTAGCTCTGAAATTGCAAAACTATGGTCTAACATGCACTTCACCTATCTCAATAACATGTGGCATTATGCCAGTTGACCATACTGATTTACCCGCATGCACTTCATGAGTCCACTCCACTAACCACACTAAATACGCATCCAATTCTGGCCTAAATCCGTCAATTTCCGCAGAGATAAATTCTCCTGGTGAAACACTCTTCACGTTCCAAGTATTTTTATTTACTACTCTTGCTACTTCTGTAGCTAATGTTCTAACAACTACCGAGGAATCCTCGACTGTTCCATCAACTACAACCCTTGCTTCAAATCTTGCTTTTAGCGCTAATTCTTCTGTTCCAGGATCTTTTCCCGATTCTAAACTCACAAGCTCTACAAATAACGCTGGCGCTAATAATTCTTTTCTTATTGCTGGATAAATTTCACATGTCTGTATAGACGGTATTTCTTTCTTCAGTGTGGTGCAAATTGTTTGATGTAAATCTGTCCAGAACTTTGTCATGCATATAATTTAACTCATGTAATGTATAAAATATTTTTCAAATACCTTTTCAACTTCATAATTAACAAGATTCCCTATTATCCTTGAAGCCTCAGGTTCTAATGGCAACTTAACTTCCTTTATTGGCAATGCTGCCCTTCCTTCACGTTTAAACATACCGCTATTTCCTTTTGGCATAACTGCTGCAAATCCTCCTATAAACTCATGCTTTCCTACTTTCGATCCTCTTCTTGTTTTTTGTATTTTGCCAATTGCCGATGCTCTAATGTCATAGAGATTTGCTCTAATTAACACTTCTAATCTGCTAGTTTTCGCCTTAAAAATTCTTAATCTCTTTCTTATCAAACTTAATTTTATCTTCTTTTCCTCACTGATTTCCTTAGCTGTTTTTGATTTTAGCCATATTGCTGTTTTGTTTAATGCTCTCACTGTCGCTTTTTCCACTTTTTTCCTTTCAGTATCTATACTTTGTACAATACTACCGGTGTTAATACGCATTTATACTCCTGACGCTCGAATTTTCCATACCATTCCTGAATTATCTTGCAGCGGTGAAGAATATACTTTATATTTACGGTCACCTATAACAAAAATATCTCCTACAATTGGCTGCAGTACATCAAACGCACTTACTTCCAACACTAAAGTTTCTCCTACAAATTGCCCTTCACCAATCTCGTATAATTTATCTGGCTCTTGCTTTAATACTTGTACCATGTACGCCTTATTTTTCGACTTATACAAAGCTAACTCTCCTAAATGGGCAAAACAATCTTTAAATAATCTCTTTATATTTTCCTGCATACCATTTTTTCTAAAAGTCTTTACATATTATTTTAAACATATTGCATATCTTATATTTTTATGGTATATTTTTATGGTCATAAATAGAGTTTTCTATGTGGGGACCCTACTATGTTGTTACTATTTTCGCTAAAACGGCCGGACGATGGCACATTGGCAGAGGATTTGACTGCGTATGTAAATCAGTTCCTCTATCAAATCTCCTCGGCTCTTGTTTTGCATATAGTGGCTGTCCAAGAGTATTTACTGTTTCATTAAAATCTGCTGGTGCAAAGTATGTTGTAAAGGTATTTGTGAGCAGAACTTCTGGTGTTGGCAGTATTGGAGTAATAGCAAGCCACATAGATCAAAGTGGGTTTGATGAAAAGCAAGGTATTAAGTACACCACAATCTTTGCTGGTAGTCGAAAGAATGATTTAAACCCGCATGAGCCAATGACGTCTGAAAGTCTGGGAAGCTTACAAAAAGAAGTAGACCGACTATATGAAATGTTTGTGCAGCTAATAGCAAGGAACAGAGGTCTTTCAATTGAAAAGATTCGATCAACAGAAGCAGGTCTATATTTTGGCGAGAAAGCAGTAGAAATAGGTCTTGCAGATGGAGTTACAACATTTTTTGAATTTATCAACAATCATAAAAGTAGGAGTGTTAGTATGACAACTATTGAGGAGAACTGTCGTAGAGAAATTTTAGAGATAATAAGATTATGTAATGTATCAAAGATGCCAGAAAAGATAGGAGAATTTATTGAGCAAAGCGTAAGTGTTGAGCAAGCCAGGGAAGTTTTAATGGAGTTACTTGCAGAGCGAACAGCAAAAGCTGAGATTTTCAGCGCTTTACCACAAAATTCATCAGAAGATTTGATGATACAAGTAGCTAAAGCTCGAGCGCAATCAAGTATTTAAGTTTTCTTATAACCGCCGCGTACAACAACTACAAACATGGCGGTAAACTAAAGGAAAAAAAGGAGAAAAGAAAATATGACATGTATAACTGAACAAAATAATCTGGGTGACTTATTAAAGTATGAGGCATCAAGTCTATATTCAAGAGACCAAATAACTGTAGCGAAAGGTCAAAATATTAAACTTGGTACAGTAGTTGCCAAGAAGACAGATGATGGTTTTATTAGAGTGCTGAACCCCACTGGAACAGACGGCACACAAACAGCAGTAGGAGTAATTACAACCGATATACATAGCAAAGATTCTGATATTAAAGGAGTAATTATTACTCGCAGTGCAATGCTAGCAGATCATGCAGTTGTATGGCCAACAAATATTACTGAAGAGCAGAAAGCTGCAGCAATAAAGCAACTTGAAGCACGAGGGATCATCATTCGCAAGGGAGTTTAACTAAAATTAATAGGAAAAAAGGGAGAGAAAAAATGCAAAATCCATTTACAAATACAGCATTTAGCATGACGGCACTAACAAATGCGATGAATATATTGCCGATAAATTATGGACGAGTTGAAAATTTAAATTTATTTCCAAGTAGGTCAGTAAGATTTAGACATATTACCATAGAAGAGCGAAACGGAGTATTAAGTTTACTACCAACGCAAGTTCCAGGAGCACCAGCAACAGTAGGAAAAAGAGGAAAAAGAAAGGTAAGAACGTTTACGATTCCACATATTCCACATGATGATGTAGTGTTACCAGAGGAAGTACAGGGAATAAGGGCATTTGGATCAGAAAGTGAACTGAAAGCGCTGGCAGATGTAATAACTGACCATTTGCAGCTAATGAGAAATAAACATGCAATAACGTTGGAGCATTTGCGTATGGGAGCGCTGAAAGGAATAATTTTAGATGCTGATGGGTCAGAATTATTAAATCTGTACAACGAATTTGAAATCACGCCAAAAGTAGTAAATTTTGCACTAGGAACAGCAACAACAGATGTAAAGCGTAAGTGTATGGAAGTACTCCGGCATATAGAAGATAATCTAAGTGGTGAATATATGACAGGAGTTCATGCCTTGGTAAGCCCTGAGTTTTTTGATACACTAACTTCTCATGCTAAAGTAAAAGAAGCATATGAGAGATGGCAAGAAGGAGCAGCACTTCGAAATGATATGAGATCAGGATTTACGTTCTGTGGCATAACGTTTGAGGAATATAGAGGACAAGCAACTGACCCTGAAGGGACGGTAAGAAGATTTATTGAGAAAGATACAGGGCACTGTTTTCCACTAGGAACAGCAAGCACATTTACAACATATTTTGCACCAGCAGATTTTAATGAAACAGTAAATACTCTTGGACAGCCACTATATGCAAAACAAGAGCCAAGGAGGTTTGATAGAGGGACCGATTTACATACACAGTCAAATCCTTTGCCAATGTGCCATAGACCTGGAGTGTTAGTCAAAGTTGCTGCAACATAACAATACCGGTAGAATGAATGTAGTGAGGTATTCTACCAGTATGTTCCTTCTTAGCATACTTATAAACCTTAATACATAAAATGGAGAAATGCAAAAAAATATTAAGAGACTACTAAAAGATTGTTTTGCCCATTTAGGAAAAGTGGCTTTGTATGAATCAAATGATAAGTCATATGTGGTACAAGTACTAAAACAACAGCCAGATAAATTATACGAGATTGGTGAAGGACAATTTGTGGGAGAGATGCTTTTTCTTGAGGTAAACGTTTTTGATGTACTGAAGCCAATGGTGGGAGATATTTTTGTTATTGATGGTCGTAAATATAAAGTATATTCTCCACCGCTGCGAGATAATTCAGGAATAGTATGGAATATAAAATGTACAGTACTTGGAGAGAAGGATGTTTAACATTGAGGTTAATGAAAATATTGAGAGGATTATTCACAACATTGATGCTAACAAAGCCAAAATAGAATTGGCAGCGGTAAGAGCACTAAACAAAACGGCACTATGGTTAAAAGCGCAAGCAGCTAGGGAAATCAGTGAGGAAAAGAAGATAAAATTAAGTTTGATAAGAAAGAGATTAAGAATTTTTAAGGCGAAAACTAGCAGATTAGACGTGTTAATTAGAGCAAATCTCTATGACATTAGAGCATCGACAATTGGCAAGATACAAAAAACAAGAAGAGGATCGAAAGTAGGAAAGCATGAGTTTATAGGAGGATTTGCAGCAGTTATGCCAAAAGGAAATAGCGGTATGTTTAAACGTGAAGGAAGGGCAGCATTGCCAATAAAGGAAGTTAAGTTGCCATTAGAACCAGAGGCTTCAAGGATAATAGGGAATCTTGTTAATTATGAAGTTGAAGAAGTCTTTACAAAGTTTTTTGAACGTGAATTGAGCTATAAAGGATGAATTTGAAAGATTTACATGATAAAATTTGTACCACGCTGAAGAGAGAAATACCAGCAATTCAAACTTGTGAAATTTATCCATCGATAAGAAAAGAATTAGTAGCGCCAGCGTTATTTGTAGAGCTTGTGAGTTTAGAATCGGGAAAAGATCCAGGAACAGAAGAATTAGCGCTGAAAGCAAGATTTGAGGCACGAATAGTGATTGATAGCACAATAGAAAATGCACCTATTATTGTTAGATCATTAGCTAGCGAAGTTGCAAAAGTAGTAAATAAAAATACTTGGAACGTGAAAAATGTTTCACCAGGAGAATTTATATCAGGAGGAGGAGATGATTTTAGGCCAGAATTAGATGCATATCTCGTGTGGATGGTTGAATGGGTGCATACAATACACGTAGGGCGATCTATTTGGAAAGAAGGAAAATTTATGCCACACAAAATAGAAATCGGTGAAATAAATGTTAGAAAATAATTTTGCAATTTCGGAACTACAGAGGAAAATGGCCAACATTGTTCGTATAGGAGTTGTAAAAGAAATAGATTATGAAAAAGCAAAAGTAAGAGTGAAAATAGGAGAATTTTTAACAGATTGGTTGCCATGGATAACAAGCAAGGCAGGAAAAGATAGAGATTGGTCTCCACCAGATATCGGTGAACAGGTTATGATATTTTCTCCTCTTGGCGAATTATCGTTAGGAGTGGTGTTAGGAGGGATATACCAGGAAAAATACCCTGCATCAGAGAATAAAAAAGAGGTGAGTAGCTTAACATTTCAAGATGGAACAAAGTTGTCATACGATAAAGATAAACATCATTTAGAGATTGAAGTAGTAGATAAAATAACACTGAAAGCTGGAGAATCGAGTATAGAAATGACAAAAGAAAGAATAAAACTTAAGGGAAGGAGAATAGATCTAAACTAGCATATGGGTAAAGCAATCGTTTGTGTAGGGGATAATTGTACAGGAATACCGGTTCATGTTTGTATGAGTGGAAGTGAAGACGTATTTGTAAATAGTAGATCTGTGTGTCGTAGGGGTGATATCTTGACTATAGGGGAGACACTAACGCAAGGGTCAAACAGCGTATTTGTGAACGGTATGGGAGTAACAAGAACAGGAGACTTGGTATCGTGTAGTTTTAAAGTGATAGGTGTTAGCAAAAATGTATTTGCAGAATGAGAGGCATGAATGCTAGCACGGGAAAGGAATTGGAAGGAATAGAACATTTAAAACAATCAATTACTGATATTTTAACCACTCCTATTGGATCACGTATTATGAGAAGAGAGTATGGTTCTCGATTATTTGAATTAGTAGATAAGCCAATAAATAGAGATTTAACTTTGGAAATCTATGCAGCAACAGCAGAAGCACTGGGGAAATTTGAGAAGAGATTTAAGTTAGAAAAAGTAAAAGTTGAAGGAGTAAAAGAAGGGAGGGTAACATTGAATTTAGAAGGTGTCTATCTTTCAGAAGGTAAGTTCATAAATATTAATGAAGTAGTTGTTTAAAAATGCAGCAGCCAAATATTATCGAACCACTGAACTTTGAAGAGATTTTTTCTCGGATGAAGGAAGAGTTAGTAAATAGAGATGAAACCTTTTCAGCATTAGTAGAAAGTGATCCAGCGATAAAGATTCTGGAGGTAGCAGCATGGAGGGAATTGTTACTAAGACAAAGAATAAATGAAGCAGTAAAGAGCAATTTACTAAAATTTGCAACGGGAGAAGATCTTGATAATTTAGCTGAGTTTTACGGAGTGGAGAGGCAGAAAGAAGAAGATGATGAACGATTTAGAAAAAGAATTAAAGCAAAAATAGTGGGCTCAAGCACGTGTGGAAGCAAAGAACACTATCGATATCATGCACTGTCAGCAGATAGTAGAGTAAAAGATGCACTAGTGGAATCAACTATACCAGGGAAAGTACAAATTTCAATCTTATCAACACAATTATCCACAACTGGCATAGTGTCAGAAGAGCTACTAGAAATTGTAAAAAAGCAGGTTACTAGAGATGATATAAGGGTTTTAACCGATACAGTAACAGTGATAGGTTGCAATATTACGGAAATAGATATTCACAGCAGAATGAGCATAAGTCCTGTAATATCAGAGGAAGAAATCAAGAAGCAGTTTATTAAGAAGTTTGAAGCAAATAGAAGGCTGGGATGGAATGTTACAAGATCATGGATAATAGCGAATTTATTTGTAGAGGGTGTAGAGAATGTAGAATTAATAGAACCAAAAGAGGATGTTGTGGTACTGGGGAATGAGTGTGCGGTGCTTAGCTACGTCAAGTTAGATAGGATTTAAAACGTATTTTTTTGCTTTGTGCCAGTGAGAGGATTACGTGCAATAAGTGGTTTAAGGTTTACTGGATAAAAACGACCAATGTTATGCAGACGAAAAGACTCTCCTTCTCCTAGCTGTTGCAACTTATTTTTTAAGGTATTAACAATATAGTCAAATATCAAAGAAAGTATTTTTAATACCGAGAATATTTTTGTTTTTTATCAGTTCTGCAATGATCTCTTGCTCACTCATAAGCTACCTAAATAAAGGAAATTAAAGCAACTGGAAAGAAAAGACAAATGAAAAGTTTATTACCGCCAAACGCAACAAAGCAAGAGCAAGCATTGGTTGATGCAACAGATTATAAGGTTGATCTGAGCTGTATCAGGGGGTTTAAATTTAGATTAGAAGAAAGAATATTACCTTGGCTAATTGAGGAATATGAATTGGGGGAAATTCTACGCTGGGTAAAAGATAAAAGAAGAGCTATAGTAGAAGGATTAAAATTTCAGCGTTTAAGAGGAACCCCAGCATCACTCAAAATAGCACTAAAGTGGGCAAATATAGAAGATATTACAATCATTGAGGAGCCACCTGGAAAACATTTTTTTGAACTGCAGATAGGGATAAGGGATGTTCCAAATAACTTTTTTGTGGATGCAGTAGTAGAACTTGCAAAACTATCGTTACCAGCAAGATCGCGGCTAATGAGGATTTTCAATGATCACTATAACGTTGATAGGTTTATTTTAGATGAAAGTTTATTTGGAAGTTTGTTATCAGACTACTCTGGTATAAAAGTTGAAAAAAATGGGCCAGTGTTATCGTTTGGAAGAATAAATTTTTTCAGTTCTAGAGGTCCGTTAGTAGAGATTGTAGACAACTATTTAAGAGAGCATTATGAACAAACATTTAGTAATGACATATATCGATTAGATGTAGCAGTACTTGGAGAAACAGAGGCTCATACAAAGGATTACAAAGGCATTTATGAAAGAAGTCATCAGTGGTATAACGTAAAAGCACTATATCCATTACCACAAAGTTTATTACCAGCAATTAAGTTTGCCAAAGCACAGATTGTACTGTCAGATAGCTGGAAATTAGGAGAAATAAATAGCTGTTTTCCTCTTTGTTATCAAGAAGAGATAGGAGGCACACTTTTCCTTGGTAATGATAAACTTTCTGATCAGCTATGGAACTTGGAATACAAACCAATTTTGGAAAGATTTAATATCAGCTATGAATATGAAGCAAAGAATTTTACTGATCAAAAGGTTGCGAAAGCTAATTTAGAGGTTGTCCGGAAACAAGTAAAAGGCTATAATATCTGAAATTTTAGTACGGGGTAAAGATGAGAAAAAAGTATCCAACAGATCTAAGCGAAAGGGAATGGGCAAGAATAGAAAAACACTTCAGAGTATCATACAAGAAAGGAGGAAGGCTGCCAAAGTATAGCAAAAAAGAAATATTAGAAGCAATTTTCTATGTATTGCGTACAGGGTGTCAATGGCGGTATTTACCAAATGATTTTCCGCTATGGAAGACTGTGTATGAGCAGTTCAGGCAATGGAAGAAGCAGGGAATTTTTGAGAAAATGAATTATGAAATTACAAAATATAGTAGAAGAAAAATAGGAAGGAATGAGCAGCCGAGTGCCTGTATAGTAGATAGTCAATCTGTAAAGACTACAGAAAAGGGGGGATCAAAGGCTATGATGGAAGTAAAAAAGTAAAGGGTAGAAAAAGGCATATAATTACAGACACTCAGGGTTTTATACTAGGTTGTTACGTAGGCGCTGCTAACGAAAATGATAGAGATGGTATTAAAATAGCATTAAACAATATGAGAACAAAATATACTAAAGTTAAAAAAATGTGGGCTGACATGGGATACCAAGGAAGAAATTTAAAGAATCACATAAAGGAAGAATATGACATAGATATTGAAATTGTTAAAAGGCCTCCATGTAGATTTTGGGTGCACAAAGATACGCCACCTGAGCTACTACCAACAAGAGAACAAGGGTTTAAAGTACAGCCAAGAAGATGGGTTGTAGAAAGGACTTTTGCTTGGGTTAATAGGAATAGAAGGCTATCGAAGGAGTATGATTTACTCACAACATCCACTGAGAATTTCATATACCTAGCTATGAGTAGGGTTATGTTAAAGAGGGAATATGCTTGAATTTACTAGTTTCCGGACAACCTCTTAACGGAATATCACGTAGCTTGCGAAAATGATAGAAGTTCAGGACAAGAAGATTCGAT
Organism: Wolbachia endosymbiont (group B) of Schoenobius gigantella; assembly: GCF_964031005.1. NCBI lineage: Bacteria > Pseudomonadati > Pseudomonadota > Alphaproteobacteria > Rickettsiales > Anaplasmataceae > Wolbachia > Wolbachia endosymbiont (group B) of Schoenobius gigantella. Next base: position 843,043 of record NZ_OZ035002.1, on the reverse strand, counting down.
ACACGAATTAGAAAAGCACATTTTAGTATTTTACCCGGGAATACTGAAGTGGCACGAACATAGACATTTGTACAGAAGTTGGAAAGATAGTCGAATAATATCTATAATAAGTTAAGTACTTATATTTAGATACTAATATATTATATTAATAATAGGTAAAAGTGTATGAAATAAAAAGAAAAAGACTTGCTTTCTCATGCTAAAAAGGACATGACTTGAATAGCAGCAGGTAAATATAAGAAATTTATCTGGCGCTAGAAAAGCTAATTTTGTGAGGTATGAAATGAGTTTTAGCAAGAGTAAGTTTTTTAAAGAAGTATCAAGTAACGGGTTTAAAAACATTAATAAAAGAAATGAAGAAGGAGAGACGATCTTGCATCAAGCAGTAGAAATCTCTGATTACAAAACAGTGAGATTATTAATAAAAAAAGGGGCAGAGGTAAATGCAAGAGATAAAAATGGTTATACACCACTACACTGTGCAGTATTTGCAAAAAGCTTAGAAAATGTAAAAGTGCTGCTAAGGGAAGGAGCGGAAGTAAATGCTACTCAATATGTTACTGGATGTACGCCACTCCACTCTGCATGCAAAATAGGAGGAGCAGGAGTTGAAATAATAAAAGAGCTGGTAAAGGCTGGAGCTGAAGTTAATCAACTGAATAAGTACGGCGCAACGCCAATGTATTACATCTGAGAAAGTGAAAAGTATTCTCTGTGTGATAGCAAAGAGAGTGAAAAGGCGAGTAAATTTTTGAGAGAAAAAGGAGGAATAACAAAAAGTAGAGAACTGACGTGCTATGGAATAGAGGGGCTAGTGGGAGAAATAGCAGACATGTTGAATGGAAGCTACATGCCGGAGCTAAAAATAATAGAGATAGGAGAAATAAGGAAAAGAGACAAATCACTAATAAAGGAGGAATGTCAAAATTTAGCAAGCAAGATAATGAGCCAAGTAAATGAGATGATAGATGAGGTGGTGAAAAGGAAGGCTTAGGTTTAAAGAAAGGTAGGGGTAGATTATGATAAAGCTTGGTAAGAAAGAGAAATCTCTATTAGAGAGCTCATTTAAAAAGAAAGAGACGAAAAGGGAACTACATTATGCAGTAGACGCAAAAACAGTGAGATTATTAGTCGAAAAAGGAGCGAATGTGAATGCTAAAGATGTAGAAGGATACACAGCACTGCACCTAGCGGTAACGGAGAAACGTCTAGAAATCGTGAGGGAATTGATAAAATCAGGAGGGAATGTAAATGCGGAAGAATATGGAAATAAATGCACACCGCTGCACCTTGCATGCATGATAGGCGAAAAAGAGATAGTGAAAGAATTAGTGAAGGCTGGAGGAGAAATAGAACAAGCGGATAAATTTGGAATGACAGCAATGGATTATGCGAAAAACAGTAAGGAGATCACTGAAATATTGAAGAAAGAAATAGACAGAATTGAAAAGCTATTTATGAAGGGCTAAAAATATGGAGAAAGAAATAGAAAAGAAAGTAATGAATTTAGAGAAAAAACCTTTGGGTGAAATGAGAAAAATATGGAAGAAGGTATATGGGGAAGAGGCGCCTAGATACTCAAAGAAATATCTGATACCAAGATTAGCTTATAGAATGCAGGAAAAAGCGTATGGAGAAATGTCAAGAAAGGGGACAAAAAGACTAGAATATCTGGCAGATCGGCTAGAGAAGGGAAAAAGAATAAGTAGTGACAAACTGCCAGTAGCAGGAACAGAGCTAATATTAGAGAGAGGAGAAGAGACGCATGCGGTAATGGTAACAGATAAGGGTTTAATCTACCGAGAAGAATTTTTCACATCATTATCAGCAGTAGCCGGAAAAATAATGGGAATGAGCTACAATGGGCCGCTTCTATTTGGAATGAGAGATAAGGAGAAAGAATGCTGAAAGAGGTAAGATGTGCGATATATACTAGGAAGTCAAATGAAGATGGTCTAGAACAAAAGTTTAATAGTCTTGATGCGCAGCGAGTAGCATGTGAGAAGTACATAAAGAGCAAAGAAGGCTGGGTAGCATTGGCAAAAAGGTACGATGATGGAGGTTTCTCAGGAAAGAATTTAGAAAGACCAGCAATAAAGGAATTATTTGAAGATGTTAAAGGAGGAGAAGTAGATTGTGTAGTAGTATATACGCTAGATAGGCTCTCAAGGGAAACAAAAGACAGCATCGAAGTAACGTCATTTTTTAGAAGGCACCGAGTAAATTTTGTAGCAGTAACGCAGATATTTGACAATAATACGCCAATGGGAAAATTCGTACAAACAGTGTTATCAGGAGCAGCACAACTAGAAAGAGAGATGATAGTAGAGAGAGTAAAAAATAAAATAGCAACATCAAAGGAGCAGGGATTGTGGATGGGGGGAACTTTGCCGCTTGGATATGATGTAAAGGATAAAGAATTAATAATAAATGAGAAAGAAGCAAAGACAGTAAAGCATATATTTGAAAGGTATGTAGAGCTGAAGTCAATGGCAGAACTGTCAAGGGAGCTAAACAGAGAAGGATACCGGACGAAAGGAAAATCAGATATCTTTAAAAAGGCAACGGTGAGAAGAATAATAACAAATCCAATATATGTGGGAAAAATCAGGCATTACGAGAAAGAGTATGAAGGAAAGCATGAAGCAATAATAAAAGAGGAAAAATGGCAAAAAGCGCAGGAATTGATAAAGAATCAGCCATATAGAAAAGCAAAATATGAGGAAGCACTGCTAAAGGGAATAATCAAGTGCAAAAGCTGTGGTGTAAATATGACACTGACATACGCAAAAAAAGAGAATAAAAGGTACCGATATTACGTGTGCAATAACCATTTAAGGGGAAAAGGTTGTGAATCAATAAACAGAACTATAGTAGCAGGAGAGGTGGAAAAAGAAGTAATGAGAAAGACAGAGCAGCTATATGAAAATGGGAAAGAAAAGACCGAAGAAAAATGGAAAAATTTAAGTTTTGGAAAGCAGAAAGAAGTAGTGAAAAAGTTAATAAAAGGAGTAATGGTGAGAGAGGATGGAATAGAGGTGAGTTCTGAATCAGAGGAAAAATTTATACCAATAAAGAAGAAAGGAAATAAATGCACGGTAGTATAACCAGAAGCAAAAACAAATAATGCATTGCTAAAAGCAGTGGTGAGAGCTCACCTATGGAAACGGCAACTAGAGGAAGGAAAATACGCAAATATAAAAGAGCTGAGTGCCAAAATTAATATAGGTACAAGACGTATACAGCAAATTTTAAGGTTAAATTATTTAGCACCAAAAATTAAAGAAGATATAGTAAATGGGAGGCAGCCAAGAGATTTAAGGTTAGTTGATTTAAGAGAAATACCGATGCTGTGGAGTGAGCAAAGGGAGAAATTTTACGGCTCAGCGTCGTAACGTTTATAAAAATAACAATATGAAAAAACATCGAAAAAAGTATGTGCCAGAAAATTAAAAAAGGTTATTGCAAAAGGAGCTACTACAAAGGGCCACACAAAAAGATGTTGAAATTGATATAGAAGAGCAAATAAATGTTACAAAATCAATTATGTAGAAAATCAATATAAGTGATGAAGATTTTAGCATATTAGGTGCAACAATGGTAGAAGATGTATCCAATTTTAGCTGCATATTGTAATAGTAGATTTAGAGGAAAATTCTTTAAACATCAAAAAAGGCAATACTCTAAACTTCAGCACACAACTCCAGGAAATAGTACATGTCGAGCAATCTATAGCCCCTTTTGAATCTGAGAGTGTACTTGAAAATCCATAAACATTAAGTAAACTTTTTAAATAAAATGGTTTCTTTTTCAACTTACTAAATAAACTTCTCCCATCATTGCTGTGTAACAAATCATATACAAAGCTATGGTCTACTTACAAGCAGTGCCTTCTGTTGATGAGATGCTTTTTCTATCTTTAACTCATCCATACTACAGCTTGGCAAGCTTGAATAGCATAAGGAATCTTTTTGTTCTTGCGTTTGTTTTGCCAAGGCCTTATTTCTATAAGGTAGGGGTTGAAAATGATTACTTCCCTTATTTACTATATGTAAGACATTATTGTCATCATAATCTATCCTATTATACTCACCTGCACTTCTTGATCCTGAACTATCTATTAGTTGATGCAAGTATGGATCTTGTTGCTCATCAGTAGCATTGAATGGATTACTCTCTGCAACATGTAATTTCACACCATACTTACTACAAAGTACTCTGCCCTCGACATCGGAACGTCCCCAAAATTCATTCTTTCCAATGCTATTGATATATTGGTTACACGTAATTCCACGATTTACGAAATCACCTTCAACCTCATCAAAGTCCTTGCCAATTTTACTTATAAACCAATCTGGAGGATTGTCTTGCGCAAATCTCTTACACTCATTCCTTAACTGCTCTACAGTAACTTTGATTCCCTTCTGTTGTTCCATACTTTGCCTGAATGAATCAAAAAAACAGCTTCCATTATTGATTGCGTGCCCTAAATAGAAGTCATCAGGTATGTTTGATTTTTGCTCTTTATCACCTTGTTTTTCTGCCTTTTCAATAATTTCTTCCTCTAAACCAAAAATTTTACTCCAGTTGTATTTACCTTCTAACCCCAATTTTTTACTTTCCTTTTCTGCTGCTTTAGCTAAGTCTGTTTTAGAAATATCCCCTTTTTCTTCATAGAACCTAGATAAAATTTTAAAGATATCTATCAGGTAAGTTTTTACGTCAAAATTCTTCTCCTTTTTTACAATATTAGACTTAATATTGCGTAAATCTTGTAATAACTTATGCCTTCTAGCAATTTCCTCCATAGAATCCCTTCTTAACTCTTCACGTTCTGTCCATTTGTTGTTAGACTCGCTTATTACTTCAGGATGCATTAATTTTCCAGACCTTTCAAAATATCCCTGTTCAATAGCATAGTAGACATCATAATCACCAAGTGCACAATCCTCGCCTAATTCTTCTTCATGACCTTTGAATTTTTCCAATACTTCCTCTTTATTACTCACTTCTACTATAATTTTGCTTTTATCTTGTACGTCAGGATACAGTTTAACGTCTATCTTTCCCAAACTAGTATAGAAAGTCAGTACTATATTGCCCGTAAGATTAGTATAATTTCTTATCCCATCTTCCGTTATAATTTCTACCTCACTTTCACCGATTGCTATTACATCTCTTCTAGATTCTATACTTCCATGAGTTAAATTTGCTTCATTTATGATTTTCGCAACCTCAACTACACTATTTTCTGAATATTCCAAATAGAGAATAGAGTTATCCACTTTTACATTTTTCACCTTGCCAGTAGTTGCACTTTTAACAATTTCCATAAATTTCAAACTACGCTTTGCATAACTTTCATAGGCTTTTACCATATTAGCTTTGTGGCTTTTAAACTCTTCTAGTTCATCAATGACAAGGATGCTGCTTATGGTATGTAGTACTACTCCTTTTGATACTAAGTTACATACTATACGACTAGCAACCTCTACATCACTTGCAATTCTAGAGTTCTTTTTTAATTCACTAATTTTTCTTATTACACAATCTGCAAAGCCATATTTACTCTCATATTTCTTGTCATATAAACTTCCTGACACAGCAAAGTTCAGCATTACTCCTGCTTCTATAGCTCTTTTTACAACTTGCTCTAACTCGTTCATGTTTTCGGTTGCATTGGCCATATCTAAAAAAGCTTTCAATTCCTCCCGTTGGTTTAATATTAAAATGTTCCATAAAGCGGAATCTTTAGGTAAATGTTCTTTGTCCTTCCATCCTTTGTAATCAATTGCTCCTGCTTCTAACAGCAACCTTTCTGCTTCTTTAAAACGAATCTTATCACCATAACAAGCATCTCTAATCTTTTGAAAAATACGAGACTTTCCTTTACAATCACGAAGATTTAAAATCTCTTTAAGACCTTCATTTCCTCTATGCTGATTTAAAAACTCTCTTAGTTGATTAGTGCCAAGGCTATGACCGCAAATATTTTCTAAATGGCTTTTTGCTCTCATTTGCTCCTGAGTTAAAAAGATTTGTTCTAAAATATTCACTTCAAAAGGTTTTTTGTTAATAACTACAATATCTAGAGGAGTTTTTCCTTGTTTGTCAGGTTGATTACGTGCTCCTTTGTTCAGAAGTAAAGGTATATTTAAAGTATTATAATAAGCAGCATAGTGCAAAGGTGTTTGTCCTTCACTGTTAACTATGTTAGGGTCAGCTCCAGCTTTTAAAAGTAAAGTTATAAATGCTCCAACTGCCCAGGCCATATCTTTTTCTACTGCCAAATGCTCCATACTTTGTATTGCATGCAGTATTGTCAACTTGGACTTTCCTCTTTGAAGATTGAGAACGACCCTTAGATCATCATTACTTTTGTTATCTTGTAAAAAATTCTCAAACTTTGTAATGTTAGAAAATGGAAAGTCTTTTAGGAGACTTAACAACGCCTTATTCAAATTTTTTTGGCCCTCTTTTAAGTCAGGTGCACCTGAAGACCACTCAGATATTAAATTATTGAATTCTTCCCTTTTTATAATAGAGATCAAAGAGCTGTTATCACTAAGCAGCAATGAGTATTTAAGTGATTCATATCCATCATCCACTTGCTCTTCTTTCTGTTTCGCTTCTCTCTTCTCCAAATTCTCTATATCACCATCTTTAATGAGTGCAATTAAATACTTCAAAAATTCAACATTTCTATTTTCCAGTAAGGGACATGCTCCATTCTTCATAAGAATCGAGATCATTTTTGTATTTCGACCAGCTAAGTATAATGGAGTCCTACCTTTCTCATCTACTGCATTAAGATCAGCCCCATTGTTTATTAGGTGCTCTACTATTTTTGTTTTGTTACCCAAGATAGCATGATGCAAAGGAGTACTTCCATCATTATACTTCTTCCTAACACTTGCCCCATTTTTTATCAGGACCTCTACCATTCGTGTATTTCCATGTAAGATAGCATAATATAATGGATCACGATTGTATATATCCATTCCATTAACATCAGCCCCTTTTTGTATAAGAGCCTCCACTATTCGTTTATTGTTTTTCAAAACAGCAAGCTGTAATAGGCCAGATGTATCTACTTGTTTTAACTTCTCTTCTATTTCCCCAACTACATTACTATCATTTAAACCAACGTTAGCATCAATAAAAGCTAGTATTTCTTCCAAATTGTCAAAATTCATAACTCTACCTCGATTTAAAACCTCATGTTTTATTATTATATACTTGACATAAAAAAACAAGAGCTATGTAACATTTGCTCTTAAGATGTTATCGATTTCTGGTAAACTTTGTCCCTCTACTTCATATTCACTTAGCTTAGTACTAGGCTTTAATACTGCATATGTCATGCCACCAGCAATGGCTCCAACTATCAATGCAGCAATAACTAATATTGATAAACTAACATGAGTAACAATACATCCCATAGTTACTGTCAACATGGCTATTACACCTACAGAGAAACTAGTCTTTATTGCTTTTGAAGTTTCAGAATGCTTCTTTTCTTGAAAATTAAGATACTCAACTATATTTTTGTGGCCGTTTCTATCAGCTAAATCCAGGGGGGTATTACAATCAACGTCCTTTACGTCAATAGTAGCCTTTTTTTCCTCTACAAGATATTGAACTATGTCTGAGCGACCCATTCTAGCAGCTTCATGCAACGCAGTACTGCCATTTTTGCTTTTTGCTTCAATGTTAGCCCCTTTTTTTAACAGAGCTTGAACTACTTCTAAGTGACCAGTTTCAGCAGCAATATGCAAAGCAGTACATCCTTCGTTGTTTCGTGTTTCAAAACTAGCACCCTTTTCTAACAGAAATTGAACTACTTCCAAATGACCAAATCCAGCAGCAATATGCAAAGCAGTATCTCTATAACTGTAACTGTTTTGTGCATTAATATTAGCCACTTTGCCTAATAAAGCTTGAACTACTTCTAAGTTGCCACCTTTAGCAGCACAATGCAAAGTAGTATCAAGGTTTATCATTAACGCGGTAACGTTAGCCCCTTTTTCTAATAGAAGTTGAACTACTTCTAAATTGCCACCGCTAGCAGCATAATGCAAAGGAGTTCCATCATCATAATCCTTTTGGTTGACATCGATTTCTTTTTCATCTATAAAATACTGAGCTACTTCTAAGTGGCCAGTTTCAGCAGCAATATGCAAAGCAGTGGAACCTTCCTCATTTTGTGCCTCAACATCAACCCCTTTTTCTAATAGAACTTGAACTATGTCTAAGTGACCCCCTCTAGCAGCATAATGCAAAGCAGTACATCCTCCGCTACCTAGTTCCTCAACACTAGCTCCTTTTTCTAACAGAAATTGAACTACTTCTAAGTGGCAATCTTTAGCAGCTATATGTAAAGGAGTATCATCATCATCGTTCTTTTGGTTAACATTGATTCCTTTTTCATTTATAAAGTACTCAACTACTGCTAAGCAACCCTTTTCAGTAGCACAATGGAGAGAAGTACAGCCTTCGCTATTTCGTTTTTCAACACTAGCTCCTTTATTTAATAGAGCTTGAACTATTTCTAAGTGACTTCCTCTAGCAGCATAATGCAAAGCAGTACATCCTTCGCTGCCTGGTTCCTCAACACTAGCCCCTTTTTCTAACAGAAATTGAACTACTTCTAAGTGGCCATCTTCAGCAGCTATATGCAAAGGAGTGTCATTATCATCGTTCTTTTGGTTAATATTGATTCTTTTTTCATTTATAAAGTACTTAACTACTGCTAAGCAACCATTTTCAGTAGCACAATGAAGAGCAGTGCAGCCTTCGCTATTTTGTTCTCCAACACTAGCTCCTTTATCTAACAGAGCTTGAACTATTTCTAAGTGGCCTTCTTGAGCAGCTATATGTAAAGCAGTATCGCCATTATCGTTTTGTGCCTCAACATCAGCACCTTTGTTTAGTAAAGCTTGAACTGCTTCTAAGTTGTCATCTTTAGCAGCACAATGTAACTCAGTATTACCATTACTTTCGTGTACATTAGGATACATAATTTACCTCACTCTAAAAATCCATGTTTTGATTATTATACACTTGATATAATTAGCAAGAGTTTTGTGTATTTTTTAGAACAGCAAATTTGTTGTATATAGGTGTAGAAAAATATCTTTTATTTCAAATTGGATAGAAAACATTCAACTTAGTGTCATAAGGATTTCAATTATTTACTCCTTCAAAAAAGGTCATACGTTTGCGAGGACAAGCCACGTAAAATAAGGTTATAAAAATAGAAGCTTGAAATCTTTGCAACAAAGTTATGCAAAATAGTTCGTATGTGGATGTGGATGAAATAGGCTAGTGTGGCTAGCTTTAGCGTATAGCAAAATCATTATAAAAAAAGTTCGTATGGATCACTTGGTAGACCAATCCATTCCAAAACAAACTCTTCTCACGTTCCTTGGTTTTGAGTGCTGGAAATAGTTATTTTGCTTGAGATCTTAATAATATATTTTGTTAAATTAATATTGATTTATTTGCGGAAGAATAATTAAGACAAGCTCATGACGAAACAAAATTCAAAATAAATAAAATGTCATGTATTGAGTCTATTAAGGGTCTTTTGCCTAAAACTACTTTGGGTTAGAAAATTTTTCTATACATAATAGTAATTGACAAGTTTTAAAGGTGGGATAATATACCTAGAATATATTGGACTTATTCATTATGGTACGTGAAGAATACAATGTTCTTTCGTTGTTCAAAAGGAGGTAATTATGGACCGTCGGGATATTTCAGAAGTTTTGTTTTCATCTATTAAGGAAGATGATCCTTATAGGGCATCTAAGCTCCTTCAGATTGAACGTTGGTGCTATACACATTCGAAAATAATTGAAAGAAGTGGTCAAAAAGGACACAGTCTTATTGCACAAGTGTTATCTGATAAGGAGTCTTGGGAGGAAGTAGGAGGATTACATGGAGTCAAGCTTAATAGACGGGAGGTAGGTAAAAGGCTTACTATACTACCAGATTCAGATAATGCTTTTGGCAGGGCAAGTAGATACAAAATTGCATGTGAGTGTTGTTTGGAGGATGAAATACGAGCTATATTTGAGGAAAGAAAAGAGGAATTGTCGGCTCAAGGTAATGATAGCTTGCTTGAGTATCATCACTTAGTTAGGTGTTGTGGAGAAGGTCCTATAGCACAGTTTTGGTCACATCTTATTAGTGGGTACCTTGATAAATTGGATTTAAAAGGCCGTCATCCATATGAGTATGGGCTTGATTGTGCGGTAGATTGGAAAAGAGTAGAAGCAGTTGAGTTCTTTTGGAATAAGATAAAATCTTTGCCTGAAGATGAAATAAGTGTTCAAAAGAAGGATGAGATCTTGATGAAAAATGCAGCTTGTACGGCAGGACCTAGTTTTCGCATTTATCCTGATATATTTGAGTTTTTCCTGAGTCAGGTAAGTCCTAATAGATATCCAGAGCTTTTAAGAAGAGATTTAGAGAAAAATCGTCATTATGGATCTTTGAATAAAATGAAAGACATGCCCAATTTTGGTAAATTTCAGGAATTGTTTGATTGTTTAGAATCAAGTGAAATTTCAGAAGATGATTACTCTCTTTGGTTGAAATTCATGATAAAGGACTGTCCAGAGCATTATTTAGGTGCTGGTGTGGAAGTTTTTATGCATATGTGGAAAAAAGAAGGATTTGATAATCATCGTACTTTCACATTGGACGAGGAAATGATGGAAGATTCTTCTTTTCAAGGAAAATTTTCAGTGCATTTGGTTGAAAAAGGTTTTACGGAGCCAGTATGGGCAATGTTAGATAAGGCTAGTTCTAGACAAATCAAGGAGTTCATGTCTTCCGAAAAAGCAAATGATATACGTTCTATATTAGAGCAAGGAGATAATGAATCATTAAGTAAGTTTTTAGCCTATGGTAAGTCTGCTGATGAAGGGCTTGATAAAAAGAACAAACCTGGTCCAAGTGGTGATTTAGTTGAAGTAGAAGTTAGAAAAACGTATGGTAAGTCCAATGTAAGACTAGGCAAGTAAAAAACATTATATATTGTTGGAGGATTTTGTGCCAAATCAAGAGAAACCACAAGGTTTTGAATTAATAGAGTTGTTGATTCGAGAAGCAGGTTCAAATGCAGGAGCTAGCCCAAGTACTTCAACTCAACAAGGAAGTGATTTTGAATCTTTCAAAGCAAGGTTTCAGTCATATATCGATCAAATTCCATCATATTTACATTCAGTAGGTAAAGAAGGGTTTTTTCCGCATTTCTTTTTAGGAAGCTTTTCTACTTTGATAGATACAGAGATTGCGAAAAAGCTAGATATTGAAAAAATATATTTTAGTTTTGATGGTTCGAAAACTCTGAAAGTGGCTGTTATAAGAAAAGGTGGTATTACAAATCAGAAAAGCGCGATTGAGAAGGTAAATCTTTTTGTGATTTCAGAGTTTGGTAAGAATGATAGTAAGAGTAAAAAATTTACCTATGGTGAGCTAGAAGAGATACTGGGTCAATCAAATTTACCTGCACAGAATGAACATGTGAGAAGTGCTAAAGATGATCTTAAAGTTAAATTAGTAAAAATTGTTAAAGCCACAGGGGAAATATCTGTTGAAGTAAAAGATGACAAGTTGGATAAGAATACTTCTGCAACACATGAGTTTAAGGAAATAAAAAAGGGGTTATGGAATAATCCAGAAAGTGATATAGCTAAGCTGACTAATCCTGATGTGGAAAAAGTGAAAAAGCCTGTTGAAAATATTCTAAAAAAAGTTAGTAAAATTCACTCTGAATATAAGAATTCACTTGCCTATGCTCAAGGAACAAGAGAAGCAGCACATCATGGGTTTGTAGCGGGTGCTTTAGTGAATTTCCGCTACAGACACAATCTTAGGGTTTATCTAGAGCAGTTTGCAGGAAGAGGTTACGCTGATATTGTTTTAGTGCCACGTGGTAAGGATAGGTCATTAAATGCTATTCCTATTATTATAGAGATGAAGGCTGCTACTAAAGCAGAGCTAAAAGAAGGTAAAATAGGGGAAAAGAGTGGAACTACACCAGCTGCTGCTTTAAAGCAAGCTGAGGATTATACAAAAGGTTTTCAACCGAATGTAATGAGAGTTTTAACTACTGCAAATGACATGCTATGCGTTGGTTTAAACCTTGACCATCCATTTCCTGTTTCGAATATCGTTGCTAAGTCACGTGATCAAGAAATCACTCCTCTTTTTAATGAAATATTGATATCTATTGATGGACGAAATAATGGTAGAGTTAATGAAGAGGGTCTGAAAGAGAAAGTTCAGAATAATATAGAACGTATCTATCACACATTTCCTGGTACAGGAGAGAAGGGAGATAATCATTATTTTAGTAGGTTTTTGTTAGGGCAGTCCCTGTTATTAAATGAAGTTCAAGTTTTAGAAAGCAGTTTTAAAAAGCACGTTTTTATTTATGGAGAAAATATACCTACCGAAGCTCAACCTGAACCTAAATCTCAACGTCTTAAAGATCAGAAAAGTAAAGGGCAAGGTGCCGGTCAACCATCTCACTTGGATCAAAGCCATGGAGTTGTGACAATGGTATTTATTCCAAGCAATGATCAAAAATCCGTTTATGTGATGAATATTGTTGAAACAGATGGAAGGACTGAAGTATTTAAAAAAGGCATTCCTCTTGATCAACTTAAGCAAAAAGTAGGAAATAGAGAAATAGTCGAACTAGACCTCAATTTCAACATTAATGAAAAGTCAGATTTTAAAAAATATTTTAGTATGGAGGTTAGTGAGCCTATTTCTCTAGGAGAGTATAATGGTAAAAAATCTGATAAGTTTAAAGGTGGTTTTAAGAATATTCCTTACCCTGTCGAATTAAAGGAAACATTTGATGAGGTATTGAAGTCTCAGCTTGCTTCTTCACAAGATCAATCTCAATCAATAGGCAAATATAAGGAGTTATTTGGAAAAGTAGGTCAGGCAATGCTGCCTTTTAAAGATTTAATAAAAAAAGAAGCACATACCCAAGCTGTGTTTCATGGAGCATTTAGCCACTATAGTGATATAAAGCTAGGAGGATCACAAGAAAACAGGGCGTTAGTATTAACAGAGTTTCAAACTGGAAGGGGAAAACGTATTGATATGCTAGTTCATGGTATTAAGTTCGCAGGTGATGATAGCAATGCTAGGGAATATACTCCCGTAGGGTTAGAGCTCAAAGGACCAAGGGAAGGTAAGACAACTGATGCGTTAAAAGATGAGGCAAATAGACAAATCGCTGATGAGTATACGAAGGGTGTTACTTATAAAACGCTTACAGATGGGAATGAAGTGGATTTTATGGGTGTTGTATTCGATAAAGGAGCAAATAGTGCAAATTCTCTTATTCTGGGAAGCAAAGATGAGTTCACTCCTGTTATAGTAGTGCACAGTTCTGTACATGTGATTCCTACTGATCAAGTAGCACAATCTATTGATATATCTAAGGGAGAACATTTAAGAGGAGGACAAGAAGTAATCCAGAAGTTGAAAAATCTTGGTATACAAGAGGAGAATCTACGTACATTAGAATCTGCAACAGCAGAAAAAGATTATCATTATTGGCTTCAACAACATGATATAGCTGATATTGCAAGAATAAAATACGATTATGGAATTGACACATTGTTTGAAATAGTGGGATCACCAGAACATATAGTTAATCAATTGCAACAGTTTCAGAATAGCGTAACAACAAGAGGTGAAAGAAGGCCATTAACTTTAATTGTTAATTTAGATAATAATCACTGGGTTACGTTGGTCGTCTCCCATCAAAATGGGCAGTATAATGGATACTATGTAGACTCGTTGGGTAATAATGTTCCAGATAATATTCGTCAAGTTTTACAACAGGCTCAAATTACCGTTAATGATGTTTCTGTTATTCAACAAAGAGATGGTTATAATTGCGGCTTATGGGCGTTAGAAAACGCTAGAGATATTAATACTGTGTTGCAAGGAAATAGATTAAGTAATATTCCTGATGAAATACGTAACCATTTGCGAATTCAAAGAAGAGAAAATAATTTTATACGTATGAGAGAAGATATTTCAAACATATTAAGTATAGATCCACAACGTATAGCTAACTTAGAGGCTGTACTTGCTGGGACACAAGCACCTAGAAAGAAATTTGACCTGAATAATTGTGTAAAACAAGGTAGTAGAAAAAGAAGAAGTATTAATCCTTGTTTATTTTCATTGGATGATGTAAAAAAGTTTATTAAGGGAAGGGTAGATGAAAATAATATAGATAAGATTATAATTGATAGTGAAAAGTTCCTAACTTATGTCAAAAGTAGTCAAGGTGAAAAGAAAAATGCTCAGCTAGTAGAGTTTGTTGGAGACAAAAATATCGAAGGTAATCATAAGTACTTATTTGATAAGGTAGTTGAAGATCAAGGGTACGGACGTTATATTGAAAATGAACGTATTAAGAATTTGCACGGTGACATTTCACAGCAAAATAGTGGTTTAATAAAAAGCCCGAAATTAAAAAGCAGATTAATGAGTGCTGCAGGTGGGATACAATTAATAAGAGGAATCCATGGTGCCATTGTGTCTTGTAAGGATGGAACAGCAACAGATTGTGGATTAAATTTAGGTGGGATAGGATGGTCTTTTGCGTCTCAACCAATTGAGAATGTAATGGTTAAAATTACTCCAAAAGTTGTAGCATCAGCTGAAAAGGTTGCAGGAAAAATTGTATCAGGCACTCTGGGTAAACAGACAAAATTTGCTATTCGGATTGCAGGTGTAAAGTTTGGAAGTACAATAGCAAAAGGTACGGCAGGAGCTATAGCTGGTGTTTTTGATATTGTTGATATAGGTATGTCAGCAAGTAATCTTGTTGATTGTAAAAAAAGAGAGGATAGTGATAATCCATGTGGAGAAAAGGAAATAAGAGATAATATAGCATCTATATCTTTTTCTGGTGTGTCATTTGTTTCTGGTGTTGCTCTTACAGCAGCAAGTATGCCGGTAGTTGGTATTGCAGTTGGGTTTGGGCTCATGGTAGGTTATGGAATTTATAGTGGTGTTAGCAATATCGTGGAGTACGAGAAAAAGTATGATACAACCCATGATGAAAATTGGCGTATTTTTTGGCATACATTTGTTTTTCAACCTGTACCACAAGATGTACAACATCTTGCAGCAAGAAAGGAAATGGTTAATAGTCTAGCTAAAGGAGCTTGGAAAGCTTTAAATAATGACCCTAGTAATGTTGTTGCTTATGGTATTGGTCTTGGAAAAATAAACGGTAATACTCTTCGTCCAGATTATGCAACGATTATGATGAATAGGAAAAATGCCAATACACAAGATCTTTCGCGTGTTATACCTGATTATATTGAAGGTGCTAGCATGATTTGTTTGCCACACAGTACTAGTCAAGATTATGAAAAGGGTATTAAAAGCTCAGTTCCATCGGCTAAGTACTGTTGTGATAATGCAATGGTTATTAGCCATGATAAGAGAGTAAATATGATGCAAAAGGACAAAACAATTATTTATGATTTAAGCAATGTGGACAGAGGTACCGTCGTTGGAAGTAACGAGTGGAACAATAATTTTCTAATTGGCTCAGGTACAGCAAACATAACTGGTGGTAGTAATAAGGTAGTAAATAGGTTTGTTGTAAATAACGTTGACTTCTCAGGTAAAATTATTGGTGAAAGTAACTCTGTTAATATACTTGATTTGAGCCAATTGAAAGATACAGTTATAGGAGTGAATGTTAACTATCGTTTTAAGCCTAGTGCCTCTGGGTCATTAAAGGCAAGAGTAAATGGTCGTTGGCTAATCAATGATCAAATTGATAATAATGGCATCTTTAATTACTACTATGTTGGAAGAAAGAACAAGGTGGATGAGATTTCGTGCATGGGTTACTCTGAACACTTTACAGGAATCGATGATCGTGACGTTATCATAGATAGTAGTGGTGGTTCTAATAAAAATGAGAAAGATGTAGTTGAAAATTGTAAAAAAGTAATTATTTCGCCGTATACTACAGTTAAGGGTGGAAAGAGCAACTATACTTTTTACGTAAAAGCTGCAGACTACAAAGGTAAGGGTTTATATTCAGAAATTGATGTAGATGGAACAGGAACTGTAATTTTTCCGGAAATTGATTTATTAGATGATTGTGATCAAATAACTTACTCTACAAATAGTAATACTTTATCTTTAAAAATAAATTTTGGTAAAAACAATCAAATTACTCTTGATGTAAAAAATTATGTCGAGCAAAGCAGTAATAAACCTCACTTTGCACTAATAGACAAAAATGGTAGTAATATTGTTCCTAAGATTGAAAGATCAGACTCATCAACTATAAAAATTACTTCATTTGAATTACATTCAGAACATTCCTTAGATAATTTTGACGATGTTGCAAGTCATTATAAGAAAATTCTAAACAATAACAAGGATTACAAAGTCTTTAGTGTTATCAGAGATAGAGTACAGAATCATGGTAATAGTGCAGTTCCACATATGGTTTTTGGTTCTCTGGAAGATGATGTAATAAACTTCGATCAAGGAACTATGTTTGCTAGGGGAGGAGGAGGAAGTGATGTGTATTTTATTAGCAATGATATAAATAGTAGAGAAGTTAAAATTGATAATAACTCAAGTGATAAAAAACTAGATACACTATTTATGTCGGCAGTTGAGAAAGATTTTTCAATCCAGCAATGTGATCTGTATTTAAAATACAATAATAGTAACATTCGAGTGAAAAATTACTTTCAAGATCCTAATTATAGGCATCTTATAGTTATGAACAAAAAAGGAGAAACTTTTATCCCCAATATACAATCAATGTTTTGTTCTCCCTCTTCTTCGGGAAAGGGTAAATTAGTTCCTTTTTTCCACTCTACACAAGCTCAAAACATGTTTGTGTTACCTAAAGATTTTCAAGATGATCATGTAGTGATAGATTCCCGTCTTGAAGATATTGAAAAATATAAAGATAAAGATGACCTCTTATTAATAAGAGAAAGTGAAATTCCTTTTATTATTAGAATAGAAGGGTTTTATACTAACCGAAATAAATGGAAAAATATTTCTTATTCTTTATGGAATAATAATGACCTTTTCCTATCTTCTGGCTTATTAGAAAATGTTGATAATGTAGTGGAGTATAAGGATAAACTTAGAGGTGATTATGAAAGAATTGTAAAAGAATATATTGAAGACTTTAGTGATTCTACTAGTATCATTCAGCACAATCAAAAATTAGAAAAAAATATCTCTATTTCTGTAGGACAAGATGAGGAACGAATAGGAGTAATGGTACTAAAAAATATTACTCCGGATCAGGTTGAAGTTTCTAGTAGTGGTACAGATCTGATATTTCGTGATAAGAAGTCTAATCATACGATCAACATGAACAATTGGAATAATTCTGAATCTTATAGAATTTCTACGTTGGAGTTTGATCTAGGTTTAGAACCAATAACGCTCCGTAGATTAGATAGGTTTAGTTTATCTGAGGTAAGAAAAATACAAGCTTTAATTGATAAAGCTTCAGAAAATTACCAAAATAGAAGTAAATATACTCCTAAAGTAGAAAATGACTTTAAATGTTTAATATCAGTTGACGATTTTGAAAGAGAAAATAGAGACCCAGCACATCAATGTCTTGGTTTTCCTTCACTGCAAGACCGGGTTAGCTTTACAGAAAGTTCCTGTAATTTAGAACAAATTGAGGAATTAAAAAATAAAACGCCAAGTAGTAATCAGATTTTAACATTGCTTGAAAAGTTAGAAAATGATCTTTTGCTGAATGGTTATGATTCAGACATAATAGATCAGTGCAATAAGCGGATGATAACTTCAGGATTGGGGGTATTAAAACCATTGGTAAGCACAGCAGTTTATGAAGGTAAAGAGGATGAAGTTAAAGTTCTTCTTGATAAAGCTGCTAAAAAAAGTACTGCTGATGTTGAACATAAAAATCAGTGTTCACAGAACTGGACAGCTTTGAATTATGCTGTTTACAACGGTAATGTGAAATTAAGCAAAAGTGTATTTAAATCATTTTTAGAGAAGAAAGGTGACATTAATGCCTTAACTAGTTGCAACGATGATAATTGGGCACTTTTACACTATGCTGTTCATTACAGCAACTTTGATATGGTTAGTTTTCTTGTAGATAAAGGTGCTAACATTGAAATTAGAAGTAAGGAGGGTCAGACACCCCTGCATTTGGCTGTTGAAGAAGCCAAGCAAAATATAATTAATCTTCTTCTTGATAGAGGTGCTGATATCGAGGCTAAAAACAACGATGGTAGAACACCTCTGTACTTAGCTGCTTACAATAATGACTCAGGTGTAATTGAACTTCTTTGTAACAGGATCAAGACTAAAAGTAATGACGCATCTAAAATGATAAAACAGGTTGGATTTTTAAAGAAGGAAGTTGTTAACCAAGCAAATATTCCATCTAATGCAAAAAGATTGGTAGAGTCTTGTATAAGTAGTTTAAGAGATTCAATAAAAAGTGCAGCCAAAAAGGTGCTAAAGGAGGGTATACTGCATAGTCGTAGTGCTTCGACTATTGAACTCATAGATAAGGTTTATAATTTCGATGAAAGGTTGTTTAATGAAGCAATTAAGGAAGCTGTAAATGACACATACGCGGGTGTAGGTATAGAAGGAATATTAAGGTTTATACGCAGTCACCATTATATTGGTCAGTTTATTCCAGGTTATATAGCTGCGTTTGACAAAATACCAAAGAATGATGGTGCAATGTTCAAATTAGCTTACTCTATTAGAGAGACCATGACAACGCCTAGCGTCAATTCAGAAGAGAAATCTGATCTTGAAAAGCTAAAAAACAAATTACCAGAATCAGTGAGAAATGCAGTATTTTCTTCAGAGATATGTATTAAAAATGTTGAGTATGGAAGGTACTTGTACTCACCTAATAATGATTGCATGTACCACTTAAACAAGTGTGACAGGGATAGGCGGTATGTGTTCACTTGGCCTTCAAATGGAAATAGTGATCAATTTAAGTGGAAGGTTGAGCTCAATGGCGATAATGTGTATTTAAAGAATGTTGAGTATGGAAGGTATTTGTATTCGCCTAATGATGATTGTACATACCACTTAAACGATTGTGACAGGGGTAGGCGGTATGCGTTTACCTGGCCTTCAAATAGCAATAGTGATAAATTTAAGTGGAAGGTTGAGCCTAATGGTGATAATGTGTATCTCAAGAATGTTGAGTATGGAAGGTACTTATATTCACCTAATAGTGCTTCTACTTTCCAAGTTGACAATAACAGGCGGTATGTGTTTACCTGGCCTTCAAATGAAGAGGGTGGTCAATTTAAGTGGAAAATTGAAAATTGTGGATCTACTCGCAAGAGACGTAGCATACGAGAATTAAATGGTTATAATCAAACTGCAGTGGACTATCAGTTAATATTAACTGAAGAAAATAGTCAGCAAATAGCAAGTAGAATATCTGCTATAGTGGAAGATGTTGAAAGGCATACCTTTTTAAATCAGTCAAAAAATAAGTTATATTTAGATAGTTATTTAAATAATAGAGGGAGAAGCAATGCTGCGGATTCTATGAGGAGAGATGTATGTAATGAACTCAATGCAAGTGAGAGAAGAAATATTGTTCTAAGCGGAAACGATGTATGTGCAATTACTTCAGGTTATGAAACACTTGATATTGAAAACTTCCCTATTCAAGAAGTAGTGATTAATGATGATGTCAATGGAAAGAAAAGTTTAAGAAGTACATTAGACCTACATCAGTTGGTGCAGCAGATAAATAGGGATTTGAGTATAAAACCGATACCAACAGTTATTAAAGGCAAAAGTGATTTATTAATTAAGTTATCTATATCAGCTACCGGCTTGCAGCAAAATGTAATAACAGTCAAGCTGAAAGATGCACTTATAAATAAGTGGTGTAAAAAATTACAAATTATTTTTGATAATGCCCCTGTGGAAATAGATGATAAATTAGATTTAAAGTCTTCATTCTTTATTTCTGATGAGAAAATTATTGTAGTAACACCTCAAGACGTGGAAGAAAAGAATAAACTAATCATATCTAAAAAAGCAGGGCAGTATACCTATCTTCATGATAAATATGATTTGATAGTTACCAATGCCTTTAATGCTGATATAGAGGCAAGTGAGTTGTGTATTATACGTTTTAAAGATTTCTATAAAGAACCTAAAATGGAAACATTATCTATAAAATTTGCTGACAAAGAAATATTATTAAGTAACGAAATAGATAAAATACGTAATTCAGATAGTATTGATGAATTAAATAATGTGAGTTCTATTATTAATTCACAAAAGAATTCTATACCTTTAGAGGCTCCAAACAGTGGAGACATAAATGCTCAAGGTAAACTTGGTAGGACATCTTTGCATCTTGCTTCTGGAGCTGGTGAATGGGATAAGGCCAAACTTCTTCTTGACAGAGGTGCTAATACCGAAGTTCAAGACGAGTTTGATTACACACCAATATTTCTTGCTACTCAGTCAGGTAAATGTAGTATAGTAAAACTACTCCTTGATAGAGGTGCTAATATTGATGCTCAAGATAAGGAAAGTAAAACACTTTTACACTTTGCTGCATCAGGAAATAATTTGGATATGGTTCAATTCCTTCTTGACAGAGGTGCAAGTATCGAAGTTCAAGACGGGCGTGATTGGACACCGATACTTTATGCTGCTCAGTCAAGTAAATGGAATGTGGTAAAACTTCTTGTTAGTAACGGTGCTAAATTTAATAATGAAATAACATATCAGGGAACACCTTTACATTTTGCTGTTCAAGAGGGTAATTTAGATATGGTCAGATTTCTTCTTGATGAAGGTGCTGACATTGAATCTCAAGACAAAGATAATAAAAAGCCTTTGCATCTTGCAGTTGAAGCAGGAAGGTTGAACGTAGTAAAACTCCTTCTTGATAGAGGTGCTAGTGTTAATGCTAAAGATAAGAATAACAAAACGCCTTTAGAATTGGCTGCTAAAGGAAATATGATAGAAATTTTGAAGAAGGCAGAGTTGGATCAAGGGTTATTAATTAATGCAAGGGGTGGTAATCTTGATAAAGTAAAAGATCTTATCGCTCAAGGTGCCAATTTAGAGACTAAAGATAATACTGCTCTACATAATGCTTGTAGTAATGGTCGCTTGAAAGTAGTGGAATATCTTATCGAAAAGGGAGCTAGTTTAAAGGCTAAAAACAAAGATGGAAAAACACCTTTAGAGTTGGCTGAGCAAAAGGGTTACACAGATATAGTAGAAATTTTAAAACAAACACAATTAAATCTGGACAAGGAGTTATTGATTGCTGTAGAAAAAGAAGATCTTGGCAAAGTTAAAGACAATCTCAGACGAGGTGCTAATGTTAATGCTCAAAGTAGGCTGGGTTGGGCCTCTGTGTTCTGGGCAATTCAAAAGAATAATTCAAATATAGTTAAACTTCTCGTAAATAATGGTGCTGATATTAATGCCAAAGATAATGAAAGTTGGATGCCTCTTCATTGGGCTGTTCAATTGGGTTCATTAGATGTAGTTAAGTATCTTGTTGAGAGAGGTGCTAATATTAATGCTTTAACTGCCGACGGTAGAACACCTTTAGACTTAGCTGCTCAAAAGAATCGCGTAAATGTAATAGAATTTTTGAAAAAAGCACAGTTAGATTTGGATAAAGAATTATTGACTGCAGTGCAAGATGGAGATCTCAATAAAGTTGAAGGCCTTGCAAATCAAGGTGCTGGATTGAATACTAAAGGTAGTAATGATTGGACACTTTTACACTTTGCTGTTTTTAGCAACAAGTTCGACATAGTTAAGTTTCTTCTTGATAAGAACGCTAATATTAAAGCTAAAGATGTGTATGGTAATACACCTTTACATGTGGCTGCTCAGTATGATAGTAAGCTTGAAATAGTTGAATTTCTTTTAGATAGAAATGCTAGTGGCATTAATGATGTAAATAATAACGGTTCAACACCTTTACATTTAGCTATACAAGGAAATAAACCAAGTACAGTCAAACTTCTTCTCAATAAAGGTGCTAATATTAACGCTAAAGACAAGGATGGTAAAACACCTTTGGATTTGGCTGTGCAAGAAGGTTATACAGATATAATACAAATAATAGAACAAGTACAGTCAGATTTAGATAAAGAATTGCTGACTGCAGTACAAAATGGCGATCTCAATAAAGTGAAGAGTCTTATTAGTCGAAATGCTAATGTTAATACTAGAGATAAGTACAGCTGGACACCACTACATTGGGCTGCATACAAAGGTCATTTAGAAGTTGCAGAGTTTTTGGTAAAGAAAGGCGCTGATATTAATGCTGCAGATAAAGGCCCTTATGGTAAAAAGTCTATACATGTTGCTGCTGAGAATAATAGTAAAGATATCATAGAGTTTTTTCTTAGCAAGGGAGTAAGTATTAATGATACTGATAAACAAGGTTACACACCACTGCACTATGCTGCATGGAGAGGACGTTTAGAGGTTGCAAAGTTTTTGATAGAAGAATACGCTAATTCAATATTTAAATACAATAATGGTAGCACTCTTCCATGTAATGCTTCTTTAGGTAATCATTTAGATATAATTAAATGTTCTATGGGTGAGAAAAATATTTTAGAAATCAGAGATAATAGTGGCAGAGTTCCCCTGCACTGTGCTGCTTCCAACGGTAAATTAGATATAGTAAAATATTTTATAGATGAAGAGAAAGTCGATGTTAATGTTAAAGATAACAATGATGATACCCCTCTGCACCTTGCTACTGGTTATTTGGATGTAGTAAAGTACCTTATAAGTAAGGGAGCCAATATTAATGCTAAGTGCAAGGCTGGTAAAACACCGCTAGATATTGCTGCCTATCAAAAACTTAGTGATGTTGTAGAATATTTGAAGCAAACGCAATTAGACTTAGATAAAAAATTGTTGATCGCAGCAAAAGGTGGTGATCTTAATAAGGCTATAGATCTGATAAGCAAGGGAGCTAATGTTAATGTTAAAGATAACAATGATGATACCCCTCTGCACCTTGCTGTTGGTTATTTAGATGTAGTAAAATACCTTATAAGTAAGGGAGCCAACATTAATGCTAAGTGCAAGGCTGGTGCAACACCGCTAGATATTGCTGCCTATCAAAAACTTAGTGATGTTGTAGAGTATTTGAAACAAACACAATTAGATTTAGATAAAAAATTGTTGATCGCAGTAAAAAGTGGTGGTCTTAATAAAATTATAGATCTTTTTAATCGAGGTGCCAATATTAATGCTGAGAATGAATATGGCAAAAATCCTATACATATTGCTGCTGAAAGCGATTACAAGAATATTATAGAATTTCTTCTTAGCAAAGAGGGAGTAGGTGTTAATGATACTGATGAGCAAGGTCATACACCACTGCACTGGGCTTCTTGGAGTGGTCATTTAGGTATGTTGGAGTACCTAATAGGTAAGGGGGCCAACATTAATGCTAAGTGCAAGGCTGGTAAAACAACGCTAGATATTGCTAGAGATAAAGGATATAATAATATTGTGGAATACTTAGAGGGAAAACTCAAGGAAGAAAGAGAAAAACCTGCACAACGTAAACGCCGTCATCACCATGGAGATCATGATCATCATCGTAGTCACTTATCACGTAATCTTCTTGCTATAGATTCAAGTGGTCAACCTGAAATAGCAGCAAGTAGTAGCACAAGACCATCTTCATGGATAAATGATTTGTTTAGTTGGGTGAAAAGTTCTGTAGGTGGGTTTAGAGCTGCTTTACCTGAGGAAACATTAAGTACTACAAGTTCAATCTCACAAGTTGATGCACCAATAGATGTAAATGGTACAATAATGTTGCTTGACTTATTAATTAGAAAGGTTACAGGTCAGAAGTACATTTTTACAGTAGACCAGTCTATATCTCCACTAGAAGCACAGGGCTATGCATTGAACATTAAAAGGGATTTAGGAAAGTAGTAGAACAAGCTGCAAGGGATAGCAAAATATCAATACATCGATTAGATATTGACTTTATAAAAGTACAAGAAGAAATTACTAGAAAAGTCATGGATGGTAAATTTAATGAGATTTCAGGGATTTTAAACTCACATCTAGAGAAAGCATGTCCTAGTAGGGAAGCAGGGTGCCCTGGTAAATTAAGTCCGAAGAAATTTGAAAAGTTTATAGCTCAATTTAATAAGGGTCTGCTAAATCAATCAATAGAGCAGATATTACACAACAGAGATAGTACATTAGAAGTTGATGGTACAAAAAAACAGCAGATGAGTTTAGAGCCTCAAAGTTATTTAAGTAATGCTTCAGTTCACAGCCATTCAGAAGTATCAACTTGTCTTTCTGAGATAGGAGTAACCAAACTTGGAGGTAATCTCAATAGGTAAGTTATAATATAAGGGGTGGAGCTATAATATGCCAAGTAGTGGAAAATTTAAAGTGAGGGTAGCCAAAATAATTAGGGAAACCAGTAGCAAGTTTGATGATCCTAATACTAAAATGGATGAAGTAGACATTAAATGCTAAATGTTTGATGTGTTTTCCATATTGAGCTTACAGCACGTAGCTTTGATGTAGAAGTTTGGGTAACGTTATGATAGTAATTTATATAATTCTGTGTGCTATCTTTATAGCTGTTTTAGACAGTTCATTAGACTCTTAATTATGGGGTATGTTTAACTTAAGAAAGGTTTTCATAAATGTTGAAGTGAATAAGTAGGAATATTATGTTTTTTCTTTGAGTTGTGAAATTTCAGAATGAGAAAAACCTGTAGTTTGTGATATGATATCAGTAGAGACACCAGCTTTAAGTAGGTTTTTTGCCACAGCTATTTTAGCTTGTTTTTCTCCCTCTTCCCTACCTTTTTGATGGCCGATTTGGATGCCTTCTTGTCTACCTTCATGTTTAGCATCATCGAGTTTTTGTTCCAAGATAGCAGCTTCTTTCTGTAGATCCATTACCCTTTCTTCATAAGCTAATAGGTCCTTCTCATTCCAATGGAACTTATCTAACTCATCATATGCTAGCTTTATTATTGGTGACTTTTCTGCTATTTTTCTTAAATCTTCATCCGTAGTTTCTTCTGCATATTTAAAGAAAAATAGCCAACGATCTACTACATTTTCTAGCTGCTCTTCTTTACTCTTAGGAAACTTTGGCAACTCAATGAAAACAAATTGGAAATCTTTTAAATCATGCTCATTAGTTTTTTCATCTCTTATGGTATGGCTAGATATATAATCAAGCTTATCAGGAAATAAATTACAATTAGAAATAGCAATAAAGAAAACCTTCTTTAAATCAATGTACTTACCACCTTTATCAGCCTGCCTTGAGTAAGCCTTAGCAGCATATAATTGAGCCCGTTTTTCAAAGCCTTTATCACGAGCGAGTTGCATCTCAATCACATATCTGGCCCCAGTGGAATCTCTGCACAGAACATCGACAATACTCTGCTTATCAGAGGCAATTTCAGGGTCCATAATGGTGCTAAGGAATTCGACTTCTTGTATAGTATTTATTTCAGTAAACCCTAAAATATCATTCAAAAAATGGATAAGGATATTCTTATTTTTTTCAGTACCGAAGATTTTCTTAAATGTTAAATCTAATTTTGGATCGAGAAACTTCGAAAGAGCCATGACTAATTAACCTAAAAAGCGTTAATAATTATACACAATTGTGAAGAAATATTCAACGTTTTTGTACTAAAGCCTATTAAGGTTAGCTAAATTTCAAGAGTCGGCAAAAAACTACCTTCATAAACGACCCTAGAATGCTACCACGCACCTTAATGTTATATTTTATCATCTTTTACAACTCCCTCTATAAACCCCAGCAAATGAATTCATGAGCTATAAAGAGCTTTAAAAACAATTATTTTTGGTATGAGAGACTAACCTCCTAATAAAAACACGAGCCCAAAAGCTCAATTACGATTTACCTAACATCGTGAGGACAGGTTCATTAGCCTCCCACACCTTTACATGATAAAGATCTTGAAACTTAATGTCAACATTTCGGTGGCAAATTTACGTTGAATCTATATTCTGTAAGTATGGGCGAAAAAAAGAAGGTTATAATATATACAGATGGAGCATGTTCTGGAAATCCAGGTCCTGGTGGATGGGCAGCTGTGATGATGTATGAAAATAAAAGTGTCTTTATCAAAAAACGTATCTCTGGAGGTGAAGAAAACACAACGAACAACAAGATGGAGTTAAAGGCTGTGATTAACGGGCTAAAGATGTTGAAAGTTTCTTGCAAAGTTGTTTTACACACTGATAGTCAGTATATTAAATAAGGTATAACAGAGTGGATCAATAAGTGGAGAACAAATGGTTGGAAGACAGCCAATAAAAAATCAGTAAAAAACGTTGAGTTATGGAAGGAATTGGATGAAATTGTCTTGCAGCATGATATTAACTGGAAGTGGGTTAAGGCTCACAGTGGTAATACCTATAATGAAGAGGCAGATAGACTTGCTAGAAAGGAATCTAAAAAGCTAAAATATAGAGATTGTGAGATCAAGAAATCACAAAAAAATAGAGGGAGCTCTAAGTTTCATAGATTGGAGGGAGTGTTATGGCAATAATTCTTTTAGATACAAAAACTATAAATCGTATAGCAGCAGGAGAGGTAATAGAAAGGCCAGCGAGTGTAGTAAAGGAATTAGTAGAAAATGCAATAGATGCTGGAAGTTCAGAGATAGAGATCAAAATAGAAAGTGGTGGACGTAACCTTATAACTGTGACAGATGATGGAAATGGAATAGAAAAGGACGACTTAGAACTAGCATTTATGAGGCATGCCACTTCAAAATTAAGCGATAGTGAGTTAATAGAAATCAAGCACCTTGGCTTTAGAGGAGAAGCTTTGCCTTCAATTGCAGCAGTAAGCAGAATGAAGTTATCGTCTAAGGCAAGTGGAGCAAAGGAAGCATGGTCTATAAGGTATGAGGGAGGAGAAAAAATAGAGGAGGTTATCCCTTGTTCTTTATTACAGGGTACATATATTGAAGTTCGTGACTTATTTTTTGCCACTCCAAATAGATTAAAATTTCTAAAAACCGAGAGGGCAGAAACACAAAGCATTGTTGATATTGTAAATAACTTAGCAATGATTAACTATAGTATTGGGTTTACTCTCACTTCCGGTAATAAAAAGCTCTTAAAATATGTTAAGCAAACTTCATTATTTAACAGATTATGTGAAGTAGAAGAAGAATTTCAGAGCAATTCGCTGGAAGTAAAAGAGGGAGAGGAAAGCATCAAACTTACGGGACACATCTGTAAACCAACTATCAATCGAGGCAATTCAACTCAGATCTATACGTTTGTTAATAGAAGGCCAATAAAAGACAATCTACTTGTTGGTGCAATTCGATACGCATATCAAGATTTGATTCCAGTTGGGAGGTATCCTTTTGCAGCGCTGCACTTAGAGATACCATACGATCAAGTAGATGTAAATGTGCATCCAAATAAATCAGAGGTAAGGTTTCAGAACAAGAGGCTAGTATATGAAATAGTGAGAAGAGGGCTAATAAAAGCGTTGTCAATGAGAATAGGTACCTCTTCAGTGAGTGATATTGATGGATCTAGGTGTCAAGGTATTGGAGAAGAACTGGGTGGTTCGTCTTTTGATGTTAGTGAAAGTCAAAGGAATAATGAGCGTGTTAATAATGGAAAAAGCAGAGAAGTAAAGGGTCGAAAAGAATTTTACGAAAGAAGGCCAAGTCCTTTTGAGAATCAGCTAATGAAAGAATTCAACTTGCCAAATGCAGGAGAGAAAGGCTTATCAGAACGGTCAGAATCATTTGACTATACTGGTATACAGAGATTACCACTACAAGCGGAGACTATGGTTTTAGAAAGGGAGCAAATTGATTTAATAGAGGATCATCCTCTAGGGTATGCACGCTGTCAGGTCTACAATACTTACATTATTGCTGAGGCTAAAGGCAAATTAATTATAGTAGACCAGCACGCAGCTCATGAGAGGTTGATCTATGAGTGCTTAAAACAAAAATCAAGCATAAAAAGGCAAAAGCTTCTTCTTCCTGAAATAGTCGAGATTAAAAACCAAGCAGGAATGGAGATGGTTGAAATGTATAAAGATAAGCTTTTCGAAATGGGTTTTGGTATTGAAATAGAATCAGAAGATAAAGTAAGGGTGAAAGAAATACCTGCAATTTTAGGAACAATAAATGTGAAAGAGATGGTGATGAATATAGTTGATAGATTAATGGAGATAGGAGATACGCTACCTATAGAAGAAAAAGTGAACAAGATACTAGCTACCATTGCGTGCCATGGGTCAATTAGAGCTGGAAGGGAAATGAAGTTGGAGGAGATGAATGAGTTGATGAGACAAATGGAGGAAACACCTTATGCTGGGCAATGCAATCACGGAAGACCAACGTATATAGAAATGAAACTAAGTGATATAGAAAAATTGTTTGAAAGGAGATGAGTTCAGTTTGTCAAAAAGGTTCCCAATTAAGTATACGTAACGGCTCTTCTGATTATGAGTATAAAATGTGAAAAAAGAGAATAAATGCTCTAATTTTTTAGATTACAAAGTAATAGGACAGGAAGTAAGAAATCGTAGGTTAGCAAAGGGATATACTCAAAAAGATTTAGCAAAAAAAATCGATACAACATATCAGGTAATACTGCAATATGAAAAAGGAACACGCAGAATTTCAATTAAGAAGTTATATGAATTAGCAGAAGCATTATCAACAACTGCTAGAGATCTAGCTTGCGGACAAGAAGTATCAAATGAGGGAAGGTATGAGGAAGAGGAGGTACTGAATCTAGTAAGAAGACATAAAGAGATTAAGGATCAAGAATTACGCGAAACGTTTTATTTATTAACTAAATTCATCCGTATTAGTGAGGAAGAGAGTGGAAAGGCAGTAAAAGTAGAGGTGGCAAAGGGTTTAGTTAAGGAAGGAGTTTCTGCTCATGTTATCTCTCAAACGACCAGTTTATCTATTGATGAATATGATAATGATGAGAAAAAAATTTCCATTCCGTATAAAGTAGGTCAAAGAATAAAAGAATGGAGGTTGAGAAGAGGATACACTCAGGAAGATTTAGCAAGTAAAGTGGGCATAATAAATCAAAGAATATATGAATATGAACAAGGACGAGCTGCTGTTTCACTTGAAATGTTAGATGAAATAGCAAAGGTACTATCAATTAGTATTACAGACCTACTTCCAGAAACAAGAGAAAATGAGAATAGTGAAGCAGAGCTATCAAGGTTAATAGAAGAATATAAAAAGATTAAAAGCCAAGAGCTACGTAATGTACTAATAAAATCTCTGTTTGAAAGCATACAAGTTTGCAAAGAGAAAGTGAAGAGAGTAGAAAAGATGAGAATTGCAAAGAATTTAGTTAAGGAAGGAATTTCTATCAATATTATTTTAAAAACAGTGGGCATCTCTTTAGACGAAATTCAACAAATTTAAAATAAAAAATCAGTATATATTAATATCCTTACCTATTCATGAAAAAATAAGTAAAAAAGATTGAGAAATTGATTTGACTTCACTCAAAAGCTATGGCTTTATGCCAATGCTGACAAAAAAACAGCAGTAAATATATAAAAACATTTTGTTATTAGTGAAGGGTAATTTTTATGAATAATAAGAAAGATCGTAGAGAAGAAATAGAGTTCAGAGCATTAGAAAGCAACGGTAAAGCACTACTTGATCGTGAAGTAATAGAAACGTTTCTAAGTGCAGTGCATGACAGGGAAGAAGCTCGAGTTATTGCTAGAAAGCTAATAGATAGTTTTGGAATAGGAGGAATTTTAGGTCAGGAAATAGATGACTTGAAAACTATAGAAGGGATAACTGACTCTACAGTAGCAGTAATTTTATGTCTAAAGGAAGCTGCAAAGAGAGTACCAAGAGAAAAGTTAAAGAAAGGACCTGTAATGGATAACTTGGAAACCATAGTAAAATATTTAAGGGTTAGTATTGGCTATTCAGAGGAGGAAAAGATGAAAATAATATATTTTGATCAAAAGTGCCGTTTAAAGGGGGAAGAAGTGTTCACTGGTACAGTGGATAAGGTACCTTTTTACATAAGAGAAGTAACAAGAAAGGCATTAATAAGAAAAGCGACGTCAATAATAATATCGCATAACCACCCAGAAGGAAGGTTAAAGCCATCTGATGAGGATGAAGCTGTAACTAAAGACTTGGCTAAAGCTTGTCAGACTATAGGGATTAGGTTACTGGATCACATTATCATCACAAGTGTTGGGTATTTTAGCTTTAAAGAGCAAGGACTGTTATAAAGCAGATATTTGAAGATTTTCATGAGTTGTTTAACTACTTGAATGAAGAAAATATTTGCAAGTGCATTAATCATTGCTTACAATTAATGAGAAAGTATATATTAAATTAATAATAAAGTAATAAAGTCGGTTATAGACTTAGTTAAATATATTTAATAGCGGAGGCTAATATGAGTAATAAAATAATTGTACCTTTTGATGATCAAGAAGGAGGTACTTACGAGTTAAACATTGATCTTGATAGATTATCAAAAGGTGAGGTGTTAAATGCTATTGTAGGAATAGGTCGTACTAACACCTTTGTAAGCAAAATTAATAAGGCTAAAAAGCCTGAGGAAATAGCACCTTTCCCTGGTAGAGAAGTTCGCGAAAACAAAATCAACTGTGGGAAAGGATTTGACTATGTTTATGGCACAAAACCTGCAAGTGATCAAGAAGATAAAAATCCATTTACCTCCGCCTTGCAAAAAATAAAGCCAAGTATAAGCGAAAGTGAAAAGTTGAGCTGGTTTAAGAGTGGAGTGGTAAAAGCAAAAACCCCAAAAGAGATGAACAAAGTTATAGATGAAGTAATAGGTGATGGAACAAGGCTAAATGCATGTAATGATGGGGAATGGAGTTTCTCAGAGTATGTAGTATTAGGTACACATTTTCATAAATTTGATAAGGTTGATCGTAAAAAGGTAATACGTAAATTAATGTTAAGCGGTGCAGAGTTTCATGATACTCTACTACAGAATAAACTGATAGGTGAAATCTATGATGAGCTACAACCAGAAGTTCAGCCACAGATAGATAAGCAACTAGAAGAACTAGAAAAAGCTGGCGAAAGTGCTGTTCAAGAAGGATCCTTAATAGATCTCGAGATAGACAATACAACATCATATATAGAATTTTCTGATAATAGCAAGGTAGAGGTAGCCAAAATACTGAGAAAGTTAGGAAGTAATATTTTAAAAATTGGTAATGATGCAGTTGAGGTTAAAAGTGAGAAGGGAGGTATAAGAAACTATATCGATATGTCAGATGAAAGCTCTATTATATTACAATTTCCTACAAGCATTGGTCAGCTAAATATTATATTGTACCACGATGTAAAAAAATATGATCAAGTACAAGTCAGAGTAGAAAACAAGGAAATGTGGGCTGAGTTACAAAAAAGAGGCGAAGAAATAGGAAAAAACTGCCTTTTTGGGGGAGTGAAACTTCAAGAAGCAGTAGAGAAAGGTAATTTCACTAGATGTGGCATATGGAATGAAAAGTATGCTATAAAAGAGATTAGCAATGATGAAGTATTGTCTTCATGGGTAAATAGGGTATGTGGAGGTAGTAAAGAAACCTTTAGGGAACTTTAATTCATTTATTTTAAGGTTCCAGAGTTTACTGGAGCCTTTGAGCTATAGTAGAAAATATTATATATATGGTTTTTTGCGTGGAAAAAAGTCTAGATTATGAAGTAGGACAAAAAGTAAAAAGTTGGAGGTTAGAGCGAGGTTATACTCAGAAGGGTTTAGCTGAGAAAATTGGTGTAAAGTACTGGGTAATACTGCAGTATGAGAAAGGGAACCGTAAAATTCCAATTAAGAAGTTATATGCTATAGCAGAAGCATTATCAGTAAATGTTAAAGGTCTAGTTTGTGGAGAGACGCTACCAAATGAAAAAAGATATTTTGAAGATAAAGAAATATTAAATTTAGTAAAGGGGTATAAGGATAAAGAATTAAGCGAGGTATTTTATTTATTAACCAAATTTATTCGTTTGAGTGAGGAAAGAAGCAGAAAAGCGGTAAAAATAGAAGTAGCAAGGGGTTTGATGAAAGTAGGAGTTTCTGCTCATGTTATCTCTCGAACAACTAACTTATCTATTGGTGAGTATGAGGAGAACAAAATTCCGGTTCCATACAAAGTAGGGCAAAGGATAAAAGAGTGGAGATTGATACGAGGATATACTCAAAAAGATTTAGCGAATAAAGTTGGCATAACAAATCAAGGAATATACGAATATGAACAAGGGCGAGCTGCTGTCTCACTTGAAATGTTAGATGAAATAGCAAAGGTATTATCAATCAGTATCATAGATCTACTTCCCGAATCAGATGAGGATAGTGAAGCGGAAGAAAAGCTATCAAACTTGATAGAAGAATACAAAAAGATTGAGAGTCGGGAATTACGCGATATGCTAATCAAGTCTTTATTTGAAGGTATACATGTTTGTAGAGAAAAGGTCAGAGAGGAAAAGAAGATTGAAGTTGCAAGGAATTTAGTGAAAGAAGGAATTTCTGTTGATATTATCTTGCAAACGACAGGCTTATCAAATTATATGATTGAGAAATTTTTGTGATTTCATAAAAACTTAGCCAATAGTGGATTTTTTTGTGATAGAATATATGTTTGCTTCTGTAGGAAAAACAGCTTTTAGAGGATTTATCTATGATAATTCAGAGCATATTGAGCTACGAGCTAGGGAAAAAAATAGAAGGTTGTAGGATAGTACAAGGGTATACTCAGGCAAAATTAGCAAGCAAAATTGGTTTAACACATAAGGAAATACATAACTTTGAACTAGGGTGCAAGGCTATTACAATCAAAGAATCGTATATAATAGCAGGAGCATTGTCAGTCAATGTTATAGATCTACTTCCAGGACCAACAGTACTAAGAGAAAATAGTTGGTATGAAGATGAGGATAAAGAAATAGTCTATCTAACAAAAATACATAGAGAAATTAAGGATCAGGAATTACGCAAGAAGCTGTATCCATTAGTAAGGTTTGTATATATTAGCGAGAAAATTAGCCAAGAAGAAGCAAAAATAGAAGTAGCAAAGAATCTAGTGAAAGAAGGAGTTTCAGTTGATATTATTTCCCAAGTGACTCGCTTATCTACTTACGAATATGATGATATAGAGGAAGAAATTTGTACTGATTCTATACTCTACAAAGTGGGGAAAAGGATAAAAGAGGAGAGATTAATACGGGAATACACTCAGGAGGACTTGGCAAATAAAATCGGTTCAACACCTAAAGAAATACACGACTATGAACGAGGATATACAGACATTCCAATTGAAATATTATATAAGATAGCAAAGACATTATCAGTTAACATTAAAGCTCTTGGACTAACAGAATATGAAAATGAGCCAATTTTGCGGTTTGTAGGTAAATGCGAAAAAATTGAGGATCAAGAATTACTGGATACGGTAGCTAGATCTTTATCTAAAGGAATGCAAACTGGTAAAGAAAAGGTTAAAAAAGCAGAGAAAATCAAGATTGCAAAAGATCTAGTTAAGGAAGGTATTGCTATTGATACTATTGTGCGAGCAAGTGGCCTAACTGCTGATGAGTGTAAAAATTGAATTGTGTTTAAGATATAAGTAAAAATGGTTAATATATTATCTATTCTAAATCCTTATTTAGCTCTGCAGAATTTGACGTATCAAGATATAATATTACAGAATTTTTCTATCACTTTCTGATTGTCCTCTATCATTGCTTTTGCCTCTTGCTGAAGAAATTTGATATTTTTTGATGTAATATTATCCATGTCAGGTGATGCTATTTTTAATTGCGATTGTATGCGTATATATTTATCACCTATAACTTGATCAAGTTGGTAATTTACTGAATCTAAACTTGAGGCAAACATCACATGTAATAGTGGTTTTATCCAGCCTATTTTTCCTAATCTTCTTGAATTAGCTATGCTTCTATCTGTTCTGCCAGTACCAATTGATAACAGTACAATATCATCATTTGGAAATAACCTCTTACCACTTGCATATGCGCAAGCCGCTGGATTATTTGCAAATACCCCTCCATCCACTAATACCATTTCCTTTTGGTTGATTTTAAGATATTTAGGTGCAAAGTAAGTAGGTGCTGCAGTTGCTGCTCTTAATACATCCCTTAATTTAATAAAATTCCTATCCTCTTTCCAGCTTTTGAAGAAAAATGGGCAGTTATTGTGAATATCGTAACTCGTAATCAACACATTACTTAAAGTGTTTTTAAAGACATCATCGCCAAAATATTTATGAAGTACATACTCAATATTTTTATGTGGGTATTGTGTACAGTTAAACCAAGATAATATTGATCGCCTGAAGAATGAAGATTTAAAAATATATGAACCGTATTCTTGGTAAAACTCAACTAAATCATTGGCTGAATATTGAGGTTTATCTTTTTTACATAATCCTGCCACAACAATCCCACCGGTTGAAGTACCAGCCATTAGATCAAAGATTTCAGCTACTCTCTTTCTTGCTCTTTTTTCTATTTCTGCTAGAATGATGGCTGGTATTATGCCCCTTATGCCTCCGCCGTCAACTGAAAGGATGTATTTTGCCATGGTTAGGTATTTATTGATTTTATTAACTTGTTCGCTTTTATCGGGATGTGTTTCCTGCCCAAAAGCCACAGTCTGCTTCACGCCTAGAGAAAATTGCACCAACCTAATAATTGATTCCGTGGATCATGCTAAAAAATCCGTGTTGGTTCAGGCATAACAATTTACCTCAAAGGCTATTGCACAATCTTTAATTAGAGCAAAAAAACGTGGTGTTGATATTAAGGTTATTCTAGATGAATCACAGGTCAGATCAAAATACAGTGTCATCAATGAATTATTTAGGCAAAAAATACCAATATACATAGACTATAAACCTTGTATCTTGAAAAAAGCATCTAATGTTTTAAGCTTAAGCATTAGTTGGAGAAGGGAGGAACTCTGATATAAACCTTAGATATAAAATCTGTTTTGCAGATAAGAGCTCCCTCTCAAAAGTATAGGCTGGACGGCGTCTTAGAAAGACCTAAATGGTTCTAATTCTGTATTAACAAGGTTAGCCTTACTTTTCATTTTTAATGGTAACGTATGGGGTTATATATGATCAACAACTTTCTTGGCATAGATGTATCAAAAGATCGCTTTGATGTTTTTCTCTCATTTATAAGTAAAAAAGGAAAACGTGAAACTAGGAAAAGGAGCTTTAAGAACGATGATCATGGATTTCAAGGTTTACTGAGCTTTCTACAAAAACATAATGTAGAACAAGTAAAAGCCTGCATGGAAGCTACCGGTTGTTATAGTGAAGCTTTGGCTGAATTTCTACACAATACTGGACATTTTGTTAGTGTTGTAAATCCTTATTGCATAAAATCCTACGCAAGAAGTAAGCTTACACGGCAAAAAAATGATCAGACTGATGCAGAAATTATTGCTGATTGTTGCCAAAGACAGGAACCTACTCGTTGGATACCACCTTCTCCTGAACTGAAAAAATTAAAACATCTTTATCGTTGCTCGGTTGCGTTAAAAGATGAATTGATATTAGTAAATAACCACTTAGAAAAAAAAGAGAGACTGCCCAAAGAAGTTGCAAATGCTTGGGAAGACCTTGCAATGAATATAGCTCAAAAAATAGAAACAATAAAAAACTCCGTACGTGAACTATTAAAGCAACACAAAGAGTTGTTGGAAAATTTTCAACTTCTACTGACTATTCCAGGCATAGGAGAGGAATCAGCAGTAGCTATTTTAGCTGAGGTTCCTGACATAGAAGTTTTTAGAAATGCCAGACAATTGGCAGCATATGCAGGAGTTATACCGAGAAATATAACATCAGGTTCATCTGTATATGCCAAACCCAGATTAAGTAAATCCGGTTCACAACCATTACGTAAGGCACTTTTCTTTCCTGCCATAGTAGCTAAGAATCACAATCCTATTATTATGAGCTTTTGCCAGAGATTAAAGGAAAAGGGTAAGCATAATATGGCCATAGTTGGGTCTGCAATGCGTAAGTTACTTCATATTGTTTTTGGTATTTTAAGATCAAAAAAGGCTTTTGATCCTGACCATATCAAAAACTACAGGGCCAGGAGGTTAACTGAAGGTTTAGTACTTTAAAATCAAAAAATGCCTCCATTCTATCTTATGTAAAATGGCATCTTACACAAATTCATTGAATGTAATTGGTATGTTGATAAGTAAATTAGTTTTATATATACAAGACAGCAGAAATTTACTTATCAACATAACTATAATCTGTATCCGCTATACAGGATGTGAGTTGGAAGTATTTTTTAGTTTTACAATACAGCCTAGGCAATGAGACAATTTTTATAATTTTTTTGTTGACTGACAAGACGGCGTCTGCAAACATCGCTGCTGTCTTTTTTCTCACTAATTCTGCATCATCGTATTGATCAAGCTCATAAAGTTTCAGAAGTATACTCGAAAGCCATGGCTCTCCCCTAATTTGCCCAGGTCTTAATGGTCTATAAATATGTAAAACATCATTTGCTGGTACTCTCACTGATTCTCCAAATGAGCCTTCTCCTGGATGTTCTCTAAATAAGTAATATGCTTCTCTTTGCCCAAGTCTATTGAACTCAATCCCGTTTCTTATTACATTACCATTTCCTAAAGTTTGATTTGTTTTATTATCTAAATGTTCAGACTCAAGTACTTGCAGTTGTAATGGTACAGAAAATCTATCTTCCAGCTTTCTCGTTCTTAAACGTACAAAACACTCTCCTCCCTCTATCATACTTCTGCATACTAGAGCTTGTAATCCATAAAAATCACTTATTCCACAGCTATCTGCTTCATCTGTCCATTTTAGCCATAATTCTTGTACTTTCTTTCGAAATTCTCCATCTCTTGCTTTTGATTGCGGCTTTATTCCTGTTCCAATAGAATTACTCACTATGGTATCAATGATATTTGCTGCATATGGGTTTTTTCTCACCATATCACGTGATCTACTACGTAAAGTTTCAAGGTTTTGAGACAGCAAATTGTTTATACTTCCTAACTCTGGTTGAAAGTGAAAAAATCTTCTTCCTGAACCTGCTGCATCCCACGCTGAGCTTTTGATTTTTGGCTTACTAAATAGTTGTTTGAATGATTTTAACAGCATTTTGCCTCTTTGATTATGCAGCAGTTTGTTGCGCAATTTGACATTAAAAAATTACAGCAAGCTGCTGGAGAGTCTGGCTGTTAACACTTTATAAATTATGCATGAGGCTCTTGCACAAATACCAACGCTTATTCTGGGCTGCGTTCATAAATGTCTTTCCGATGTCCCATTGCAGTAATAGTTACTGTGTGTTTTGAGTAATTTATCCTATAAATTACACGATAATCACTTACTCGTATCCTAAAATACCCTTTGAATTCATGCGATAATGCTTTACCTATTGCTTTAGGGTTGGTTGCAAGACGACTATCTACAGCTCTTCTCACTCTAGATCTTATCGTTGGTGGTAATGCAAGAAAGTCTTCCTCAAGAACTTTTTTTGAATAGATAATATCGTATCTCAGCTTGTATCTCCACCTTTAGACTGTTTTTGCAGATAATATTCTATTCCAATCTACATCCTCACTTCTAATTTCTTCATCACCTCTAGCATCACGCTCAAGAGAAAGCTTAGCCAACTTTATATCTACTTCATCTATTTCATCATCTTCTTCAGATAATTTACTTGCTTCAATTTCTTCTTCCACTAGGTCCTTTACAACCTCTTCTATAGTTCTATTTTGAACTTTTGCCATTTCTATAAGGTAGTGAGCAAATTCCCCCTCAAAATTTACATTAACATTAAGCCTTTCTTGACTTTGATCCATATTTTAACTAGAAAATACCAATTTTAAACTATAACATTTTTACACAATTTTGTCAATTCCCTTACTTGTCGCAATCACAATTCTTCTCTTCGGTCTCACACCTGCAACTTTCAGTTCAGCTTTAATACGTTGCCGTAGATTCAGCAGGTCATTTATCTGAACTTCAGCATATCTCACCACATGGTCACCATATGCAATTGATACTACTCGTTCTCCGCTTTGCAGCTTCTTTATCGCTTCTTCGACTTGAATTAAATAATCTTCGTTATACATTTATTACTTGCTGATCCATTTGCTTTTGACTATTTTCTTTGATTTTTTACTTTCTGGTTTTTCACTTAAACTATTCCATTTACTCTCTGGCCATCTATCTATTCCCAGTGCTATCGATGCTGCTCTTGCATAAATTCGGCAATCTAGTACTTCATTTCTTTCTCTTACCTTTTGCCACTCTTGTTTAGTGTATCCTTTTACTACTTTGCTGACTAATTGCTCTGCCGTTAACTGCTTAAAATATTCAGGTGCATACTCCGGAAAATGACAATATCCTGCTGGCACTTTCTCTTTTTCTCCGCTTTTTAAAACATTAAGTAGCTGAAAAAGCTCTGACTTTAATATCGATACTCCTACTGGCAATAGTTTTATTCCTCTTTTCAGCTTTTGCCCGCCAACTGTTATATCAACTCTACTTGGGCTACTCAGCGGCACTAGTGCTTTATTTACACCTTTCACTGCCATTACTCTTCCAGATCCTTGATGACTCCTTACCCAATTGTATACTTCTTGTGTTGCATAACCTGCATCAACTGCCATCATGCTTATCATATACTCAAGCCCATTTTCACCGATAAAATGATGATTGAGGAGCTCCGAAAGCTTTCCCCATACTTCTCCACCTCCTGTATCACCTTCAAATACTCGGTAGTCTATTGACCAACTTTCACGACTTTTTCCCCATGCTACAACTTCCACCTCTAAGCGATCTTTTTGGACATCTACTCCTGCTGTGAGAACTACTTCGCCTTTTGGTACTGTGCCTACGGGAAAAAATTCTCTCCTGTTAAATAATTGCTTCCAGTCTGGTACTTCTCCTTTATCTACCCAAGTTTCTCCTAAAGTGGTATTTATCCAAACTTTCAGTAATTGTTCACTCTCTTTTGCATGGAGAAAATCTTCTACTGCTTGAGTCCAGCTATACCACCCAACTGGACTATAAAGACTTGAAAGATGAAATCCTTTTTTCTCACCTTTTACTCTATTAGTAGGTCTCCATTCTCCACGCTCAAGCATCTCTGTCTTTTGATGATTTTCTATTTTGCCGCTACATTCAGTGCAGACATAATGTGCTGTTCTTGAGTCGTTGTTTTTCCATTTTATTTGTGACCATTTCAGAACTTGATAGTAATTACAATATGGACATGGTACAAAAAAGTACTGCTTATCTGTTGCTTCAAATTCTTTCTCAATTCTGCTTATTCCATGAATCGTTGGTGTTGATACTAAAAAAATCTTTCGCCGTGCAAATGTATTAGTTCGAGCAATACTGAGCAGCACTGGATCTCCTTCACCACCTGAATCTCCTGGATAGGCATCTATTTCATCAAGAAAGAGATATTTTACTGGCATGGACCTCAGTCCTACACTGCTGTTTGCTCCAGTTATTACTACTATTCCACCTGGAAATTCCTTGCTTTGTACAGTATTCCCTGAATCTCTTGATCTTGGGTCTTTTACTTTACTTTTTAAACATGGTGTACTTTCAATCAGTGGCGCAAATCTTCCTTTTGACCAACGCTTTCCCATTTCAACTGTTGGCTGTACTACTAGCATTGGACCTGGTGTCTGATCGATGATATAGCCAATCCAGTTATTACCAGCTTCTGTTCCCCCAATCTGCGCTCCTTTCATGAATACTATTTTCTCCGCTGGAGAAGATGGAGATAGTGAATCCATGATTTCTTTTAAATAAGGAGTTCTTTCCGTTCTCCATTTACCTGGTTCTGATGCTGCAGTTGGCGCTAGAACTCGATACTCATTCGCCCACTCTGATACTTTAAGCTGGGGATCTGGTCTTAAACCTTCAGAAAAAGCTCTAGCGTATATCATTGTCTGCATCTACTCATAATTGGTTCTATCTCGACATCATTAACAATAGAACTACACTCCTCCATCTCCATAAGCATCTTTTTCTGAAATTCGTTTTCTATATATCTTTTGCTCATCTCACTTATCATTATTGCTATAACAAGAGCAAATATCCCTGTTATTGTTGCAAAAATGATTGCACTGCTTATTGTTGCTGCTGTTAAACCTATATATGCTGCCATTACTACTGCGCTAACTGTAATACAGATGCAGATAATATTATTATGTTTTTTCATCCTTTTATCTGCTATTTCTCTCTGTGCTATATATTTATTATGAAGGGTTGGAAAATTAACAACGGTATCTCTGCAGAGCAATGCCCCATTTTTTTCAGTAAACAAAACTTTAAGTAACTCTAAATTGTTTGATTTGATTGCTAAGTGAAAAACAGGTGTATAATTTGCTCCTTTTTTCAGCAATAACTTTACTACATGTAAATGCCCTTTTTCTGCAGCAAGATAAATCGGTGATAGACCTTTATTATTTACAATATCAATATTGATTTCTTCTTTTAAAATTGCATCTACAATCTCAATTTCTCCTCTTTGTGCAGCTAAATGGAGTAGACTATTCTTTTCAGAACCGTATTTATTACTCATCAAAGCCTTCTTTATCTCAGGTTTAGCGTAATCAAATGGTGTTTTACCGCTATCGTCTTTTACCAGAGGGTCTATATCTTCTCGCGTTAGTAAAACTTCTATTGTTTTAAGTCTTTCAGCGTAATGTAGTGGTGTTTTATTTTCGTAGTCTTGCAAATTGACTTGAGCATTAGGCTCCTTTATTAAGAATTTGAGAATATCAAGACACAAATCTCTTTCATCATAATTAGCATTACTTACAGCTATATGAACAGGTGACAATTTCATTGAGTTTTGTCCCATGCGTGCACTATTTACATCTGCTCCTAGCTTCAGCAGTAACTTTAC
Source organism: Wolbachia endosymbiont (group B) of Schoenobius gigantella (assembly GCF_964031005.1). Taxonomy (NCBI): domain Bacteria; kingdom Pseudomonadati; phylum Pseudomonadota; class Alphaproteobacteria; order Rickettsiales; family Anaplasmataceae; genus Wolbachia; species Wolbachia endosymbiont (group B) of Schoenobius gigantella. The sequence goes on along the minus strand of NZ_OZ035002.1, from coordinate 801,950 downwards.
TATCTCCAACTTTTTATTATTAACTGCGTAATGCATTGGTGTCTGATTTCGTGCATCAAAGACATCTATTTCAGCGCTTCCTTCTTCCACTAAAACTTTGACAACATTTTCATGTCCTATGCCTGCTGCTAGATGTAATGGAGTATGATGCAGAGCATTTCGTACATTAACGTCAATACCTTTTCTTATCAAATATCTAACTGCATTAACTTCACCTATCATTGCAGCTAAATGAAGTAAGTTATCTTGTTCTGATCCGTATTTGTTATTAATTAGCGCTTGTAATATTTCTGCTTTTTTCCCTTCTTTAGCATAGTCAAGAGATGTTTTACCATCATTATCTTCTACGAAAGGATTAATGTTCTTCTTCGTGAGTAGCAGATCTACCATGCTTAATTCGTCAAATTCTATAGCGCAATGTAGTGGGGTTTTTCCATTTAATCCTCTAACATTAACATCTAATCCAGGTTGATTAATGAGACACTTTATTAACTCCAAACTTAAGTTATCAGCCATTTTATATTCAAAATCTTTTTTATATTTGAAATTTAGTATTAGATAATTCTTGTAATGAGTTTGTAATCTCTTCAGTTAGCGCCATATGAATCTTTTCAGTGTCACTCAGTGATGCAAGCAGTGCTGAGACTCTATTTGGAATATTAAGCAGATTATTACGTACAACTCTTGCTACATTAAATGCATCGCGCTTTACCTCCTCTACTGCTACAAGTTCTCCTATCTCAGCCTTAGCTTTCGCCTCAAGCAGTTTACCTCGTTCCATTTCATTTTTTATTCTAGTTTTTAGCAACATCGTGGAAAGGTTACTTGTATTTTCATTTTCTGGATTTTTCCTCCTCAGTGGCTGACTTGGATCTCTTATTGCCGCTACTGCTTCATTTGCTTGTTCTCTATTGATCAAACCATCCTCCAACTTAACTATTCCTTTTTTTACTAAATAACAGACATATTGCTTTGATACTCCTATCTCTCTTGCCCATTCTGTTTGTGTGATTTTTTCCACTTTTTTCTTACTGTTTTTCTTCTTGAATCTTTGAAAAAGTTTTACCAGTACCAGAAAGAATTGCTTCCCTACCTGTGTACACTTGCCAACGTTTTATCGTTACATCTACAAATTTTGAATCTAGCTCTATTGTCCTACAAATTCTTCCTGTTTTCTCACATGCAATCAGTGTACTTCCAGAACCGCTAAATGGATCAAGTACTATGTCTCCTGATCTGCTGCTGTTTACTATTGCTCTCTCCATTAGCTCTACTGGCTTCATTGTTGGATGTAGTGTATTATGTGTTGGCTTATCATAAAACCACAGATCACTTTGATTTCTTCCTCCATGCCACTCACGTTTATTGCCGCTTTTCCATCCATAGAGCATTGCTTCGTATTGTCTTTGATAATCAGATCTACCTAGCGTAAAATGATTCTTTGCCCAAATGATAAATGTTGACCATTTTCCTCCTGCTTCCTCAAATGCTTTTTGCAAAGTTGAAAACTCTGATGATGATATGCAGATGTAAATTGCACCTTTCGTATATGCTAAAATATGGGAACAGATGCCATAGAGAAAAAGCTCATACTTTTCACCTTGATTATCGTTTAGTATCTTTTTATCTTGACTGCTACCATAATCAACGTTATATGGAGGATCACAAACAGTAATGTCTGCCATTTTATCATCTAACAGCGCTTTATATGATTCAACTACAGAGCTATCACCACAATAGATTCTATGATCACCTAAAATCCATAAATCCCCTGGTTTTGTTATTTCTACCCTTTTTTCATCACCAACCAAGTCAGAAAAATCTTCTTTTTCACTATCTAAATCATCAAGGAAATGTTGAACTTTTTCTAATTCAAATCCAGTCATTTTAAGGTCAAACTGCAAATCTTCTAATTCTTGAATTTCCACTCTCAAAAGATCATCATCCCACTTTGCCCAATTAGCTGATTGATTTGCCAGTAATCGAAAAGCTTTGGTTTGTGGCTCATTTAAATTATCACTGAGGACCACTGGAATACTCTCCATACCAAGTTTTCTTGCTGCTTTAAGTCTTAAATGACCATCAACCACAGTTCCATCGCTTTTTGCAACTATTGGTATACGAAGCCGAATTCTCGAATAGAAGCACACATTCTGTTGACTACATCGTCATTTTTACGTGGATTACGCTCATATTCGACTAGATCTCGAGTAGGATAGTAGTGGATTGCTAAATTCATATAATTTAAATTCTTAATAACTAAAAGGTTAATATTTAAAATATCTCTGACGCTAAAGAAGGCCTGGGGTCAGCACCACCAAACCCGCCAGTATGGCCAAAAGGACCCACTTTTATGGTATTTTTGATGTGTTAAAATCTTTACTGAAATTCATAACGTAGAACATTAATGCCAAAGCATCGGCCTCATTATCATCTCTAGGTAAAAAACCTTTTCTCTTTACAGCTTCAATAACTTCACTCTTACTTGCATTGCCTTTGCCTGTTATAAAGCGTTTTATAGTTTTAACATTAACACCTTGGTATGGCACATGATGTTCTTCACACCAAGCAGACAACACTGCAAGAAAACCACCATAGCAATGGGCTGCATCAGTTCCTAAATGCCTTCTCACCTCCTCAAAGTACACTACAGAAATGTCTTTCAAAGAATTAAGCCAATTATGAAGGTTTAAGAAGCACATACCGCCTCCACTGAAACGACTACCATGAAAGCTTTTGCTCCCACTTTGAATTACTCCATCTGTCAGAATTGCCCAGCCCGTTTGTTTGCCAAGGTCGAGTGTTAAAATTGACATATTCATTATTTAAAACTATGAGTAGCACCGATTCCCAAAATATCGTTTGGTTCCTGCAAAATACACTAGCAATTCATAGTTTTTTACTGGCCAACAACGAGAATTATGTGCTATTGTAGAAAGTTGTTTTCTTGTTATATATATTCACCAAAATTACGAAAACTGTTCACTTTTTTTTTGCAAAGGATAAAAACCTTGTTAAACTTGCCTGCAGGTTTGTTTTGTAACAGTAAGATTACTAAGGATAGCTTTTATTTGAGTTTAAAGGCTATTATAGACGTTCTTTGGTGAGCAGTGATAGTTTTTTTTTTCCCTAAAGCCACATCTAGCTTTAAAACACAGTTTTTGCCTTATTTAAAAAAATATAAATTCTCAATTACGTAAAAGCCTAGATTTCTTTTGCTTTCTGTTTTCCAACTTTTCTGTTTGAAGCACATCTACACTCAATGCCCCTATACTAATATATACCGGATTTCTTACTACTTTTTCCGGGATTTTTTGAAAAAAAGTTAAAATAATTTTAAATTACCAAAAGAATTAAAGAGAGCCTAAACTTTAAGAACCCACTAAACGTAAGTCCGACCTCCTAGACACCTTACTATTTGAGTTGAGAGGAGATTACACGAGCTTTTGATCCCCCTATCTAGATCATCAATAACGCTATAATAGCCCTTTAAATGGTTTAAAGAATTATGTTGCAGTAGAGAGATTGTTTTGGCTCCATCCCCTTTTTGTAAAGCTAAAGATACTAATGTTAGCAAACTCTATGAATTTAAGAATAACTGTAGAAACTACCATTGTTTAAGTCAGGAAAAATATTACTTACAATTTAATAATTTTCCAAAATCAATTATGTTTGAAAAGTAATCACTATCTATAACATCATCACTTACATCATTGACGTGGATAAGGACTGGACGACATGAAAAGCCTTTTGGACGATTTAGTGCATCTATTTTCTTTTGTACCTCTTGTATTATTGAATGACCAATTTTATCTTTTGAAAATTTGATCTCGCAAATGTAGAGAGTGTTAAACTTCGTTTGAATCATATAATCAATTTGACAACCTGCACTATTACGCGTTCTTTTCTGAAAAAATGGATTCTCGCTTATTATTCCATCAATTCCTAAGATATTATGTATACTCTTTCTATTGTTCAGCACCAAATTTTCAAATTGAAGCCCAATAATTGTATACCACTCTGGTAAGAACCCTATAGAATAGGTGTCACGACTAATTTTCCCTAGATCTTTTTCGATATATTTTAGATAAAACCTTAAATAATTATCTTGAAGTCTGTATCTCCTGAGTCGTGAATCAGTACCAGTTTTTATACTCCAAGTATGATCTTTTGCAATAAAACCAGCAAGCTCAAGCTCATGTAGATACTCAGAAATGCGTCCATGTCTTACGATATTTAAAGTAGCACAAATTTCTTCTTGTTCTTTAGCTCCAGTAGAAAGAGCTCTGACTATTTGCTTATAAAAAGCCGTTTTTCGCATGAATAAATCTGAGAATATTTGATTAAATTCTTCAACTAAAAACCCACCTTTTGTAAAACAAAGCCTTTTAATATTTTCTTCAGCGCTATGTTTAAAATTTACCTCCTCTAAATACTTTGGAATTCCGCCAGTTACTGCAAGCACCTTAAATTTTTCATATGCTGAAATATTTTTTGGCCAAAATTCGTTGCAATCAGAAAGTGATAATTCTCCGAGTGTTAAAGTCAACGATATTCTCCCTACGAAACCAGTACTACTAAGTATATTTTTCTCGATCCAGGATGAAGCTGATCCACAAACAACAAAAATTAGCTTGTTATTATTTTTTAGCTGCGTATCCCAAAAATTTTTTATTTTGCCTAAAAAGGTTGGATCTTTTGAGCCCATCCAAGAAATTTCATCAAACAGCAATAATGTTTTTCCTGATAGTAGACGTTCACCAACTGCCCATAGTAAATCGCTCCAGTCATCATACCTAGCAAAAGATGTATTAAATTGTCTAGCAACTTGTCTAGAAAATTCATTAAGTTGGTAGGACATTGTAGTATGCTTTTCTGGTGGCAAACCTATAAAGGAGTAATATTGTTCAAAATACTTACCAAACTCTTGAATTAAACGACTTTTTCCTATACGACGCCTTCCTTTGACTACTACAAAAGATGCAGTATTTTTTTCTGTAAGCTCCAGTAGTTGTTTTAACTCAGTTTGCCTACCAATAAATGATGGAGACATAAAATACGAAATATAAATCTTTGTCTCCGTTATACTAGATAAAATTGGAGACGTAAATAAATAAATTTAGATCTTTGTCTCCATCTTGAACTATTGAGAGGGTTTTGTAGCTTATGTTTATGGCAGCAACTTTTTTCCTTTAGCTTCATCTACAAATTATTTATAGAGATTACCTAAAGACTCAACTTAAGAATTTTAGATAAAAGTCGTTATATCTCAATAAGACCTCCAAAACCAGCTCTTGTTTCACCTAAATTACAAAAACTTTTCACTTTTTTGAAAAAAATGTTTTACAACGAATAAAAAGCGTGATAGGGTACAATAAGGGTTTTTTTATAACAAGTAAAACTTTAAAGCAAGAAATAATTTAGAAATGCCTCATAATCGAGTTTTAAGCTACCCTACGTGAGTAACTTAGGTCTTGGTGGTATAATTGTACCCTGAGGTTGTAGAATCGCTTTAAAATCCAATTACGGTTCATTTGTTTTTTCTGAGCATTGTCTTTCATTTCTTTTATCAGATAATTTTGAAAGAGAGCTTTACACGTATCCATAGCTTATTATTGTAGACTGGTTAGTAACCGAACAGAGTAGTATGTTTTAAAGTCATACTACTATATTATTATTATATAATAATAGGAAATTTTGGAAACTGGAGACTGGTCAAAACTCCTCAATACTCCTAAGCTTTTTGCCACCTAAACCAGATTACAGCTCAGAAATCTGTCAACCATTAAACCATTGAAAATCTGGCATTTTTTTACTACCAGAAAGTACCAGATCTCATAAACTGCACCAGATTCTGCCAAGACTGAAGAGTTCTGGAGTCTGAAATAATCAATATACTTCGTAAGTAACCTTATTACTGTAGATGATATAGAAGAGATCTAATTATAGTAAAGCCAAATGTTTGAATCTTCAACTGGCATAATACTGCCATATTCTGGCGATTTATAATCGGTTGGTAAAATCTTCTCATATACTGTAATATCCTTATTTAGTTGGTTTGTAACTTTCTTTTCCATATCTTCAACACAAAGTATCCCATATTTACTTCTTTCAGCATTTTTATCATTCCTGTTAAACTTAATGTAACCTTTTGCAGCAAGAACATCAATGCGTTCACGAATGGAGTTTTTACTACCAAGACCTGCTTTATTTTCAAATACCTCACAGAATGTATTGATTGTATATACTTTCCCTCTATTTCTCGCCTCGTCGTAAATTAATTGCAGTATAATATCATATCTACGAGAACGCTCTGCATCTAATTTTTGTCCATAATCTTTATGTATCAGTCTCTGTGACTCATAATCAAGTATTTGCCAGCAGTTATCGATTTTATCAACACATTTTGATGGAATAGCATGACCATTACGTAATTCAAACATCAGTTGACGACTACTTTGCCGTTCATCTGGCTTAAACATTATCATTCCCGTAGTATAAAAGCTTCTTAATGAACCAGCACCACTGAAACTCTGAAAAGGATCTTCTTCTAATGATTTCTTTTGCATCTTCTTCGTGTGATGTACTAAAATGACTCCTGCATTCGGATTAACTAACGCTCTCAATTTTTCAACTCTTTCTTGCAGGAAAAATAGCATAGCATTGTTATCATTTTCACTACTGTTCTCGCCAGCATCAAAAACGTTACGTAGTGGATCAATAGCTATAATATCAACTGTATTTGAATCAAATGATTTTTTTATTTCATCAAGAACTTCATCTATACTATTATCATTTAAGAGTAGCTTTGTTTGAGGTGTAATGACTAAGTTATCCAAAGCAATCTCAAGCAGTTCTTCATTGATTTTTAGTTGCTGTAGACGTTCACGCATATAGTGGTAGCCAATTTCAGTTTGAAGATAAAAGATTCTTAAAGGCCTTTTAGGTACCATATCAAGAAATTGAGCTCCTGCTGCCATGTAAATTAGCCAAGAAATTAAAAAGTCACTTTTTCCTACTTTAGGTGCTCCAGCAAACACTAAAAGTCCACTTGGAGTTAAAATTCGAGGAGCAACTATATCTTCTGGCATCGGTGATTTATCGTTAAAGTATTGCCTTGCAGAAAATGAAATCAAACTTTTTGTACTTAGAGTATTAGTAGTAAGTGCAGTTGAAGCTAAAAATTCTTTAACATTTATTCCTTCCTCTACACAATCTGCAGCATCCCAGCCTTTTGTTTTATTTTGTGGAATATTAAGAACAACAAGTGATTCAACTCCGATTTCTAAAAGCTTTTTTTCAGCATTTTTAGCATATTTCTTACCTGCTTCATCATTATCTGGCCATATAATAATGTGTTTACCTTTTAGCGGAGTCCAATCAGTTTTCTCAATAGGTGCATTTGCTCCAGACATCGCTGTTGTTGCAGTTATTCCCTTCTCTATCAGCGCTTCTGCACATTTTTCCCCTTCCACCAGAACAATTTTATCAGACTTTAAGATTTCTGGAATATTATATAGAGGCCTTATTTCTGGTGATGCAAACTTAGATTGTTTGATATCAAAAGGCTTGTATACTTTTTTCTTTCCAGGAGGATCAGAACGATAAACTTTTACAATCACCTGACCATTTTCATCATAATAATTCCAACTTTGGGTAATGAATTTCTCAAAGTCTTCATCAACATATTGTTTCTCTCTGTATTTTTTATTATTTCCGAGCCATTCACTTATTGAAGCTATTACCTCAGGAAACTCTGTCCTTGCATTCTTTCTATGCACAGCTGCCCAAAGGTCGATAATGTCACCACCTTCTCCAGTTGCAAAATCATTCCATAACCCGGCTCTACTGCCACTTAGTTCTACTCTTAAACTTTTTCCTTTATTACCCCATATATCACCTACTTGAAACTCATTTTTGTGAAAAGTTCCGTTAGGTAGCAAGTACAAAAGACAAGATCTTAAGTTTAATAGAAGTTGTGCTTTAAGTTCTTGAACATTGTATGAAACACTCATAATTAACCTTTAAACTATAAATTCGGAGTCTTGTTCTATATATTCACCGGATTTACAAAAACTGTTCAGTTCGTAGGTGCATTGTCTGATCAAAGTTTTGAGTGTCTGAGGTTTGAAAAAAGATTCCAGGTTTTCAGAGGGTAAAAAACTCACGATTGTCTGAGGTATTTTTTTCATGTCCTACAATATTTACTAAGAAAGTTTCATCCTTAAGTCTTTCATTTAAGGATACATCTTATGAAATCTCGAAACTCTTATTCAGGTATTGATCCTAAAGTTGTTAATTTAATAAAATTTTACGCAAAATATTATAAATCGCTTACTGATCAAGATATTGAAGACATAGAACAAGACCTCTTCTGTGAGTTTCTTTCATGCATAGATCAGTATGATAAAACTAAGGGCAGTCTTTCAACCTTTGCTAAGCAAGTTGTTAAAAATCGTATTAATAATCTAGTCCGTAAACACTCACGTACTACTCCTAAGCTTGAAAATAATGTGCAACAAGAAAGTTACTGCTTTGAAGATGAAACGATACTACGTATTGATGTTGAGCAAATTATTTCAAAATTACCAAAGAAGTGGCAAGTTTTATGTGAACAACTTAAACATCACAGCATTGCTGAAGTTGCAGACATGAACAATATGTCACGGACTACTTTGTACAACATTTTCAAGAAAATGCGATCTAAATTTGCACCTGTTTACGGAAAAAAGCATAAGAAAAATTGAACAGTTTTTTGAAATTTGGTGAATTTATATATAAGTGCATATAGGTAAAAACATGAAAATAATAAACAGCGAAGAAAGAGCAAAAATGGTCACAGGTGTGAAGATAGTAATCTTTGGCCCTTATGGAATTGGTAAAACTAGCTTACTCAAAACTCTCGATGAATCAACAACACTTTGCCTTGATTTTGAAGCAGGACTTCTAGCTGTACAAGACTGGAAAGGAGATTCAACTGAGATTCGCACTTGGAATGAGGCCAGAGACATTGCTTGTCTTATTGGTGGTCCTAATCCTGCATTAAGGTCTGATCAAGCGTATAGTCAAAAACACTATGAGCATGTCTGTAGCAAGCACAAAGATCTTCTTTCTGAAGTTTCTAAATACCGCTCTATCTTTATTGATAGCATAACTGTAGCATCACGTTTATGCTTTTCATGGGCAAGAATGCAACCGGAAGCTTTTTCAGATAGATCAGGAAGAGAAGATAAAAGAGCTGCTTATGGGTTACTTGCTCAAGAAATGATGGCCTGGCTCAATCAGTTTCAACATATCAGAGACAAAGACATCATCATAGTTGGCACATTAGGTCAATATCTTGATGACTGCAATCGTTCAACCTGGCTACCTCAATGTGAAGGGGCTAAAACTGCCAGTGAGATTCCCGGCATTGTTGATGAAGTGATTAGTATGGTTGGAATTAAGAAAGATGATGGAACAGAGAAACGTTCATTTGTCTGTCAGACTATTAACTCTTGGGGATATCCAGCTAAAGATCGAAGTGGCTGCCTGAATATGGTTGAAGAACCGCATTTAGGTAAATTACTTGCAAAAATTAAAGCCAAAACCTTGGCTTCTGTTGCCTAAATTTAATTTTAAAAGGAGTAATATGGAACAAAGCTTTTTCAACATCGGTCAAAAAGTCCCTTTTTATAGCGTAAAGGAATATTTAAGTGATCAAACGCCAATACCAGAGGATATAATCTCACCAAGAATTTTAACGAAAAGAGGTCTATTGGTACTGGGTGGCCCTCCTAAAATTGGCAAAAGCGATTTTCTAATTTCATGGCTCGTCCACATGGCTGCTGGTAGATCATTTCTTGGTATGACACCAAATAGACCTTTGAAAATCTTCTACATGCAAACTGAAATTGAATATGAATATATGAAAGAACGTTTGCAACAACTTCAACTGGATAAAGAGCTTTTGGACATAGCTGCCAGTAACTTAATTATCACACCAAGAGTTCAATTATCTTTTAGTAGTGAAGAAATAGATGAAATTAAAAATGTTGTCAAAGAGCGTTTCAAACCTGATATTATCGCCATCGATCCTCTCCGCAATATCTTCAATTCAAGTGAATATGGCAACGAAAATGACAATAGCGCTATGCTATTCTTTTTGCAAAAAACACTTGAGAGATTGAGAAATATTATTAATCCAGATTCAGGCATAATACTCACCCACCATACAAAAAAACTATCCAAAAAAATGTTAGAAGAAGATCCATTTCAGGGTTTAAGCGGTGCTGGATCTTTAAGAGGATTCTACAGTACAGGCATGGTAATGTTTGCTCATGATGAAGAAAGCAGTGTACGCCAGGTAGTATTTGAGCTTCGTAATGGTGAACGTGTGCCAAACAAACTTGTTGATAAGATAAATGGTCATTGGAAGATTGTAGACCAATGGAGTTGATTCTTTTTTTACTTAATTTATAGGAGACAATATGTTATCAGATTTTTTAACTGATTTTAATAATGCGAAACTGCAAAGCAGTTTAATACCGAAAGGTACAATAGTCAAGGTAAAAATGGCAATAAAGCCTGGAGGTTATGAGAATTGGTTCACGAAAAGCTACACTACTGGTAGCATCTATTTAAACGCTGAATTTACGGTCACTGAAGGTCCATATACAAAACGTAAGATTTATCAAGTAATTGGTATTAAAAGTGGCAAAGCAAGCGTTGAAGGAGAAGATACTTGGGGAGAAATGGGTCGTTCTATGCTTAGAAGTATTTTAGAGTCAGCACGGAACATTCATTCAAATGACACTTCAGAAAAAGCAGTTATTGCTAGAAAAGTCAACTCTATAGCTGATTTTAATGGGTTAGAGTTTACTGCAAAAGTTGGTATTGAGGCTGATCGATATGGAGAGAAAAACAAGATTGCTACGGTTATTACTCAAGAGCAACATCAAAATACTGAGCGTGATTGGATACCTTTCTAAAGCTGCTGTGTTTATTTGAAACAATTTTTATAGATGAATAAATCCCAAAAAACACTATTGATTTAAAGAATGTCTGTCTTATTTATCGCCTGGTATTAGTGATATGAATGCTGAACAACAGGTTTCTAAAGATAAAAACGGGGATATAGCTGAATTTTTGAGTTCAATTATAAGTGACATAAACCTTGTTAAATTACTAAACATAAAGGAACCATACGCTGGAAGAGAGAATATGATACTGTTTTACAGTTAATTAATGAGGAAGGGACGCTTTTTTACTAAAACCCAATTTTGCTATTTTTTTGAATGGTCTTAAGAGTCATCATTCTATTCTTAGATATATTAATGCCTTAGTTACTGAAGGTTATATAAAATTTCGTGAAAAACAAGAAATAACAGACGCGTTAAAGTTATGTTACCATTAGACTGTTTTTAGCAATAGGGCTAGCTAGCACTTAAGTTAATGGTAGATGGATTAAGCCGATAGCCTGACCAGTTACACGCTTGTATCACATCATCGCGTTTTATATTTAGTCCCAAGGTGCTAGCTAGCTTTTCTGCTATTGTTTTTTGCATTCTGTTAAGAGGTCTGCGTACTTGCTGTTCTGGGTCTTCAAGACCTAAGCTATCTGCTATTTGGACAATATTAAGAAATTTATATTCTTTAACTGCTTCAAAATCACGTAAAAATTGTTTAAGTAACACTCTAAAAATACGGATGCTCGAAATTGCTTGTTTGCCTATAATTTCAATGTCATTAACATAAATAGTATTATCTTCAACTTTTAATCGCAGTATCTTTTTTTCTGGAAGAGTTGTTTCTTGCAGTGGAACATAAGGGAATGCTTGAAAAGAAACATTAGGTAATAGCTCTGGTACTCCTTTTTCAACTGCTTCGCTTAGTATTTGATTTAGAGTTTGATGTTTACAAATTAAATCAGCCATGGAAACAGTGTATAGGCTTAACAATATTTTTAAGTCTTCCTTTCCAAAAGTTATAAGAACGGCAACATTAGTTCTTAACCTATCTACAGTTAAATATGACTTATCAGTACATAAAGTTGGTATGATAATGCTTACTATTTTACTTTTAAAGCTTATATGATATATCCCATTTGCTGCCTTTTCCCATATGAGCCCTGTCAATAATTTTTCAAACCAATTTATAATTTTTTCCGTATTAAGTTTAATTGAAAGCACAAGATAACGCTGTTTTTTATAAGTATTAGGAAAAATATCACGACCACAATCCTCGCAAGCTAGATCATCACACTCTTCATCAAAATCATGAGAAATGATAACCTCATTTTTGCAATAAGGATTTTGTATATTTGGAAAATCAAGATCTAAATCATTAGCGCAAATAACGAAGTAATGCTTCTCAAGTTTAACAAAATCAATCTGGTTGAGATACTCTGCAGCATCTATATAGTTCTCATAAGGATCTACCCAGGACCTATTTACTAACATAGTATCAATATCTTGAGAGTGTTTTCGACAAAACGGTAATTCCATAGCTATCTCTAATTAAAGACTTAAAATCATCTCGTTCTTTTCTATTGAGAACATATTCTGAGTAATCAATTTCTATATAATTTGCGTATTGCGTGTCTGTCTGAAAGGATAAAGTAACTTTTTTACTTTTGAACAATACTTTGATATGCTGAACAAGCGAAACATCATGCAGTACACTACCAACCGAAGGCTCTATCTTCTGCAACCACTCTTCAATATTATCCGTGTTTAACGTAAGATTAGTTTTAGATTTAGATGGACCAAATTTCAATTCAAATAGGCGAATATCAGGTACATGTTGTTTTACACAGTCATTCAAAAAAGTACTCACTTGTGCTGTTGTATTTTGGTGGCGCATGTTAGTAAATGAACATTCTCGTTGAAAATAACAGCTTGCTATTCTATTTGCTATTTTTAATCCTTGATCAAAACTTTGAATAGATAGATTTACTTGGTTAGCATTTAAAGCAAAGTCAATAATAATTCTACTAGGTTTATAACCGTGTATTACCTTATTTGAACTCATTACCAAATCTTCATCTTTACTAGCACGTCGTATAAATAAGTAAATACTATTTTGGTAGTAAAAGAGTTCTTGAAACTGACTTTCAAAACTATCATTTTCGAATAGATCATGCTGTTTTAATATTTCCTGTATCGTACTTTTTGATAAAAAATCCTTAAATGAAGTGGACTTTTGTCTTGGAGGATTTTTTAATACGAAAGGTAAAAAACCTTTTTTCTGCACTTGATTAAAGCAGAAAATTTGTTTCAGTAAGTTATGATTAATTATAAAGAGAGTAAACAACAAGGACTTTTTGTCATATTTGTTATTTTGCAACAGAAATGATTTCAGAAGATCTTGGCTTAATACAGACTGTGCTACTTCAGCTATAGTTGTTTCTGATTTTGCACGACTAAAACGATTGACTAAGTAATAATCAAACAGAGATTCAGAAATTTTAATAAGCATCTTACGCTTTTGCTGAGTTGAAATATCATCGGATTTTTCGTAGTCTTTAAATAATTGCCTATTTTGCTTATTCTGAAAATAGTGGTTAAAAATCACACTTAATTGTCTACCAGAAAGAGAATTAAGCCAACTTTCACGTAAACTTGGATTTTGAAAGTCCTTAAGCAAAAAGGATACTGGCATTTCTAAATTATTTTCCCAAAATTCCTCACTAGCTATCATATATCTAAAAGTAAATATATTATGTCTAAAATAGATTAAAGATTAGTCAACAAAAATTTATTATGAAATAAAAGAAGAATTTTCCTAAAAAAACTGAACAGTTTTTGTAATTTTGGTGAATATATATACAGGGGTCAAACTTTAAAATGTCAATACTCACACAATCAGGAAGAGCAGCAATAGCAGCAAGTATAAAAGAGCAGTCTATCCACCTTGCTTGGGGAACAGGTGATACGAGCTGGGAAAGTAGCCATCAGGTCGAAAAAGTTTTTATTGAGGGTGAAATAGCTCTAGATTACCACACTATTAAAGATGTAAGGGTTTTTACAGGACAAACAGTGTATCAATCCAGTATTGACTATATAGTTGAGAGCAGTAGTGGTATAATAAAACGTACGAAAAACAGCTCTATTGTAGAGAATAGTACAGTAACTATAGAATACATTCAAGACACACCACCAGAGTCCATTACATCTCAAAAACTGCTCAATGAGCTTGGCAGACGTACTGCAGATGAAGTGCTATTCTGCACAGGTGATGAAAACGGCGAACTTATAACTCCTTCTGGAAGATTTAGGCCCTCAAATGTACCAACTAATAATCTTTTTCTCAAATTTACTTTCGATTTCACGGACGCAGCAAATCAAGTTATCAGGGAACTCGGGGTTATGGTTGGTACAAAGGTAAAGGAGAAAGCACCTCCTGGACAGAGATATTTTGAGCCAAAAGACGTGGAAAATCCTGGAATTTTGTTAGTTTTAGAACACACGGTACCACTGATCAGAACCGCAGCAACCCGGGAAACTTTTGCCTTTGTCGTTACATTCTGAAGAGGGGAAAAGAATGACTTTGAATAGCTATTATAATCGCTTTAATCCTGACAAAGAATACGAAAAAAGCTTATTTCTTGCTGGAAGAGGTCTACAGTCAGCAGAATTAAACGAGACGCAAGAATATGCTCTCTCTAAGCTTAAAGGCATAGGTGATGCAATATTTCGTGATGGTGATGTTATAACAGGAAGCAATTGTATTATAGATAGAGAAACTGGTAAAGTTACACTTGAAGGAGGAAAAATCTATCTGCGTGGTGCAGTTAGAAAAGTCGAAAAAGAAGAGTTTGTTGTTCCTCTTAATACTATAGTTCGTATCGGTGTTTATTACGTAGAATCTACGATTACAGAACTTGAGGATGAAAATCTTCGTGATCCTGCTGTTGGTACACGTAATTATCAAGAAGTAGGGGCAGCAAGGCTTAAAGTTTCCACCATTTGGGGATACCAAGTAGAAAGTGTTACTGTTAACTCTACAAATGGGGAATTTTACCCAATTTATAACATTGAAAATGGAGTATTAATAGAACATTCACCTCCACCACAAGCAAATATAGTAACTACTGCTCTTGCTCGTTATGACAAAGAAGCCAATGGTTCCTACGTTGTAAATGGCCTTGAAGTAATGTTCCTGCAAAAGGAAGAGGGAGAAGGAAGAAAAAAAATATTTGTGATTAATGAGGGCAAAGCTCATGTTGATGGCTATGAGATTGAACTTCCTCACAGTATTCGTGTTTCTTTTGATGAAGATCCGGATATAAAGTCAGTTGAATCAGAACCACATACTTTTCAGCCAAATAGCCAAAGAGTAATGGAACTTAAAGTTAATGATTTTCCAATAAGTGAAATTAAAAAAGTAGATATAACTGTTCAAAAAACCATTACCATTACTCATGGTTCATATTCTGGAGCTATTGATCCGATACCTGATTCTGCAGTACTTGAGATTATTCAAGTTAAACAAGGCAATGTTATTTATGAAAATAGTATAGACTATAAGTTAAATGCAGGAAACGTTGATTGGTCATTACCAGGCAAAGAACCAGCTCCTGGAAGTAGTTATCAAATAACCTATCGCTGCCGCACTCATGTAAGCCCTGAAGATATAAGTGAAGAGGGATGTAAAGTAAGAGGTGCAGTTGATAACAGCTTGGTTCTGGTTGATTACACCTGGAAAATGCCCCGCTATGATTTAATTACTATCGATAGCAAAGGGGTGGTAAGAAGAATAAAAGGAATTTCTCACCCTTGGCGACCATCAATGCCAAAAGCACCTAACGGACAACTTTTGCTCTGCTATATTCATCAGACATGGAAAGAAGGCGAAAAAGAAGGGGTAAAAATAGTGAATAATGCTATTCATGCTGTACCGATGAATGAGCTTGAAGCAATGAAGAAGGGAATAAATGATCTTTATGCGCTGGTTGCAGAGGAACGTTTACGCAGTGATGCAAATTCAAGAGAACCTACCACCAAAAAAGGAGTATTTGTAGATCCATTCTTTGATGATGATATGCGCGATCAAGGAATCTCACAGTCTGCAGCGATAGTAAACAAGGAATTAATTTTACCAATAGATGTAACGATTGCTGATATTGATGGAGGAGAAAAAACTTATTTGTTGCCGTATGAACTTGAACCGGTACTGGAGCAGCTTTTACAGACCAAAGGAGAAAAGATTAATCCATATCAAGCTTTTGATCCAGTCCCGGCACAAATTACTCTAAATAAAAACATTGACCACTGGACGGAGGTTACCACGAATTGGAAAAGTCCAGTAACTAGAGTATTTAATGTTAAAGAAACAACAGAGCTGCTGTCAAGCACCTCATACGAAACTGAATTTATGCGAGAAGCAACTCAAAATTTTGAGATTGAAGGTTTTGCAACTGGTGAAAAGCTTAAGGAATTAAAGTTTGATGGAATTTTTATTCAACCTAAAGCATAGAAAATATTTGAAAGAAAAACATGATCGCAACATTTATTGCTGATAACAGAGGAAAAATAAAAGGAAGATTTACTGTACCAAGAAACATTCCTGCTGGGACTAAGTTAGTGCAGTTCTTCGGTGATAAAGGCAGTTATGGAGAAGCAACTTATACTGGTAAAAAAACAATTACCATAGAGGAAAGAAGAAGAGTTATCGCAGCAAGAAGAGTTGATCCTTTAGCCCAAACATTTACTTTAAATGAGAGTAGGCACATAGGAGGTGTGGAGCTATGGTTCACAAATAGCGGCAAAAAACGTGTTGTTGTGCAGATTAGAGAAACAGCAGTGGGAATGCCCTCGCAGACTGTTATTGCTGAAAGCTATATTGAGCCGAAAGATATAAAAGTAGATGGCACAGCAACACGTATAGAATGGTCGCCAGTGTTTTGCCATGCAGGAGAGGAGTATGCAATAGTACTGCTTACTGATGATCCTGGTACTGCAGTAAAAATAGCAGAACTTGGCAAATATGATGCAGTAAATAGCCGTTGGGTAACAAGCCAGCCATATCAAGTAGGAGTATTACTCTCATCAAGCAATGCAAGTACGTGGACACCGCATCAAAATTTAGATTTAACGTTTCGACTACTAGCTGCAAAATTTAGTGAAAATTCTCATGTTATTGATCTTGGGAAAGTTACTGTAAACAACGTATCAGATTTAATAGTTTTAACAAATGTTGAAAAAGTAGCATTTGATACCAATGTAGAATTTATTTTAACAGACGAAGAAGGAAAAGAAAACTTTCTGTCTGATAATTTGCCGCTCGCACTGCGTGAAAGATTATCTGGAGAGCTAACAGTAAAGGCAAATTTAAAAGGGTCAAAAGAAAAAAGTCCGGTTCTTTATCCTGGGTTACAGTTAGTTATGGGTAATATAGGGGAAAAAGGAGATTATGTTACAAGAAGTATTACAGCAGGAGCTAACACTAAGATTACCATAACATATGATGCGCTGATACCTGGCACTGCAGACATTAAAACTTATGTAGAGAAAAACGTGGGAGAATGGCAATTAGTAAATTTAACATCAGGAAAACCAATAGGTGAAAATTGGGTGGAGAGAACTCATATATTGACAAACTTTAATGGCAATGAGACAAGGATAAAATTAGTTTTAAGTGGTACGGTTATCTATCGTCCTAAAGTCAAAAATCTACGAATCATTATCACTTAGCAGAATGTCAGATGATAAAACAAGCAGAGGGTATCCACTGCCTCATCCAGAAAATATTGCTGTGCAGGATGTTGTTCGTATCCGTACCACAATTGAGAAAATAGATGAAGATATTACCGAAAGAGAAGATGAGCATAATCAACTAAAAAATAATTTTAAACGATTTAGATTTGAAACTTTTTTGAATTTTTGGGAATGAAAGAAGCAATATACCAAAGGATAAAGGATTTAGCAGCAAACAGCACACCTGATCAACTGGCATATCTTGCAAAATCGCTGGAGTTGATAGCAGATAAAAAAGCTATTGCTGACATTGTGCAGATGACTGAGGTAAAAGAGATAATTGATGCACTACAAAAGAGGCTTAAGGATTTAGCAGCAAATAGTACTCCAGATCAACTGGCATATCTTGCTAAAGCATTGGAATCAATAGTCGACAAAAGTGCTGTCTCTGAAATTGTACAGATGACAGATGGTAAGCTAAAAGAACTTCTTGATAGTGCAAAAAAACACTTAACCGATCTGGATAATAAAAAAGCTAGTTCTTTAGCAGTGATCTCTGAATCAGAGAAGCAGTTATTAAAGAGAATTGATGAAAAAGGAACAACAAATTTATCACTACTTGATACGAGAAAGAATGCCAATATTGCAGCAATAAACAGTGTTGGCAATGATCATAAAGATGGTCTAAAAGGTTTAGTGAATAACTTCCGTACTGTTAATGATGTGCCAAGCGGTTCATCGATTATGAGGGAGATAAGGAGCAGAGAAAATCAACTAACAACTAAGCTTAACTCTATAAATGATGTACCAAGCGGCTCATCAATCATGAAAGAAGTAAGAAAGCGTCATATGATTGAACCTGGAGCATTACCTTTTTTATTTGGTGTACTAAGTAGAAAAAATAATTACTTTGGTCACGGAACTTTTACAACTGAGCTTGGTCAGTGGAGTAGTGATATAACAAAAACAGACTATATGCTACAACTACTAGCAGGTACTCACACATATGATACAAGCTATGTTAGTTTTTATCGGCCAAGACAATTGTGCTTTTTAGAGGGAAGCAAAGGTACATTTATCTATGGAGAATCATACCCAAGATTCATGTATGATGGATTTTCTGAGCAATTCAATATGCTGAAATACCCTTATGCTGCATTGGGAGTAATATTCGTAAAAAACACAAGCAATGTAGATATAAGTAAAACTATAAACTTTGTTGGATCTGCAATGTGGTATAAAGATGAAGTTAATTATGGAGGAGCAGGATTATTTATAGGTACACCTGATAAAACTAATACAAGGAAGTCAGAGATTTCGAGAATTACTTGGACACGTATTTACCAGCATGAAATTAGCAGTTCTGAATTTATTGGATCAGGTAACATAATCATTCCAGCAGGAAAAACTGTTACAGTGTTACTTTATACGTCATCTAATCTTCACTCAGAAGGTGAAAGAGTTGGTGAGACACCTGAGTTCTTTGCAAGTGAGCATACGTATAGCACAATCTATGGTCAATTTATACAGTGGGGAATTTATAACATACGTAGCAATTTTCTCACCACAGGGCTTGAGATAGATGTAGAGAGGACGCTAAAAGCTTGGCAATGTCCTGGATTATCTAACACATATGAGCTCTGGAGGTAACAAACAATGTCTATCTACATTAGATTTGAAAATGATAAACAAGTAGAAACAACAATACTTGAAAGCAAGCCAAAAGGTAAAAACTGGTATGAAGCGCCAGAAAACTTTGAATGGCAAAAGAGTTATCAGTTAACAGAGGGAGAAGAAATTGTTGAGAGGAATAAGGAAGACATTGAGTTGGAGTTACTTGAAAATGCGAAACTTTCTGTACTTTCGGGAACGTTCAAAAAAGTGTGTCAAACCGAAAAAAAAAGTAATAAATTGATATAAAAAATGGAGGTTTGATATGAGTCAAGCAAATAGAACTACTGGTTTGGTAGATTATAAAGAATTAGAAACAAATATCCTGTCATCTATACGAGAAGGAAGACCATTGACAGGAAGAGATGGAGCATTAACACCGTTTATAAAAAGGTTGCTAGAGGCAAGTCTGGAAGGTGAAATAGAAAGCTACATGTCAGCTGAAAGTGAAGAAAATAACCGAAGAAATGGGAGAAACGCAAAAACTTTACGCACGAGTGCAGGCTCATTTGAGCTGCTAACACCAAGAGATAGGGAGGGAAGCTTTGAACCACAAATAGTCAAAAAAAGGCAAACAAGCCTACATCCAGAACTTGAAGCAAAGGTCTTAAGCACATATGCCAGTGGCATGGGATACAGAGATATAGCTTCACATGTTGAGGAAATATATGACCACAAAATATCAGCAGCAGAGATATCTAGTATTACCGATAAACTGCTACCAGTAATCAATGAATGGCGCAGCCGCCCACTGCAATCAGTGTATCCAATAGTATTTATGGATGGCATGTTTTTTAAGGTCAAGGAGGACGGACATTGCATAAGTAAATGTATGTATAATATATTGGGCATAAATCAAAATGGCAGAAAAGAAGTATTAGGTTTTTATTTGGCTGAAAGTGAAGGAGCTAACTTCTGGTTGGGAGTACTAAATGACCTCAAAGAAAGAGGAGTAGAAGATATTCTAATTGCCTGTATTGATGGGCTAAAAAGCTTTCCTACCGCTATAAATAGTGTATTTCCTAAAGCAGAAGTACAGCTATGCATAGTGCATCAGATAAGGAATTCACTGAAGTATGTATCTAGCAAAGATGTAAAAGTTTTCATAAATGATTTGAAAAAAATATATCGTGCTTCAAGTAAAGAGATTGCTGAGAATTATTTGCTTGAGCTGGAAGAAAAATGGAGTGAAAAATATCCCTTGGTTACAAAATCATGGCAAAACAATTGGGAAAATTTGTCTGGTTATTTTAAGTATTCTGGACCAGTTAGGAAGCTGATTTACACCACCAATCCAATTGAGGGATTGCATAGACAAATTAGGAAATTTACTAAAACTAAGGGCTCATTTACTAATACAAATGCCTTGTACAAACAGGTATATTGTGCTATAAAAAAGGTAGAGCAAAAGTGGACTACAGCTTTGCCTAATTGGGCATTAACTATGTCTCAGCTTGACATTTTCTTTCCCAACAGACTGAAAATTGAGTTGAACTAAAAATGCGGCTTGACACAGTTTATTTAACACTCCCGTACTTTCTAATCTTCGCGTTTATTTTAATAACTATACTAACGAATACGCTGGAAATTCTCACCAAAAAGCTAAATCGTATCAAATACAAGAAAAAGCCGCAAAAAGCATTCTAGCAGACCAGGATGAAAAAGATGCAGAAATTATAGAGCCATTAGCAAAAGTCCGTGGTATTACAGTTATTGAAATGGCAAGAATAATTGAGGAAAAAGTGAAAAAAGCAGTAAAAGCAATAATTAAATGTGAAGAGCTTGAAGATTTAGCCAAAAGAAAGATTGAAGAAGCCAAGAGTGAAAATGAGCTACAGACTTTGCTCGATGATTTCAGAAAAAAAATGCAAGAAAGTTAAAAAGGAAAGAAATGCCAGAAGAATTTTTGCACGGAGTAAATGTTATTGAGGTAACCTCAGGGACAAGAGCAGTACGTACAGCTAAATCATCAGTAATAGGAGTGATTGGTACTGCACCTGAAGCAGAAGAGGAAAGATTTCCGCTAAATAAACCAGTGTTAATTGCAGGAAGCTTAAAAGAAGCAGCAAAGCTTGGAAAGAGTGGCAGTTTACCTTCTGCAGTAAATGGAATATTTTCCCAAATTGGTGCAACAGTAGTAGTTATTCGAGTTGAAGAAAGTGAAAACAGTGATCCAAAATTAAAAGAAGAAGAAACGCTGAAAAATATAATTGGCGGTGTTGATAAAGAGACTGGAGAGTATCAAGGGATAGAGGCATTCCTCAGTAGTGAAAGTATAGTTCATGTTGCACCAAGAATATTAATTGCACCTCAGTTTACTCACCAACTACCAGAAGATGGCAAAAATCCAGTAGTTTCAGCATTAATTCCTATAGCAGAAAAATTAAGAGCAATTATTGTTGCAGACGGACCAAATACTAATGATGAAGAAGCAATCAAGTGGAGAAAAAGTGTAGGCAGCTCAAGGGTTTATGTTATTGATCCATGGGTTAAGGTATTTATTGAAGGAAAAGAAGAAATTTTGCCAGCAAGCCCATTTGTAGCTGGTTTAATAGCGAAAGTAGATAGCGAACAAGGATTCTGGCACTCACCTTCAAATAAAGAAATAAATGGTATTGTTGGCACAAGCAGGCCTATTGATTTTACGCTCGGTAATACAAATTGTAGAGCAAACCATTTAAATGAAAATGAAGTAACAACAATAATTCATCAAAATGGCTACAGGCTTTGGGGAAATAGAACTTGCTCAAGTGATCCTAAGTGGGCTTTTCTATCAGTAAGGCGCACTGCAGACTTAATTAACGACAGTCTACTTAGAGCTCATCTCTGAGCAGTTGATCGCAATATTACCAAAACTTATATAGATGATGTGATTGAGGGGGTGAATTCTTATTTGGCCAATTTAAAAGCCCAAGGAGCAATTATCAGCGGAAAATGTTACGCAACTTCAGAACTCAATACGCCGGCAAACATTGCAAGTGGAAAAGTGTTTTTTGATTTTGAGTTTACACCGCCATATCCGGCTGAGCAAATAATATTCAGGTCTCATCTTGTAAATATAAGTTAGGAGAAAGCAAAGTGTTACCAAAAATACTGAGAAATTTTAACGTATTCGTTGATGGTCGTGGTTATGCAGGAAAAATAGATGAAATAACCTTGCCGAAGCTCACTATCAAAACAGAAGAATACCGTGCAGGGGGTATGGACATACCAATTAGCATTGATATGGGCATGGAAAAGCTTGAAGCTGATTTTACTTTTGCAGAGTATGATTCAGAACTATTTAGGCTTTTCGGTTTGATAGATGGGAATTCAGTAGCTTTGACACTCAGAGGTGGAATGCAAGGGAGTGGTAGTAACGATATTGAAGCTGTAGTAATCAATCTCAGGGGAATATTCAAAGAATTTGATTTTGGTAGCTGGAAGCCTGCTGAAAAAGCCACTCTAAAATGCACTGTAGCTGCCCATTACTACAAACTTACGATAAGTGGCAATGAGCTGATAGAGATCGATGCTGAAAATATGATTAGAAAGATAAATGGTGTTGATCAGATGGCCTTGCTACAAACGATTCTAGGGATCTAATATGGTTGACAAAATTACATAAAAATGTTAAAATATAAGAAGTTGTAGGTATATAGTTAATATGGATTCTAAAGCTCATACAAATTCCATAGAGCAGCTAACTGGTTTACTTGTTAGTGTAGCACAATCTCAAGACAAGTCCGTTTTAAAGTTATTAACTGAATTAATGGAAGAAGAAATCGAAGATATGGAATTATCTAAGATTGCTGACGAACGCTATAAAGAAAAGAGGGTTAAACATCAAGATGCCTTCTGGGATTAAGCCTTACAATATAGACTATTCAGAATCTGTTATAAAGAAAGACATTCCGGCTCTTCCAGCAAAAGTAAAGTTAATGATTAAGAAGGCAATAATGGAGCGTCTAACAGTTGATCCAATTGGACTTGGAAAGCCATTAAAGCATAACTTAAGTGGACAACGTAGTCTACGGGTGAGGTATACTTTATTATATAGATGTACCAGAACATACAGTAGTTATTACTTCAATTGAACACAGAAAAGATTCTTATCAAAGCTAATCCTATTTATAGCACCATACAAAGAAATTAGTTATGTAAAAGCCGATATAGACTTTTATTTAATTAACTTTTTAAGGAGGAACATGCAAGCTATAACACTTAATAACCCAATAACAGTTGATGGAATTTCTGTCTCAGAACTTACTGTTAGACGTCCAAAAGTTAGAGACTATTTGGCAGTAGAGCGCATTAATGGTAGTGATCTGAGTAAGGAAGTAACTTTGACTGCCAATCTGACATCAGTTACAAAAGAAGCAATTGAAGAGTTAGATATTGCTGATTATGTGAAAATTCAAGAGGTATTAAAGGATTTTTTTTCACCGATTATCCAAAAAACTTGAGATTAGAAGTATTAATGTTCAGCTCTGTTGTAGGAGGCGGGGTTGAACAAATACTTGAAATGGAAATTAATGAATTTATCTTATGGGCAGAAATAGCAAAGAGGTCTAAATGTCAACGTTATCTATAAAAATCGGAGCTGTTTTAGATGGTAGCTTTAATACTGTAATAAAAGGCAGTAGTAGTCAACTCTCTAATCTTGGTGAGAATATAAGAGAGCTTGATTCATCTTTAAAATCAGTATCAAAGTTTAAGCAGTTGGGTAGTGATGTTTTAACTAGCAGAAGGTCATGGAAAGGTTTTGAGGATCAGGTAAAATCTTTAGCTAAACAAATGAAAGCAATAGAGAAACCAAGCAAAACTTTAAAAGCTGAGTTTGATAAAGCTAAGTTTTCTGCAACAAAAGCAAAAGAAGCATATTTGAAAAAGAGAGATGCTTTGCATTCATTTAATGAAGAAGTAAGAAAAAGTGGAAGAAATATTAAGTCATTAGTAAGTGATCAATATAAACTTGGTTCTTCTATTGAAGTGCTAAAAGGTAAGTATGGTAAGCTTGGGTCTGCAATACGTAGTCACCAAAGTTTTTTAGCAAGCAAAGCACATTTTAAGTCACAAATTATAGAGACTATTGGTCTAGGGCTAACGCTTGCAGCGCCAATTAAAGTTGCTGTTGATTTTGAATCGGCTATGGCTGATGTAAAGAAAGTAGTAAAATTTGTGCAAAATGACACTAAAGATGAAGCATTAAAGTTTGCTAAAGAGTTAAAGAAATTATCTCGGGAGATACCCTTGTCAGCTGCAGAATTAGCACAAATAGCTGCAAGTGGTGGTCAGCTTGGTATTGACAAAAATGATCTTATTAAGTTTACAACAGTAGTTGCCAAAATGACCACAGCGTTTGATATGTCGGCAGAAGAAGCTGGTAATGCTATTGCGAAAATATCCAACGTCTATGGAATTAAAGTTGATGATATGGAAAATGTAGGTAACATAATAAACCATCTCTCAGACAATACCGCTGCTAAAGCACAAGAAGTGGTTCTTACATTAAATAGAATTGGTGGTAATGCTAAACAGTTTGGTTTAGAAGTTGATCAAGCAAGTAGCTTAGCAAGTACGTTCATAAGTTTAGGTAAACAACCTGAAAAAGCAGCAACTGCTATAAATAACTTTCTTAGTAAACTACAGACTGCAAGAGAGCAAAGTCCTGAATTTCACGATGCATTAGATGAGATGGGAACAAGTATAGAAGAGCTCGAACAAACCATTAAAAAAAATCCTCAAGAGGCAATATTACAATTCCTTGAAACTTTAAAAAGAATAGACGATCAAGAGCGTGCCGGTATTCTTATGAATCTATTTGGCGCTGGGTTTCAAGATGACATTGCTCTTTTAGTAGGAAGCTTAGACATTTATAAGAAAGCTATTGAACAGGTAGCTGATAAAGGAAAGTACCGCTCCTCAATGCAGAAAGAATTTGAAAATCGGGCAAACACTACAGCTAATAAATTACAATTACTTAAAAATGCAGTATTTGAAGCTGGCATGAATCTAGGGTCAGTGATGTTGCCTACTTTAAATTATGTAGCTGGAAGTTTGAAAGCAATAACAGAGCATATAGCTTCTTTTGCAGAAAAATATCCAACTTTAACTACAGTAATCATGAGTACTTTAGCAGCTTTGATAAGTTTGAAAGTCTTAGTAGTGGGAGTAGGCTATGGAATTACTTTATTAGGAAGTACAATTTTTGGTCTTAAAGCAACGATATTGGCAACATTTTCATTTTTATCAGCTATAGTTTTTCCTGCAGTAATAACAGGGCTAAGAGCAATAACACTCGCTGTAATGACTAACCCAATCGGACTTTTAATAGCGAGTCTTGTTGCTGGTGCAGCTTATGTTCTAACTAACTGGCAAAAAGTGAAAGACTTTTTCTCTAGCTTTTGGAAATCACTCATTGAACCTATAGGAAAAGCTTTTTCATGGATGGGAAATACAGTTAGTAGCATATTTGCTGAGAATAACCCGATTAGAAAATTTGAAAATAATGGAAATTTTGTTAATAAGCTTTCTAAAAATAGCATTTTCAGTAACGGAAACCCATTGACAAGTAATAGTGCTATTAAACAATTTTCAGAAAATAGTAAAGGCAATTTTGAGAGTTTTAAAGTTAAAGGTGTTATAGAAGAAAAAAGAGCTATAGAACAAGAAGAAGTTGAGAAAGCATTCAAGAAAAGTAGATATGAAAATAGGGAATCTAAAGTATATAACCAAGCATTCTATCAAACGTTTAATATCAACATTAAATCTGAAGATGTGCGCAGTGTTGCTGATGCAGTAATAGAACGATTTAGAGAACAAGCACGTGGGGCACTTTTTGACATAGTTGAAGAGTTACACTGATGTTGCTTGGAAAATGTAAGCTTGAACCAACAAGCCTAAGATACAGTAAAGAAGAAAGGTGGTATACAATTGAATGTATTGAAAAAACGTCGCTACAAAACATTGGTTCAGGAATTGAATGTATTGATCTAACAGGAGTGATTTATTCACGTTATCAGAGTAATGGCTTAGAACAGCTAAAAAATATACGTAACACTAAAGAACCACACGTTCTAGTTGATAATTCAGGAAGTGTATTTGGAAATTTTGTCATTACTAATGTAGAAGAAAAGCAGATATTATTTTTTCCTGATGGAAAACCAAGAAAAGTTGAGTTTATTTTGAAGTTAAAAAGTTACAGCAAGTGATTTATTATTACACTAAAGAAAACGAAATGTTAGATGAAATTTGCTGGAAACATTATGGATACAGTAGTGGAGCAGTGGAGGAAGTATTGCTTGAAAATCCAGGCCTTGCAGAACATGGAAGTTTTTTACCGGTAGGACTAAAAATTAAATTGCCTGTAACAGAAAAACCTCTACAAAAGTCAAAATTAAAAGTATGGGAATAAATGCAGCCAGATTTTATAATAGATAAATGTGAATCAATTAGAGATAGAGTTATATCATTGCGCCTTACAGATGAATCTGGAACTATAGATGATGTAGTTGAAGTACATGTTGATTATAGGGATGAAAACACAGATGTTCCGAATGAATTAAATATCGCTCTAGGTTACAGAGAAACTGGAGTCTTACCAATGGGCATATATACAGTCAACGAAGTTACAATACAAAGTCCACCTAAGACTCTACTAATCAAAGCTCATGCAACAAATTTAAGACTATCATTAAAGGAGAAAGCATCTAAAGAATGGCATCAAATTACTCTAGGTAGCTTGGTTAAGGAAATAGCAGAAAAGCACGGATATGGGTGCAGAGTTGCAGAAGAATTTGAAAATGTGTTGATTCCACATATTAACCAAACAGAAGAAAGTGATATAAGTTTACTAACAAAAATAGCAATAGAACGCGAGGCAATGGCAAAGTTAGCTGGCGGATACATACTTTTTATTCCCAAAGGCAAAGCAAAGTCGGCAACTGGAAAAGCTTTAGGAACAATAGCTATTAGACCTCAAGACACAATAAATTGGAAGGTTCACTTTACCGTGAGTAGGTACAACTCAGTAATTGCAAAATGGCATAGCTATGAAAAAGGTGAAACTATATCAGAAATAGCTGGTTCTGGTAGTCCAAGTTATACTATACAAACGCTTTACTCTAATGTAGAATCAGCATTAAGTGCAGCAAATGCTAAGTTAAAACAATTAAAGCGAAATAATGCAGTATTGGATATCACTATGCCTGGTAATCCAGAACTATTTGCAGAGGCAAAACTTAGCTTGTTAGGATTTCATCAAGACATAGATGGTGAATGGGTAATCGACAGAGCAGAACATGTGTTAGATAGTTCAGGTTATCGCACTGTGTTATCAGCATCAACGTTAAGAAAAAATCAGTAAACCAAATGTTTAATGTTGAAAAAAGTATTGAATATGAATAGAGACTCAAGAAATAAGCTACATTTTTGGTGGTTTATAGTAACAGTAGTATGTGTTATTATTACTTATTGCTATATGAAAGCAAAAGCTACAGATAATTATAAAACAATATTACAAATTGCATCTGAAAATTGTAACTTAGAGATTGTTAAATTCTCAGTAGAAAATTTGTTAGATACTAGCGTACAGATTAATAAGTTAACAGCATTACATCATGCATCTGATTCTGGGTGTCTAAGAATTGTTGAGTTTTTAGTGAAAGAAAAAGCAAATATAAATGCTACAGGTGGGTATATGGGATGGACAGCTTTGCACCATGCAGCAGATAAGGGACATTTGGAAATCGTTGAGTTTTTACTAAGCAAAGGAGCAAATCCTACAGCTACAGCCCAAGACGGAAGAAGACCTAGAAATATGGCTGTAGTGGAATCGCGACACAATAAAAATAACAAACATTACGATAAAATCATAAAGCTACTTGTTAAAGCAGAGGATCAATACGAATCAACAAAAAGTAATCACTAAAGCTGTAAGTTTTCTATGATCTCTATATAAATCCTCAAACTATCCATAATAGATTAATACTTTCACATGAAAAAGCAAAAAATCCCAATAGCGGTAATAATAACAATAGTTCTACAGACTGTAGGATTCATATGGTGGTTGGCAAAACTCGACTTACGAGTACACACCCATGATCAATTTATAGAAAAAAACCAAGGACTAATCGAAATAGTCTATCGACTTGAAGAGAGAGTGAAAAACCTCACTGAAGAAGTCAACGAACTTGAAGCTATTCACAAACACAAATAAATTTTACAGTGACAAAGTACATTTTATCTGTAGATGGAGGTGGCATTAGAGGGATAATACCTGCCATTATTCTAGCAGAAATTGAATCTAGGACAAAAAAGCCAATTTCCCAGATTTTTGATTTAATGGCAGGAACCTCAACCGGTGGGATTATTGTTGCTGGACTTTGTAAAAGCAATAAACTTCAATACTCTGCCAATGATTTGGTTGAACTTTACCAAGAGTATGGAGCATATATCTTTCAATCATCATTTTGGAGAAAATCAATTGCTTCTTGGCTGAGTGGTTCTCAGTACTCATATAGAAATATGGAATTTATTCTCAACAAATACTTTGGTGAAAGTACTATGGCCGATATTGCGAGTAATCTACTGCTCACCAGTTATGACATTCACAATAGTTGTGAATTTTTCTTCAAAAGTTGGAAAGAAAAAAACATTAAGTTGAAAGATGCACTCAGAGCTACAACAGCTGCTCCAACGTACTTCACACCAAAACGTCTGAAAATTAGCCAAACAGAGAGAGTGTTGATAGATGGCGGAGTGTTTGCCAATAATCCAGCGGCTTGTGCATATGCAAGTGGTAAGAGGTTATTTCCAAATGATGAGATTATACTACTATCAATAGGTACTGGTGGAACAAATAGAAGTATAAAGTATGCTAACTCAAGTAGATTTGGCAAAATAGGGTGGATCAAGCCACTACTGAATGTGATGTTTGCTTCTGGATTGGATTGCGTTGATTATCAACTAGAGCAAGTAATAGACGATAAATATATAAGAATACAATCGCAATTGAAAGTAGCATCGACTGAGATGGACAATATTACACTCAAAAATATCAAGTTTCTTCAGCAAGAGGCAAGTAAAATGATAGAGGATAACCAGAAAGTGATAGACAAATTCTATGATCTTATATCTTGATACGTAGAAATGCCAAAAAAATTCTGTAGCAATGGATATCTCTTCTCCAAAAAAATGTTTTAAGAAGCTAAGCCAAAAATACTACTTCAAAAATGGCTTCAAAAAACTGAAAAGAAAAATAAAAAAATTAAATCCAATATAGGGAGCAAGAGATTAGCATTTTTACTAACAGTTGCCACACCAGTGTTCAATTTAGCCAGTACTAACCATCAGCATCAATTTTAAAAACATTAAAGAAGTTAACGCACATTAGCAGCAAAATCTAAAGAAGCTGAACTGGAAAATCCAGCAGAAATTCAAGATTATGGCCATACTGTTAGCTAAAAGGTCAATGTCTGCTAATCCAGGTTCATATAATGGAATTTTTCCTGATTTCAAAAATTCTTAGTATTTATGTCAGACGCTTACATTGTACCAGATACTACTCCTAATCCTTAAAAATGTAGCTTAGCATCTAAAATAAACATCATTAACAATTTGAGTCATACACTTTTGTTGTTACATTATTTTTCTTAATTGCCTTACCTTCCGAATAAGCTATGAACAAGGTTGATGGTATTAATATCAAAGTACCATATAAAGCACTTTTATCAGGTAATTCATTAAATATAACGTATGCTACTATTGCAGAAATTATTAGCTCTATGTATCTATACGGTGCAAGTGCAGTAGCATCAGTAAGAGCAAAAGCTTTTAACATGAAGAACAGAATTAGGTTTGAACTTATTCCTAAAATCAGCAGTAATATTAATTCTGACAAGGAAGGCATATGCCAATAAAATAACAAAGACGGAGTGGAAAAAATTGTTGTTGTTAGAGCTGAGTAAAATAATATACTTATTATTGTCTCCTTCATTACAAGCTTCTTATTAAGTACATCTAGTATAGCGAAGATTAATGCGGATACAATAAAAATAAGAATTTTAGGATTAAAATCCTCACTATAAGCTTTAGTAGTAATAGCAATACCAATAAAACCAATGACAGCTACTACCCATCTTTGCCAAATTATATTTTCTTCCAGAAAAGGAATTGCAAGAAGCATAACAAATAATGGTATTGAGAAACCTATAATTGTTGCAGTTACTATTGGGCAAATAGTCAACCCATAGGTCCATAAGGTCATTCCACAAAACAACAATGCACCTCTAGTTATTTGAATAGATATTCGACTTGTTTTACAAACTCCTATTCCATAGTAAAATATAAAAGGTATAAGAGTAATAGTGCTAAATAAAAAACGGAAAAAGATTATCTCAAAACTTTGAAGGTGTAAACCGAGACACTTTGATATAGTATCATTAACTACACTACTAAGTAAACTGAGTATAAACCAGGTAACTCCAAGCAAATAAGCTCTTAGTCTGTGATCCATAAAACTCCCAATTTAATATTTTATGAGATAACTTTACTATAAAAAAGATCAATACTAGACAAGGTTTCCTCTATCTACTGTTTAACCATATTCATAAATATTTAGTAGAAATGATTTGAGAAGTATTATATAAAATGCAGCTTTATTGTATAATTTTAATAAACAGAAATGCTAAGAGGTTGTCCGGAAACTAGTAAATTCAAGCATATTCCCTCTTTAACATAACCCTACTCATAGCTAGGTATATGAAATTCTCAGTGGATGTTGTGAGTAAATCATACTCCTTCGATAGCCTTCTATTCCTATTAACCCAAGCAAAAGTCCTTTCTACAACCCATCTTCTTGGCTGTACTTTAAACCCTTGTTCTCTTGTTGGTAGTAGCTCAGGTGGCGTATCTTTGTGCACCCAAAATCTACATGGAGGCCTTTTAACAATTTCAATATCTATGTCATATTCTTCCTTTATGTGATTCTTTAAATTTCTTCCTTGGTATCCCATGTCAGCCCACATTTTTTTAACTTTAGTATATTTTGTTCTCATATTGTTTAATGCTATTTTAATACCATCTCTATCATTTTCGTTAGCAGCGCCTACGTAACAACCTAGTATAAAACCCTGAGTGTCTGTAATTATATGCCTTTTTCTACCCTTTACTTTTTTACTTCCATCATAGCCTTTGATCCCCCCTTTTCTGTAGTCTTTACAGATTGACTATCTACTATACAGGCACTCGGCTGCTCATTCCTTCCTATTTTTCTTCTACTATATTTTGTAATTTCATAATTCATTTTCTCAAAAATTCCCTGCTTCTTCCATTGCCTGAACTGCTCATACACAGTCTTCCATAGCGGAAAATCATTTGGTAAATACCGCCATTGACACCCTGTACGCAATACATAGAAAATTGCTTCTAATATTTCTCTTTTGCTATACTTTGGCGGCCTTCCTCCTTTCTTGTATGATACTCTGAAGTGTTTTTCTATTCTTGCCCATTCCCTTTCGCTTAGATCTGTTGGATACTTTTTTCTCATCTTTACCCCGTACTAAAATTTCAGATATTATAGCCTTTTACTTGTTTCCGGACAACCTCTAACTGATTTTTTTGTAATATATGATAATACTTGCGAATACTATCACATTATCAGGAAAAGTAATCGGGAGTACTGACGGCTGTGCCAACTAGCTTCTCTGCTAGCATTAGCAATATGTGTTTTCAGTGTTAGCTGTGATGACGTTAAAGAAAGTTATCAAACAAGCAAGTTAGCAGCAAAACTTTATGAAAATGCTTCAGTTGAGTCAGCTAAACAAATTTTCAGAATAGATGTATTAAATACGTAACTATTTTTACTCATATCTTAATATAATATTTCTCAGTACCGTCTTTAACACAATTCAATTTTCACACTCATCAGCAGTTAGGCCACTTGCTCGCACAATAATATCACTAGCAACACCTGCCTTAACTAGATCTTTTGCAATCTTGATTTTCTCTGCTTTTTTAACTTTTTCCTTGCCGCTTTTCATATCTTCAGATAGAGATTTGACTAATGATTCTTGTTCTCTGTACTCGTCTATTAAACTCAATAGCCTATTTTCTTCTTTACTTTCTCTCGTTTCAGGTAGCAAAACTTTAATATTCACTGATAATGCTCCTGCCATTTCATATAATTTATCAAATGTTATAGCAGTATACCCTCTTTCATATTCGTGTATTTCCTTGAGTGTTAAACCAACTTTGTTTGTTAAATCTTTCTGAGTATACCTTTTTATCAATCTCCATTCTCTTATTCTTTGTCCTATTCTGTAATATATAGAATCAGTGCAGATTTCTCTCTCTGTACTATCATACTCGTAAATAGATAAACCCGTTGCCTGGGAAATAACATCAGTAGAAACTCCTTCTTTCACTAGATTTTTTGCTATTTCCAACCTTGCCTCCTCTTGATTGATTTTCTCACTAATATGCACAAACCTGACTAATGAAGGTACTATTTTGCCTAACTTTTGATTCTCGTATATTTTCGTTAGATAGAGTATTTCCTCGTCTTCATAGCTGTCTTCCCTTACTATTACTGGTTCAGGTAATAAATCTACAACGTCAACTGATAATACTCTTGCTATTATATATAGTACTTCAATTGGAATAGCGCTATAGCCATTTTCATAGCTGTTTACTTCTTGGTATGTTAAACCTATTTGACCTGCTAATCCTATTTGAGTATGACCTCGCATTAACCTACAATTTTCTATTTTTTGCCCCATTCCATAACTAACATTGCTTGCAGAAACAAACACATACACCTCCATTAAAAAAAACTCTATTACTATAATTTTTTCATGAGCTACCCATCTAGAACTACATCAACAGGTAAACCTACCGCTTGCAAAATAATATCAATAGAAATTCCACCTTTTACTAGATCCTTTGCAACTTTAATCCTTTCTATCTCTCTCACTTTCTCCTCACAAATCCGCATCCCTTCAAACAGAGATTTTATTAGTGCATGACGTAGTTCTTGGCTCTCAATTTCTTTGTATTCTTTAATCAAATTCGGTAGCTCATTTTCCACTTTACTACCTTCATCTTCCTCTGTTAGTAGATCTGTAATACTAATCGATAATGTTTCTGCTATCTCATATAATTTTCCCAGTGGAGTAGCTACGCGTCCTTGTTCATAGTTGCTTATTTCGTCACGTGTTGTACTCATTTTCTCCGCTAAATCCTTTTGAGTATACTCTCTCACTAGTCTCCATTCCTTTATCTTTTTGCCTATTTGGTAGTAGATAGAACCAACTTTTTCTTCAACACATTCATCAGCAGACAGACCAATTGTTTTTGCAACAATATCAACAGAAACTCCTGCTTTAACCAGACTCTTTGCAATTTTTATTTTTTCCGATTTTCTACTACTTTTCTCACTAACTTGGACAAATTTGGTTAGCAAACAAAACATCTTACGTAACTCCTGATCGTTAATCTTTTTATATTCTCTTACTAGATTTAATATTTCTTCTTCATCTTCAAGACAGCTTTTTGATACAGGAATAAGATCAGTAATACTGATTGATAGTGCCTCAGTTATAGCATACAACCTTTCAATTGAAATTCTACGGTTCCCTTTCTCATATTGCAGTATTACCCAGTACTTTACACCAATTTTCTCAGCTAAATCCTTCTGAGTATAACCTCGCTCTAACCTCCAATTTTTTACTTTTTCCCCTACTTCACAGTCTAGACTTTTTTCCACGAAAACAACCATGCGTATAATATTTTCTACTATAGCTCAGATATAACGGTAGAAAAAACCTCTGGAACCTTAAAGTTTGCTGTAGACGCATTAAAGTTCCCTAAAGGTTTCTTTACTACCTCCACATACCCTATTTACCCATGAAGACAATACTTCATCATTGCTAATCTCTTTTATAGCATACTTTTCATTCCATATGCCACATCTAGTGAAATTACCTCTTTCTACCACTTCTTTAAGTTTCACTCCTCCAAAGAGACAATTTTTTCCTATTTCTTCGCCTCTTTTTTGTAACTCAGCCCACATTTCCTTGTTTTCTACTCTGACTTGTACTTGATCATATTTTTTTACATCGTGGTACAATATAACATTTAGCTTACCAATGCTCGTAGGAAACTCTAACATGACAGAGCTGCCATTTGACATATCGGTATAGTTTCTTACACCTCCTTTCTCACTTTTAACCTCAACTGCATCATTACCAATTTTTAAAATATTACTTCCTAACTCTCTCAGTATTTTGGCAACCTCTACTTTACTGTCCTCAGAAAATTCTATATATAATGTTGCATTGTCTATCTCGATATCTATTAATTCTCCTTCCTGAACAGCACTTTCGCCAGCTTTCTCTAGTTCTTCTAGTTGCTTATCTATCTGTGGTTGAACTTCTGGTTGTAGCTCATCATAGATTTCACCTATCAGTTTATTCTGTAGTAGAGTATCATGAAACTCTGCACCGCTTAACATTAATTTACGTATTACCTTTTTACGATCAACCTTATCAAATTTATGAAAATGTGTACCTAATACTACATACTCTGAGAAACTCCATTCCCCATCATTACATGCATTTAGCCTTGTTCCATCACCTATTACTTCATCTATAACTTTGTTCATCTCTTTTGGGGTTTTTGCTTTTACCACTCCACTCTTAAACCAGCTCAACTTTTCACTTTCGCTTATACTTGGCTTTATTTTTTGCAAAGCTGAAGTAAATGGATTTAAATCTTCTGCTTGATCATTTAAAGGTTTTGTGCCATATATGTAGTCAAGTCCTTTCCCATAGTTGATTTTGTTTTCGCGAACTTCTCTACCAGGGAAAGGTGCTATTTCTTGAGACTTTTTAGCCTTATTAATTTTGCTTACAAAAGTAGGCTGCTCTTTAGTACGACCAATTCCTACAATAGCATTTAACATCTCACCTTTTGATAATTTATCAAGATCAACGTTTAACTCGTAAACACCTCCTTTTTTGTCATCAAAAGGTACAATTATCTTATTACCCATATTAGCCTCCGCTATTAAATATACTTTCTAAGTGTATAGTTGTTATACACTCTACTACTCATTATAAATTATAGTGAGTAGATTTGCAAATACTTTCTACTATAACAATCCGTTTTCTCGAAAGCTAAAATAGCCCGTACTTGTGATGATAATGTGATCAAATAATCTAACGCTTACAGTACTACATGCTGCCGCTAAGCTCTTCGTTACTTCTTGATCTTCTTCTGATGGTTCTAAACTCCCTCCAGGATGGTTATGTGACATTATTACTAATGTTGCATTTTTTATTAATGCTTTTCTTGTAATTTCCTTTATGTATACTGGTGCTTTTTCCATTTCACCAATATACGATTCTTCTCCGATTAATTGGCGCCTTTTATTCAAATACAATATTTTTACACATTCCCTCTCTGCATGACCTATACTTACGTTCAAATATTCTACTAGCCCTTGTAAGTCCATTATTGGCTCACTCTTAAGCTTTTCTTTCAGTACCCTTTCTAGTGTTTCCTTAACACACATAATCATTGCTACTGCAGAATCAGTCACTCCTTCTATAACTTTCAGGTCATCCATTTCTCTACCTAAAATCCTTCCTACTCCCGTATAAGTGTTCACCAGATTTTTAGCAATTTCTTGAGCTTGCGGCCTTTCATGTACTGCACTTAAAAATGTTTCCATTATTTCACGATCAAGTAGTGCTTTACCTTTGCTTTCTAATATTCTGAATTCGATTTCTTCTTTACTTTTATTCATATAATTTACCCTTCACTAACAACAAACTTTTTTTAAATATTTACTGCTGTTTTTTTATCAGCATTGGCATAGAGCCATAGCTTCCGAGTGAAGTCAAATCAATTTTTCAATCTTTTTTACTTATTTTTTCATTAAAAAGTAAAGATGTTAATAGATACTGATTTTTTTACTTAAATTTGTTGAATTTCGTCTAAAGAGATGCCTATTGTTTTTAAAATAATATTGATAGAAATTCCTTTTTTTACTAAGTCTTTTGCAATTTTGATCTTTTCTGCTCTTTTCACTTTTTCTTCGCAAATCCGTATGCCTTCAAATAGAGATCTTATTAATGCATTACGTAGTTCTTGACTTTCAATCTTTTTGTATTCTTCAATTAAATTCGGTAGTTCATTTTCTACTTTACTACCTTCCTCTATTAGCAGATCTGTAATATTAATCGATAATGTTTCTGCTATTGCATATAATTTTTCCAGTGGAATAGCTACACGTCCTTGTTCATAGCTGCTTATTTCATCACGTGTTGTATCCATTTTCTCAGCCAAATCCTTTTGAGTATACTCTCTCACTAGCCTCCATTCTTTTATCTTCTTTCCTATTTGGCAGTAAATAGAACCTCCTTTTTCTTCAACACATTCATCAGCAGACAGACCAATTGTTTTTGAAACAGTATCAACAGAAACTCCTGCTTTAACCAGACCTTTTGCAATTGTTATTTTTTCCGATTTTCTACTACTTTTCTCACCAACTCGGGTAAATTTTGCTAGCAAGTAAAACACCTTGCGCAACTCTTGATCATTAATCGTTTTATATTTTCTTACTAGATTTAATATTTCCTCTTCCTCGTCTTCAAGGCGGATTTTTTCATTTGATACAGGAATTAGGTCTACAATACCAATCGACAATATCTCTGCTATAGCATACAACTTTTCAATCGAAATTTTACGTGTTCCTTTTTCATATTGTAGTACTACTTGATACGTTACGCCGATTTTTCCCGCTAAATCTTTTTGAGTATATCCTGGCTTTAACCTCCAGCTTTTTACTTTTTGTGCTATCTGATACCTTATTGAGATATCTACCATAAATATTATACAGGTTAATACTACCAAATAAAGATATACAAAATGTTTGCATTTTAGTTGAATATTTCTTCACAATTGTGTATAATTATTAATGCTTTTTATCTTACTTTCTCATGGCTCTTTCGAAGTTTCTTGATGCTCGCAATGATTATGCCTTTAAAAGAATATTTGGCACCGAGAAGAATAAAGATATTCTCATTCATTTCTTGAACGATATTTTAGGCTTTACTGGCTTAGCTGCTATTCACGATGTTGAATTCTTAGCTACCATTTTGGACCCTGAAATTGCCGCTAAAAAGCAGAGTATTGTTGATGTTCTTTGTAAGGACTCTCAAGGTTCAAGATATATTATAGAAATGCAGTTCACTAAGACCAAGGGCTTCGAAAAACGTGCTCAATATTATGCTGCCAAAGCCTACTCAAGTCAAGCTGATCAAGGTGATAATTATCATAATCTCAAGGAAATTATCTTTATTGCTGTTGCTGATTGTATTATTTTTCCAGATAAGTCTGAGTATAAATCTAATCATGTCATTTTAGATCAAAATAGCTTTGAACATGACTTAAAGGATTTTTACTTCGTATTCATAGAACTACCAAAATTTACAAAGACAAAAGAAGACCAACTAGAAAATATAGTAGAAAAATGGTGTTACTTTTTTCGATATGCAGCAGAAACAAACGAAGAAGACCTAGATAAAATAGTTGGTAGTGACGTAATAATAAAACGAGCTTATGAAGAGATGAATAAGTTTAATTGGTCAGAAGAAGAGTTACTAGCATATGAACAAATGAAGAAACGCATAATGGATGAGATTGCTGCTTTTGCTCAAAAATTTGATGAGGGTCTTAAAGTAGGTCACGAAAAAGGTAGACTAGAAGGCATCCTCATTGGTGAAGAACGTGGCATCAAAATTGGCGCAGAAAAAGGTAGAGAAGAGGGAGAAAAAAAGACTAAAATAGCTGTGGCCAAAAACTCACTCAAGGCCGGTGTCTCTATTGATGTTATAGCTCAAATTACCGGTCTCTCTCATTCTGAAATTTTACAACTCAGGGAAAAAACATAAATACTACAACTTATTCATTTTACTTTTCAACATTTATGAAAATCTTTCCTAAGTCGAACATACCCCTTAATTAAGAGTCTAATGAACTGTCTAAAACAGCTATAAAGATTGCACATAGAATTATATAAATTACTATCATAACGTTACCCAAACTTCTATATCAAAGCCACTTTAGTATTAGGACTATCAAACTTGCTACTGGTTTCCCTAATTATTTTGGCTGATTCTATCACCTTTACTTTTCACTATTTGGCATATTATATCTTCCATATTCTCATCTACTTACTCAAAGTATTTCCAAGCTTGGTTACTCCTACATCAGAAAGACAAGTTGATACTTTTGAATGGCTTTGAATAGAAGCATTACTTAAATAACTTTGAGGCTCTAAACTCATTTGCTTTGCACCATCAACTTCTAATGTACCATCTCTGTTGTGTAATATCTGCTCTATTGATTGATTTAGCAGCCCCTTATTAAATTGAGCTATAAACTTGTCAAACTTTTTAGAACTTAACTTACCAGCTTCTTCACCAGGACATGCTTTCTCTACATATGATTTTAAAATACCTGAAATCTCATTAAATTTACCACTCATGATTTTTCCTGTAACTTCTTTCTGTATTCCCACAAAATCAATATTTAGTCGATGCACTGATACTTTGCTATCCTTTGCAGTTTGCTCTACTACTTTCTCAAATCCCTTTGTAATACTGAGTGCATAGCCCTTTGCTTCTAGTGGAGATATAGACTGATCTACTGTAGAAATATACTTTTGACCTGTAACCCTTCTAATCAATAAGTCAAGTAACATTATCATACCATTTACATCTACTCTTGCATCTACTTGTGAGATTGGACTTGGAGTGCTCTCAGGTTTAGAACTTAACAATCCACTCACAGAGCTTCTTATCCAACCAAATAAATCATTTATCCATGAAGATGGTTTTGCGCCACTGCTTGTTGCTATTTTAGGTTGATTACTTGAATCTATAGCACGAGGTTTGCGTGATAAGTGATGAGAATTATGACCTCCATGGTGATGACGGCGTTTGCGTTGTACAGGTTTTTCTCTCTCTTTATTGAGCTCTTCCTCTAAATAATTTACAATATTATTATATCCTTTATCTCTAGCAATATCTAGCGGTGTTCTACCATCTTTATCTTTAGCATTGACAATGGCCCCTTTTTCTATAAGGTACTTTATCACCTCTAGCTCTCCTTGCTCAGCAGCCACATGCAAAGGTGTACCTCCATATCTATCCTTTATGTTAACACCAGCCCCTTTTTCTATTAAAAATTTTACAACTTCTAAGGAGCCCTTCGATGCTGCATAATGTAGCGGTGTCATACCATTACTTTTATCAGCCTGATCAACGCTTACTCCTTTGCTCAGGAGAAGGTCTACAATATCCTTGTAATTTCTTTTAGCAGTAATGTGGATAGGTTTTCTACCAGCAATAATGTCTATAGCATTAACATCAGCACCTCGTATAATATGATCTTGAACTTTATCAAAGTCTCCGCTTCTTACAGCAATTAATAATTCTTTATCTAGATTTAATTGTGCTTGTCTTAAAATCTCCACTATGTTGTTGTAACCTTTTTGAATAGCCAAATCTGAAGGTGTCTGTCCATCCATATCTGTAGCATTTATATTGGGTTCTCGATCAAGGAGAAGTTTTAATATGTCCAGCCTACCTGCTTTCACAGCAAGATGCAGGGGTTTTTGATCATATGCATTTTGGACCTCAATATCAGTACCTTTATCAAGAAGAAATTGAACCATATCCAAATTTCCTTCCTGAATCGCAAAATGTAAAGGTGTTCCCTGAAACGTCGTTTCATTATTAAATTTAGCACCATTATCAATAAAAAGTTTGACCACACTCCATTTACCTGACCGAGCAGCATAGAGTATAGGTGTGTAACCAAACTTGTCTTGAGCCTCAATGCTTACACCTCTATCAAGAAGAAATTGAACCATATCTAAATTATTCCCTGATACAGCAAAGCATAAAAGTGTTCGATCTTCCTCATCTTGAGCATTAATATTAGCACCATAATTAAGAAGAAGTTCTACTACACTCCATTTACCTGACTGAGTAGCAAGAAATATTGGTGTGTAACCAAACTTATCTTGAACTTCGGGATTAGCACCTCTATCGAGAAGAAGCCTAACTTTATCCCACTCACCAGCTTCAGAAGCAAAATGCAAAGGTGTTCTCTTAAATTTCCCTTGAGCCTCAA
This sequence comes from Wolbachia endosymbiont (group B) of Schoenobius gigantella, assembly GCF_964031005.1. Taxonomy (NCBI): domain Bacteria; kingdom Pseudomonadati; phylum Pseudomonadota; class Alphaproteobacteria; order Rickettsiales; family Anaplasmataceae; genus Wolbachia; species Wolbachia endosymbiont (group B) of Schoenobius gigantella. The sequence goes on along the minus strand of NZ_OZ035002.1, from coordinate 761,415 downwards.
TATCGCTACTACTTGAAACTTCTAAAGGTAAAGAACTTTCCTGTAAATTGAGAATAGAGCTAACATAATTTAATTTATCAGCACTCTCTGAGTTGTATATTTTATCTATTTCATCACTTAATAGTATTTCTTTATCAGTGAATCTTATAGACAACGTTTTCATTTTAGGTTCTTTATAAAAATCCTTAAAATATATAATACATAACTCCATATTTGCATTAAAAGCGTTGGTAACTATCAAGTCATATCCAGAATAAAGAAAAGCATATTGCCCTGCCTTTTTAGATATAACCAGCTTATTCTTTTCTTCTACTTCCTGAGGCGTTACCACAATGATTCTTTTATCAGAGATGAAAAGTGAAGGCTTTAAATCTAGACTATTGTCTATTTCCATTGGTGCGTTATTAAAAATAATTTGTAATTTCTTATACCACTTATTTATAAGTGCATCTTTTAACCTAATTGTCATTACATCTTGCTGCAAATCAGTGGCTGATATAGACACCTTAATTAATAAATCACTTGCATCTTTAATAACCATTGATATTGGTTTAATACCCAAATCCTCATTTATTTGTTGTACCAACTTACGCAAATCTAGCGTACTCCTTAAACTCCTTTTTCTGTTGATATTGTCATTAATTACTACTTCTCGAATAGGTAAGTCTTCTATATCGAGTGTTTTATGGTCTGAAGTAATTACGCGCATACTGCTTTCTTCTAAAACAATATTTCTTCTTTCAATTTCTTCTCTATTAAGTTCATTGTATATATTTTCCAAAAACGCTGGACAAAAATGAGAGCTTCTTTTCTTCCTTTCACTTAAACATCTACCTAAATCTAACTTATTTTCTGATTGGCCAAGGAAAGTAGATTCTTCAATATCTTTAATCATAGAAGATATTTTACTCTGCTGATTATTTTCTTCAGCTAACATTAATTTAGAGCACTTATCTGCTATATTTTGATCATATCCATTTAACGAAAGATTATTTTGTAAATTCTTTGATAACGCTGAAACCTGAGTGCTATTCGATTTATCTCTAAATTCAGTGAGTTGCTCTAAACTACAGAAATTTTCTGTAAAGCTAACCTGGTCCTGAAGTGAAGAAAAACCAAGACATTGATATGTTGGTTCTTTGTTTTCTCTTTCAAAACCTTCAACTGATATTAAACATTTAAAGTCATTTTCTACTTTAGGAGTATATTTACTTTTATTCTGGTAATTTTCTGAAGCTATATCAATTAAACTTTGTATTTTTCCTACCTCATGTAAGCTAAACTTATCTAATCTGCGTATTGTTATCGGTTCTAAGCCTAGATCAAACTCCAATGTAGAAATCCTATAAGACTTACTATTATTCCAACCTTTTATGTTGACCGTATGATTGGACCTCTTATCACGAAATATCAGATCTGTACCACTACTAGAAACTTCAATCTGATTAGGAGCAATATTTTTTAATATCACTACTCCTATACGTTCTTCATCGTTCCCTAGAGAAGTTAAAGTATCGTCTTGATTATGTGTAATACTGCTAGACTGAGTAAAATCTACATTATATTCTTTTATGATCTTTCTATAATCACCCTTAAGTTTGTCTTGATAGTCTATTATTCCATTGACTTCTTGCTGTAAACCTAAATATTGGGAAAAATTACCATTGTTCCACAGAAGAAAATTAATATCTCTCCATTTACTTTGATCATTATAAAAATCTTCTATTCTAATAATCAAAGGAGCTTCTCCTTCTCTTATTAATAAGAGATCATCTTTATCTTTATATTTCTCGATATCTTCAAGATTAGAATCAATCACTATATGATCACCTTGAAAATCTTTAGACAATAAAAACATACTCTGAATTTGTGTCGCTTGTAAAAAGGGAACTAATTTTCCTTTTCCTGAAGAAGAACATGACATTGACTCTATAATAGGGATAAATGTTTCTCCCTTTTTATTCATAATTATAAGATGCCTATAATTACGATCTTGAAAGTAGTTTTTTACTCGAATGTTACTATTATTATATTTTAAATACAGATCACATTGCTGAATTGAAAAATCTTTTTCAACCTCTGGCATAAATAGCGTATCTATTTTTTCATCATCTGAATTATTATCAATCTTAACTTCTTTATTATTTATATCATCAGTAATAACATATACGTCCCTTCCTTTTCCTCCTCTCGCAAATATAGTGCCTTGATCGAAGTTGATTGCATCGTCTCCCGAAGAACCAAAAACCACATGTGGAACTGCACTATTACCCTGATTCTGTACTCTATCTCTAATAACACTCAAAACCTTATAATCCTTATTATTGTTTAGAATCTTTTTGTAATGATTTTCAACATCCTTAAATTTACCTAAAGAATGTTCTGAATGTAATTCAAATGAATTAATCTTTATAGTTGCTGAGTCTGATCTCTCAATCTTAGGAACAATATTACTACCATTTTTATCTATTAGTACAAAGTGAGGTTTATTACTGCTCTGCTCGACATAATTTCTTACATCAAGAGTAAATTGATTATTTTGACCAAAATTTATTTTTAAAGATAAAGTATTACTCTCTTTAGAGTAGGTTATCTGATCACAATCACTTAATAAATCAATCTCTGGAAAAACTACAGTTCCTGTTCCATCTACATTAATTTCTGAATATAAACCCCTACCTTTATAGTCTGCAGTTTTTACGTAAAAAGTATAATTGCTTTTTCCACCTTCGACTGTAGTATACGGCGAAATAATTACTTTTCTGCAATTTTCAACTACATCTTCCCTATTCCTGTTAAAACCACCGCCACTATCTATTATAACATCACGGCTATCACTTTCTGTAAAATGCTCAGAATAACCCATGCACAAGATCTCATCTACCTTGTTCTGCCTTCCAATATAATGGTAATTAAAGAGGTTGTTACTAACATAATCATCAATCAACAAACGATTATTTATTCTTACCTTTAATCTCCCATAGGCATTAGGCTTAAAACGATAGTCAATCACACCTGTAACTTTATTTTCTGCTAATTGACTTAGATCAAGTATATTAATAGAGTTACTTCCACCAATCATTTTGCCTGAAAAGCTAGGGTTATTTACAATAACAAATCTGTTTGCTACATTATTGCCACCAGTTATTTTTGTTGTACCTGGATAAATTAGAAAATTATTGTTCCATTTATTGCTTCCAACAATTTCGCCTTTATCTATATTTTGTAAATCATAAACAATTGTTTTGCCATTTCTACCATCGTGACTAATAACCATTGCATTCTCACAGTAGTATAAAGGCGGTTGAACTGAACTTGTAATACCTTTTTCATAATCCTGCCCAGTAACCTTTGGCAAACAAATCCTGCTAGCACCTGGTATACTATCAGGTATAACACGTGAAAGATCTTTGGTATTAGTATCTTCTTTATCCATCAAAATCTTTGCATAATCAGGCCGAAGAGTATTATCACTTACTTTTCCAAGACCAACACCATAAGCAACAACCCTATTAGGAGCATTATTTAAAGCCTTCCATACTTCTTTAGCTAGACTATCAACTGTGTTTTTTCTATCTGCAAGGTGTTGCACATCAGATGCCATATCTTGAAATAGAATCGTTCTCCCAAATATGCTCAAGTCTTCTCCAAAAGTTGTATGATACTTTTTCTTGTACTCTACGATATTGCTGACACCACTGTAAACTCCATAACCTACCATGAGCCCAAATCCAACTGCAATACCAACCACCGGCATACCAGCTGCTGTAAGAGCAACACCAGAAACAAATGACACTCCAGAAAAGGATATAGATGCTATATTATCCCTTATTTCTTTCTCTCCACATGGATTATCACTACTTTCTCTATTTTTACAGTCTACAAGATTATTTGCTGATATGCCTATATCAATAATATCAAAGACACCACCTACAGCCCCTGCCACACCTTTTACTATTGTGCTTCCAAATTTTACTCCTGCAACCCGGACAACAAATTTTGTCTGTTTACCTAAAGTACCTGGTATAATTTTTCCTACAACCTTTTCAGCTGATGTTACAACTCTTGGAGTAATTTTAACCATTACATTCTCAATTGGTTGAGATGCAAAAGACCATCCTATTCCGCCTAGATTTAATCCACAATCCTTCGCTGTTCCATCTTTGCAAGATACAATAGCACCATGAATTCCTCTTATTAATTGTATTCCACCTGCAGCATTCATTAACCTGCTTTTTAATTTTGGATTTTTTGTTAAACCACTATTTTGTTGTAAAACATCACCTTGCAAATCTTTAATACGCTCATTCTGGACATAGCGCTCATATCCTTGATCTCCAATCACCTTATCAACTAAATATTTATAGTCACCCTCAATATTTTTGTTTCCAATAAATTCTACTAGCTGAGCGTTTTTCGCTTCATCTTTACTGCTTTTAACATAAGTTAGAAATTTTTCACTATCAATTATAATTTTGTCTACATTATTTTCATCTATATTTCCTTTACTGAATTTTTCTACATCACCCTTTGAAAACAAGCAGTTATTAATGCTTCTTCTACTTCTACCACCTTGCCCCACGCAAGTATTTGGATCAAATTTTTTTCTAGGTTGTTGCTGACTAAAACTAAAGATAGAGCTATGAACTACTTTAACAGAAGCAAACTCATCTTTGCTCATTAAGATAAGAGATTTTCCGTCACTTGCCTCTTTATCAAAAACTACACCTACAAAATCTACTTCCTTTCCATCTGTAAGTGTTTTGTAAGTGACACCCTTCGTATACTCACCACTTATTTGTTTGTTTGCCTCATCTTTTAATGCATTAGCTGTCTTACCTTCCCTTGGTCCTTTAAGTTCTAACCCTACTGGATCGTATTCTTTAGCACTGCTAGCTTGATTTGCAAACTTAATACCATGTACGACCATATCAATACGTTTTCCCCTTCCAGTTTGAAACTCTGTTAATACTAATGCTCTGTTTTCTTGTGATTCTCCTAACTTTATATCACTGTAGTGGCTAAATGCTCCATGAAATACAGCTTGAGTATGTGCTTCCCTTTCTATTAAAACTTTAAAAGGTAACATTGCCTCACCTAATTTTCCAAATAACTCCTTATACTTGCCTATTGATTGAGATCGATCTTGTGAAGAAACAAGCTGAGACTCTAGTACTGCATCAAATATTTCCTTTAACTCAGCAGGATAAGGAATGTTTTTCCATTCTCCATTAAAAGATTCCTTTCCCCCTTTATACTCATTCAAGGAATTATATCTATTAACCTTTTCTACATCGAAAAAATCTGATTTTCTTTCCTCTTGTAAACTTATACATACCTCTGTTATTTTACTGACTGTTGGTAGGTTAATGGGTATTTTCTTCTCACTAAACTCTCCTTTTCCTCCCTCTCTAATATGAAAAATAAACACCTCTTTATCCTGTCCTTGATTTGCTTTAGTCAGCATAAATGTTGTCACAGGCCTTTCAGTTGATTGTGGACCCGATCTTGTAGAAGCGGCAAGTGGGTACTCATTATATAAAAATACGGATTTCTCTAATTTAATTCTCTTGAACTCATTAGCAAGAAGAAGTTGCCCTAATAGAAATCTACTAAAGTAATTACCTCCTTTCTCCGGCGTACCAGGAAATGTATGATAAATACGTTCTAGTGGCTGTTTTATTTTTTCTGTTATATCAGTAATTGTACTTCTTTCACCATTCCAACTTGAAGTTACTTCTAAAAGCTTCTGTATTGTAGGTGGAGCAATTTCTCTGTCTTCACGAGGTGATATATGCATTGAAAACTTTTCACTTTCAGTTGAGTCCAAATTTAACCCTACACAAAGCACATTATCTGAAATGGTCAAAACACGCATTGTATTTGGCTGAAACCCTTTTGCATAATCCTTTGCTTGCTCTAATGCATTACCTGGCGTTGTACCAGCAGCCGTTCCTGCTTTTAATTCAATAATAATTGGAACAGCATTCAATGATCTTTCCTTACCACGAGGCACTAGAACAATATCAGCGTAACCTCTTCCTGCAAATTGCTCTAAGTAAACTCTAAGGTTATATCTATAGCGGAAATTTACTAAAGCTCCTGCTATAAATCCATGATGTGCTGCTTCTCTTGCTTGATTAGCGTAAACAAGTGAACCCTTGTATTTTGAGTGAACTTTACTAATTCTATCAATGACTTTCTTGGAAGATTCTTCAACTTTACTTGCATCAGAATTAGTTAAATCAGCTATATAATCTTCAGGCTTGCTTTTTGTACTATCATTTTGATCTTTCCATATTTCCTCTTCTTTTTTAATTTCGTAAAAATTATGACTAATAGCAGAGTCAAGTATTTCTTTATCTTGTGTTTCAACAAAAATATTTTCTTCATTTTTGTTGATTTGCACTAACTTAGATTTAACCCTACCTTTAATTCTATCTTTAATACCTCGTACCGTACCGATCTTTTGTTGAGTATCAGGATGCAAATTTCCTTTTAATATATATTCCAGTTCACCAGAAGTAAATTGATGACCAGAATTACCATCTTCTGAAATAGAAAATAGTTCTATACCTTTAATAGCATCTTCATCACTTTTAATTTGACTATTTTTAACAACAACTACCTTTAATGTTTTTGCAGTGTTAAAACGAAAATAAACTTTTTTAATACCTAATTTTTCTGCAATTTGTGTATCCGGCAAGATAGAAAAGCTCCCCAAGAAAAAATGAGGGAAAAACCCTTCTTTGCTTACTGAATGTAAATATGATGGAATTTGGTCAATATATGATTGAAACCTTGCCTCAAAAGACTCAAATTTGCCCCTTTGCGCAATACTTGTACTAGCCCCCTTACCAGAATATACCTCTTGAATAAGTAGCTGTATTAACTCAAAATCCTGTACTCCTCCATCTTGTGTTTCTCCTTGCTTTCTTTTAGGCATATAACCCTCCTTTTAGACATATAATATTTTAATGATCACCTAACCCCACATAAGATTGTTTACTAATCTCTACCTCAGCTAAATCACCACTTGGGTCAGGTATTTTTCTTGGATTAAGTTCTTCATCAGCAGACTTACCATAGGCTAAAAATTTATTTAATGAATTATCACCTCTTTGCTCTAAAAGAGAACGTATATAATTTGCTTTTCTAGAAGACATAAATTCCTTGATTTGACTAGAATTAGCTTTATCTAATATTATCCATAATGATTCCATACAGCCTTTTTCAACCAAGGGTACTAACAAGCTTCCTTGAAAGGTAGAATTGTTCATCATCTCCTCATTTAATGCTGAGGTACGATGACTATCAAGCCCATCTTTCATCAACATATGCATCAAAAGCTTCACACCTACATTTAAATACTGCCCAGAACAACTTCCAATTTTTATATTTCTTAACCAGGTACAATAATAACGACCCACCACCACATCACTTGGCTTTAAGCAGTCGAATAACTTTTGAAATTGATCAAAGTTAGACATTTCCAACATTCTACCTAAAGATCCATAATAACCATTTTTCTCCAAATCTCTCTTCAAAAACTCTGAATATCTATCAGGACTTATCTGACTGAAACAAAACTCGAATACATCAGGATAGCCACTATCACCTGCTGCATGTACTGCAATTCTCATGAAAACTTCATCTTTTTCCTGAGCACTTAACTCACTTTCAGGCAATGATTTAATCTTATCCCAAAAGAACTCTACTGCTTCTATACGTTTTCTCCTCGAACTTATTGCTGCACGATGTAAACCAAAGACATAAGGATGCTGACCTTTTAGATCTAACTCTGAAATGTATCCACTAATGAAATGCGACCAAAACTGCATCATTGCATCTGTACACCAACTTCCACTTACTGATTTAACTAATTTTTTTAATGCATCTGAATCTCCCTCATTTATTTCATCTTCCCGTTTAAAATGTTCAAATATAGAGATTATGTCTTCTTCTAAGCAACACCAACATGCAACCTGGTAACGATCAAAGTCATCTAGTGGATTACTTATACTCTTAGAACTTTTTGCTTCTATCATCTTTTTAGCTACTACTCTTCTATTGAGTTTGATACCATGTATTGTATCGGTTTTTTCCCAACATTCTTCATCTGACAATATGTCAAGGAAAAAAGGAAGGTTTCCGGTATTAATAGTCTCCAAATATCCCCGCCCCCAATTTTTCAATTGAAGTTGTTTAGATTCTTTATAAGGATCATCATCTTTAATAATAGAGAAAGCTACTTTAGTTAGATCGTCTAAGTCCATAATTCTTACCTCACAAACAAAACCATACGTAAGATACAGAGCTATAATAATTTATAAACTCTATACTAATTTCAACATCATACTCCACCTTTGTAACCTGTCAATCACTATTTTAGAAAAATTTTCTAACCTAAAGTGGTTTTCAGTAAAAGGCTCTTAATAGGCTTATATAAGGTCTTTTGTTCACTTTTAAGTTCTGTTTTTTATAAGTCTACCTTAATTATTATTCTAAAATAAACTATCATTAACTTAATAATATATATCACTAATAACTTAAATATTGCAGCCATTTTTAACAACAAAAACCAGCTAGTGAGAGAAGAGTTTGTTTTGGGATGGAATGGTCTACCATGTGATACGTTCGAACTTTTTAATATGGTAACTCTACTATGCGCTAAAACCATTTATATTGGCTAACTTTCGCTAAATCTACATATGAACTGTTTTGCCTAACTTTGTTGTACAAATTCCAATCTTTTACTTTTACAACGCCGCCCTTGTTAAAATTGTTCTCACAACCGTACGTACTTTTTTATGCTTTTGAGACACAAACAGTAAACAAAAGAATTTGCTTCCACACTGGTTGCCATGGCATTTCTATAGAATATCTAATTTACTAATAGCTCAAGATTAACCGTATGCAAAACTCTTGAGAAAAGAAAATGTACTAATTATAAGCTGTGGACCTTTTACTATTACAATAAGAGCAAATAATATTCCACACAAGGATACCAACACTCCAAGTATCGAGACAAGCCCGTCCTTATTCATAATACCAAGTGAAATAAGAGTTGTACCGATTGCTGGAATGAAGTGAGTTAATGGAAACGGATTGGCTATCACCAATGTGCAAACTAGCATTATAAATGCCAAAATCTTTTCACCTGGCCCGCAGAAGATAAAAGACATTCTCGGTTTCATGAACTTTTCTATTTTTTTTAATGCAGGCAAAGTTTTTTTAACCACAAGGGCTAATGTTGAACGTTTAAAGGATTTCCTTTCCAACCAACGTGGCATCCAGGGAGAATGAAACCCAAGGAGAAGTTGTAATGAAAACAAGATTAAAGGTATAGAAAGAATAGTTGTATAACCAGGTGGAACCGGTATGGGTACCGATAGCGGCAAGGAGAAGATGATTATTAAAATACCAAAACCACGTTCTTGTAAAGCTGTTTTTATGTCAAACAACGTCACTTTATCACTGTTAGTAGTACCAGTATCTGCAACCTCTTTTAGAATATCAGATGCTAATTTTTTATCTTCAGTCAAATTCTTACCTCTTTTCACAATTACCTTTTAACCAAACGACCCAATAATTAGCATAATCACTACTATAACACAACATCTATTCTTGATTTAACTGATTCATTCCTCTTTGAATTCCATACTTATGGTCTTGTCTGTTTTGATACAAATTTTCGTTATTAGAAGATAAATGAGGTATATTATAAATTTGCTTAAACTCTTCAATTATAGGCAAAAAGGCCCTTTAATTTACTGTACTAATAACGTTATTAGCTATGTGCTTTAACGTTATTATAATATTTTGCATATAAACCTATTTTATAAAAATTCACAATATGAATTAGTAAATAAATTATGTTTAAATCAGTTGCGTTTATAGTAAATATAATGCATTACATGCCTGTGTTAACAGAAAGGTATAAGTATGCCTAGTTCAAGGCAGGTAGTACAATATAACTCATTTGATAGTAATAACCTTGAAGACACTACTTTGCCTTGCGTATTTAAAGATTTTACGATTACTTCTGAAGAGATATTTGAGATTAGTAATGAGGGTAACCAAGTAATAGATAATTCAGATGGTGAAATAGAAAGGCTGCAACAAGAAAACTTTGATCTCAAGAAAAATGCAAAGCTCTTGGAATGCTATAAAGGGATAGCAGAAGAGTATGATCAAGAAGTAAGTAAGCTCAGCAAGAAAAATCAGATCCTAGAAAAGAAAATTAAAGGGCTTGAAGCTCAATTACAAAGAAAAACAAGAGAATTAACTAAAAATGGCCAAGAAATTGAACAGCTAAACCAAGAAATAGAAAGAGTATTACTGGACGTGAAGAATAAAAATGACATAATAAGGAACTTGGACAGCAAATTAGAAGATATGAAGAATGAAATACAGTTGATAGACAAAAAAAATGAAGAGTTACAGCAAAGGTTAAATTTGGTTGAATCTAACTCAAGTAGGCTAAGAAAAGAAAGTGTAGCGCTGGTAGACAGTATAGAGGATTTGAAGAGTAATTATGAAAACCAGATATTAGAAAAAGATAAGGAACTTAATGATGTAATAGGCCAGCTCTATGTTTATTTATCAGAGCGTAAAGAACTGTTTGCAGAATTTAGTTCATTGCAGAATGAAAATGAGAGTTTAAAACAGAAAAACTTCTATATTAGTAATGAAGTGTCTCTTGCAGATGAATTAAACAAAGAGAACGTAAGAAAAGAAATAGTAAGACCTCACAGTCTACAACAGAAGTGGAAATGAGGTGTATCAATGATAATGATGACCAGGAATCAATATGGCTATATAGAGAAGCAGAAGATTATCAAACAGGTGAAGATAAAAAACCTAAAAATACTAACTACGACATTGGAGTATGGAATGAAGATGAAAGTAGCGATGATCAAAAATCAACCTGGCTGTACGAAAAAGTAGAAAACAATCAAGATTATCGAACAAGTGAAGGCAAAAACCTTGAAAACACTGATTACGATATTGAAGTATGGAATAAAGATGACGATGAAAGTAGCAATGATCAGGAATCAACTAGTGACAGTAACGACAATGTTAGCCCTTGCCTTGATTATGATGAAAGTATTGGTAAGCGTTACAGTCAACTATTCTACAATGCAAACATAATGCGTGGAAAAGATTCTTTTTCCTTAGCAAAAGTAAAGTTAAATGGAAGAGAAAGAGAAAAGTATGAAAGTATTTGGCAGAAAATAGATAAGATTCATGATGAATTGGATGTTTTTGGTAACTATGGTAGTGAAGAAGATTATAAAGAGTGCAATAAAAGATTTGATAAAGTTATAAGCGAGGCGCTGGAACAAAGGGTAATGTTCACTTTTCCATATAAAGCTAATATGTCTTTAATGGATCGCATAATTGATACATTGCAAAAGCTATATTTTTCTTACGATACTACCCGAATTTATGAATTTTTAGATGAGAAAAAGATATTGCAAATAGTATCAAGGGGTGCGTCTTTGAATAGATTTAGCGATGAAGAACATGGCGATTTCGTGAACGTAATTTGCTCAGATAGAGACACTTTAGATCAACGAGAAAAAATACTTTTAGAACTTAAAAATTTGGTGTACGAAAGTATCGTAGACGTGAGTGTACAAACTGATAATCATAATTTTGAGTTAGAGATAGACAATCGGCACTTTTGTATAAAATACCCAAAAGATAGTGTTGTCGAAGTTGCAAGAATATTCAACAATGAAAAAGCTAAAAATTTAAATCTAGAAATTGGTGTACTTCAAGTTGGAGAAAGTATAATTAGAGTTGAAAATAAAGAAGGAATGAGGAATTACACCGACATTTCGGGGAGTGGAATTGAAATGTCTTTTACTACTTACTTTGGGAAGGTCAGTGTTCATTTATCTCCTAGTGAGAGAGATAATAATAAGATAGAAGTAAAGCTCGGCAATGAAAAAAGCATAGCACGTTTTAGTAAGTTGGAGGATAAATCAAGTTTGGGAGAGAACTGTCTTTTAGGAGGAAAAAATGTTTTAACAGCCATAGAAGATGGTTATTTTAAAAGAAACAGTAACGTTTCTAAAGAGTTAGCTGAGACTATGAAACAGTCAGATTGTACAATAGAAAAATCATATCTTCCATTTAGCTTTATAAAAGAAGCTTATTGCAATCAGTTAGTAAATGAAAGGGGAATTTAAAAATCAGGCTCAAATATTTCAGAAATAACCATTCAAAGCAGCATTTTTTATACAACTTCGTTTTCAATCTATCTGGAAAGAAGATATCAAGTATTCAAAGTCCAATTCGACAAAGCCATAGTCCATTCTTCCTCTAGCTTTTTTTATCACTAATGCAAAATTTAGGTATAAGGTATTGAAACTAACAAGTGGAATGATTAAGTAATGCACATATTAGTAAAAGGAGGTACAACATGAGTAATATAGTTCATTCAAATAAAAACAATAACCGTGATAACTTTAGTGTAAGAGGGTTACAAAGAGCCGTTGATGACATATTTGATAGCTTCTTTACAGGATGGAATCCAGAGCTTTCCAGAAGAAGCAACAGTCTATTGCCAGCTTGTGACTTTTATGAAACAAAGGAAAGCTATTGCCTCTCATTAGAGTTACCAGGTATTTCCAAAGAAAGCATAGATATTAGTATATCTGGCGATAGCTTAATAGTGAAGGGTGAAAAGACATGTGATAACGAGTCAAAAGATAAGCAGTTTATCATCGAGAAAGGTACTATGGCTCTTTCTATAGGTCTATTCAGCTTCCAGTAAATGTAGAGCGAGATAAAGTATCTGCTAGTTTTTCAGATGGAGTATTACATGTAACCATACCTAAGTCAGAGAAACACATCAAGAAGATTGATGTAAAGTAACCAGTAAGTGGTAGCAGGCTTCTAGTTTGAGGCTTGCTATTTTGAATCATTATAGATAGAATATAATAAAGTTCTATTGTCTTTGCGTATTTGTTGTATAGATGGTGTAAGGCCTTTGTTGCGTTTAGATGTTGTTAATAATCTATTAATAGTTCTTATGTTATAATCAAGTTTAGGGGCTTTAATAAGTACGGACTATGACAGAAGCAAATCCAATAGTTACATTGAAGGTTAAAATTAAAGAATTTAGCTTTAGTAAATTAAAGGCTGGCGAGAGCAATAAATCAGCACACTCTGGTGAAACAATGTATTTCGATCTTCCAAGAATGAACTTTGTTATTAATGGAAAGATTATAGATACAGTTTTAACCTCTGCGTTAATGGAAGGAGCTAAATATTGCAAAAGCAACCTTTTTAATAGTTATGATATATATAGTACTGAAACCGCAAGAAAAAAACAAAGAGAAATAGATACAGATCATGGTAGGGCTTTTGTTGATTAACTCCTAAAGGATCTTGAAAAGGAACTTGCACATAACGCGTTAAGTGAATTGTGGGAAAGTCATTGTGAAAATCCTGAAATTCCTGATTATCAGAAAACCAATTCGTACGGTAGGGATTTTGAGAGATTTTACAATGCTGGAAGAGAGCATATGCATCTATTACTCAAAGTAGGAGATGAGAATAAGAACTACCGACCATTTGTAAAAGAAGTTTTTAAGGAAATGTTTAAATATGCTGAAGCAGAAGTTCCGAGTGACCCTATCTTAGAAGAACTAGTTACTAATTGTAATCAAGCAGGATACTTAGCAGGTATATTTATTGAATATTACTCTGCACTTAGCAATTATCGATTAACAACGCAAGACCCTGACAAAGTAATGAATATTGATTACACTGGCCATAATAACATAAGAGTAAAGTCTGATATGGAAATACCTGTAACCAAATTTGATAATCCAGGGGAAAAAATATGTGGTCTATCCACCTCACTGGAATTTACACTTGAGTCTCAAGATGGAAAAGATGGTGTAACCTATAAAGACGGTAAATTATCACTCACTGTTCCCAAGGAATTAAAAAATTATAAAGAGGGAGATAGAAACTTGCTCTCTATTATTAGAGAATATTTTCAAAAATTCTGTGAAAGATTGGGATTTAAATTTGAGATGGAAACACAAAAAATAGAGCATGATTTAGACGATTTGCCGAAAGTAAACAGTCATCTTCAAGACCTAAGAACGCCTATTTCCAGTAACGACCATATCATCGGTCATTAAAAAGTAAGTATGTGTTGTCAGAACGAATGAAAGTTCAGTTAAGCTTTTTCTAAAGTATAGCATTTCTCGTAATAGTCTGAATAGGGTAAGATATGTGGGTAAGGTTATGTTTGACTTGTGTTGTTTTTTTGCTATTGGTTAATTTAATGTAAGTTAAAGGTAAATTAAGTGGATAAGAAAAAGAAAGTATACTTATTTAAAGTTTCTCTAGACAAAAAAATCTACCGTGAGATGGAATTGAAAGCAGTCTTTATAAATTTGCAGAAACTATCATAAAGACCTTTAGTTTTGAGTTAGATCATTCATTTGGTTTTTATAGTAACATAAACGATATTTATGAAAGTAATGAAGTATACACTTTATTTTATGATACTGATTATAGTTTATGCCTAATGAAAAAAGCGTCAAAAATTCTTATATCTACAAGGTTTTTGAGCCAGATAAGTTGATGGATCACCTTGAGGAAAATAGCAGCCGGCTTAATACTTGGTTAGTAAATTAGAAGTATTTCTTAGGAAATTATTTTAATATCTGTGTTTTTTAGGAATGTTCTCTTGCGTTGGATTGGAAGAGCTCTTCTACGTTTTTTAGCTTTGCACTCGGTTCTAGGGTACTATATAACCCAAAGCTTATGCATGCCAATCCAGCAATCACTCCAACTGCTCCTATAGTATGCATTTTCATAATATGTGATATAACACCACTTACCAGTAGCGCTACCCCAACGACACCAACCAGAATAGCTCTTTGTTGAATCGTTTTTGTTGATGATTCTTTATCTGCAATTTTGCAAGATTTATCGTTAACATAAAAGTTAGAAGAAAGACCTTTGAAATTATGTGGTCCCTTTACCACCTTTATTCCTGAGCTGGCGAAATTACCTTGATTTTCTTCATTCCTTTCATAATCTTCACCATTATTAATCTTCTTGCACGGCTGAGCGCCAGTTTCTGTGGTTTCTTCTTGCTGTTCTCCATAAAATTTTTCTTTATACCTATCCGAAACTTCTTCAATATCTTCTGAAACATTACAAGCCACTGATCCTTCCATAATAGTTTCTATTAATGAGTTTTCTCCTTCTTCGTCACTTTTCAATGATGTGATATCACTTGGTACGTCTGAAGTGTCAGTTATCACATTTGGGTTCATCTCTTTCTTATTATTCCAATCCTTAAGATCTTTTACCCTTACTACACCATCTTCAACAGCACTATATGTATGTATTAGTTTTCCATGACTCCCTAAGTAGTGTGAGACTATTTTCTCATTATTAACCTCCTCAGAAAGCTCATGTTCTTTAGCTTCTTCTAAAATATCTCTCGTGGCTCGCTCATTCTTGCAAAATTTAGCGTAATGTAATAGTGTGAATCTGTCAGTTCTACCTCCATATGTATCAATTACTGTTACTAGTAGGAACTTTCGTGTATTACAATCAGGTTTACTAATTTCTTTACTAATACTTTTACCATTTCCTATTTTTTTAACAACTCAAAAAGCTTTTCTTTATCTTTACCTGTTAACTTACCTTCTTCTCTTGCCAATTCATAGGTTATATTTGCTTTATTAGCTTTTTTTAGTATTCTCATATTACTTTTCTCTTTTACCTTTTGTATAGCCAATTTGTATTAGCAAAGTATTAATTGTGTAATTTTTAAGATACCAACTCATAAAACTTCTCCAGCTGCTCACTCCAAAGCATTGGTATTTCCCTCAATTCAGCTAACTTCAAGCTTCTTGGCTGTCTCCCATTTATTATGTCTTCCTTAATCTTCGGTGCTAAATAATTCAACCTTAAAATCTGCTGTATACGTCTTGTACCTATATTAATTTTGGTACTCAGTTCTCCTACACT
Organism: Wolbachia endosymbiont (group B) of Schoenobius gigantella; assembly: GCF_964031005.1. Taxonomy (NCBI): domain Bacteria; kingdom Pseudomonadati; phylum Pseudomonadota; class Alphaproteobacteria; order Rickettsiales; family Anaplasmataceae; genus Wolbachia; species Wolbachia endosymbiont (group B) of Schoenobius gigantella. Next base: position 745,395 of record NZ_OZ035002.1, on the reverse strand, counting down.
TGCATATTTCCCTTCTTCTAGTTGCCGTTTCCATAGGTGGGCTCTTACCACTGCTTTCAGTAGCGCATTGTTTGTTTTCCCTTCTGGCTCTATTACTGTGCATTTGTTTCCTTTCTTCTTTAAGTTCATTGGCACAAATTCCACCTTATCCTCCGAACCCACTTCTATTCCATCTTCTCTCACCATTATTTTTACTATTAACTTTTTCACTACTTCTTTCTGTTTCCCAAAACTTAAATTTTTCCACTCTTCTACTTTTTTTTCCAAATTTTCATATAGCTGCTCTGTTTTCCTCATCACTTCTTTTTCCACTTCTCCTGCTACTATAGTTCTGTTTATTGATTCACAATTCTTTCCCCTTAAGTGATTATTACATATATAGTATCGATACCTTTTATTCTTCTTTTTTGAGTATGTTAGCGTCATATTTACATCACAGCTCTTGCACTTAATTATTCCCTTTAGTAGCGCTTCCTCGTATTTCGCCTTTCTATATGGTTGATTCCTTATTAATTCCTGTGCTTTTTGCCATTTTTCTTCTTCTATTATTGCTTCATGCTTTCCCTCATACTCTTTCTCATAATGTCTGATTTTTCCCGTATATATTGGATTTGTTATTATTCTCCTCACCGTTGCCTTTTTGAAGATATCCGATTTTCCTTTCGTCCGGTATCCTTCTCTATTTAACTCCCTTGCCAACTCTGCCATTGACTTCAGCTCCACATATCTTTCAAATATATGCTTCACTGTCTTTGCTTCTTTTTCATTTATTACTAATTCTTTATCTTTTACATCATACCCTAGCGGTAAAGTTCCACCCATCCATAGACCTTGTTCTTTTGATGTTGCTATTTTATTTTTTACCCTTTCTACGATCATTTCTCTTTCTAGTTGTGCTGCACCTGATAATACCGTTTGTACGAATTTTCCCATTGGCGTATTATTGTCAAATATTTGTGTTACTGCTACAAAATTTACTCTATGCCTTCTAAAAAATGATGTTACTTCGATGCTATCTTTTGTTTCTCTTGATAACCTGTCTAGTGTATATACTACTACACAGTCTATCTCTCCTCCTTTAACATCTTCAAATAATTCCTTTATTGCTGGTCTTTCTAAATTTTTCCCTGAATATCCACCATCATCGTACCTTTTGGCCAATGCTACCCAGCCTTCTTTGCTCTTTATGTATTTTTCACATGCTATTCGCTGCGCATCCAAGCTGTTAAACTTCTGCTCTAGTCCATCCTCATTTGATTTTCTCGTATATATCGCGCATCTTACCTCTTTCAGCATTTTCAACTTCCCTTTTGATCACGCAAACCAAATAGGAGCGGTCCATTGTAACTCATTCCCATTATTTTTCCGGCTACTGCTGACAATGACGTATAAAATTCTTCTCTGTAGATTAAACCCTTATCTGTTACCATTACCGCATGCGTCTCTTCCCCTCTTTCTAATATTAGCTCTGTTCCTGCTACCGGAAGTTTGTCACTACTTATTCTCTTTCCCTTCTCTAGCCGATCTGCCAAGTATTCTAGTCTTTTGATTCCTTTTCTTGACATTTCCCCGTACGCTTTTTCCTGCATTCTATAAGCTAATCTTGGTATCAGGTATTTCTTTGAGTATCTGGGCGCTTCTTCTCCATGTACCTTCTTCCATATTCTTCTCAACTCTACCAACGCTTTTTTCTCCAAATTCATTACTTTCTTTTCTATTTCTTCCTCCATATTTTTAGCCTTTCATAAATAACTTTTCAATTCTGTCTATTTCTTTCTTCAACACTTCAGTTACTTCTTTACTGTTTTTCGCATAATCCATCGCTGTCATTCCAAATTTATCCGCTTGCTCTATTTCTCCTCCAGCTTTCACTAGCTCCTCCACTATTTCTTTTTCACCTACCATACATGCAAGGTGCAGCGGTGTGCATTTATTTCCATATTCTTCCGCATTTACATTCGCTCCTGATTTTATCAATTCTCTAACTATTTCTAGACGTTTCTCCGTTACCGCTAGGTGCAGTGCTGTATATCCTTCTACATCTTTAGCATTCACATTCGCTCCTTTTTCAACTAATAACTCCACTGTTTTTGCGTCTATTGCATAATTCAGAGCTGTTCTTTCCTTCTTGTCTCTTGTATAAATATTTTTACCTGAGTTCTCTAATAGAGATTTCTCTTTCTTACCAAGCTTTAACATAATCCACCTCCTTTTTCTTTAAATTTAAATCCCTCTTTTAAGCATTCCTTTTTACCACCTCATCTATCATTTCATTCACTTGGCTGATTATCTTGCTTGCTAAATTTTTACATTCTTCCTTTATTAGTGACTTATCTTTCTTCCTTATTTCTTCTATCTCTATTATTTTGAACTCAGGTAAATAGCTCCTATCCAACATATCTGCTATTTCTCCCACTAGCCTCTCTATTCCATAGCATGTCAGTTCTCTATTTTTTATTACTCCTCCTTTTTCTCTCAAAAATTTGCTTGCCTTTTCACTTTCTTTGCTATCACACAGAGAATACTTTTCACTTTCCCAGATGTAATACATTGGTGTTGCACCATATTTATTCAGTTGATTAACTTCAGCTCCCGCTTTTACTAGCTCTTTTATTATTTCAACTCCTGCTCCTCCTATTTTGCATGCAGAGTGCAATGACGTACATCCACTGACATATTGAGTGGCATTTACTTCTGCTCCTTCCCTTAGCAGCACTTTTACATTTTCTAAGCTTTTTGCAAATACTGCACAGTGTAGTGGTGTATAACCATTTTTATCTCTTGCATTTACCTCTGCCCCTTTTTTTATTAATAACCTTACTGTTTTGTAATTCGAGATTTCTACTGCTTGGTGTAATATCGTCTCTCCTTCTTTATTTCTTTTATTAATGTTTTTAAACCCGTTACTTGATACTTCTTTAAAAAATTTACTCTTGCTAAAACTCATTTCATACCTCACAAAATTAGCTTTTCCAGCGCCAGATAAATTTCTTATATTTACCTGCTGCTATTCAAGTTATGTCTATTTTAGCATGAGAAAGCAAGTCCTTTTCTTTTTCTTTCATACACTTTAACCTATTATTAATATAATATATGAGGATCTAAATATAAGTACTTAACTTATTAGAGATATTATTCGACTATCTTTCCAACTTCTGTGCAAATGTCGATGTTCATGCCACTTCAGTACTCCCGGGTAAAATACTAAAATGTAATTTTCTAATTCGTGTATTGAGTCTTTTTGCTCTGAATCTAAATCGTTTTTATAGTAAACGTTGTGTTCTGCTAAAACATATTTTCTGACCTTCTGATCTGTATAATTCTCTACTTTATAGTTGTGAGTAACGCTAAATCTTTCTAAAATTGGCTTGTGTTTTAAATTCCAACGTTGCCCTGAAAGTTTATCGTTTCCCAATACAAATTTATTTCCTTCTTCTTCTATGCTACCAACCGGAAAGCACGCATTTGTTTCTCCTAAGTTCCAACCGTCCGATAATATAACTTGCGCTTTCGCAAACTTAATTGCCGGTAATAAGCTCTGTGGTAGCGGATATAGCGCTTTTAAGTTGTACCACAAATGATCTCTTTCATAGATGCCTTTATAATCCCTTGTGTGAGGCTCGGTTTCTCCAAGGATTGCTACATCTAGGCGATATATATCATTGCTTAAAGCTCGTTCATAATGATCGCGTAGATAGTTTTCTATAATCCTAATAACTGGACCACTAGACCTGAAAAAATTTACTCTTCCAAATGATAACACTGGTCCATCTTTTTCTATTTTTACCCCTGAATAATCAGAAAGAAGATCTCCAAATAAACTCTCATCCAATATAAATCTCTGCACATTATAATAATCGTTAAAAATCCTCATCAATCTGGATCTTACAGGCAGTGATAGTTTTGCCAGCTCTACTACTGCATCTACGAAGAAGTCATTTGGTACCTCTTTTATCCCTACTTGCAACTCAAAAAAGTGTTTACCGGGTGGCTCCTCGATAATTGTAATATCTTCTATATTTGCCCATTTTAATGCTATTTTTAGTGATGCTGGAGTTCCTCTCAGTCTTTGAAATTTTACTCCTTCTACTACAGCTTTTCTTCTATCTTTTATCCAACGCAGTATTTCTTCTAAACCATATTCTTCTATTATCCACGGTAGTATTTCATCTTTAAGACTAAACTTAAACCCTCTGATACAGCTTGGATCAACCTTATAATCTATTGCATCTACTAGCGCTTTCTCCTGGTTTGTTGCATTTGGTGGCAATAACATTACTCAACCTTTAACTTTCTTAATGCAGCGCACTCATTTCCTAGTACTACAACGTCCTCTTTTGGCTCTATTAATTCCACATTTTCTACACCATCTACAAATAGATTCGCTATTATCCACGATCTTGTTACACTCCACCCTAATCTTTTTGCTAATTCAAACCTCTCAATAAACTGCTTCTTGATTTCCTCCTTTGATATTATAGGACTTATACTCATTCTGCTGTGAATATCTATTTCCATAATATTGCAACTAGTCACTGTTACTGCATCTGTTAAAACCCTTATATCATCTCTAGTAACTTGCTTTTTTACAATTTCAAGTAGCTCTTCTGACACTATGCCAGTTGTGGATAATTGTGTTGATAAGATTGAAATTTGTACTTTCCCTGGTATAGGTGATTCTACTAATGCATCTTTTACTCTTCTATCTGCTGACAGTGCGTGATACCTATAATACTCCTTGCTCCCACATGTGCTCCAACCTACTATCTTTGCTTTAATTCTTTTTCTAAATCGTTCATCATCTTCCCCTTTTTCCCTTTCTACACCATAAAACTCAGCTAAATTATCAAGATCTTCTCCCATTGCAAACTTCAGTACATTACTTTTTACTGCCTCATTTATTCTTTCTCTGAGCAGAAGTTCTCGCCATGCTGCTACCTCCAGAACTTTCATTGCTGGATCGGATTCTACTAATGCTGAAAAGTTTCCATCTCTACTGACTAGCTCTTCCTTCATTTTGGAAAATATTTCCTCAAAGTTCAGTGGTTCGATAATATTTGGCTGCTGCATTTTTAAACAATTACTCCATTAATATTTATGAACTTACCTTCTGAAAGATAGACACCTTCTAAATTCAATGTTACTCTCCCTTCTTTTACTCCTTCAACTTTTACTTTTTCTAACTTAAATCTCTTTTCCCATTTTTCCAAAGCTTCTGCAGTTGCTGCATATATCTCAAGTGTTAAATCTCTATTTATTGGCTTATCTACTAATTCAAATAATCTTGACCCATAATCCCTTCTCATTATCCTACTGTTAATAGGGGTGGTTAATATATCAATTATTGATTGTTTTAAGTGTTCCAAACCTTCTAACACTTTGCCTGTTTTAGCATCCATTCCTCTCATATATTTTTCATAGATTTGACTTAATACTTGCATGTTTTTCACGTGCTATAGAAATAGCCTTTCTCAACTTCTTTTCAAGAATTTCTTTAGAAGGAAGCTGTGTTAAATACTGTGCAACATGAATATTAGAGCCTTCGAGTTCAAGATATTCTATATCCTCTTGATCCTTATCAGCACATAAAATAATCCCTAACGGTTTTTCTTCACCTGCTTTTCGTTCATTTTTATCTAACCAATTTAAATACCATTCCATCTGTCCTTTATAAGCTGGTTCAAAGCGACCTATTTTTAGTTCTATTGCTATAAGGCGTTTTAATCCTCTGTGAAAAAATAGCAGGTCCAAATACCTGTCAGTTGTTTTAGTACTCATCCTTTTTTGACGTGTTACAAAACAAAAATCATTTCCAAACTCTTGTAAAAATTTTGTCAATTCATCCAAGATTGTATTTTCTAGATCAGTCTCACTATAAATTGATGGCAATTCCATGAAGCTAAGGAAGTATGGGTCATGAAAAATGAATTCTGGTGCTAACATATTTTCTTCACGTAAATTTTTTATACTCCTTCTTATGAAATCTTCAGGTTTTTTTGCTAGTGCTGTACGTTCATACAACATAGTATCGATTTTACTACGTAGTGCCCTAACACTCCACCTTTCAATACGACACATTTCTATATAATAATTACGCTTCAGCTCATCAGAAATTGCAATAATTTCTACAAAATGTGACCAACTTAATTGTTGTGACAGTGTCGCGACAATCTCTTGATCAGGAAAGAATTTTGAAAATTGTACCATACGAAATAATGACGCTCTATCAAATCCACGTCCATATTTAATCTGAAGTTCTTTTGCAAGTTGAGAGATGATTTGCTTCCCATAATCTGCACGTTTGTGCTTTAGGATATCTTGATCAATTCTGGAGCCAATTTCCCAGTTTAACAATACTAGAGTAGAGTTGAATTGAACAGAAAGATGATTCTTTGCTCTATCTATTAAATTACTAATGTCTCCTAATAGACTAGTAGTTATATCCATGTTCATAACCTTACTTTTGGTAAGTATAACAGATGGTTTATTTTTATCCTGAAAAAACATTATTACTTCCACTTATTACCTTGAAACCACAAGATACTGAATCCCCAACTCTTCCTACACTAAGACCATTTGCAAATACTGTTTTTGATCCTTCAGTTAATACTCTACCTTCTGTAAAATTATCTCTTTTCCGGCAAACTGGCTTACCATTTACAAAAACATTATTACTCCCACTAATGCAAAAATGCGGTGTTGTTTCTATACAATAATCCCCTAACCGCACAACTGATTTATTCATTCCTTTTCCGTTTAATTTAGATTTATTCTTTTTGCTTTTAGGCTTATTTCGCCCTTTGTCATCTCTATACTTGATTCCCCAGCCTTCAGTGTTATTTTATCTACTACTTCAATCTCTAAATGATGCTTTCCTTTATCATATGTAAACTTCGTCCCATCCTGAAATTTTATACTATTTATTTCTTTTTTATTCTCTGGTGCAGGGTATTTTTCCTGGTATATCCCTCCTAACACCACTCCTAACGATAATTCACCAAGAGGAGAAAATATCATAACTTGCTCATCAATATCTGGAGGAAACCAATCTCTATCTTTTCCTGCTTTGCTTGTTATCCATGGCAACCAATCTGTTAAAAATTCTCCTATCTTAACTCTTACTTTTGCTTTTTCATAATCTACTTCTTTCACCAATCCAATACGGATAATATTCGCTAATTTTCTATTTAGCTCTGAAATTGCAAAACTATGATCTAACATGCACTTCACCTATCTCAATAACATGTGGCATTATGCCAGTTGACCATACTGATTTACCCACGTGTACCTCATGAAACCATTCAACTAGCCACACAAGATAAGCATCCAATTCTGGCCTAAATCCGTCAATTTCTGCAGATATAAATTCACCTGGTGAAATATTTTTCATATTCCAAGTATTCTTATTTACTACTCTCGCAACCTCAGCAGCTAGTGTTCTAACAACTACCGAGGAATCCTCGACTGTTCCATCAACGACAATCCTCGCTTCAAACCTGGCTTTCAATGCTAATTCTTCTGTTCCTGGATCTTTTCCCGATTCTAAACTCACAAGCTCTACAAATAACGCTGGCGCTAATAATTCTTTCCTTATCGATGGATAAATTTCACAAGTTTGAATTGCTGGTATTTCTTTCTTCAGCGTAGTGCAGATTGCGTTATGCAAATCTTTAAAATTCATATATTTCTTGTAATATCACGTTCAAAGAACTTTTCAAACACTTCCTCAACCTCATAATTAACAAGATTCCCTATTATCCTTGAAGCCTCAGGTTCTAGTGGCAACTTAACTTCCTTTATTGGCAATGCTGCCCTTCCTTCACGTTTAAAAATACCGCTGTTTCCTTTTGGCATAACTGCTGCAAATCCTCCTATAAACTCATGCTTTCCTACTTTCGATCCTCTTCTTGTTTTTTGTATTTTGCCAATTGTCGATGCTCTAATGTCGTAGAGATTTGCTCTAATTAACACTTCTAATCTGCTTGTTTTTGCTTTAAAAATTCTTAATCTCTTTCTTATCAAACTTAATTTTATTCTCTTTTCCTCACTAATTTCCTTAGCTGCTTTTGATTTTAGCCATATTGCTGTTTTGTTTAATGCACTCACCGTCACTTTTTCCACTTTTTTCCTTTCAGCATCTATACTTTGTATAATACTACCGGTGTTAATACGCATTTATACTCCTGACGCTCGAATTTTCCATACCATTCCTGAATTATCTTGCAGCGGTGGAGAATATACTTTATATTTACGGTCACCTATAACAAAAATATCCCCTACAATTGGCTGCAGTACATCAAACGCACTTATTTCCAACACTAAAGTTTCTCCTACAAATTGCCCTTCACCAATCTCGTATAATTTATCTGGCTCTTGCTTTAACACCTGTACCATATATGACTTATCCTTTGATTTATATAAAGCCACTTCTCCTAAATGGGCAAAACAATCTTCTAATAATCGCTTAATATTCTCTCCTAAGAAACTCACTCAACTAACTCTTCTTGTTGAACTAATATGTAGCCAAATTCGCTCGCTTTTTTGATCAAATTTTTTACAATTCTATCTTTATAGCGTGTTTCATAGTATTCCATTCCTTTTTCTACATATTCCTGTCCGTATTTGAGCATACTATAAAATATGCATGCCATTTTTCTTGCAGTAGCTGTTATTGCTTTTGGTGCTCCTAGTCGTTTTTTCAATCTTCTGTAGTATGCACCCAACGCACTTTTACTCTTTCCTACAGAATGAGCAGCTATTCGCAAAGCATTTGCAGCACGGTTAATGACTTTACGTGTTCTTGTATTAAACACTTTTTCCCCTGTAACTTTATTAGCAGGACTGAGTCCCAACCACGACGAAAAGTGCTTTTCTGTTGGCCATTTACTGTGGTTTATACCAACTTCTGAAATTATGGTTTGTATACTTAATACATCAAATCCAGGAATTTTAGTGAAATCCATACCAGTGATTCGTTGCAGTTCCTCATACAAAGCAAAGCTTGGCTTACTTTTGCTATTTTTATTCTTTTGCTTACTTAGCTGTTTGCTTTCACAAGACTTTGTTTCAAACGTTTTATAATAGGCTTCAATATTTCTATCACATTCTGCTATTTTTTCTTGATAAATATTATATAGTTCAAATTCTTGCTTTAGCGTGAATAAGTGTTCTTCTCTATAGTCACCAGCTAACGCTTTTGCAATAGTAGACTGATCATTTTTCATTCGCACGTCCCTGAATTCTGCTAATTTTTCAGAATCTCTTTCGCCTTCAATTATAGCTTCAATGATTTTCATACCAGTTATCCCAGTAATATGACTAATAACCTTGTGTAATTGTATATTCATTTGAATTAATGCCTTCTGCATACGTAGAATATGTGTAGATGCACTTTCAGTGAGATTTCTGCGCTGCCGCACGTAACTGCGCAATACACACATCTGATTATCTGGCCTAAACGATCCATGAAGCAGTCCGTAGCTATGCAGTTGTTGGAGCCATTGGCAATCTTAAACGTCAGACTTCCTACCAGGTACATTCTTTACATGCCGTGCATTTACCAATCTTACCTCGAATTTATATGACTCAAGTATTTGAAATAAAGGAATCCAGTATACTCCTGTTGATTCCATAGCTACTGTTGTAACTTTACACTTTTTCAACCACTGTGCTAAGTTATGAAGGTCTTCAGTAAAGCAGCCAAATTTCTGAACGCGTTGTTCATCTCCTCCTTCAGGTACACACACATAGTGTACAGCTGAACCAATGTCTATTCCTGCTGCATTAGGATTCACTATTTCTAATTTACTTTTTGCTTTTTTCATGGTAACTCCTACATATAATTTGTTACAGGGAAACGCTTCAGCTTGGAACGGTTGATAGTACAATCTCCTAACCGAGGTAGTCTAAATGACTCCATCAATGATTTGACCGTTCCTTCCAAGACCATGCTTGCATACGGGCACTTAGGCACCATTGAAAATGTCGATCATAACTGCAGAGGCGCTCCCTCTACAACTATACTTGAAAATTACTAAAAACTTAAATTTGTGTGTTTCTTTCTGATTCGACAGATTTTGTCTGTTCGATGCTTGCATATTTCTTTTTGATATACTAACCTTTACATGCTAAGAAAGCGCATACCGGTAGAGTCGTTCTGTGCCTCACCACCTTGTAGTTACTCTACCAGTATTGTTATGCTGCAACGATCTTGACCAAAACGGCCGGGCGGTGGCACATTGGTAGAGGATTTGACTGCGTATGTAAATCGGTCCCTCTATCAAATCTTCTTGGCTCTTGTTTTGCATAGAGTGGCTGTCCGAGAGTATTCACCGTCTCATTAAAGTCTGCTGGTGCAAAATATGTTGTAAACGTGCTTGCTGTTCCTAGTGGAAAACAGTGCCCTGTATCTTTCTCAATAAATCTTCTAACCGTTCCTTCAGGGTCAGTTGCTTGCCCTCTATATTCCTCAAACGTTATGCCACAAAATGTAAACCCTGACCTCATATCATTTCGAAGTGCTGCTCCTTCTTGCCATCTTTCATATGCTTCTTTTACTTTTGCATGAGAAGTTAGTGCATCAAAAAACTCAGGGCTTACCAAGGCATGAATTCCAGTCATATATTCACCACTTAGGTTATCTTCTATATGCCGCAATACTTCCAGACACTTACGTTTTACATCAGTTGTTGCTGTTCCAAGGGCAAAATTTACTACTTTTGGTGTTATTTCAAATTCGTTGTACAGATTTAATAATTCTGACCCATCAGCATCTAAAATTATTCCCTTCAGCGCTCCCATTCGCAAATGCTCTAATGTTATTGCATGTTTGTTTCTCATTAGCTGTAAATGGTCAGTTATTACGTCTGCTAGCGCTTTCAGTTCATTCTCTGATCCAAATGCCCTTATTCCTTGTACTTCTTCTGGCAGCACTACATCATCATGCGGAATGTGCGGAATCGTAAATGTTCTTACCTTTCTTTTGCCGCGTTTTCCTACTGCTGCTGGTGCTCCGGGTACTTGCGTTGGTAGTAAACTTAACACTCCGTTGTGTTCTTCTATCGTAATATGTCTAAATCTTACTGACCTACTTGGAAATAAATTTAAATTTTCAACGCGTCCATAATTTATCGGCAATATATTTATCGCATTTGTTAGTGCCGTCATGCTAAATGCTGTATTTGTAAATGGATTTTGCATTTTTTTCTCCCCCTTTTTTCCTATTAATTTTAGTTAAACTCCCTTGCGGATGATGATTCCTCGTTCTTCAAGCTGCTTTATTGCTGCAGCTTTCTGCTCTTCAGTGATATTTGCTGGCCATACAATTGCATGATCGGCAAGAAGAGCAATACGAGTAATTATTACTGCTTTAGTATCTCCATCTTTGCTATTTACATCGCTTGTTATTACACCTATCGCTGTTTGTGTGCCATCTGTGGCAGTTGGATTTATTACCTTAATCATGTTGTCTTTATCACGACCAACAACTGTACCAAGTTTAAGATTTTGACCTTTAGCTACTGCTATTGAGTCTCTTGAATACAGGCTTGATGCCTCATACTTTAATAAGTCACCTAGATTATTTTGTTCTGTTATACTACTCATAAATTTCTCTCCTTAACTGCTTACCGCCGCTTTTATCAATGCTATATACGGCGGTTATAAAAATACTTTAACTCCTACGACTTTTCGCTACCTGCATCATCAATTCTTCTCCTGAATTCTGTGGTATTGCACTCAGTATCTCTGTCTTCTTTGTTCTCTCTGCAAGTAATTCCATTAAAACTTCCCTAGCTTGCTCAACACTTACACTTTGCTCAATAAATTCTCCTATCTTTTCTGGCATCTTCGATAAATTACATAAACGTATTAATTCAAGAACTTCAGTACGATACTTGGTTAAATTATCAGTTTCTAGGTCATTTGTAGTTTGTTCATTCATAGTAATACTCCTGTTTTTATTAATAGATGAAAGAATTGTCATTCCGTCTGCAAGGCCTATTTCTACTGCTTTCTCCCCAAAATATAGCCCTGCCTCTGTTGATCGAATCTTTTCAATTGAAAGACCTCTGTTCCTTGCTATTAGCTGCAAAAACATTTCATATAGTCGGTCTACTTCTTTTTGTAAGCTTCCCAGACTTTCAGACGTCATTGGCTCATGTGGGTTTAAATCATTCTTTCGACTACCAGCAAAGATTGTGGTGTACTTAACACCTTGCTTTTCATCAAATCTACTTTGATCTATATGACTTGCTATTACTCCAATACTGCCAACACCAGAAGTTCTGCTCACAAATACCTTCTCAGCGCTTGAAGCTATAGCATATGCAGCAGAGTATGCATCATCATTTGCTATCGCTATTATCCTCTTTTTTGCTCTTGATTCATAAATAAAGTCAGCTAGGTCAAATATACCGTTTACCTCTCCTCCGGGGCTATCTATTTCCAGCATAATTGTCTCTATGCTACTATCTGCTAATGCTTGTTTGATTTGTTCTTCTATTTGCTCATATGATGTCATCCCGAGCATTTCATCAAACGCACCTGGTTTTTTAGTCAAGATTCCATGTATTGCTATAATTGCAGTTCTTTCTACGTTACTTTTGATGGAGTGCTTTATGTTTTTAAACGTGGGATGTTTTTGATTGTTTAATGACAATAGCTCAAAACTCCTTGGTTCAAGCATTAATGGTTTTCCTAAGAGCATCATAATCCTTTACAATCAGAGTCAAACATTAAGTTGAGACTATTTGCACGTTTTTGATCTTCTGCTATTTCTTGATCTATTTCTTCAACATCGTAACCCATTTCTGATACTACTTCCGATCGACTCTTAAATCCATTCCTTACTGCCATTTGCTGCGATTGCTGGTCTTTCAGTGGATCCACCCAATCAAATCCCTGTGGTATCCATTTTACTTCTTCTTTCGCTGCTTTTACTACTTTTTCATCTATACTCAGTTCTCCACAAAACACTGCTAATTCTAGCCATCTATTCCAAATAGGTCTACAAAACTGGAACACTATCACGTTATGCTGTAACATTGCGCACCTTCTGCGAAACTCTATCAACCCTGCCCGAATGGATGAATAATTAACGCTTGTTAAATCTCCTGTTAGTTGCTCATATGTTATCCCTGTACCTATTGCTATTGCTCTCAGCTGCTGTCTCATGAATGCTTCATAACTTCCTCCAACATCTGATAGCTCTGAAAATTTTATGTCCTCTCCTGGATCTAAAAGCTGCATTGTTCCAGGTTCCAGGCCAGATAGTGCTACTCCTTGCTCACTTGCTTCACCTTCTCCCATGATATTTGCTTCTGGATCAAGTCTCGTAATAAATCCCGCAAACATTGCTGCAGTCTTTTTTCGTACTAATTCTGCATCATCATATTGATCAAGTTCATAGAGCTTTAGCAGTATACTCGAAAGCCATGGCTCTCCTCTAATTTGCCCAGGTCTTAGTGGTCTATAAATATGTAAAACATCATTTGCTGGTACTCTTACTGATTCTCCAAATGAGCCTTCGCCTGGATGTTCTCTAAATAAGTAATATGCTTCTCTTTGCCCAAGCTTGTTAAACTCAATCCCGTTTCTTATTACATTACCATTTGCTAAAGTTTGATTTGTTTTATTGTCTAAATGTTCAGACTCAAGTACTTGCAGTTGTAGTGGTACAGAAAATCTATCTTCCAGCTTTCTCGTTCTTAAACGTACAAAACATTCTCCTCCCTCTATCATACTTCTGCATACTAGAGCTTGTAATCCATCAAAATCATTTACTCCACTACTGTCTGCTTCATCTGTCCATCTCAGCCATAACTCTTGCACTCTTTTCCGAAACTCTGGATCTTTAGCTTTTGATTGCGGTTTTATTCCTGTTCCAATCGAGTTACTTACTATTGTATCAATGATATTTGCTGCATATGGATTTTTTCTTACCATATCACGAGAGCGGCTACGCAAGTGCTCAAGGCTTTGAGAGAGTAAATTATTTATGCTTCCCGTTTCTCCTTGCCAATACATTACCCTTCTTCCTGAGCCAGATGCATCCCAGGCTGAGCTTTTGATTTTTGGCTTGCTAAATAGTTGTTTGAATGATTTTAGTAACATTACAAAACTCCCTTGTTAGTAGCAAAAATAATTTTCCTCTTCGGCTTCATTCCAACAATCTTTAGTTCAGCCTTAATACGTTGTCTTAAGCTTAGTAAATCATTTATATCTACTTCTGCATATCTCACCACATGGTCACCATATGCAATTGATACCACTCGCTCTCCGTTTTGCAGCTTCTTTATCGCTTCTTCAATTTGAACTAAATACTCTTCGTTATACATTTACTACTTGCTGATCCACTTACTTTTCACTATTTTCTTTGATTTTTTACTTTCTGGTTTTTCACTTAAACTATTCCATTTACTCTCTGGCCATCTGTCTACTCCCAGTGCTATTGATGCTGCTCTTGCGTAAATTCGGCAATCTAATACTTCATTTCTTTCTCTTACTTTTTGCCACTCTTGTTTGGTGTATCCTTTTACTACCTTGCTGACTAATTGCTCTGCCGTTAGCTGCTTAAAATACTCAGGTACATACTCGGGAAAATGACAGTATCCTGCTGGAGCTTCTTCACCGTCCTTTAAAACATTAAGTAATTGAAAAAGTTCTGACTTTAAAATCGATACTCCTACTGGCCAGAGCTTTATTCCTCTCTTTAGCTTTTGACCACCAACTGTTATATCTACTCTACTTGGGCTGCTAAGTGGTACTAGGGCTTTATTTACACCTTTCACTGCCATTACTCTTCCACAGCCTTGATGACCTCTTACCCAATTGTATACTTCTTGCGTTGCATATCCAGCATCTACTGCCATCATACTTATCATATATTCAAGCCCATTTTCACCGATAAAATGATGATTGAGGAGCTCCGAAAGCTTTTTCCATACTTCTCCACCTCCTGTATCTCCTTCAAATACTCGGTAGTCTATTGACCAATTTTCACGACTTTTTCCCCATGCTACAACTTCTACTTCTAAACGATCTTTTTGGACATCTACTCCTGCAGTAAGTACCACTTCTCTCCTTGGTACTGTGCCAATCTGAAAAAATTCTCTTCGGTTAAATAATTGCTTCCAGTCTGGTACTTCTCCTTTATCTACCCAAGTTTCTCCAAGTGTGGTATTTATCCAAACTTTCAGTAATTGTTCACTTTCTTTTGCATGCAGAAAATCTTCTACTGCTTGTTGCCAACTATACCAGCCAACTGGACTATAAAGACTTGAAAGATGAAATCCTTTTTTCTCACCTTTTACTCTATTAGTAGGCCTCCATTCTCCACGTTCAAGCATCTCTGTCTTTTGATGATTTTCTATCTTTTTACCACATTCTATACATATATAGTGTGCTGTATTTGGATTTTTATCTTCCCATTTTATTTGTGACCATTTTAATATTTGGTAATAATTACAATACGGACATGGAACAAAAAAATATCTCTCATCTGTTGCTTCAAATTCCTTCTCAATTCTGCTTATTCCATGAATCGTTGGTGTTGACACTAAAAAAATCTTTCGCCGTGCAAATGTATTAGTTCGAGCAATACTAAGCAGTACTGGATCTCCTTCTCCTCCTGAATCTCCTGGATACGCATCAATCTCATCAAGAAAGAGATACTTTACTGGCATAGATCGGAGGCCTACACTGCTGTTTGCTCCAGTTATTACTACTATTCCACCTGGAAATTCCTTACTTTGTACAGTATTCCCTGAATCTCTTGATCTTGGGTCTTTTACTTTACTTTTTAAACATGGTGTACTCTCTATTAACGGTGCAAATCTTCCCTTCGACCAACGTTTTCCCATTTCAACTGTTGGCTGTACTACCAGCATTGGACCTGGTGTCTGGTCTATGATATAGCCAATCCAATTGTTGCCAGCTTCTGTTCCCCCAATCTGCGCTCCTTTCATGAATACTACTTTTTCTGCAGGTGAAGATGGTGATAGTGAATCCATTATTTCTTTTAAATAAGGAGTTCTTTCTGTTCTCCATTTACCTGGCTCTGATGCTGCAGTTGGCGCTAAAACTCGATACTCATTCGCCCACTCTGATACTTTAAGCTGGGGATCTGGCCTTAAACCTTCAGAAAAAGATGTAGCGTATATCATTGTCTGCATCTACTCATAACTGGTTCTATCTCGACATCATTAACAATAGAACTACACTCCTCCAATTCCATAAACATCTTTTTCTGAAATTCCTTTTCTATATATCTTTTGCTCATCTCACTTATCATTATTGCTATAACAAGCGCAAATACCCCTGTTATTGTTGCAAAAATGATTGCACTGCTTATTGTTGTTGTTATCAACCCTATATATACTGCTACTGCTATTGCGCTGACTGTAGTATAGATGCAGATAATATTATTATGTTTTTTCGTCCTTTTATCTGCTATTTCTCTCTGTGCTATATATTTATTATGAAGGGTTGGAAAATTAACAACGGTATCTCTGCAGAGCAAAGACCCATTTTTTTCAGTAAACAAAACTTTAAGTAACTCTAAATTGTTTGATTTAATTGCTAAATGTAAAACAGGTGTATAATTTGCTCCTTTTTTCAGCAATAACTTTACTACATGTAAATGCCCTTTTTCCGCAGCAAGGTAAACCGGTGATAAACCTTTATTATTTACAATATCAATATCGATTTCTTCTCTTAAAATTGCATCTACAATCTCAATTTCTCCTCTTTGTGCAGCTAAATGGAGTAGACTATTCTTTTCAGAACCGTATTTATTACTCATCAAAGCCTTCTTTATCTCAGGTTTAGCGTAATCAAATGGTGTTTTACCGCTATCGTCTTTTACCAGAGGGTCTATATCTTCTCGCGTTAGTAAAACTTCTATTGTTTTTAGTCTTTCAGCATAATGTAGTGGTGTTTTATTTTCGTAGTCTTGCAAATTTACTTGAGCATTAGGCTCCTTTATTAAGGATTTGAGGATATCAAGACATAAGTCTCTTTCATCGTAATTAGCATTACTTACAGCTATATGCACAGGTGACAATTTCATTGAGTTTTGTCCCATGCGTGCACTATTCACATCTGCTCCAAGCTTCAGCAGTAACTTTACTATCTCCAACTTTTTATTATTAACTGCATAGTGCATTGGTGTCTGATTTCGTGCATCAAAGACATCTATTTCAGCTTTTCCTTCTCTTATCAAAATCTTTACAACTTCTGCATGTCCTATGCCTGCTGCTAGATGTAATGGAGTATGGTGCAAAGCATTTCGTACATTAACGTCAATACCTTTTCTGATCAAATATCTCACTGCATTAATTTCACCTATCATTGCAGCTAAATGAAGTAAGCTATCTTGTTCTGACCCGTACTTGTTATTAATTAGTGCTTGTAATATTTCTGCTTTTTTCCCTTCTTTGGCGTAATCAAGAGATGTTTTACCTTCATTATCTTCCACAAAAGGATTAATGTTCTTCTTCGTGAGTAACAAATCTACCATGCTTAATTCATCAAACTCTATAGCGCAATGCAGTGGAGTTTTTCCGTTTAACCCTCTGACATTAACATCTAATCCAGGTTGATTGATTAAACACTTTATTAACTCTAAACTTAAGTTATCAGCCATTTTGTATTCAAAATCTTTTTATATTTTAAATTTAGCGTTAGATAATTCTTCAAGTGAGTTTGTAATCTCTTCAGTTAGCGTCTCGTGAATTTTTTCAGTGTCACTCAGTGATGCAAGCAGTGCTGAAACTCTATTTGGAACATTAAGCAAATTATTACGTACAACTCTTGCTACGTTAAATGCCTCACTTTTTACCTCCTCTACTGCTACAAGTTCTCCTATTTCAGCTTTTGCCTTTGCTTCTAGCAACCTTCCTCGCTCCATTTCATTTTTTATTCGCGTTTTTAGCAACATTGTAGAAAGGTTATTTGTATTTTCGTTTTCTGGATTTTTCCTCCTAAGTGGCTGACTTGGATCTCTTATTGCTGCCACCGCTTCATTTGCTTGTTCTCTATTGATCAAACCATCCTCCAACTCAACTATTCCTTTTTTTACTAAATAACAGACATATTGCTTTGATACTCCTATCTCTCTTGCCCATTCTGTTTGTGTGATTTTCACTTTTTTTTCTCCTCTCTCTTGTTTCTACGAATTTTCTTCTTGAATCTCTGAAAAGGTTTTGCCAGTATCAGCAATTTCCTACCTGTTTATACTTGCCGGCGTCTTAGAGATATTTTACTAATATAGAGCGAAGTACTCCGGTTTATAGCTGCTTTCTTTTTACATAGTGAAATTTGGCTATTTTCAACTAATACTATAAATTGCATCTTTGTAGTTATGAGATTCAACCACTACTTGCTCTAGCGTTAAACTGCTGCATTTAGCATCTTTACTGTGGTTTTCTTCAAGCACTTTTATCCTTGCTTCCTTTATTTCCTCAATGAACTTTCCATTAACTTTTTCTGGTTCAATTCTTTCCTCACAATATACAAGATTTGTGCAATTTGTTTTTCTGTAGTAATGTACTCCAAGGCATATCATTGATAGTGCAAGTATACTCGAGCCTACAAGTACTGATAGCCCTACGTTACTAATCAAAGCGTTCTGGTAAAACTTCTGTACACTACTAATACCACCTTCCACATACAGTAATAAAGGCCATACTATATTTGCAGCAACCAAACTGCTTAATAATGCTGTAAATAATGGCCTATCTTTGATTACTGATTCTACTTTATTCCTTTTACTAACGACTTTGTCGTCAATATTAATGAAGTCGTTCTTACTCTTCCAAGCGTTAAGTGTAAAATGTGAATGAGTACTATTGCTGTATTCCAGTCTGACTGATTTTATTACTTTATCTTTTGGTTGATACTTTAGCACCTGATTCAAAGTTTCATTCGCATTCTTTCCTCCTATTTGACACTCTTCAGTATCTCTAAATTGCTTTATTCCACAAAATATCGGACTAATTGCAACCAATAATGCAACAGCTAGAATTGGTATAGTCACATAGATGGTACTGTTTGCAAAAAATGCAATAAATTGTCCTTTATCCTGTAGATATACCAAAGCTGCAGAAACGCTAAGTGCAACAGCAGCTATACCGAAAATTATAAATTCCTTCTGCTGCACTGCATATTTTACTCTTGGCAAAATTCTATTTGTTTTCTTTTCTTTTTTAATTAACGGGGTTTCTTCATTATTACTTTTTTCTGATGAGCTAGTTGAAAGTGTAACTGGACTATCATGATTTAATGACATATTCTCCCATCCTTGATTGCCACAAGACTCACTCATTTCTGTTACTTGAGAATTTGATCTTGTCATCTCTGCACTTCTATTGTCTATTCCACTATCACCTCCTTCCAAACTCTTTTTTAAAAATTTTGTATTCAGATCTACAGGTTCACCAATTATATCTTCTGATCCTTTCTTAATTGATGTTTCTTCAGAATTTGACTTTTCCATCTCCGGACTTTGATCGTTTATTTCACCATCTAAACCTCTTTTCGAGAATTTTTTATTTTTGTCTATAGTTGCATACATAGGTTCTCCTATAGCTTCTTGCTCATCACATTTTTCTCCATTTAATTGGAAAGAAGAATGTGGTAGCTTTGGTGGTGCAATATCCTGAATAATACTCAACCGATGATTTTCTGCTGTTCTAGGTGAAGGTGGAGCTACATTTCTAATATTGTCCTTCTCCAACATTCCATTCCTAGGTAACGGCTTTGGTTTATCTCCTAATTCTTTATCCTCTTCCTCTTTTTGCATTTCTTTTGTATTGTCTATTTTGGGGTTGGAAGATGTGTTGGATGCTGCCTCAAACTGATCAAGAGAATACGGACGGTTATATTCTATTCCATTTGCCTCACAAACTGCATTAAATTCGTCCTCTATGTCTTTACCATCATCAAATACTAAAGAAGAACAACTCACTGAAAAATCAGCACCTGCTTCGTCTATTTTTGCTGTAATACTGCTATCGCTACTATTGCTAATCACATTTAAAGAAGCTAGTTTGCATTCAGTGTTCAGGTCAGGTTCTTGCTTCGTACCTTTTTCAAACAATTCAATTCTCTCCTTAACAGATAGTGTAGAATTTGAAACATTATTTTCTACTTCTTCAGAAAACGATGCTTCATTATTTGTTTGCGACGTTACTACTCCAGCTAACGTCTTTTCTTGATTCATTGAGTACACCACATTTAATCCAAAGTTATTTGTTACGCTAAACTCATTAAAATACGGTATATACCAGTAAATTAATATTACAACTACCAAGGCTTACTAAATTTCTGTTTGCGTTATCTTTTCCACTTTTTTCTTACTGTTTTTCTTCTTGAATCTCTGAAAAAGTTTTACCAGTACCAAAAAGAATTGCTTCCCTACCTGTGTACACTTGCCAACGTTTTATGGTTACATCTACAAATTTTGAATCTAACTCTATTGTCCTGCAAATTCTTCCTGTTCTCTCACATGCAATTAGTGTGCTGCCAGAACCACTAAATGGATCAAGTACTATGTCTCCTGGTCTGCTGCTGTTTACTATTGCTTTTTCCATTAGCTCTACTGGCTTCATTGTTGGGTGCAGTGAGTTATGTATTGGCTTATCATAAAACCACAGATCACTTTGATTTCTACCGCCATGCCACTCACGTTTATTACCGCTTTTCCATCCATAGAGCATTGCTTCGTATTGTCTTTGATAATCAGATCTGCCTAGCGTAAAGTGATTCTTTGCCCAAATGATAAATGTTGACCAACGACCACCTGCTTCTTCAAATACTTTTTGCAACGTTGAAAACTCTGATGATGATACGCAGATGTAAATTGCTCCTTTCGTATATGCTAAAATATTGGAACAGATGTCATAAAGGAACAATTCGTACTTTTCACCTTGATTATCGTTTAATATTTTTTTATCTTCTCTCTCTTGGCTACTACCATAGTCAACGTTATATGGAGGATCACATACAGTAATATCTGCCATTTTATCATCTAATACTGCTTTAAATGATTCAACTATGCAGCTATCACCGCAATAGATTCTATGATCACCTAAAATCCAAAGATCACCTGGTTTTGTTATTTCTACCTTGTTATCAATTAACTCCAAAACTCCTCTTTCTACTTCTTCCTTTCCATCAAAATCATCGAGAAAACGTTGAACTTTTTCCAATTCAAATCCTGTCATTTTTAGATCAAACTGCAAATCTTCTAACTCTTGAATTTCCACCTTCAAAAGATCATCGTCCCACTTTGCCCAATTAGCTGATTGATTGGCAAGTAACCGAAAAGCTTTGGTTTGTGGTTCATTTAAATTATCACTTAAGACCACTGGTATACTTTCCATACCAAGTTTTCTTGCTGCCTTAAGTCTCAAATGACCATCAACCACAGTTCCATCGCTTTTTGCAACTATTGGTATACGAAAGCCAAATTCCCGAATAGAAGCACACATTCTGTTGACCACATCGTCATTTTTACGTGGATTACGATCATATTCAACTAGGTTTCGAGTAGGATAATAGTGGATTGCTAAATTCATATAATTGCTATACTAATTAAAAAGTTAATAATTAAAATATCTCTGACGCTAGAGAAGGCCTGGGGTCCAACCCACCAAACCCGCCATTCTGGCTGAAAGGACCCACTTTTTATGGATTTTTCATCTTATTAATATCTTTACTAATATAGAACATTAATGCCAAAGCATCGGCCTCATTATCATCTCTAGGTGAAAAACTTTTTTCACGTATCGCTTCAATAACTTCACTCTTACTTGCATTGCCTTTGCCTGTGATAAAGCGTTTGATAGTCTTAACAGGAACGCTCTGATAGGGAATATGATTCTCTTCACACCAAGCAGACAAATGCGCCAAGAAACCTCCGTAGCAATGAGCAGCATCAGTCCCTAAGTGTCTTCTCACCTCCTCAAAATAAACTGTTTCAATACTTGGAAATTTTTTCTTCATTTCATTCAACCACTTACGAAAATTTAGAAACACCATGCCACCACCACTAAACCTGCTAACATGAAAACCTTTGCTACCACTTTGAATTACTCCATCTGTTAGAATTGCCCAGCCCGTTTGCTTGCCTAGATCTAGTGTTAGGATTGACATTTATTTGAAACTTTTGTGTTTGAAGCGCGTAGAGGTAAACTCACCTCATTGAAACAATGCCCCTTTATTATATATATACCGGATTTCTTACTACTTTTTCCGGGATTTTTTAAAAAAAAGTTAAAATAATTTTTAATCACAAAAAATGAAGAGACTATAGAAAAAAAGGTTTTCATATTGCCTTTTCTGTTGTTTTCTTGGCATTTTGTAGTGATTTATGTTAGATTACTTGAGTTTATTTAGGCTAAAATATATATAATGTCTATTTACGGGAGAACATGGTGGGGTAAGAAATGGCTTCAATCTTTCAGTGAAGTTGATTACGATAACCGCCTTTCACGTGGTAGAACTTATGCTAATACTGGTCGAGCTTTCGGTATTCAAATCAACGGCAATACAATTACAGCCAAAGTTAGTGGTTCAAGACCTCATCCATATAAAGTTAAAATAACACTCAATGAATTAAATTCATCAGCTATCCGTTGTATTATTGAAAATTCGCCCTCTATATTGCCTAAATTAATAAATAGACAATTACCAACACTTTTGTTTGATAAGCTTAACGACTCAGGTATTAAATTATTTCCTTCGAATTGGGAAGAAATGAACGCAAGTTGCAATTGTCCTGATTGGGCTATGCCTTGTAAACATATTGCTGCTGTAATTTATCTTATTGCTGCAGAAATTGATAAAAACCCTTTCGTAATTTTCAATATTCATAATTGTGACTTGTTGTCGCTGATTGATGATTTTGGAAATGGAAAATTAGAAAACATTCAAAGTATTCTAAAAATTAATGATCTATTTAAATCGTCTTCTAAAGTTAAAGTATATGACCAAGTAAACTTAAATGATATTGATCTATCGACTATTCCTAACCTTGCCAGCTGTATCGAAAATATCTTGACGAATAATCCACTCTTTTTTGAAAAAAATTTTCACAGTATTCTGCAAACAGCTTACAAGCATTGGCAAAAATATCCTACGGGGAAATCAGATTATTTTTTCTACTCTTCCAAGAAAAAGCTATCGGAAGAAGAATTGTTTACTAGCAAATGGGGAAGTATTGAACACTGGCAAACATTTCAATTATTTATCAATGACCAATACCAAGTTATTCAAGTAAGCAATGGTATAGCTAATTCATTTATGCTCAGCGAAAGTGTTTCAAGGAATATAGCACAATTTTTAAACGATATTCCTATTTCATTACTGCATAAGCTTAATCCTGAGCTTCGCTTCATGCATATGATTTCACAGTTTGCACGTATGCTCATGGAAAAATCAGCACTAGTACCACAAATACTACAAAATAAAAGAGGAGAATTTATAATTAGGTGGATCCCTGCGTTGTTTAATGAATCAGTCAAAGAAATTCATAGAAAAATATCATCTATGTGTCCACCTCTACTAATTCAATATCAGAAAACTTCTATAGATCCTGAAGAACAGGTTAATATTGCAGTTTCTTTAATCCTTTTGGGATACATGGCAAATAATTTTCCTGCAGCACTTGATAAATATAGAGAAAAGAATACCTTTCCTTCATCAATGGATAAGTATAGAGACAAGCACATCTTTGCATTATTTTTTACTGGATCAGCATACAAGTTTAGTGAGTTTAGCAACAGAGAAATACCTCAATCAATTAATCTCTGGTTATCACGGCTTTATTTAACAGATAAACTATACAAACTTTACTTAATGGTAAAAGATTATTATGAAAGATTTGAGCTTGATATACAGGTATCTTTAGATGATGGAAAATCGATAATAAAGCTGAAAAAAGCATTGTCTAACTGCAGCACAAAACTGAGCATTTTATCTGATATGGGAATGCTGTCCGAATACATACCTGAGCTAGAAAGATCGATTGACGACAGCAGTAGATTACTGTTTAGCTTAGATGATTTTGCACCATTGTTTTTAAATATCTTGCCGGTGTTAAAAGCAATTGGCGTTATAGTTATCTTACCGAAATCACTGGAAAAAATCCTAAAGCCAAAGTTGAGTCTTAATTTATCTGCTAAAGGCAAAATTGAAGAAGATCGGAAAAGTTTCTTAACGCTTGAAAAATTATTGAAGTTTGATTGGAAAATAGCGATAGGTGATAAAGAGATAAGCATTACAGAATTTAAAAAGCTACTGAAAGATTCTCGTGGACTTATAAAGATTATAGACCAATATGTGCTTTTGGATGATAAGGAGGTAGAAGCTCTACTGAAAAAATTTGATAAGTTACCTGAACGCTTGAGTCAAGCAGAGCTGATGCAAGCTGCTTTAGGAGGTGAACTAGATGGAGCAAAGGTAGGACTTGATCAGCAGATTAAAAGCCTATTTGAAAAGCTTAACACTTATGTACCTGTTGATGTACCAAGTAACCTAACAGCACAGTTACGTCCATATCAAAAACGTGGATTTAGTTGGCTTGTGCAGAACATAGAGACGGGGTTTGGTAGTATAATTGCTGATGACATGGGTCTTGGTAAAACACTACAAGTTATTGCAGCCATTTTATACTGTAAGAATGCAGGATTTTTAGATGAAGATAAAGTCTTGATAGTAGCACCAACAAGCATATTAAGCAATTGGCAACGAGAGATGGAACGTTTTGCACCAGAATTAAAGCTTTTTATCTATCATGGACAAAATCGAGAATTGGCAAATGATTATGATGTAGCTCTCACATCCTATGGTCTTGCACGTCGTGATAAAAAAGAGCTTAACAGAGTAGGATGGTTTTTGCTCGTGATTGATGAAGCCCAAAATATAAAGAATCCCCATAGTGAACAGAGTAAAGCTATAAAAGCTATTGCAGCAAAAAATAAAATAGCTATGAGTGGTACACCTGTTGAAAATAGGCTACTAGAATATTGGAGTATTTTTGATTTTACTAATAAATATTACCTTGGTACTCCTAAGGAATTTAAAACTCGTTTTGCAACGCCAATTGAAAAAGCGAGAGATAAAGTTTGTCTAGAGAGGTTCATGAAAGTTACTCATCCCTTTATGCTACGTAGGGTAAAAAGTGATAAAAGCATTATAGAGGATCTACCAGATAAAATTGAAAATAATCGTTATTGTTCTCTAACTCCAGAGCAAACAGCACTTTATCAAGAAGTAGTTAACACAACTATGAAAAAGATAGAAAGGAGTGAAGGAATTGAACGTAAGGGTCTAATTCTTAAGCTTATCAATGCTTTAAAGCAAGTTTGTAACCATCCATCGCATTTTGGCAAGAAAAAGCGTGCAAGTATTGAACAGTCAGGAAAGATGCAGATGCTAGAAGAGATATTGATAGGAATTAGTGAGCTTGCAGAAAAATCATTGATATTTACTCAATACACTGAAATGGGTGAGATTATAGCTAGGCTACTTGAAGAAAAGTTTGAATCAAAAGTGCCATTTTTGCATGGAAGTTTATCCCGTAAAGCACGAGACAAAATGGTTAATGATTTTGAAAACTCATTTCGATCAAATATTCTCATAGTATCTTTAAAAGCTGGTGGAACAGGGCTTAATTTAACAGCAGCAAACCATGTAATACATTACGATTTATGGTGGAATCCAGCAGTGGAAGCACAAGCAACAGATAGAGCGTACCGTATTGGACAAGAACGTAATGTTATGGTGTACAGGCTACTTTCAACAGGTACTTTTGAAGAGCGTATTGATGAGATGATTCAAAGCAAGAAAGAGTTAGCAAACTTAACTATAAGTAGCGGTGAAAGTTGGATTACAGAATTTAGCAATAATCAATTGAAAGATTTGATCAATATAAGAAATGCTGTATAAAAAACAAGTGCAGCTATCCACTTCTTATCTTAAAAATGTAAAAAAACAACATTTGGCCTGCTAACACATATCTTATCGCATTCGGACTATTATAAGAAAGGCTATATAGAGTATGAATCTGATTTTGATGAATTAATTAAAGCAGGTGAGAAAATAACTACAACAAAGACCAGCTTGTAGTTGAGTTATCTGTGTTTGACATCTTGTCTACCACCTTTTGTTTTAATTTCAAGGGGGGTGACCCACCCTTTAGAAAGCCCTATCTGCCAATAAATAGTGAAAACATAAATCTTTGTCTCCATTGTACGCGATGAAATTGGAGACGTAAATAAATAAATTTAGATCTTTATCTCCATTTTAAGCAGTTTACGAGCTCCATAGCTTATGTTTATGGCAAAACTTTTTTTCTTTAACTTCACCTACAATTTATTTATAGAGATTATCTAAAATAACCAGCTTTTATTGCACCGATTTAAAAGATCGTCCACTTTTTTTGAAAAAATATTTTACAACAAATAAAAAACGTGATAGACTAGAGTAAGGCTTTTTTATAGCAAGTAAAAGTTTAAGGTAAGAAATAATTTAAAAATGACTCTTAACCGGGTTTTGAGCTACCTTACATGAGTAACTTAGGTTCTGATTGTACAATTGTACCCTGAAGTCGTAGAATCTCTTTAAAACGCTATTATTAGCCATCTTGTCTTTTGTAAGCATTTATCTTTTTCAGGTTATCCAAAATGCAATAGTAGGTTTTTCATATTTTTGTCTCTGTGTTGTATTTTTATTTAGGGCGATCTGATTCATTAAGTCTTTTGGAAATGGAAAAATAACGTCTTATAGGTATTAAATGGATAAAAATGCAGAATTTCAATGGTTTAAGTGTATTATATTTCTATTTCCTTATTTTGAAATTTTGCTGGAAAACTCAGAACGGCTTTTTACTCCTTAAAACCTTACTTTGAAGAATAGGCCACAGTAGTAGATTAGGCATTTACCATAAAAGTGTTACCTTTAGCTATTTTTAAAGGCTATTAAAGTTTAGTGATACCTTTAATTATCTTACAATAACTCGGTTTATGTCTACTAATATCATGAAATGCAGCTGGTCCACCTGTATGCATAAGTAGTTAGAGTAGGTTATAGGCGGCTTTAAAAAACCGGTTAGTTGCCACTTGAGTTTATTTTTTAAATGACTTTTATATTTCGGTTAAAAATTTAAATGGACGGTATATTAGCCTTTTTGAAAACCATTTCAGTTGAGCAGACGGCCACCGCGGAACTTCTCTTAAGGTTTATATTATAATAAACTTATTACAGTTCATGTTTTTTTGCTTAACTTGTTATTTAAAAATTAAAAAAGTAATAAATTAAACACTTAAGCGCGTTAATAATATTTAGGTAGGTATTATGAAAGGTACATATCCTATATGTTCTATTATTATATATTATTATTTATTATATATATAATATATAAGGTTTTACCTGAAACTGGGCTACACTCAAAAATCCGCTATAATCCTAGCTTTTAAAGCAATTAAGAAGTTTTTTTGAATTTCAAACTTAAATTACTCTTAACCCTTTAATATAGCCGGGTTTTTCCTTTTAGGAGATTTCATTTTCCAATCTAAAATGGCTTAAACTGCCAAAAATCTATGTAATCTCGAATCTAAAGTACTTAATTCACAAGTAATTATTATGAATACCTTTACCAATATAGCGTTTTGTGGCTACTTCTTATAGACGGAAAATCTCTCCCCTGAGTATATTGTAAACACGTTAAGCTCTATTAAAGTTTAATAGAAAAATCGTAATGAAAAAAATTTTAGAGCAAATCATATTTCAGACTGCATTTCTAGTATATATCTGTTATGGAGGAGAAAAAAGGATGGCTTATTTGGTTATTCTCATAAGCAAAGTATAGTATATTTTGCAACATAATGCAGATGCAACTTATAGGCGGCCTTTTTGTTTAAAGTTAAAATGAAATTAAATTTTGTAATTTTTTTGAGGAGTGTAAGTTGAGAGCAGAGTTAAATTTTCAATACCACCATTTACCTCTACAGAAGAGAACTTTTTTAGTGTTGCCTATATATTTTTGTAGTTTTTCGGACGAATTTGAAATTGAACGTGTATATATACTACAGGGGAATATGAAAGATAAGAGAACGGAGTTGTGCAAAATTTTCTAAAAAGTGAACAGTTTTTAGAATTTTTGTGAACATATATAGTAAGGGAACAGTGTAAGTTTAAAGTCAGATGTTTTTATAATAAGGAGTAAACGTGTTTTGGAAAAATTTCCCTCACTTCCGGAAAGATCGATAAGGGATCCGGTATACTATAGTAAATGGTACAGAAATATAAGCATCTCTTGAGTTATGTTAATAAGTGAACTTAGTTTATGCAGTAAGCAACTGTTATAAATTTTCTAGCATATAGGTATATTTACTTATTAAAGTAAGCTTCAAAATGCAAATCATTTGGCAAACCTACCAAATAACCAGATGAACTTACAAAGAGAAATAAAAGAAAATCAATATCTTAAGAGAATTTCAAATGGCAAATAAAATTTCATTTGGCAAAATTGCCAATCGGCTCCAAAGCTGCGTATATGTGGAGTTTTAACCAAAATGTTAAATGGCAAATTTCCTTATATGTAATATATCAATGTGACAAAATAGAAGCATTATGATTATTTAATAGGAAGTTGACATAGTGAGGAAAATATTGTAGAATTATATTAGAGTATTTTGTCTTAAAAGAAAGAAAACTCTAAGAGCCTTCAATCTTACCTTTATTATAAACCTGAACTGACTTCCTTCACTTATTAATATATTTTTCAAGCTTTGCCAAGAGAACCACCTACTGCATTTTTTACTTCATGATAAGAGAACAAGACCGCAACCAATACAGCCTTTCTCAAAAACCTTTCAAACACTTAACTTTAAAAGGAGCTTCAACCTATGGTACAAGATTTTTTAACTGATGTCAAAGAAAAAAATACTTTAAATTATGATTTTAACAACACTGTCTCACATTTAGAACCATTAGAGCAATTTGATGTAGAAGAAGTAAAAAGACAACTATTATTAAACATAAGATCATGCCTTTCTTATTTATTTCCAAGAGGAACTTTTCATGGTGACAAATTTCAGATAGGTGATGTACAAGGTAATAAAGGCAAAAGCCTCAAAGTTGAACTAGCGTATGGAAAGGTCGGATTATGGATTGATTTTGCAACTGGAGACGGTGGTGACATTATTGATCTTTGGGCAGCTGCACATGGGAAAAACGCTAAAATAGAATTTGTTGAAGTAATTTCTTCGATAAGTGAATGGATAGGATGTAACAAGCGACCTACTAAAGAGCAAAAGAGAATAACTCAATGGGACTATCTCGATCAGGATAATCAGTTGATTGCCAGCAAATATCGTTATGATACTGCTTCAGGAAAAAGTTATCAACCATTTGATGCTAAAAAATCTACCTTTACTGCACCTGAGATCAGGCCTCTGTATAACATTCCAGGCATCGCTGAATCTGATAGAGTGATATTGGTAGAAGGGGAAAAATGTGCTGAGTTACTCATAGAACAAGGGATCACTGCAACAACAGCAATGTTTGGGGCAAAAGCACCTATTGAGAAAACTGATTGGACTCCACTTAAAGGTAAACACATTATTATATGGCCAGATAACGATGATCCTGGAAAAGATTATGCTCAAGAAGCCGCAAAAAAGCTTTCTGGTTTTGGAGTTGCATCACTTTCTATTCTCAAGATTCCTCAAGATAAGCCAAAATCTTGGGATGCTGCAGATAGTGTGCTAGAAGGAATGAACGTTGAAGAATTTATCCTTAACAACAAAAGCCCTTATTCTTCAAGAAAGTCAAAAAGAATTGATACTACAGTTTGGACCAATATCCCTCCAGAAAGAAAGTGGGTTATTAAGGATTGGCTCCCTGTAGGAAGTGTTACAGCTCTTTACGGTGACGGTGGTGTTGGAAAATCTCTTCTTGCTCAACAATTAATGACAGCCGCTGCTTCTGGTAAACCTTGGCTTGGAATAGATCTAGAAAAAATAAAGACATATGGTGTGTTCTGTGAAGATGATGAAGAAGAACTTTGGCGTCGGCAATGCGCAATAAATGAATTTTATCAATCAGGTATGGAATCTTCTGATTTTCAGGATAATGTTGGCTTATGGTCACGAGCAGGGCACAATAATCAACTTATGGTTTTTAATAACAAAGATACTGGTCAATTAACTACGTACTTTCAAGAGTTACTTGAGGATATTGAATCGTTTCAGCCGAAGCTTGTGGTATTAGATACAGCAGCAGACCTATTTGGAGGAAATGAAAACGACCGTTCTCATGTGAGACAATTTATTCAAAGTTGTTGTGGAAAAATAGTGAAAGTAATAAAAGGAGCTGTATTATTATGTGCTCATCCTTCTGATTCAGGAATAATACGTAAAACAGGTACAGGTGGTTCAACTGCGTGGAATAATACAGTAAGGTCTCGTTGGTATTTGACTAGACCAGATAAAGCTAATGCTTCTCCTGATGAGAGAATTTTATCGCGCAAAAAATCTAACTATTCGCAGTGCAATAACGGGCAAATGACACTTTACTGGAAAAATGGGGCATTTGTACATGACAATTCAGTTTTAAATTCAGAACCAATAATCAGAGATCAATATAGCAAAAAGTTGGATTTAGAACGGATGAGAAAACATGAGGTTATCTTGAGTTTAATTCGCAGTAGCGCATATCAAGGTAATATTTATACTGCTGGACAATTTGCAAAGCGTTTTGAAGGAGAAGAAGGGCTTGGCAGTGAGCGCAATATTAGAGAAAGAATAAATAATCTTGCAACTCTTGGACAGATTAAATTCTTTCGTAATGCTGCAGGATATGGGACCAATTCTAAATATGGATTTCTTTGTGTGCAGGATATGGAATTTAAAGTTTCAGTAGGAGATAAAGTAGAGTACAAGTTAATAAAGCCAACACATTACTATCTACAAGCAAATGGTGCGGTCTTACCTATTAAAGATTTAGATGTTTTGTGGTAATTTTTCAAAAATTTTCTAAAAATAGCAATTACTTTTTTTTACAAACAGCCTATGTTTTCACTTATTCAAATTTTCAGGATGTTGAGAGCATTTAAGAGGGGTAAGTGAGTTTTCTAAAAAACCTTCATACAAAATTTTCTTTACAATGAATAAAAATGACGATAAGATTATGCGCAAGTTTATTTTATACTAATAGAATTAGTAAAAGTATCTTTTATTCAAATTTTAAAGGTCATTACAGACGCTAAAGAGGTACAATCAATTGGTTTGGACAAACTCGCTTTAAAACTTAATTACAGGCTTTTTGGTGAATTAAGCAGTAGTTACCTTATTTCAAACAGAGTGGTCTAAGAGGTTTCATCAATAAAAACCATACTTGAAAGTAGCACACACTCAATTATAACTATGGGGCGTCTCTTTCTAAAATTTTACTTAAGAATTGCTAAGAATTACTACAGATGCTAATTTAACGAATTTTGTCTGTTCGATGGTAGTTATCTTCCTCTAGAAAATCAAAGTGGACTTTACATCTTACTAATTATAAATTAACTTACTACCTAATCAATTCCTGAGTTATGTATGAGTAAAATTTTGATAATATTAGCAGCAGGAAAGAGCAGTAGAATGAATTCTGAATATTCAAAAGCGTTGCACCAAGTGGGAAATCTTACTCTTTTAGAACATATAATTTCTAATGCAAAATTGCTGAGTCTAAAAAGCTTATCAATTGTTGTTAACAACTCCCTTCTAAAAGATTTAGAAAACTTTGATACTCTAAAAAGTATAATCGATCAATACAATATAAAACTAATAATTCAAGAAGATATTACAGGTACTGGCACTGCAGTTAAAATTGCTCTAGAAAATCTGGAGGAGTTATCTGATCAAGACATAGTTTTAATACAGTATGGAGACACTCCTTTTATATCTAGTGATACAGTTATGAAAATGACTGATTGTTTAAAGTATAATAATTTAGTTCTTCTTGGATTCAATAGTCAAGATGAACAATATGGAAGATTAGTAATTGATAATTACGGCAATGTTCAAAAAATCCTAAAAAATGGAGATAAAATGCTTCTTGCAAACTCTGGAATAATAGCTTCATATGCTAAAGATCTCTCTACCTTAGTAAAAGAAATAAAATTTAATAATTCGACCAATGAATATTGTCTTAATGATATAGTACCCATTGCAGCAACCAATAACTTGAGTGTAGGTTATGTAGTTACTGATGAAAGAGAAGCAATGGGAGTAAATAATAAAGAGGATTTGGTTAAAGCTGAACACTATTTTCAAGCAACAACTCTTCTTTCATAATCACATTTTTTATTCACTAATTTAAGTTGACATTTATTTTATACTGGTTTTATAATACCTTTTGATTCTTACTTGTAAGATAATTGGTACGACAAATTTTCCTAGTTGTAGTGAGAGGGTATACATGGGGATATTAATAACAGGTGCTGCAGGTTTGATAGGGTCAACCTTGGTGAAAAAGTTAGAAAACCAGGGCCATGAAGTAATAAGCTGTGATATTAGGTTTCACAACAATCCACTCAGTTTTTTTTCAGAAGATATAGTACCACTACTTGCTAAGTGTACAGGAATTATTCATCTGGCTGCAATTTCTCGGGTTATACATGGTGAACTTTATCCTGAACTGTGTAAAAAAATTAATGTTGATGGTACAATGCAGTTTTTAGGGTTATGTAAGTCACTTTCAAATAAACCATGGTTTATATATGCAAGTAGTAGGGAAGTCTATGGAGAGCAGAAGGAACTGCCGGTTACAGAATCTGCTAGTATCAATCCAATAAATAATTATGCCAAAGGTAAAGCATTTATTGAGAAACAAATAACAAGCTTAAAAGATTTTAATGTAGCAATATTACGCTTTTCAAATGTATACGGTGGTTTACTAGATCATAACAGTAGAGTAATTCCTGCACTCTGTATTAATGCATTAAGAGGTGATCCAATTAAAATAGAAGGTAAAGAATGTGTTTTTGATTTTACCTATTTGGATGATGTTATAGAGGGTATATGCTTAACTGTTAAATATTTACAAAGCGAAAAATCTTCTCTTCCTGCTATTCATCTTACTACTAATAGCCCATGTACTTTAGAAAACTTAGCAAAAACAATATTAAAAGTCACGAAAAGTGATTCTAGAATTGATTTTTATCCTCCAAGAAATTTTGATGTAACTAAGTTCCATGGTGATTTTACTAGAGCTAAAGAGCTACTTGGTTGGTCTCCAAAACATTCATTAGAAGTAGGATTAAGTAATTTTATAAAAAGTCTACAAAACAATACACAAGAATATCCTGACAATATAGATATGGTAATATATGAAAATATTAAAAGTTATTCATGGTTACCCTCCTTATTATAGTGCTGGTTCAGAGGTTTATAGCCAAACTCTTGCTCATGAACTA
Organism: Wolbachia endosymbiont (group B) of Schoenobius gigantella; assembly: GCF_964031005.1. NCBI lineage: Bacteria > Pseudomonadati > Pseudomonadota > Alphaproteobacteria > Rickettsiales > Anaplasmataceae > Wolbachia > Wolbachia endosymbiont (group B) of Schoenobius gigantella. Next base: position 711,929 of record NZ_OZ035002.1, on the reverse strand, counting down.
GCAAATAACAATGAGGTACAAGTATTTACTAGGTATGAAAATAGCTTTTTACCTGATTTTTATTATACTACAGTCCTAGATCGTAGTGATTCACGAATCTTACTGCATTTAATTAATATACCCATAACTAAATATCGTTATAAATTTATTAATGAAGAAGTAGATATAAAATTTAAAAGAGTAATAGATAACTTTCAGCCAGATCTTATACATTTTGGTCATCTTAATCATCTATCAATTACTTTACCAGAAATTGCTTTTAAAGAAAATATACCTACAATTTTTACGCTACATGACTTTTGGTTAATGTGTCCAAGAGGAAGGTTTATTCAACGCAATTCTGAAGATTTGTTACGGCTTTGTGATGGACAAAAGGATCAAAAATGTGCAACCCAATGTTACAAAGGATATTTTACAGGAGATGAAGAATTCCTGAATTTAGACATAAATTATTGGGAACAATGGGTTGCCACTAGAATGAAGCACACAAGGAAAATAATAGACTATATAGATTACTTTATTTCCCCATCAAAATTCTTGATGGATAAATTTACTCAGGATTTCAATGTTCCGATAAACAAAATTTCTTATCTTGATTATGGTTTTGATCTCAGTCGTCTTAAGAATAGAAATAGAGTACAAGAAAAAGAGTTTATTTTCGGTTATATTGGTACTCATACTCCCGAAAAAGGTGTTGACCTATTACTAAAGGCTTTTTCTCACTTATCATCTAAAGCAAAACTTAGAATTTGGGGAGCAGCAAGAGAAGAAACTAAAGCTTTAAAAGCGATTGCCGATCAGTTTTCACCTGTTATTAAAGAAAGAATAGAGTGGATGGGAAGTTATGATAATAAGAATATAGTTACTGACGTATTTAATAAAGTTGATGCAATAGTCGTTCCTTCAATTTGGGGTGAAAATTCACCATTAGTAATACATGAAGCACAGCAACTTAGAATACCACTTATAACAGCCGATTATGGTGGTATGGCAGAATATGTAAGAGATGGACTATTGTTTAAGCACAGAGATGCAAGTAGTTTATCAGAAAAAATGCAAGTCCTATCTACAAATCAGGAGTTATACAATAAACTTACCCAAAAAGGCTATCCTTATACTGAAAATGGAAATATACCTTCTATAAGTGAGCATACTGAAAAACTTAACAAGATTTACCGTAATGCTATTGAAAAGAAAGGCAAATCAGTAGCTGTTAAACCCGGTCCTTGGAGAATTACTTTTGATACTAATCCAGATTACTGCAATTTTGCTTGTATAATGTGCGAATGTTTTTCACCATACAGCAAAGTTAAAGAAGAAAAGAAAGCTAAAGGAATAAAACCTAAGATACTGTCGATAGAAACTATCAGAAAAGTAATTAAGGAAGCAGCTGGAACACCTTTAAGGGAAATCATTCCTTCTACTATGGGTGAGCCTTTAATGTATAAAAGCTTTGATGAAATAATCAATTTGTGCCATGAGTTCAACCTTAAGCTTAACCTCACAACCAATGGTTCTTTTCCTATTAAAGGAGCTAGAAAATGGGCTGAACTATTGGTACCAATTTTATCTGATGTTAAGATTTCCTGGAATGGGGCAACTAAAGAAACTCATGAAAGAATCATGAAAGGTTCAAAATGGGAAGTAGTGACAGAAAATTTAAAAACTTTCCTTGAAGTTAGAGATAAATACTTTAGCGATACAGGTGAAAGGTGTACCGTTACTTTACAATTAACATTTTTGGAAAGTAATTTACATGAACTCTATGACATAGTTAAGATGGCCATAAAAAACGGCATAGATAGAGTTAAAGGACATCATCTTTGGGCACATTTTGAGGAAATTAAGGATCTATCTATGAGAAGAGATGAGTTAGCAATTAGTAGATGGAACACGGAGGTGAGAAGGTTATACGAACTTAGAGATAATATGCTATTGCCAAATGGTAAAAAGATAAAATTAGAAAATTTCACAATCCTTTCTCAAGAAGGTATTAAGGATTTGGCTCCAGGTGGTCAATGCCCATTTTTAGGTAAAGAAGCATGGATAAACAATGAAGGAAAGTTTAGTCCTTGCTGTGCTCCAGATGAACTCCGTAAGACATTAGGAAATTTTGGTAATGTTAATGAGGTTAAACTCGAGGAAATATGGCAGAGTAGTGAGTACCTAAGCTTACAAAAGAATTATTTAAATTACAAATTATGCAAAACATGCAACATGAGAAAACCTTTGATCAATTAATCAAAGATAATCTTAAATCTATTAAAATTTCACCGTGTGAGAGTTTTCACGAATTACTAGGAAATCCTTTGTATGAAAATAGGTTTATAAAGGTTGGTAAATTTCATGAGCCCGGTCTTGCACCGGTTTATGATCAGACAGGTGCTTATCATATCAATGTGAGAGGAGAAGCAGTTTATCATCATAGATTTCTAAAAACTTTTGGATTCTACTTCAATAGAGCAGCCGTAGAAGATGATACAGGGTGTTACCATATTGATTCATCTGGATGTAGAGTATACAAACAGTCGTATCAATGGATTGGAAATTATCAGGAAGATGCTTGTGTAGTTAGAAGACATGATAAATGTTTTCATATTAATTTAAATGGCAACAGGATTTATCAGGAGGAATATGATTATGTTGGAGATTTTAAGGATGGTATCGCTGTAGTCTATAAGGATGGCAAAGCTACACATATTAATCATCATGGAAAGTTAGTACATAATAAATGGTATAAAAAACTTAATGTTTTTCATAAAGGGTATTCTATTGCAGAAGATCAACATGGTTGGTTTCATATAGATATTAATGGTGATCCTGTTTACCAGCAGAGATTTAAAATGGTAGAAGCATTCTATAATGGCATGGCAAAGGTTGAAACTTTTGAAGGTGTGTTAGGACAAATCAATATTACCGGAAATGTAAAGTTTAGTATTTTTGATTTAGGTAAAGAATCTCAAGTGCATAGGATTTCTGCAGAACTTTCAGCCTTTTGGAAAACTTACCTAACAAGCGTTGCTATTGAACTTGATTTGTTAAATATTTTACCTGCAACTATGCAGGTTTTATCTAAAAAGTTAAACATTATCGTACCAAATCTAGAAAGGCTGTTAAGGGCGTTGTGGGAAATAGGGTTTATTGATTACGATAAGGACAAGGACTTATGGCAACTATCATCAAAAGGTAAGTGCTTTAAGGAAATACCGTTTTTGTCTAAAGCTGCAACAATGTGGGTGAGAGTTGCAGCTGAAAAGAATTGGTTAAAGATTGCCGATATACTAAAACAGAAGTCAATCTCTTCATTTGAATCTTTTAAGGAAAGAGAAGCATCAGAAGATAAGAAAATAGCGTTTTACCAAGCATTGCTAGGATATTCTAGGTTTGATACTAAAGAGTTTAATTCTAGAATTAATATAGATGATGCTAAGAATATATTGCTATTTGGTGTACATTCTTTATTTCTTGCTTATTCTGATATACACAATAAAGGTTCTATAGGCCTATATAACGAACATAAAGTACCAAGACAGTTAGTAGAAAATTTAAAAGTCAAACTTATAACTCAGGAAGAACTATCAGTTACAAATTATGAATTAGGTGTCTTTTGCCGCTTTCTGCAGCATTATGATGATGATAAAGTATTATCTTATTTAAAATTGGTCAAAGGAATATCTCGTATTTTATTGATAGAAACTATTTTAGATTACCGCTCTCCAACTGGAGGCTCTGTAGATATTAATGTAATGGTTGAAACAGGAGGTAAACTAAGAACATTAAGCGATTGGGAAAAAATATTAAAACAAGTAAAAGGATTCAAAATTTTTGCTGTTGTGCCTTTAACAGATTACTTATCAGTCATTGATGTCAGGTATTAATCATATGGAAATACTACAAAAAAATGGTTTTTTTATTATCAAAAATCTGGTTCCTTTAAAGCTAATAACTCAGTCTTTAAGTGATATAACAAATAAGATATCAGAGCTATCCCAAGAACTAAGTGTTTCAACTTCTGACTACTTAAACTGTACCGGCAGATGGGGCACGTCATCTCAAGTAACTAGAATTATCTCTCAAGCATTAGATAAAATTATTAAAAATTACCTTGAAAAGTCACTTCAGTGTCAGATACTGCAGAAAAAATCAAATGTTATATGTAAAACTGCTGATTTAATAGATGCAGTTCCCTTCCACCAAGACATCTCCTATAGTTTCAATGATCCTTACCACTTTTCTGTTTGGTTAGCTTTGAATAATGTAAGTGAAACTTCAGGTGCACTACAAATTATAGAAAACAGTCATAAATGGGAAATACAGCCTTTAGTTGATTTTTGGTACCCATATTTTTTTGATCAGTACTCAAACAACCGAGAAAATTACAAAATTAAGTCACTACCTATTTCAGCAGGAGATGCGATAGTTTTTGATTCACGGTTATGGCATGGTAGTGATAAGAATACAGATGCTAAAGATAGATTTGCTTATGTAACAAGGTGGATTATAAAAGATCAAGACCTTCCCTATGTGCCAAAACCTCAGCCTTCAGTTTTTGGTATACTCAATTGTGGTGAGTTAACAGAATCTATACTGAGAGAATGCTTGTCATTATTTGGCTACCAAGAAAGTATAAAAGCAAAAAACATGAAAGAACTTATTAAGAGCTGTTTAGCCTTTATTACAGACACAACTACAAATATTTCTGAGATCGACACTACTGAGGCTAAGCGAGATTTATATAAGCTACTTATTCTGAATCAAGCATCAGCACTACATGATGCTGGAGACATCTCAGGAAAAATATACAAAAATTTATGGTTTTCACTACTTGTATTTCTCAATAAAAAAGTCAACGTAGTGGAGCTAGCATTGTAAATGAACAGAAGTAGAGTTGATAGCTTCAAATGTGTATTGATGTTCATCTTGAATATAGTATCTAAATTCAAGCTTAATGTGCTTGTAATGTTCCTGGTTGCCCTAGTAGTGGCTGTTGATTTATCTTTTAGAAAGTATTTAGTAAAAAATATCTTAGATACAGCTGTAAAATATCAGGAAGGTAATGTAATTGAAAATCTTTTATTACCTGTAAGCGCTTATCTTGGTATGGCATTACTTATCACTACTGCTTTTAGATTCTATGGCTATTTTGTTGACATTCGAATGTTTACCTTAATGCGTCAAAAGATAGCTGATATGTCTTTTTGTAGGCTACTCCAGCAAGACCATTCCTATTATCAGAACAATTTATCTGGAAGCTTAGTACATAAGGTCAGTAACTTAATGGATAGTGTGATAGAGTTAATAAGATTGCTTATAGATTGTTTTTTCGGTTACAGCATAGCATTAGTCTTAGCTATTTATACCTTATCATTAGTAAACATAAAATTTGCAATCGCCACATTCACTTGGGTAAGCATTTTTATTTTAGTATCGATTTTCAGCTTTCGTGTACTTACTGAACTAGCTGATAATTACTCTAAACAAAACTCACAAGTAATAGCTAGTATAGCAGATAGTATTTTAAATGTTATATCAGTAAGGTTATTTTCTCAGCAAGCACATGAGAGACACAAATTTTTTCAAATATGCAAGAAAAGAACTATTGCAGAGAGAAAATTACAATGGGCATACTTTTGTCTTTGGTTTATATATGGATATTCATTCGATATACTTCAAGCAGTAAACTTGTATTTTTTAATTCATGATTATCAATTGAACAAGGTTGCAATAGGAGATATTGCTCTTGTACTTGGAATTAATATATCGATTATAGAGTTTCTTAACCATCTAACTAGGAATCTTACCCAATTTTCTACTCATTTCGGCAAAGTTTCAGATGCATTGCCAATCTTGACTACCGTACCAGAAATTCAAGATAAGGAAAATGCTAAAGAATTAAATTTATTAAGTGGAAGAATAACGTTTAATAATGTTTCTTTTTCTTATGAAGGTCAGGAGCCATTATTTCAAGATTTTTCAGTTACCATTAATCCTTGCGAAAAGGTAGGTCTAGTTGGTTATTCTGGAGGTGGTAAATCTACTTTTATAAACTTAATTCTAAGGCTATTTGATGTTAAAAAAGGTAATATACAGATTGATAATCAAATAGTATCAGAAGTTACACAGAGTTCTTTGAGGCAACAAATATCTGTAATACCTCAAGACCCATTGTTATTTCATGATACTATTTTAGCAAACATCATATATGGTAAACTTCAATCTACTATCGAAGAAATAATGAGAGCTGCAAAGCTGGCTGGTATTCACGATTTCATTATGACTCTACCAGATCAATATGGAACTATAGTCGGAGAAAAAGGTATCAAGCTATCTGGAGGAGAAAGACAAAGAATAATAATAGCAAGGGCATTTTTAAAAAACGCTCCAATATTATTTCTTGATGAACCAACTAGTCAATTAGATTCTATAACAGAAAAAACAATTCAAATGAGTTTATTTAAACTGATGCAAAATAAAACTACGATTACTATAGCACACCGTATTTCTACACTTTTACACATGGACCGAATTCTAGTATTTAACAAAGGAAAAATTGTCCAAGATGGTAAACACGCTGAACTAGTTTCTAAGCAAGGTCTTTACAAGGAACTTTGGAATGCTCAAATTGGTTGTTTGAATGGCAAAAAATAAGATGGAAAAAATTATTGATCTGAGAAGTGACACTACAACTCTGCAGAGCTCCAACGTTATACATGCAATAAGTAATGCAACTGTTGGAGATTTTGCTTATGGTGAAGACAAAAGCTGTAATGACTTATCAGAATATTGCAAACAACTATTCAAAGTAGAAGAAGCATTATTTGTAACCAGCGGTATGCTTGCAAATAGATTAGCCATTGCCAGTCAAACAAGTCCTGGTGATGAACTCATAACTCATTATAATTATCACGTTAATTTTTTCGATAGCGCAGGCAATGCAAAAGTAAATAATATCGTATTTAATTGCATTAGAAATAATAGCGGAATCTTAGATGTTGATGAAGTAGAATATGCTATTAATTCTAAGCCGAGGTATAAAATTTTTGCTCAGGTGAGTCTTGTTTCTATAGAAAATAGTATAAATGGGTTTAATGGTAAAATTTATCCTTTTGAAAAACAAGTTGAGTTATATAACTTTTTAAAAGCTCACAATGTAAATCTTCATTTAGACGGTGCAAGAATATTTAATGCTCATATCGAAACGAATATTGCTTTAGCAGATTATGCTAAATACGTGGATACAATGAGCTTTTCTTTTACTAAAGGACTTGGAGCTCCTTTTGGTTCAATGCTTATGGGTAAAAGAGAGATAATTGAAAGGGCTAAAAAGCTACAGGTTTGGCTAGGTAGTGGTTATCATCAGATAGGGTATTGTGCTAATGCAGCAAAATACGTACTACAGAATAATATCTCTAGGCTTAAAGAAGATAATAAGCTCGCTAAATTACTTGCAGATAAGATTAAAGAAATTCCACACATAAAACTGGTACTACCTTATCCAGAAACTAATATAGTAAGCTTTAGTATAAAAGCACTAAATGTAACTAATGAGGTTTTCTTGAGTAAGTGCCAAGCTTATGGTTTATTGCTTTTTCCTTGGCTCGAGTCTCATATAAGAGCAGTTACCCATCTTGGCACAAAGAAAACAGACATCATGAAAGCTGCTGAAATTATAAAGGAGGTTGTGTTAAATTTAATATGAGAATAAAAATAGATTTCTTTAGCGATTCAAACACTGACCCTTCAGCTAAAATGAGGGAAGCGATGGCTAAAGCAAAAGTTGGAAACGAAGCTGCATGTGAAGATCCAACTGTGAACGAATTAGTGGCAACCGCATGTAAAATATTAGGTAAACCTGCAGGAATCTTGTTGATTTCAGGAACGATGTCCAATGTAATTGCTTATAAAGTACACATTCAAAGACCTGGTGATTACTTGCTGCTTGATGAAACTTCACATCCGCTCATAGTACAATCTGGCTTGATTGCGGCCCAGGCACATGCTACTCCTTTGCCCATCAAAGGTACGAGAGGAATATTTACTGGAGAACAAATTGTTGAGTTTATTACTCGTCCTAGTTTAAGAAATATTCCGAGAGTTGGGCTTGTTTCTATCGAACAAACGACAAATTTTGGTGGTGGAGCTGTGTGGCCTTTAGAATATATTCAAGAGATCTCAAGTCTCTGCAAAGAGAATGACGTATTCACTCATTTAGATGGAGCAAGACTGTTCAACGCTTGTGCTCATACTAAAATATCTCCAAAGGAGTATGCAAGTTATTTTGATTCGGTATTCATTGATTTTAGTAAAGGATTAGGTGCTCCAATGGGCGCAATATTGCTTGGAAGTGAAGAGTTTATTGAAAAAGCTTGGTACTATAAGTTTCAAATTGGCGGAGGTATGCACCAAGCTGGCATTATTTCAGCTGCATGTTTATATGCTCTACATAATAATGTAAATTCTTTAGAAGAGGATCATAAAAAAATGCAGCACCTTATAGAAGGCCTAGACTCCATAGATCAAGTTATAATTGATATCGACCTGTATAAAACTAATATAGCGTATTTTTCATTACGTACTAATTGTATATCTACTCAAGAATTAATAAACGTACTAATGACAAATTATGGAATTAGAATGGCTAACATCAAAGGTAAAATCAGAGCTATAACACATAGAGATATAAGCTATGAAGATATTAATACTACTGTATCTGCTATAAGAAAGATACTAAGTAAGTAATTTTTTGCACTAATTGTTTGCAAACTTCTTGTCAAACAATATTATACCAATATAGTATTATGCTAGCATCTGCATAGAGCTATTTGGGAATAGGTGTGAACTTTGTCTTCTTTCAATATTTACTATTCTTCTGTGGATATATGCTGCTTTATTTATCAAGACAAAGTATACCAATTGCTCTACCACTGTTAATAGATACTGACCATGTAAAATTAAGCTATTTTTTTGCCTGCTTTTCTTTTTTTTATGGAGTATCAAAATTTGTTAATGGAATAATAATGGACTCCAAAAATAATCCATTATTTATGTTTGGGCTATGCAATATTGCAACTGGATTATTAACCATTGGTATAACTTTATCATATAATAATCTAACTTTATTACTGTTAACATTAATATTATTAGCTTGGACACAAGGGTTAGGTTGGCCAGCTATTACCAAGTTTATGGTTACAAACTCTAGCATCTCTTCAATTGCATCATCATGGGGAGTTATGAGCTCATCTCAGCAACTTGGTTCTTGTATTACTTTAATTGTATTACCAAGTATAATTAAAATATATGATGCAAAAAGTGCATTTTTGTACTCTGGTCTCTTATGCTTACTTTTTGGAATTTATATAATATTAAAAGCATATTACAAAGAAAGTGCCAACTTTACTACCTATTATAAGGTGCATAAATCTCAAATAGGTATCAAGGTAACAAGTTCCATATGGTTTCTATGTTGTGCTACTTTTTGTGCTTATATTATAAAAATGGGAATCTTCTTTTGGTTTCCTATAATTTTAAGGGATAAATTACAAATTTCTCTTGTACAATCCTCACTAATAACAGGTGTATATGATTTAGGTGGAATCCTTGGAACTTTAATCACAGGAAGAATTAGTGATATGTACTTCTTTCAAAATAGAAGCTTGCTGGCATTACTTTACATGTTGGGTATAGCACTCACTTTTATTGCAATGAACTTTGGTCAAAACATAATTCTTATGAACCTTTGTGCAATCTTATCAGGATTCTTTATATTTGGAGTGCAAGTACTGACAGGTGTTATAGCTATAGAAATTGCTCCACAAAATAATGTATGTGCAATTGTAAGCTTAACAGGATTATTTGGGTATATTGCAAGTTCAATATTTTCATGCGTGGTTTTAGGAGTACTTGTTAAGCACTATGGTAACAGTATTATGTTTTCATTTTTTTCCATTTGCTCTGTTGTTGCACTCGTTTGCTTTTCCATACTATCAAGCAAAGATCTAAAAAAACTAAGTAAAGCGGTGTAAAAAAAATTTCTCAACAGTTAAACTTTGTAGATAGATTTTTTACCCAAGGAATAAACATGGTAACCATATCTTAGTAATAGCTCGCTATCTAATAAATTACGGAAATCAAAAACATTAGGTGCAGCCATAATACTCTTTAAACTTGCAAAATCTTGATTTTTAAATTCTTTCCACTCCGTTAACAATAACAAGGCTTCCGCGTCCCTTGCAGCCCCTATAGCATTGTCCGCGTATTCTATATCCTTTAGAACTTGCCTAGCATTATCCATCCCCATTGGGTCATATGCAGTAATTTTAGCCTTGTTATTCACTAACAATTGTGCAATATCTATAGCTGGGCTATTTCTTACATCATCAGTACCAGACTTAAAAGTTAGCCCCCATATTGCTATTTTTTTATTTTGGACTCCATTTAATACATATTCTACCTTTTTAGCAATGTTTGTTATATGATTATAGTTAGATTCCTTAACTGAATTTAAAATGTGTAGCTTGACATTGTGATCTTCAGCAAGCCTTATTAAAGCTGACAAATCTTTAGGAAAACATGATCCTCCAAATCCTGGACCAGCTTTGAGAAATTCCTTACCTATTCTATGGTCCATTCCCATACTGTTAGCTAAAAGGTCAATGTCTGCTCCTAATAGCTCACATAAACCTGCCATCTCATTGATAAAAGCAACCTTTGTTGCTAGAAAAGCATTAGAAGCATATTTAATCATTTCAGCAGTAACTGTATCAGTGACTATTAACGGAATATTCTTATCTATAAATGATCTATATATAACTTCTAGTTTTGCTCTAGCTAGCTTAGTTTTTACTCCTATTATTATCCTATCTGGGTATAAAAAATCTGATACTGCAGAGCCTTGCTTGAGAAACTCTGGATTAACCCCCAAATCAAAGTTATAGCCCTTATTAGATAAATAATTATATATATTTTCTGCAGTACCAGGAGGAACAGTTGACTTTATCACTATTAAGCAATCTTGATTAACTCTCTCAGAAACTTCACTTACTGCATTATATACATTCTGTAAATTTGCATTTCCTAGAGAGTCTGATGGAGTATCTACAGTTATAAATACTACTTCTGTATTGGGATTTATTTGAAAATACGAATCGAAAAATCTTATCCTTTGTGACTTTATATTATTCTCTAAATAATCTGCTAATCCAGGTTCATATAAGGGAATTTTCCCTGATTTCAAAAGTTCAATCTTCTCAGTATTTATGTCAATGCAATCAACTTTATGGCCCTGCTCCGATAACATTGTACCAGATACTAATCCTACATACCCTACTCCTATAATAGTTATGTGCATTTTATTATCACCTTAAAAATATAGCTTAGCATCTAAAATAAATACCATTAACAATTATAAACTTTTGTTGTTACATTATTTTTCTTAATTGCCTTACCCTCCGAATAAGCTATAAATAAGGTTGATGGTATTAATATCAAAGTACCATATAAAGCACTTTTATCAGGTAATTCATTAAATATAACGTATGTTACTATTGCAGAAATTATTAGCTCTATGTATCTATATGGTGCAAGTGCAGTAGCATCAGTAAGAGCAAAAGCTTTTAACATAAAGAGCAAAATTAGATTTGAATTAATTCCTAAAATCAGCAGTAATATTAATTCCAACAAGGAAGGCATATGCCAATAAAATAACAAAGGTGGAGTAGAAAAAATAGTTGTCGTTAGAGCTGAATAAAATAACATACTTATTACTGACTCTTTTATCACAAGTTTCTTATTAAGTATGTCTAATATAGCAAAGATTAACGCAGATACAATAAAAATAAGAATTTCAGGATTAAAGTCTTCACTATGAGCTTTGGTAGTAATAGCAATACCAACAAAGCCAATAACAGTTACTATCCATCTTTGCCAAATTATATTTTCGTTTAGTAAAGGGATTGCAAGAAGTATAACAAATAATGGTATAGAAAAACTTATAATCGTTGCAGTTATTATGGGGAAAGTACTCAATCCATAGGTCCATAAGACCATTCCAAAAAACAATAATGCACCTCTAGTTATTTGAATAGATATTTGACTTGTTTTAAAAGCTTCTATTCCATAGTAAAACATAAAAGGTACAAGGGTAATAGTGGTAAACAGAAAGCGGAAAAAAGTTATTTCAAAACTCTGAAGATGTAAACTTAGATATTTTGATATAGTATCATTAGCTACACTACTAAATAAGCTAAGTATAAACCATCCAACTCCAAGTAAGTAAAACCTTAATTTGTAATTCATAAAGTTCTTACAAAAATTTCCACAACATAACTTGACTTTAAAAAGATTAACAATACAAAGGCTTTCTTCTACCTACTGTTTAACCATATTCATGAATATTTAGTAAAAAAAAATATTATATAAAATTTGGCTTAATTGTATAGTTTTAATAGACTTGAAGGTAGAGATACTGACAGATTTGTCTTAATATATGATAATATTTGCGAATACAATTACAACTATCACCTATGTGGATAATACCATAACTGAAAACATCCAATGCAAATTAGCAGCAAAACTTTACCTCAATTATGAAAATGCTTCAGTTGAGTCAGCTAAACAAGGATTTAGAATAGTTAATATATTAACCACTTTCACTTATATCTTTAACACAATTCAATTTTCACACTCATCAGCAGTTAGGCCACTTGCTCGCGCAATAATATCAAGAGCAACACCTGCCTTTGCTAGATTTTTCGCAACTTTGATCTTTTCTATTTTTTTAACTTTTTTCTTGCCATTTTTCATACTTTCAGATAGAGATTTGACTAGTGATTCTTGTTCTCTGTACTCATCCATTAAACTCAATAGCTTTTTGCTTTCTCTTGTTTTAGGTAGCAGAACTTTAATATTCACTGATAATTCTCCTGCTATTTCATATAATTTATCTAATGATATGGCAGTATACCCTTTTTCATATTCGTGTATTTCCTTGAGTGTTACATCAACTTTATCCGCCAAATCTTTTTGAGTATACCTTCTTATCAATCTCCATTCTCTTATTCTTTGCCCTACTCTGTAGTATATAGAATCAGTGCAGACTTCTTTCTCTGTATTATCATACTCGTAAATAGATAAGCCGGTTGCTTGGGAAATTATGTCAACTGAAACTCCTTCTTTTACTAGATTTTTTGCTACCTCTAATCTTGCCTCTTCTTGATTAATTTTTTCGCTAATATGAACAAACCTGACTAATGAAGGTACTATTTTGCCTAACTTTTGATTCTCATATATTTTCGTTAGATAGAATATTTCTTCGTCTTCATCTTCATACTCTCTTACTATTATTGGTTTAGGTAATAGATCTACAGCATTAACTGACAATACTCTTGCTATTACATATAGTACTTCAATTGGAATAGGAGTATATCCATTTTCATAGCTGTTCACTTCTTGGTATGTTAAACCTATTTTACTTGCTAATTCTATTTGAGTATGACCTCGCATTAACCTACAATTTTCTATTTTTTGCCCTATTTTGTAGCGTATAGGACTAACATCACTTACAGAAACAAACATATACCTCAATTAAAAAAATAAACTTTTATGCAATTTGGTTAGCAGACAAACCGATTATTTGCAAAATAATATCAACAGAAATTCCTTCTTTCACTAAATCCTTTGCAACTTTGATTCTTTCCGCTTTCCTCACTTTTTCTTCACAAATCCGTATGCCTTCAAACAAAGATTTTATTAGTGCATTACGTAGTTCTTGGCTCTCAATCTCTTTGTATTCTTTAATCAAATCAGGTACTACTTTACTACCTTCATCTTCTTCCATTAGCAGATCTGTAATACCAATCGATAATATTTCTGCCATTTCATATAATTTATCAAGTGGAACAGCAGTCCTTCCTTGTTCATAATTGCTTATTTCGTCACGTGTTGTACTCATTTTCTCTGCTAAATCCTTTTGAGTACACTCTCTCACTAGCCTCCATTCCTTTATCTTTTTGCCTATTTGGTAGTATATAGAACCAACTTTTTCTTCAATACATTCATCAGCAGACAGACCAATTGTTTTTGCAACGATATCAACAGAAACTCCTGCTTTAACCAGACCATTTGCAATTTTTATTTTTTCCGATTTTCTACTACTTTTTTCACTGACTTGGACAAATTTGGTTAGCAAACAAAACATCCTACGCAACTCCTGATCATTAATCTTTTTATATTCTCTTACTAGATCTAATATTTCTTCTCCCTCATCTTCAAGACAGCTTTTTGATATAGGAATTAGATCCGTAATACTGATTGATAGTGCCTCAGCTATAGCATATAACCTTTCAATTGGAACTCTACGGTTCCCTTTCTCATATTGCAGTATCACCCAGTACTTTACACCAATTTTCTTTGCTAAATCTTTCTGAGTATAACCTCGCTCTAACCTCCAATTTTTTACTTTTTGCCCTACTTCATAGTCTAGATTTCTTTCCACAAAAAGAACCTTACATATAATATTTTCTACTATAGCTCAAAGGCTCCAGATATAATGGTAGATTCTGAAACCTTAAAATTAACCGTAAATGAAGAAAGAAGGTTAATTAAAGCCCCCTAAAAGTCTCTTTACTGCCTTCGCGTACTTTGTCTGCCCATGAAAACAATTTTTCACTTACTTCCTTCTGCTTTTTACTCCATATGCCGCACCTAGTGAAATTACCTCTTTCTACCACTTCCTTAAGATTCACTCCCCCAAAGAGGCAATTTTTTCCTATTTCTTCGCCTCTTTTTTGTAACTCAGCCCACATTTCCTTGTTTTCTACTCTGACTTGTACTTGATCATATTTTTTTACATCGTGGTACAATATAACATTTAGCTTACCAATGCTCGTAGGAAATTCTAATACAATAGAGCTTCCATCTGACATATCAGTATAGTTTCTTATATCTCCTTTCTCGCTTTTAACCTCTACTGCATTATTGCCCATTCTTAAAATTAAACCTCTGTTTGCTTCCAGTATTTTGGCTACCTCTACCTTGCTATCATCAGAAAATTCTATATATGATGTTGTATTGTCTATCTCGAAATCTATTAAGGATCCTTCTTGAACAGCACTTTCGCCAGCTTCCTCTAGCTCTTCTAGTTGCTTATCTATCTGTGGCTGAACTTCTGGCTGTAGCTCATTATAGATTTCACCTATCAGTTTATTCTGCAGTAAAGTATCATGAAACTCTGCACCGCTTAGCATTAATTTACGTATTAGCTTTTTTCGATCACTTTTTTCTAATCTGTGAAAATGTGTACCTAATACTACATATTCTTATATGTTAAAAACAAGTCTTTATAAATGTCACGAAATGGCGGTATAAAGACACGCAGAGAGGAGGAACCGTACATACTCTTGGTCATAAGGACCGTTTTGCAGCAAGGTTCTCCTCTCTGGTTTATTATACTGAAAGTTCCGAACAACTGGTTGAGCTTTTAGGCTCGTATATAAGGGTGGAAAATGCAGTATACACATTATTTATGGAGGGATTATGAATTTATCAAATATTATTACTGGCATTGATATTAGCAAAAATAAACTAGATATCCATATTCATCCACTTGGACATCATAAAGTATTTGAAAATAACGTTCAAGCTATTGATCAAATAATCGACTTTTTGCGTTTACATAACGTAACCAAAGTTGGACTTGAAGCAACTGGTGGGTACGAAAAATTATGTGCTTATACTTTATTAAGCCATGGTTTTGAAGTATATGTCATTCAACCAAGATGGGTGAGAGATTATGCAAAAAGCCTTGGTATTGCTACTAAAACTGATAAAATAGACTGTAGCATCATCTCACGTTATGTTAGTAATACAGACATGCGTGTCACTCCTTTAAAAGTTAGTAGTATTGACTGTTTGAAGCAAAAATTATCTCGCAGGAATCAACTAGTAGAAATAGCAAAAATACAAAAAACCCAAGCTCATCAAGTAACCGATTTATCTATAATCAAACAAATGGAAGAGCTACTTGCAGTTTTACAAAATCAAATTCAAGTCTTAGAAGATGAGGTAATGGAATTAGTCGATAAAAATCAAAAGCTTAAAAAAAAGTACATGTCAATAACTAGTATACCTGGTGTAGGTGCAATAACAGCTATTACTTTTATTTGTTATCTACCCGAGCTTGGAACTCTCCAACATAAAGAAATATCCAGCCTTTCCGGAGTTGCACCTTTTAATCGAGATAGTGGTTTTAGTAAGGGAAAAAGGTGTATTCAGGGTGGTAGATCACAAATTAGAAAGGTTTTACATATGTGCATTCTTAGTGCGCAAAGGTACAATTCTTATATAAAAATCTTCTTTGATAGGCTATACAATCAATATAAAAAACCATATAAAGTTACCTCTACTGCTGCAATGAGAAAATTACTTATCCTTGCTAACTCTTTAGTAAGAGACGGTAGACTGTTTACTGAGGAGTATAGCCCTAAAACTGCTTCTATATAGCAATAGCATAGCTGTGAATAAGTACGCCCACACAAATTTTAAGTACTTATTCACAGCTACATCAATTTTTCTATTGACTTTTAACACAACTGCTGCAAAACTCCATTCCCCATCATTACATGCATTTAGCCTTGCTCCAGCAGCTAGTGCTTCGTCTACAGCCTTGTGCAGTTCATTTGGACTTTTTGCTCTTACCACAGTACTCTTAAACCAGCTCAACTTTTCACTTTCACCTCTACTTGGCTTTATTTTTTGCAAGGCAGAGGTAAATGGATTTTTATCTTCTTGATCACTTATAGGTTTTGTACCATATATGTAGTCAAGTCCTTTCCCATAGTTGATTTGGTTTTCGCGAACTTCTCTACCAGGGAAAGGTACATCTCCAGGATTTTTAGCCTTATTAATTTTGCTTACAAAGGTAGACTGCTCTTTAGTACGACCAATTCCTATAATAGCATTTAACATCTCACCTTTTGATAACTTATCAAGGTCAACGTTTAATTCGTAAGTACCTCCTTTTTTGTCACCAAAAGGTACAATTATTTTATTACCCATACAATTACCTCCATTATTAAAAATACTTTCTAAGTGTATAGTTATTATACACTATATTACTCATTATAAATTATAGTGAGTAGATTTGCAAATACTTTCTGCTATAACAATCCACTTTCTCTAAAGCTAAAATACCCTGCACTTGTGATGATAATGTGATCAAATAATCTAACACTTACAGTACTACATGCTGCTGCTAAACTCTTCGTTACTTCTTGATCTTCTTCTGATGGTTCTAAACTTCCTCCAGGATGGTTATGTGACATTATTATTGATGTTGCATTTTTTATTAATGCCTTTCTTGTAATCTCCTTTATGTACACTGGTGCTTTTTCCATTTCACCAATATAAGATTCTTCTCCGATTAATTGGCGCCTTCTATTCAAATACAGTATTTTTATACATTCCCTTTCTGAGTGTCCTATACTTACGTTTAAGTACTCTACTAGCCCTTGCAAATTATCCATGATTGGCTCATTCTTGAGCTTTTCTCTCAATACCCTTTCTAGTGTTTCCTTAACACACATGATCATTGCTACTGCAGAATCAGTTACTCCTTCTATAACTTTCAGGTCATCCATTTCTCTACCTAAAATCCTTCCTACTCCCGTATAAGTATTCACCAGATTTTTAGCAATTTCTTGAGCTTGTGGCCTTTCATGTACTGCACTTAGAAACGTTTCCATTATTTCACGATCAAGTAGTGCTTTGCCTTTGCTTTCTAATATTCTGAATTCGATTTCTTCTTTACTTTTATTCATATAATTTACCCTTCACTAACAACAAACTTTTTTTTAATATTTACTGCTGTTTTTTATCAGCATTGGCATAAAGCCATAGCTTTCGAGTGAAGTCAAATCAATTTCTCAATCTTTTCTACTTATTTTTTCATGAATAAATTAAGATCTTAATAGATAATGATTTTTTTATTTTAAATCTGTTGAATTTCGCCTAAAGAGATGCCTACTGTTTTTAAAATAATATTGATAGAAATTCCTTCCTTAACTAAATTCTTTGCAATTTTCATCTTTTCTACTCTCTCCACTTTCTCTTTGCAAACTTGTATGCTTTCAAACAGAGATTTTATTAGCGCATAGCGTAATTCTTGACTCTCAATTTTTTTGTATTCTTTTATTAAATCAGGTAGTTCATTTTCTACTATCTCATCTTCTTCTATGAGCAGATCTGTAATGCTAATTGATAATGTTTCTGCTATTGCATATAATTTTTCCAGTGGAATGGCCACACGTTCTTGCTCATAATTGCTTATTTCATCACGTGTTGTATCCATTTTCTCAGCCAAATCCTTTTGAGTATACTCTCTCACTAGTCTCCATTCTTTTATCTTCTTTCCTATTTGGCAGTAAATAGAACCTCCTTTTTCTTCAACACATTCATCAGCAGAGAGACCAATTGTTTTTGCAACAATATCAACAGAAACTCCTGCTTTAACCAGACCTTTTGCAATTTTTATTCTCTCCGTTTTTTTACTATTTTTCTCACTAACTTGAACAAATTTGGTTAGTAAACAAAACATTCTACGTAACTCCTGATCGTTAATCTTTTTATATTCTCTTATTAGATTTAATATTTCCTCTCCCTCATCTTCAAAACAGATTTTTTCCTTTGATACAGGAATTAGGTCTACAATACCTATCGATAACACTTCTGCTATAGCGTACAACTTCTCAATCGAAATTTTACGTGTTCCTTTTTCATATTGTAGTACTATTTGATATGTTACGCCGATTTTTCCCGCTAAATCTTTTTGAGTATATCCCTTTGCTAACCTAAAACTTCTTACCTTCTCTCCCACTTGGTGATCTAAAGAATTAGTATAGCTAACGGTCATTCTTTTTCATAACCTACCATTTTAAAAGTTTTAGATAGAAATTTTGCTAGCATATGTTACCTTTGTTGAGAACTAGTATATTAAATGCCTATGCTATGACAAGCTAAGAAGTTCACACTTTAGATAGGTATCTTTGAGGCTGCTAAATCATAAATCCATTTGTTAGCATTTCAATATACCTTATAGAAGAGTTGATAAAAAGATCTACAAAAGGGCGTCTAAGGTGCATAGTAGCATTCTAAGGTTATCTATGAAAGTAATTTTTCCCAACTCTTGAAATTTTCTAACTTTAATAGACTTTAGCACAAAAACGTTGAATATTTCTTCAGAATTGTGTATAATTATTAATGCTTTTTAACTTACTTTCTCATGGCTCTTTCGAAGTTTCTTGACGCACGCAACGATTATGCATTTAAAAGAATATTTGGCACCGAGAAGAATAAAGATATCCTCATTCATTTCTTGAACGATATTTTAGGCTTTACTGGCTTAGCGGCTATTCACGATGTTGAATTCTTAGCTACCATTTTAGACCCTGAAGTTGCCGCTAAAAAGCAAAGTATTGTCGATGTTCTTTGTAAAGACTCTCAAGGTTCAAGATATATTATAGAAATGCAGTTCACTAAGACCAAAGGCTTCGAAAAGCGTGCTCAATATTATGCTGCTAAAGCCTACTCAAGTCAAGCTGATCAAGGTGATGATTATCATAACCTTAAAGAAATTATCTTTATTGCTGTTGCTGATTGTATTATTTTTCCAGATAAGGCTGAGTACAAATCTAATCATGTCATTTTAGATCAAAATAGCTTTGAACATGACTTAAAGGATTTTTACTTCGTATTCATAGAACTACCAAAATTTACAAAGACAAAAGAAGACCAACTAGAAAATATAGTAGAAAAATGGTGTTACTTTTTTCGCTATGCAGGAGAAACAAGGGAAGAGGATCTAGATAAGATAGTTGGTAGTGACCTAATAATAAAACGAGCTTATGAAGAGATGAATAAGTTTAATTGGTCAGAAGAAGAGTTACTAGCATATGAACAAATGAAAAAACGTATAATGGATGAGATCGCTGCTTTTGCTCAAAAATTTGATGAGGGTCTTAGAGTTGGTCAAGAAAAAGGTAGACAAGAAGGTAGGCAAGAAGAAAAAATCGAAGTTGCAAAAAACTCACTCAAGGCCGGTGTCTCTATTGATGTTATCGCTCAAATTACTGGTCTCTCTCATTCTGAAATTTTGCAACTTAAGAAAAAAGCATAATATCCCTACTTATTCACTTTAACATTTATGAAAACCTTTTCTAAGTGAGAAATATCCCCTAATTAAGAGTCTAATGAACTATCTAAAACAGCTATAAAGATTGCACATAGAATTATATAAATTACTATCATAACGTTACCCAAACTTCTATATCAAAGCTACGTGCTGTAAGTTTAATATGGATAGTATATTAACCATTTATTCCCCAACTCTAGTCTTGTATTCCTACTTCATTCATGTTAGTATTAGAGCCATCAAACTTGCTACTGGTATACCTAATTATTTTGTGGCTAATTTTGCCACCTTCACTTTAAATTTTCCACTACTTGGCATATTATAGCTCCACCTCTTATATTATAACCTACCTATTGAGATTACCTCCAAGTTTGGTTACTCCTACATCAGAAAGACAAGTTGATACTTTATCCTTTGGCAAGACATTTGTACAAAAGCACTTCTTGCACTTTTCTAAAACATTATCTAACCCAACATTACCACTAAATTCAACTCCTCTTTCCAAGCTTGCTATTATTTCTGGATATGCATCTTTAAGTTCAACATGTATTCTAGCTTGTTCTTTTGATTCTAGGTTTCTTATTTTATCTTCTACAAATGAATTAAATTTTTTAAGAGCAAATTCAACTGCAACTCTGCTGCTTGGCACAACTTCTACTCCTTTACTCATTAAACCTTGATAGCGCCTACTTGGAGTATTATCTAATGCATCGGCAACACAACTTGCAAGAGCAATATTTTCATTATTTAGGAATTTATTCCAACCAACAGATGATGTACTTTGTGGTATTTTTTTATTATCACTTTTTACATTATTCTTGTCTGCAATGTTGTATTGAGAGGGTAATGCAGGAATTATAGAGAAAATGCTGGCTGCTAATTTTTTCGCCCAAGAAATACAATTATTTATCCATGAAGATGGTCTTGTACCACTGCTTGTTGCTATTTCAGGTTGATTACTTGAATCTATAGCAAGAGGTTTTCTTGACATATGATGACGATTGTGATCACGGCGTTTGCGCTGTCTTACGCTATCATCAGCTAGAATAACTTGAGGAATCAACATTGAAGATGGAACTGCAGACTTGCTCCTTAAATATTCCTTAATTTCTCTATAATTCTGATTGATAGCCAAATCATAGGGTGTTCTACCGTCAGCAGTTAAGGCATTAACATCAGCACCTCTTTCAACAAGACGCTTAACGACGTCTAATGAACCCAACTGCACAGCCCAATGAATAGGTGTCCAACCTTCATTATCTTTGACCTTAATATCAGCATTGTTATCTAAAAGAAGTTCAACTATATTAAAATTGTTCTTTTGAATGGCCCAAAATAAAGGAGTCCAACCCTGCCTATCTTGAATATTAACATTAGCACCTCGTCTGATACTTTCTCTCACTTTTTCAAGATCTCCTTTTTCTGCAGCAATTAATAATTCTTTATCTAGATTTAATTGTTTTTGTTTCAAAACTTCTACTATATCTTCGTAACCCTTTTGAATAGCTAGGTCTAAGGATGTCTTGCCGTACATGTCTGTAGCCTTTAAATTAGCACCCCTGTCAAGAAGTAGATTTACTACATTCAACCTGTTTACATCAACAGCAATATGCAAAGGTTTCCTATTGTATGCATCTTGAGCCTCAATATTAGCACCTTTGTCAAGAAGAAATTGAACCATATTTGAATTACCTTCTTGAGCTGCAAAGTGCAAGGGTGTTCCTTGATATGTGATCTCATTATTAAACTTGGCACCCTGAGCTATAAGGAACTTGACCGCATCCCATTTACTTCCCTGAGCGGCATAGATTATAGGTGTCCAACCATTATTACTATCTTGAGTATCTAAGCTAGCGCCTCGAACTACAAAATCCTTAACTTCATTAAGATTACCACCTTGTACTGCAGTTAACAACTGCCTATCTAGACCTAATTGTGTTTGTTGTAAGTATTCTACAACATTATTATATCCTTTATCTCTAGCAAGATCTAGCGGTGTTTTACCATTCCTATCTTTAGCATTGACATTGGCTCCCTTACCTACTAGGTATTCTATTATATTAAGATGGCCATTCCAAGAAGCCCAGTGCAGAGACATCCAGCCGTCTTTGTCAACCTCATTAACACTTACTCCTTTATTAAGAAGAAGTTCTATAATATTTTTATTATCGTGCTCAGCAGCAATGTGTATAGGCTCTCTGCCATAAACGTTTTGAGCATTAATACTAGCCCCTTTGTCAATGAGAAACTTTGCAACTTCTAAACAGCCTTTCGACGCTGTATAATGTAGCGGTGTCCAACCATAGTTACTGGTATCATCAACGCTTACCCCCTTATCGAGAAGGAACTCTATAATATCTTTGTAATTCTTTTCAGCAGCAATGTGTATAGGTTTCCTACCAAAAATGCCCACTTCTATAGCATTAACACTAGCACCCTGACCAACAAATTTTTTGACTTCAGAGAGATCTCCATTTTCTGTGGCAGTCAATAATTTTTTGTCTAATTCTGTTTGTTTTAAAAATCCTACTATGTCTGTATAATTCCCTTGAATAGCCAAGTCTAAAGGTGTTTTTCCATCGCTAGTTTTAGCTTCAATATTAGCCCCTCGACTTGAAAGTACTCTAACTATATCAAGCCTGTCTTTGAAAACTGCATGATGTAAAGGTGTCTGTTCATCTTTGATTTTAGCTTCAATGTTAACACCTTTATCTATAAGAAATTCAATTATTTTAGGTGTAGTATTATTGTGCTGAATAGCCACATGCAAAGGTGTTAAACCATCATTAGTTTTAGCTTCAATGTTAGCCCTTTTATCTATAAGAAGCTCAATTATTTTCAATTGACCATAAGCATTTGCTATATGTAACGGTGTTTCTCCAATATTAGTTTTAGCCTCAATATTAGCATTTCGATTTAAAATTGCCCTGGATGTATCAAGCTTATTATCGTTATCAGAAGCATAGTGCAAAGGTGCCCAACCACGCCTATCTCTAATATTAACATCTGCACCCATACTGAGAAGATTCTTAACTTCACTAAGATTATTTCGTCTCACAGCATCAAACAGTTGCTCTGTAGATAGAATTGCTTTTTCTTTATTAAATTCCACTATAACATCTTCTGAGTTACAAATAGAAGCTATACACTTTGAGTTAGAAACTATTGCATCATTAAAAGCAAACATCATTTCTCTTGCCGGTTGATAAGTATTCCAGTTCTCTACTTTTACAAGAGTGTTATTTTTATGTGATAGCAATAAGGTATCATTCATAACTTTCATATCGAAATCTAATATAGACTTATCTTTCAAATCAACTAAACCAATATCATTCTTGTTAATAGGTTGATTATGATAAATCTGTAACCCTTGCTCATCTGGCTTATAATACCTGAAAGAACTAAATTCATCAGCTCTTTCTCCAAATTCTTCTGGTTCTATAATTCTATTGTTCAGTTCTACAGATAAATCCCAATTTTTGTGAACAGAAGAATAATAATTTGATATCGATAATGCTCCTCTATCTGATAGCAATAGCAAATTATTATTTAGTTTCAAAAAAAGTACTTTGTCTGAGTCAAATGTGAAACAATTATGATGATTTAAAAGGTCAGTACCATTAACGCTAAACCTTCCATCTATTTTTAAGCTATGAGAACAATAATCTCGCTCTAGTTCCCCATTTTGAAATTTGTAATATTCTTCTCCGTCAAATGTAACTGTAACATCTTTGTAATTCGGCAACATGGTTACGTGTAAGCTATTTCTGTTAATCTTTATTTCTCCTTCATTATTCTCTGTAAATGGCATATCATCTAATGTACAATTTAATTGGCTAAAATCTAATATACCATTTGCTTGAGCAATCGTAATATTAGCGTTTCTGTTATCGAAAAGATAAAGATGACTTATATTACTTGGAGCTTCCCAGTAAAAATTATGATGTTCTTTATCAGGATAAAAAATATGATTACTGGAACTACCTATAGTACTATGATAATTAGCACTTGATAATTGCTTTGTAATATTAAAGTTTGAATTGTCTATCTTTCGTAAATTATCTAATTCATCATCTAACACAATATCACCACTCAAGCTTTTTGTCACATGCAAGTTTGTTACTACGCCAGTCTTATCATCTATTTTCGTTAGTGTTACAAATAAACCATCTGCTGTTTTTACCGATGTTTGTTTATCTACACTTATAAAAGCCCCACTTTTATTATAGATGGTTGTTATGTTATTAACGTGGGTTATGTTATCTATATCATTAAAATTTATCGGTAATAATACTAAACCTTTTCCATGAATGGAATCACCAAAATAACCCTTTATTGCAGTAAAGTTTTTTGCTGTTATTACATCATTGCCACCCTTACCATCAACGTAACCTGCATGAGAAACTTCTATATGATTAGCTTTATCACTGCCAATAATAGAATGTATATTCTCTGAATCTGTAAAATTACCTTGCGTTACAACTATGTTCTTTTGTCCTTCTATTCCTAAATTACATACAAAATTATCCTTTGCTATGTAGAAGAAGTTGTTACCTGATTTTTGTACATCACAGCTCTCCAACGGACTCATAAAATAGTACCTATTTTCCACTTTATCACTTCCTTTTTTACTTGAATCAGCAATAGATACATGAGTTCCCCAAAAAATAAGATTAAGGCTACCTTCTTCACTTATATGTATATCAGTATATAAAGATTTTATGTAATACATATCAGTTTTATACTTGTGAGGACTCTCGTTCTTATACACAACTACGTTTTGGCAGTGAGGTGGATATTCTTGTAAAGACCATTTCTCTTTTACTGTACTTAATACTTTACCTTTATGTGGTGAAGAATCATCGCATAATGCTTCACTTGGTAGTTTATGCCAGGTTTCCCTAGATACTTCTTGTTCTTTTATATTATCACCACGTGACCCACAAACAATATTATAGTTTTCAAGAGAGTGAGGAACTATTCTAGAATAGTGATCAGTGTATCCTGTATTAGATGAAGACACAGCAGCAGTAAAGTTAAAATCAAATTCCCTATCAACAACCTTTGTTCTAATGCGGCAAGCATCGAATAAATGTTTCATTTGATTATCTATGTCATCCACTACACCTCTTTTCTTTTGACGAAGCTGATTATTAGTAGCATACTCTATTTTCTTAACTGAAATGGGAGGTAAGGATATAGCTATCCTGGAATAATCATTCTTAAACTTATCTACAATCTTCGATATATATTGTTTATATATCTCTTTTACTTCCATATTGTCTTCTATATAATGAGGTACTTTTTTACCTAAGAATAAATCCCAATAAAGATCATGTTTTTCCTGATCTGTAAGGTTCATTTGTTCTTCTAATTTTTCTACCTCAAGCCCTGCTTCTACAAACTGTGATATGACAATAACAGCAACTGAGACAGCAGCACCAACTGGACCAGCAAATTCTCCTACCACTCCAGTTTCTAAGCCTGCTACTGACATTGTTTCAGTAACAACCGCAGGGACATCTGCGGCGATAAAGATAGAATTAGTTGCGATGTTTAGGTCAGCAATCTTTATATCTGCAGGATCTGTCGCACTTTGCCTTGCTTTTATTGACTCCGCTAACCCTAAAAATGCCGCAAAATTACCTATAGCACGTCCCATAACTGGAGCAAATCCCTTTAGCATCTGAGAATCAAGCTTTGTTCCTAACTCTAACATTTTTCCAGAGATTTTTTCACCAATCTTTGGCATTACCCAGAGATTTAATGCATCATAACCTAGCCCTTCTACATCTCCATTTGCTATATGTTTACCAACTAAAAATACCGTAAAGGCAAGACCTGCACCTTCTGCTACTTTCCCTATTTTTTCTGCTACTCCAGACCTTCTCAGGATATTTTTCATTTCTTCTTTATTTTCTATGTTGTCCTTCATCTCCTTCACAATATCCCTAATCTCTGGATCTATTGAACTTAGATCTATATTTTTAACTTTTGCGATAAATGCTTCTTCAACATTTTGGTCTATAGTTTCACCTCTAGATATTCGCTCAGAAACCTTGAAAAGCTGATCATAAAACTCAATATTCTTTACTCTTTCTGCTACCTTGTCAGCATTAAACAACTCTTTGATACGTTGTTCTTTTTCCTCTTCTGTAATCTCTTCTTCATCAAACGAATCCTTGCAGGCCATATTTACACTTCTTTCTCTTCTTGGTTTTTTACTTGGTGGATACTCTGGTGATGAAGGTTCTCTTTTTTCTCCTTTAGAACACTGCCCTACAGTAGGTAACATATGAACTGAACTATGAACTACACCAACAGGAATAAATCCTTCCTTAGCTGTCCTACTTGTTAAAATAAGTTTATTTGGATTATTAGATCCTTTATCGAAAACAACACCGATAAATTTTACCTCATCACCATCTGTTAGTGTTTTATAGGTAACACCTTCTTTGTATTCTTCATTTATTTGATCATTTGCTTCCCTCAATAAAGCTTGAGCTCCCTTACCCTGCCTTGATGCCTTAAGTTCCAATCCTATTGGAGTATACTCTTCAGCATTTCCACCTTGAGCTACAAACTTAATACCATGAACTAGCATATCAATGCGTTCCCCTCTACCAGTTTGAAACTCAGTTAAAACTAATGCTCTAGTTTCTGGTGATTCTTGTAATTTTAGGTCGCTATAATAACTAAATACTCCATTCAATATTCCCTGGAAATGAGCTTCTTTATTAACGAGACTCTTAAAAGGGAATATTCCTTCTCCAATTTTTTCTAATAATCCACTATATCCTTTTATTGATAAGGATTGGATATCTAGTGCTTTATCAAATGTTTCTTTTAACTCATTAGGATAAGGAACTTCTTTGAAAGTACCTTGAAATCTCTCAGCTCCGTTGTTGTACTCTTGTAAAGAATTATATTTTTCAGTCCAAATAGTAAGATATCTTCTAAAATCTGACTTGTATCTAGTATCAAAATTAAGATTTAATTCGACTATTTCCCTATTCCCTATTTCTCTATTTAATCTATCAAGAGGGAGTACTTCATTTAGCATGTTCAGAACATCTTTTCTGTTAGCTTCAATAATATTTATCACATAAACCAATTTCTCTGTATTTTCTGGAATAAGCACCATTGTTACAACTGCATGGCTTGCATCAAGATTAGCCGATAGTCTTTCTCTGGCTCTTTCAGCTGCTGGACGTCTAAGCCTACGAAGATTAGGATGCACTTCAGTAGGTATATTGCCTCCATAGATAAAAATGTATTTTTTTAAACTTGTTCCTGAATCTTCACTTAATAATAACAATTGCCCTAGTAAAAACCTACTAAAATAATGATTATCTCCCTTTTCCGGTGTACCAGGAAACGTGTGATAGATACGTTCCATATTATTTTTTATTCGTTTTTTTAGCGCATTTGTGTAGATTTCTTGCGTATCCCAATCATCAGCAGACTTTAATATATCTTGAAAAAGAGGAATTACTCTCCCCTCACGGCTCGACCCTCCGATATTAGAAATAGGAGATGAACTATCAAGATTGACACCAACACATAAAAAATTTCGTCCGCAGTGGTTAAAACCCGCATAACATTTGGTTGGAAGCCTTGTGCATACCTCTCTGCTTGTTGCAAAGCCTTATCTGGAGTGGCATTAGGACCTGCCCCTGCTTTTAATTCAATAATAATGGGAATAGAGTTTAATGCACGATCAGGACCACGAGCTAGCAGGATAATATCTGCATAACCCCTTCCTGCAAATTGCTCTGGATAAACTCTAAGATTATACCTATAGTGGAAATTCATGAAAACGCCTACCATAAATCCATGATGTGCTGCTTCACGTGCTCTGCTAGCATAGATTAGTGAGTCTGCATATTCGGAGTGAATTGTGTAAATCTTATCAAGAATTCTCCTTAAAGATGCTTTAACTGTTCGCTGATTGGAAATAGCTAGCTTCGCTATATCGACTTCGGGATCCCTCCATAACCCTTTTCTCACTTTTTTAAATTGAACTTCAGAATTATGTTCTATGTCTACTCCTTTATCTTTCACATCAACAACTATTTCTCCCTGATGACCGGCATCTTTAATGATTTTTATTGATTTAACTTTAATTTTATCTAGGTTATTTTCAATAAGAGAGTAAAGCTTGCCTAATACCTCCTTCAATTCACCTTGATCAAACTCTTGAGTGTAAGAATGAGAACCACTTTCTGATATAACAAATAATTTTACTTTATCGATCACATCTTTTTGACTCTTCATTTCACCATTTTTTATAATAGCTACCTTCAAAGTCTTTGCACCGTCAAAGCTAAAATAAATCTCCTTGATGTCTAGCTTTTTTGCCATCTCTGTATCCAACAAAGTAGAAAAACTACCTAGGAAGAAGTGTGTAAAAAACCCTGCTTTTTCTACAGAGTGTAAATAAGATGGAATCTGATCCACAAATGACTGAAATCTCGGTTCAAAAGATTTAAAATCCTCATCTTGCCGGCTTATACCAACTTCTTTATCTGCTTCCTCTATCAATAACTGTATTAACTCAAAGTCTTGTGGTCTTACTTTACCCATGACTCTTTTTAAGCCTTTTGCAAGCTCTTTATCATTATCAATAATATTCCTTTCAAGACCAAAATTATAATGGTTTCGTTTACCTGGTGCACCAACATGAAATAATTGTATTTGAATATCCCCATTACCATATTGAGTCTCAACTTCACCAGAAACACTAATCGTTGCGCTAAGCATTCCACTCATTGCTCTTATTTCAGGTTCACCTCCCCAAGTATTAAGTTTTCTCATGTTTTCTAAGTAATCTTTGAAACTTAGTCCACTTTCACCTTCAACAAAATTTCTAAACTCGCTTTCATGAGAACTTATATGATCAACTACTCGATTGCGAAACACATTTCTTACTAAGTTTGCAAATGTATCATCATAATTGGCAGTACTTAAATTCCTTACCAAATTCCTAATACGATCTAAATTTTGAATTACAGCTCCTTCATTTCCAAATAGTACTTCATACCTTTGTCGAAATAAAGCATCGTCGTTTCTGACAGGTATTAAGTAAGCCATAGTAACAGACCAAAACAAGCAACTACCGTCTCCTGGAACATCGATTCTCTTAACCTGACTTCCACTTTCGGAATCAACATCAGATCTCCGATAACGCTTAAGTTGAGAAAATTCTCTAGCTTGCTCTATATATTGCACTAACATAAACCCCCTTCATTATATTATACTAAACCCACTATACCAAGCTTATTGTATAACCATCAGAGATATCAATAATAAAAGCTATTTTTGCCTACATGCTGACTTGTGTATATAACATTTGTATTACAATGCAACATCTTTTTGACAGAAGCTAAAGTAGTAACAAGAAACCACCACCTACTTTATAGAATTGCCTTATAATACCTTAATTGCCTAACCCTAATTGCTCACATGCTTTGCTTAATTCAACTTCAGTTAAGCTAGTGAACTCTTCATCTGTAGACTTTCTATATGCTAGAAACTTATTCAATGAATCAGCATCCCTTTTTTCCAATATAGATCGTATGTAGCCTGCCTGTTTAGAACACATAAACTCTTTAACCTGATCAGAATTAGCTTTATTTAATAACGCCCATACTGGTTCCATACAGCCCTTTTCTACTAAAGGTGTTAATAAAACTGTACAGAAAAGAGGTGATTTATCCTCTAGTTCCTCTCTTATCACTAAAGCACGATGGCTATCAAATCCTTCCTTCATCCACATATGCATAAAAAGCTTTACACTTTCACTTACATAAGGCTCTGAATGTTTTTTGATTTCCATGTCTAACCAGATATTATAATCATCTTCTGGAACATCATTTGGCTTTAAACAATCAAATAATTCCTGAAATTTATCAAAGCGAAGTGCACCCTGTAGTGTACTCAAACTACCATAATAACCATTTTCAGCTAAGTCTCTTTTTAGAAGTTCTGGATATTTATCAGGACTTATTTGACTAAAACAAAACTCGAATATTTCAGGATAACTATTACAACGACTACCTGCTGCATACACTGCTGTCTTCATGAAGATTTCATCCTTTTTCTGTGAGCCCATTTCATCTTCAGGTAATGACTTTATTTTATTCCAGAAGAATTCTACTGCTTCCGCTTGTTTCAAATCTATAGCACATTTAAGTCCATATTCATATGGATGACGACCATCTAGATTTAGTTTAGAGATGTAACCGCTAACAAAATGTGACCAAAAACCTGTTAAAAGGTCGCTTGTTAAAGATTTAACTAAGTGACCATACTCCAACAGACTACTTTTACCTTGAGCTGATAATCTTTTTTTTCTTTCCTCAAATAAAGCAATAATATCTTCCTCTAAGCAGCACCTACAGGCAATTTCATAGCTAGGGTTACTAAAGGGACTGCCTGGCATTATCAGCTTTTTACCTATCACCTGCCTATCAAGTTTAACTTGATGTAAATTATCTACTTTTTTCCAACAATCCTCATTAGATAACACCTGCGCAAGAAAATTGTGTCTCTTTTTACCAGCCATTTTGTGCAAATCCCAATTCGCATAGCACCAACGTTCAATTTGAAAAAGCTTAGATGCTCTATAGGGATCATCATCTTTAATAGACGAAAACAAAACTTTTGGAATATCTGAACGCAGCATAATTACCCCTCTATGAATGGAAAAACATGAAAACTGGTACACCTAACATACACTACAGTAATTTAATACTATTTTAGGCAAGATATCCTATCTCTAAATTTTGTCAATCACTATTTTAGAAAAATTTTTTAGGCTTGAATAACTTTTGATACAAGCCTCTTAATAGGCTCAATACATGATATTTTATTTATTTTAAATTTTGTTTCGTCATGAGCTTGTCTTAATTATTCTTCCGCAAGTAAATCAATATTAATTCAACAAAATATATTATTAAAATCTCAAGTAAAATAACTATTTCCAGCGTTCAAAACCAAGCGCGGTGAGAAGTGTTTTTCTTGGGATGGCTTGCTCTACCGCTAGATCCGTGCGAACTTTTATTTATAATAATTTTACTATATCGCGAAGTCAGCTATTTTAGCCTACTTTTGCCACATTTAGGTACGAACTGATTTGCCTAACTTTGTTGTAACAATTTTACGCTTTTATTTTTGAAACACCCCTTTTACGTAAAAAGCTCTCACAAATATACGTACTATTTTATGTTTTTAGAAAAAGTCAATAATTAGATTTTTTGTGATGCTAATTGGCTTACATTTTTATTGAAAATATTTTTTAAAAAAGTGGTTGACTTATAGTTTAGCTGTCTTATGATAGCGTTAGCATTAGCATGTTTATTATGTAATGTTTATATGTTACATGATAGTATTAATATGGAGGGTAAAATGGACTTTTCTCAATATGTCGAAGGTGACGCTTTAGCATTATCTCACACCACAATAAATACAAGCGAATTGGTAATCTTTTTACGGAGTAGGACATACATTACAAAGCTTTCTTTACGGTATTGCAATATTGATGACACAGATGCAGAGGTCTTAGCTGGTGGGAATCTTTCACATCTTACTTTACTTAACTTAAGTAGTAACAATATTGGTGACAGAGGTGCAGAGAACTTAGCTAAAGATAATCTTTTAAATCTTACTTCACTTGACTTACAGTTTAACAAAATTAGTGACGGAGGTGCAGAGGCCTTAGCTGACGGTAATCTTTCAAATCTTACTTCACTTAACTTACAGTCTAACAATATTGGTGACGGAGGTGCAGAGGCCTTAGCTGATGGTAATCTTTCAAATCTTACTTCACTTAACTTACAGTCTAACAATATTGGTGACGGAGGTGCAGAGGCCTTAGCTGATGGTAATCTTTCAAATCTTACTTCACTTAACTTACAGTCTAACAATATTGGTGACGGAGGTGCAGAGGCCTTAGCTAATGGGAATCTTTCAAATCTTACTTCACTTAACTTAAGTGGTAACAATATTGGTGACGAAGGTGCAGAGGCCTTAGCTGATGGTAATCTTTCAAATCTTACTTCACTTAACTTACAGTCTAACAATATTGGTGACGGAGGTGCAGAGGCCTTAGCTGATGGTAATCTTTCAAATCTTACTTCACTTAACTTACAGTCTAACAATATTGGTGACGGAGGTGCAGAGGCCTTAGCTAATGGGAATCTTTCAAATCTTACTTCACTTAACTTAAGTGGTAACAATATTGGTGACGAAGGTGCAGAGGCCTTAGCTAACAGTAAGCTTTTAGGTTGTACTAAAATTAACTTAGATGGTAACAATATTGGTGACAAAGGTGTAGAGGCCTTAGCTAACAGTAAGCTTTTAGGTTATACTAAAATTAACTTAGATGGTAATATTGGTGGCCAAGGTCCAAATGGCTTAGTAGAGTTCTTAGCTGGCGGTAAGGCTTTAACTCTTGCTTTACTTAACTCAGATGGTAACAATATTAGTAACAATATGAAGGACTTAGTTAACGTACCAAGAAATAGACAGGGATGGACTTCTTTACATTATGCTGTTAAAAATGGCAATGTAGGTAAAATAAATGATCTAATAAAAGGAGGAAAAAATGTTGATGCACAAGATGAACAGGGATGGACTCCTTTACATTTGGCTGCTACCGGAAGTTATACAAAGGTAGTAAATGCTCAAATGTAGGGGGATGATATTCATGCTAGAGAAACCGGAAGTGAGGAACCTATATATATTAAAGCATGCAAAAATATTATAGAGTCTTTCCTAGACAAACTATTAAACATTAAAGTAGTAGGAGCTTTAATAAAAGGAAAAGCAGAGATTAATGCAAAAGATAATCAGGGAATGGCTCCTTTACATTGGGCTGTTAAAGTTGGTCATATAAATGTAGTAAATGGTCTAATAAAAGGAAAAGCAGAGATTAATGCAAAAGATAATCAGGGAAGGGCTCCTTTACATTGGGCTGCTCTAATTGATCGTACAAGTGCAGTAAAAGCTCTAATAAAAGGAAAAGCAGAGATTAATGCAAAAGATAATCAGGAAAGGACTCCTTTACATTATGCTGCTAGCGGAAAGGTAGTAAATACTCTAATAGACAAAAAAGCAGAGATTAATGCAAAAGATAGACAGGGAAGGACTCCTTTACATTGGGCTGCTAGCAAAGGTGGTATAGAGGTAGTAAATGCTCTAATAGAAAAAGGGGCAGATGTTAATGCAGTGAATAAGTATGGAGATGCACCTCTGCGTTTTGCTGCTCGAGATGGCCATATAGATATAGTGAAAGCTCTAATACAAGGAGGTGCTAATGTTAACGCAAGAAATAGTGACGGTACTCCATTACATACAGCTTATGGCCATGAAGAGATAGTAAAACTTCTAATAGAAAAAGGGGCAGATGTTAATGCAGTGAATAGTAATGGAGATACACCTCTGCGTTTTGCTGATCGAAATGGCCATATAGATACAGTGAAAGCTCTAATAAATTACGTAACAAAACTAGAAGCTGCTGATCTGTATGTTAGTCAAAAGAACTTAGAAGAAAAGAATAGATTGATAGGTGATTTGCACGATCTACACAGTAGTTATCCACAACATCTTCAAAACTGTAAAAAAGAAGTCAAAAAGATTGAAAAAGAAAGTCAGGAACTACATTCCTTTTTGAAAAAAAGTGATATTAATGAACTAATTAGTGTGTGGGAAAGGAATGCAGACATACAGAATCAGATTGATAATCACGATAACCTAAAAGAGCAATATCCAGAATACGCTCATATTTTAATTAATAAAGCTAATGAAGTGAAAAAAGAAATTTTTCTGCACAATCATAAGCCGCTAATTGATGCTTTATCAGCACATTATAAATGTGATATAAAAACAATGACATTTGCTGGTATAGAAAACTTTTTTAAAGTTGTTCACAGGGATGATTTTAAAGAAAAGCTAGGAAATGGAGGAATAACTCTGAAAAACTTTGTAGATTTAAAAAATGTTGAAAAGAGAGATGATGTTCCTAAGTTAGGAGTAATTGCATTTAAGCATGGGTGTCAATTAAGTGAACCAAGGGTAACAAGAGTAATTGATCAGGCTCTTTCTCTCTAATAGGATCATTGAGCAAACTGTGGGTTCATGGTAGGAAAAAATTGACCTTACCCAAGAGAAGAAGAAAGAAAAATTTTCATAATAAAAGTGTTTTTTTAGAAGGAGCAGTAATGACACAAGGAAATTGGGACTCTGACAAAAATTTTGCAGGGTAGCTTGTTATATAGCTAAAAAGAACCAAATAGCAGGTTCACAATGTCAGTGAAGTTTATGAAGTTAGAATGGGTATAGAAGGAAAGAAAACACAGATCTCTAAAAAATATCAAAGTTAGAAAAATTATTCTTGCATTAGTTTTTATTTGTGCTATGTGATGTACATAATATCTTTGTAGAATGGGGGGAGTATGTTAACTAGAGATATTTCAAGGCCTGAGCAGGTTTTTAGTGGAGCAGAAATAAGCGAAAAAAAAGAGCTATTAAAAAAGCTAGAAGAGAAATCAAATACTCGACAAGGGCAGTCAGAAATAGGCGGATCGTTTGATGATCAATATGAGTTGATTATAGAATATCTGTTGCAGATTCCACCATCTAATGATCGGTTAGAAATTTTACGAAAGCAAGGACATTCACAGAGTGACATAGATGAAATGTTTAGTCAGGGGGATTCTTGGTATACTCAATCAACCATATCGTCATTTCGAAGTTATAATAGTCCACCGTCTTTAATGGATAGTAAATATTCACTGAGTAAACAGGTATCTGTTTGGTCCGCTTTAGATCATAATCTCACAGAAAGTCAAAAGAAGTTAAACATAGAGTTACTAAATGTTTTAAAGTATCTAGAATGGCATGATGAAGGTGCTCTTTTTGATTATGATAATGGTCAGGTCGATGAGCTTGAAGAATTTTTAAAAAATAATAGAGGCAATCCAGATCTAAAAGCCGTTCTAAATGTCAAAAGAGGAGAATCTGGGTCAACAGTATTGCATGCGATTGCGGGAGCTCATATAGGTGCATCTTACCGTCAAGAAGACCGACCTATAAATTTACTCTTAGAAGCAGGAGCCAGTCCAAATATACAGGATGATAAAGGAGAAACACCTTTGCATCGCGCTTCTGCTATGGGCTATGATAAAAATATATATTCTCTCTTAAGGGGAAATGCTGACCCCAATATATGTGATGGACAAGGGAAAACTCCACAACAAACTGCAGTTGATAATCATAATTACCATGTTGAAAGGTGTTTTTTTACTGACAATCAAAAAAAGTTGCGAAAAGAATTAAATAATATACTTAATGAACATCGCTACAAAGAAGGCAATTTAGGCTATATTGTTACACTCACTCTATTTCAGTTTCTCGAAGATCTAGAGGAGTTTTTACATGAACATAAGAATAATAAAGACCTAAAAGTAGTTTTAAATACTCGGGACATAGCAGGAAAGTCAGAAGTGCTGGAACATGTAAAAAATGCTTTTTCCGGCTTTCAAGCTGCTGATGAAATAAAGAAATTACTTTTGGAAGCGGGAGCAAAAGAGTTCACGTATGAAAGGAAAAAATTCTTACCTAAATCTGGGGTTTTGTGGGGTAATATAATACCAGCTCAGAAGGAAAAGCTAAGTAGATCCTTAGGTATTTTATCTGAAATTCAAGACATAAATCAATTGGAAAAATTCGTGAAGATAGCTATCAAGTCTGGAGTGCGACTTAATTATCGTTTCACCGTTC
The DNA here is from genome assembly GCF_964031005.1 of Wolbachia endosymbiont (group B) of Schoenobius gigantella. NCBI lineage: Bacteria > Pseudomonadati > Pseudomonadota > Alphaproteobacteria > Rickettsiales > Anaplasmataceae > Wolbachia > Wolbachia endosymbiont (group B) of Schoenobius gigantella. Next base: position 675,961 of record NZ_OZ035002.1, on the reverse strand, counting down.
CTTCACCTTTTGAAGGTTATAGTTTCACAGATTATGTGATAAAAAGAATTAGTGAATTAGAAAAGTATCCTAAGGTTGCTAGTGGTATAATATGTCAATTGGTATCAAAAGGAGCAGTGTTTGGTAGCCCAGAGAGCATTGATGTAATTAATGAACTGGGATTAGAATGCAAAGATCACAAAGCCAATATGATAAAAGCTTTTGAAGGTTACATTAATGATGCCCATAGGTTTATTAAAGTTGCGAAAAGTGCAACCACTAGTAAATTGAATGATATAGCAATAGGTAATACTACTCTTTACTTAGAATATTCGGAGGAGAGCAAAATAGATATTGCAAAGATCACCGATGGAGCGAGAAGTTTATGGTTAACTCATGAAAATGCAGGATATGAAAGAAATATAGTAAAGATTGGTGAAAGTGAGGTGGAAATTATAACGCAAAATGGTAAAAGGCATTACACAGACCTTACAGCCAATAGTAATATAGCATTGATTTTCTGTACCTCTTTTGGAGAATTAGAAGTTAGATTGTATTCTGATAAGCAAAATGAAAACAGGATTAGGGTAGAAGCAAGAGATCAAGGGATGTTGAAAAAATTAAAAGATTGTGGAGAAGAAATAGGAAAAAATTGCTCACTTGGTTATCACTCAGTTTATGATGCTATTGAACGTGGGTACTTCGAAAAGCCTGCTCCATCTTCAAGAATTGTCCAGGAAGAAAAATTACAAAATGGTAAATGGGCAGATCAAGTACGATATACAAGAAAAAATGGAGCACAAATTGGATAGTACTAAGCTTTGTAGACAAAAACGTTGGTATGGTTTTTACTGCTTCAAAAAGGTTTTACTTTATTTTTTTTATTTTAATAATAATATTTTTAGGAGGGTTTATGCACACATCTAAACTTACTGCAGCAGAGAAAGATTTAAATAGCAAGCTATTTTATGCTGTAGAACAAAATAACCTTGATAAGGTTAAAGAGCTTATTAGAAATGGGGCTGATATTCATGCTAGAGAAATTAGTAGTAAAAAAGCTATACACATTGCTGTTAAGAAAGGGAACAAAAATATCGTAGAGTTTTTCTTAAATGAAGGGATAAGCGTTAACGATACCAATAACAGCGGTTGGACACCTCTACACTATGCTGCCTTTGGTGGTGAGTTGGAAATAGCAAAACTTTTGGTTGCTAATGGGGCTAATGTTCGTGCTGAAAACGCTTATGGTCAAAAGCCTATAGATTTAATTCATTATGGTAAAGATGATGGATATAAAGGCATTATGGAACTTCTTCTAAATAAAGGAGGAGGAAAGGTTAATGATATTGATAAAGAGGGTTGGACACTCCTACACTATGCTGCCTTTAATGGTAATTTGGAAACTGTAAAGTTTTTAATTGACAAAGGAGCTAGCATTCATACTAAAAACAATGGACGTGAAACGCCTTTAGATCTCGCTAGAGAAGGAGGAAGTACGGAAGTTGTAAATATGTTAAGCAGTATAAATACAAAAGTGACAGATGTATCGGTATCTCAACTCTCTATACCAAGAAAAAGGACTGTATGAATTGATATAAGCAAAAAAGGGAGGATGTTTCTATAGGTTATACACGTCAAGTTATTGTTAAAAATAGCAGCAGGACTAACGGAGGTAATTCTTAGTTAATAGTTTAAGAAATCTTCTAAAGAAGTTATCTTGTTGTTTATGATTTTTTGAGCATAGCCTTTTATGCTAGATTCAAAGAAGACTGAATAGGCTGCTCCACACTTTCCACTTTTTCTAGCTTTGTGCTGGGCTTTAGCACATTATACAACGCAAAGCTCAGACACACCAATCCAGCTATTCCCACAACCGCTTCTATTACAGGCATTTTCATGATATACAATGCAACACCGCTTGCCAATAACACTGCACCAACAACACCAGCTACAATTGGTTGAATTGCCTTTTTTGATGATTTTTCGTCTACAGAATTTCCTTTACTATCAAAATATAGTTCAGTTGGAGATGGGATATCAGGCTCTTCTTCTGTTAAAGCATTTTGAGCTTTCTCACTGGTTTCAAATATTAGCTCGCTATCTTTATTAATATCTCCACGCAATTGAGCTGTAGCTTTACTTTCCCATGTTAAATTATCTGTCAACTTCTCTCTTGATTCTGTATCAGTTTTGATTAATTTTCTTTTATGCTTTATTTCTGTTAATGATTTTCCGTTCTCAGCACTTCTAGATTTGCTATGAGAGCACGATTGCGTTTGATCTCTTTTCACAACTTCAGTAAAAGTGGTTGTAGAAATACTGGAACTTTGTGTCTGATCTATATCATCTTTTGTTAAAATATTTTTAGCTTCTTCACTGCTTGCAAGCATAGGTTCATGTATTTCAAGATCTTCACAGTCTTTATTGATATCTTCACAGCTAGTTTCAGCATTACCACTTACAGGTTTAACTTCTATATTAAGACTTTCTTTAAATTCCTTGAGAGTTGCTACAATTTCTTTACAATTTTGTTTATTAGCATAATCAATTAGTGTATAGCTTATCTTCTGGCTATTTGCTTTTTCTTTTATCATTTTCTGGTCGAGGATTTCTTTCAAAATACCGTTTTCTTTAGAAACTTCTAAAACTGCCCTAACAGCTTTGCTATTTTTCTCTGAAATACAGTATGCTAGTACCGTGTAGGTTGTTTTTTGAACACCCAGAATTCCTCCGGTTAATTCGTCATTCAGAAGATCTTTTAAAAATTTTCGTTTTGCTGCTTCTTGTAAAAACGTCTCAAAAGCTTGATTATTCTTAAGAGATATAGCATAACACGGTAGCGTAAATACTCCTTTCCTCCCTTCTTCACTATAAGGTATTTTTGTTGTTAAAATTTTCTGTAATGTATCATCATTAAATTTTTCAGCAATGCTATTCTCATTTTTCGTCCTTCTCCAGAACATAAAGGACTTTTTTTTTCCCTAGATTTTCTATTTCTTGCTTCAGAGTATCAAACTTACCTTTCTCTTTTTCTGTTAATCCACATAATTTATCAGTACGCTCTTTTTTCTTTACTGGCATAGTATTTCCCTTCGTATAATGTTTGTTTTATAAGTTAGTTGCGTTAATAACGTATTAATTGTGTGATTTTTAAGACGCTAATTTGTAAAATTTTTCCATTTGCTCACTCCATAGCATCGGTATTTCCCTTAAATCAACTAACCGCAAATTACTCGGTTGTCTCCCATTTACTATGTCTTCTTTGATCTTTGGTGCTAAATAATTTAATCTTAAAATTTGTTGTATACGTCTTGTACCTATATTAATTTTAATGCTCAGCTCTTTCACACTTCTATATTTTCCTTCCTCTAGTTGACGTTTCCAAAGATGGGCTCTTACCACTGCTTTCAGTAGCGCATTGTTTGTTTTTCCTTCTGGTTCCACTACTGTGCATTTGTTTCCTTTCTTCTTTAAATTCATTGGTATAAATTTTTCCTCTGACTCAGAACACACCTCTATTCCATCTTCTCTTACCCACACTGTTTTTATTAATTTCTTCACTGCTTCTTTCTGTTTTCCAAAACTTAAATTTTCCCATTTTTCTTTTTTTGCCCCTTTTTCCCAATTCTCATATAAGCATTCCGCTCTCTTCATTACTTCTTTTTCCACTTCTCCGGCTACTACTGTTCGGTTCATCGACTTGCAACCTTTTCCTCTTAAATGGTTATTGCATATATAATATCGATACCTTTTATTTTCTTTTTTTGAGTATGTCAGCGTCATGTTTACTTTGCAGCATCTGCATCTTATCATCCCCTTTAGTAGCGCCTCTTCATATTTTTTGCCTCGATATGGCTGATTCTTTATTAATTCCTGTGCCTTTTGCCATTTTTCTTCTTCTATTATTGCCTCATGCTTTCCTTTATACTGCTTCTCATAATGCCGTATTTTTCCCATATATATCGGATTTGTTATTATTCTCCTCACTGTGGCCTTTTTAAAGATATCTGATTTTGCTTTCGTTCGATATCCTTCTCTGTTTAACTCTCTTGCCAATTCTGCCATTGATCTCAGCTCCATATATCTCTCAAATATATGCTTTATTACTTTTGCTTCTTTTTCATTTATTATTAATTCCTTCTCTTTTACATCATACCCTAGTGGCACATTCCCTCCCATCCATAATCCTTCCTCTTTCGATGTTGCTATTTTATTTTTTACTCTCTCTACTATCATTTCTCTTTCTAGCTGTGCCGCTCCTGATAACACTGTTTGTACAAATTTTCCCATTGGTGTGTTGTTATCAAATATTTGCGTCACTGCTACAAAACTTATCCGGTGCCTTCTAAAAAATGACGTTACTTCTATGCAATCCTTCGTTTCCCTTGATAACCTGTCCAACGTGTATACTACCACGCAGTCTACCTCTCCGGCTTTTACATCTTCAAATAATTCCTTTATCGCTGGTCTATTTAAATTACTTCCTGAATAGCCTCCATCATCATACTTTTTGGCTAATGCTACCCACCCTTCTCGGCTTTTTATATATTTTTTACATGCTACTCGCTGTGCATCAAGACTATTAAACTTCTGCTCTAGCCCGTCTTCATTTGATTTTCTCGTATATATCGCACACCTTACCTCTTTTAGCATTCTCAACTTACCTTTTTATCACGCATCCCAAATAATAAAGGACCGTTGTAGCTCATTCCCATTATTTTTCCGGCTACCGCTGATAATGACGTAAAAAATTCTTCTCTGTAGATTAAACCCTTATCTGTTACCATCACTGCATGCGTTTCTTCACCTCTTTCTAATATCAACTCCGTTCCTACTGCTGGCAGTTTATCGCTACTTATCCTTTTTCCCTGTTCTAGCCGATCTGCCAGGTATTTTAGTCTTTTTGCTCCTTTTCTTGATATTTCTCCATACGCTTTCTCCTGCAACCTATACGCCAATCTTGGTATCAAATATTTCTTTGAGTTTCTAGGCGCTTCTTCCACAAAGACCTTCCTCCATATTTTTCTCAGCTCTTCCAACGCTTTTTTCTCTAAATTCAATACTTTCTTTTCTATTCCTTCCATCCTAGCTTCTGAATTTAAAAAAAAGTTGCGGCTCATAGCACTTTTTCATCCATAGTTTCTAGCTCTTTCACCTCTTCTTTTGCTACTATCACACCTGCTGCTGTACTTTCCGATACAACTCTTATTCTTTCTATAAATTCCCTCTGTTTATTTGCCATTTTTACGTTCTCTAACACTTCTTTTATCTCTTTATTATTTCTCACATAATCCATTGGGGTCTTGCCAAATTTATCTTTTTGTTCCACATTCCCTCCCGCTTTTACTAGCTCTTCTACTATTTTTATCTCTGCTACCATGCACGCAAGGTGTAACGCGGCAAATTTGCTACTTCGTTCCACTGCGTTTACATCGACTCCTGCCTTTATCAGCTCTTTTGTATTTTCTAGACGTTGCCCCATCACTGCTAGGTGTAGTGGTCTATATTTCCCGGCATCTGCTGCATCTACATCTGCTCCCTTTTTGATTAATAATTTCACTTTTTTCGGATCTGGCATTCCCACCGCGTAATGTAGTATCGTCCTTCCTTTTGTGTCTTTTTTGTTAATATTTTCTATTGAGTTATCTAATACTTCTTTCCACGACTTATTAAATTCTTCTCTTTCTTTCTTACTAAATTTTACCATAAGTTCCTCAGCTATTAATGCAATATAAAGTGGCTCCAATTTGGCTCACTTTAGCGCTTAGCAAACTTTGTTTGTTTACCAGCTACTTTTTCACTTAGGGCTGTTTTGGCATAAAAAGCAAGTTTTTTTTACAAAATATACACATTTTTTCAGCATATTATATTAAGATATAAATCTATATATTTAATCTGTTAAATAATAGCAATTCCTCTCCTGCTGTTGCCAGCTTTTCTCTTCTATTTTTTCCATATATTTAGCCTCTTATTTCCTCACAAAAAGTCTGCAAACATCTACAGCCCTTTCCTCCACATCATTTAGCTTCTTTCCACCATTTACCACCTGCTTTTCCGATACCTTACTTATTTTTTCCATTAACTCCCTCTGTTTGTTCACTATTTTTCCTCCTTTTTTCTTTAATACCTCCCTTGTCTCTTCATCACTTGCGTAATACATTGGGCTAAATCCTGATATACTTACCAGGTTTATTTCTGCCCCTGCTTTTATTAACTCTTCTACTATCTTTTTTCCACCTACCATACACGCTAGATGTAGTGCCGTATTTCCATCTTCTTCGGTTGCGTTTATATCTGCTCTGGCTTCTATTAATTCTTTTACGTTTTCCAGACGCATTCCAAGCGCTACTGAGTGCAGTGGTGTATAACCTTCGTTATCTCTTGCATCTACATCTGCTCCTTCCCATATCAGCCAGTTTACTTTTTTTCTCGTCGACATTTTTGCTGCTCGGTGCAACATTGTTTCACCGTTTTCATTTTTTCTATTTATATGCTTTTTAGACAATTTGCCTGCAAGCAACTCTTGAAATAATTCATTAAAATCATCCCTTTCTTCTTGACTAATCCACATGATGTACCTCACTATAAAACTTCCTAACTTCTAGCGTTTGGTAAATCTTTTTTGTTTACCTACACCTACCTAATTTATAGCTGTTTTGGCATGGGAAAGCAACTTCTTTTTTTCAAAAAACACACATTTTTACCGAATATTAATGTAGTGTATGAAGATATAAGTATATGTATTTAACTCATTAAACATACGACCTGTTTTTCTTCCCAACTTCTGTTCAAATGTCGATGTTCGTGCCATGTTAGTACACCTGGGTAAAACACTAAAATGTACCTTTCTAACTCATGTATTGAATCCTTTTGCTCTGAATCTAAATCGCTTTCAAAATGAACATTGTGTTCTGCTAAACCAAATCTTATAACTTTCTGGTTGGTAAAATCTTCTACCTTGTAGTGGTGAGTAACGCTAAACCTTTCTAAAACTGGTTTATATTTTAAATTCCACAGTTGTTCAGATAGTTTGCTACTTCCCAATAAAAATTTATCCCCTTCCTCTTCTATACTAGTAACCGGAAAACATGCGTTTATTTCCCCTAAGTTCCAGCTATCTGATAATACTATTTGTGCCTTATAGCAAACTTAATTGCCGGTAATAAGCTCTGTGGTAGCGGATATAGCGCTTTGAAGTTATACCACACATGATTCCTTTCATAAATACCGTTATAGTTCTTAGTATGAGGCTCGGTTTCTCCAAGTATTGCTACATCTAGGCGATATATATCATTGCTCAAAGCTTGTTCATAATGATTGCGTAGATAGTTCTCTATAATCCTAACAACTGGACCACTAGACCTGAAAAAATTTACTCTCCCAAATGATAACACTGGTCCATCTTTTTCGATCTTTGTACCAGAGTAGTCTGATAATAAGCTGCCAAAAAAGCTTTCATCTAAAATAAATCTTCCAATATTATAGTGGTCATTGAAAAGCCTCATTAGCCTCGATCTTGCTGGCAATGATAGTTTTGCTAGTTCTACTACTGCATCCACGAAGAAGTCGTTCGGAACATCTCTTATCCCTACCTGCAACTCAAAAAAGTGTTTACCGGGTGGCTCTTCAATGATCGTAATATCTTCTATATTTGCCCACTTTAATGCTATTTTCAGTGAGGCAGGTGTGCCACGCAGTCTTTGAAATTTTATTCCTTCTCTTATCGCCTTTCCTTTGTCTTTTACCCAACGCAGAATTTCCCCCAATCCATATTCTTCTATTATCCACGGTAGTATTTCATCTTTAGAATTAAACTTAAATCCTTTTATCCTGCTTGGATCAACTTTGTAATCGATAGCCTCTACTATGGCTCTTTCTTCTTTTGTGCTATTAGGTGGAAGTAACATTAGCTTTTGCCCATTAATTCGATTTCTAGCTTGCCTAAACAAACGCACTCATTCCCCAGTACCACAACATCTTTTCTTGGCTCTATTAATTCCACGTTTTCTACCCCTTCTACAAATAGATTTGCTATGATCCATGATTTTGTCACCTTCCATCCCAATCTTTTCGTTGCTTCAAATTTTTCGATAAATTTCTTCTTCACCGTTTCAATAATATCCGGTCTTTTAATGCTAATTTTGCTGTGGATATCTATTTCAATAATATTGCAACCAACTACTGTTATCGTATCTGTCAATACCCTTATATCATCCCTGGTGACTCGCTTTCTTACAATATCAAGTAGTTCTTCAGATGCTATGCCATTTGTGGATAACTCCGTGGATAAAATCGAGATCTCTACACTCCCTGGCACTTTTGATTCAACCAGCGCATCCTTTACTCTTCTATCTGCTGAGAGTGCATGATATCGATAATGTTCTTTACTTCCTCCAGTTGACCAGCCTTTTATTTTTGCCTTGATTCTTTTTCTAAATCGTTCATCTTCTTCTCCATCTTGCCTCTCTGCTCCATAAAACTCAGCTAAATTATCAAGTTCTTCCCCCCTTGCAAACTTCAGTAAGTTGCTCCTTGCCGCTTCGTTTATTCTTTCTCTCAGCAAAAGTTCTCGCCATGCTGCTACCTCTAAAATCTTTATTGCTGGGTCACTTTCTACTAATGCCGTAAAACTTTCATCACGACTTACTAATTCTTCTTTCATCCGGGAAAAAATCTCTTCAAAGTTCAGTGGTTCGATAATATTTGGCTGCTCCATCTCTATACCATAATCCCATCAAAATGAATATTTTTCCCATTTGGTAGATAAATACCATCTAATGAAATATTGACCTTTCCTTCTTTCACTTCTGTAATTTTTACTTTTTCTAACTTAAATCTTTGCTCCAACTTTTGTAGAGCTTCTGCTACTGCTGCATAGATTTCCAAAGTTAAATCCCTATTAATTGGCTTATCTACTAATTCAAGTAGTCTTGACCCATAATCCCTTCGCATAACACGTGATCCTATCGGCGTGGTCAGTATGTCAACTATCGATTGCTTTAGATGGTTTAATCCTTCCAATTCCTTTCCCGTGCTAGCATTCATGCCTCTCATTCTGCAAATACATTTTTGCTATCACCCATCACATGAAAACCACACGATACCAAGTCACCTGTTCTTGTTATGCCAATATCATTAACAAATACGCTATTTGATCCCTGAGTTAGTTTCTCCCCTAGAGTTAAGATATCTCCTTTTCGACACACAGATCTACCGTTTACAAAAACATCGCTGCTTCCACTCATACAAACATGTGCTGGTATTCCACTGCAATAATCCCCTATACAAACCACAGCTTTAGCCATACTTAATTAAGGTCGATTCTCTTTGCTTTGAGTTTTATGCCTCTCTTGGTAATCTTCATACTTGATTCTCCTACTTTCAACGTTATTTTATCCACTACATCTATCTTAAGATGGTGCTTTTCTTGCTCATATGATAACTTTGTCCCATCTTGAAATTTTACACTATTTATTTCCTTTTTATTCTCCGGAGGGGGATATTTCTCCTGATATATTGCTGGTAATACTACCCCTAATGACAACTCTCCATATGGCGATAATACTATTACTTGCTCATCAATATTCGGCGCAAACCAACTTCTATCTTCTCCTGCTCTTGCCGTTACCCACGGAAGCCAATCCGTTAAAAATTCCCCTATTTTTACCCGCACTCTTGCTTTTTCATAATCTACTTCTTTAACTAGACCTATACGAATAATGTTCGCTAACTTCCTATTCAGCTCTGAAATTGCAAAATTATGCTCTAACATTTTCGCCAACACTTATTGTATGTGGTATGATACCAGTTTCTAACCACATTGATTGACCTGTATGTAGCTCGTGAACCCATTCGACCAACCACACCAAATATGCATCCAACTCTGGTTTAAAATCATCCCCTCCTGCTGATATAAATTCACCTGCTGAAACATTTTCCACGTCCCAAGTATTCTTATTCACTACCCTTGCAATTTCCGCTGCCAGTGACCTTACCACTACCTGAGAATCCTCAACTGTTCCATCAACTACCACTCACTCTTACCTCAAATCTTGCCCTCAACGCTAATTCCTCAGTCCCCGGATCTTTCCCTGGTTCTAAACTTGCAAGCTCTACAAATGCTGCTGGCGCTATTATTTCCCTACGTATTGCTGGATACACTTCGCACGTTTGTATTGCTGGGATTTCTTCTTTTAGCGTTTTACAAATCTTCTGATGTAGATCTCTCCAAAACATACGCTCTTAAATAAAATTAAGTTCATGGTCAAAATACTTCTCAAATACTCTCTCTAATTCATTAGAGACTAACTCTTTCATTGTTTCCCGAGCATGGGTATTTATTTTAATTTCATCTATTGGCAAAGACGTGGTATACCTTCGTCTGAAGATTCCTATATGACCATTTTTCATTGTTGCTATAAATGCTCCTTCATACGTACGGCTTCCTACTTTTGCTCCTATCTTTGTCTGTTTTATACTCCCAAGTTTTGCTACTCCTATCCACTGCGAACTGAGCTTTACTACTGACCATAAGCGCTTTCTATTTGCTTTATCCACACTTAACTTTTTTCTCATTGCTTTTTTTGGTATTTGTTTTTCTTCGCTAACTTGTTTGACAGTTTGTGACCTTACCCATAGTGCTGTTTTGTTTAGTGCCCTCACCGTTGCTTTTTCCACTTTTTTCCTTTCAGCATCTATACTTTGTATAATACTACCGGTGACTTTGATGTTAATACGCATCTACACCCCTGACGCTTGAATTTTCCATAGCATTCCCGAATTGTCCCTAAGTGGTGGTGAATATACTTTGTACTTACGCTTATCAATAATAAAGATATCTCCTTGTATCTTGTCAAAAGCATCTGATGTTTTAAGCTTAAGCATTAGGTGGAGAAGGGAAGAACTTTGAATATCTCCTTAGATATAAAATCTGTGTGGTAGACAAGAGTTCCCTTCTCAAAAGTATAGGCTGAACGGTATCGTAGAAAGACCTAAATGGTTATAATTCTGTATCCACAAGGTTAGCCTTACTTTTCATTTTAATAGTAACGTATGGAGTTATATATGATCAACAACTTTTTGGGTATAGACATATCAAAAGATCGCTTTGATGTTTCTCTTTCATTCATAAGCAACAAAGGAAAACGTGAAACCAGGAAAAGGAGTTTCAAGAATAATGATCATGGGTTTCAAGGTTTACTGAGCTTTCTACAAAAGCATAATGTAGAACAAGTAAAAGCCTGCATGGAAGCTACTGGTTGTTATAGTGAAGCCTTAGCTGAATTTCTACACAATACTGGACATTTTGTGAGTGTTGTTAATCCAGCTTGTATAAGATTTTATGCAAAAAGTAAGCTTATACGACAAAAGAATGATCAGACTGATGCAGAGATAATTGCCGATTATTGCCAAAGACAGGAACCTATTCGTTGGGCACCACCTTCTCCTGAGTTAAAGAAATTAAAGCATCTTTATCGTTGCTCGGCTGCGTTAAAAGATGAATTGACATTAGTAAATAACCACTTAGAAAAAAAAGAGAGACTGCCTAAAGAAGTTGCAAATGCTTGGGAAGACCTTGCAATGAACATAAAACAAAAAATAGAAAGAATAAAAAACTCCTTACGTGAACTATTAAATAAACACAAAGAATTGTTGGAAAATTTTCAACTTCTATTGACCATTCCAGGAATAGGAGAAGAATCAGCAGTAGCTATTTTGGCTGAAGTTCCTAACATAAAAGCTTTCAAGGATGCCAGGCAATTGGCAGCATATGCTGGAGCTATACCACGAAATATAACGTCAGGTACGTCTGTACATGCCAAGCCCAGATTAAGTAATCCGGTTCACGAACATTATGTAAGGCAATGTACTTTCCTGCCATAGTAGCTAAGAATCATAATCCTACTATTATGACTTTTTGCAAAAGGTTAAAAGAGAAAGGCAAGCATAACATGGCCATTGTGGGAGCTGCAATGCGTAAGTTACTCCATATTGTTTTTGGTGTTTTAAGGTCAAAGAAGGCTTTTGATCCAGATCATATCAAAAACTACAGAGCTAGGAGTTTGGCTGAAAGTTTAGTGCTTTAAAATCAAAAAACGCTCCAATTATGTAAAATAGTATCTTACACAAATTTTGTAACTGGTTAGTGAATATGTTGATAAGTAAATTAATTTTATACGTACAAAAAAGCGGAAATTTACTTATCAACATATTCACTAACTATAATCTGTGTACCGTTACACAAAATGTGAATTGGAAGTATTTTTTAATTTTATGATACAGCTTGAACAATTTTTGTAATTTTTTTGTTGACTTGCAAGACGGTATCTATTGCAATCTTGTTCAATTGATAATCATGAATTAAAAAATACAAGTTTACTGCTTGGAGTATATCAAATGAATAGCCATATATAAACCAAAGCCAAAAGTATGCCCATTGTAATTTTCTTTCTGCAATAGTTTTTTTCTTGCATACTTGAAAAAATTTATGCCTCTCATGCGCTTGCCGAGAAAATAACCTTACTGATATAACATTTAAAATACTGTCGGCTATACCCGCTATTACTTGTGAACTTTGTTTAGAATGATCATCGGCTAATCCGGTAAGCACCCGAAAACTGAAAACCGAAATCAAAATAAAAATGTTCACCCAAATGAATGTAGCTATTGCAAACTTTATATTTACTAGTGATAAAGTATAAATAGCCAAGATTAATGCTATACTATAACTAAAGAAACAGTCTATAAGCAGTCTTATTAGCTCTATCACACTATCCATTAAGTTACTGACCTTATATACTAAACTTCCGGATAGGTTGTTTTGATAATAGGAATGGTCTTGCTGAAGCAGCCTGTAAAAAGACATATCAGCTATTTTTTGACGCATTGAGGTAAACATTCGAATGTCAACAAAATAGCCATAGAATCTAAAAGCAGTAGTAATAAGTAATGCCATACAAACATAAGCGCTTACAGGTAATAAAAGATTTTCAATTACATTACCTTCTTGATATTTTACAGCTGTATCTAAGATATTTTTTACTAAATACTTTCTAAAAGATAAATCAACAGCCACTACTAGGGCAACCAGGAACATTACAAGCACATTAAGCTTAAACTTGGATAAGATATTCAAAATGAACACCAATATATACTTGAAACTACCAACTCTACTTTTGTTCATTTATAATGCTAGCTCCACCACATTGACTTTTTTATTGAGAAATACAAGCAGTGAAAACCATAAATTTTTGTATATTTTTCCTGAAATGTCTCCAGCATCATGTAGTGCTGACGCTTGATTCAGAATAAGTAGCTTATATAAATCTCGCTTAGCTTCAGCAGTGTTAACCTCAGAAATATTTGTAGTTGTGTCTGTAATAAAGGCTAACCAGCTCTTAATAAGTTCTTCCATATTTTTTGTTTTTATACTTTCCTGGCGACGAAATAATGATAAGTATTCTCTCAGTATAAATTCTGTTAATGCACCACAGTTTAATATACCAAAAACTGAAGGCTGAGGTTTTGGCACACAAGGAAGACTTTATCTTTTACAACCCATCTCGTAACATAAGCAAACCTATCTTTAGCATCTATATTCTTATCACTACCATGCCATAACCGTAAATCAAAAACTATCGCATCTCCTGCTGAAATAGGTAGTGACTTAATTTTATAATTTTCCCGGTTATCCGAGTATTGATCCAAAAAGTATGGATGCCAAAAATCAACTAGAGGCTGTATTTCCAGTTGTGACTATCTTCTATAACTTGTAGTGCACCTGAAGTTTTATTGACATTATTCAAAGCTAGCCAAACAGAAAAATGATAAGGGTCATTAAAGCTATAAGAGATGTCCTGATGGAAGGGAACTGCATCTATTAAATCAGCAGTTTTACATATAACATTTGATTTTTTCTGCAGTATCTGGCATTGAAGTGACTTTTCAAGATAATTTTTAATAATTTTATCTAATACTTGAGATACAATTCTAGTTACCTGAGATGATGTACCCCATCTTCCAGTGCAGTTTAAATAGTCAGAAGTTGAAACACCTAATTCTTGAGATAACTTTGATATCTTGCTTATTATATCATTTAAAGACTGAGTTATTAACTCTAAAGGAACTAGATTTTTGATAATAAAAAAACCATTTTTTTGCAATGCTTTCATATATTAACACCTAATGTCAATAACTGATAAATAATCTGTTAAAGGTACAATACTAAAAATTTTAAGCCCTTTTACTTGTTTTAGTATTCTTTTCCAATCGCTCAATGTCCTTAGTTTACCCCCTGTTTCAACCATTACATTAATATCTACAGAACCTCCCACTGGGGAGTAGTAATCTAGGATAGTTTCTATCACTAAAACGCGTGGTATTCCTTTATTTTTTACCAATTTTAAATAAGACAATACCTTATTATCATCATAATGCTGCAGAAAGCGGCAAAAGACACCTAATTCATAATTTGTAGCTGATAATTCTTCTTGAGTTATGAGTTTAATTTTTAAATCTTCTACTGCCTGCCTAGGCACTTTATGTTCGTTGTAATAATATAAGCCTATAGAACCTTTATTGTGTATATCAGAATAAGCAAGAAATAAAGAGTGTACGCCAAATAGCAATATATTTTTAGCACCATCTATATTAACCCTAGAATTAAACTCTTTAGTGTCAAACCTGGAATATCCTAGCAATGCTTGGTAAAACGCTATTTTCCTGTCTTCTGATGTTTCTTTCTCCTTAAAAGATTCAAATGAAGATATTGACTCCTGCCTTAATATATCGGCAATTTTTAACCAATTCTTTTCAGCGGCAACCCTTGCCCACATTGCTGCTGCTTTAGGCAAAAATGGTATTTCCTTAAAACACTTACCTTTTGATGATAGTTGCCATAAGTCCTTGTTCTTATCGTAATCAATAAACCCTATTTCCCACAACGCCCTTAACAGCCTTTCTAGATTTGGAACGATAATATTTAACTTTTGAGATAAAACTGGCATAGTTGCAGGTAAGATATTTAACAAATCAAGTTCAATAGCAACATTTGCGAGGTAAGTTTTCCAAAAGGCTGAAAGTTCTGCAGAAATCTTATGCACTTGAGATTCTTTATCTAAATCAAAAATACTAAACTTTACGTTTCCGGTAATATCGATCTGTCCTAATACACCTTCAAAAGTTTCAACTTTTGCCATGCCATTATAGAATGCTTCTACCATTTTAAATCTTTGCCGGTAAACAGGATTGCCATTAATATCTATATGAAACCAGCCATGCTTATCTTCTGCAATAGCAAATCCTTTATGAAAAACATTAAGCTTTTTATACCATTTATTATGTACTAACTTTCCATGATTATTAATATGTGTAGCTTTACCATCTTTATGGACTACAGCGATACCATCCTTAAAATCCCCAACATAATTGTATTCTTGCTCATAAACTCTATTGCCGTTCAAATCAATATGAAAAAACTTATCATGCTTTCTAATCACACAAATATCTTCTTGGTAATTTCCAATCCATTGATACGAATGTTTGTATACTCTACATCCAGATGGATCAATATGGTAATACCCTGTGTCATCTTCTACGGCTGCTCTATTGCAGTAAAATCCAAAAGTTTTTAAAAATCTGTCGCGATAAATTGCTTCTCCCATTGCATCGATGTGATAAGCGCCTGTCTCATCATAAACTGGTGCAAGGCCAGGCTCGTGAAATTTATCAACTCTAATAAATCTATTTTTGTACAAAGGATTTTCTGACAATTGGTGAAACCTTTCACAGGGGGAAACCCTAATAGATTTAAGGTACTCACTATCTTTCATTAATTGACTAATGGTTTTCTCATGTTGCATGTTTTGCATAATTCATAGTTTAAATAATTCTTTTGTAAGTTTAGGTACTCGCTACTTTGCCATATTTCCTCCAGTTTAACTTCATTAACATTGCCAAAATCTCCTAATGTTTTGCGTAGTTCATCTGGAGCACAGCAGGGACTAAACTTGCCTTCATTGTTTATCCATGCTTCTTTACCTAAAAATGGGCACTGACCACCTGGAGCCAAATCCTTGATACCCTCTTGAGAAAGGATCGTAAAATTTTCTAATTTTATCTTTTTACCATTTGGCAATAGCATATTATCCCTAAGTTCATATAACCTTCCCACCTCCGTATTCCATCTACTAATTGCTAATTCATCTCTCCTCATAGATAGATCCTTAATTTCCTTAAAATGTGCCCAAAGATGATGTCCTTTAACTCTATCTATGCCATTTTTTATAGCCATCTCAACTATGTCGTAAAGTTCATGTAAATTACTTTCTAAAAATGTTAATTGTAAAGTAACGGTACACCTTTCACCTGTATCGCTAAAGTATTTATCTCTAACTTCAAGGAAAGTTTTTAAATTTTCTGTCACTACTTCCCATTTTGAACCTTTCATGATTCTTTCATGAGTTTCTTTAGTTGCCCCATTCCAGGAAATCTTAACATCAGATAAAATTGGTACCAATAGTTCAGCCCATTTTCTAGCTCCTTTAATAGGAAAAGAACCATTGGTCGTGAGGTTAAGCTTCAGGCCGAACTCATGGCACAAATTGATTATTTCATCAAAGCTTTTATACATTAAAGGCTCACCCATAGTAGAAGGAATGATTTCCCTTAAAGGTGTTCCATCTGCTTCCTTAATTACCTTCCTGATAGTTTCTATTGACATTATCTTGGGTTTTATCCCTTTAGCTTTCTTCTCCTCTTTAACTTTACTATATGGTGAAAAGCATTCACACATTACACAAGCAAAGTTGCAGTAATCTGGATTAGTATCAAAAGTAATTCTCCAAGGACCAGGTTTTGTAGCCACTGATTTGCCTTTATTTTCAATAACATTACGGTAAATTTTGTTAAGTTTCTCAGTATGCTCACTTATAGAAGGTACATTACCATTTTTAGTATAAAGATAGCCTCTTTGGGTCAGTTCACTGTATAATTCCTGGTCTGTAGATAGGACTTGCATTTTTTCTGACAAACTATTTGTATCTCTATGCTTAAATAATAGTCCGTTTATTCCATCTCTTACATATTCTGCCATGCCACCATAATCAGCCGTTATTACTGGTACACTCAGTTGCTGTGCTTCATGTATTACTAATGGTGAATTTTCACCCCAAATTGAAGGAACAACTATCGCATCAACTTTATTAAATACATCAGTAACTATATTTTTATTGTTATAACTTCCCATCCATTCTATCCTTTCTTTAACAGCATGTGGAAACTGATCGGCAATCGCTTTTAAAGTTTTAGTTTCTTCCCTTGCCGCTCCCCAAATTCTAAGTTTTGCTTTAGATGATAAGCGAGAAAAAGCCTTCAATAATAGGTCAACACCTTTCTCGGGAGTATGAGTACCTATATAACCGAAAATAAACCCTTTTTCTTGCACCCTATTTCTATTCTTAAGACGATTTAGATCAAAACCATAATCAAGATAAGAAATTTTGTTTATCGGAACATTAAAGTCTTGAGTAAATTTATCCATTAAGAATTTTGACGGAGCAATGAAGTAATCTATATAGTCCACTACTTTCTTTGTTTGCTTCATTCTAGTTGCAACCCATTGTTCCCAATAATTTAAGTCTGAATTCAAGAATTCTTCATCTCCTGTAAAATGCCCCTTGTAACATTGGGTTGCACATTTTTGATCCTTCTGTCCATCACAAAGCCGTAACAAATCTTCAGAATTACGTTGAATAAATCTTCCTCTTGGACACATTAACCAAAAATCATGTAGCGTAAAAATTGTAGGTATATTTTCTTTAAAAGCAACTTCTGGTAAAGTAATTGATAGATGATTAAGATGACCAAAATGTATAAGATCTGGTTGAAAGTTATCTATTATTCTTTTAAATTTTATATTTACTTCTTCATTGATAAATTTGTAACGATATTTAGTTGTAGGTATATTAATTAAATTCAGTAAGATCCGGGAATCACTACAGTCCAGAGCTATAGTATAATGGAAATCAGGTAAGAAGCTGTTTTCATGCCTAGTAAATATTTGTACCTCATTATTATTGGCTAGTTCATGGGCAAGAGTTTGGCTGTAAACCTCCGAACCAGCGCTATAATAAGGAGGGTAACCATGAATAACTTTTAATATTTTCATATATTACCATATCTATATTGTTAGGATATTCTTGTGTATTGTTTTGTAGACTTTTTATAAATTTACCTAATCCTACTTTTAATGAATGCTTTGGAGACCAACCAAGTAGCTCTTTAGCTCTAGTAAAATCACCATGGAACTTAGTTACGTCAAAATTTCTTGGAGGATAAAAATCAATTCTAGAATCACTTTCCGTGACTTTTAATATTGTTTTTGCTAAGTTTTCTAAAGTACATGGGCTATTAGTAGTAAGATGAATAGCAGGAAGAGAAGATTTCTCGTTTTGTAAATATTTAACAGTTAAGTATATACCCTCTATAACATCATCCAAATAGGTAAAATCAAAAACACATTCTTTACCTTCTATCCTAATTGGATCGCCTTTCAATGCATTGATACAGAGTGCAGGAATTACTCTACTACTATGATCTAGTAAACCACCATATACATTTGAGAAGCGTAATATTGCTACATTAAAGTTAGAACCTTTTAAATTTATTACTTGTTCTTCAATAAATGCTTTACCTTTGGCGTAATTATTTATTGGGTTGATACTAGCAGACTCTGCAACTGGTAGTTCCTTTTGTTCTCCATATACTTCTCTACTGCTTGCATATATAAACCATGGTTTATTCGGAAGCGACTTGCAGAATTCTAAGAATTGGATTGTACCATCGACATTAACTTTTTGGCACAATTCAGGATAAAGCTCACCATGTATAACTCTAGAAATTGCAGCCAGATGAATAACCCCCGTACACTTAGCGAGTAGCGGCATTATATCTTCTGAAAAAAAACTGAGTGGGTTGTCGCGAAACCTAATATCGCAGCTTATTACTTCATAACCCTGCTTTTCTAACTTTTCTACTAAAGCCGATCCTATCAAACCTGCAGCACCTGTTATTAATATTCCCATGTGTCCCTCTCACTACAACCAGGAAAATCTTTCACACCTATCATCTTACAAGTAAGACTTAAAAAGCATTATAAAACTAGTATAAAACAAATGTCAACTTAAATTAAGGATCAATGAATAAAAAAATATAGTTATGAAAGAAGGGTTGGTTGTCTTCTTCTATTTGCCTGAAAATAACGTTCTGCTTTGACCAAATCCTCTTTGTTATTTACCCCCATTGCTTCCTTTTCGTCAGCGACTACATAACCTGCACGTAAGTTATTGCTTGCTGCAATGGGTATTATATCATTAAGACAACATTCGTTGGTCGAATCATTAAATTTTACTTCTTTTATTAGGGTATAAAGATCTTTAGCGTATGAAACCATTATTCCAGAGTTTGCAAGAAGAATTTCATCTTCACTTTTCAAGACTTTTTGAACATTGTCATTATCATCAATTACTAATCTTCCATATTGCTTATCTTGACTATTAAATCCAAGAAGAACTAAATTATTACACTTTAAACAATCAGTCATTCTCATAACTGTATCACTAGATATAAACGGGGTGTCTCCGTACTGTATTAAAACTATGTCTTGGTCAGATAACCGCTCCAGGCTTTCTAGGGCAATTTTAACTGCAGTGCCAGTACCTGTAATATTTTCTTGAATTATCAATTTTATATTATATTTATCAATTATATCTTTTAAGGTACTAAATCTTTCTAACTCCTTTAGAAAAGGCTTGTTAATGACAATTGATAGACTTTTTAAACTCAGCGGTTTTGCATTGTGAATTATATGCTCTAAAAGAGTAAAATTTCCTACTAGGTGTAGTGTTTTTGAGTACTGTGAATTCATTCTACTGCTTTTTCCTGCTGCTAATATTATCAACGTGTTATCCATACATAACTCAAGAACTTACTAGGAGGTAAGTTAAGTGATAATTAATGAGTTGTAAAGTCTACTATAGTTTCCTAAATGATCCAGAAAAAATAATTAACATGCTTGAAATATATAAATCCTCTATGACGCTAATATAGATTAGCCGATAAAGTAAGCTTCCCAGAACTACTCATTTATATTGACCCATCAGTACTTATACAAAAGCTAGTTAATCGAGAAAATAGGCAAATCCTTATCAACGGCCTACTACTTTTCCTAACTTATGCTTCCTTGTTATATTGTTGAGTATACTTTTTAAATAGTTTTTTTCTGTTTTCTATCAACCAATAGAAGTTTCTTTTAGCCCATAAGGATATTTATATAGGAACTGATATTTTCTATGCTGGCAAGAGTCTTGACGCCGTAAAAAAAACTACTCAATAATTGGGTAACTTCTGATGACATTTTCACTGTACATTTATCGCACAACATTAGTGCTACAATCACAGGTGTAAAGGTATTAAACAACCTTTAAAAAGTTTCACTTTTCCCTTAATCAATTTTTCCTTTGATATAAGTGTTTATTGCTTTTGCCCTCTCTGTTGTTATAATTAACATTTTGTAGTAGTTCAAGATGAGTTTTGCATATTCAGAGAAAATCGTCCATAGAATCAGCATCTAGCTTATCTAGGTTAAAATATATAGTTTTACAAGATGACTATTTATGGAAGAACATGGTGGGGTAAGAAGTGGCTCCAGTCTTTTGACGGAATAGATTATGATAACCGTCTTCCACGTGGCAGAACTTGTGCTAATACTGGTCGAGCTTTTGGTATTAAAATTAATGGTCACATAGTTACAGCTAAAGTTCATAGCTCAGGATCTTACCCATATCGTGGTTCAAAACCTCAACCATATAAAGTCAAAATTATACTCAATGAATTAAGCTCATCAGAACAACAGACCATTCGTCAAATTATTGAAACTTCACCAGCTATATTAGCTAAATTGATAAATAGACAATTATCAGCCAGCTTGTTTGATAAGCTTAATGATCTTGGGATTAAATTATTTCCTTCAAATTGGCAGGAGATGAATGCAAGTTGTAGTTGTCCTGATTGGGCTATGCCTTGTAAACACATTGCTGCTGTAATTTATCTTATTGCTGCAGAAATTGATAAAAACCCCTTCATGATTTTTAATATTCATAATTGTAATTTGTCAGCACTTATCGATGATTTTGGGAATGGAAAATTAGAAAATGCTCAAAACATTTTAAAGATAGATGATATATTTAAGGCATGTTCTAAAATTAGAATACATAACCAAGCAATTTTAAATGATATTGATTTATCAACTATTCCTAACCTTTTTGATTGTATCAGTAGTATTTTAACAGATAATCCACTTTTTTTTGAAAAAAACTTTCATAATATCTTACAGATAGCTTATAAGCATTGGCAAAAGTATCCTGCAGGAAGATTAGTGTACTATCCAGCTTCTAAGAAGGAACTATCAGAAGAGGAGCTATTTATTAAAAGATGGGGAAATATTGAGAATTGGCAAACATTTCAACTATTCATTGATGATCAGCATTACCTTACTCAAGTGAGCAATGGTACAACTAATTTATTTAGGCTCAGTGGAAATGTATTGAGGGATGTAGCACGATTTTTAAATGATATTCCTAGTTCGTTACTCCACAAACTTAACCCTGAACTTCGCTTCATGCATATGATTTCACAGTTTGCACATATGCTAATGGAAAAGTCAGCGCTAATACCACAAGTATTACAAAACAAAAGAGGAGAAGTAATAATTAGGTGGATTCCGGCGTTGTTTAATGAGTCAGTTAAGGAAATTCATAGCAAGATATCATCTATTTGTCCGCCTCTATTGATTAAATATCAAGAAATCGTTATGGAACCAGAGGAACAAGTAAATGTTGCTATCTCTCTCATCCTTTTAGGGTATATAGAAGATAACTTTCCTGCATCACTGGATAAGCATAGAGATAAATCCATCTTTGAATTATTCTTTACTGGAAGATCATACAAGTTTACTGAGTTTAGCAACAAGGAAATACCGCAAGCAATTAATCTCTGGCTTTCACGTCTTTATTTAGCAGATAAACCTTACAAACTCTATTTAATGATAAAAGATCACCATGAAAAATTTGAACTTGAGGTACAGTTATCACTGGATGATGAGAAGTCATTCATCAAGCTGGAAAAAGCACTCTCTAATCAAAACGTAAAGCTTAGTATTTTATCTGATCTTGCACTTTTGTCTGAATATATACCTGAACTAGAAAAGTCGATTGACGATAATAGCACATTATCATTTAATTTAGATAATTTTGCACCATTATTTTTGCATATCTTGCCTGTACTAAGAGCAATAGGCATCAAAGTTATTTTGCCGAAATCTTTACAAAAAATCTTAAAACCACAATTAAGTCTTAATTTGTCTACTAAAGATAAAATAAAAGAAGATCGCGAAAGCTTTTTAACGCTGGAAAATTTATTGAAATTTGATTGGAAAGTAGCAATAGGAGATAAAAAACTAAGCGTTACAGAATTTAAAAAATTGCTAAAAGATTCCCGAGGGCTTGTGCGAATAGTCGATCAGTACGTCCTTTTGGATGACAAAGAGGTAGAAGCTTTATTAAAAAAACTTGATAAATTGCCTGATTATTTAAGTCAAGCAGAGCTTATGCAAGCTGCTCTAACAGGAGAAGTAAATGAAACTAAAGTAGCATTTGACCAGCAGCTTACAAGCTTATTTAATAAACTTAATACTTACACACCTGTTACTACACCAAATAATCTAATAGCACAACTACGCCCATATCAAGAACGTGGATTTAGTTGGCTTGTACAGAACATAGAAAACGGGTTTGGTAGCATAATTGCTGATGATATGGGTCTTGGTAAAACATTACAGGTTATAGCAGCTATTCTGTGTTGCAAAAATACAGGGTTTTTGGATCGGGACAGAGTCTTGGTAGTAGCTCCCACAAGCATATTAAGTAATTGGCAACGAGAGATGGAACGTTTTGCACCAGAATTAAAGCTTTTCGTCTATCACGGACAAAATCGAGAATTGGCAAGTGATTATGATGTAGCTCTAACATCCTATGGTCTTGCACGTCGTGATAAAAAAGAACTTAATAAAATTCGCTGGTTTTTGCTCGTGATTGATGAAGCACAAAATATAAAAAATCCTAATACCGAACAAACCAAGGCAATTAAAACTATTGCAGCAAAACATAAGATAGCTATGAGTGGTACGCCTGTTGAGAATAGGTTGCTTGAGTATTGGAGCATTTTTGACTTTATCAACAAATCTTATCTTGGTACTCCTAAGCAGTTTAAAAGCAGCTTTGCAACACCGATTGAAAAAGCAAGAGATAAAACTTGTCTAGAAAGGTTTATGAAAATCACTAGCCCTTTTATGTTACGTAGGCTTAAGAGTGATAAAAGCATTATTCAGGATTTACCAGATAAAATTGAGAACAATCGTTATTGTTCCCTCACTTCAGAGCAAACAGCGCTTTATCAAAAGGTTGTTGATACAACTATGGAGAAGATAGAAAAAAGTGAAGGGATTGAACGTAAGGGACTAATCTTTAAACTTATCAATGCTTTAAAGCAAATTTGTAACCATCCATCACAGTTTGGCAAGAAAAAGCGTGCGAGTATTGAACAATCCGGTAAAATGCAGATGCTTGAGGAAATATTGATTAGTATTGGTGAAGTTGCAGAAAAATCATTGATATTTACTCAATACACTGAAATGGGTGAGATTATAGCTAGGCTACTTGAAGAAAGGTTTGAATCAGAAGTGCCATTTTTACATGGAGGACTTTCTAGAAAAGCACGTGATACAATGATTAATGACTTTCAAAACTTATTCCAGTCCAACATTCTTATAGTGTCTTTAAAAGCTGGTGGAACAGGGCTTAATTTAACAGCGGCAAACCATGTAATACATTACGATTTATGGTGGAATCCAGCAGTGGAAGCACAAGCAACAGATCGGGCCTATCGTATCGGGCAAGAACGTAATGTCATGGTGTACAGGCTACTTTCAACAGGTACATTTGAAGAGCGTATTGATGAGATGATTCAAAGCAAGAAGGAATTAGCAAACCTAACTATAAGTAGTGGCGAGAGTTGGATTACAGAATTTAACAACGATCAATTAAGAGATTTAGTTAATATAAAAAATGCACTATAATATAGCTGAGTTATTTAATGTAAAGAACCAGCTAACTACCGCTAATAGTTCAAAATAGAGACAAAGATTTATATTTCGTACTTTATGTCTCATTGGTAGGCAAAAAGCCTGTAATTACGTTTTAAAGTGATTCCACTTTAAACTGTACCCTTTAGCACCTGTAATGCCCTTTAAAATTTGAATAAAAAGCATCTTTAATAATTCTATTCATGAACCAAAAAGTAATTGCCGTTTTCAGAAACTTTTCATTTTTACAGATGGCTTGAAAAGATTATCATTAATAGGTAGGCCAAACTCCTCCAAAGAAAAAAGTTTTTAATTTTTTCAGAAAAAGTCATAAGAAACCCGGTATATATATAGTAGAGGGTTTTCTATCAAAGACACCATTATGAATTATATAGCAGAAAGAAAACATTAGTTTTTTTAATTTATTTTAAATATATCAACAGAATAAAAACTAAGTGGTTGACATGGTGAGTAAAATGTAGTAGAATTATAATAGAGTATTTTTCCTTAAAAGAAAGAAGATACTAAAACCTCACTTTTCACCTGAACTGACTTCCTTTACTTGTTAATATACTTTTCAAGCTTTGCCAAGAGAACCCCCACCGTAGTTTTTACTTACATAATGAAAGAGTAAGACCCCAATCAAAACAGCCTTACTCAAAAACCTTTCAAACGCTTAATCTTAAAAGGAGTTTCAACTTATGGTACAAGATTTTTTAACTGATGTCAAACAAAAAAATACTTTAAATGATGAATATTATGATTTTAATAATACTGTAGAACCATTAGAGCAATTTGATGTAGAAGAAATAAAAAGACAACTATGATTAAACATAAGATCATGCCTTTCTTATTTATTCCCAAGGGGAACTTTTCATGGAGATGAATTCCGAATAGGTGATGTGCATGGTAACAAAGGACAAAGCCTCAGAGTAGCATTAACTGGTGGAAAAGCCGGACTCTGGCAGGATTTTGCAACTGGGCAGAAAGGTGATGTTCTTGATATTTGGGCAGGTGCACAGGGAAAAGATACAAAGAGAGACTTTTGTGAAGTGATGGCCTCTATAAGTGAATGTCTTGGATATAACAAGAAATGCGCAAAGGCTGAAGAAGACTTCGAGAAATTTATTACCCACAGTTGGAATTATTATGATGAAAATGGTCAGGTCATTGTAAAAATTTATCGTTCTGATCCTCCTAAAGGAAAAAAGCAATATAAGCCTTTTGATGTTAAACAATCTCGGTATGGTGCGCCAAAAGTAAGACCTCTCTATAACATACCAAGTATTTTAAAGTCTGATAAAGTTGTTCTGGTTGAAGGGGAAAAATGTGCAGAAGCGCTGATAGAACAAGGTATCACAGCAACAACAGCAATGTCTGGAGCAAACGCACCAATTGATAAAACAGACTGGTCACCACTTAAAGGTAAGCATATTATCATTTGGCCAGATAATGATGAAGCAGGTAATAAATACGCAAAAAATGCTGAAAAAAAGCTTTTAGAGATCGGAGTTGCATCACTTGCTGTGCTTGAAATTCCTCGAGGTAAGCCTGAGAAATGGGATGCTGCTGATTGTGTAGAGGAAGGTATAGATGTCAAAGAGTTTTTAGCTTCAACTCCGTTGCTTACTATTGATACTCCAGCTACTGATACTTCAAATATGAAAAGTTTAAAAAGATCCACAAAACAGCCACTTAACATTTTAGATTGGAGTGCAGAGCGCTTTGTAGGTCCGGTACCAGAGCAAAAGTTTCTTGTTGAAGGTCTATTTCCTTTAGGTGTTACTTCAATAATAGCAGCAATGGGAGATACAGGCAAAGGTATGCTTCTTCTTGACCTAGCGCTTAAGGTTGCAAGTGATAAGGATCAGATGTGTGGCTTTGGTTCACTTGTTACTGAACATGGATCAGTAGTGATTTTTTCAGCAGAAGATGATGCAAGTGAGATACACCGCCGCTTAGAACGACTCGACCCTAAGTGTGAAAGGTTGAAACATAAAGATAAATTATTTATTGTACCACTGCCAAACGTCAGAGGATCACTTACAATACTCAGAAATGTTCGTGGTAAAATCGTCGAAGTTTCTCCTGAATTCGAATCCGTAATGAAACAGCTCGAGGAAATTAAAGATCTGAAATTGATAGTATTTGATCCACTTGCTTCATTTATCCATGCAGATATAAATGCTGATCCTGCTGTAGGGGATTATCTAATGTGCTTATTATCTGATTTAGCATGTAGTACTGGAGCTTCGATAATTACTGCTCATCACATGAGAAAGCCAAAAGGAGAAAAACCAATATTAACTGCTGAACAAGCACGCGATGCAATTAGAGGTACCTCTGCTCTTGTTAATGGTGTTAGATGCTCATACGCTTTTTGGCCAATAGAAAATACAGCTAGGCTAGAAATCTTTAAGGCAGTAGGAGAAACACCAAGACAGAATGCTTTGTTTCATGGGGCAGTTGTGAAGGCCAATGGTTTAGCTGATCGCACTGTAAGAACTTACCTAAGAAATCAGGAAACAGGGCTACTAGAAGATATAACAATACAACTAACAGTTAAAAATGCTAGTGAAAAAGACCTTAAAATATGTCTTACTGATGCAATTACACGATCTGCTGTTGCAGGACACCCATTTACTCACACAGGAAGCACAGGAGTATATAAACAACGGCATAGGCTACCTGAGATTTTCCACAGTATGGGAAGAGATCGACTAGAGCGTATAGTTCAGGAACTTTTACAAGCAAAGCAGTTAGTTAAAGGAATGTCTACAGGTGCAAAAGAGGATAAGTGGCTTGACATTCCAACTGGACCATTTGCTTGTGGTATAGGAAAGTTCACTCTTGGAGCTGAAGATTTTAGCTATAGGCAAAATTTAATGTTAGGATAAGTCTTTCTTTATGGGTGGCTCTTTAAATATTTTAGAGTTGCCCTATTTTCTCTATTCAATCTACCATCTACTCAATCTAACTTCGGAGCCACAACCCTATTATAAGTTATGATTTCAATTAAAAAGGGATAAGACATCAAATGGTTGAATTATATTCCTGATTCCTTGGTTACTAAATAAGTAATGAGAAACTAGGAAGCTAAAGATCGCTTGAATCCTAACCTTTTGCCCTCTATTCCTAAAAGTGTTCCTAGTTATTATGTGTCTGAAGTCAGCCAGTATAGCGGATTCTGCGTTCCTAAAACCCTTATATATTATATATATATAATAGTAATAAATAATAATAGATAATATAAAATAATAGTAAAATACAAATAAAGTACAATAACTTAAACAGCAAAAAGAAAGAAGTCCAGAAAGGCTGCCACAAAATATTATTAAGATATTTACATTTAATGAAAAATACAATTAGTGCGTTTTTAAAAGGCTCTTACTCTCATCTTTTTTTTATGCTGATAAAACTCAAATAAACGTTGGTCTGCTAATGCGGTTTTAAAACGATTCTACGACTTCAGGGTACAATTATACCACCAAGACCTAAGTTGCTCATGTAAGGTAGCTTAAAAATCGATTATGAGGCATTTCTAAATTATTTTTTATCTCAAATTTTTATTTATTACAAAAAACCCTAAAGCTAGTCTATCATGTTTTTTTGTTGGTTGCAAAGAAAATTTTTCAAAAAAGATTGAACAACTTGTGGTGAGTATAAGGGGTTAATGGAGACTATATGAGAATACAACAACTTTTATTGCAAACCTCTGAGCAATTGATTGCAAAACTCTCAGTGATGAAACAATCTTTATCAGCAAATTGTAGATGAAGCTAAAGGAAAAAAGTTTGAAGTTACTGCCATAGAAGAAGAGACAGAAGCTCGTAAAATTTGATTGCTGCTTAAAATGGAGACAAAGAGCAAAGTTTATTTACGTCTCCAACAGAAAAGCTTCTTTTGTAGTAGTCAAAAAAAGCAGAGATATAGGGCTTTCTGAAGGGAGGGGGTCTGGTAGAGACTCATGACCTTGAAACCAGCGATTTGGTCTCATAACCATAGTCTCCCCAAAAGAACCGTGCTTGCGGATTTCCCGCACACGGCTCCACAATACAGCGTTCACACTAGTGCTCCTGTGTATAAAGAAACATATACCTTTGGTTTTGGTAATGGATTTACTTTTAAATAGTGTATAAATTGTTCCCAATCCATACTTTTCTTTTGACTACGTCGGTTTATCCACTTAAATGCTAACTTTGTTACCGGTCGATAGAATTGAATCAAACACCGATAATTTCCGCTAACTCCGAAGTAGCTATAGTGTCCTGTTAGTTTGGCTTTAAGTTTCTGCCACCAATCTTTGAGACAGATACGACTTCGTACCATCTTCAACCATTCTTTGATTTCTTTAATCTTTCTGGCTAGGCTTATTTTTGAAGTTTTCTGCTTCATCATAAGTTTACCATTACGACTTTTTCCACAATAATGTGTAAATCCTAGAAAGTTGAAGCTAGCCGTCCTACGTTTCTCTCTTTCTGCTTGATACCATTCTTTCTTACCAAACTTTACTATTTTTGTTTTATTTTCAGCTATTTCCAACCCAAATTTACTTAGTCTTTGTTTCAGTAATTCTAGAAATTCTTTTGCGTCTTCTTCCCTCTCGCAGCCAACTACAAAATCGTCGCAAAACCTTATTAGCTGTAAATATCCTCTGGCTTTTGGCTTAAATTTCTTTTCAAACCATAAGTCCAGCACATAGTGTAAGTATATATTAGCTAATACAGGGCTTACTATACCACCTTGTGGTGTGCCTTGATCGGTTGCTTTATAACATCCAACTTCGACTATTCCTGCCTTTAGAAATCGTTTTATTAACCACAATAAATTTGGGTCAGCTATTCGTTCCCTTAGACAATTCATTAGCCATTTATGTTGAACATTATCAAAGAACTTCTTGATATCCACTTCTACAATATAGTTAATTGGTTTGTGCATAACTGCTTTATCTAGAGCGTTTATCGCCTGATGACAATTTCTTCCTGGTCGAAATCCATACGAGCTGTCCATAAAGTTTGCTTCATAAATATTTTCTAATATCTTCTTTAGCATTACCTGTACCAACTTATCTTCCGTTGATGGTATTCCGAGACCGCGCTTCTCTTTGCTCCCGGCTTTGGGTATGTATACCCTTTTCACTGGTAGCGGTTGATATTGTTTTCTCTTCATACTATCCACTAGTGTTTTAAGTTTCTCTTCTAGATTTTCTCCATAAGCTTCCACTGTCACACGATCTATACCACAAGCCTTGTTGCGTTTTAGTTCCTTATAACACTCTGCAAGATTCTCTTCATTAATCAAATGAACTAATGATGTAAATTTTACTCGCTTATCTTGCTTAGCCCTTACTGCTATCTGGTTTAGTTTTCCTTGCATACTCCTCTAATCTCTGTTGTATTGGTATAGCAATCCCTATACCAGTCACTATATTGCTAACCGCTTCCCCTTGTATGTGGCTTTCCCACACTCCGAGTACTATCAGTTAGTCCGACTTCCTTTGCATCTTCCTCCAGTCCTCGCCTTTATTGACTTGTTCCAGAGTACCCTTACAGGAATACAAAGGATCTCCCAAGTTCACGTAAGGTCCATCTCAACACATGACGCGGCCTTCGATCCCGATGAGGTGAGTAATATCTTGCCTTAGCGTTATTACCCATGTTGCCTTCCACCAAATGTAAAGTGTCAGCCCCATGACGCGTGAATTACGGGACTCAATACCTTCACTTTCGTTGCACCCTATGTTGTCCATTCCATTAGCTTTACTACGCTCGTTACCTTACGCAGCATAATGGTTTGTTCCAGGTTGCCGGCTAAGCTTTACCCGTGTTGGATTTTCACCAACTGTTCCTTACGCACTTCTTGGCGCACACAATTTTTCACCCCCCTTAAAATTAAAACAAAAGGTGGTAAACAAGATGTCAAACACAGATAACTCAACTACAAGCTGGTTTTTGTTGTAGTTAGATAGTTATTTTCTCACTTTCTTTACTTGCTTTAATTAATTCATCAAAATCAGATTCATGTAATTTGTCCTGTATAACTCTGTACTTTTCGTATTCTCCTTCAGCCAGGGCTTTTGCAACTTCAGCACTAACTTTACCGGCATCTTTAAGTACTTCATAATCATTGAATAATAGAAATGCATCCAATTTTTCAGCCCAGTCTTGCATTTTCATCAGCCGATTCTTTTTTGCTTGAAGTTCTGCATAATCTAGATACATCGAAACAATGTGGTTTAGTTCACTTAGTTCTTCTTCAGTTAAGTAATTTTTCGCAATACTTACATCACTCTTGTGAATTTTTTTACCTGGACCATCTTTCCATGTAGTTAGCCCCATATGTGGTTTTTTGTGATCAACCCGAGAACATATCAACTCTGCTGCAGTTAAACCATAAATTGCCCAATATAATTTGTTTTGTACTTTTGCGTAAAATTGTTTTGTTATTTCTGAATTTGGATCGTAATCTGCAGAACATTCGGCATAAATGTCGGTAATCTTCTGGTAAAATCTACGTTCGGATGCTCGTATTTCCCTGATTTTTTCAAGTAATTCATTGAAGTAGTCTTTGCCAAACTTTTTCCCGTTTTTTAGTCGTTCACTATCTAAAGCAAATCCTTTGATAATAAAATCCTTCAAAACTTTTGTAGCCCATACTCTGAATAATGTTGCTTTTTTAGAATTAACTCGATAACCAACAGCTATAATTGTATCTAAATTGTAAAGTTGTGTTGGGTAATTTTTACCGTCTGCAGCGGTTACCTCAAAAGTGGAAACAACTTCTTTTTCCTGTAATTCACCAGATTCAAATATGTTCTTGATATGCTTACTAATAGCTGGCAGTTGTACATCAAATAATTCAGCCATCCTTTTTTGCGTAAGCCAAAGATTTTCATCTCTGCATAAAACTTCAATTTCTATATTTCCACCTGGAGTAGTATAAAATACAATCTTATTCTCATCCATTATCTATCTCCTATAACTTACAAACAAACCATTGATCATCAATAGGAATTTAACCAATTAATTGTCTCTACTGCAACTAAATTCTTTAAAACGTCTTTAGAGGGCTATTATAACTTATTAATGAGCTGGATAGAGGGGAATATCTGTTTTATCAAAAATTCATGTGACCTCTTCTCAGCTCCAGTAAACAGTTATTTCCAAAATGGAAACAACTCAAATAGTAAGGTGTCTAGGAGGTCGGACTTCCGTTTAGCGGGTTCTTAAAGTTTAGGCTCTCTTTAATTTCTGAGCTGCATTCAAATTATTTTAACTTTTTTTCAGAAAATCCCGGAAAAAGTGGTGAGAAATCCGGAGTATAGGGGCATTGAGTGTAGATGTGCTTCAAACACAAAAGTCGGCAAATAAACAGAGTAGAAAAGATTGAAGGAAGCAAAAGAAATTTAGGCTTTTGGTAAGTTACGTAATTGAGAATTTGTATTTTTTTAGATGAGGTAAAAACTTTGTTTTAAGGCTAGATGCAACTTTAGGGTACAAATACTACTATTACCAAAGAACGCATATAATACCCCTTAGAACTCGAATAAATGGCATTCTTAGCAATTCTATTACTGTATAGCAAACTCACAGGTGAGTTTAGCACGTTTTTTACGCTTTGCAAAGAAAAATTAAAAAAAAGTGAACAGTTTTTGTAAAATCGGTGAATATATATAATACCAAGTCCTAACTAAGGTAGGTAGCATAAGATTCTTGTCATTGGCCAACAAAAACCCATTCATAGCGTATTTTGAAGGAACCAGACGATATTTAGCGCTACTTATAGTTTTAAATAATAGCAAATGTCAATCCTCACACTCGACCTCGGCAAACAAACCGGCTGGGCTATTCTTACAGATGGAGTAATTCAAAGTGGGAGTGAAAGTTTTCATGGTAATCGTTTCAGCGGAGGTGGAATGGCTTTGTTGCATCGCTACTTATGAAAGGCTAACTATAGTTAGGATTATAAGCAACCTATTGAAAATCTTGTTTTTTTGCAATCAATCTGATCAAATTTAAGAATAGTAATTTGTTATTTATATTAATAAATTTAATTCTATTGAAAATAGCTAAAGCATTGAAATTCTTGAATTTTAGCCAGATTAGTGAGTGGTAGTGAAATTTCTTTTACTCAAATTTAGGTATTCACTGACCGTTCTTGTTATAAATACCAGAATAATAAGCTACTGATATTCCCTATCTTTTTTATCTTTAATCCATCATAGCTAGCGATGCAACAAAGCCAGGTGGAATGCACTTCTTAAATTTTCGTAGGTGGCTCAATGAGATGAGGGAAAGATTTTCAGATATTGAAGCAGTGTATTTTGAAGAAGTAAGAAGACACCTTGGAACTGATGCTGCTCATTGCTACGGAGGCTTTCTAGCTCATTTAACAGCTTGGTGCGAGGAAAACAATATACCTTATCAAGGTGTACCTGTCAAGACGATAAAACGCTTTATCACCGGTAAGGGTAATGCAAGTAAAAGTGAAGTTATTGAAGCTGTGAAGGGAAAAGGGTTTATTCCTCAAGATGACAATGAGGGGGATGCTTTGGCGTTGATGTTCTATGTTAATAATTTTAGTAAAGATTTTAACATGCTAGATAGCACATAGGAAGTGGGTCCTTCCCTCCAGCAAGGCTGATTTGGGAGCGAAACCCCGGACCTTCTCTAGCGTCAGACGTTTTTTAATTATTAACTTTTTGTTAAGAATTTAAACATAGCAATTTAATACACTAATATGAACTTAGCAACACACTACTATCCTATTGAAAATCTTGTCGAATATGATCGCAACCCTCGCAAGAATGACGATGTAGTAAACAGAATGTGCGCCTCTATTCGGGAATTTGGGTTTCGTATTCCAATAGTTGCAAAAAGCGATGGCACTGTGGTTGATGGTCATTTACGCCTCAAAGCAGCAAGAAAACTGGGTATGGAAAGTATTCCAGTAGTCCTCAGTGATAACTTAAGTGAAGCCCAAACCAAAGCTTTTCGGTTACTAGCAAATCAATCAGCTAACTGGGCAAAGTGGGACGATGATCTTTTGAAGTTGGAAATTCAAGAGTTAGAAGATTTGCAGTTTGACCTAAAAATGACTGGATTTGAGCTGGAAAAGGTTCAACGTTTTCTTGATGATTTAGATGGAGAAAACAGTGAAAAAGAAGATTTTTCCGACTTAGCCGGTGATAGCAAAAAGGTAAAAATAACAAAACCAGGGGATCTATGGATTTTAGGTGGTCATCGAATCTACTGTGGTGATAGTTGTCTGGTTGAATCATTTAAAGCGGTATTAGACGATAAAATGGCAGATATTACCGTGTGTGACCCTCCGTATAACGTAGCATATGGTGACAGTCAGGAAAGAGAAGACAAAAAAATACTAAACGATGATCAAGGTGAAAAATACGAACTTTTTCTGTATGACATTTGTTCTCACGTTTTAGCGTACACCAAAGGTGCAATTTACATCTGTGCATCATCATCCGAGCTGGCAACGCTGCAAAAGGTATTTGAAGAAGCAGGTGGTCGTTGGTCGACATTTATAATTTGGGCAAAGAATCATTTTACGCTAGGAAGATCTGATTATCAAAGACAATACGAAACAATACTCTACGGTTGGAAAAATGGCAATAAGCGTGAGTGGCATGGAGGACGTAATCAAAGTGATCTCTGGTTTTACGATAAGCCAACGTACAACTCACTGCACCCAACGATGAAACCAGTGGAGTTAATGGAGAGAGCGATAGTAAACAGCAGTAGACCAGGGGACATAGTTCTTGATCCATTTAGCGGGTCTGGGAGTACGTTGATTGCATGTGAGAGGACAGGAAGAATCTGTAGAACGATAGAGCTAGATCCTACGTTTGTAGATGTGACCATAAAACGTTGGCAAGTATACACGGGAAGAGAAGCGATACTTTCCAATACTGGCAAAACCTTTGCCCAAATTCAAGAAGAAAAACGGTAAAAGAAGGGAGAAAAAAGTGGAAGGAGGAAAAATCACGCAGACGGAATGGGCAAGAGAACTAGGAGTTTCAAAGCAATACGTCTGTTACTTAGTAAAGAAAGGAATAGTTGAGCTGGAGGATGGTTTGATTGACCGAGAACAAGCAAATGAAGCGGTGGCAGCAATACGAGATCCAAGTCAACCACTGAGGAGAAAAAATCCAGAAGGTGAAGAAGTGGGAAATAATAAACTTTCCATGATGTTGCTAAAAACGCGGATAAAAAATGAGATGGAGCGGGGAAGACTGCTCGAGGCAAAAGCAAAAGCTGAGATTGGTGAACTTATCTCAGTAGAAGAAGTAAAGACTGAAGCATTTAATGTTGCAAGAGTTGTCCGTAATAATTTGCTTAACATTCCAGATAGGGTTTCAGCGTTACTAGCATCGATAAATGACACAGAGAAGATCCATGAGACACTGACTGAGGAAATCAGAACAGCTTTAGAAGAGCTGACACAAAGTGTATTTTAATGACTACATATAAATTACTGAAAAAGCGTCTTATCGCCTTGGTGAGCCTAATTCACATATTAGTTGCAATAATGATTTTAAGTAAAGCGTCAGCAGATACTTATTGTAGAGGGAAAATACCTTTTTCTCTTAGCTGTGTAAAAGTATAAAAATTGCAGCAGATGGCATTATGATATATAGCAGTAGCTTTTATACAGGGTTAAAGCCAGATCCACTGCTCAAAGTATCAGAGTGGGCAGATAGAAATCGTCAACTTTCAACGATAGCATCATCAGAGCCGGGGAAATGGAGAACAGAGAGAACGCCGTACCTTAAGGAAATAATGGATTCACTATCTTCGTCTTCACCGGCCGAAAAAGTGGTATTCATGAAAGGAGCGCAGATAGGCGGAACAGAAGCTGGGAATAACTGGATAGGATATATAATCGACCAAACACCAGGCCCTATGCTGGTAGTACAGCCAACAGTAGAAATGGGCAAGCGTTGGTCAAAGGGAAGATTTGCGCCGCTCATTGAAGATACGCCATGTTTAAGGAGTAAAATAAAAGACCCAAGGTCGAGAGATTCAGGCAACACTGTACAAAGTAAGGAATTTCCCGGAGGAACGGTAGTAGTAACAGGTGCCAACAGTCCAGTGGGTTTACGTTCAATGCCGGTAAGATATCTTTTTTTAGATGAAGTAGATGCATATCCAGGAGATTCAGGAGGAGAAGGAGATCCAGTTTTACTCAGCATAGCCCGAACTAATACATTTACGCGGAGAAAAATATTCTTAGTTTCAACACCAACGGTTCACGGAATAAGCAGAATAGAGAAGGAATTTGAGAGTTCAGACAAACGATACTTTTTTGTACCTTGTCCACATTGTGATCACTATCAGGTGCTGAAATGGCCACAGATAAAGTGGAAAGATAAAGATCCCTCAACAGCCCATTATGTGTGTATAGAATGCAGCGGCAAAATAGAAAACCATCAAAAAACAGAGATGCTAGCTAGAGGTGAATGGAGAGCAACTAGGGAGGAGGGAAAAAAAGAGGCAAAAATAGGGTTTCATTTATCGAGCTTGTATAGCCCAGTTGGTTGGTATAGTTGGAAACAAGCAGTGGAAGATTATCTGCATGCAAAGGAAAATGAACAATTACTAAAAGTTTGGATAAATACAACACTCGGAGAAACCTGGGTAGATAAGGGAGAAGTACCAGACTGGAAGCAACTATTTGAGCGTCGAGAAAATTTTCCGATAGGCATGGTGCCAAAAGGTGGAAAAATAGTGTTAACGGCAGGGGTTGATGTACAAAAAGACCGCTTAGAAGCAGAAGTAGTAGCATGGGGTATGGGTCGTGAGAGTTGGTCAATAGACTATCAGGTATTAGAAGGTGATACTGGAAGTGGAGAAGTATGGGGGAAACTGTCAGAGCTCTTGAATCATCATTTTATCGGTGAAAATGGGCTTGAATACATGATAAGTATGATGGCGGTAGATGCTGGGTATGCAACACAGGAGGTATACAATTGGGTAAGAAGTCATCAAGGATCGGGAAGAGTAATGGCAGTGAAAGGGGTAAACAAAGCCCTAGTGCCGCTTAACAGCCCAAGTAGAGTAGATGTAACAGTTGGCGGACAAAAGCTAAAAAGAGGAATAAAGCTCTGGCCAGTTGGAGTATCGATATTAAAGTCAGAATTGTTTCAGTTGCTGAATGTTTTAACAGAAGGGGCGCCGGGATATTGTCATTTTCCCGAATATCCACCTGAATATTTTAAGCAGCTAACCGCAGAGCAACTAATTACCAAAGTAGTAAAAGGATATACCAAACAAGAGTGGCAAAAGATAAGAGACCGAAATGAAGTATTAGATTGCAGAGTTTACGCAAGAGCAGCGTCTATTGCCCTGGGGATTGATCGTTGGCCAGAGAGTAAGTGGGAGAGTTTAGTAGGTGAAAAAGCTAAAAAGTCAAAAAAAGTGAGAAGAAGTCAATGGTTGAGTGAGAAAAGTTGATGTACAACCAAGAATATTTAACTCAAGTAAAAGAAGCGATAAAGAAGCTACAGAGCGGGGAAAGAGTAGTATCGATTGCATATGGCGATCACGTGGTTAGGTACGGAGAAGTGCAGATAAATGACCTCTTGAGCTTAAGACAACGCATTAAAGCTGAGCTGAAAGTTGCAGGTGTGAAGAGAAAGATTGTTATTTCAACGAATAAAGGAATTGACAAGTGAAAATGTAATACTGTACGTTAGATAATTTATAAATATAGGGGTAACATGATAGGAAATGTAGAAAGATTGCAAAGAGAACTACTTGAAGAAATGGGGTCTATTTCTTTGGGGAGTAGTAATACAAGGGCATTAGAGATTGTCAATCAATTAGGAGAAGATCACATTAATGATACTATTATGACTCTTGATGGCAGGCAGTTTACAGCTTTAGATTGTGCAATTATGTTTGACAGTCAAGGTAATAATCCAAGAATAAATGAAAGGCCGAGAATAAATAACAATGCATTTAGAGAATTAGAAGGTGCTATTAGGAGTGCTGGAGGAAGAACATCAGAAGAATTGGGTAGAAGACAAGATATTCCTTATGATCGAGAAAGCTTTAATGAGCAAGTGAGTACGTTTTTAACAGACGTTACTATAGAGCATGTTATGGCAGGGAGACTACATCTAATGGTTTAAATTGAATGCGGAAAAAATTATCCTAACGGAAAAAAGCTGAGGAAATTGGTTAACCAATTGTTAAGTATTTAAAGGAGATCCGGGACGTAAAGAGGAGAGTTGTGATTTCGACGAACAAAGGGATTGTATAAAGAAATACTTATTGAAAAATTAAAAGAGATACTGTATAATTAGTGTAACATCTAGGTTTGGTTAAACATATGGTAAACTCAAGAGTTAATGTAACCTTCAATCCAAAAACTTCACAGCATCTTATTGAACTAGCTAAAGCAACTAAGCAGTCTGTTCAAAAATTAACAGAAAAGCTAATCAAAGAAGCAATTGAGCTTGAAGCAGAAGACATTGCGTTTTCCAAAATTGTTAGGGAGCTTGATGCTGACGATTCAGAAGAAGTAGAGGATAGTGAAGACATCTGGAAATAAGCGGTACACTATAAAATACCTTAAGCATGTTCTTAAAAGGAATTTGCCCTCCTTACCAGAAGCTATAAAGCCAAAAATTAAAGATGCAATAAGAGAGTATCTTGCAACTGATCCCATTGGTAATGGTGTATTGCTACGTAATAGATTAAAAGGACACAGAAGAATAAGAGTTGATGATTATCGTGTCGTCTATCGTGTAAATACTGCAGAACGTAAAGTAACTATTGTTTCAATAGGACACAGGGACAACATTTACAAGCAGGCAATATTAGATCTACTAAAACATTAAGAAAAGACATTTGTGCAGGAATCTCTTGCATAAATAGAAAATGTCAACAGCTTGTTTTCTCCAGCAGCTTGACGTAATTTTAAATAGCGCAACAATTTATTGCCCAATTAATAGTCTAAATGTTACTCAAATCATTCAAACAATTATTCCGCAAACCAAAAATCAAGAGCTCAGCCTGGGATGCGTCAGGCTCAGGAAGAAGATTATTGCACTTTCAACCAGAAGTAGGAAGTATAAATAGCTTACTTTCCCAGAGCCTTGAACACCTGCGTAGTCGGTCACGTGACATGGTAAGAAAGAACTCCTATGCGGCAAACATAATCGATACGATAGTGAGTAATTGCGTTGGAACGGGAATAAAACCGCAATCAAAAGCCAAGGATGGAGAATTTCGGAAAAAAGTGCAAGAATTATGGCTGAGATGGACAGATGAAGCAGACAGTAGTGGAGTAAGTGATTTTATGGGTTACAAGCTTTGGTTTGTAGGAGCATGATAGAAGGAGGAGAATGTTTTGTAAGACTTCGAACAAGAAAACGAGAAGATGGTCTTTGTGTGCCGTTGCAATTACAAGTACTTGAGTCAGAGCATTTAGACAATAAGAGCAATCAAACCCTTGCCAATGGTAATGTAATTAGAAACGGGATTGAATTTAACCGACTTGGGCAAAGAGAAGCGTATTACCTTTTTCGAGAACATCCGGGTGAAGGCTCGTTTGGAGAATCAGTTAGAGTGCCAGCAAACGATGTTTTACATATCTATAGACCACTAAGACCTGGGCAGATTCGAGGAGTACCATGGTTGTCCAGTGTACTGTTAAAGCTCTATGAACTTGATCAATACGATGATGCGGAATTAGTCAGAAAAAAGACTGCAGCAATGTTTGCGGGATTTATTACCAGACTTGATCCTGAAGCAAACATCATGGGAGAAGGAGAGAGTAATGAACATGGAGTAGCGCTGTCTGGCTTAGAACCTGGGACTATGCAATTACTTGATCCCGGAGAAGATATTAAGTTCTCGGAACCATCAGACGTTGGGGGAAGTTATGAAGCATTCATGAAACAGCAGCTTAGGGCAATAGCAGTAGGCACAGGGATAACTTACGAGCAGCTAACAGGAGATCTAAGTGGTGTCAATTATTCATCAATAAGAGCTGGGTTAATAGAGTTTCGTAGGAAGTGCGCGATGTTACAGCATAACGTGGTAGTATTTCAGCTTTGCCGGCCAGTATGGAATAGGTGGCTAGAATTAGCACTACTCTCTGGAGAACTGGACATAGGTGAAAATTGGGCAAAAGAAACAGCAAAAGAGGTAAAATGGATACCGCAAGGGTGTGCTTACGTAGATCCACTAAAAGACCAGCAAGCACAGCAAATGGCAGTGAGAAATGGATTTAAGAGTCGATCGGAAGTGGTTTCAGAACTAGGTTATGATGTAGAAGAAATAGACCAAGAAATTGCTGAGGATCAAAGACGTGCGAGTGAACTGGGCTTAAGTTTTGATTCTGATGTGAATTCTAATGCTGAAATGATATAAAATTCTATTTCTATGACAAATGGGTTTTTATTGCCCCAGACACAAATAAAAAATTTTAAAAACATATGACGACACAAATAAATTGGATGAATAAGCCGATGATGATAGAGCAAAGGAGTTTTGAATTATTGTCATTACATGCTGGAAAACACCCTACGTTTAAAAACATAAAACACACTGCAGAAAACAACGTAGAAAAAATAGCAATAATACCAATACATGGAATTTTGACCAAGAAACCAGGAGCTTTTGATGACATGTTGGGAATGACATCATATGAGAAGATACGTGAAGAGATAGAAAAAGCTTTAATAGATGAAGAAGTAGAAACAATAATTTTGGACATAGACAGCCCTGGAGGGGAAGTAAACGGTTTATTCGACCTTTCTGATTTTATTTACGAAGCAAGGGGATTAAAAAAGATCGTAGCAATAGCAAATGATGATGCGTATTCTGCGGCGTATGCAATAGCGTCAAGTGCTGAAAAAGTATTGGTAACGAGGACTTCAGGAGTTGGAAGCATAGGAGTAATAGCAAGTCATATAGATCAAAGTGGGTTTGATGAAAAACAGGGGATAAAATATACCACAGTATTTGCAGGAAAGAGAAAAAACGATTTAAATCCGCATGAGCCGATAACATCAGAAAGTGTGGAAAGCTTACAAGATGAAGTAGACCGCCTATATGAGATGTTTGTCGAGCTTGTAGCAAGAAATAGGAATCTTTCCACGGAAAAAATCAAATCAACGGAAGCAGGGCTATATTTTGGTGAGAAAGCAATAGAGATTGGACTTGCTGATGAAGTGATAACATATTCTGAATTTATAGATAGGAGAAACAATATGAGTAAAGCTGAATTTAACTATAAGGGCCACACCATCGATGCTGATGAGTTAATGGAAGAATCAAAACGAATAGGTTATGAGAGGTGCCGCAAGGAAGTATTAGAGGTAATAAGATTGTGTAATTTGTCAAAGATGCCAGAGAAGATAGGAGAATTTATTGAGCAGGATGTAAACGCAAAACAAGCCCAAGAGATATTAATGTCGATACTGGCGGAGAGAACGAAGAAGACAGAGATACTGAGCACAATACCACAAAGTTCATCAGAAGATTTAATGATGCAGGTAGCAAGAACTCGAGCGCAATCTGGCATTTGAGAAATTTAGGTACCAGCAATTACAAATGCCGCGGTAAACAAGTCCGCCAGAATAGCCAATTATAAAGTTTTCACCGCGACGTATAGCAACTTTAAACACCGCGGTAAACAAATCTTGTAACCGCCGTATATAACACTAACAAAAGCGGCGGTAAAACAATTAAGGAGATGGTATGAATAGTTATTGCTTGGTTGGAAGCATGAGAAGATAATACCTTCTCAGAGTGGATAGGTGGCAGATTGAAAATGTTTGTGAGGCCCTTTCTGCTTTTTGCAGTATAGGAAAAAGACCTCGTGAAGGAGATTAATCGCCCCTGCCACCGAAAACCATCGTGCGGCCTATAAAATTTAGTGACCGCGTATAGGAGAATGGACCAACCGGTAATATTCTACTCTGATATGTTGGAGTATTCAATAAGGGAGAAGATTTATGCGTTACATAGGTGTTGATTTACATACTAATAGTTTCACTGCTTGCTACTTAGAACAGGAAAAACCAGAGTATATTAAAACGTTTCGCTTACAGGATTTAGGTAATTTTATCAAAAATCTTCAAGAAACAGATGAAGTAGCCTTAGAGGCAACGGGAAATAGCTGTTTCTTTTATGATGAAGTTTCACCTTACGTTAAGCGCGTTGTTGTGGTTGCTCCCTTGCAATTTGAAGTTATTCGTCGTTCTGTGAACAAAACAGATAAACATGATGCAAGAGCTATTGCTTTTTTTCTCAGCAAAGATATGTTGCCTGAAGCAAAATGCAAGAGCAAACAATGCCAACAGTTAGCTTCTCTTCTTAAAACAAGAGATCAGTTAGTAAAATCACGGGTATCTTTAATCAATAAAATACATGGACTTTTCAATTACCACGGAATAAAGATTAAAAAGGAAGTACTGACAATCAAAGCGGGATTTGAATGCTCTCTTGGTAAACATGATTGGAGTCACTTGGAAAAGGTTGAGATTGAAGTGATTAGCAGTAATCTGGAAGTCATTCGAGAAAGTCTCAAAAAACTTGAAAAGGAAATTATAGCTTTTGCTCAGCAGCTTCCTGGATTTAATAATCTCATCAGCATTAAAGGTATTGGTGCGATTTCTGCAGCAGTTTTTGTTGCAACAATTGGTGATATTAATGATTTTAGTAATCCTGAAAAACTTACAGCTTATTTTGGAGTTGTACCGCGAGTTTCTCAATCCAATCAACAATGCACAATTGGAAGAATTACTAAACGTGGATCAAAAATTGGGCGTACTTCTTTAGTACAGTGTACTTGGATTGCTATACGTTATAGTCCTTATCTGAAAAGTTTTTACGAGCGTGTGAAAAAAAGCGTGGTTCTGCTAAGGCTATTATTGCTACTGCTAGGAAGTTTCTCACAACTATTTTCTATACTCTTAAAAACAACTGGATTTTCAAAGATTTTACAAAATATGAAATTTCTTATTGACAACAATCATAGGAGAAACATTTATGAGTTGTATAACCGAACAAAATAACCTTGGTGACCTATTAAAGTATGAGGCATCAAATCTATACTCAAGAGACCAAATAACAGTAGCAAAGGGGCAAAACCTAAGCTTGGGTACTGTAGTTGGCTGTAATATTGAAGATAATGTAATTAAGATTATCAATCCAACTGCAACAGATGGTACGCAAACAGCTATAGGAGTGATAGCAAGTGATGTAAACGTGAAAGAAAATACCAAAGCAGTAATCATTACACGTATAGCAATGCTAGCAGATCATGCAGTTGTGTGGCCAGCAAATATAACAGAAGAGCAGAAAGCTGCAGCAATAAAGCAACTTGAAGCACGAGGCATCATTATCCGCAAAGGGGTTTAGAAGCCCAGCAAACATCTTAATCATTCGCAAAGGGCTTAAAAGCCAACAAACATCTACAGCATTAAAGGGGAAAAAACATGCAAAATCCATTTACAAATTCAGCATTTAGTATGACGGAATTAACTAAAGCAATAAACATATTGCCGATAAATTATGGTCGAACAGAAAGCTTAAATTTAT
Organism: Wolbachia endosymbiont (group B) of Schoenobius gigantella; assembly: GCF_964031005.1. Lineage (NCBI taxonomy): Bacteria > Pseudomonadati > Pseudomonadota > Alphaproteobacteria > Rickettsiales > Anaplasmataceae > Wolbachia > Wolbachia endosymbiont (group B) of Schoenobius gigantella. The sequence goes on along the minus strand of NZ_OZ035002.1, from coordinate 633,208 downwards.
TTCCAAGTAGATCGGTAAGATTCCGACATATTACGATAGAAGAGCAAAACGGTGTTTTGAGCCTATTACCAACGCAAGTTCCCGGAGCACCAGCAACAGTGGGAAAACGTGGAAAACGAAAAATAAGAACGTTTACGATACCACATATTCCCCATGATGACGTAGTGTTACCTGAGGAAGTGCAAGGGATAAGGGCATTTGGGTCAGAGAATGAACTGAAAGCGTTGGCTAACGTGGTAACAGATCATCTGGAATTGATGAGGAACAAGCACGCGATAACGTTAGAACATTTGCGAATGGGGGCGTTGAAAGGGATTATTCTGGACGCTGATGGCAGTGAATTGTTAAATCTTTACAACGAATTTGAAATTACGCCAAAAGTAGTAAATTTTGCACTGGGAATAGCAACAACAGATGTAAAGCGTAAGTGTATGGAAGTACTCCGGCATATAGAAGATAATCTAAGTGGTGAATATATGACAGGAGTACATGCTTTGGTAAGCCCTGAATTTTTTGATGCATTAACTTCGCATAGTAAAGTAAAAGAAGCATATGAAAGATGGCAAGAAGGAGCAGCGCTTCGGAATGATATGAGATCAGGATTTACGTTTTGTGGAATAACATTTGAGGAATACAGAGGACAAGCAACTGATCCTGAAGGAACCGTGAGAAGATTTATTGAGAAAGATACAGGTCACTGTTTTCCACTTGGTACAGCAAGCACATTTACTACTTACTTTGCGCCAGCGGACTTTAATGAAACGGTAAATACACTAGGACAACCGCTCTATGCAAAACAAGAGCCAAGAAGATTTGATAGAGGGACTGACCTTCATACCCAATCAAACCCTCTACCAATGTGCCATCGCCCAGGTATACTTGTAAAACTTGCTGCATAACAGGTGAGGTAAAGCTAAGTGCAGATTGTTTTTAATACCCCGAACAGGAAGCATTATATCAACTAAAGAATAAAAAGCAACTAAAAAATTATGTTTAGAGATATTAAAAGATTATTTGCAGATTGTTTTGCACATCTAGGGCAGCAAGCGTTGTATGAATCAAAGGATAAGTCATATATGGTGCAAATATTAAAACAACAGCCAGATAAATTATACGAGATTGGTGAAGGACAATTTGTAGGGGAGATATTGATTTTGGAGGTGAGTATATTCGATGTATTGCAGCCAGTAGTAGATACCGTCTTGCAAGTCAACAAAAAAATTACAAAAATTGTTCAAGCTGTATCATAAAATTAAAAAATACTTCCAATTCACATTTTGTGTAACGGTACACAGATTATAGTTAGTGAATATGTTGATAAGTAAATTTCCGCTTTTTTGTACGTATAAAATTAATTTACTTATCAACATATTCACTAACCAGTTACAAAATTTGTGTAAGATACTATTTTACATAATTGGAGCGTTTTTTGATTTTAAAGCACTAAACTTTCAGCCAAACTCCTAGCTCTGTAGTTTTTGATATGATCTGGATCAAAAGCCTTCTTTGACCTTAAAACACCAAAAACAATATGGAGTAACTTACGCATTGCAGCTCCCACAATGGCCATGTTATGCTTGCCTTTCTCTTTTAACCTTTTGCAAAAAGTCATAATAGTAGGATTATGATTCTTAGCTACTATGGCAGGAAAGTACATTGCCTTACATAATGTTCGTGAACCGGATTACTTAATCTGGGCTTGGCATGTACAGACGTACCTGACGTTATATTTCGTGGTATAGCTCCAGCATATGCTGCCAATTGCCTGGCATCCTTGAAAGCTTTTATGTTAGGAACTTCAGCCAAAATAGCTACTGCTGATTCTTCTCCTATTCCTGGAATGGTCAATAGAAGTTGAAAATTTTCCAACAATTCTTTGTGTTTATTTAATAGTTCACGTAAGGAGTTTTTTATTCTTTCTATTTTTTGTTTTATGTTCATTGCAAGGTCTTCCCAAGCATTTGCAACTTCTTTAGGCAGTCTCTCTTTTTTTTCTAAGTGGTTATTTACTAATGTCAATTCATCTTTTAACGCAGCCGAGCAACGATAAAGATGCTTTAATTTCTTTAACTCAGGAGAAGGTGGTGCCCAACGAATAGGTTCCTGTCTTTGGCAATAATCGGCAATTATCTCTGCATCAGTCTGATCATTCTTTTGTCGTATAAGCTTACTTTTTGCATAAAATCTTATACAAGCTGGATTAACAACACTCACAAAATGTCCAGTATTGTGTAGAAATTCAGCTAAGGCTTCACTATAACAACCAGTAGCTTCCATGCAGGCTTTTACTTGTTCTACATTATGCTTTTGTAGAAAGCTCAGTAAACCTTGAAACCCATGATCATTATTCTTGAAACTCCTTTTCCTGGTTTCACGTTTTCCTTTGTTGCTTATGAATGAAAGAGAAACATCAAAGCGATCTTTTGATATGTCTATACCCAAAAAGTTGTTGATCATATATAACTCCATACGTTACTATTAAAATGAAAAGTAAGGCTAACCTTGTGGATACAGAATTATAACCATTTAGGTCTTTCTACGATACCGTTCAGCCTATACTTTTGAGAAGGGAACTCTTGTCTACCACACAGATTTTATATCTAAGGAGATATTCAAAGTTCTTCCCTTCTCCACCTAATGCTTAAGCTTAAAACATCAGATGCTTTTGACAAGATACAAGGAGATATTGCTCTTGTACTTGGAATTAATATATCGATTATAGAGTTTCTTAACCATCTAACTAGGAATCTTACCCAATTTTCTACTCATTTCGGCAAAGTTTCAGATGCATTGCCAATCTTGACTACCGTACCAGAAATTCAAGATAAGGAAAATGCTAAAGAATTAAATTTATTAAGTGGAAGAATAACGTTTAATAATGTTTCTTTTTCTTATGAAGGTCAGGAGCCATTATTTCAAGATTTTTCAGTTACCATTAATCCTTGCGAAAAGGTAGGTCTAGTTGGTTATTCTGGAGGTGGTAAATCTACTTTTATAAACTTAATTCTAAGGCTATTTGATGTTAAAAAAGGTAATATACAGATTGATAATCAAGTAGTATCGGAAGTTACACAGAGTTCTTTGAGGCAACAAATATCTGTAATACCTCAAGAACCATTGTTGTTTCATGATACTATTTTAGCAAATATTATATATGGTAAACTTCAATCTACTATCGAAGAAATAATAAGAGCTGCAAAGCTGGCTGGTATTCACGATTTCATTATGACTCTACCCGATCAATATGAAACTGTAGTCGGAGAAAAAGGCATAAAGCTATCTGGAGGAGAAAGACAAAGAATAATCATAGCGAGAGCATTTCTAAAAAACGCTCCGATATTATTTTTCGATGAGCCAACTAGTCAGTTAGATTCTATAACAGAGAAAACAATTCAAATGAGTTTATTTAAGTTGATGGAAAATAAAACCACCATTACTATAGCACACCGTATTTCTACACTTTTACATATGGACCGAATTCTAGTATTTAACAAAGGAAAAATTGTCCAAGATGGTAAACACGCTGAATTAGTTTCTAAGCAAGGTCTTTACAAGGAACTTTGGAATGCTCAAATTGGTTGTTTGAATGGCAAAAAATAAGATGGAAAAAATTATTGATCTGAGAAGTGACACTACAACTCTGCAGAGCTCCAACGTTATACATGCAATAAGTAATGCAACTGTTGGAGATTTTGCTTATGGTGAAGACAAAAGCTGTAATGACTTATCAGAATATTGCAAACAACTATTCAAAGTAGAAGAAGCATTATTTGTAACCAGCGGTATGCTTGCAAATAGATTAGCCATTGCCAGTCAAACAAGTCCTGGTGATGAACTCATAACTCATTATAATTATCACGTTAATTTTTTCGATAGCGCAGGCAATGCAAAAGTAAATAATATCGTATTTAATTGCATTAGAAATAATAGCGGAATCTTAGATGTTGATGAAGTAGAATATGCTATTAATTCTAAGCCGAGGTATAAAATTTTTGCTCAGGTGAGTCTTGTTTCTATAGAAAATAGTATAAATGGGTTTAATGGTAAAATTTATCCTTTTGAAAAACAAGTTGAGTTATATAACTTTTTAAAAGCTCACAATGTAAATCTTCATTTAGACGGTGCAAGAATATTTAATGCTCATATCGAAACGAATATTGCTTTAGCAGATTATGCTAAATACGTGGATACAATGAGCTTTTCTTTTACTAAAGGACTTGGAGCTCCTTTTGGTTCAATGCTTATGGGTAAAAGAGAGATAATTGAAAGGGCTAAAAAGCTACAGGTTTGGCTAGGTAGTGGTTATCATCAGATAGGGTATTGTGCTAATGCAGCAAAATACGTACTACAGAATAATATCTCTAGGCTTAAAGAAGATAATAAGCTCGCTAAATTACTTGCAGATAAGATTAAAGAAATTCCACACATAAAACTGGTACTACCTTATCCAGAAACTAATATAGTAAGCTTTAGTATAAAAGCACTAAATGTAACTAATGAGGTTTTCTTGAGTAAGTGCCAAGCTTATGGTTTATTGCTTTTTCCTTGGCTCGAGTCTCATATAAGAGCAGTTACCCATCTTGGCACAAAGAAAACAGACATCATGAAAGCTGCTGAAATTATAAAGGAGGTTGTGTTAAATTTAATATGAGAATAAAAATAGATTTCTTTAGCGATTCAAACACTGACCCTTCAGCTAAAATGAGGGAAGCGATGGCTAAAGCAAAAGTTGGAAACGAAGCTGCATGTGAAGATCCAACTGTGAACGAATTAGTGGCAACCGCATGTAAAATATTAGGTAAACCTGCAGGAATCTTGTTGATTTCAGGAACGATGTCCAATGTAATTGCTTATAAAGTACACATTCAAAGACCTGGTGATTACTTGCTGCTTGATGAAACTTCACATCCGCTCATAGTACAATCTGGCTTGATTGCGGCCCAGGCACATGCTACTCCTTTGCCCATCAAAGGTACGAGAGGAATATTTACTGGAGAACAAATTGTTGAGTTTATTACTCGTCCTAGTTTAAGAAATATTCCGAGAGTTGGGCTTGTTTCTATCGAACAAACGACAAATTTTGGTGGTGGAGCTGTGTGGCCTTTAGAATATATTCAAGAGATCTCAAGTCTCTGCAAAGAGAATGACGTATTCACTCATTTAGATGGAGCAAGACTGTTCAACGCTTGTGCTCATACTAAAATATCTCCAAAGGAGTATGCAAGTTATTTTGATTCGGTATTCATTGATTTTAGTAAAGGATTAGGTGCTCCAATGGGCGCAATATTGCTTGGAAGTGAAGAGTTTATTGAAAAAGCTTGGTACTATAAGTTTCAAATTGGCGGAGGTATGCACCAAGCTGGCATTATTTCAGCTGCATGTTTATATGCTCTACATAATAATGTAAATTCTTTAGAAGAGGATCATAAAAAAATGCAGCACCTTATAGAAGGCCTAGACTCCATAGATCAAGTTATAATTGATATCGACCTGTATAAAACTAATATAGCGTATTTTTCATTACGTACTAATTGTATATCTACTCAAGAATTAATAAACGTACTAATGACAAATTATGGAATTAGAATGGCTAACATCAAAGGTAAAATCAGAGCTATAACACATAGAGATATAAGCTATGAAGATATTAATACTACTGTATCTGCTATAAGAAAGATACTAAGTAAGTAATTTTTTGCACTAATTGTTTGCAAACTTCTTGTCAAACAATATTATACCAATATAGTATTATGCTAGCATCTGCATAGAGCTATTTGGGAATAGGTGTGAACTTTGTCTTCTTTCAATATTTACTATTCTTCTGTGGATATATGCTGCTTTATTTATCAAGACAAAGTATACCAATTGCTCTACCACTGTTAATAGATACTGACCATGTAAAATTAAGCTATTTTTTTGCCTGCTTTTCTTTTTTTTATGGAGTATCAAAATTTGTTAATGGAATAATAATGGACTCCAAAAATAATCCATTATTTATGTTTGGGCTATGCAATATTGCAACTGGATTATTAACCATTGGTATAACTTTATCATATAATAATCTAACTTTATTACTGTTAACATTAATATTATTAGCTTGGACACAAGGGTTAGGTTGGCCAGCTATTACCAAGTTTATGGTTACAAACTCTAGCATCTCTTCAATTGCATCATCATGGGGAGTTATGAGCTCATCTCAGCAACTTGGTTCTTGTATTACTTTAATTGTATTACCAAGTATAATTAAAATATATGATGCAAAAAGTGCATTTTTGTACTCTGGTCTCTTATGCTTACTTTTTGGAATTTATATAATATTAAAAGCATATTACAAAGAAAGTGCCAACTTTACTACCTATTATAAGGTGCATAAATCTCAAATAGGTATCAAGGTAACAAGTTCCATATGGTTTCTATGTTGTGCTACTTTTTGTGCTTATATTATAAAAATGGGAATCTTCTTTTGGTTTCCTATAATTTTAAGGGATAAATTACAAATTTCTCTTGTACAATCCTCACTAATAACAGGTGTATATGATTTAGGTGGAATCCTTGGAACTTTAATCACAGGAAGAATTAGTGATATGTACTTCTTTCAAAATAGAAGCTTGCTGGCATTACTTTACATGTTGGGTATAGCACTCACTTTTATTGCAATGAACTTTGGTCAAAACATAATTCTTATGAACCTTTGTGCAATCTTATCAGGATTCTTTATATTTGGAGTGCAAGTACTGACAGGTGTTATAGCTATAGAAATTGCTCCACAAAATAATGTATGTGCAATTGTAAGCTTAACAGGATTATTTGGGTATATTGCAAGTTCAATATTTTCATGCGTGGTTTTAGGAGTACTTGTTAAGCACTATGGTAACAGTATTATGTTTTCATTTTTTTCCATTTGCTCTGTTGTTGCACTCGTTTGCTTTTCCATACTATCAAGCAAAGATCTAAAAAAACTAAGTAAAGCGGTGTAAAAAAAATTTCTCAACAGTTAAACTTTGTAGATAGATTTTTTACCCAAGGAATAAACATGGTAACCATATCTTAGTAATAGCTCGCTATCTAATAAATTACGGAAATCAAAAACATTAGGTGCAGCCATAATACTCTTTAAACTTGCAAAATCTTGATTTTTAAATTCTTTCCACTCCGTTAACAATAACAAGGCTTCCGCGTCCCTTGCAGCCCCTATAGCATTGTCCGCGTATTCTATATCCTTTAGAACTTGCCTAGCATTATCCATCCCCATTGGGTCATATGCAGTAATTTTAGCCTTGTTATTCACTAACAATTGTGCAATATCTATAGCTGGGCTATTTCTTACATCATCAGTACCAGACTTAAAAGTTAGCCCCCATATTGCTATTTTTTTATTTTGGACTCCATTTAATACATATTCTACCTTTTTAGCAATGTTTGTTATATGATTATAGTTAGATTCCTTAACTGAATTTAAAATGTGTAGCTTGACATTGTGATCTTCAGCAAGCCTTATTAAAGCTGACAAATCTTTAGGAAAACATGATCCTCCAAATCCTGGACCAGCTTTGAGAAATTCCTTACCTATTCTATGGTCCATTCCCATACTGTTAGCTAAAAGGTCAATGTCTGCTCCTAATAGCTCACATAAACCTGCCATCTCATTGATAAAAGCAACCTTTGTTGCTAGAAAAGCATTAGAAGCATATTTAATCATTTCAGCAGTAACTGTATCAGTGACTATTAACGGAATATTCTTATCTATAAATGATCTATATATAACTTCTAGTTTTGCTCTAGCTAGCTTAGTTTTTACTCCTATTATTATCCTATCTGGGTATAAAAAATCTGATACTGCAGAGCCTTGCTTGAGAAACTCTGGATTAACCCCCAAATCAAAGTTATAGCCCTTATTAGATAAATAATTATATATATTTTCTGCAGTACCAGGAGGAACAGTTGACTTTATCACTATTAAGCAATCTTGATTAACTCTCTCAGAAACTTCACTTACTGCATTATATACATTCTGTAAATTTGCATTTCCTAGGGAGTCTGATGGAGTATCTACAGTTACAAACACTACTTCTGTGTTGGGATTTATTTGAGAATACGAATCGAAGAATCTTATCCTTTGTAACTTTATATTATTCTCTAAATAGTCTGCTAATCCAGGCTCATATATAGGAATTTTTCCTAATTTCAATAACTCAATCTTCTTAGTATTTATGTCAATGCAATCAACGTTATGACCCTGCTCTGATAACATTGCACAAGATACTAAACCTACATACCCTATTCCTATAATGGTTATATACATCTTGTCATCACCTTAAAAATATCCTAATGTAGCTCAACTGCTTAAACATTTAAAAAGAACATCATTAACAATTAGAGTCATAAATTTTTACTCTAGCGTTGCATACATTATTTTTCTTAATTACTTTACTTTCTGAATAAACTATAAACAAAGTCGATGGTATTAATATTAAAATACCATACAAAGCACTTTTATCAGGCAACTCATTAAACATAACATATGTTACTATTGCAGAAATTATTAGCTCTATGTATCTATATGGTGCAAGTGCAGTAGCATCTGCAAGAGTAAAAGCTTTTAATGTGAAGAACAGAATTAGATTTGAATTAATTCCCAAAATCAGTAGTAATACTAATTCTAACAAGGAAGGCAAATGCCAATAAAACAGCAAAGGCACAGTGGAAAAAATAGTTGTTGTTAGAGCTGAATAAAATAACATACTTATTATGGACTCTTTTATTGCGAGTTTCTTATTAAGTATGTCTAATATAGCAAAGATTAATGTAGATACAATAAAAATAAGAATTTTAGGATTAAAGTCTTCACTATAAGCTTTGGTAGTAATAGCAATACCAACAAAGCCAATAACAGTTACTGACCATCTTTGCCAAATTATATTTTCATTTAGTAAAGGGATTGCAAGAAGTATAACAAATAATGGTATAGAAAAACTTATAACTGTTGCAGTTACTATGGGAAAAATAGCTAACCCATAGGTCCACAAGGTTATTCCAACAAATAACAATACTCCTCTAGTTATCTGAATAGATATTTGACTTGTTTTAAAAGCTTCTCTTCCATAGTAAAGCATAAAAGGTACAAGGGTAATAGTGCTAAATAAAAAGCGGAAAAAGATTACTTCAAAACTTTGGAGATGTAAACTTAGATATTTTGATATAGTATCATTAACTACACTACTAAGTAAACTGAGTATAAACCAGGTAACTCCAAGCAAATAAGCTCTTAATCTGTGATCCATAAAACTCCCAATTTAATATTTTATGAGATAACTTTACTATAAAAAAGATCAATACTAGACAAGTTTTCCTCTATCTACTGTTTAACCATATTCATAAATATTTAGTAGAAATGATTTGAGAAGTATTATATAAAGTGCAGCTTTATTGTATAATTTTAATAAACAGAAATGCTAACTGATTTTTTTGTAATATATGATAATACTTGCGAATACTATCACATTATCAGGAAAAGTAATCGGGAGTACTGACGGCTGTGGCAATTTTACCAACTAGCTTCTCTGCTAGCATTAGCAATATGTGTTTTCAGTGTTAGCTGTGATGACGTTAAAGAAAGTTATCAAACAAGCAAATTAGCAGCAAAACTTTACGAAAATGCTTCAGTTGAGTCAGCTAAACAAATTTTCAGAATAGATGTATTAAATACGTAACCATCTTTACTTATATCTTAATATAATGTTTCTCAGTACCGTCTTTAACACAATTCAATTTTCACACTCATCAGCAGTTAGGCCACTTGCTCGCACAATAATATCAATTGCAACACCTGCCTTTGCTAGATTTTTCGCAACCCTGATTTTCTCTGCTTTTTTAACTTTTTCCTTGCCGCTTTTCATATCTTCAGATAGAGATTTGACTAACGCATCTAATGATTCCGGTTCTCTGTACTCGTTTATTAAACTCAATAGCTTTTTACTTTCTCTCGTTTCAGGTAGCAAGACTTTAATATTTACTGATAATGCTCCTGCTATTTCATATAATTTATCAAATAGTATGGTAGTATAACCTCTTTCATATTCATGTATTTCCTTGAGTGTTACGCCAACTTTATCCGCTAAATCTTTTTGAGTATACCTTCTTATTAACCTCCATTCTCTTATTCTTTGCCCTATTCTGTAATATATAGAATCAGTGCAGATTTCTCTCTCTGTATTATCATACTCGTAAATAGATAAGCCGGTTGCCTGGGAAATTATGTCAACTGAAACTCTTTCTTTCACTAGATTTTTTGCTATTTCCAACCTTGCCTCTTCTTGATTAATTTTTTCGCTAATATGAACAAACCTGACTAATGAAGGTACTATTTTGCCTAACTTTTGATTCTCATATATTTTCGTTAGATAGAGTATTTCCTCGTCTTCATAGCTGTCTTCCCTTACTATTACTGGTTCGGGTAATAAATCTATAGCATTAACTGACAATACTCTTGCTATTACATATAGTACTTCAATTGGAATAGGAATATACCCATTTTCATAGCTGTTTACTTCTTGGTATGTTAAACCTATTTCACTTGCCAATTCTACTTGAGTATGCCCTCGCATTAACCTGCTATCTTCTATTTTTTGTCCTATTTTGTAGCTTATAGAACTAATATCGCTTACAGAAACAAACATATATACCTTACTTAGAAATAAATTTTCATGCAATTTGATCAACGGATAAACCGATTATTTGCAAAATAATATCAATAGAAATTCCCCCTTTTACTAAATCCTTTGCAACTTTAATCCTTTCTATCTCTCTCACTTTCTCCTCACAAATCCGTATCCCTTCAAACAAAGACTTTATTAGTGCATGCCGTAGTTCTTGGCTCTCAATTTCTTTGTATTCTTTAATCAAATCAGGTAGCTCATTTTTCACTTTACTCCCTTCCTCTATTAGTAGATCCGTAATATTAATCGATAATGCTTCTGCCATTTCATATAATTTATCAAGTGGAACAGCAGTCCTTCCTTGCTCATAGTTGCTTATTTCGTCACGTGTTGTACTCATTTTTTCTACTAAATCTTTTTGAGTATACTCTCTCACTAGCCTCCATTCTTTTATCTTCTTTCCTATTTGGCAGTAAATAGAACCTCCTTTTTCTTCAACGCATTCATCAGCAGAGAGGCCAATTGTTTTTGCAACAATATCAACAGAAACTCCTGCTTTAACCAAACCTTTTGCAATCTTTATTTTCTCTGCTTTTTTACTACTTTTTTCACTAACTTGGACAAAATTGGTTAGTAAACAAAACATCTTACGTAACTCCTGGTCATTAATCTTTTTATATTCTCTTACTAGATTTAAGATTTCTTCTCCCTCATCTTCAAGACAGCTTTTTGATATAGGAATTAGATCCGTAATACTGATTGATAGTGCCTCAGTTATAGCATATAACCTTTCAATTGAAATTCTACGATTCCCTTTTTCATATTGAAGTATTACCCAGTACTTTACACCAAGTTTCTCTGCTAAATCTTTCTGAGTATACCCTCTCTCTAACCTCCAACTTTTTAATTTTTCTCCCACTTTATAATCTAGACTTTTTTCCACAAAAAGAACCATACATATAATATTTTATACTATAGCTCAAAGGCTCCAGATATAATAGCCAGACTCTGGAACCTTTAAATTGATGAATTAAAGTGCCCTACAAGTTTCTTTACTATTTTCACGTACTTTGTCTGCCCATGAAAACAATTTTTCACTTACTTCCTTCTGCTTTTCACTCCATATGCCGCACCTAGTGAAATTACCTCTTTCTACCACTTCCTTAAGATTCACTCCCCCAAAGAGGCAATTTTTTCCTATTTCTTCGCCTCTTTTTTGTAATTCAGCCCACATTTCCTTATCCGCTACTTTTACTTGTACCTGACTGCAGTTTTTTACGTCCTGGTACAATACAATATTTAGCTTACCAAGGCTTGTAGGAAATTCTAACACAACGGAGCTACCATCTGATACATCAACGTAATTTCTTGCACCTCCTTCCTCCCTTCTGATCTCAACTGCATTATTACCCATTTTTAAAATGTTACTCCCTAACTCTCTCAGTATTTTGGCTACCTCTACCTTGCTATTCCCAGAAAACTCTATGTACGATGTTGTATTATCTATCTCAACATCTATTAATTCTCCTTCTTGCACAGCACTTTCGCCAGCTTTCTCTAGTTCTTCTAGTCTCTCATCTATCTGTGGCTGAACTTCTGGTTGTAGCTCATTATAGATTTCACCTATCAGTTTATTCTGTAGTAGAGTATCATGAAACTCTGCACCACTTAGCATTAGCTTACGCATTATCTTTTTTCGATCACTTTTTTCTAATCTGTGAAAGTGTGTGCCCAATATCATGTATTCTGCGAAGCTCCACTCCCCATCATTACATGCATTTACTCTTGCTCCAGAGGCTAATACTTGCTCTATAACTTTATGCAATGCATTTACGTTTTTTGTCTCTACTACAGCACTCTTAAACCAGCTCAACTTTTCACTTTCGCTTGCACTTGGTTTTATTTTTTGCAAATTTGAAGCAAATGGATTTAAATCTTCTGCTTGATCATTTAAAGGTTTTGTGCCATAAACATAGTCAAGGCTTTTCCCGTAGTTGATTTTGTTTTCGCGAATGTTTCTGCTAGGGGAGGCCTCCCGGTTTATCTCCTTCTGGTTATTAATTTTACTCACAAATTTAGACTGCTTTATATCAACGCCTTCAAGAGCACCAAATATTTTCTTGTGATTAACATTAGTCTTTTTATTCCGATCTTTACTAGTCATATAAACCTCATATTAAAAATACTTTTTAAGCGTACAATAAACTTTATACATCTTACTACTCATTATAAATTATAATGAGTAGATTTGCAAATACTTTCTACTATAACAATCCATTTTCTCGAAAGCTGAAATAGCCTCCACTTGTGATGATAATATGGTCAAACAATTTTACGCTTACAGTACTACATGCTGCTGCTAAGCTCTTCGTTACTGCTTGATCTTCTTCTGATGGCTCTAAGCTCCCTCCAGGATGGTTATGTGACATTATTATTGATGTTGCATTTTTCATTAATGCCTTTCTTGTAATTTCCTTTATGTATACTGGTGCTTTTTCCATTTCACCAATATAGGATTCTTCTCCAATTAGTTGACGCCTTTTATTCAAGTACAGTATTTTTACACATTCCCTTTCTGAGTGGCCTATACTTACGTTTAAGTACTCTACTATCCCTTATAAGTCCATGATTGGCTCACTCTTAAGCTTTTCTTTCAGTACCCTTTCTAGTGTTTCCTTAACACACATGATCATTGCTACTGCAGAATCAGTTACTCCTTCTATAACTTTCAGGTCATCCATTTCTCTACCTAAAATCCTTCCTACTCCCGTATAAGTATTCACCAGATTTTTAGCAATTTCTTGAGCTTGTGGCCTTTCATGTACTGCACTTAGAAACGTTTCCATTATTTCACGATCAAGTAGTGCTTTGCCTTTGCTTTCTAATATTCTGAATTCGATTTCTTCTTTACTTTTATTCATATAATTTACCCTTCACTAACAACAAACTTTTTTTTAATATTTACTGCTGTTTTTTATCAGCATTGGCATAAAGCCATAGCTTTCGAGTGAAGTCAAATCAATTTCTCAATCTTTTCTACTTATTTTTTCATGAATAAATTAAGATCTTAATAGATAATGATTTTTTTATTTTAAATCTGTTGAATTTCGCCTAAAGAGATGCCTACTGTTTTTAAAATAATATTGATAGAAATTCCTTCCTTAACTAAATTCTTTGCAATTTTCATCTTTTCTACTCTCTCCACTTTCTCTTTGCAAACTTGTATGCTTTCAAACAGAGATTTTATTAGCGCATAGCGTAATTCTTGACTCTCAATTTTTTTGTATTCTTTTATTAAATCAGGTAGTTCATTTTCTACTATCTCATCTTCTTCTATGAGCAGATCTGTAATGCTAATTGATAATGTTTCTGCTATTGCATATAATTTTTCCAGTGGAATGGCCACACGTTCTTGCTCATAATTGCTTATTTCATCACGTGTTGTATCCATTTTCTCAGCCAAATCCTTTTGAGTATACTCTCTCACTAGTCTCCATTCTTTTATCTTCTTTCCTATTTGGCAGTAAATAGAACCTCCTTTTTCTTCAACACATTCATCAGCAGAGAGACCAATTGTTTTTGCAACAATATCAACAGAAACTCCTGCTTTAACCAGACCTTTTGCAATTTTTATTCTCTCCGTTTTTTTACTATTTTTCTCACTAACTTGAACAAATTTGGTTAGTAAACAAAACATTCTACGTAACTCCTGATCGTTAATCTTTTTATATTCTCTTATTAGATTTAATATTTCCTCTCCCTCATCTTCAAAACAGATTTTTTCCTTTGATACAGGAATTAGGTCTACAATACCTATCGATAACACTTCTGCTATAGCGTACAACTTCTCAATCGAAATTTTACGTGTTCCTTTTTCATATTGTAGTACTATTTGATATGTTACGCCGATTTTTCCCGCTAAATCTTTTTGAGTATAACCTCGCTTTAACCTCCAGCTTTTTACTTTTTGTGCTATCTGATACCTTATTGAGATATCTACCATAAATATTATACAGGTTAATACTACCAAATAAAGATATACAAAATGTTTGCATTTTAGTTGAATATTTCTTCACAATTGTGTATAATTATTAATGCTTTTTATCTTACTTTCTCATGGCTCTTTCGAAGTTTCTTGATGCTCGCAATGATTATGCCTTTAAAAGAATATTTGGCACCGAGAAGAATAAAGATATTCTCATTCATTTCTTGAACGATATTTTAGGCTTTACTGGCTTAGCTGCTATTCACGATGTTGAATTCTTAGCTACCATTTTGGACCCTGAAATTGCCGCTAAAAAGCAGAGTATTGTTGATGTTCTTTGTAAGGACTCTCAAGGTTCAAGATATATTATAGAAATGGTGCGACCTGAAAGCCTTCGGTCATATTGTTTAAAAGGAGAGGAATTCATTCAGAAAGAAACTGAAAGGATTCTAAAGCTTATTGAACCAGATGTTTTGCCATCTGAGTCTACGCATCAGTGCGAATTGGGTAACCAGTTGGTGCCGAGCGACGCGGACAATGAACCTCCTCTTGATAAAGAAGATGCTCAATCGTAAGAGAAAGCATAAACTACAAGCATCATGTGGTTGGAGGGCTAGGCTTAGTGGTATGGTGAACGTAAGTGAAGCTTCATAAGTATCGTAACGATTAAAGAGCTAAAGATGCTGATAAGCTCCGACCAAAAGGTAATGTGGATGAGTTACATTTTTCATTTCTGGATGTACGCAAATAATAATTCCACCGGTATAGAGAAGCCACCTAACCCACTATTGTATGACAAAAGGAACAGGATAAGCCTGTATTTTCGCCTATATGGCAGGCAACCCGCAAGGAATGCTGATGGATGTGCAGGTAAAGGATAATGGAGAAAGCGAATGCCATTTTGTAACGAAATGGATAGAATTTGTAACATTAATTCGCGTGAAAACGAGCAGACTTCCATTTGGTCCCTCATGACAAGAAACTTTGTTAACCACTTAAGGTAGGAAAGCAGATGATTACAAGTACAACTGTAAGTGCACCTACCAATAACTCCGAAGCATGGAACCAGTTACCCTGGAAGAAATGCCAAAAAGTTGTTATGAGGCTACAGAGGCGTATTGTTAAGGCTGTCCAACAAGGCAGATGGGGTAAGGTGAAAACTTTACAACACCTTCTCACACGCTCTTTTAGCGGCAAAGCTTTGGCGGTTAAGAGAGTAACTGAAAACCAAGGAAAAAACACAGCAGGTGTAGATCGTCAAATATGGTCAACTTGCAACACAAAATTTCAAGGAATAAAGCTATTAAAACAAAGAGGATACAAACCTTCTCCGCTAAAACGGATATACATCAGTAAGTCTAATGGCAAAAGAAGACCTCTTGGAATCCCTACGATAAAAGATAGAGCCATGCAAGCATTATACTTGTTTGCTTTGGAACCGATAGCTGAAACGATCAGTGATCGTCACTCTTATGGTTTTAGACCAAAAAGATCCTGCGCAGACGCTACTGTGGCTTGTCACTTGTTACTGGCAAGCCGTAACCAACTACAATGGATACTCGAAGGTGATATTAAAGGGTGTTTTGATAACATTAACCATGAATGGCTCATGAAGCATATTCCTATGGAGAAGAAAATTCTTCATAGCTGGTTAAAAGCTGGCTTCCTAGAATCAAAAACTCTGTATTCCACAACTGCAGGTACCCCACAAGGTAGTATCATCTCTCCAATACTAGCAAATCTAGCCCTAAATGGACTTGAAAAATCATTGGAAAGTCAATTTGGTAAACTTGGCAGTAAAAGAAGAAGCAAAATCAGAAGTGGAGTAAATGTAATCAGGTACGCAGATGACTTTATCATTTCAGGAATCACACGCGAAGTACTGGAAAATGAAGTAAAACCTCTAGTATCGTCCTTTCTTCAGGAGAGAGGTCTTATCCTTTCCGAAGAGAAAACAAAAATTACATCTATTACAACAGGGTTTGACTTTCTTGGTTGTAATGTACGCAGGTATAATAAGAAGTTAATTATAAAACCTTCAAAAGAAAGTATTAAGAAACTTCTTAATAAAGCACGTACATTGATAAAGGCAAACATAGCGAACACTCAGGCCGTACTAATCAAGTTGCTCAATTCCCTATTAAGGGGATGGGGAAATTACTACAGCCATGTGTGTGCGAAAAGAGCTTTTAACAAAATAGACCATGAAATTATGTGTGCTCTATGGAAATGGGCAAAGAAAAGACATCCTCGTAAAGGATTACGTTGGATAAAGAATCGTTACTTCAAGGTAATGAAACAACGCCAATGGGTCTTTGCTGCACCCATATGCAAGAACAAACCGAAAGAGATAAGGTATTTAAGACTGCTTAGGTTGATTGATATACCTATCAGACGACATGTTAAAATCAGGGCGGATGCAAATCCACTTGACTTAAAATGGAAAAAGTATTTTGATGAAAGAGTGAAACAAACAAAAATTTTAGCAAGCTCTTTCTCAAGAGAAGGTTCTCTACTGTTGGTGTCACCATTAAGAATGATGTTTTCTGAGGAATCATGAAGGACAAGCCGGTTCGAGAAAAGAAGGACTTAGATAAGGGGCTCAAGCGTAGTGTGGGGAAACCTGCATGCTGCGTTTCTAAGGGAGGGAGTAGTAGCAATACTACTTCCTTACCTAACCAGGTCGCTAAAACTAAAGGCTTTGAAAAACGCGCACAACTTTATGCTGCTAAGGCTTACTCAAGACAAGCTGATAAATCTGGTAAATACGTTGATTTAAAGAAGATTTTCTTTATCGCGATTTCAAATTGTACCTTATTCCCTGATAAGCTTGACTATATATCTAGCCATACCATAAGAGATGAAAAAACCAATGAGCATGACTTAAAAGATTTTCAATTTATCTTCATAGAGCTGCCAAAATTTCCTAAGAGTAGAGAAGAACAACTAGAAAGTGTAGTAGACCGTTGGCTATTTTTTTTCAAATATGCAGATGAAACAACGGACGAAGATCTCAGAAAAATTGCGGAAAAATCACCAATAATAAAGCTAGCATATGATGAATTAGATAAGTTTCACTGGAATGAAAAAGATCTAATAACTTATGAAGAAAGAATAATGGATCTGCGCAAAGAAGAAGCCATTCTTGAATACAGACTTGACCTTGCTACTGAAAAAGGCATCCAAATTGGCGAAGAAAGAGGCATCAAAATCGGTAAAGAGGAAGGAAAAATCGAAGGAAAAATCGAAGTCGCAAAAGCAATGCTGGCTAACAATGTTGATGTCAACACTATTGTCAAATTTACTGGCCTTTCTATTAGTGAGATTGAAGAATTAAGTGTGAACGGTTACTAATTAAGAACTTTAATCATCAATCATAAATCACTGAATTTCGCTAGTAAATTTGTTGCCATTGTCCATATTGCACAATTGTATATAAGATATAGTATAACAATAGTGTCCGTTCAGCTAAGAGGTTGTCCGGAAACAAGTAAAAGGCTATAATATCTGAAATTTTAGTACGGGGTAAAGATGAGAAAAAAGTATCCAACAGATCTAAGCGAAAGGGAATGGGCAAGAATAGAAAAACACTTCAGAGTATCATACAAGAAAGGAGGAAGGCTGCCAAAGTATAGCAAAAAAGAAATATTAGAAGCAATTTTCTATGTATTGCGTACAGGGTGTCAATGGCGGTATTTACCAAATGATTTTCCGCTATGGAAGACTGTGTATGAGCAGTTCAGGCAATGGAAGAAGCAGGGAATTTTTGAGAAAATGAATTATGAAATTACAAAATATAGTAGAAGAAAAATAGGAAGGAATGAGCAGCCGAGTGCCTGTATAGTAGATAGTCAATCTGTAAAGACTACAGAAAAGGGGGGATCAAAGGCTATGATGGAAGTAAAAAAGTAAAGGGTAGAAAAAGGCATATAATTACAGACACTCAGGGTTTTATACTAGGTTGTTACGTAGGCGCTGCTAACGAAAATGATAGAGATGGTATTAAAATAGCATTAAACAATATGAGAACAAAATATACTAAAGTTAAAAAAATGTGGGCTGACATGGGATACCAAGGAAGAAATTTAAAGAATCACATAAAGGAAGAATATGACATAGATATTGAAATTGTTAAAAGGCCTCCATGTAGATTTTGGGTGCACAAAGATACGCCACCTGAGCTACTACCAACAAGAGAACAAGGGTTTAAAGTACAGCCAAGAAGATGGGTTGTAGAAAGGACTTTTGCTTGGGTTAATAGGAATAGAAGGCTATCGAAGGAGTATGATTTACTCACAACATCCACTGAGAATTTCATATACCTAGCTATGAGTAGGGTTATGTTAAAGAGGGAATATGCTTGAATTTACTAGTTTCCGGACAACCTCTAACTTTGCTATTTTTCTCTCTAGATTCTTGCAAAGTTCTACAAGATTAACCACATTACCTCACGGTTTCTCTATGATTATTTTTTTAGATTACTTGTTTACCTTATTTGCCGTTCTCCTGAACGAATATACATAAGCTATAAAAACTATCTAATAGCTACCCAAAACCCTTATTTCCCACTCAAGTTCAACATTAAATTTATCCTTTACTGCATCTTTTACTTTGTTGCCAAGGTTTTCCAAGTCAGATGCAGTTGCATTATCGTAATTGAGCAAGAAGTTACAATGTTTCTTAGAGATTCTAGCTCCACCAATATTTAACCTTAGGCAGCCAGATTTATCAATTAACTCCCATGCTCGGTAGTTTTTTGGATTTTTGAATATGCACCCAGCAGTTTTTCCTCTTATTGGCTGGCTTTTATTTTTCCTCTCAATAACTTCCTTTAACCTTTGCAGTATAAGCTCATACTCTGAGTTTACTCCTTTAAACTCAGCTTCAACAAAAATCCAATTTCCTTTTAGGCTATGTCCACGGTAAAAATACCCCATTTCTTCGCTGGAGAACTCATATAGGTTTCCATCCTCTAGATTCACTGCTTTTATGTATTGTACAACACTTGCGATATCACTACCATATGCACCTGCATTCATTTCTATTCCGCCACCAACTGTTCCTGGAATTCCAACTAGAAACTCCAACCCACTAATCTGCTGATTTCCCGCAAAGTGAGCAAGGTTGCTGAGCAGCACAGCTCCCCCAGCTACAATAGAGTTGTTACCCTTACTTTTAATATATGCAAACTCCTTACCTAATTTTACTGTTATTCCTCGAATGCCACTATCTCGCACTATTATGTTGGATGTTGCACCAATAACGCTAACTGGCAGTTCAGTATTTTTAATCAAGTATGTTAAATCTTCAATATCACATGGTTTAAATAATACATCAGCTCGTCCACCAACATTTAACCACGTCGCTTTAGACATTAAGACATCATAACGATAGATTCCACGTACTTTAGGTAAGCTTATAAGCATTTTGATTTCAACTCTAATCCTGCATCCATACCCATTTTCTCCGCATCTTCTATAAATGAAGTGCGCTCAGTGAAGTATATATTTTTTCCACTTGCTAACATACAACGAAGGTGTAGCATATTTTCGCTCACATATTCAGCCAAAGCTGCAAGTGGTGTAAAACATGAACCATTCACTGTCTTCATAAAACTGCGCTCTGATTTCACTCCTATAAAAGACATATTATTATTAATTTTCTCTAAAAGATCGATAATTTTTACATCATTCCTTCTACATTGAATACAAACCGCCCCCTGCCCCACTGCACTTAACATAACTTTTGGTGGCAATACCTCTGTAATCAAGTGATGTTTTTCTAATCTTATGAGTCCTGCTTCAGCTAGAATTATTCCATCAAAACTTTGATTTTGCAATCTGGTTGTTACATTTCCACGTAGCGGTACTATATTTAAATCTGGTCTAACATTTAACAACTGAACTTTTCTTCTTATTGAAGAAGTGGCAATAGTAGCCTGCTGTGGCAAAGACTCAAGGCTATTGTGTTTATGAGAAATAAACGCATCGCATGAACTTAGCCTTTCTAAAACACAAGGAATTGTTAAACCCCCTGAGAAAAACGCAGGCATATCTTTTAGCGAATGAACTGCCATGTCTATATTATTTTCGAGCAATTCAGTCTCAATTTCTTTAATGAATAATCCTTTGCCTCCTATTTCAGCAAGATTTGCGTTTGCATACTTATCTCCAGAAGTTTTTATTTTAACAATTTCAATAGATAAGTTAGGAAAAGAATCCAGCAACTTTTGTTTTGCTTCCAAAGCCTGGGCAACTGCAAGCTTGCTTCCTCTGGTACCTATTTTGACTAGCATGTGTACGATTGTTTGTCTGATGTCATTCAAGTAGCTGACTACTTGGATCCAGTTTATATAAACCTTTGCATTTATTGTACTTTAACTTAAAACCAAAAGCAACTTTGACTTTACAAAATAATAACCTTTTATATGCATAAATAAGCTTACTGGATTCTAGTACTTGCATGACAAGGTATAAACCTTATCGTCATACCACCGCGAACCGTCATACCGTCACGGTATCTCTAGATCCCGCTAACACGTAGCGGGATGACGAATTATTTAACCTTCATACCGCGATTCATTCGCGGTATCTCTAGATCCCGCTAACAAGCAGCGGGATGACGGTTGTCGTTTAGCTATAAATATTAAAAAATTTACCAAGCGAAAAAAAAGGCAAAAGAAGCCCCGTGGTGGTTGGCTATTTACTATGTACTAAAATATCGGCGTTTTTTTTATTCTAAAACGCTTGATTAAGAGCGATTTAGCTGCTTTTAACTTGCAACTAACCTACACCGCAAGTGTTTAAGAAATTTACTAAGCAGGAAAAAAGGCAAAGAAACCCCGTAGTAGCTAGCATTCAAATTCTCCCTTGTCAATTTGACGTTTTTTGCTGTCTTAAACGCTTTGTAAGCGCGTTTCGGCTTATATAGGTAAAAACCTAAAAATTTTTAAAGACATGCGATGCACGTAGTGCGAAAAATTAAACATGAGACGCCAAATACCCTAAGTTTTTTGTCATTAACCTGCACAGATTGCGAAGATAAATAAATAGCTTCAGTTTCATGATAGGGGGGATGGCAAAGCTTGTCAAGGAATTTTTATGGCCTAGCGTCACGTGCTGGAATGACATTTGGGAATATGTTATCCGTTTGTCACTTCTAAATGATAAGAGCCTCAATGAATTTATTAGTTTATTACATGTCCCTTTTCATGTATAAATCTATAGAAAGTTTTATACGGAAGTTGTTTTATGAGCAAAATTATAGAAATCAGAGCACCAAAAACTCTTGGTGGTGAATCAGTTACAGAAGGTATAGTAAAAATAAAGAAGGGTATTGGAGAAGCAGTAAAAGTAGATGACTTGATCTTTGAAATTGAAACTGACAAAACAGCACTCGAATTAACTGCAGAAGCTTCAGGGCAAATAACTGAATTTCTTATAAAAGAAGATGATGTAATAAGTCCTGATCAATTGTTAGCGAAGCTTTCCATGGGAGAAGTAAAAGAGGAAGCGAGAAAAGAAGATAAAAGCGAAAGTGCTGCTAAAAAAGATGCTCCATCAGCTCGTAAAATTATGGAAGAAAATGCAATCAGTGCAGAAAGCGTCAAAGGAACTGGCATGGGAGGCAGAATAACAAAAGCAGATGTGATAGGCCATATGAACAAAGCTGAACAACCTGCAATAAAACAATATGAATTGCCAAAAAGTGTAGTAAATGGAGAGCAAAGAGAGGAACGAGTAAAAATGAGCAAAATAAGGCAAGTAATTGCCGCTCGTTTGAAAGCATCGCAAAATACTGCTGCAATACTGACCACGTTCAATGAAATTGACATGAAGAATGTCATGGATCTAAGAGCAAAATATAAGGACGCCTTTGAAAAAAAATATGGAATAAAACTTGGTTTTATGTCGTTTTTTATAAAGGCAGCGGTGCAAGCATTGAAAGAAATTGCTGAAATTAACGCTGAAATCTCAGGCGATGAAATCATATATAAACATTACTATGACGTAGGTGTTGCTGTTGGCACCGATAAAGGTCTTGTTGTACCAGTTATTCGGGGTGCCGATCAGATGTCATTTGCAGAAATTGAGTTGACTTTAGTTGCTCTTGGCAAAAAAGCTCGTGAGGGTAAATTACAAGTATCAGAAATGGAAGGTGCAACATTTACCATCTCAAACGGTGGAGTATACGGTTCACTTCTTTCCACTCCGATAATAAACCCTCCGCAATCTGGAATACTTGGAATGCATTCAATACAAAACAGGCCAGTTGCTGTTGGTAATGCAGTAGAAATCAGACCTATGATGTACATTGCTCTCTCTTACGATCACAGAATAGTTGACGGCAAAGGAGCAGTAACTTTCCTCGTTAAAATAAAAAATTATATAGAAGATCCAAATAGATTAGTTTTGGAAGTGTAGCTCAAATGAATTGTTGTTAATCCAGTATTGCTAAAAACCTAAATGTCATCTAGTTCTGCCAGCAGTTTAGCAACTTCCGGATGATCAGGGCCATAATGTTTCTCAAAAATAGGCAAGGCCTGTTCAAGCAATTCCTCTTGTTTCTTGTGATCGCCCAAAGCGCCATAGGCAATACCAAGATTTGCCAGTAGTTTGGCAACTTGAACATGACCAGAGCCATAATGTTTCTCAAAAATAGGTAAAGCTCGTTCAAACAACTCTTTTGCTTTCTGATGATAGCCAAAAGTACCATAAACGATACCGAGGGTTGCCAGTAATTTAACAACTTCAAAATGGTCGAGGCCGTAATGTTTCTTTCGAATTGCTAGAGCCTGTTCAAGCAACTCTTTTGCCTTCTGGGGATTACCTAAAACCCTATAAGAATTACCGAGGTTTGCCAGTGTTCTAGCAACTTCAAAATGGTCAGGCCTGTAATGTTTCTTTTTGATTGCTAAAGCCCGTTCAAGTAACTCCTTTTGTTTTTTATAGTCACCTAAATCCACATGAGAGATACCAAGGTTTGTCAGAGTAATAGCGACTTCAAAATGATCAGAGTTGTAATATTTTTCTTTAATTGTTAAGGCCTGTTCAAGCAGCTCCTTTTCTTTCTGAGGATCACCCAAAGCACCATAAGCGATACCAAGGTTTGCTAGTAGTTTAGCAACTTCAAAATGATCATAGCCATAATATTCCTTAAAGATAGGTAAAGCCCGTTCAAGCAACTCTTTTTCTTCCTGAGGATCACCTAAAGCCCTATAAGCGGTGCCTAAACTTATTAGTGTTCTAGCAACCTCAGGATGACCAGTGCCATAATGTTTCTCAAAAGTAAGTAAAGCTCGCACAAGTAAAGCCTTTTGTTTCTGAGGATCACCTAAAGCACCATAAACGTTACCTAAGTTTGCCAGTGTTCTAGCAACTTCAGAGTGATCGGAACCACAATGTTTCTCTTGAATTGCTAAAGCTCGTTCAAGCAATTCCTTTTGTTTCTTATAATTGCCTAAATACCCGTAAGCGTTACCTAGGTTTGCCAGCAGTTTAGCAACTTCGAAATGATCAGGGCTATAATGTGTCTTCAAGATAGGTAAAGCCCGTTCAAGCAACTCTTTTTCTTTCTGAGGATCACCTAAAGCACCATAAGCAATGCCAAGGTTTGCTAATGTAATAGCAGCTTGAAAATGATCAGAGCCATAATGTTTCTTGATGATAGGTAAAACCCGTTCAAGCGACTTCTTTTGTCTTCTAGGATCTAAATCAAAATATCCATCGCCTATCCATATTAACAAATTTACAAGATAATCCTTTTCTATTGTTTGTTTTTCTGAAGGATTTTTTGTTAGCCAATTATCTACATGTGATAAGAACGCTTCTAAATGCGGCAATAATTGTCGTTTCTTAGCATAATCTTCTAATTTATCACTGCCGTAAGGAAAGCTTTCTTCCAGTAACTCAAAAGTCTTTTTCACAACTTTGTCTTTGCCTTGTTTTTCTAACTCTATTCTTGTTACTTGCTGTACTAACCTGTGGATATTGACTGAGCTTTGCTCTTCTCCTGAGTTGATCATTGAATATTGTTTAAGTAGTTGGATAGCATCACCTAACTTTTCTTCATTGCGTTCTACCCCTAAAAACATTTTTGCAGGAATGTTGTCAGGAGCAATATAGGCAATGATATCCAAGATTTCTTTGGCTTGCTGACCATACTCTGGGTTATCTTTGATTTTATCAATAGTAATTCTCCAGGTTATAAAAGTTGTCTTGGTGTAGCTATTGTCGCTGTCTTTAGGAAACTTAAAATCAAGTAATTTTTCTGCTTCCTCTTTGTATCTCTTTAAATAATCACTAATTTCAAACTTCAAGCCTACATTCTTTAATGCTATATCCCTTTCTTTTATGTATGCAACTGCCTGCTGCAAAGCTAAAGGAAAATGCTGTAATGTTTCTGCCAAATTCTTTATTTCATTTTCTTGTGACCCATCTTTTATACCTAATGCTTTTCTAATAAAGTCTATTGATTCTGGTTCAGTAAATGCACCCAATGTTAATGATTTTATATCTCCCCATTTCTGATTACGAGAGGTAATCAAAACACTAGGTTTATTATCATCAGATGATAAAAAGTGGGACGGTAAGAATTGACTAATACCAGCATCTTGACCTTCACTTCTATATTCTTCTGCATTATCGAAAACAAAGAGA
Source organism: Wolbachia endosymbiont (group B) of Schoenobius gigantella (assembly GCF_964031005.1). NCBI lineage: Bacteria > Pseudomonadati > Pseudomonadota > Alphaproteobacteria > Rickettsiales > Anaplasmataceae > Wolbachia > Wolbachia endosymbiont (group B) of Schoenobius gigantella. Next base: position 607,910 of record NZ_OZ035002.1, on the reverse strand, counting down.
CTTTTTCTCTTGGCGAAAAAAGCGTATATGTCTCTTACAATAGATTCAATATCCCTATCTTCTGTAGGAATGCCTAAAGGATCTCTAGCTAACCTGAGAAAAGACTGCACCATGGTTTCATGGGTTTCAGCTTTTATCCATATAATATTGTTGTCATAATCTTTACTGTGTTCTTCAATATATTTTTTGGCCAGCTCAGTCTTACCTATTCCTCCCAACCCACTAATAGAAACCAGTTGCGATATTACTGTGGCTACACCTTGACTTTTTTGTATTAATTTGTGTAGTTCTCGTAATTCTTCTGTCCTTCCAGTGAACGATCCTACTGGATTTCTCACCTCAAATCGAAAGCCTCCTAAGATTTCTTCTTTCATCTTGCGAAAGAATTCTCTTCCGTCTTCATGTGTAAGAAAACGTCTCCCTTTTTCTTTCAACCAATCTAGCATTTTTTCTTGGAAGCGAGCGTAAACATTCTGTCTATCAATATCATTAAATTGCTCGCCTAGCTCACTTTTGATAATATCCGCTAGTTTTATTTCATTGGGCTGATTTACTGCAAATACTAACTTATCAAAAAATTCTTTTATATTGTCTTCCAACCTACCTTCATTCATCATTCGTCCAAATTCACGTTGCCACGTCTGATTTCTTTCCAATTTCCTTTTTGAGTTCTGATCTGGCTTGTTTTGGAGTTTTTTTATCTCCTCTTCTAATTCTTCCATCGCTTCTTCTACAGCACTTTCAAATGCTGGTTGCACTACTGAAATCATGTTATTGTGAATATAAGAGAACTTATATCTAGTGCCACCATCTTTAAAAAAGACATCACTAGTGTCGATTACTTCAACTAAAATTTCTATTTCCTCGTTTGGTCCTAAAGTTTTTACCCTCAACTTCTTCACTGTGTTTCGTGCTGTGCTTTGATCCAGATCAAAATCGATATTAGTACAGATAATAAAATCTTTCAGGTTACCATCTGCAAAATCTTGATTATTTTTGATCTTTAGGTAAGAAACAAAATACTTTGCTAATCCAAACTCACCACTTTTATCTTTTGTAAGTAAGTTCCCTACTCCAATTTTCTTGTTATCTTCATCTTGTGTGTGTTTAGCCTGCAAAAAACGGTATACTTTCTTACTACCTTGGGTACATTCAAATACTAAATCATCGAATTTTCTGGCCTCTTCTATTTCTGTACCTAAGCGAAAAGAGTGCTGATAGAGCACTCCTCGATGCAAAAATAGCATCAATACCTTTAGCTGGTAGATATTACCGTGCATAACTAGTTACCTCATACAGGCTGCTATAAATTTGTTTGATCTAGAATTAAAGATTACCAAACACCTAAAATAATGCAATAGAGTCTTTATGTGTTGATAGAAAGGCCTTCGAGGGTAGGAATTGCCTGGCAAACTCTTAATTCTTGATTTAAAAAAGACTTTCCAAAGACTCCCCAAATCTAATATGTAATTGCTGTAGGCTGCATTTAGTAATATAATCTCATATTAAATAAGACTTTACTTAAGTTTATGCTAGATTCTCCGCTAATTTTGACAGCCATTCTTATATTTTTCATTTTTACGTTGTCATTCTTTTTTATAAGAAAGATATTTGGGTCAACAAATAAGAAGATAATAAAATCCTTTAGGAAAATTGTTCAGCAAATAAATGCATTAGAAACAGAAATGCAGAGTTTATCTGATGAGGAGCTTGCTGGTAAAACTGAAGAATTCAAACAAGAATTGAAAAATGGGAAAACGTTAAATGATCTTCTCGTACCTGCATTTGCAGTTGTGCGTGAAGCCTCTCGAAGGTTTCTTAACATGAGGCACTTTGATGTTCAACTGATTGGTGGAATGGTGCTCCACAATGGTATGATATCAGAAATGAAAACAGGAGAGGGAAAGACACTCGTTGCAACTTTAGCAGCATATCTAAATTCCTTAGAAGGGAAAGGCGTACACGTCGTAACTGTTAATGACTACCTTGCAAAACGAGACACAGAGTGGATGAGCAAATTATATAATTCTCTTGGGGTTTCTGTTGCGTTTATTACGAATAACTTGACAGACGAAGAGAGGAAAGAGGCTTACAGTGCAGATATCGTGTATTCCACAAATAACGAGCTTGCCTTTGATTACCTGCGAGACAATATGAAATTTTCTCAAGAAGACATGGTTCAGAGAGGCTTTCACTACGGAATAGTTGATGAAGTGGACTCAATACTCATTGATGAAGCTCGCACTCCGCTTATTATTTCTGGCCCGGTTGAGGAAAACAATCAGATATATAAGCATATCAATAAAATAGTAACCAAATTAGTTGACTCCGATTATGAAGTAGATGAAAAAGGTAGAACGGTATTCTTGACTGAAGATGGTATTTCACGAGTGGAGGAACTACTAAGGTCATACAATCTCATTCCTGAAAATTCCTCGCTCTATGATACTGACAGCATGATAATGACTCATTATATAGACCAAGCATTACGTGCATATAAGCTGTTTACTGCTGATAAAGATTATATAGTAAAGGATGGCAAGGTAGTGATTATTGATGAATTTACTGGGCGTATGATGGAGGGCAGGAGATATTCGGATGGTCTTCATCAGGCACTTGAAGCGAAGGAGAATCTTGAAATTCAGCATGAAAACCAAACTTTAGCATCGGTCACATTTCAGAATTACTTTCGTATGTACAATAAACTTTCCGGAATGACGGGAACAGCAGCAACAGAGGCAGAAGAGTTTCGTGATATATACAGATTAAATGTAGTAAAAATTCCAACCAATGTACCTGTAAAAAGAGTTGATATTGATGATGAAATTTACGGTACAGAAAAGGAAAAATTTAATGCTGTGTTGAAGTTTATAGAAGAATGCTACAAACGCCTTCAACCGGTCCTTGTTGGCACGGTGAGCATCGAAAACTCTGAGAAGCTTTCTGCGCTTTTGCAAAGCCATTCTCTTAAGCATTCAGTATTGAATGCTCGTTATCATGAACAAGAGGCGTACATAATAGCGCAAGCTGGGGTGCCAGGTAGTATCACTATAGCAACTAACATGGCAGGGCGTGGAACTGATATTCAACTCGGTGGAAATGCTGAAATGATCGCAAAGGTAGAGCTAAAGAAGATAAAAAATGCTGATGAAAGAGAAAAAAAATACCAAGAAATAGTTGAAAGAGTAAAAAAAGATAAGGAAATTGCTATAAAAGCTGGTGGTTTATGTGTGGTTGGAACCGAAAGACATGAAAGCAGGAGAATAGATGATCAATTACGCGGCCGTTCTGGTCGTCAGGGGGATCCTGGACTTTCTAAGTTCTTTTTATCGCTCGAAGATGACCTAATGAGAATATTTGGCTCTGATAGAATGAGAAGCTTTTTACAAAAAGTAGGGTTAAAGAATAACGAAGCTATTCATCATCCATGGATCAATAAGGCACTCGAGAAAGCGCAAAAGAAAGTTGAAGCTAGAAACTATGACGTGCGGAAATCTCTACTTAAGTTTGATGACGTAATCAATAACCAACGTAAAGTTATTTTTAAACAGAGAAACAATATCTTAGGCAACGAAATTAATGATTTACTTGAAGTATATAGCGAAGTAAATGAGAGCGTAGTAGAAGGTATAATCCAAAGTGGCTATTATGAGGATTATATTGAAAATATAGTCAAAGAATTCCATACAAGGTATGGAATAACGCTTGATAAAGAAGACTTGGCAAAGTTTTTGAATAAACAAGAAGCTTTGAATTATATAAATGATAAGATACAAGAATTTTTTACTGAGAAAGAAAAATATTTCAACAGTCAGCACACTACAGATTTGTGGAATACGATCGTGAAGCAAATGATGATAATGACACTTGATCATTTATGGAGGGAACACCTTTCAGTTCTAGAGAGCCTAAGACAAAGCATAAGCTTACGTGCTATGGGGCAGAAAGATCCACTGAATGAATTTAAACGCGAAGCTTTCTTGATGTTTGAGTCAATGCTTGAAAAATGGAAGGAACTCACCATTCACCGCTTAGCACACTTTAAGTTGGCAGACAACCAAGAGATAGGCAATAGGTTAGATTCTGCTAGAAATAGCAGACTTCCCAAAGTCTCAAGAAACGACAAATGTCCTTGCAACTCCGGAAAGAAATACAAACACTGCCATGGTGCGGTTACTGTGGTGAGCTAATAATTATGGTTATACAGTTTGTTTATTTCCATCAACATTACTGCATCTAACCTCACTTAGCTTACTGTTTAATGAGTGCTCTGATGACTTATACGCAGCCCCATAGGAAATTCCACCAACTATCAGTGCAGATGCTACAGTAATTCCAATTATTGCTAGTGCAGGTAATGCAGTAGCGTAAACGAGTGCTAATGGAGTAACAATGGCAGCTAATATACCCACAGCAACTCCTGCTGTTATAGCTTTAGATCTATGAATAAATGATGGATCTGCACCATCATTTAGTAGAAGTTTTGCTAGCTTTGGGTATCCACGCTGAACAGCGTAGTGTAAAGGAGTTCTTCCTCCTCGATCTTGTATATTAACATCTGCTCCTTTTTTTAGTAAAACTTCTACTACTTGTGTGTGTCCATGCTTAGCAGCATTATGTAAAGGAGTTCTTCCAACTTTACTTTGCACATTAACATCTGCCTCTTTTTCTATAAGATGTTTTACTACCTCTATACGACCATGCTTAGCAGCATCATGTAAAGGACTTCTTCCATATTGGTCCACTACATTAACATCTGCCTCTTTTTTTATAAGATGTTTTACTACCTCTATATAACCATTATTAGCAGCATTATGTAAAGGAGTTCTTCCAACTTTACTTTGCACATTAACATCTGCCCCTTTTTTTATAAGATGTTTTACTACCTCTATATGACCATTATTAGCAGCATCATGTAAAGGAGTTCTTCCAACTTCACTTTGCACATTAACATTAGTGCTTCTTCCCAATAGATTTTCTAATACCTGTGTATGTCCATACTTAGCTGCATAATGTAGAGGAGTTTCCCCATACCTATTTTTCAGATCGATATCTGCTTCTTTTTTTGACAAAATTTCTACTATTCGTATGTGTCCATGTTTAGCAGCAACATGTAAAGGAGCTTCTTTGCAATATCCATTTTTTATACCGGTTTTCGCTCCATTGTCTAATAGATTTTCTACTATTTGTATGTGCCCATGTTCAGCAGCAACATATAAAAGAGTCCTTTCATATTCTATAAAGAACCCTGTTAATTTTGTATCTTTAGCTATCATACGCAACATGATACCTGGTAAAAACAGGTGATCTATATCAAACTTGTTATCTTTCCACCCGTTGTATACGCGTGGGTCCTTTTCCTGCAGCTTATCCTTAATTTTATCAATTATATTATCTTTATTGAAGCCTTGATCATTAATTTCTTGTAATATTTCCTTTAGCATTTCTTCAAATTCTGATCCCACTATTTCCTACCAAGCTATAAAACTTTATTAAGGCATATGAAGTGGATTATGTCAATGAAGAACTAAGAAACTGGTTCTTCTTTTTTTCTATAGCTTTAGGTTTACCTACAATTTGAAAAACAACAAATTCGTCATTCCGCTACTCGTTAGCGCCGCGGCGGTATGATGTAGGGAAACCTTTCTTGGGTTAGCTATAAAGTTAAAATTCGACCAGGGCAGCCGCAATAAGGTAGCAAACGCCATCATGTCTTTAGGAGAGTTTGCTAATGAAGGCTCTTAAGTTGACGCCATTGCCTGAACGGATACGCCAATTTTTATGTTCATTTGTAACCGTCTATTATTTTACACCCCAGTCTTTTTCAAATATTGCTAGCCCTTGGTCAGTAAGTGGGTGATTAATTAATTGTCTAAGTACTTTTGCTGGCACAGTAATTGAATCAGCACCAAGCCTTGCAGCTTCTATTACATGCGCTGGGCTTCTCACTGATGCAACAAGAACTTTAGTATCAAAACCGTAATTAGAATATATAGTACATATATCTTCTATTAGCGATAAGCCATCATAGCTTATATCATCAAGGCGACCAACAAAGGGGGAAATAAAACAAGCACCGACCTTAGCGGCAAGCAGTGCTTGTCCAGGAGAAAAACATAATGTGATGTTAACAGGTATTTTATGCTCTGTCCATAACTTTTTACAAGAAATTAATCCTTCATGTGTAAGAGGTAATTTGATCACAACATTATCAGCAATTTTTGCTAAATTCAGACCTTCTGTGATCATCTCTTCATGGCTATCTGCAACAACTTCAACACTAACAGGCCCTTTTATAATAGAGCATATTTCACGCACTAAATCCTCGTATTTATCTTTACGCCCGGACTTTGCTATTAAAGAAGGATTAGTTGTTATGCCGTCAATGAACTCCTTTAGTCCTTTAATTTCATTTAAATCAACGCTATCAAGAAAAATTTCCATATTAATCTCCTATAAAAAAAATACCCTTGCAAAATCTTGTCATCCTACCGCTTGACTTACAACCTTATGAACTTTCTGCGTTGTAAACATCAAACAGCCGATAACACAACTGTACAAATATTGAGACATAAGAGTAATTTGTACCAAGAAAAAAGATGTCATCCCAGTGCCCAGACCCCTTAGACAATGTACCATCTTTTGATTTTGTCCATTCTGGGCGGGGTTTTCAAGTTCTTTGATCTTAAATACTACATCTACTTTATCAAGATCAATGTTGACTTCTTTTACTAATGTTCTAATAAGACTACGTTTGGCTTGCCAATCTAGGTCCGATTTAACACTAGAATAAAAGCCCTTTATGCTATTTGTAATAAGATTCATTTTCTGCCGTATTCCCTTTTACCTTTTTCTTCTCTCCTTCAATCTCTTTTAAACGTTACTTCATTTTTTTTATTGCCTGCTTAAAGTCTTCCTTACTTATAGTTAGTGCATACTTTGTTGCCGTAAAAACTTCTGGTACCCAAACAATTGTAATAAGTATACACAATCTTTGTCAACTATTTTCGGCACTGGTATATTGACCTTACCCAGAAAAAGTGGAGAGAAAGAAAGGAGTTTTTTCGGGTAAAATAAAATTTTGGAGGATTAGAAATGGTAAGAGAATATACGGCAGAATTCAAATTGGAAGCTGTTAAGCTGGCAAATGAACAAAGAAAGGTAGGTCAACCAGTTGCAAAAGTAGCAAGAGATCTAGGAATAAGGGATAGTGTATTAGGAAAATGGATGAAGAAATATAACGAAAAAAAGTCAGCGGCAAATGCATTTCCAGGTAGAGGTAACATGGCTCCTTACGACAAAGAGAGGTTTGATTTACAAAGAGAGTTAGCAAGAGTAACAAGGGAAAGAGACATTTAAAAAAAAGCCCTGGCCAGTCAAAAAGAGTAAAATATTTTTTTATATAGTAACTGCTATAAAGTACAGGAATTATGTAGGATTTTCTGCTAGTGGCTACTATAAGTGGACCACAAGAAAAATAAGCAGTAGAGAATCAGCAAATAAAGAGCTACTCGCAGCTATTCAAAAAATATATCAAGTTTCTAAATGTAGATATGGAGCTCCTAAAATTCATGCTGAATTGAAGGCTTTGGGTAAAAGTTGCAACTTAAAAACAGTGCAAAGTATTATGCAGAAAAATGGTATTCAGGCTATATTGAGAAGAAAATTTAAAATTAAGAAACAACAAACGGACAGTAGCTCCCAATATATTAGACCAAAACTTTATTGTCGATCAACCAAATAAAGTATGGGATTACTTATATAAAAACCAAAGAAGGATGGCTATATTTGGCAACAATAATCGATCTATATTCACGCATGGTAGTTAATGAGCAGTTCAATAAATAAACAATTGGTTATGGACTCTTTATTAATGGACGTTAACAAGCGTAAACCTGCCAAAAATCTACTATTACATAGTGATCAAGGTTCACAATATACTTCGCAAGGTTATCAATATCTCTTATCCATAAAAAACATAGATGAGTTATAAAGGTTGTTGTTACGACAATTCTGTTGTGGAAAGCTTCTTCAGTTCTCTAAAAAGGGAGTTACCAATAGACACCTCTCGGCACTCTAAACAGCATATCAAAACTGCTATATTTGAATATATAGAAATTTTTTATAACAAACAACGTCACTATTAACTATTGCATTCCTGAGCATTTTGATTCATCATTCTCTTTGTGAAAAACATTCCAAACTTTCTCTCCACTTTTTCTGGGTAAGGTCAGATACTATAAACTATAAAAAAATTTCTCCGATAGTTCATATAGCAAGTAAATTCACAAAATGAAGACTATTATTTTTATTACAGGTGTATCTACGGTTGGAAAATCAAGTTTGGCTCATATATTAGGTTCAAAGCTTTTTATGCCTAGAAACTTTGCAATTCCACTAACTATAGCTAACCCAAGAAAGGTTTCCCTACGTCATACCGCCGCGGTATCTCAGCATAGATTCCGCTAACGAGTAGCGGAATGACGAATTTGTTGTTTTTCAAATTGTAGGTAAACCTAAGCCACTTTAGCTATACTTGTAGAGAAAAAAGAATAGATGATGATCCTAAATATTTAATAAATTTGACTACTGAGGAATTTCAAAAATCTCAATTTTTTATTAATTGTGATATGGTACATTCTATCTTCATATAGCTTTCCTCTTCATACCTCAACTAATGAAATCAGAAGCATCAACTCCCTTTTGCAAGCAAGCAGCAATAACAGTGTTCATCATTAGAAATGCAATGGTCATTGGGCCAACGCCCCCGGGTACTGGGGTCATAGCTTTGGCTTTCCCTTTTATTCCTTCAAAGTCAACATCACCTACAAGCTTTCCTACGTTAACGCTATTTATGCCAACATCGATCACTATTGCACCTTTCTTTATCCAGTCTGCTTGAACAAAATTTGGCTTTCCGACTGCTGCAACTACTATATCCGCTTTAGAGCAATATTCAGCTAAATCCTTGCTTTGTGAATGCAAGATGGTGACAGTGCAGTTTTCTTGCAATAGCAGGTAAAACATTGGCTTGCCCACGATATTTGACCTACCAATTACCACTGCGTTTTTACCGGAAAGGTTCTCTTCAATTGACTTAATTAAATGCAAAGAACCTTTAGGAGTGCAAGGTATAAGGCAGTTTTTTTCACCTTTAACTAATTTGCCAACGTTTTCATCATGAAAGCCATCTACATCTTTTTCAACACTTACTGTGTTAATTACTCTGCTTGCACTAATATGATTTGGTAAAGGCAATTGCACTAAAATGCCATGCACAGATGGATCTTCATTTAATTCATTGATTTTTTCAATTAATTCATCTTCTAAAATATTATTAGGCAAAACAATGGTCTCAGAACTTATGCCTATTGATTCTGCTTTTTTCTGTTTGTTGCGAACATAAACCTGACTTGCTGGATTGCTACCTATGAGAATTACTTTCAGGCAAGGAAAAATGTTATACTCTCTCTTTAAAATATCAATTTTTTGTGATAGCCTCTCACATAGGTCGTTTGCTATTTTTTTACCATCAATAATAATTGTCACTTCCTTGCCACTCCTTAAAGTCGGGTAATTTGATATCAAATAAATCCAATACTTTGCCAACAGAATGATTAATAATATCATCCAACGATTTCGGTTTAATATAAAAAGCAGGCACTGGTGGAGCAATAATTGCTCCCATCTCCGTTAATTTTAACATATTTTGTAAATGCCCAAGATGCAGTGGTGACTCTCGCACCATAAGAACTAACTTTCTTCTTTCTTTTAGCGTTACATCTGCAGCCCTTGTCAATAGATTGGAAGTAACACCTGATGCGATTTCAGACATTGTCTTCATAGAGCATGGTGCTACAATCATCCCTGAGGTTTTAAATGAGCCGCTTGCTATTTTTTCTCCAATCTTTTCTTCAGAATAGTAAAAATCTGCAAGTGATGTAATATCTTCAAGTTTTTCTTTAATCTCGTGAGCTAAAGTTACTTTCCCAGCACGACTTATCACTAAATGAGTTTCATAATCGACGTCTTTCAACGCTTCTAAAATACGCACACCGTAAATAGAACCAGATGCTCCACTTATTCCAATTACAATTCTGCTATTCACTTAACTCTTCTTCGTAGCTCATTCCCAATGCACGTTTATAGGTATCAAGCAATATTTCTTGTTCCTCTCTGTCATCATCATCCATCTTCCTCAGCCTAATAATTTGTTTCATCACTTTTATATCCCAACCTTCATCTGCGGCTTTTGCATATACATCACGAATGTGATCTTGCACATCCCTCTTTTCTTGTTCAAGTTTTTCGATTCTCTCTATGTAACCCTTCAACTCTTCAGCCGTTATTTTTACTGTATCTTCCATGAAACTCCACTAATTAATTGCTGCCACTAATATTACCAATTTTTACTTGCACTTCAACAACAGTAATAATATTTTTATCTTTTTTTAAAATCTTAAAGCGAAAACCATACATGGAAAACTCCTCGCCTTCGTCAGGAATGCGCTCTATTTCATTCACAATCATACCTGCTAGAGTTGTAGCTTCTTCATCAGGGAGATTCCAGTATAACTGCCTGTTAATGTCCCTAATAGTAGATTTTCCTTCTATGTGATACATATTATCAGATATTTTCTTTATAAAATTCTCCGTAATCAAATCATGTTCATCCGAAATTTCTCCAACTATTTCTTCCAGTATATCCTCAAGAGTTACAATTCCCTGCAGTGCTCCATACTCATCAATAACAAATGCAAGGTGTTTCCTGTTCTTACGGAAGTTGTGAAGTTGCACGCTGAGCGGTGTACTTTCTGGTATGAACCAAGGCCTTGACATAACTTGGGTAATGTCAACTTCTTCCGCTTTATTATTCTTTTCACGCAAAGCATTTATTAGAGCTTTCACGTGAATTACACCTACAATGTTATCTGGTTCCTTCTGCCATAAAGGTACTCTACTGTGACTGCTGGTTAAAATCTCTCTTATTAACTCTTCTTTATTCCGATCTATATCAAGAGAAAATAGGTTTCTTCTATGGGTCATAATTTGTGATATCTCTGTCTCAGCCAAATCAAGTATGCTGCTTAGCATATCTAAATCCTGTTGCAACATAGTTCCTTCACTGCGGTGAAGAGTAATCATATTACGCATTGCATCCGCTGCAGATATCACTTCCTTATCTTTATGCAGCCCACATAATTTTAGGATGAGGTTAACAATAAATTGAATACCTAGTGTCAATGGAGAAAAAATCTTTACAAAAAACAATACAAAATAAGCAGAAAATGATGCAAATTTTTCAGGATTTTGAATAGCATAAGTTTTTGGTAGAACTTCGCAGAACAATAAAATACAAAATGTCATTATAATTGTTGATAGGAGAATGCCCTCATTTCCAAAAAGATTGATAAATATTGCTGTAAATAAAGCAGAGCAAGTAATATTAATAATTGTATTGCCGAGCAATACCGTTCCTATTGTCAATTCTTTCCTATTTAATAAGCGATCTATTACCCTGGCTTTTTTGTTACCGTCTAGCTTTAGCTTATTAACTCGAGAACGGCTAATTGAGGTTAAGCCTATTTCTGCTCCTGAGAACAAAAACGATAAAACTAACAAAACAAAAATTGCTGATGATACTAAGACCAATAACCAATCCATTAAAGTACGATGTTATTGTGATAAAAAATAAAATTAATTTTACATGTTATGAGAGGCATTTGCAAGCCTGAATTTATATTGCCGAATTTTATATACCTTTAATCTTAAAAAACAAATCATAAAGCATATTACACGCTGCGTTCACATGCTCATCCTCAATGATAAGTGGTGGGGTTACCCTTACTACTTTGTTGTTTAAAACCCTAGTTATTATTAAACCTTTATCAAGAGATCGACTAATAATTTTATCAGCTACAAGAGTTGCTAGTTCTATTCCCATTAGTAACCCTTCTCCACGAACTTCTAAAATCATCTCAGGAAATTCTTTAGCTAAAAGCAACAGCTTTTCTTTTAAATATTTACTAATTCTTTTAACATGATCAAAAAAGCCTTCTTTTAGCATTATATCGAGCACTGCATTACCAACAGTCATGGCAAGTGGATTGCCACCATAGGTTGATCCATGAGTTCCTGGAGTAATTGCTTCTGCTATATAATCTTTCACTAAACATGCAGCTACAGGAAAACCGTTACCCATAGCCTTCGCACAGGTTAGCATATCAGGTTCAATGCCGACATTTTGATAATGAAATAAAGAACCGATGCGTCCATATCCGCACTGCACTTCATCAAAGCACAAAATTATTCCTTGAGCTTTTGTTATTTCCCTTACTTTTTGAAGATATTCTACGTCTAGTGGATATACTCCACCTTCGCTTTGTATGGGCTCTAAAAATACAGCAGCTATTTCATTGTTGATTTTTTCTTCTAATGCTTTAATGTCATTTCTTGGCACTTTATCAAAACCAGAAAGGAGCGGAGCAAAACCTTCGCGTGATTTTTCATTGCCTCCAGCAGAAATTGCAGCAATACTGCGGCCATGAAAGCCTCCTTCAATTGTAATAATACGATTACGTTTTGCTTGCCCTTTTGAATAAAAGTAACGACGAATAAACTTAATTGCAGCTTCTGTTGCTTCAAGCCCACTTGAGCAGAAAAAAACTTTATCTGCAAAAGTAAGGGTTGTTAAACGCTCGGCAAGCCTTTCTTGCTCGGGAATAGTGAAAATGTTAGAGCAGTGCCATAATGAGCTCGATTGCTCTTTCAGCTTATCTGTAATGTATGGATGACAATGCCCTAAAGAAGTTGTAGAAATACCTGCAGCAAAATCTAAATATTTTTTACCATCTTTATCAAAAAGATATGCCCCTTCTCCCCTGACTATAGGAGTGTCAAGTCTATTATACGCATTAACAACATGATCCATTTTATAAGTATTGTGGTATTATCTATACTATACCTGAAATGAATCCATTAACACAAAGCTTTTCCTTTAACCTCTTATGCTACTTCAACTAAAAATTTGGCTAATGCAAACCTTTTTTGTCATTCTATAGCTAAAGTGACTTGGTTTTACCAACACTTATTAGCCATTGTAAAAGTTTTTGTTTCTATTGAATGATAGTTGTAGCCTATGCAAGAAGTTTATTGACTTTGAGCGCACTTTAGCCTATACAATTTCAATATCTTAAACTACTGGACATGCCCGATCTAAAGACAATGATGTTAAATTTTGGACCTCAGCACCCAGCTGCACATGGAGTGTTGCGTCTTGTTTTAGAGATGGATGGTGAAGTGATCGAGAGGGCAGATCCCCATATTGGGCTTTTGCACCGCGGTACTGAAAAATTAATAGAACATAAAACGTATCTTCAAGCTTTGCCTTATTTTGATCGCCTTGATTACGTATCACCAATGTCACAAGAGCATGCATATTCACTTTGTGTGGAGAAATTGTTGCAATGTGAAGTGCCAATTAGGGCAAAGTATTTACGTGTCTTGTTTTGTGAACTGACGAGAATACTAAATCATTTACTGAACGTTTCTTCTCAAGCACTTGATGTTGGAGCAATGACCCCTCTTTTATGGCTCTTTGAAGAAAGAGAAAAAATACTGGAATTTTACGAAAGAGCTTCAGGTGCAAGGTTTCACGCAGCTTACATCAGGCCAGGTGGAATTGCAGCAGATGTTCCAGAAGATTTGATTGAGGATATTGCAAAGTTTATAGAGCAATTTCCAAAATATATAGACGATGTTGATGAACTTTTAACAGAAAATAGGATATGGAAGCAACGCACTGTAGGAATTAGTGAAATATCAATTAAACAGGCACTTGATTGGGGCTTTAGTGGCCCAATGTTGCGCGCTGCTGGGCTTGCTTGGGATTTGCGAAAAAGCCAGCCATATGAGATATATGATCAACTAGATTTTGATATACCGATCGGCCAAAATGGCGACTGTTATGACCGTTATCTAGTTAGAATGGCAGAGATTAGGCAATCTATCAGTTTGGTGAAGCAGTGCATAGAGAAAATGCCTGAAGGGCAAATAAAAACTGAAGATAGAAAAATTTCTCCACCGTCAAGAGCAGAGATGAAAAAATCTATGGAAGCTCTGATTCACCATTTTAAGCTCTATTCAGAAGGATATCACGTACCAGAAGGTGAGGCTTACGCAGTTGTTGAGGCACCAAAAGGTGAGTTTGGAGTGTATATAGTTTCAGATGGTACCAATAGACCTTATAGGTGCCGAATAAGAGCACCTGGCTTTGCGCATTTACAAGCCTTAGACTTTATGGCAAAAGGACACATGCTTGCTGACGTTGCAGCAATTATTGGCTCACTCGATATAGTTTTTGGTGAGATTGATAGGTAATCATTGGTACCCGTTCAGGCAATGGCGTCATGCAAGTAGCTGACACATAACTGTACGAACATTTGTTTGCAAAGGCAGTATGTTAAGTGTTATAGCCGATTTTGCCTCAAACACAAAGGCAGTGCCTTGACTACTTGGATCCAGAAAAATTGATTGTGTACTATACAACATTTTTGATCAAAAGCGTAACCGTTCACTGTTAGACTGCATTCTGTGATTTTTAGCAAAACATGATCTTTCATTTGAGCTTCCTTCAATTTAAAATAAATACAGAAAATTGCTGCCTATAGCTAAACTGACTTAGATTTACCAACAATCGTCATCCCGCTACTTGTTAGCGGCTAAGAGATACCGCGGCGGCATAGCTATCTTCAAAAATATGGTTGAATAATTGTGTGTATAATTATTAATATTTTTAAACACTTTGGCTATGGCTTTATCTAAGTTTCTCGACCCTAAGCTGGATTTAACCTTCAAAAAAATATGTAGGGTCAAGAACTGGCGCGCCTACTTTAGGGTTTGGTGGCTGATCCATTGTTTTCACAATAGGCCTCAATCCAAATTCCCATGTTAACGTTTCCAGCTCCCGCCTCGTCAAACGCAGCATCCGCACTACGCTTTCCTAGCAGATTCTTTACCAAAGTTTATAACATATTGTGCTGGTGATGCTTTCGGTTTGTAATACCTTATTCTATAGTCTGAATATAGACCCAGCGTTTTGTATATCCATTCGCTACTCCACTTCTTCCAACCAAACCCTCTCTTCACTTTCAGCTAATAAGTGATTTTCTATTTCACCTTCCAAACTTGCCTCCAGCAGCTTTTTTATAAATGGTGTAAATGCTCCATCCCTTCCTGTTAATGGTCTGCCTTCCCTTATTGATGACAGTATATTTGCTTCCAGTTCTTTGTAATCTACCAAACCGGTAGTTCTGTTTACTACTTTCTGACTCATTGTCAAACCTCCATTTTTTTTATATCAATTTATTACTTTTTTTTTGGTTTGACACACTTTTTTGAACATTCCCTGTTAAGATGCCTAATCTACTTTCAGCTCCTCAGTATGTAAACTGCGTGGTAAAGACTCTAATTCCTTTGCAGCACTTAAACTTTTATTTTTTGCATGTATACCAAGCTTATTGAATTCTTGAGCAGCAGGAAACACCCTTGCTTCAAGAGAGCCAGCAGTTTTATTATAATGATCAACAGCACTTTTTAAGCTCCTGCGCAAATTATCAAAGTTTTCACCCATTGTGCAAATGCGCTCATATAAAATATGACCTAGTTCACTGATTTTCTTTGCGTTTTCAGCTATCATCTCTTGCTTCCATCCATACGCTATTGCTCTCAGCAACGCAATTAGAGTGATCGGTGTTGCAATGATCACTTTTTTTTCCACTCCAATCTCTATCAAAGCAGGCTCATATTCCAGTGCTGCGCTAAAAACCCCCTCCCCTGTTAAGAAAAGCACCACAAGTTCTGGCGTATTTTCAAATTGATTCCAATACTCTTTTTTACCCAAATCATTTATGTGTTTTTTTATTGCCAGGGAATGATTCTTTAATTTCTCCTTTTGTATTTGCAAATCATTTTGTGATATAGCATCCATGTAAGAATCAAGCGGCACTTTAGCATCTATTATTATTTGCTTTCCAGATGGCATTTTGATTATTAAATCAGGACGCAATAAATTATCCTCGTTTTTATCAACCACTGACGGCTGAGTAAAAAAATCGCAATATTCAATCATTCCCGCCATTTCTACCACCCTTTTGAGTTGCATTTCACCCCACTTTCCTCTGATGTGAGGCTTTCTCAAGGCATTAGCAAGGCTGGAAGTTTGGTTCATCAGCGCTCCAATTTGCTCCTTTAAACCTTCATAGGCCCCTACCCTCTCTTTTTCCAGCTCGCGTATTTCATTATCAAATTTTTCTAATTTTTCTTTTATTGGAGTTACAACTTCGTTGATCGTTGCTTGTCTTTTTTTGAAATCGCTTTCCGTTTCTTTTAATTTACTATCGATTACTTCCTTTGCTAAGTTCAGAAAATTATTGTTATTTGTCTGCAAAGCATCAAGAGAGAGCGCTTTAAAAGTGTTTGTTAATCTCTCCTCTGCTTTTGTTAGTAATTCTATTTCCTTTTTCTTTTCCTCACGTTCTTTTTGCAGAGTTACTTCAAGTTCTGCTTTTTTGACCCTTAAATCAACTATTTCTTCATTCTTCGTAAGCAAAGTTTGCTTTGTTTCTTGAAGTTCTTGCTCTAATTTACATAAATTACCCTCAAGGTTTGCTTTCTTTTCGCTCAGTTTTTTTACGATAATGTAGAAAAATAGTAATAGAGAGACAACCAGAGCTATAGAATTGAAAAGCATCAGAATAAAAAAGCTGTATTTACAATTCTATATGATTTTTGTGTGTATAAGAAAGAAAAAAGGAGCACCTAAAGAGGTGACCTTACCCAGAAAAAGTAGAGAGAAAGTTAAGACGTTTTTATCATGAGAATAAATTGTGCAGGAATGCAATAGTTAATAGTAGAATGTCTACGTTATTTGTTATAAAAGATTTCTATGTATTCAAATATGGTAGTTCTGGTTTGTTGAGCGAGAAGTATCAATAAGCAGCTCCCTTTTAAGAGGTTGTCCGGAAACTAGTAAATTCAAGCATATTCCCTCTTTAACATAACCCTACTCATAGCTAGGTATATGAAATTCTCAGTGGATGTTGTGAGTAAATCATACTCCTTCGATAGCCTTCTATTCCTATTAACCCAAGCAAAAGTCCTTTCTACAACCCATCTTCTTGGCTGTACTTTAAACCCTTGTTCTCTTGTTGGTAGTAGCTCAGGTGGCGTATCTTTGTGCACCCAAAATCTACATGGAGGCCTTTTAACAATTTCAATATCTATGTCATATTCTTCCTTTATGTGATTCTTTAAATTTCTTCCTTGGTATCCCATGTCAGCCCACATTTTTTTAACTTTAGTATATTTTGTTCTCATATTGTTTAATGCTATTTTAATACCATCTCTATCATTTTCGTTAGCAGCGCCTACGTAACAACCTAGTATAAAACCCTGAGTGTCTGTAATTATATGCCTTTTTCTACCCTTTACTTTTTTACTTCCATCATAGCCTTTGATCCCCCCTTTTCTGTAGTCTTTACAGATTGACTATCTACTATACAGGCACTCGGCTGCTCATTCCTTCCTATTTTTCTTCTACTATATTTTGTAATTTCATAATTCATTTTCTCAAAAATTCCCTGCTTCTTCCATTGCCTGAACTGCTCATACACAGTCTTCCATAGCGGAAAATCATTTGGTAAATACCGCCATTGACACCCTGTACGCAATACATAGAAAATTGCTTCTAATATTTCTCTTTTGCTATACTTTGGCGGCCTTCCTCCTTTCTTGTATGATACTCTGAAGTGTTTTTCTATTCTTGCCCATTCCCTTTCGCTTAGATCTGTTGGATACTTTTTTCTCATCTTTACCCCGTACTAAAATTTCAGATATTATAGCCTTTTACTTGTTTCCGGACAACCTCTAAGTGAACTTTTCTGCAACAGAGTTATCGTAACAACAGCCCTTATGGCTCATGCTGGAAATGATGTTTTTTGTATTCAATAGAAATTGGTAATTTTGAGAGGTATACTGTGACCCTTGATCGCTATGTAACAGCAGATTTTTATCGGGTTTGCGTTTATCAACGGCCATCAATAAAGAATCTATAACTAATTATCATGTTACTCATTAACCACCATGCGTGAATATAGGTCAATTATTGCCGCCAACAACCTTCTTTAGTTTTTATGTAGGTAATCCCAAACTTTATTTGGCTGATCAGTAGTAAAATTTTGATCCAATGTGTTCGGAGCCACAACTCGGTTGCTTATTTGCTGTTTTTTATTTTTGAACCTTCGTCTAAACTTGGCTTTAATGCCATTTTCTTGCATAACACTTTGTACTGTTTTAATTTTTGCCTAAAGCTTTTAATTCAGCGTGAATTTTAGGGGCTCCATATCTGCATTTAGAAGCTTGATGTATTTTTTGAATATCTGCTAGAAGCCCTTCTTTTGCTAATTCTTTACTGCTTTTTTCCTTAGCAACCCATACCACCAGTACAAAACCCTACATAGTTCCTGTGTTTTATAGCAATTTCTATATAAAAGAATACTTTACTCTTTTTCTTTGCCCAGGGCTTTTTTTAAGATGTCTCTTTCTCTTATTAGCTCTTTTTTTAGATCAAATCTTTCTTTGTCATAAGGAGCCTTTGCCTGGAAATGCGTATGCTACAGACATTTTTCCATTATATTTTCTTACTTAACATACTGCCATCTATACCTAGATCTTTTGCTATTTTTGTACTTGCTTGACCTGTTTCTTTAACCAGCTTAACAGCTTCTAATTTGAATTCTGCTGTATATTCTCTTCTATTTGTCATATTTTGAAAAAACGTTTTATTTTACTCCAAAAACGTCTTAACTTTCTCTCTACTTTTTCTGGGTAAGGTCAATTTACCGCCGCGGCGCTAACTAGTAGCGGGATGACGGGTTACCAAATTGTAGAAGTTGCTTTAGCTATAAATTCAAGTTTTATCAATGTCTTGTGTTGTTACCCAAATAATGGTTGTGCAAGCGCTTAATTTTTTGATCAAAAAGGAACAAGTTTAGTAAAAAATAATGATATTATTAGTGGAACATAAAACAGTCCCACTGCAGTACTGATTAGAAGCAACAGAGTAGCTTTATCTGGTTGATAATTCAAAATATTAGCAAGTATTATACTGGACCCAGAAACTGGAATAATAGCCAGCAACATCAGTGCTTTATATATGCTCTCATCGTATATACCTATAACATGCTTGTCTAAAAGGACAATTCCTAAAACAAACAGTGGCCAGAATACGTACTTTGCTGTAATAGTGATCAAAGCAAGCTTCCAATCTATTTTAAAGCTTGCAATATTCGCAATGCTCACTCCAAGTAGCACCATTCCTAATGTGACAAATGTACTTCTAATATTCATCATAACATCTGTTAAAAAAGTAGGTATTTGTATATCGTATATACTTAAAAAGAAGCCCAGAACCATCGCATAAAGCGAAGGAAGTTTGAACAACTTTAATATGCATTCTTTTGCGGTATAAATACCATTTGCAGCTATGTAAAATCCTAAGCTGTTTTCAAATAGCGCCATTCCTATATAACAAACAACATATACAGATACTGAATCTTCATCAAATAAAGCCATGGCAATCGGCAGGCCAAAATAACCCATACTTGTGCTGCCCGAGCTAAATGCTAATATGTTTCTTGTGTTATCCTTAAATAAAAAAGAAGAAAGATAATACACTGATAAGGACATAGTGCTACCTATAAACCATATCAAAATCGGCAGAGAAATTACTTTTAAGTTAACTTCTGTATGAGAGACTCCATATAAAATCACTATTGGATTAGCTATATAAAAAAGTATTTGAGATATAGTGTTTCTATCAATTTTAAGATATTTTCCTGCTAAGTAACCAATAAATATTGTAATATAAATAGGTAATATTTTGAGAAAAAGAGTAAGGAACATACTAGCCTATTGTAATATTTTTGATTGATAAAGTGACATTAGATCTTAAGGTGTTGTAAAAGTAAACAAAATTTATTTTCTAATTTATCCAGCTCATAGTTAATTAAATTAGTGCCAAAATTTGTTTTTACATAGGACTTAAGAATGACATTTGTATGATAAAATTATGTTAAGTTTCTGTAAAGCTTCTTGCATATTTTTGAATAATGACATATTTACTAAAAATTAAACTGCTTGTAGTAATTTAGACGGACTGTTGAAAAAGTAAGAGGAAATAAGTAAAGTTAGGACAGAGAGTAAGAGCTTTAACATAGTTGTCATATTTTTCTTTAATTAACCCTAGTGTCCAATTTATCCACCATTCCTTCACATGAGGTGTTTCTAACCATTTTAATAACAGTAAAAAATGTTTTCTTTCAACGCTTTAAATGTGATATTTTTATTCATTAATTAAAAATCTCAAATGTTACTACCATTTCTGTTAATCCTGTCTCTCATTGCCAAGTTCATTGAAATTGACATTTCCGTACCTAGTTTTCCTGATATGGTGCACTATTTTAACGTACCGGAAGGCATAATTCAATTAACTATTGCTTATAATTTCCTAGGCTTTTGCATAGGAGGGTTGTTTTTTGGTCCATTGTCTGAATGCTATGGCAGAAGGAGAATTATGATCATAGGTAACACTTTGTTATTAATCGGCGCTGTTGGTTGTGTTTTTGCACCGTCGATTTTTTGGCTTTTAATCTCTCGCTTTGTTCAGGGCATTGGTGTTAGCACATCTGTAGTTGTGTTTGCAATCGTTGCAGACAGCTACAAAGGCGACGAAGCGGTGAAATTTATTGGAATCATGAATTCTGTTCTTACAGTTGTCATGGCAATTGCGCCAGTGTTAGGCAGTTTCATCAATGAAATTGTAGGATGGCGTGGTAATTATGCAACTGTTGCAATACTTTGTTTGATCTCTTGGGTTTTGCTGCTTTTAGCGTTACCAGAAACAAAAAAGAACCGCGATATTTTCAGTTTGAAAAAAACGATGAAAGATTACAGAAAACTACTATCTAATCCGAGGTTTGTTACGTTGTCTTTGATGTCAAGCCTCTTTTCTGCTGCGTATATGTCATTCATTACTTGTGGACCTTTTCTGTATATGAAGACTTTTGGTTTATCTAGCACTATTTATGCACTACATCAAGGTGCAATAGTTGGGTGCTTCTCACTCATCAGTCTATTTGCTGGCAAAATCTTGCAGAAACTTGGAGCAATAAAGTGTGTAATTTCTGGTACGAGCGTGGGTGCTATTGGGTCTCTATTGCTTGTAATATTCAGTATAATTGTACCCCACTCTTTCTACTTAGTAACACTGTCTATGATTATTTTTTCTATCGGTTGTGCAATTTTCCAGCCAGTGATTTTTAATGCATCAATAAATGTTTTCCCTGAAATTAAAGGCACAGCTTCTTCTGCAGTCTCGTTCATTAGAGCTTTTATCATGGCTATTTTTATCGGCTTAACAAGCTACATTTACAATGGTCAAACAATTAGTGTAGCTGTTCTTGTTTTATCCGCGATAGTACTAGAACTTGTTTTTACTGTCTATCTATTGCGTTTAAAAGATCCTATGTAATTAATAAAGATATTCCATTGTAGGCTGCTAACTTTCCCCTGCCAATCTTTCTGCTTCATTACGTGAGATTAATGCCTCAATAAATTCATCTAGTTCGCCTTCTTTTATAATCTGCTCTAGCCGATGTGAAGTTAGATTAATTCTGTGGTCTGTTATTCTTGATTGTGGGAAATTATATGTTCTTATGCGCTCGGAACGATCACCAGAGCCAATCTGACTTTTCCTCATTGTTGACCTTTCCATTTCTTTTTTTTGTCTTTCAATTTCGTATAGCCTTGCCCTCAATACTTTGAGCGCTTTAGCTTTATTTTTATGCTGCGATTTTTCATCTTGCTGTATCACAACTATCCCTGTTGGCAAGTGGGTGACCCTTACTGCGCTGTCAGTTGTATTCACTGATTGCCCTCCAGGACCACTGGATCTATAAACATCTATTCGTAAGTCTTTTTCTTCTATTTTAAAGTCAACTTCTTCTACTTCAGGTAATATCGCAACAGTAGCGGCAGAGGTATGCAACCTTCCTGAAGATTCAGTTTCTGGCACTCTCTGTACTCTGTGCACTCCTGATTCAAATTTCAACCTTGCAAAAACTTCTGTTCCATTAATGAGTGCAGAAGCTTCCTTATATCCACCTATACCTGTATTAGAAATGCTTATTGGCTCGAACTTCCAATTTCTTCTTTCTGCATATTTTTGATACATACGAAATAACATTGCTGCAAATAATGCTGCTTCTTCTCCGCCTGTACCTGCTCTAATTTCTAATATTGCATTTCTTGAGTCATCTTCATCTTTGGGCAATAATGCTAACTTTAATTTTGCTTTTATTTTTGGTAATAATACCTTGTGCTTTTCGAAAAATTCTTCTTTTGCTAACTCTTTTATATCACCTTCGCTGTTTTCATCTTTCATTATTTCTTCTAAGTCTGAAATTTCCTCTTTCAGCGTGTTATATTCATCAATTATCTTGATTATTGGCCTGAGCTCAGAGTATTCCTTTGAAAGGGTAATGAATTCTTTTTGACTTAAATTGGTAGGATTTTCCAAATTCCTCTCTATATCATTAAATTTTTTCTTTAAGTCTTGTAAATTATTTTCCATATCCATATAGCACAGATCTAGCTAAGTAATATATACTGAAATAAAAAATTTCTTATATCAAGCAATAACACTATAATATACCTACTACCTTCTAGTTGAATATAATGGCAAAACAGATAACATCAAACTGCAATTTCATATTTGGAGCTTCGGATATAAAATCATTACCAAATGAGTCGGCTCCAGAGATTGCGTTTGCTGGTAGATCAAATGTAGGAAAATCCAGTCTGATCAACTTACTGATAAACAGCAAAAAAGCTGCCAGAGTTTCCTCTAAACCTGGATGCACTAGACAAATAAATTTTTACTCTATGTACGATGATAAGTTCAGACTTGTTGATCTACCAGGGTATGGCTACTCTCATGCAGGCAAGGAGGAAATTATACAATATTTAAACTTAATTGAGTATTATCTAATTCAAAGAGAAAATCTAAGAAGAGTGTTTGTGTTGATAGATAGCAAGGTAGGATTAAAAGAAATAGACAAAGACTTCATTTATTGGTTAATATATAATAACATTAACTTTAACATTGTGCTAACAAAAATAGATAAAGTAAGTCAAAAAAGCTTAGGTGCTGTTATAGAAGATATTCAAAAATGGATTAATAATGAGAATGTGTCAATTCATCAAATGAGCATCCGTGTTAAGCATAAAATAACCAAGGTAAGAGATGAGTTTTTCAAGTTTACAAGATAAAAAAATGAAGAGTAGTGAATTTTTAAAGGGTGAGGTATCATTTGAACAAAAAGCAGAAATATTACTTGAAGTGCTATCTAACATACCTAGCTTTGTAGGCGAGACTTTTGTCATTAAATGCGGTGGTACAATAATCTTAGATGAAACACTATTTAATACTTTTGTGCATAATGTTGTCTTGTTGAAACAGCTTGGTATAAATCCGGTAATAATTCATGACGGAGAATATGAAATTAACTCAGTGTTAAAAATGCTGGATATGAACAGTAAGTTTGTGAATGGTATCAGACTTACAGACAAAGACACTATGAAAATCATTGAAATGGCACTGTGTGGTTCAGTTAATAAAAAAATTGTTCAGTATATAAATTCTGCTGGTGGTTCAGCTATTGGATTATGTGGAAAAGATGGTAACTTAATTAAAGCCGAAAAAATAACCGCTACGCTTAGAGAAGATAGATCAAATAATATCGAAAAGATATTAGACATGGGGTTCATCGGTAGACCCACTGAAATCAATCCTGATATATTATTTTTTATTGAAGAATCAGATTTTATACCAGTTATTGCACCAATTGGTCATGGAAAAGATGGGGAAACATATCATATTGATGCCGATAGCACTGCAAGCGCAATCGCAATCGCAGTTTCTGCATCTAAAATGATAATCTTGAGTGACACAGATGAAGAAATAGATAAAATTGGTGGCAGGAAGATATCTGTTAAAAATTTAAATGCATCGATTGATTGTGGGAAAATTAAAGGGGAAAAATTTATTGAAAGGCTTATGGCATACGTTAAAATGGCGGAGGAATGTGCTGGAGTTGTTCACATAGTTGATGGTAGAATATCTAACATTATGCTTGATTTATTTACTGAGAGTAATTCAAGCATATCGATTGTGAGTGATTTATAGCTATACTGCTTGCAACTACACGAATACCAAGAGGGTGTCATTCAAGTAGCTGACACTGGAATGACAACAATCTACGTCATACCGCGATTCATTCGCGGTATCTCTAGATCCCGCTAACAAGTAGCGGGATGACGGTTGTCAGGGTGTCATCCCAGCGCCCTTATGATGTCATCCCAGTGCCCAGACACTGGGATCCAGAAGACTTAATTTCAACCAAGTGGCTGCATAATAAGGACTAGATTCCAGACTGGAATGACATCATAGAGGCACTGGGATGACAAAAAAAGGAGCACTGAACTTGTCAAGGAATTTTATGGCCTAGCGTCACGCGCTGGAATGACATCATTTACATTTATCACTTTTGCAGATACAATTTACATGCTATAATTGAGTCTTCATAGATGGTAAATTGGAGTGCAAAGAAGTAAAATTAAAGTAGAAATAAAAAGATTATCACACGGAGAAGACTTGTCTCTTCCATGTTATGCAACTACGCAGAGTGCTGGCATGGATCTTTATGCTGTATTGAATGATTCTGCTGTTTTAAATCCACTTGAAAGATTACTTGTTCCAACTGGAATTGTGATTGCAATACCAAACGGTTTTGAGGGGCAAATCCGCCCACGTTCTGGTCTTGCTGCAAAACATGGAATCACTGTCTTAAATTCTCCGGGCACTATAGACTCTGATTATCGAGGTGAAGTTAAAATTTGTCTAATTAATCTAAGTAATCAGCCATACGAAATAAAAAGAGGAGATAGAATCGCACAAATCCTTATTTCTCCTGTATCTCAGGTAATTTGGGATGACAGAGAAGAATTCTGCGCAGAAGAAACCGGTCGCAATGCAGGGGGCTTTGGCTCAAGCGGCAGGTAGCTTACGAAAAAGCTTGACTATGACAGTTTTTTTATTTAAGCATATTAATATTTGAGGTCGTTTATGCTAACTTTCAAAAATCACTGTGGTCAATTCCACAAAACAAATACTGCACTTGTTGCACTTACTTCTTTGTATGTCATAGGCGCAGCAGTAGCACTTTCAGCACCATATTGGGTGTCTTCAACTTGCACGCTTGCTCCACTTGCAGCTTTTGCAGCTACACCACTTGGAATCGGTATATTAGCAATTGTTGCTGTTGCACTGGTTAGTTCAGCAATGTACGCTATCAGCAAAAACAATGAAATATCTGAGTTGAGAGCTCCGAAGATTGTTGTTAATAACGATAGAAAAAACGGTAAAGAAACAGCATTGCTAGTAACAAAAGACACATTTAAGGAAATGGCAAGGAATAACCAAGTTAAAGATGAAGAAGGTAAGGTAGAAAAGGGTAAACATTATATAGCCTTCAGCTTAGAAGGCAAGAACTACCGTATTATTGTTGATATTAATCAGCTTACCAATACGCTAGGCAATACTTTACTCTTCGAGATAGGTTCACTAAAAGAGAAAAACGATGAAGGTAAGTTCGAGGCAGTAAATGAAACAAAGTGGAATAAAACATTAGGTTTAGACAAAGATGGTGCTAAAGGGGTTAACACTTATTTAGGCTCACTTATTGTTGAACAAGTTACTTCTCAACAACAGACAGTATAGCCAAGTGAAATAAAAGAGGTAGATTAAGTCTGCCTCTTTGTTTTTTTTGATTTTTAGTGTTACGCGCATAACTGCATGGATGTTGCGATTCTCAAGGCAACGTATCTGTTTAGATGCATGGCTAATGCTGAAACAAAAATTCCAGTGTTCCCTTTCTTGTCATCCCAGTGCTTGACACATAACTGTACAAACATTCATTTTTGAAGGTAAATTGCACAACAGATAATGTCATTCCAGTGCTCCCTTTCTTGTCATCCAAGTAGCTGACACTGGGATGGCTTTGTTGCATCACACTTTATGAGATGGTGATTTATGGTAAATTCATGTAACTATCTCAAATTTAGCCATACCAATATCAGTGAATTTATTAAGCAAATAGCATTTGATTAGCAGTTCTTTTTCTCGATTTATCTCAGATTTATTCCTAAAACTAAATCCGAATATTTGCTTTAATCTTGAGAAAAACCCTTCAATATAAGATCTTTTCCCATAATTTACTTCTTTTTTCCATTCTTTCATGCCATCTTCACCGTATAATTTTATTAACCTAATAGCAGCATTCCTGTCAGACATATAATCTATTTCTGGATGTTCTGCCGCATTGTTTATTGGTGGAATTTTTGTCTTTATATCATATTCGTTACACAACTTATAAAACTTGTGCCTATCACATGCCCTATCTGCATATAGTACTTTTATGACATACTGAAAATCGACTTCTTTTAGCAAATCACAAGCTCCATAGTGATCAGCCGTTACTGTATTTTACAGCTATGGCTTTTTTGCTGTTTGTATTCAACATTACATGCAATTTTCTTGTCTGTTCATAGCTGCGATACTTTCTATCTTCGCTATTTTCTTTGCTATGACCAGGAGTGTTGTTGTATATACTAATTCCTGTACTGTCTATAGCAATTTCGATATCTTCCATATTATTTTCTGCAATCATTGATCTTAATATTGAGTTTCTTAAACCTTCTTGATGATTGTGAATAGCTGATAACTTGCAAATTTTTCCCAATTTGCTCAAGGTATCCTGCTATAAACCCAACTGTTTGCCTCAGGCCTATTCTAAATAAACAAGTTATTATGTGCACCAAAATTACAACTTTATCGCTATAAATATTGTTGCCACCTGGTATTTTTGGACCATTCTCGTACCACTTTTCTATGGCTTCGTTGATATAATGAAAAATATTTCCTCTTTTTTCTAGAAATTTGTTATATTCGCTATGGTTACTGACCCTCATTTTTTGTGGCATATTTTTTCTTTCAAGGTTAAATGGCTATTTTATAATGAATTTTGTCAGTAGCCACCAGATTTTTTCAGTTGCTATGCAACAAAGCCATTCCAGTGTCAAGCACTGGGATCTGGTAGACAATGTTCATACAGCAGCTACTCGGATGACACCTTGTGCTTGCTGGCTATAATTGCTAAGGATTTTTATTTAATTTAACTGCATCTTTTGCCTTATCCAATAACCCATTAATAAAACCAATTTCGCTTGGTTTATCAAGTAAATCAGATGCAATGTTAGTATATTCATTAATGACAACTGGAACTGGCGTATCACAATTAGCTAACTCACATATTGCAACACGCAAAATAGATAAGCTTATAAGATTTAACCGTGAAAGGGACCAACTTGGGTGTAAATAAGACTCTATTATTTTATCATATTCTTCACTGCTTTTTATAACCTTATATAACAAGTTTTCTAAGAACTGATGTTCAAATTCTTCACATTCAAATATATCTTTCAACTTATTTATGTAGTCCTTAAGCTCACAACTTTCCAGTTTAAAAGTGCTTTTGTTGTAACCTACGAAAATATTTGAATAAGCAATTTGTACAGCAAGAAATCTTGCCGTGCTTCTTTTTATGCGCCACTTTTTATCTACTGGTTTTTCCTCCATTATTTTAATTTATTGTGTAAATCTATCATACGCAAAACAGTTGAGGCTGCATGGCCACCAACGTTCTTTTTGTTTTTATCAGCTCTAACTAGTGCTTTATCTTTGCTGTCAGCGGTAATTACACCCATACCAAGGGGTATTGCATAATGCATAACAACCTCATTTAAGCCTTCAATTACTCCTTTACAAACATATTGATAATGATCGGTTTCACCGCGAATTACGCACCCAAGAGCTAAATAACCATCATAATTAGTATGCCCACTCTTGACTGCAAAAAGAATTGTAGCTGGTATCTCAAATGTACCAGGAACCTCAACTACATCGTAACTGGCATTACTGCCTTTTAATTTATCAATTGCACCTTCAAGCAAAAGGTTCGCTATTTCAGTATAATAAATCGAATTAACTATTAGTATTCTCGACATTTACTACCACTTTTTTTGTTAAAAACAACTTTATTAATGACTGTTGAATTAGAGTTATAATATTACTAAATATCCAATATATTACCAGGCCGGCAGGAAAAGAAGAAAAAATAAAGACAGAAATGTAAGGTAAAAACTTCATAACATTTACTTGAATATCATCTTTACTGGTTTGATCTTTCTCACTTAGCTTCTGCTGAATTATCATGGTGGCACCGAAAATTATAGGTAAAATGCCTATAGAAATAGGAAAGTTATAATTAAACAACCCAAATAATGTAAAGATGTTCGTTGGGTCAGGAGCTGAAAGATCCTTAATCCATAAAAAAAAAGGAGCATGCCTCATCTCTATAGTAACAAATAATACTTTATATAGAGCAAAAAATACCGGTATTTGTATTAGCATGGGAAAAATGCTCGACATTGGATTTACGTTGTTTCTCTTAAACAATGCAATTGTCTCTTTATGCTGCTTTAAGCTGTCATTTTTATACAACTCTTTTATACGAGTTAATTCAGGCTGCAGGCTTTTTACCTTAAACATCGAAATATATGATCTATTAAATAAGGAAAGCATCAAAAGTTTGATTACTAAAGTCAGCAATAATATTGCTAAGCCAAAATTTTTTAAAACGAAGTTAAAATATTCAAGCAGTAAAAACACTGGTTTAGTTATAAAGTAAAGAACACCAAAATCTACAGCTTTATCAAACAGGGGTATATTGAGAGTGTCCTTATAAGAATCCAGTAAATTCAACTTTTTTGCTCCAGCAAAAAAATAATTCACATTAGAAACGCTTGCACCAGGAAGTATGCTCTTGTAAGGTTTGACAAAATCTACTTGGAATTTATCAGTATTATTAACGTTTGTGTGTTTAATGCTTACATTTATTTTATCAGATTTTTCAGGTATGATGGCTGTGAGCCAGTATTTATCAGCAAAACCAAACCAATTTTTTTCACTCGTGCTTGCTTTTATTAAATGTTTTTTGGAAATATCCTTATATGTCCACTCCTCTAGTTTATTATCAAATGCACCCAGTACTCCTTCATGGGATATCCAATAAGATTCGTTGATATTGTCACGTTTACGGTTAATTTTACCATAAGGAACCAAAACTACATTATCCTTTGTATTATTTTCAACAACTTGCTCAACTTTAAACATGTAATTATCGTCGAGGTTAATTTTCATTCTAAATAAAATGCCATTCTCATTGTCCCAAGATAAATTGACCTCTTTTTGATTAAGTTTATCTGCTCGCCAGACTGCTTTAGAATCTGGAACTTTAATCTTGTTACTCGGATCGAGCCACCCAAATTCTGCAAAATATACATCTTTTGATTCTGCAGGTGACAGTAACACCACTTGTGGAGAAGAAGAACTCGGTTCTAAGTGGTAATTAGTTAAAATTAAGTCATCAAACCTTGCACCTTTCAGAGAAATTGATCCTTTAATCATGTTATTGGTTAAACTAACCCTCTGTTCTCGAGTAGAATTAATAATTTCAGAACGATTTTGGTATATTATAGGAGCAAGGTCGTTAAAAGATTCGATATGTTCAATATTTTCAATCAATGGCTGGTTTTGGTTTGTACTAAAAAAATTATCATAAATAATACGCCAAGACACCATGATTAACATGGAAAGGATAGCTGCCAAAATTAAACTTTTTGCTTCTGACATGAAATTAAATCAAACATATCTTCTTAAAGTGTATACTAAATATTGTACTAAAACAATGAAATTTACTTATTTTTAATAATAACTTTTAACGCTGATCTTTAAAATTTATTTTAATAGCTTCAAATTTTAACAATATGAACGCGGTGAAAAATCTAGTTATTTGGTTGCTAATAATAGCCACTACTGCAATGCTTATTGATTCACAAAGGGACAAACTAAGCGACAGATTTCTCAGTACTTTTTTACCATATAAAGGAAGAATTCAAAATAGCGGTCAGAATAGTGGAAGTATTGAATTTACGAAGTCATATGATGGACACTTTTATATTCAGGCTCAAGTCAATGATCGCAATATAACGTTTTTGCTTGATACTGGAGCAACCGATATTGTTCTATCACAAAAAGACGCATTACATGTTGGTATTAACTTACAAAATGTTCAGGATTTTAAAATATATGAAACTGCGAAAGGTCAAATAAAAGCTGGAGTGGTTCAAATACCTCAAGTTAAAATAGGAAATTTTTTGATTAATGATGTACAGGCAAGCGTTAACACTCATTCTATGTCTCATTCACTACTTGGAATGAGCTTTTTAAGGTATTTTCATTTCACTATAAGAGATAATAAGTTGATATTATACCGCGACTAAACACTTCTACAATCTACTTATCAAAGCTCTGTAGGTCAATATAGGAGCAGAAATAAATATTGCAGAACAAGTGCCAATCAAAATACCAAAAAAAATGATCAAGCTGAAGTCTCTCACTGCATCTGTGCAGATTAATACCAAAGGAAGAGCAGCAAGAAGGGTTGTACCAGAAGTTAATATAGTGCGAAATAATGTAGCGTTGATACTTGCATCTACTACCTCACTCATCCGCCCACTTTTACCACTCCTGCGATACTCTCGAATCCGATCATATATAATTACTGAGTTATTGATTGAATAACCAATGACAGTAAGGAGAGCTGCAACTGATGAAATATTAAACTCAATGCCAGTTAGGCTAATAAAACCAACAGTTAAAATCACGTCATGAATCAGTGCTGTTATTCCACTGAATCCACATTGCCAATTAAATCTAAACCAAACGTAAAAAAATATTCCAACAATCGCGATCAACATGGATAACATTCCTTCAAATATTTGTGTTGAGCTTATTTGTGGGCCAACATAGTCTATTTTACGATAGCTTATTGAGCTCCCCAGCTTTTCTTCTAGTATGCTTTTTATCTTTTTGATTTTATCTTCATCTCCTTCATCTTTAAAACGCATGACTAAATTATCACCCGCTTTTGAACTCTGCACTGTAAAACCATTTTCTTTTAATGCATCGAGAATAGAGTGATTCTCATCTGAAGATTTTATCTCTATCAAAATTCCGCCTGCAAAGTCTATGCCTAAGTTCACTCCACGCAGCACAACAGTGAATATTGAAAAGATGATAAGAATAATGCTAATTAATGCAGTCAAATCCCTATATTTACTAAACTTGATATCGAGGTTGTCTGGAATGAGTCTAAGTGCCATGCTATTTACTTAAACTTGAATTTTATATACTTTTCAAAAAATTCACTAGTTTATTCTGTGATTGTTTGATTATGTCAATTTTTCCATCAGTTAATTCTTGTCTGTCAATTAAGTTCTATCTAGCTTGCATACTACCATTTTGAAGTACATTACAAAAGCGAAATACTGCCAATTTGGCCCATCATTTTATCTCTGCAAGCTTATCCCCCCCTTGCTATGTTAGCAACGCAACCTAAGCTAGGTTCCTTCATAGCAGTGTTAGGTACACTGCCATATCTTTCAAAACTTTCATGCTCTATAGCTTCCTCAACACTTTTTCCTCCTAAAAGACAGTTTTCCCCTAAACTTTTTCCCCTATTTTTTAACTCATTAAGCCTTGCTCTGTTTTCCCCATCAATCTCCACTTTTATTTTATTGCTGCCTTTCTCACTAGGACTTAGATAAATACTTATCTCTCCTACCTCAGTAGTAAAAGACATTTCAATACCACCTTTTGAGACATCCATGTAATTTCTTTTTCCCCCTATTTCTTCTACATTTTCAACTCTTACTATACTTTCTCCAATTTTGAGTATGCCAACTCTTAAATTTAAGTCTTTGGCTTTTTCATTGTTTAGGATTTCTGCAACTTCAACAATACTATCTTGCGAGTACTCTATACAAAAATATCTATTATCCTTGTCTACTCCTAATACATTTTGAGTCTGCTTGCTTTTGTTTACAATACTTTCATATGCTAAACCTTTTAGCTTGCTTTCAATTTCCTTACATTTCTCAGAAAGACCATCATCAAATCCATTACAAGTAACTATCTGCTCAAACTCATTCCCATCGAAAAAATTATGGCGTTTTACTTTCCCACCTTCTAACAATAAATTACTAACAATGCTTTTGATAATGTCCTCTTCGGACACTTCATTTTTTTTGTTACAGTTTTGATCTTCACTTTCTTTATTACAGTTTTGATCTTCACTTTCTTTGTTACAGTTTTGACCTTTACTTTCTTTGTTACAGTTTTGACCTTTACTTTCTTTGTTACAGTTTTTATCTTTACTTTGATAGGGAAAGTTATCAAATACAAAAGTGTTACTTCTGTTACTTATATGACTACCACTAGTAAGATCTTTTATTTCTTCAAATACTGTATTTGTTACAGTTTTGTTACAACAACTACATTTTAAATTTAACATTACTTCTTTTTCTAAGTATTTAGCTACTATGCACTTAATACTTTCTGGAGTATTTTTTATATCTTTTTGTTCATTTTGTTCTGTTATACCTCTCACCTCCCCACAGCATTTATCAATCAGATCCTGTTTACTTTGAGTTAACGACATTTTTAGTTTCATAAAAAGTGAGTCTTTTAGAAAAGGATTATCATCTTCTAGGTCCCGATCATTTTCTGAATCCAAATCATCTGTTAACTCCATTGAATCAAGATTACCTGAACTATAGTACGAACCCTTTTTTGAGTCCGAACTATCTTCTGAGTTCCCATCACTATCTGACCAATTGTCAACTTTCGGAAATTCTGAGCTTTTCTGTTCACCTTCAAAAGTCTGATTACTACCACCAGCGCCCTTTGTCAAATTTTCTTTATTTTCACAAGAACCACCTAAAGAATAGCCTTGACCCTCTTCTTGATCTGAAGCACTTAATTTACTATAAGTTGCTTGACTATAACCATTGAAGTTATAACCTAAACCATTACTACCATGCTGTAAAGGATCGCTTTCAAAAGTTTGTGGATTATCACTTTCACCTAACAAACCACCATTTGTTGGATTACATACATTTTCTGTATATTTTTGATTATTTTGTGCTTCTATTTTCCTCTTCTTGTACAACGGTTCAAACTGATCAATTTCAATCGATCGTACTCGTTTCCTTGAAGGAAAGTCCTCTGGAATCTGATCCTCATCGTCAGAATTGTGACCTGAATCACAAATTACATGATCATTGCAGGTAGAATTATGCTCTTGACTAATCAAGGAAAGCTGAATTAGATTGCTAAAAACAATATTATCTAGCTGTACTGAATCAGTACTTTCAAAAATTTGTGGATTATTACTCACGTCTGGCAAATCACCTGATAAACCAGTCTGATGATTATTTTCACCTACCCAACCATCAGTTGGTGTTGGAATGCATATTCCTGTATATCTTTGGCTATCAAGAGAATCATTAGTTAATTGTACTGCTGTATAAGTTGTCCGGTCATCCTCATCATCGGAACTAATACCTGAATCATGGCCATCACCTTCTTCAATCTTTTGAGTTTCTATATCGTGTTCATTTATTTCGCTCGACGAATCATAGTTGGAAGGGTTATACTGTTGATTAGGACGTTTAAAAATTTGACGCCAATCGCTGTAAGGCTCCTTAAAATCGAAAGGAGTGCGTATAACTTTTTCCTTGCCTGATACCCCACCATTCATATTGTATAACCATTACTCACTAATCCCTTAGTGAATATCGTAATATATAGGTCTGTCAATAAAAAAATATAACTTTCTTTGGTTCTAACCTTTGCAAATCAGTATCTATAGCTCGGTAATTTCTCATACGTTGCACTCTGGACCTAGGAGCGTTGTTAATAAATCCACGACAGCTAGACAATCCTTGCTCGTCCACTAAAAGGAAAAGCAGCAAGGAGCGAACCAAAAGCGATAAGAAAGGATCCAAGCCAGATTATAGACATTCCAGGTTTATAGTGCACTTTGGCTGCGATTTTGCTCTTACTCTTATCAATCTCTCCAATTACAACATAAATATCAGAAAGCAAATTGTGGTAGATACTGCTTTCAACATTTTTCTGACCTTCCGCAAGGTAAAATCTATATTCAGGAGTTACTTCACCTAATATCTTATTATTCAGCAAATTCCTGATATCCATTGTACCCCTCACTGCATGGAAATTTTTTTCTTTTATTAGCTCAATATTGCGTAAAGTAACTTTAAATTTATTGACTGTTATGCTATCCCCTATTTTTAAGTAATTTTCTTTTTTCTCCTGCCAACCAACTGAATAAGCTATACCAAGCACTAGAATTGCCACTCCAGCATGAGCAAGCATCATTGCATAGTAGGACTTAGAAACTCTTCTTGCTAATAAAATTGATTCACCAAATGCTACCTTAAATAAACGAATTCTTTTACTGTATGCTTCTAAAACAAAGATTAATAATGCTATGGAGATAGTAATTGATAGCACAATTATTAGCTCCATGTGAAAGATAAACGGCAAAATAGCTGCAGCACTGCAGAATGAAAATCTATATTCACGGAATATTGGCAATAGACTATTTCCCTGCCAACTGCAGTATTGCCCGATCATGGTGAGCACTAGAATAGCTAGTGCAATAGAGTTAAATAAAGAATTGTAATATGGTGCTCCAACTGAAATTAATTCACCGGTTAAATACTCAAGCACTGTAGGGTATAAAGTGCCAACGAACACGATGAAAAAGGCAGTGATGAATAATAAATTGTTCATCAGTATCATCGTAAAGCGTGAAAAGAATCTTCTACCCTCTGTCACTTGAGTAGCAAGTTTCTTTCTGGATTCCAGTGTCAAGCATTGGAATGACATCGCAGGCGTGTGATTTTTTCTCGTAAATACTACAAATATTACTAAGCTACTGACTGTAATTACACCAAGTAGAGCTAATATATATAGTCCATATCTTGGGTCATCTGCAAACGTGTGCACTGAGGTAAGTATTCCTGAGCGGACTAGAAATGTTCCAGTCACACTCAATATAAAAGTTGTAAGCGTAAGTAAAATAGCAAAGTTCCTTAAAACATTGAAATTCCGTACCACGAGCAACAAATGTGTCAGCGCTACTGCAATTAGCCACGGCATCAAAGAAACGTTTTCCACTGGATCCCAAAACCAAAATCCACCCCACCCAAGTTCGCGATATGCCCACCAGCTACCCAAGCTGATGCCCAAAGTGAGCAGCGACCAAGAAATAAGTACCCAAGGCCTGACAATTTTAGCCCAAACATTTCCTTCAGTATTTAAAATTAATCCAGCTATAGAGAGCGAAAAAGGAACGCTAAATCCAAGGTACCCCAAATATAATATCGGTGGATGAATAGCAAGGCCTATATCCTGCAATATCGGATTAAAACCTAATCCATCTGTTTCAATGCCTGGCATTTTAGTGAAGGGGCTGGATTCAATTAAAGTGAACAGCAAAAAACAAAAGCAAATCAGCCCATGAGTGATAAGAGATATTTTTTTTAATTTACTACCATTAGTTCGTTCTGGTGTCATTCCAGTGCTTGACACTGGAATCCAGTTTTTATTACACTGCCATTTGATGTACTCATTTGCAATTAAATTGTCTGGATCCCAGTGCCCAGACACTGGGATGACAGAAGAAGAGACTGGGATGACAGAGGGGGAAACTGGGATGACAGAAGGTATATAAATATCCATTAGTAATAAATACATGACAAGCACTAAGGTCCAAAGCAACATGGACCCTTCTTTGTTTCCCCAAACACCACAAATCTTGTAGATCAAAGGTTTTGTTGTGTGTGAGTGGTAGTATACGTTTTCAAGTGAAAAATCATTTGTAATGTGGCAGTAGATCAAAATAGCCATTGACGCTGATACACAAAAAAATATGGCAGTGGTAATAAACCGACAAGAACTAAGCGGTAAAAACAAATATGTCAAAGACAATAAGCAGGCTAGCAATAGCAATATATTCCCAAGTTCAGGCATAAAAAATTATAGTTTTTATATAAACAATATTACTGATGACAAGTTAGAAGTTAAAGTGTTAATTGATGCTAGCATAATGCTCCCGTAGTTAGCTGTGCTAGTATTAATTAAAAATTAAATATTAAATCTTTATACTTTTATAGATAGCGTTAATATTGAGGTAATATTGTGGGTACAACTAAGATTAGTAAATTTCCATTCAATATAAAAGGTAAAGTGGCAAAACAACATGCCGAACCAATAATCGAAAAAAATCTCTATACTATTTTAGGATTCAAAGATATAGAAGATTTTGAAAATAAGACAAGTAAACTTGTTAATAAAAAAGTTTGGCAATCATTTGTTGACTGCTTTGCAAAAGAAATAGATTATGCAGCAACCGAAGAAGTTGTAAAAAACATCGTTTGTAACATTGCAAAGAGTGATCAAGGTAATGCTTTTACCAAAACTGAACATCTCATATTAAATGAAAAGCAAGATAATAAAAAGAGAGAAAAAGCGATTAGAAAAGCTATTAGTATTTTGAGAAAAATCAATCCAGAAAAAGCCTTTAATGAACTTTCAGTAATAAAAAAACAAGCTGAAGATTTTTTACAAACCGATTTTTGTAAAGCACAGAGTAAATCACTTCAAGGATTTGCTCCCTCTGGTGGACAGCTCTTTGCGGAAACTCTGAAATATATAGAAACACTAGAAAGATTATCCGAAGTAAAAAAAGAAGGGCTAGTTAGAGATTTCTTGTTAAATCATGTTAGTTTATTGAATAAAAAGTATCCTAAATCACAAGGTAAAAGGGAAGATGCTATAACAATACTATCAAGTGATGAGTTGAAGAATTTTTACAATAAAGGTGTAAAAGAAGGAATGTTACAACCAATGGCATCTTACAAAGGATGCAGAAACCTGTATGACAAAATGAACCAGATAAAAAATGAATCCAAAAGTATAATTAAAAGAGAAGAACGGGAAGAAAATTTAAAGAAAATAGATAAGTCGATAATCAGCGCAATTAATGACATAAAAAAACATAGAGAAGCAATCCTTAACTGTAAAGACTTTCAAAGTTCTTACATAAAAGAGAAAAAAGAACATCCATTTAGAGGCAACGCATGTCAAAAAATGATTGATAT
Source organism: Wolbachia endosymbiont (group B) of Schoenobius gigantella (assembly GCF_964031005.1). Lineage (NCBI taxonomy): Bacteria > Pseudomonadati > Pseudomonadota > Alphaproteobacteria > Rickettsiales > Anaplasmataceae > Wolbachia > Wolbachia endosymbiont (group B) of Schoenobius gigantella. The sequence continues at coordinate 570,581 of NZ_OZ035002.1, read as the reverse complement.
ATATCAAGAGAGAATTGTTGGATATCAGGAGAAAATTCGTCAAAACTTAAACCAAATAAAAGCGATATTAAAAAGTGCGCCGCAAGAAATGGATGATGTGGAAGAATTCGAGGAAATAATTGATGATATACATGAAGCAAAGCAGTGTGATGAAATTTTTGATTCAGCTTTAATTTGTTTATCGAACATACAGAATGAGCTAGATATTCAGCTGGAAAATCCTTCAACAGAACTCAGAGCTTCACACATTAACGTTAAAACTGAGCTAACTAGGTTATAAGAACCAAATCTTTAGGGTAATGAAAGCACTTTAATTCAAGACAGCTCTTAGTCTGTGTTTTAATTTGGTTGTGTTTTATTAAAAAAACTTTAGATTTATTTTATAATCGATACTCAAATATAATGACTCAAACTTGGGATTTGTTGCAAACAGGGCAAAAGGAAGGCTATAAAATTGCGTATACTAATGCTCGTATTATCGACCCGGAAACTAAACTTGATATAAAAGGTTCATTATTGACTGAAGGGGATAAAATTGTTGACTTTGGTGAATCATTATTTTCAACAAGTGGAGTTGATGAAACAATAGACTGTAAAGGGCTTGTTCTAATGCCAGGCCTTATTGACATTCACGTACATTTTCGTGAACCAGGCCAGGAACATAAAGAAACTATATATACAGGCAGCAAATCTGCAGCTGCGGGGGGAGTTACAACTGTAGTTTGTCAGCCAAACACTGTTCCAGCAATTGATAGCGTTATTTTGGCTAAATATTTGAAATATAGAGCACTTGAAACTTCACATGTAAACGTTGAATTTTACGCTAAAATCACCACTTCGGAAGAACACCTGACTGAAATGGCACTTTTAAAGGAAGCAGGTGCGGTTGGGTTCACCGATGATGGCATGCCAGTTATGAACCCAATGATTATGAGACAGGCGCTGCTTTATTCAAGTATGCTGAATGTTCCTATTGCTCAACATGCAGAAGATTTAAATTTATCTGCTGGTGGCGCAATCAACGAAGGTAAAATTTCTGAAGAATTGGGAGTAAAGGGGATCTTGAGTGCGTCAGAATCGGTTATGGTAAATCGTGATATACTGCTAATGAAGGATATGGAAAATGTGCACTACCATATTCTACATGTCTCTTCAAAAGATTCACTTGATGCTATTAAACGTGCAAAAGATTTGGGATTAAATGTTACGTGCGAAGTAACCCCTCATCACTTCACTTTGACTGAAGATATAGTAAAACAACATGGAGCAATTGCAAAAATGAATCCGCCGCTTCGCACTGAAGAAGATCGTTTAGCTATGGTTGAAGGTTTAAAGACAGGTGTGATTGATTGCATTGCAACTGATCACGCTCCGCATGATCGTAGTTCTAAAGATCTACCACTTGAAAATGCTGCATTTGGTATTGTTGGTCTTGAAACAATGCTGCCCCTTTCACTTGAACTCTATCACAGTGGGCAAATGGGTCTACTTGATGTGCTTGCAAAATTGACATATAAGCCTGCAGATATAATACACATACCACGTGGTCGTATACAAAAAAACCTTGCTGCAGACTTAATTTTAGTTGACCTCAATCATGAATGGGAAATTAAAACTGACAACTTTGCTAGTAAATCAAAGAATTCTCCTTTCGATGGTCGCAAAGTAAAAGGACACGTAGTACGTACTGTTGTGTCCGGCAAAACTATATACTCGCAGAAGAGTTAGTTATCATATCTTATCTATTCCAATTTGTTATCACCAGAATGGGCTAAGTGCACCTAAATTTAAATTAAGAAATCTTACACTGTCTCCGAATAAACACATCCTCTTATCTTTCCCTAATCTGTAAAGTTATTTTGTCTATCAATCTGATTCCAAAACAGCAAAATTATTGTATAATGTTACTTTGAAGTTTTATTTTCAATGCACAAGTTTGCAATACTTTTTTCTATACTGCTTGCAATAGTTGCTTACTACCTAAACAATGAAATCATATTTGAAATAGCAAAGCTATTTAGTGATATCTTTATCAGCTTGCTCAAATTAATAAGCTTACCTCTGGTTTTTTTATCCATAGTTTCCACAATTTCCGGGCTCAAAGACTCAATTGAAATCAAAGTCTTAGTTAAGAAAACACTATTTTATACTCTGCTTACAACTATTATAGCTGCGTTTGTTGCATTATCGTTTTATTTGTTAATAGATCCAGCAAGAAAAAATTTCATAAGTAATACAATAGGGAGTATTAACAGCAATAACCACAGTTATTTTTCATATTTAAAATCACTCATTCCTTCTAATTTTGTGCAAGTTTTTCTTGAAAATAATATGATTGGTAGCATATTAATCGCTTTTTTGATGGGTGGAGCTATTGTTTCACTTTCAAAAGAAAAGCAGGATATATTATATCAAGTATTCTCTGCACTTTTTGATACGCTACTTAAAATTGCTCAAGGGTTATTAAAATTTATTCCGCTTGCTGTTTGGTCTTTTATTACATGTTTTTTGCATGAATTAAAAGGCGGTAGTGAGTTCTACAATCTTTTATGGTATTTTGTTTGCATAATGTCTGCAAATTTTGTGCAGGCATTTCTGATTTTACCGCTATTTATGTGGTATAAAGGCATATCACCAATTCAAACGCTGAAAGGGGTTATGCCAGCACTCACACTTGCGTTTTTTTCTAAATCATCCAGTGCAACATTGCCAACAACTATAGAATGTGTGCAGAACAAGCTAAAGGTGCCAAAGAAATTATCGTCTTTTATTTTACCAATATGCACAACAATTAACATGAATGCATGTGCTGCATTTATACTAATCACTGTAATGTTTGTTGCAGAAATGAACGGATACGTATTTTCCTTAAGCGAAATGTTGATATGGATTTTTTTAGCTACAGGGGCTGCAATTGGTAACGCTGGAGTGCCGATGGGGTGCTATTTTATGGCAACCAGTTATCTCATGTCGATGAATGTTCCTCTGCATATTATGGGACTGATTTTGCCTATTTATACAATCATCGATATGTTTGAAACTGCAATAAATGTGTGGTCTGATGTTTGTATCACTCAGATAATTAATAAAGAATGTAATAGTGAAACTTAAAAAATGATATTAGACGAAAATAACCTAATAATAAAAGAATTTAAAGAAGCAGAAGCAATTTTGCATGGGCATTTTGTTTTATCATCCGGGCTGCATAGTGACACATACATACAGTGTGCGAAGATTTTTGAAAATCCAAGCAGAGCCATGAAAGTTTGCGCATTATTAGCAGATAAAATAAAAAAAGAATTAAATAGCTCCATAGATTTAATATTATCTCCTGCAATTGGTGGAATAATTGTGGGTTATGAGATTGGCAGGCAGCTTGGAATAAAGACAATGTTTTGCGAGCGCGTTAATGGTAAGTTTGAATTACGCCGTGGATTTAAGATCAAAAAGGGTGAGAAAATATTGCTCATTGAAGATGTAATAACCACAGGTAAATCTTCACTTGAAGCAGTGGAATGTGCAGAAGGGGAAGGAGGTAAAGTTGTTGCTGAAGCTTCTTTGATAAAGAGAAATAGTGAAACGAAACTGCCTTTTCCTGTCATATCTTTGATTGAACTGAACATCAAAAACTACAGCGAGGAAGAACTTCCAAGTGAATTAAAACAACTACCCATAACAAAACCTGGGAGTAGGGAATATTTAACAAAGTAATCCTATAATATCTTGGAAACACAGCATTTATACACAGCTTTAGTTATTTACTCCAAGTGTATTTTATGTATACTTATTACTAAATTAATTTTGAAATGATAGAAAATGAACGAATTTAAATCGATCCGAAATATAGCAATAATCGCACACGTTGACCACGGTAAAACTACTTTACTTGATAACATGTTAAAACAAAGTGGCACATTCCGCGAGAATCAAGAAGTTCAAGAACGAGTGATGGATAGTGGTGATCAAGAGCGTGAACGCGGAATTACAATACTTGCAAAATGTACATCAATAATGTGGGGCGATGAAAAGATCAATATTATTGACACGCCAGGGCACGCGGACTTTGGTGGGGAAGTGGAAAGGGTATTGTGCATGGCAGATGGTGTGTTGCTGCTGGTTGACGCTGCAGAAGGTCCCATGCCACAAACAAAATTTGTGCTCTCAAAAGCACTAAAAGCAAATTTGAAGCCAATTGTGATAATCAATAAGGTCGACCGACCAGATAGCAGAATTGATGAAGTATTAAATGAAATATATGAGTTATTTTTTAACCTTGATGCAACCAACGAGCAGCTAGATTTTCCAGTGTTGTATGCTTCAGGTAGAAATGGCTGGTGTGCTAAGGAGCTTTCTGATGAAAGAAAAGATTTAAGCCCATTATTTTCAACGGTTATAGATTATATAAAACCTTCTGTTTATAATCAAAATGCACCTTTTGCTATGTTGGTCACTCTACTTGAGTCTGATAAGTTTCTTGGCAGAATATTGACAGGAAAGGTTTATCAGGGCATTGCAAAAGTCAATTCAGATCTTAAGGTGCTTGACCTCGATGGCAAAGTAATTGAACGAGGAAGATTAACTAAGTTGCTCTCATTTTCTGGCTTGAAACGCATTCCAGTAGAACAAGCTGTGGCGGGAGACATAATTGCAATTGCAGGACTTGAGGAAGCTTCGGTTTCAGATACTATAGCAGCACCAGAAGTTACAACTGCAGTAAGCTCAACTCCAGTTGATCCGCCAACAATGGCGATTACTCTGAGCGTTAATGATTCACCTTTTGCTGGGCAAGAAGGTACAAAGCTTACTTCAACTGCTATAAAGGATCGTTTATATGCGGAAGCAGAAACAAATGTTGCAATTACTGTGACTTTGGCACCAAGCGGTGAAGCATTTGAAGTAGGTGGGCGTGGTGAGTTACAGCTTGGAGTGTTAATTGAAAATATGAGGAGAGAAGGTTTTGAGCTTTCGGTATCACGCCCTCGCGTGTTATTTAAAGAAGAAGGCGGTAAAAAACTTGAACCTATAGAGGAAGTAGTAATTGATGTAGATGATGAATATAGTGGAATCATCATGGAAAAACTCAGCTTCCGTAAAGGTGAAGTAACTGACATGAGACCTTCTGGTAATGGCAGGACAAGATTAACGTTTTTAGTGCCATCAAGAGGATTAATCGGTTATCAAGGAGAGTTTTTAACTGATTCTCGTGGCACAGGCATAATTAACCGTTTATTTCACAGTTATGCTCCACATAGAGGTCCAATTTCTGGAAGGCGCAATGGAGTTTTAATTTCTACAGATAAGGGTGAGGCTGTGGCATATGCAATTTTCAATTTGCAAGACAGGGGAATTATGTTTATTAAGCCACAGGATAAGGTATATTGTGGCATGGTTGTCGGCCAGCATAGCCGTGACAATGATTTGGAGATAAATGTGTTAAAGGGTAAGCAATTAACAAACGTAAGAGCTTCAGGTAGTGATGAAGCTATAAAGCTCACTCCACCAAAGATAATGACACTGGAGGATATGATAGCGTATATAGATGATGATGAATTGGTGGAAGTAACTCCAAAATCTATACGTTTACGCAAGAAATTCCTTGATCCAAATGAACGTAAGCGTGCAGGAAGGGCAAAGAATAAGGAGTAATCAGAGGTTGAACATTTGCGAAAAATAGTGTATAATTATTCGTCTCCTAATTGTATTTAATTATGGCCTTTTCGAAATTTCTCGATCCAAAAAACAATTTCGCGTTCAAGAGAATATTTGGCACTGAGAAAAATAAAGATATTCTCATTCACTTTCTCAATGATATATTGGGCTTCGCTGGCAAAGATGAAATAGAAGAAATAGAATTTCTCAGCACTATCATGGATGCTGAGATTGCCTCTAAAAAACAAAGTATTGTTGATGTTTTCTGTACTGATTCTGCTGGAACCCAGCTAATTATTGAAATGGTGCGACCTGAAAGTCTTCGGTCATATTGTTTAAAAGGAGAGGAATTCCTTCAGAAAGAAACTAAAAGAGTTCTAAAACTTATTAAACCAGATGTTTTGCCATCTGAGTCTATGCATCAGTGCGAATCGGGTAACCGGTTGGTGCCAAGCGATGCGGACAATGAACCTCCTCTTGAAAAAGAAGATGCTCAATCGTGAAAGGAGCATAAACTACAAGCATCATGTGGTTGGAGAGCTAGGCTTAGTGGTATGGTGAACGTAAGTGAAGCTTCATAAGTATCGTAACGATTAAAGAGCTAAAGATGCTGATAAGCTCCGACCAAAAGGTAATGTGACATTTTTCATTTCTGGATGTACGCAAATCACCGGTATAGAGAAGTCACCTAACCCACTGTTGTATGACAGAAGGAACAGGGTAAGCCTGTATTTCCGCCTATATGGCAAGCAAACCGCAAGGAACGCTGATGAAAATGCAGGTAAAGGATAATGGAGAAAGCGAATGCCATTTTGTAACGAAATGTATAGAATTTGTAACATTAATTCGCGTGAAAACGAGCAGATTTCCATTTGGTCCCTCGTGACAAGAAACTTTGTTAACCACTTGAGGTAGAGAAGCAGATGACCTTACCCACAGAAATGATGAAGAAATTAGGAATATTTTTTACAAAAAGGACAATACTAACAAAAGAACTTTATTCTATTTAAAATATAAAGTTACAATAAATTTTCCTGTCATCTCCAAATAAATTACATTAACTTAGTATTGTATATTGTTAATAACTTAAATAATACAACCATTTTCAGCAACAAAAACCAAAGGTCTTGAGATACAAGATATTTGTATGGTTACTATGATAGTTCCTTTTTTAAGAAAGTTTTAAATTTCATACCTAACAATAAACAACTTTAGGTTTAAATTTATGAAATCAGTTGTTATATACATCAGCAAATACGAATTTAACTGGTGTTATGGACTTAAATAAATTTACCGAAAAAGCAAAAAGTCTAATTCAAAGTGCTCAAATGAAAGCGTTGGGAGCTGGGCATCAGATTTTTATGCCTGAGCATTTACTAAAAGTGATGCTTGAAGATGAATCAGGTTTAGTTCAGGATTTGATAAACGCTTGTGGTGGAAATGTGCAGAGTATTTCCGATGCTGTGGATAGTGCAATAAAAAAGTTGCCAGTAATTGAAGGTCCAGGAAGTGGTGGCCTTCAACTTTCAAGAGAAATAGCAAAAGTTTTTGAAGATTCAATTGGTATTGCAAAGAGAAATAAAGATTCATTTGTTGCTGTCGAGCGTTTACTGCAGGGCCTCACTGCACAAAAAGATGATACTGTAGGCAAAATTCTGGCAGAGAATGGTGTGACTCCACAAAAACTGAACTCAGTTGTTGCAGAAATGAGAAAGGGCAGCAGTGCGGACTCGCCAAACAGTGAGGAAAAATTAAATGCGGCAAAGAAATATACAAAAGATGTTACAGAGCTTGCTATGCAAGGAAAGCTTGATCCTGTAATTGGTCGTGATGAAGAGATCAGAAGAACTATGCAGGTATCACTGAGGCGGACAAAAAATAATCCAGTGCTGATCGGTGAACCTGGTGTTGGAAAAACTGCAATAGTTGAGGGGCTTGCAAATAGAATTGTTGCAAACGATGTACCACTTGGTTTGCATGATGCAAAGGTCTTAGCTTTGGATCTTGGAGCACTAATTGCTGGCACTAAGTTTAGAGGAGAATTTGAAGAAAGGTTAAAAGCAGTTATTAATGAGCTTTCGAGAGCGGAGGGAAAAGTTATCTTGTTTATAGATGAGCTTCATACTTTAGTTGGAGCAGGAGCAACAAGTGGTGCAATGGATGCCTCGAATCTGCTGAAGCCTGCTCTTGCGCGTGGAGAAATTCGCTGTATAGGAGCCACAACTTTAGATGAATATCGTCAGCATATAGAAAAAGATCCTGCACTTGCAAGGCGTTTTCAGCCTGTGTTTATCTCTCAACCAACTGAAACTGATACCATTTCAATACTCAGGGGTTTGAAGGAAAGATATGAGGTGCATCATGGTATAAGAATTACAGACGGTGCAATAATTGCTGCTGCAACGTTATCCAATAGATATATAACAGATAGGTTTTTACCTGATAAAGCAATTGATTTGATTGATGAAGCAGCAAGTAGGGTGAGAATTGAAATGGATAGCAAGCCTGAAGTTATTGATGAACTTGAGAGAAAGGTTATACAGCTAAAGATTGAAGCAGAGGCTCTAAAAAAAGAAAGTGATGAAAATTCTAAACAGCGTTTAAAAAAGATAAATGAAGAGATCGAAAATCTAAACAGTAAATTTGCTGACTTGAACAGCAAATGGCAGATGGAAAAGAATAAAATAGCTAGAATACAAGAAACAGCCGAAAAATTAGATAACGCTAGAAAAGAGTTGGAATTAGTTCAGCGTAGTGGGAATTTGGGAAGGGCAGGAGAGCTGATGTATGGTGTGATCCCTCAGCTTGAGAATGAATTAAAAAATCAGGAAAAGGTTACTGATAGTTTCTTAAAGAAAGAAGTGACTGGAGATGATATTGCAAACATTGTTTCAAAGTGGACGGGAATTCCAGTTGATAATATGATGCATAGTGAAAAGGAAAAACTCCTTAACATGGAGAATGAAATAGGAAGAAGAGTAATAGGGCAGAAAGATGCAATAGAAGCGATAAGTAATGCAGTTAGGCGCTCCCGCTCTGGGGTGCAAGATACCAATAAGCCTTTTGGTTCATTTTTATTTTTAGGTCCAACTGGAGTTGGTAAAACCGAACTTGCGAAAGCCTTAGCTGAATTTCTGTTTGACGATCAATCAGCGCTTTTGCGTTTTGATATGTCAGAATATATGGAAAAACATTCTGTTTCAAAGTTAATTGGCGCGCCTCCAGGGTATGTTGGCTATGAACAAGGTGGCAGATTAACTGAAGCGGTAAGAAGAAGGCCATATCAGGTTATTCTGTTTGATGAAATCGAGAAAGCAAATCCAGATATATTTAATCTATTGCTGCAAATCTTGGATGAGGGTAGACTCACTGATAGTCATGGTAAATTAATTGATTTTCGCAACACCATACTGATTTTAACTTCTAACCTTGGCGCTGAGATAATGCTAAAAGGGAATGTTGATTCTGTAAGAAATGAAGTGATGCAAATAGTTAAATCAGCATTTCGTCCAGAATTTTTAAACAGGCTGGATGAAATTATTATATTCCACAGTTTAACCAGAGATGACATCTATAAAATTATAGATGTTCAATTTTCTTATTTACAAAAAACACTTGCTAAGCGTAAACTGAGTATAAGTTTGTTGCAGGAAGCTAAAGAACTAATAGCACAAACTGGCTATGACCCTGAATATGGAGCAAGGCCCTTAAAAAGGGTTATACAAGAGTGTATTCAAAATAATTTAGCTAAATTAGTTTTATCAGGGGAAGTAGTAGAAAATGATGAGCTAATAGTGTACGCTCTTGATAATGAAATCTTAGTTAAAAAGGTTTAAGTTCACTGTGTATTTTTGTTAAAAAAAATGTGTATAGATCATAATGTTGACACTGAGTCTTTATTTAAGTTAGCTGATCAAGAAAATCAGCAAGATAAAGAAAAAATTAAAAAATTTATTAAGTATTTTTATAGTTTTGTTTATAAAAGCGACCTAAAAGCCAATGATAAGTTTTTGCTATATATTGTAAACGATGCTTACAATTTTGTTTCTCAAAAAGAGAAAGATGAAAGTAAGTTAGTAGTAAGCAATATAGATGATATACCAGGAATAGAAGGCGATTTTACCACGATTAAGATAACAAACGATGATATGCCATTTTTGGTTGACTCCGTTATTGCAACTATTAAGTCGCACGATTTAACCATATGCTATTACAGCAACAGCATAATTAACATTAAAAGAAAAGATGGCCTAATAGACGAGATTTACTCTTTGGAAGAAAGCAATGGAGTCAAAGAGTCAGTCATATATGTAATTATCAAAGGTATAAGTGACAGCTTTGTTGATACATTAAAAGAATCTCTACAGAAAACGCTGAAAGCGGTTAATTGCGTTGTGAAAGATTGGCACTTAATGCTCAAGAAACTTGATGAGGCAAGTCTTTCTGTCATCCCAGCTGGGATCCAGGAAAAGGACACGTGGATTCCAGTGTCACGCACTGGAATGACACCAGACCGAAATCAAGAGCAAAAAGATTTTCTAGTTTGGTTAAAGAATAATAACTTCGTATTTCTAGGTTATCAAGAATATATTGCTGGTAAAGATGAAAAACTCGTCTGTGACAGCAAAAAGGACCTTGGCCTGATGAGAGTAGGTCAAAGTACGTTGATTCCTTCTGCAAACCTTGATTCCCTATACATATTGAGATCAGATCTAATCTCAATAGTCCATCGGCGTACATACATGAATTGTATAGGAGTAAAAGAATTTGATGACCAGGGTAATGTGGTAAAGGAACGGCGTTTTTTCGGGCTATTTACTTCTGTAGCGGAGGTCCAAGATATTAGAACTATTCCAATAATAAGAGATAAAGTTAAAGTTATAGAAAAAAATGCAGGGTTTGTAACCGGGGGCCACAATAACAAAGCTTTGATTTCTATTTTGCAAGTGTTCTCTTGTGATGAATTATTCCAATCAAATGAAGACGAATTATTTAAAATTTGCATTTCGATCATGTCTCTTGCGATTAGGCCAAGGGTCAGATTATTTTTAAGAAGAGTCGGGGATTTTATTAGTTGCATAGTGCTGATACCGATGCGTTATGCTAGCGCTAGGCTAATGTTCAAGATACGTGACATATTGAAGGATGAGACAAGTGCAGGAAGTTCAGATATTTATAACAATCACATTATCAATGAATATGATTTGATGAAATTGCATGTAGTGCTAAAGACCAAAAATGCTAGCGTTCTTGATGATGAAGTTTTGCGTATCGAAAACAAATTAAGAAACATTACAGAAAAGTGGGAAGATCGTTTTATAGACAATTTATACAATACTTTTAGCACTGTTGAGGATATATTCATCCGTTATTGCAAGGCATTTCCAATAAGCTATCAAGAGAGTTTCGAACCTCATGACGCATATTACGATATGAAAAAATTGGAGATAGTGAGGAAGAAAGGAGTTAGCGAGGTCGATTTAAGACTTACTCGTGATAATCTTAATTATCAATTAAAGGTTTATACTCCAAACAATGGAGGCCTTGAATTATCGAAGATATTAAGGATCACTAAGAATTTGGGAGCTAAAATTCTATCTCATAATGGCTATTACATAGAAATTAACGGTGGAATATGGATACACCATTTTGTGTTGTCAAGAGTCGATGAATTAATAGACAACATTACTCTAAAAGAGCAATTTGAAATAACACTTGCGAAAGTGTTTAGCAAGGAAATTAAAAATGACTATTTCAATAGTTTGATCATTATTGCTGGGCTCAAGTGGAAAGAAGTGCTTCTGGTTAGAGCGTTAAGTGCTTACCTAAAGCAGACGTCATTTAACTACAATCCAGAATATATCCAAAAGGTAGTCTCAGAGCATCCAAAAATAGTAAAGTATTTGATACAACTATTTCATGCAAGATTTGATCCTAACATAGACATTGATAGAGCAGAAACTACGGACATTGTCAGAGAAAAAATTGAGGAACTTCTAAAAGAGATCAGCAATGTTTCACATGATTACGTTTTGCGCTCGATATTTAACTTGATAATGGCTATTTTAAGGACCAGTTATTATCAAGACGATAAACCATATTTATCTACAAAATTTGACTCAAGTAAAATAAATGGTTTACCTGATCCTCGTCCGTATCGTGAATTGTATATTTATTCAAACCTTTTTGAGGGAATACATCTAAGAGGAGGGAAATTAGCCCGTGGTGGCTTAAGGTGGTCGGATAGGACGGAAGATTTTCGCACTGAAGTTTTGGGGCTCATGAAAGCTCAGATGACAAAAAATGCGGTTATTGTCCCTGTTGGTGCAAAGGGTGGGTTTGTAATAAAGCAAGCTTATAAAGATAAGAATATTTTAAGAGAGAAAAGTGTTGAGTGCTATAAGAGTTTTATCAGAGGAATGCTTGATATTACTGATAACGTGGTTGATGGTAAAATAATTCCACCAGAGAATGTGATTAGGTATGATGAAGATGATCCATATCTCGTGGTTGCTGCTGATAAAGGAACTGCTTCATTTTCTGATTATGCCAACCAGATAGCCTCTGAATATAACTTTTGGCTTGGCGATGCATTTGCATCTGGTGGATCAGTAGGTTACGACCATAAGAAAATGGGTATTACAGCAAGAGGTGCATGGATTGCAGCACAGAGGCATTTTTGGAGAATGAATAAGGATATTTACCAGGATGCAACTGTTATTGGAATTGGGGATATGGCTGGCGATCTATTTGGAAACGGTATGCTGCTTTCAAAAAATATACATTTAATCGGCGCATTTAACCATATGCATATTTTTATTGATCCAAATCCTGATGCAGAAAAGAGTTTCACAGAACGTAAACGTCTCTTTAAGTTACCATTTTCAACCTGGATGGATTATAACAAAGATTTGATCTCTCAGGGTGGCGGGGTATTTGAGCGTAGCAGCAAGCAAGTAAATCTTTCTCAAGAAATGAAAAAATGCTTTGACATAACGGAAGATACGTTATCTCCAAGTGATTTGATTAGATATCTACTCAAAGCAGAAGTGGACTTCATATGGAACGGAGGAATCGGCACGTTTGTTAAGGCAAAGAGTGAAAGTCATAGCATGGTCGGTGACAAAGCAAACGATGAATTAAGAGTAAACGGTAAGGATATTAGAGCTTCTATGTTTATAGAGGGTGGAAATCTTGGTTGTACACAGCTTGGGAGAATAGAATATGCTGAAAGAGGTGGATATATCAATGCAGATTTTGTTGATAATTCAGCCGGAGTGATATGTTCGGACCTTGAAGTTAACATTAAGATTGCATTTGTTTCAGCTATGAAAGCAGGGGGTATTTCTTTAGAAAAAAGGAATGAAATACTGGCAAGTATGGTGGATGAAGTTGCATCCAAGGTGCTTGAGAACCACAACAGAATTGAAACAAAAGCATTACTTCTTGAGTGTTTGCAAGCTAAAGAGAGATTGGAGCAGGACCACAGGTTACTGCTCAGTTTAGAAAAATCTGGGCTGTTAAACCGAAGCGTAGAATTTCTTCCAGCTGACGAAGAGGTAGCAAGGATGTTAACCGGTGCAGAAGGTTTCAGTTCTCCTCAGCTTTCTATTCTAATATCTTATGCTAGAACAGCAATAAAAAATAAAATTATACATTCCGATCTGCCTGAAAAAGATCTTATATCTAATGACTACTTGCTAGGTTATTTTCCTAAAAAGATGTTAACAGAGTTTAAGGATTTCATATTAAAACACCAACTTCGTAGAGAAATTATCTCCACTTGCATTGCAAATGATGTTGTAAATAGGATGGGCTGTATATTTATTAATAATTTAGTTGAGAATACTGGAATTAAGGTACACGAAGCAGTTAACATATATATCGTTGTTAACCACCTATATGATTTAAATAACCTGTGGCAGAAAATTGATGAATTGGATGGAAAAATTGATATTAACTCATACTTGCAAATAGTGAGAAATGTGCAGAAATTTATTGGCAGAGTATCGTTTTGGTTAGTAAAAAATCTTAGCTTTGTAGAATTGGATGATGTTACAAAATTTAAAGATGCAATTGAAACTTTAGGCCATGATGTTTTAGATGAACACCTGTTAAAGGTCTATAATCATGGATACACTTCTTTAGTGGAACTTAATATAGATAAAGATCTAGCAAAAAAAATTGCTGACCTGTGCGTTCTTACTTATGCACTGGATATTATATCTGTTGCTGAACAGACATCTTTGTCCATTCTTGATGCTGGTAAAATATACTTTGAGTTAAAGTCGCTGTTAAGATTCGATCTGATTAGGACAATTGCCATCAAGATGAAAAGCCGCTCTTCTTATTGGGATCGCAGCTTAGTTAATGATTTATTGGACGATTTAAGCAATTACCATCACAAGCTAGCTGTTAAAGTCATAAAAGCTACTGATAACCCTGAAGATAAGGTTCAAACCTGGGCTTGTAATGATAAGGACTACATAGAACGTTATAATAGTTTTTTAGATGAGATGGTTGCTTCTAAACTTGATTTAAGCAAATTAATATTTATAATCAGAAGGATTAAAGTACTTGCTTCATAGGAAAATGTTCAATATAGGTCTTTCAGAAATTTTAGTTGTAGCTTTAGTGAGCATAATTGTTCTTGATAAAAATAAGGTACCTGTATTTATTGATTTTATTAAGACTATATATAGGTATTTTACAATTGTAAGGTTAAAAGCCAGAAGGTTATTGAAGGATGCCGGAATTGAAGACTTATATAAAGAGTGTAATACTGAGAAAGTAAATTACATAGTTGGTAAAAATGGTAAGCTTTATCCTACTTACGATATAGATAATACATCTAAAGATAATGACAGCGAAGATTCTGGTAGTAGATGATGTACTATCTAATGTCAAGCTTTTAGAAGCTCGACTAAAAGCAGAGTACTATACGGTTATCGTAGCTCATGATGGTGAAGAAGCTATAGATTTAGTAGCAAAGCAGCAGCCTGATATTATATTACTTGATATCATGATGCCAAAGATGAATGGCTTTGAAGTTTGTAAGGAGCTAAAGAGTGATCCCTTGACAACCCATATTCCAATAATTATGGTAACTGCGCTGCATGATACTCATGATAGAGTGCAAGGTATTAATGCTGGCGCGGATGATTTTCTGACTAAACCAATAAACGAAACTGCTTTATCTTCACGAATTAAGTCTCTCACACGCTTAAAGATGATTATCGATGAATTGCGTTTGAGAGGAGAAACTAACGCTGAGATTGGTGGAGTCGCAGGAAACAGTATTATGGATTATTCCAATCAGATTTTTGATGCTAACGTACTTGTTATAGATGAGGATGTTCATCAAGCAGAGCAGATATATAATATATTAAAGCAACGCTTTAGGTCAATTAAAATACTGAGTGATCCAATGGAAGCATTGAAGGTTGGTATTGAGAATGGTTACGACCTGATCATTTCTGATATGCAATTTTCAAAAACTGACGGCTTGCGTTTGTGTTCTGAGTTTCGTAGTAAGGTGGAAACACGTTATACACCAATTCTGATTCTTTCTGAGGATTATGATAAAAACAATTTAGTAAAAGCACTTGATGTAGGTGCTAATGATTATTTAACAGTACCTTTGGATGAGGGTGAGCTAATAGCAAGGGTTAATTCGCAAGTAAAACGCAAAAGATATCAAGATGCCTTGAGAATGAATTTATTTAATAATGCGGAAATGTCTATAAAGGACCCATTAACTAACTGTTATAATAGAAGATATTTTGATGCACACTTAAGAAACATTGTTAAGGACTCTGTGGAAAAGGATAGAAGGTTGTCTCTTATGATACTTGATATAGACTATTTTAAGATAGTGAATGACAGTTTTGGGCATAGTGCTGGAGATGAACTTTTAAAGCAAATACAGAAAAGAATTTCTGAAAATATCAGAGTGACAGATTTACTAGCTAGGTTTGGTGGTGAGGAGTTTGTTGTTGTAATGCCAGATACCAATGTATCAGATGCGTATACTATTGCGGAGAGAATACGAAAAATTATTGCTAAAAAACCTTTTATACTTGCGGATAAAAATACAACCCACGATGTAACTGTGAGCATTGGAATTGCAGAAATGCAAGAATCTGACCTTGACAATATTAAAGAATTTATAGTACGTGCCGACAAATATTTATATAAAGCAAAAAACAGTGGTAGAAATAGAGTGGTTACTGGCTATAGCTAAAGTGGCTTAAGTTTGCCGACAACCGTCATTCCGCTACTAGTTAGCGGAATCTATGCTGAGATACCGCGAATGAATCGCGGTATGACGGTTCGCGGCAGCATGACGATAAGGTTTATACCTTGTCATTCCAGTGCTTGACACTGGAATCCAGTTTTCCATATAATCTCATCGAAAACGTTGTAACCACTTTCCATGCTAGTTTGCTTGTTCACAAGCAAACTTTTCTGGATCCCAGTGTCTGGGCACTGGGATGACATCATAGGGGCGCTGGGATGACACCCTGACAACCGTCGTCCCGCTGCTTGTTAGCTGGATCTATGCTAAGAGATACCGTGAATAAATCACGGTATGACGGTTCGCGGTGGCATGACGATAAGTTCGTCATCCCGCTACTTGTTAGCTGGATCTATGCTAAGAGATACCGCGAATGAATCGCGGTATGACGTAGGACTGCTAAGATTAAAGCGACAACATGAGGTTTCTCAGCTCTGGAAATTTCACGTTTAACTGCAAAAATAGATACTTATTTAAAAAATATCCTGTGACTTTCAGTCCTAACTGAAATTCTTGGAATGAGTAGCTGTTTTGTAGGTTATTATTGTATACATCATGTAACATTTGTGGAAAAGGTAGGAGTTTATCTGCATAATAATCTCCTACTTTTTTTGACACTGCTCTACCAGTTTTTGGAGAAATAAATTGTAAATTTTCCTTAACACCTGTTACAGCGCATTTGGATAAGTCTAACTTGAATCCCAATTGCGTAAGAAGCAGAAGCTCTAAGTTAAGATAATGGCTTTGCCAAGACTGATTGTTGTGTTTAATTACATCGATGAAATATCGAAAATTGTCATACAGCATGGCACAGGGTTCACTTTCTGGAAGCACTTTTTCTAAAATAGAGGAGAAAGAAACAATAGTAATGCTTTTTAACCTATCTTGAAAGAAATGATGGAATGGAGATTCGATTAATTCGCACTTAAAAAAACCTAGATTTTCAGGTAACTTAGCACTCCATTCTGCATGTAATAGATTACTTATCTGAAACTTATAATTGCTATTGTTTGTTAGCTTAGTTAATCCCCTGCGCTTTCCATGATTTTTTGTAAACAGAGAAAGAATTAAGTTTTTATCGCCGTATTTTTTAGCAGCTATAATGATGCCTTCATCTTTCCATCTCATTTAGAGTGTATTGACCGTATGATATATAGGATAGTGCACCTAGAGCGTGTAATCCATAAAAATCACTTACTCCGTTACTGTTTGCTTCCAAAGTTTCAAGGCTATGAGAGAGTAAGTTATTGGCTGCCACTCTTCTTCCTGAGCCTGATGCATTTCATACTGAGCTTTTGGTTTGCTAAATAATTGTTTGAATGATTTTAGTAACATTACTTTTCCTCGTCTGAAATTTTGGATAATTCAGCTTCTAATTCTTCTATCGTCGGTAAAGCTGTTTTTATGTTCTCTGGTAGATTTTCAGTTATTCGATATTCTGCTAGCCCTATTGGCTTGTTCATGTCTCGGAGTGTATATTTAGCAAGTACATCGTCTTTAGATTTACATAAGATTAACCCTATAGAAGGTTGATCTGTCGAGTGCTTCAGTAAATCATCAACTGCAGAAAGATAAAAATTCATTTTACCAGCATATTCCGGCTTAAAATCCTTATCTTTTAGTTCAATCACTACGAAGCAACGTAACTTTAAATGATAGAATAATAAATCAATATAAAAGTCTTTATTACCAACATCTAAATGAAATTGTCTACCAACAAATGCAAATCCTTCACCGAGTTCTAACAGAAATTTTTCCATATGCCCTACGAGTCCTTTTTCTACTTCTCTTTCATGAGCATCCTTACCTATACTTAAAAAATCAAAAATATACGGATCTTTTAATGTGTAATGTGCTAGATCGGATTGTGGAGATGGTAATTTTTCTTTAAAATTAGTTATTGCTTTTCCTTGACGTTTATGTAGTCCAAGTTCTATCTGCATCACCATAATGTTACGTGACCAGCCATGTTCAATAGCTTTTTTTACATAAAATAATCTTATTTCATGACTTTCTATTTTTTCCAAAAGAGTGATATTGTGATACCAAGTTAATTGTGCAAGAGGCTCCTGCACAAATTCAACATCAGGATATTCTTCGGCAAACTTACGCATATACTTCAGATTTCTCATGCTAAAGCCTTTCATTTCTGGAAATGTACTTCTCAAATCCTTACTTAATTGATCAATTACCTTAGCTCCCCAGGTATGTTCTTTTTGGCGTTTTAGGATCTCTGTACCAATATGGTGGTAAAGCAAAATAAGCTTACTATTTACTGCAAGTGCTGCTTTATAACGGTTTGTTGCAATATGATCCTTCAATTGCTCTAAAAATTCTGTATATTCTTTTGCTATAATTTTTGTCATACGGTTCCTTTTAATCCATTATACAATTCCTTTGTCTGTCGAGAAGACAATCTTCCGCTTGCCTTCAGCTTTGAAGGGATTCCTTATTGACTTCAAACTCGTCCATCAACTAAAATATATTGACTTTACGTGCAATATTAGCTTTAAACCAGTAAAACAAGCTGCTTAACATATGCGTTTTTTCTATTCGAATTATATTCTTTTTTTGTCTTTATGTTGTTTTTTGCTTTTTTCGTTATCTTCAACAAAAGCCCAAACGAATGATACGTTAGCTGTTCCTATACCACAAAGGAAAAAAGAAATAGTTGAGCACACTGTTGTAGCACAACCGAGGCAAATTATCGAAATGCAAGAAGAAGTCATTATTAACGAGGGTAAAGAATTCATTCCAATTCCAAAAAGAAAAAAAAGTGTAGAGAAAAAACTAAGAAGGGATGTTAGAGGGGCAAAAAATGAAATAGGAAACGAAAAAAGCGTTGAGAGCAAAAAGGATGAATTAGTTGTAACAGAAATTATTAACTCTATAAGAGACAAGCTCACAAAATGCTGGAGCATTCCTGAAAGCATAGCTTACAAAGAAAATTTTAATATAAAAATTAACTTATTGTTATCCAGTCAAGGCGAGATAATTATGGCGGATGTAGCAGACAGTGATTCCTATCGAAATAATCCACTTTTCAGGTCGATAGCAGATAATGCAATGCGTGCAGTATATAAATGTAGCCCATTGACCGGCTTGCCTACTCAGCACCACCACATTTGGCGTGAAGTAACACTAGATTTTATTCTATAGCTAAAGTAATTCTATAATTTAATAAGCCCACTGTATCCGTTCAGAATAGCAGCAAGGTAGTATAACCATAGAGTAAAAGTGAGTTTACAACAAATGGTGTCATCCCAGTGCTTGACACTGGGATGGCTTTGTTGCATCGCTACTTATGAAAGGCTAACTATAGTTAGGATTATAAGCAACCTATTGAAAATCTTGTTTTTTTGCAATCAATCTGATCAAATTTAAGAATAGTAATTTGTTATTTATATTAATAAATTTAATTCTATTGAAAATAGCTAAAGCATTGAAATTCTTGAATTTTAGCCGGATTGGTAAATGGTAGTGAAATTTCTTTTACTCAAATTTAGGTATTCATTGACCGTTCTTGTTATAAATACCAGAATAATAAGCTACTGATATTCCCTATCTTTTTTATCTTTAATCCATCATAGCTAGCGATGCAACAAAGCCCACTGGGATCCAGTTTTCTTTACAAATTCACCAAAAGTGCTTCATTCTATAACGCAAAACCCATACTTACCAAACCCAATGCATTACTTGCAATTAAGTTTCCTGGATCCAAGTAGTCTGGGCACTGCCGTCATAAAGGAACTAGTGTCAGCTACTTTCATGACACCCTTCTGGTAGGCCCAAATCGCAATGTTCGTACAGTTATGGAATGAACCGCGGTATGACGTAGGAAGATCTGAGCAAACTTTCAATCAGAAACAGCCAAAGATCTCTCTAAGATGTCAGTTTCTTTTGTATCTTCAACTTTACCGTCCTGGTCGAATGAAATTTGCAGAGACTTACTACTATACTTCCTTTTTCCTAAAAAATTGGCTTGTTTAATTTTATATGAGACATAGTACCAAACATTGTCATCGAACTTTGATACTAATGTTGGTGATCCTAAAGTGTGAACCACTTTTTCTTTATCGTCACCTACTTTTATCTTGCTCCACAATTCAACACTAATGCCAGGAGCTCCGTGATTGTGAATAGTGTGAGTGCAGCTCACTGTAAATAATAAAATAAAAGATATTAATACTCGCATTTCTGTTGATAAATTACTTGAAGCTATAATACACTAATAAATTATCTGCCGTCAAATTTCAAAAAAGTTAAATTGACTGATTCTCAATATCACTTAATATAATATTTACTTTAGAAAATAATAGGTGTCTTATGTCATTGTTAGAAGCAGATCCAATATACAAACCTTTTAATTACCCTTGGGCGTATGATGCGTGGCTGCAGCAACAAAGAATCCATTGGATACCTGAAGAAGTTCCGCTCGCTGATGACGTGAAGGATTGGAAAACTAAACTTTCAAGTGTAGAAAAAAATCTACTAACCCAGATCTTTAGATTTTTTACTCAGGCAGACATTGAAGTAAATAACTGCTACATGAGGCATTATTCAAATATATTTAAGCCAACAGAAATATGCATGATGCTTGCAAGCTTTTCCAATATGGAAACCATACACATTGCAGCTTATTCTTATCTTTTAGACACAATTGGCATGCCAGAAAGTGAGTATCAAGCATTTTTAAAGTATGATGCTATGAGAAAGAAATATGAATATATGTTGGAATTCGAGGAAAGCAAAAAACACGATAAAAAACATGTAGCTAAAACTCTAGCAGTGTTTGGTGCATTCACTGAAGGGTTGCAGTTATTTGCATCATTTGCAATTTTGCTCAATTTCCAACGTTTTGGAAAAATGAAAGGAATGGGGCAGATAATCGCCTGGTCAGCCCGTGATGAAACTTTGCACACCAATTCAATTATCATGTTATTTAATACATTTATTAAAGAGAATAATGAAATTTGGGACAACGAGTTTAAAGAGGAATTATATTCTGCATGTCGCACCATCGTTGAACTTGAGGACGAATTCATAAAGCTTGCCTTTGATTTAGGAGATGTTGAAGGACTATCCGCAGAAGAAGTGCGCAATTACATACGCTACGTAGCAAACAGACGGTTAATGCAATTAGGTCTTGAGTCCATATATGATGTCAATGATAATCCTATTCCGTGGCTTGATGAAATACTAAATGGCGTTGAACATACGAATTTCTTTGAAAATAGAGTAACAGAGTATAGCCGCGCAGCAACTCAAGGCACGTGGGAAGAAGCTTTTACTGAAAATGACACGAATAATAAGTGAATGCTAATTTCACTCTTTTTTGTCATTCCACTTTCATTACACCATTTGCTGTGCAGTTTAGACAGTTTTGCTTTACTTAACAACTAACTTACCATATATATGTCCATAGGACATTGGTATATAAGAACGTGCTACAACTATTAATCTTACTCACGGTCATCACTTCAGCTGCATTCTTTGGTCATTTAGTTCCAATGGAAGTAAAAACCTTCTTGTACTCAACGAGCCTTAGTATAAAAGAGGTTTTGCTATTTATAATGCCTTTTATTATTTTTGCGTTAATCTTTAGCAGTGTTAACAATCTTAAGCAGTCAGCTATAAAGTTCATATTGTTACTTATTATAATGATCTTCTTATCGAATCTGGCTTCAAGTTTAATAGCTTATTCTGTTGGGCATTTTATCATACAAAACACTTATTCAATACAAGATATAACGTATGAAGAAACAATTGTTCCCTTATGGTCGTTTAGACTGCCTGCATTGCTTTCTAATTTTTATGCCCTTGCTTGTGGATTTGTGTCCAGCATAGTAGTGTCCACACTGCTACCCAAAAAAAGCAGAGAGCTTTCGAACAAAATGTTAGATTTAACTCTCTTTATTTTGAAGACGTTTTTGACGCCGATTATTCCAATATTTGTACTTGGGCTTGCTTTAAAAATGCAGCATGATCAAGTTTTATCTATAATATTTAAGGATTACTCAATAATTTTCATTATTATAGCATCTGCAACCTACCTTTATGTTTTCCTCTTATATGGAGCAGCAAATTCATTCAAGATCACAAGCTGGATAGCTAGTATAGGCAATATGATACCGGCATTTATTACTGCAATGAGCACAATGTCTAGTAATGCAACTATGCCGCTTACTCTTGAAGGAAGCAAAAAAAATGTAAAGCAACCTGACATAGCATCGTCTGTTGTGCCAATAACTGCTAGCTTTCATTTAGTAGGTGATTGCTTTTTTATTATAATATTATCAATGATAATTGCCTCCGGTTATTCATTGTGCACAACAGACTATGTAACTTTCCTTCTCTATTTTTTGTTATTTAAGTTTGCTATCGTGGCAGTTCCGGCAGGAGGAATTATGGTAATGCTACCTATTCTTGAGAAATACCTCAAATTTTCTCCAGAAATGCTTTCGTTAATCACAGCACTGTATATAGTGTTTGATCCAATAATCACTTCAGCAAACGTTATGGGTAATGGTGTCTTTGCTATAATGTTTACAAAACTCTATGATAAGCTTAAGTAATGTCTATTTTAGCGATTGATACTGTAGGTATTGGTAGTTCAATAGCAATAGTTGATTATGATGGTAACTGTTTTGTAGAGCACAATTCCGCCAGCAACAATCATGCAGAATCATTTTTTCAAATTCTGAATACTTTGTTTGATAAGCACAACTATAATTATGATAAAATAGATCATTTAGTGGTAGTAGTTGGACCAGGAAGTTTCACTGGAATTAGAGTTGGTATATCAGCTGCACAAGGTATAAATCTTGCTACAAATAAGCCATTATA
The DNA here is from genome assembly GCF_964031005.1 of Wolbachia endosymbiont (group B) of Schoenobius gigantella. Taxonomy (NCBI): domain Bacteria; kingdom Pseudomonadati; phylum Pseudomonadota; class Alphaproteobacteria; order Rickettsiales; family Anaplasmataceae; genus Wolbachia; species Wolbachia endosymbiont (group B) of Schoenobius gigantella. Next base: position 547,789 of record NZ_OZ035002.1, on the reverse strand, counting down.
CGGAGTTAGTGCGCTGGAAGTTCAAGCCTACGCAATATCTTTGCTTTGTACGAATAACAAAAAAAATATCAGAGCTATAGTCAAAAATGCTCAAGGGTTTTATACGCAGTTATTTGATTTCAATTTATTGCCACTATCTGCACCTGGATCCCAGTGTCACGCTACAAGCAGTACACATATGGATTGCAATTTAAATGCTAGCCATGCAGGGCTATTAGTCCGTTATAGATTAGAGAACAAGCAAAAATTAAATGAAGTTGAAGCTCTATATTTAAATGAGCCTCAGTATATGAAATCATTATAGACTATTCTTTCACGTACATGCAATGTTACTAAGCTTGTGCATCTGGTTTACTATCTCTTGAGCTACTTCTTTTATAATCATATCTGAATTTTCTATCTCTATGGCACTTGGTGGTATAAATAAATCGTCAGTCCTAAATTTCTCTACAATGCTATTTAGATTAATCACCTTCCTATTTTTTCTTTGCCTTTTTAATGCAATACGCTTTTGTAATGTCGGTAGATCACACCTAAGTACCACAGGAAGGATTTCTGTGTTCATTTTTTTACTAAGCCTTACTATTGAATCATACATCCTCATGTTCTGGTCATTATTTTCCATCAACTCATCAATAAATATGTAATTTTTTGAGTGAATCGGATAATTTTCTATTACCTGAAGCATAATTTGCATAATGCCATATATTCTATCTTGAACTTCTTTAGGTATTTGATCACGTTCAAAGACACCATCGTATATAGAGCAAGCTTGAACATTGTTATAGAACTTACTATTTACAATTAGAGGTTGTCCGGAAACAAGTAAAAGGCTATAATATCTGAAATTTTAGTACGGGGTAAAGATGAGAAAAAAGTATCCAACAGATCTAAGCGAAAGGGAATGGGCAAGAATAGAAAAACACTTCAGAGTATCATACAAGAAAGGAGGAAGGCCGCCAAAGTATAGCAAAAGAGAAATATTAGAAGCAATTTTCTATGTATTGCGTACAGGGTGTCAATGGCGGTATTTACCAAATGATTTTCCGCTATGGAAGACTGTGTATGAGCAGTTCAGGCAATGGAAGAAGCAGGGAATTTTTGAGAAAATGAATTATGAAATTACAAAATATAGTAGAAGAAAAATAGGAAGGAATGAGCAGCCGAGTGCCTGTATAGTAGATAGTCAATCTGTAAAGACTACAGAAAAGGGGGGATCAAAGGCTATGATGGAAGTAAAAAAGTAAAGGGTAGAAAAAGGCATATAATTACAGACACTCAGGGTTTTATACTAGGTTGTTACGTAGGCGCTGCTAACGAAAATGATAGAGATGGTATTAAAATAGCATTAAACAATATGAGAACAAAATATACTAAAGTTAAAAAAATGTGGGCTGACATGGGATACCAAGGAAGAAATTTAAAGAATCACATAAAGGAAGAATATGACATAGATATTGAAATTGTTAAAAGGCCTCCATGTAGATTTTGGGTGCACAAAGATACGCCACCTGAGCTACTACCAACAAGAGAACAAGGGTTTAAAGTACAGCCAAGAAGATGGGTTGTAGAAAGGACTTTTGCTTGGGTTAATAGGAATAGAAGGCTATCGAAGGAGTATGATTTACTCACAACATCCACTGAGAATTTCATATACCTAGCTATGAGTAGGGTTATGTTAAAGAGGGAATATGCTTGAATTTACTAGTTTCCGGACAACCTCTTAATGCGTTTATCATATTAGATAATTCTATTGCTGTGGAAAGTTTACCACTTCCCGAAAGACCAGAGAGATATATGAAAAATCCTGCTGGCTGTTTTTTTGTGTTAATATTTACCATATTATTTTCAATCTTGAAACTTACATTTATAATAACATAAAAATGAAGCTTTAAAACATATGAAATATTATATAGAAAATTATTTTTGTAGTTAAGATATTATGTAATTTAAAAACATAAATTCTGTATATAAACTCTATAATAACGATAACTATTTTTAAGCAAGCTACAACACAAAAGTGTTTGGTATTCAGAAAGCAAGACAGAGTGGCATAGACTTATTAGTTTACTACAAGTCTCTTTTCGCGTATAAACCTTCAGAAGATTCTAACAGAGGATTGTGTTGTTAACAAAGAGCAGAGTAAAAAGGGATCTAGTCTATGCCTATCAGATTTTGTCCTACCTTAAGTTCGATGATCATACATATACTCACCTTTCAGTGCGTTCTGAAGATCAAAAGTCGTTTTATATTTATCCGTTTGGTATGCGTTTTGATGAAGTAGATGAACGTTCGTTAATGAAAGTATCATTTGATGGAGATGTAATTGAAGGCAAAGAATATCAATATAATAGAACTGGCTATATAATTCATGGTTTTGTTTATCAAGCAAGGAAAGATATTCAAGCAATTTTTCACTTGCATACACCTTCTATTGTAGCGGTTTCTTCTCTCAAAGATGGGCTGCTTCCTATAAGTCAATGGGCACTGCACTTTTACAATAAAATCTCTTACCATAATTATAATTCCCTAGCACTTAGCGATACAGAAGGAAAGAGGTTAATAGCTGATCTGAAAGAAAATTTTGTCATGTTAATGCGTAATCATGGATCTATAACGTGTGGTCGGACTATACAAGAAGCAATGTTTTACTCGTATCATTTAGAACAAGCGTGCAAAACTCAATGTTTAACGTTAGCAATGAATAAGGAGTTATCAATTCCAAGTGAAGAAATTTGCTCAAAAGCTGTAAAGGATCTCCTATCTTTTGAAAGCAATCTTGGTGAGAGGGATTGGCACGCATGGGTTAGACTAATTAAAAGTAAGTTGTAAGAGACTTTCGCACTACTATCTGTCATCCAAGTAGTGACCTTACCCAGAAAAAGTAGAGAGAAAGTTAAGACGTTTTTGGAGTAAAATAAAACGTTTTTTCAAAATATGACAAATAGAAGAGAATATACAGCAGAATTCAAATTAGAAGCTGTTAAGCTGGTTAAAGAAACAGGTCAAGCAAGTACAAAAATAGCAAAAGATCTAGGTATAGATGGCAGTATGTTAAGTAAGAAAATATAATGGAAAAATGTCTGTAGCATACGCATTTCCAGGCAAAGGCTCCTTATGACAAAGAAAGATTTGATCTAAAAAAAGAGCTAATAAGAGAAAGAGACATCTTAAAAAAAGCCCTGGGCAAAGAAAAAGAGTAAAGTATTCTTTTATATAGAAATTGCTATAAAACACAGGAACTATGTAGGGTTTTGTACTGGTGGTATGGGTTGCTAAGGAAAAAAGCAGTAAAGAATTAGCAAAAGAAGGGCTTCTAGCAGATATTCAAAAAATACATCAAGCTTCTAAATGCAGATATGGAGCCCCTAAAATTCACGCTGAATTAAAAGCTTTAGGCAAAAATTAAAACAGTACAAAGTGTTATGCAAGAAAATGGCATTAAAGCCAAGTTTAGACGAAGGTTCAAAAATAAAAAACAGCAAATAAGCAACCGAGTTGTGGCTCCGAACACATTGGATCAAAATTTTACTACTGATCAGCCAAATAAAGTTTGGGATTACCTACATAAAAACTAAAGAAGGTTGTTGGCGGCAATAATTGACCTATATTCACGCATGGTGGTTAATGAGTAACATGATAATTAGTTATAGATTCTTTATTGATGGCCGTTGATAAACGCAAACCCGATAAAAATCTGCTGTTACATAGCGATCAAGGGTCACAGTATACCTCTCAAAATTACCAATTTCTATTGAATACAAAAAACATCATTTCCAGCATGAGCCATAAGGGCTGTTGTTACGATAACTCTGTTGCAGAAAAGTTCACTTAAAAGGGAGCTGCTTATTGATACTTCTCGCTCAACAAACCAGAACTGCCATATTTGAATACATAGAAATCTTTTATAACAAATAACGTAGACATTCTACTATTAACTATTGCATTCCTGCACAATTTATTCTCATGATAAAAACGTCTTAACTTTCTCTCTACTTTTTCTGGGTAAGGTCAATTTGGGTCTGCACCATTTTTGAGTAATAGTTTTACTTCTTGTGCATTACCATCTTCTACAGCTAGGAATAATTGTTCTTCCTGTGTTTTTACGCGTGTTTCCACATTAGATATAAAAAATAACAATACTAAACATGCAATACCAATAATGCTAATATATTTTATAACTTTTCTCATAAGATATTTTACAATGCTTCTAATAATATTAGATATCATCTATAAAATTAAAAAATCCATGAAAGGGGATGAAAATATGTAAAAAAGTATTATTGATTAATTAAAAACAGATTTTGATTTAATAATACTAATAAAATCGATTTATCTTAAATTTACGTTGATTTTTACCTGTTATTTTTTGTAGTTTATCCAACGTAAATTCCAGGTAAAACAAAGTCGTTATCTCCAACCGTTACAACCAACTCTCCTTCTTTAATTTTTATTTGATTAGGTGTATGGTCCCATACCATCACACTCTGGGATCATACACCTAAAGTACTCCGACACTGGGATGACACCCCGGGGTTTCTGGGATGACAAAAAAGAGCCCCCTGAGCAAAAATCTTATAGCCACTTGAATGATAATTGACTTTTTGCCTAAAATAACTAAGAAAGAAACTTCTCATCAAGATAACTTAAATATATACTAATTCTCTTATTTTTAAACGATTTCTCATCATGAATTGCACGATCAAAAACCTGAATTTGACTTGTTATAATGCTACAATTATTATTTGCAACTTCTAATACGCCACTATCAATTACAACCTTCTTTTCTGTTTGGTTACTCATTTTAACAGTAATCATACCAGGCAATAAATAAATTAAGTAAGGAGCATGGTGAGCTAAAATCATAAGCTCCCCTTCGAGCCCAGTTACTGAAAGAGAAACCACTCCACTGAATGAAATTTGATCATCAGGAGAGAAAAATTGCACTTTAAAAGTATTCATAATCTTTAACTTTTATTTAGCTTCAGCTTGTATTAATTCAGCCTTTTTTATTGCTTCATCTATATTCCCCACCATATAAAAAGCAGCCTCTGGTAAGTGATCATATTTGCCTTCAACAATCCCTTTAAAACTGGAAACAGTATCAGAAAGTGAAACAAATTTACCAGGCATGCCAGTAAATATTTCTGCAACGTGAAAAGGTTGAGAAAGAAATTTCTGAATCTTCCGAGCCCTATCAACAATAATTTTATCTTCATCAGATAGCTCATCCATACCAAGTATTGCGATAATATCTTGCAGTGATTTATAAGTTTGCAATATACGTTTCACCTCAGAAGCTACATTATAATGTTCTTCACCAATGATTTCAGCAGATAAAGACTGAGAAGTTGAATCAAGTGGATCAACAGCAGGGTATATTCCCATTTCAGCTATTTGCCTTGACAACACTGTGGTTGCATCAAGGTGAGAGAATGTAGTTGCTGGGGCTGGATCAGTCAAATCGTCCGCAGGAACATATATAGCTTGCACAGAAGTAATAGAGCCAGAAGTTGTTGAAGCTATTCTTTCTTGCATTGCACCCATATCAGTTGCAAGGGTTGGCTGATAACCAACAGCTGACGGTATTCTTCCAAGTAAAGCAGAAATTTCAGAACCAGCTTGTGTAAATCTAAAGATATTATCCACAAAAAATAGAACATCTTGGTTTTCACGGTCACGAAAATACTCTGCCATAGTAAGTGCTGTTAAAGCAACTCTAGCCCTTGCTCCAGGAGGCTCATTCATCTGACCATAAACCAAAACAGCTTGAGATTTTTCATGCTCATTTATATTTATTACATTTGAAGTGATCATCTCGTGATAAAGATCGTTACCTTCACGCGTTCTCTCCCCTACCCCGGCAAACACAGAAAATCCTTTATGAGCTTTTGCTATATTATTAATTAATTCCATTATTAGGACTGTTTTACCAACACCGGCTCCACCAAATAAGCCAATTTTTCCTCCTTTAAGATAAGGTGCAAGAAGATCTATAACTTTTATTCCCGTAACTAAAACTTCTTCCTGTATTCTCTGTTCAGTAAAACTTGGAGGTGCTCTGTGTATAGGCTCTAAGTTATACTTTCCCTTCAGTGGACCACACTCATCTATAAGCTCTCCAACAACATTAAAAATCCTTCCTAAAGTTGAACGCCCAATTGGCACCGATATTGGTGCACCTGTATCAACAAATTCATCCCCCCTTGACATGCCATCTGTGCTATCCATAGCAATACAACGAACTATATTGTCACCTATATGCTGCGAAACTTCTAAAACCAGCTCCTTATCCTTATATTTTAGTTTGCTTTTTAAAGCATTAAATATTTTAGGCAATTCACCTTCAAATTTTATATCAACAACTGCTTGAGTTACCTTAATCGCTCTACCTATATTCATCTCTTTATTTTTATCACCTAACACTATAATTCCATAAAAGAACTTCTAAAGAAAATAAATTTTATATTATTAATAGAAATTTTGCAACATTAAAACGCTTACTAGTTACGCTTCATTACAAACAATGCAAATGCATTTAATAGCCAAGTAATAATAAACAATACTAAACTAAGCGCATAAGCAGCAAGAGTTTGTACACTATTGAAATCCTGATCTCCGGTAAGTAATGTAGCGATCTGCACGGTAATGGTAGTAACTGAATTAAGAGGGTTAAAAGTCAAATTTGCGTTGATTCCCACAGCCATTAGCACAATCATTGTTTCACCTATCACTCTTGAAATTGACAATAAAATTGCACTTAAAATTGTAGGCATTGCATAAGGTATTGTTATATGCCATATAGTTTCCGCTGGAGTTGCACCAAGTGCCATGAAGCCATAACGCAAGCTTTTTGGAACAGATCTTATGGCATCTTCGAGTAAAGAAATAATAAAAGGAAGAATCATTATCCCAATCGATAAACCGGCAACTAAGGCACTTTCTGAGTGTATACTTAAACCAAAAAAATTTGCTACCTGCTTTATAAAGAAAGACAAAAACACAACCGCGAAATATCCATATACAACCGTAGGAATAGCAGACAAAACTTGCAAAGTTGTATTAACAATATAACGCACTTTCTCACTCGCATATTCACTAATATATATTGCAGAAAATAAACCAAGCGGAACGACAACTAACATTGCTATAATAGTTATAAGTAATGTACCAACTAAAAGCGGCGCTATACCAAAACATCCTATCTTCTCTTCATTGATAGTGACTACATTGTGGCCCCATTTCAAGCAAAACAAGAATTCTGAAATAGCTACTTTATTAAAAAAACTAATGGATTGAATAAAAATAGACAGCATTATAAATAAAGTGATAAAAAATGATATGGCCAAAGCCACAAATAACGAAAGTTTTATTATCTTATTTCTTTTATTTTTAAAGATAAAAGCAAGCATGAAAAAAAGTAACGCTATAGAAATAAAAGTTACAAAACAATTATTATAGAATACTAACAACCAAGTTAGCATCCATACACAACTAAGATATAGATAAGATTTAACCTTATTTACTTCTTGAAACCTACTAAAACAAAATAAAAGGATTAGTAAGACAGGTATGACTATCACCGAATTCATTCTTCCATGCATCAAATTTTATTCTACGAAAATGTCATACAAGTTCACCATTATTTGACAATAAAGTAAAACAATTTAAAATAAATAATTATATTAATATAAAAACAATGAAGAGAACATTTCAACCAAAAAATTTGATAAGAAAGCGCAGACACGGATTTCGTTCACGTATGGCAACAAGAGCTGGAAGAAAAATCCTTAATAGGCGCCGTTCATTAGGGTGTAACAAATTATGCGCATAGTAAGTATAAAAAAAAAGATTTTTCTTCTGCTTTCAAAAATAAGTTAGCACTCAACAGTCTTTTTTATCGTGGGCTTTATATATCACTGTACGCTATAAAAGAAAGAGAACCTGAAAAGTACATTCATACTATTAGAGTAGGTCTGGCTATCAGTAAAAAAACCGGAAAAGCAGCAAAAAGAAATAAAATAAAAAGGCAACTACGAATGCTTGCTAAAATTAGCATTTTAAATATAAGTAATATAGGGCACTACTACATAATACTAACTCATAGAAACATTATGCAAGCAAGTTATAAAAATTTACAAAAAGATCTAACTATTTGCTTAAAAAAGATAAAATAAAAAAAATCTCAATTAAGGTATTTACAACTATATTTTTTATGATAATATAGGTAAAATTTTTAAAAATAGTTAATGGGTGTGGTGAATGGTAGAGCATATAAAAGAGGTAAATAACACAGGCTTTGGTCAGATGTATCAATTCTTATTTCTTCCTAAAGGAACAGGAACAGATTGGAGGTCAGCATTTCGCCAACAAGAAGAATTATTTAAAAAAGTGGGAGGTAATGTAATATTACCAGAAGTCAGTAATTCTCCTTCAAAAGGGAATCAATTAGGGGAAGTAGGAACAATGCTAAATAATGTAGAAAATGACCAAGAACATATAAGAAAAAAAAGATATCGTAGTTAAAGTAAAAACTTAAAGAATAGTAACAAAACAAGAAAGTTAAAATATAAGTATACCTACTGTCTAATTAACAAAGAAATTTTTATAAACTTGGCGGCGACCTACTCTCCCTTTTCAAGTACCATCAGCGCTAAAAAGTTTCACTTCCGAGTTCGAGATGAGATCGGGTGGTTCATTTTTGCTATAGCCACCAAGTCAATAAAAATTTCTAACTTAACAATTTTAACTTAATATTTAACACTGCATACACACATATAGAAAGCAAATAAATCAATCAGGCTATTAGTACTAGTTAGCTTCACATGTTACCATGCTTCCACACCTAGCCTATCAACGTGGTAGTCTTCCACGGCCTTAATTGGGAAATCTTTTTGAAGAGGGTTTCTTGCTTATATGCTTTCAGCAATTATCCCATCTATACATAGCCACCCAGCGATGCTATTGGCATAACAGCTGGTACACCAGAGGTATATCCATCTCGGTCCTCTCGTACTAGAGTCAGACCTTCTCAAATTTCCTTCACCCACGGCAGATAGAAACCGAACTGTCTCACGACGTTCTAAACCCAACTCACGTATCACTTTAATCGGCGAACAGCCGAACCCTTGGAACCTTCTTCAGCCCCAGGATGTGATGAGTCGACATCGAGGTGCCAAACGGTGTCGTCGCTATGAACGCTCGAACACCATCAGCCTGTTATCCCCGGCGTACCTTTTATCCGTTGAGCGATGACCCTTCCATACAGAATCACCGGATCACTATGACCGACTTTCGTCTCTGCTTGGCTTGTCAGCCTCGCAGTCAGGCAAGCTTATGCCATTATACTATCAAGCTGATTTCCGACCAGCTCTAGCTTACCTTCGCACGCCTCCGTTACTTTTTAGGAGGCGACCGCCCCAGTCAAACTACCCACCATACAATGTCCTAGTTCCAGATAATGAAACATAGTTAGATATCAAAAGTGTAAAGGGTGGTATCTCAAGGTTGACTCCATTATAGCTAGCGCTATAACTTCAAAGTCTCCCACCTATCCTGCACATCACACTTTTAATAGCAATGTAAAGCTATAGTAAAGGTGCACGGGGTCTCTTCGTCTAACCGCGGGTACCCCGCATCTGCACGGGGAATTCAATTTCGCTGAAGTGATGTTGGAGACAGTGGAGAAATCGTTACGCCATTCGTGCGGGTCGGAACTTACCCGACAAGGAATTTCGCTACCTTAGGACCGTCAGTGTTACGGCCGCCGTTTACTGGGGCTTCAATTCGGAGCTTGCACCCTTCCTATTAACCTTCCAGCACCGGGCAGGCGTCAGACCCTATACTTCCACTTACGTGTTTGCAGAGTCCTGTGTTTTTAGTAAACAGTCGCTACTCCCTATTTTGTGCCACCTACTCATAGTTGCCTAAAAGCAGGTTACCCTTCTTCCGAAGTTACAGGTATAATTTGCCGAGTTCCTTCAACATCATTCTTTCAACACCTTAGTATACTCTACTCATCCACCAGTGTCGGTTTGCGGTACGGCCTCATAAATATAAGTGCTATTTCCTGGAGCTTCTTTTAAGCATAGATCAATCCAATAAGATCTATACAAATACGAAACCCGTCACACTTAAGAGGTTTAGGAATATTAACCTAATTGCCATCGACTACTCCTTTACGGACTCGCCTTAGGAACCGACTAACCCTACGCAGATTAACTTAACGTAGGAACCCTTAGATTTTTGGTGAGAGTGTTTTTCACACTCTTTTACGCTACTTATGTCAGCATTCTCACTTCCGATATCTCCAGCAGTTTTCACAAACCACCTTCACAGACTTACGGAACGCTCCGCTACCGCGCCTATTGATCGAAATCAATAAGCACTCACATCTTCGGTATACAGCTTTAGCCCCGGTACATTTTCGGCGCAGAAAAACTTATTTAGACAAGTGAGCTGTTACGCTTTCTTTAAAGGATGGCTGCTTCCAAGCCAACCTCCTAGCTGTAATGGTTTTTCTACTTCCTTCCCCACTTAGCTGTAATTTTGGGACCTTAGATAGTGATCTGGGTTGTTTCCCTCTTCACCACGGACTTAGCACCCGTAGTGTGCCTGCTGTATAATTAATTGTTGGTATTCGGAGTTTAGTTAGATTTGGTAAGACGTTGAATCCCCCTAGTCTATCCAGTGCTCTACCCCCAACAACATACATACAACGCTCTACCTAAATAGATTTCGCGGAGAACCAGCTATTTCCAAGTTTGATTGGCCTTTCACCCCTAATCACAACTCATCCAATAATGTTGCAACATTAACTGGTTCGATCCTCCAGTGTGTTTTACCACACCTTCAATCTGGTCATGACTAGATCACTTGGTTTCGGGTCTAATCCATAAAACTAAAACGCCCTATTCAGACTTGCTTTCGCTACGCCTACACCTAACGGCTTAAGCTTGCTTCATAGATTAACTCGCTGACCCATTATGCAAAAGGTACGCTGTCACTCTAAATATCAATAAATTGATATAGAGCTCCAACTGTTTGTAAGCACTTGATTTCAGATTCTATTTCATTCCCCTCCCGGGGTTCTTTTCACCTTTCCCTCACGGTACTTGTTCACTATCGGTCGTTAAGGAGTATTTAGGCTTGGAGGATGGTCCCCCCATATTCAAACAGGATTTCACGTGCCCCGCTCTACTCAAGGATTTAAAAACTTTCTACTTATACAGGACTATCACCTTCTATGGTTACTATTTCCAGAGTATTCTAATTCTTATTCTTAAATCACTAGCCTTTTCCGCTTTCGCTCGTCACTACTAACAGAATCTCGGTTGATTTCTTTTCCTTTGGCTACTTAGATATTTCAGTTCACCAAGTTTGCTTTACATACTTAGTACGTAATAACTAGCTAAACTAGTTGGGTTTCCCCATTCGGAAATCTGCGGATCAAAATTTGTTGACAATTCCCCACAGCTTATCGCAGCCTGCCACGTCCTTCATCGCCTCTTAACGCCAAGGCATCCATCAAGTGCTCTTAATAATTTATTTATCCGACTATATGCAGAATATGCAGAGTTAAATATTATTAAAATTGAATTGAGATTAAATTAATCTCTACCATAAAACTTGTCAAACATCTAAAAACTAAATTAATCTTTTATATGTTATAACCTAATAAATAATATGTCAACGCCTTTTTGCACAAAACATTTACTTATATTATCAACAACAATATACTAGCAATCCTAAACAGTATAATCTGAGAAATATGTGGTAAACTTATATATACAGTAAAAATTAATAAAAAAGATATTTTGTAAGATAAAATGTGTTAAAATCAATTGCCTAAAAATGATAATAAACATTCGGAGTATTTCTAACGTATGAAAAGTAATCTCTCTTTTATAAAAAACGTTGCTTTAAATTGTATGTCTAAGCTCATTGGCGTATTAAATATTAAGAAAGTAAAACACTTCATTGTGAATAAATATAATACTCTTCATAAAGAAATGACAGTGCTTCTTAAAAAATCTAAGAACCTGTTAAACACCAACATTGAAATCGGTTTATATCACTTTTATAAAGGTAGCATATCAGATGCAAAGTTACGATTTTGGTTAATTAGCATATTTTACCCCCATTTACCTATAGTCTGGTATAACATCGGAAGGTGTCATTTTGCGGTAGGGAATACTAACAAAGCTTATAATTATTTAACAAGGGCACTAAAATTAGATAATGACCACGAGGAGGCGTCTTACTATATAAAAAAAATGACAAACTCAGCGCCTATTACAGAATTGCCAAAAAACCTCATAAGACAATATTTTGATTACACAGGTGAATATTTTGTTGAGCATTGGTTGATTGCCAAACAATATAGAGGGCATGAACTTGTACACATGATAATTACAAAAATCTTCAACAACTCCACTTCTGAGCTCAATATACTCGACCTTGGTTGTGGAACTGGAATATGTGGTCATTTCTTGAAAATAAATAGTATTGGAAACCATATAACAGGAATTGACATTTCAAGTAGAATGCTAAATATCGCAAGAGGATGCTTTATAAAAGGTAAGCCTGTTTACAATGAATTAATACATATGGAAATGAAAGAGTTTCTTAAACAAGAGAAAAACCAGCAGTATGATGTAATTATCTTTGCTGAAGTGCTACATTATCTACATGACTTTCAAGAAGAGTTGGAATTAGCAAAAAGATCTACGAGCAAAAAAGGAGTTATTGTATGTTTAATAAGAAGAAAGGAAGGTGAAGGTATTGACTTTGTAAACAAAGGAGACTATTTTCGTCACTCAGAAAGTTATGTTCAACATGTTGCAAAAGAAATAAATATGCAAATAAGTTATATGAGTTACTGTAAAATATATGGCAGTCAGGTTGACGGTATCTTGTTTGCATTACAGCATCAACAAAAAAATCCGAAAAACCTAACTTAAAAATCGCTCAAAATGACTTTTAAGTACCTATATATAATAAAAGAATAAAAGGAACTTTATGAATAACATTACCATTAATTACGCAAAGGACAGCAAATTAACCGACTTTGGAAAAGCAGTTCTATCAGACAGGTATTTAATAGAAAATGAAAGTTATCAAGACCTCTTTGCACGTATTGCTAATTACTATTCTGATAATAAAGAACATGCGCAGCGTCTTTATGACTACATGAGCAACTTGTGGTTCATGCCTTCAACACCAATACTCAGCAATGGTGGCACTAAGAGAGGGTTACCTATCTCTTGCTTTCTTAATGAAACCGAAGACAGCTTGCAGGGAATAGTTGATCTATGGAACGAAAATGTTTGGCTTGCTGCACGTGGAGGAGGCATAGGTAGTTATTGGGGAAATTTACGCTCAATAGGCGAAAGCGTAAAGGGTAGCGGCAAAACATCAGGAATTGTTCCATTTATTGTAGTGCAAAATGCTCTAACACTTGCAATTAGTCAGGGATCCCTAAGGCGAGGAAGTTCAGCAGTCTACCTTCCTGTATCTCATCCGGAGATAGAAGAGTTTCTAGATTTACGCAAGCCAACAGGCGGTGACCCAAATCGCAAAGCGTTAAATATACATCATGCTGTAATAGTAACAGATAAATTTATGCAGGCTGTTGAGAATGATCAAGAATGGAATTTAATAAGCCCTCACAACAATAAGGTTATTTCAACTGTAAAAGCGCGGGATATATGGATCAAAATATTAACAGCAAGAGTTGAAACTGGAGAACCTTACATTATTTTCCTTGATGCAACAAATAACAATAAGCCAGAATCTTACAAAAAGCTCAACTTAGACATCAAGATGTCAAATCTATGCAGTGAAATAACTTTAACCACAGGTTATGATCACCTGAATAAGTCACGCACTGCTGTGTGTTGTCTATCATCCGTAAACCTTGAGTACTACGAAGAATGGAAAGACAATAAACTCTTCATAGAAGATATAATGCGCTTTCTTGATAATGTATTGGAAGATTTCATAAATAAAGCACCGAATGAAATGCAGCGAGCAAAATATTCTGCAGCCAGAGAACGCAGTATTGGTCTTGGTGTGATGGGCTTTCACTCATTTTTACAAAGCAAAATGGTTCCTTTTGAATCAGTAACAGCACAACAATGGAATAAAAAAATATTTAAGTATTTACGCGAGCAAGCAGATATAGTTTCTAAAAAATTAGCAGAAGAAAAGGGAGCATGTTCTGATGCCAAAGAAGTTGATCTAATGGAAAGGTTTACACACAAACTCGCTATTGCTCCTACTGCCTCGATCTCCATTATTGCAGGTAATACCTCCCCTGGAATAGAACCATACGCAGCAAACGTATTCATACAAAAGACACTTACAGGCTCATTTGTAGTGCGAAATAAATTCTTGCAAAAACTATTAGCAGAAAAAAATCAAGACAATGATAAAATATGGTCTTCAATTTCAACAAACGAGGGTTCCGTTCAGCATTTAGATTTTCTTAGTGAGCATGAAAAATTGACATTTAAAACAGCGTACGAGCTTGACCAAAGATGGATTATAGAACATGCAAGTGATAGAACTTCATATATTTGTCAATCTCAATCAGTAAATCTGTTCTTACCTGCCAACGTACATAAACGTTACTTGCACAAAATACACATGCTTGCTTGGAAAAAAGGATTGAAGAGCTTATATTACTGCAGATCACAATCAATGCAGAGAGCCGATAAGGTCTCGCATGACATATTCAAAAAAAGTGAAATATTGCAACAAAAAACAGATATTGACTACGATGAATGTCTGTCATGCCAATAGCGGCCTTACTCAGAAAAAGTAGAGAGAAAGTTAAGCAAATGGGTAAATAGACTTCTTGCATAACCATATAACGCACTTTTATTGGGAATAGAAACGAAAAAACTTCCTTGACAAACTCCGCCAGCCCTCTTATCATAAAATTGAAGCTATTTATTTATCTTCTCTCTACAGATTAAAGGACAAAAAAACTCACGTATCTGGCGTCTCATGTTTAATTTTTTGCACTATGTGCACCTTATGTCTTTATCAAACTTCTACCTACATAAGCTGAAACGCGCTTATAAAGCGTTTAAAACATAAAAAAACGCCAACTTAAAAAATGGATAGTGAATAACTAGCTACCCTAGGGTTTCTTTTGCCTTTTTTTCTGTTTAGTAAATTTCTTAAACATTTATAGCTAAGGTTAGTTGCATTTAAAAGCAGCTGAGTCGCGGTTATTAAGCGTTTAGAATAAAAAAACGCCATACTTGAAAGTATAATGTAAGTAATTAGCCAACTACGGGGCTTCTTTTGCCTTTTTTTTCATTTGGTAAATTTCTTAAATATTTATGGCTAAACGACAATCGTCATCCCGCTACTTGTTAGCGGCCGAGATACCGCGAATGAATCGCGGTATGACGGTTCGCGGTGGCATGACGATAAAGTTTATACCTCGTCATCCCGCTGCTTGTTAGCGGGATCTCTTGTTAGCGGCTGAGATACCGCGAATGAATCGCGGTATGACGGTTCGCGGTGGTATGACGGTTCGTGGCAGCATGAAGATAATCCCGCTACTTGTTAGCGGCTGAGATACTGCGGCGGTATGACGTAGATTGCTGTCATTCCGCTACTAGTTAGCGCCGCAGCGGTATGGTGTAGGAAAATTAGCTATATAGCTAACTTGTACCACGCGTTAAAGCTTTTAAACAGGTCTTGGTTTACTTACTCCATTATTTTCTTTATTATCAGATATCATTTTAAATAATATGGAGGAGCAAATTGTCAGCAATTGCCATTATTGATTTTGGTTCACAGTTTACACAGCTTATCGCAAGACAAGTAAGAGGAATGGGTGTTTATTGTGAGATATTTCCAAGCAACATCAGTTTTGAAACAATATCAAAATTCAATGGGTTTATTCTCTCTGGAGGACCACAATCTGTAAATGATGATTGTTCTGAAACAAGTAGAGTAGTACATGAAATTATAAAACTTAATGAGGCAACAAGCGTTCCTATACTTGGAATATGCTATGGACAGCAACTCATTTGTCATTATTTTGGAGCAAAAGTAAAAGAGAGTTTCAAACAGGAGTTTGGTAGAACTAAAATCAAGATACTAAAAGAATCCCCCATTGTAAAGGATACCTGGGATGTTAATTCTGAAGTGGATGTATTAATGAACCATGCGGACAGTGTTGATACTATACCACAGGGATTTACTGTTATCGCATCAGGTGTGATAAATCAAACAATTGCAATGATTGTCAACGAACAGCGGAAGATTTACTGTACTCAGTTCCATCCTGAGGTTAAGCCCACAACAAATGGCAGTAAATTGCTCTCTAACTTCTTGGATATTGCAAATTGCAAAAGAGACTGGACAATGAAGTCGTTTATTGAGGAGCAAAAGGAAAAAATCAAAAATGTAGTAGGAGAGAAAAAAGTAATCGCTGCAGTAAGTGGTGGGGTTGATTCAAGCGTTGCAGCGGCTCTCACACATAAAGCTATAGGAAAACAATTGAACTGTATTTTTATCGATACTGGGTTGTTACGCAAGAACCAAACCATCGCTATGTTGAAAGAGATTCCGATAAATTACGTTGATAAATCAAATTTATTTTTGAGTAGGTTGAAGGGAATAACTGATCCAGAAGAAAAGCGAAAAATTATCGGTAACACTTTTATTGAAGTGTTTGAAGAAGAAGCAAAAAAAATAGGTGATGTGGATTTTTTGATGCAAGGTACCATCTACTCTGATGTAGTTGAGTCAGGGCATGCCTCAGACAACACTAGTACAATTAAGTCTCACCATAATGTTGGTGGGTTGCCAGAAAAGATGAATCTGAAGTTAGTGGAGCCTTTACGTTACCTCTTTAAAGATGAGGTAAGGCTACTTGGAAAAGAAATTGGGCTTTCAGACGAGATAATATTTCAACATCCATTTCCTGGACCCGGACTTGCAGTGAGGATTATAAGTGAAGTCGATAAAGAAAAGGTGCAAATATTGCAAGAAGTAGATGAAATATATATTAATACGATGAAAAATTACGATCTATATGATAAGATATGGCAAGCTTTTGCTGTATTATTACCAATAAAAACTGTAGGCGTTATGGGAGATGGTCGTACGTATGGATATGTTTGTGCTTTAAGGGCTGTAACATCATCTGATGGTATGACAGCCGATGCATTTCCATTTGAAGATAAGGATCAACACTTGCTAGTATTTTGGGATTTTTTACGCAATGTCGGCAGTATAATTGTTAATAATGTTCCCGGAGTAAATAGAGTTGTTTATGATATCACTTCTAAACCACCCGCAACTATTGAGTGGGAGTAAATCAAAAAGATCCCGCTGCTTGTTAGCTGGATCTAGAGATACCGCGAATGAATCGCGGTATGACGGTTAATTTTCTTTATTTTGCTTATAATTTCCACAAGCAGTGCAAACATAAATGAAGAATACAAATATCCTTTTGGTAATTCTATATGAAATCCATGAAGTATGAGGTACACACCGACAAGTAAAACAAATAAAATGGCGATTATTTTTAACCCTGGGTTAGATTTGATTAACTGGGCGGTATAACTTGATAAAAACAGCATTGCTAGCATGGAAAATGTAAATGCTGTAGCAATTATTACCATGTTATAAGTTAGTGCTATAGCAGTTAATATCGAATCAACCGAAAAAACTAAATCTATTAATATAATTTGTAGCACAACTAAAAAAAATTTTGATTTAACGTTTGCTTTCTTTTTATTTTTCTTACATACAAAGATGTCATCCCGTAACTCCATAGAGCTCTTAACAATAAGGAATAATCCCCCTGCGATCATAAGTAAATCCCTTGCTGATGCAGTGTGAAATATAGGTTTTTGCATTGATAATATAGATGATGTAAAAAATAGTATTACAAAACGCATTAATAGTGCTAATCCAAGGCCCATAAGGCGCACTCTTTCTCTCAGCGCATTTGGTACCTTATCTATTGCTAGAGAAATAAAGATTAAATTGTCTACACTAAGTATAGTTTCAAGTAGTGTAAGTGTCAGTAAAGTCCAAGCATCAGTTAGCATTTTTGTTTCAAATTCGGTTCTTCTTACTCTACAATAGATGTGTAAAAATTAAGTGACTTCACTCAGAAGTTTTATAGCAGTTCTCCAGAAAAACAGGATATATAAAGTTCAGCAGCTTCTTCTATTTTCGTTTTTGAGCAAAATCAATAATAAGAGAGTTTCTTATTTTCATGCACGCAAATAAGATAAAGCCTTATTTTCATTTTTGACTTTATTTGAAAATAATATATACTATAAAAATAGTGTGCTAGGTTGAATGAATGTATATTAAAGGATCACCATCAGGCAAAGTATTCGCTGGTTATCAGGCATTTATACCAAGCCCCTTGCCACCAAAATTTGAATGGGACAATGATTTAGTGAATAGTCTTTAAACCCTTACTTTACTATAAGGAAAGTGGTTGAAAACTTAGGTGTCGTATTTACAACAGCCCAAAGAGCAATCGTAAAGCTTGAAGATTTAGGCATCGTTTCACAAACTTCTCAAGGAAAGAGAGATCGGGTTTATTGTGCAACTGATATTTTGAATATTCTAGAAGAACCAACTAAGATTACAGAGAACTTCGATAGCACATTGTAGCTATTGTGATGAATAAATTCAGCAAACAGCAAGCTTAAAGAGTCTGATCCAATGGACATGCTGAACAAAAAGTAAGGAGCTCCTTTTGGAGGATTATATTAACTTATTAATTAATTGCTTGACTTTTAGCAGGATTTATTATATTATTTATTAATGAGTAATGCAATCAAACCAAGGAGGATAGCATGATAAATAATTTGGATTCAATAATTCTTGGAATAAAAGATGGTGAAAAGGCGATTGAAGATTTAAGGGTTGTTCTTAAAAAAAGAAAAGAAGAAGTTATTACTACACAGACATTTAATTACGCTTTACAATGCCCACAAACTACAAAGGAAGCGATAGTACACGAAATTCTGCTTCATTTTATACAAAATCCTGGCGAGCAATCACTAGAACAAGTAATACAATACTTAGATGGAGCAATACAATCTAGGATATATGCAAAAAACAACCCAATAAGAAATCTAGATGAAGAATTTCGTACTCATATAAACTTTAAAGATGAAGAGGGAAATACATTACTACATCATGCAGTTATAGGTAATAAAACTGAAGAAATAACCACCCTGCTTGTTACATATAGTGCAAATCCTTTGATACAAAACGCGGATAATAAAGTTCCTTCAGATTTAGCTCAAGGAAAAACAAAAGAAGTGCTTATTAAAAGTATGAAAAAACAAGCTAATACGAAAAAAGAAAGCGCTATGGTAGGCAGTTTGGTGCCTGGCGTAATAATTGGTGGTTTTCTTGGTGTTGTACTTGGAGCTGGTGTGTGTGTTGCAGTAAGTCTTTCTGGTGGTATGATACTAGGTGTAATGATAGCATCTTCTCTTGTTGCTAGTATAGCTATTGGACTGGCCATGTATTTTTTGAGTCAAGACTATGAACAGGCTAAAGCGATAGAAAAAACTATTAGCACTGTTAGCTCTGAAATATCTGTTGATGATACAACTGTCGCAAATGGTAAAAAGGGGCCACAACTTACATAGAAAAAGCTATAGTATTTTTCAAACTAAATAATAAACCTTGTAATTAGGATATTCTGGATTCCAGCGTCACGCGCTGGAATGACAACTGTGTTTTTGTTTTTTTGTCATCAAATACTCCTACTCTTTATGTCATCCAAGTGTCCTGACTACTTGGATCCAAGAAATTTAATTGTTTTAAATTTTCCCCTCTATACACCTATTTAAAATTTATGTTATTCACATGTGCAATATAATCTATAATAACGTTTATCAATACAATATATTAAAAAATATTATGAGCTTCGTAAAAGAAAAAAACACCCCTGTGATGGAGCAGTATTTGAACCTGAAAGCTCAATACAAAGATCATCTGCTATTTTATAGGCTAGGAGATTTTTATGAATTGTTTTTCGATGATGCTATTAAAGCTGCGAAATTGCTGAATATAGTGCTCACTAAGAGAGGTAATTCGTGTGGGCAAGAAATACCAATGTGTGGAGTGCCAGCACACAGTAGTGAATCTTACCTGCACAAGCTAATAGATTTAGGATTCAAAGTAGCAATCTGTGATCAATTAGAAACTGCTGATGAAGCAAAAAAGAGGGGCTATAAATCCATAGTAAAACGTGATGTAGTGCGAGTTGTAACTCCAGGTACAATTATAGAAGATTCACTACTGGAGGATAAAAGCAATAATTATCTCGCATCCATAGTTGAACAAAATGACGAATATGCTATTAGTTGGCTTGAATTATCGACGGGAAAATTTTTTCACACTTTAACGAGTTTGAAAGCTCTAGATAGTGATTTATTGCGTATATCACCAAGAGAATTATTAATTTCTGAAAAATTCACTGAGGATGAAAAAATTAGATCGATTTTAAAAAATTATAAAATATCAATTACGCAACACGCACAGAGCTTTTTTGAGTATAGTAAATCTCACAGAACATTATGCGAGTTTTATAAAATCAGGGAACTTGGGAGTATAGGAAATTTCAGCAAAGTAGAAATCATGGCGTGTGGTGCACTGCTTGAATATGTCAGAGTAACACAAAGGGGCTCTATTCCAAGGCTTGAATTCCCAAAAACCTATAAGCAACAAAATTTCATGCTTATTGATGCTTCAGCAAGGAGAAATCTTGAGTTGTTTTCAACTCAATTTGGTGAAAAGAAAGGTTCACTAATTTCAGTTATTGATCATACAGTTACAGCTTCTGGTGGACGCCTGCTCAAACAAATGCTCGCTTCACCCCTTGCTTGCTCCAAGGCAATCAATTTGAGGCTCAGCACCGCTCAATTTTTTGTAAATAATCATGATTCACGCAGAAAAATACGAGAGATATTATCTAACATTCCGGATATTGAAAGGTCTTTATCGCGCTTAATACTAGGGCGTGGTTCACCAAAGGATATGAACCTATTGAAAATAGGCCTAGGAAAGACTTTAGAATTGTCTGAGTTCTTATGTAAAATTGAATCAGGTGAAAATGGATCTCTCCCACAACAATATGTCATCCAAACTGAGATCCAGCCAGCGTCACGCGCTGGAATAACAGTAAAATCAGACGAGAGTGAACTAAGCACAATACATAAAAGCCTTGGCAATCATAAAGACCTATTTGAACTGTTAAATAGTGCTATACTCGATAATAACCTCAGTTCCGTGAAAGAAGGAGGATTTATTCACTCAAAATACAACTCAGAATTATCTGAGTTATCTTATATATTGAACAACAGTAACAAGTTGGTAACTAAGCTCCGTGAATCTTATCGCGATCTTACTGGCATTGCCGCACTCAAAATATTACACAACAACATACTTGGTTATTACGTTGAAGTGTCGGCAAATCACAAAATAACTTCGGATATATTTATTCATAGGCAAAGCTTAGCAAATAGCATGCGCTACACTACTAATGAATTGAAAGAACTAGAAAATAAAATTCTTACGGCACGTGATGCTGCAATCGGCTTAGAAATGAAAATTTTTAGTGAACTGTGTAGTGAAGTCGCTAAAGAATCTGAAAAAATTGCTCTTGCTGCAAATGCTTTGGCAAAACTTGATATTAGAACCGCATTTGCAGAGCTTGCAGTGCAAAATAATTACGTAAAACCCATTATTGATGACAGCAAAGAGTTCAATATCTGTAGCGGAAGACATCCAGTGGTTGAAGTTAACGATAAATTCATTGCAAATAGCATCAATTTAGCTGGTATACATCTAATTACTGGTCCTAATATGGCTGGAAAAAGCACTTTCTTGAGGCAAAACGCTCTCATTGCAATTTTAGCTCACATGGGGTCATTTGTGCCAGCAGAGAGTGCACATATTGGAGTGATTGACAAGATATTCAGCAGGGTTGGCGCAACGGATAATATAACAGCTGGTTATTCTACCTTCATGGTAGAGATGATCGAAACAGCAACGATAGTAAATCAGGCAACGGACCGTTCCTTGGTGATACTTGATGAAATTGGTAGGGGCACAGGGGTGTATGATGGATTATCTATTGCACAGGCGGTGATTGAACATATTCACAATGTAAATAAGTGCCGCGCCATTTTTGCAACTCATTATCATGAATTAACTAAAGTAAGCAAATACTTGAAGAACGTGAAATGTTTTTGTGTAAAAATAAGAGAGTGGAACGGAGAGGTTATTTTTCTACATGAAGTAATTGAAGGCATTGCAGATGAGTCATATGGAATACATGTAGCAAAACTTGCTGGTTTTCCTGATTCTGTTTTAAATAGAGCAAGTGAAGTGTTTGAGGAGCTGAAGGCTTGAATCATTATTATAAGTGAAGAATTACCTATACAATCGTGGTAGTAGCTATAGAAACGAAAAACTTACTTGACACCCTTCGCCAGCTCCCTTATCATGATAGTGAAGCTATTGTATTTGCTTTCGCCAATCTGCAGATTAAAAGGTAAGGATTACTTAATGTATCGGCGTCTTATGTTTAATTTTTTGCAGTATATAGATACTGTATGTCTTTACAAAACTTCATCTACATCTAGATTTTTATCTAAATAAGCTGAACGTGCTTATAAAGCGTTACAAGACATCAAAAAATGCCAATACTCGACAGAGATAGTAAAAGACTAGCTAACTCGGGGATTCTTTGTCTTTTTTTCTGCTTAGTAAATTTCTTAAACATTTGCAGCGTAAGTTAGTTGCAATTAAAAGCAGCTTAATCTTGCTTGTCAAGCGTTTAAAACATAAAAAACGCCAATATTTTAAAGCGGATAATAACCCCAGGGCTTCTTTTGCCTTTTTTTTTATTTGGTAAATTTCTTAATATTTATAGCTAAACGACAATCGTCATCCCGCTACTTGTTAGCGGGATCTAGAGATACCGCGGCGGTATGACGTAGGACTGCTGTCATCCCAGTGCTCCTTTTTTTGTCATCCCAGTCTGGGATCTATTTTGCATGTAACTCCAATTGTGTTTTGGCATAAAACGCGACGCGTATTAGACTTATTTGCAAGCAAAGCTTGCTAGATCCAAGTAGTCAGGGCACTGGGATGACAAAAAAAGGAGCACTGGGATTGGGATGGAAAAGGCTATTTGTGTGATGCCAATGAGTGATAGAAAGTTCTGCAAGAAGTCATTAATTGCAAAAATTTAATATAAATTATAAAATAAATCCACTGAATAAAAAATATATGCTAATTAGTACAACATCAGAACTGGAGAATACATGTGAAGAGTTAATAGCAAAAAAGCCGAAATTTATAGCAGTTGACACGGAGTTCATTAGAAATAATTTAATCTACTACCCAAAATTATCGTTAATTCAAATTTCTTACGGAGAGAAGAGTTTTATTGTAGACGCATTAGTGCCAGAAATTGATTTATCATTCATTAAGAAAATAATGCTAAATCAGGGGATAACCAAAGTGTTTCATAGCTGCCGGCAGGATATAGAATCCTTACTCACTGTGTTTAAATGTATTCCCACTCCCATTTTTGATACCCAAGTTGCTGCTATGTTTTGTCATTATTATCATGACTTTATTGGTTACTCAAAAGTAGTGGAGCAATATCAAGGAATAGCACTGGATAAAATTAAAGCTAAAAATTCAGATTGGTTAAGGCGTCCGTTGTCCGAAGATCAGTTAGATTATGCAGTAAACGACGTGGTACACCTATATGACCTATACCAAATATTGTGCAATAAACTTGAAGAAAATAATAGGATGGGTTGGTTTCAAGAAGAGATGGAATCAATAGTTGATATAAATAAGTATTTACATAGCCCAAAAGATGCATGGAAGAGGATTAAATTTAATTATGAAGTAAATCCAAGATTGATACTAACTGTTAAAGCAGTTAGTGAGTGGCAAGAAACCTTAGCACAGCGCTATAATATGAACCGTAATAAAATAATCAATAATGCTGTAATAGCTGATTTTATTGAAAAAAATGTAGAGCATGTTGATGAGATTTTAGATGATCTCAAGAGGAATACAAAAAATATAAAAGATGCGGATTTACTAGAGTTTGTGAATATTTTTAATGAAAATGAGAGAAATTGGATGCAGCAAAACAACACCTTATCGAGTAATTATGACAAATCTGTACTTGATATACTCTCAATTATTTTAGATAGTAAATGTAAAGAAAGTAACATATCAAGGAAATTAGTTTCTTCAAAAGATGAGTTAACCGGGTCAATATCTGGACAGACAGATAAATTATTCAAGGGATGGAGATATGATTTTTTTGGCAGGTCAGTTGAATCATTTTTGAACACAAGCTCAAAATTTGAGATTTCAGCAGTGAAATCCGCAAATAATATAACCAAAATTCAGAGTAATTTAGTGGAGAATAACTGTTGCTAAAGTAACTTAGATTTATCGACAATCGTCATCCCGCTACGTGTTAGTGGCTAAGAGATACCGCGGCGGTATGACGGTTAAGTAGGGTGTTATCCAAGTAGCCCTGACTACTTGGATCCAGGAAAATTGATTGTGCACTATACAACATAAAAGCTAGATTCCAGACTGGAATAACACCACCTACAAATTGCAATGTTCGTATAGTTATGTGCTTGACACTGAGATCTAGAAAATCTAGTTAATATATATAGAGAAACCTTAGCTATAGTTTCAAAAGAAGTCGAATGTATTTTGTTATATGATTATAAGTCTAACAGGCGGAATTGGGGTAGGAAAGAGCTTTGTAGCTAATTGCTTTCAAGAGTTTGGTGCTGTTGTATTTGATGCTGATTCTGTTGTACACCAACTTTATAAAGTGGATAAAAGCATAATAAGTTATGCAGAGAAAAATTTTCCTGGAGTGGTAGTAAATGGTGAAATAGATAGAACAGTACTGTCTAAATATTTCTTAGCCTACGATGAAAATTGGAAACAATTTCAATCTTTGGTTCACTCTGCTGTGCTGCGTGAATTAGAATTTTTTATTGCCAAGGAAAAAAAGATCGATAGAAAACTTTTAGTTTTAGATGTGCCACTTCTATTAGAAACAAAATTTTATTTATATTGCGACCTTATTGTTTTTGTTCATGCAGATAGCGTTGTGCAAGCTCAAAGACTTAACGAACGCAACATAGATAAAGAAAAGCTTAATCTAATCTCCGATGTTCAGTTATCTATTGAGGAGAAAAGGAAGATGAGTGACTTTATTATCGATACCAGTGTAAGCAAAGAGTATGTTTTTTCTCAAGTAAAAGATATAGTGGATTCATTAAACCTAAACACGTAGCTCTACGTCATACCGCCGCGGTATCTCTAGATCCCGCTAACAAGCAGCGGGATGACGGTTGTCAGGATCCCAGCAGCCTCCCTCCCCTGTCATCCAAGTAGCCCCCTATGGTGTCATCCAAGTAGCCCAGACTACTTGGATCCAGGAAAATTGATTGTGCACTATAGCAACATTTTTGATCAAAAACTGGATTCCAGTGTCAAGCACTGGAATGACACCCTTCCGATGGGAACTGCTCTCAAACTACAACAGCATGAGTAGCTACAGAAGCTTTAATGATACAAGAAAAAATAAACAGCTATCATTTTTTTAGTAATTAAGTAAAATAGAGTGAAAGATTGCGAGGAAGTTTTGAAAAATAAGATAAAAAAGATAGTAATTTCAGGAAAGGAAGTGTGGCCAATCATCGAAGGTGGTAAAGGCATTGCAGTTAGTGATGGGAGATCAAGCGGAGCATTTGCTGCAGCAGATGCTGTGGGTACATTTTCTGGTGCAAATGCTAAGCTTATTGATGATAATAGCGAGTTAGTGCCACTAATTTATAAAGGCAAAACAAGAAATGAAAAGCATAGTGAATTGATTGAGTATAGTATTGAAGCTGGAATTAGTCAGGCAAGAATAGCAAATGAAATATCAAAAGGTCATGGAAGAATACACATGAATGTACTTTGGGAGATGGGAGCAGCAGAACGCGTACTTCATGGCATATTAGAAGGAGCGAAAGGTTTGATTCATGGTATTACCTGCGGTGCTGGTATGCCTTATAGGCTTGGAGAAATTGCAGCTAAATATCAGGTTTATTATTACCCTATTATCTCATCGGTGCGTGCTTTTAAAGCATTATGGAAGCGTGCTTACCAAAGAATATCTTCCTATTTGCTTGGTGGAGTAGTGTATGAAGATCCATGGCTTGCTGGAGGGCACAATGGACTGAGTAACAGTGAAGACCCAGAGCTACCACAGGCTCCATTTGAAAGAGTTGCAGAGCTTAGATCTTTCATGAACGAGATCGGTCTTTCAGAAACACCAATTGTTATGGCAGGAGGAGTGTGGCATTTGAAAGATTGGGAACATTGGTTTGACAATCTGCAAATTGGACCAATAGCTTTTCAGTTTGGCACTCGTCCACTTTTGACGAAAGAAAGCCCAATTTCTGCAGAGTGGAAAAAGAAGCTACTCACTTTAGAAGAAGGTGATGTATTTTTAAATAAATTCAGTCCAACAGGGTTTTACTCATCTGCGGTGAGGAATAATTTTATACGTGAGTTACAGGAACGAAAATTACATCAAGTAAATTTTTCAGAAAATGCCAGCGAAGAATCCAATAGTGAATTTGCAATGGGTAGCAGAGGTAGGAAGATCTACCTTACTGCAAAAGACAAAGAACTGGCAAATACATGGACTAAAGCAGGGTACACAAAAGCAATGAAAACCCCAGATTCAACTGTTATTTTTGTGACGCCAGATAAATTTAAACAAATAAGAGAAGATCAAATCAATTGTATGGGATGTTTGAGCCATTGTTTGTTTAGCAATTGGAAAGATCATGGTGACCATTCAACAGGACGAAAGCCAGATCCGCGTAGTTTTTGCATACAAAAAACACTGCAAAACGTTATACACGATGGTGATATTGAGAACGAACTCATGTTTTCCGGGCACAATGTGTACAAATTTAAGCAAGATCCATTTTATGAGAATGGCTACGTACCGGCAGTAAAAGAACTGGTGGAAAGGATATTGACTGGGTATTGAGTCAGTGACCTTACCCAGAAAAAGTGGAGAGAAAGTGTGGAATGTTTTTTACAAAAAGAATGATGCATCAAATTGTTCTGGAATGCAATAGTTAATAGTGACGTTGTTTGTTATAAAAAATTTCTATGTATTCAAATATTGCAGTTCTAGTTTGTTGAGCAGAGTGTTGTGAAGTATCAATAAGTATTTCTCTTTTTCAATGAGCTAAAGAAGCTTTCTGCAACAGAATTGTCGTAACAACAGCCTTTATTACTCATCTATATTCTTTACAGCTAAGAGATATTGATACCCTTGCGCAGTATATTGTGAACCTTGGTCACTGTGCAGCAGTAGATTTTTAACAGGTTTACGCCTATTAATGGCCATTAATAAAGAGTTCATAACCAATTGTTTATTTATTGCACTACTCATTAACTACCATACGTGAGAATTATTGCTGCCAAATATAGCCATCCCTCCTTGGTTTTGATGTAAGTAATCCCATACTTTATTTGGTTGATCAACAATAAAGTTTTGATCTAGTATATTGGGAGCTACAGCTCTATTATCTGTTTGTTGTTTTTTAATTTTAAACTTTCTTCTCAGTATAGCCCTGATGTCATTTTTCTGCATAATACTTTGCACCGTTTTCAAATTGCAACTTTTACCCAAAGCCTTCAATTCAGCATGAATTTTAGGAGCTCCATATCTACATTTAGAAACTTGATATATTTTTTGAATAGCTTCGAGTAGCTCTTTATTTGCTGATTCTCTACTGCTTATTTTTCTTGTGGTCCACTTATAGTAGCCACTAGCAGAAAATCCTACATAATTCCTGTACTTTATAGCAGTTACTATATAAAAAAATATTTTACTCTTTTTGACTGGCCAGGGCTTTTTTTTAAATGTCTCTTTCCCTTGTTACTCTTGCTTTGTAAATCAAACCTCTCTTTGTCATAAGGTGCTACATCTGGAAATGCATTTGCCGCCGACTTTTTTTCGTTGTGTTTCTTTATCCATTTTCCTAATAAACCACCCTTTATTCCTAAATCTCTTGCTATTTTTGTAATTGTTTGACCTGCCTTTCTTTGTTCATTTGCCAGTTTAACAGCTTCCAATTTGAATTCTGCCGTATATTCTCTTACCATTTCTAATCCTCCAAAATTTTATTTTACCCAAAAAAACTCTTTTCTTTCTCTCCACTTTTTCTGGGTAAGGTCAGTCTTTAGGCACCCAAACAAAGGGAAATGCTGGATAAAAAGAAAATACTTTAAAAAGTATAATAACGATAACTGGCGTTTTATGACAAGTAACAAGATACATTTTATTATACACAGCGATCATGTTATTAAACGACATATCAAAGTGCAAAAAACCAGATCTCCATATGATGGTGATTGGGTTTATTGGGGTAAACGTCTGAGAAAAATACCAGATAAGCCATTAAGAGTAATAAAACTATTGAAGTTACAACAAAGTAAATGTGATAATTGTAGACTATGGTTTAAAAGTGATGATACAATAGAAATACATCACAAAGACCGGAATAGACGAAACAACATGATCAAAAACTTATCTTTGTTACATGGACATTGTCACGATGAATTACACAGGAGGTGTGCATGAAAAGCTCCAAATTGGAGAGAAGCCGTATGAGGCGCAAAGTCTCACGTACGGTTTTGAAGTCGAGTGAGGAGGGGCGACCTTCTTCACTTAGACAACAATATGCAGATGAAACTACGGAAGAAGACTTAAGGAAAATAGCAGAAAAAGCACCAATAATAAAGTTAGCCTACGATGAATTAGACAGGTTTAGCTGGAATGAAAAAGATTTAGTAGCATATGAAGAAAGAATAATGGATCTGCGGAAAGAAGAAGGCATCCTCGCTAAAAAACTTGATGAGGGAAAGATTGAAGGAAAGATTGAAGTAGCAAAAAACCTACTTAAGGCTGACATCTCTATTGATATTATCTCTCAGACAACCGGCCTTCCTCAAGCTGAGATTAAACGACTTCAGGAAGAAATCACCTAAAAGGCTAATGATCAACGAAAAAATTGTAAGAGAGAACTTAAAAAAAGTCATAGAGCAAAAAAGCGGTAAAGATGTGATCGCTCTTGGCATAATATCCTCAATTATTATTAAAGGTCAAGATGTTGGTTTTGTGCTTGAAGTTGCCGGTAACACGCAAGCAAATGAAGAATTAAGAAGAAATTGTGAGCAAGCTGTTAAAGCTATACCGGGGGTGACAAAAGTGACCGTGGTTGCTACTTGTCAAAAACAAACTGGGCAACAAAAAGCTAAATTACATATCGAAGGAGTGAAAAATATAATCGTTGTGGCCTCTGGTAAAGGCGGTGTGGGCAAGTCCACAGTTGCGCTAAATCTTGCTCTCTCATTAGCAAAGTTAAAACACAAAGTTGCGCTGGTTGATGCAGATATATATGGTCCTTCAATTCCTAAAATGCTTGGCGCTGAAAAATTAAAGCCAGAAATACAGGATAGTAAAGCAATGCCTATAGAAAAGTATGGACTGCATACTATTTCAATTGGCTATTTTATCGATAAAGATCGTGCAGCAATATGGCGCGGACCTATGATTACAAAAGCACTTTATAATCTGCTAATGGGAACAAAATGGTCCGATATAGAGTATTTGATAGTTGATACACCACCTGGAACTGGCGATGTGCATTTAAGTCTTATGGAAAATTTTAACTTAACTGGGGCGATAATAGTTTCAACTCCACAGGAGCTCTCTTTAATCGATGCTCGCAAAATTTATGATATGTTTACAAAGCTCAGCGTACCGGTTATTGGCATTGTAGAAAATATGAGTTATTTCATTCAAAGCGGCTCAAAAATATACATATTTGGAAAAGACGGTGCAAAAAAAATGTCTGAGGAGCTGGGCATCAAACTTCTAGGCAGAGTTCCTCTAGATCCACAAATATGCCATGCTTCTGATTGCGGAAATCCTTTAATGTTAAGTGAGGATTTGGCAAAAATTTATAAAGATATTGCTTTGGAAACAGTAAAACATTGCATAGCTGTAAAATTCTAAAAAAAACACAGCTTTACGCAAAGAGACTTTAAGAATTCGTCTGTCCTCTTTACTATAAAATAGATATTCGTCTATCAAATATTATCTTCAACTTGAATATATTTAAAGATGTTTTGTGTATCATCTAAAAAGTTATTCTTTATATTAGTTAATTCCGATTGTTTTTGGGATAGATTATCCTTTATTGTTCTATCAAAACAATCAAGATCTCTGCACTTTAATTGAGAATCCATGTCTCCATTTTCATACAAACCTCGTATAATGTCATAATATGCTCGAGTTTCATCAGTTTCTGGTTGTTGCTTTTCTCTGAATATTGCCTTTAATTTCGAATCTATGTCTAATTCTCTTTTTATAGCTTCAACAGCATTTTCATGATACTTTTCATAATCTTCAAAACTCTTTAATATTTTGTCTTTTGCTTTATCTTGTAGCATTTTTAGCAAATCTTTAGCATGAGATTTTTCAATTTTTTGCTTCCAGTCATCATACGTATATTCTGAGTTACCATGTTTTGTATCTTGACACTCGCCTCCTACATTAAATATTTCTTCGTTGCAGATTTTATCACCCTGGTAAAAGTGATCGCTTATATTGATTTTATCATTAGTTAAAGTTTGTTTGATTGCTGCTTTGTTTTCTCCAAGTTCTTCTCTGTACTTACTAATGCAATTTAACATTTTTGCTTTGCAATCTGTAGTCATAAACTAATACCTTTAATAAAATAAGATCTATCTTAGCATGAAGTAATTAACATTTTATTACAGAAGTTTACTTTTAGGTGTTCTCAAGATGATATAGCTAAAGTGGCTTAGGTTTACCGACAATTTGAAAAACCGTCATTCCGCTACTAGTGAGCGGAATCTATACCGCGCACAACTGTACGAACGTTGTAGTTTGGGCCACCAGTGGGCAGTGCCCAGACACTGGGATCCAGGAATTTTATTAAGTTGGTAAGCATAAAAGTAGCTGTTTTATGTTAAAATACAACATTTTGATGATTATGAAAAAGCTGGATCCCAGTGTCAAGCACTGGGATGACATCATAGAGGCACTGGAATAACATCATCCTTTTTTCTGAATTCCAGTGTCAGCTACTTTCATGACATCGTTTACTATGTGCCACATTGCAATGTTCGTACAGCTATGGAATGAATCGCGGTATGACGTAGGGAAACCTTTCTTGGGTTAGCTATAGGTCTTTGTCTATAAAGTTTGTTTAAACTATTTTCAAAACAGATAAAATATAATTTTACAATTAGCGTAAATAAAATGAATTATGATGTAATCATTTCAGGTGGTGGGTTACTTGGTCTTATTACTGCCATTGGCCTCAGTTGTGACTCTGTGTCTGTAGCTGTGATTGAAAAAAATAGTCTACCACGTGTAGTAGATGATAATCGAGCATTTGCTATTTCTCAAGGCTCGAAAAAAATATTGGAAAAGTTAGGGATTTGGCAGTTTGTGGAAAGTGAAGCTGAGCCAATACTTGATATATGCATATTAGATGCGGTTACTGTGCATTACAATCATAAAATGGTTAGCGAAGAGCCAATGGGTTATGTTATCAACAATGCTACTATATGGAATGCAATCAACAATAATTTTCTAAATAAACTGAATATATACTCTCCACATTCCTATAAAACAATTGCTTGTGATTCAGGATATGTGGAAGTGATTCTTGATAATAACCAGGAATTAATATCATCGCTACTTATCTGTGCTGAAGGCAAAAACTCTAAATTACCAGAGTTATTTTCTATACCGACAGTGAAATTTGACTATAAACAAAGTAGCATAGTATTTAATGTAAAGCATGAACTGCATCACCAAAACTTAGCTGTGGAGCGTTTTTTCCCTGGCGGTCCATTTGCAATTCTACCGATGAAGGGTGGCTATACTTCTTCGATAGTTTGGACAGAAAAATCTGAAATTTCAAAAATGCTAATGGATCTGTCTGAAGAAGAATTTATTATAGAGCTTAAAAAAAGATTTGGTTCTTATTTAGGAGAGATAAAATTAGAGGGTGAAAGAAAACTTTATCCTTTAAGTTTTGTTTTCGCAAAAAAGTTATATAAGGGTAGAGTTTTGCTTATCGGCGATGCAGCACATTCAATTCATCCAGTTGCAGGTCAAGGGCTTAATCTTGGAATTAGAGATGTAGAAAGTATTATAAAGCACGTAGTTGCCGCAAAAGCATCTGGTATTGATGTTGGCAGTAGTTATTTATTAAAGAAAATTTCACGTAACAGATACTTTGATAATTTTACAATGGCGCTTGCAACTGATGGATTAAATAGGATGTTTTCCAACAGAATATTCTGCGCTAAAGCACTAAGAAATCTTGGCTTGATTGCAGTTGAAAATTCAAATTTCCTCAAAAAAAGCTTCATTCGGCATGCTATGGGATTTATATAAATCACTATTTTATAGCTAATGCAAGTCAGGTTTCCCACGGCATACCGCCGCGGTATCTTGGCCGCTAACACGTAGCGGGATGACGAATGTATCTGTTCAGCAGTTGTGTTAAAAGTCAATAGAAAAATTGATGTAGCTGTGGATAAGTACTTTTATCTGTATAAACGTGCTTATCCACAGCTATACTGGCTCTTAGATAGAAACAGACAGAGAGTTATATTCCTCAGTAAAAACCCTGTCATCTCTGACTAAAGAGTTAGCAAGAATAAGCAATTTCCTCATGGCAGCAGTGGAAGCAATTTTATATGGCTTTTTATATTGACTATATAATCTAGTAAAGAAAGGTTTGATATAGGAATTAGGGGGGGAGGGGGGGATGTATGGTCCCAGAGTGTGATGGTATGATAAAATATGAGAAAACAATACCATCAAAGGAGGAATTATGGGACAAATATTACATGGGTGCGCCAAAACAACAGAGACAATTCGTAGAGCAATACAAAATAGTAAAGAGAGCATAGCAAAACTCTCCAGGTACTATAACCTTAATCCAAAAACTATCATTAAATGGAGAAAACGGTCTTTTGCCAAAGACGCTGATATGGGTCCGAAGCATGCAAGATCAACTGTTTTAACTTTAGAAGAGGAGGCTGTAATTGTTGCATTTCGTAAGCATACTCTATTGCCATTAGATGATTGTCTCTACGCTTTGCAAACCTCAATCCCACACTTGACTCGCTCTAGTCTACATCGTTGCTTACAGAGGCACAGCATTAGCAGACTACCAGATGTTGATGGCGAAGTTAAACCAAAAAAGAAATTCAAACAATATCCTATAGGCTATTTCCATATTGATATTGCAGAAGTCAGAACAGAAGAAGGAAAGTTATATTTGTTTGTTGCAATAGATAGAACATCCAAATTTACGTATGTTGAGTTGCATAAAAGTGCTACAAAACCTATAGCTGCTGAGTTTCTATGTAATTTGATTAAAATTTTACCATATAAAATCCACACTATTTTGACAGATAACAGTGTACAATTTACCAACCAAAAACGCCATAAATACGCTTTTCAACATATATTTGATAGAGCTTGTGAAGAAAATGACATTGAACACCGTCTAACAAAAGTTAGCCATCCTTGGACAAATGGGCAAGTTGAGCGTATGAACAAAACTTTAAAGAATGCCACTGTTAAGAAGTATTACTATCAGTCTCACCAGCAACTCAAAGAGCATCTTTATGACTTTGTTATGGCCTACAATTATGCTAAAAGACTCAAAACTCTTAAGGGTCTTACACCTTTTGAGTTTATATCTTTACAGTGGACAAAATCTCCTGAATTGTTCATACTAAATCCACACCATCACACTCTGGGACCATACACTTCCTGTGTTTCGTAATATTATACAATCAAATTGATAAAAGCTGTATTATCTCCTTGCAGCATTAAGTGTATATTTTTTGCTATTTTTTCCACTAAGGGAGTAACATTATCAAAATTTGAAAATTTTGATAACACATAATCTGCTAAGCTTCTTTGATCTTCAGGTCTACCCACTCCAAATCTCAAGCGCCAATAATCGTTGCCAATAAAACTATCTATGGATTTAAGTCCATTATGTCCAGCAGAACTACCACCTTTCTTTACTTTTATTCTTCCAAGTTCCAAATCAGCGTCATCGTGTATGACAACGATATTATCTAGCGATAATTTGTAAAAGTTTCGTATTTTTGCAACAGGGATGCCTGAATTATTCATAAATGAATAAGGCTTTATTAACATAATTTTATTATCATTAATTATGCCAGAGGTTATCAGATAATCGGCTTTTTTAGAGAACGAATGGAAATTCCAATATTTGCAAATTGTATCAACTACGATGAAGCCGATATTATGATGAGTTAACTCATATTGACTACCAGGGTTACCAAGCCCAACTATCAGGTGCACTATTCCTCTGTTTCTGCTTGAGGTTCTTCAACGTCACTATCGGCAGCAGAAATTGTAACAATGGTAAAATTTTCTTCTTCATGAGCTACAAACTTAACACCTTCTGGTAATTTTACATCATTGATATGTATAGATTGGCCAATCATTTTACCGGATAAATCAACTTCAATAACCTGAGGTATTTTATCAGGAGAGCATTTAACAGCAATAGAACGACACAAAACATTAAGCACTCCACCTAATTTGATTCCTGGAGCTTTACTTTCATTCACAAATGATAGAGGTATGTCTATTTTAATTTCACTGCCTTTATCAACAAACTGAAAATCAACATGTTGCACAGTATCCTTTACTACATGCAATTGGATATCGCGAACAAGAGCATATTCCTTTTTGCCCGAAATATTCAGCTCTATCAAATGTGCAGAAAGAGAGCCTGACTTATATTGCTTTGTGAATTCCTTTGCAGACAATGTCAAATTTACATTATCATGGCCCTTTCCATATATGATTCCAGGGATGTTTCCTTTCTTCCTTAGAGAATGCATCGCTTTTGTTTTTGTTATATCACGTAACTCTGCATTAATTGTTACTATTTCCTGTTGCGTCATCGGTTACTCCTATTCAGCTAATCCTTTTAATATAATTTAACAATAATATAACATAAAAATATTTATTTCAAACTTCATTCTTTCATACTAATTGTTTGTGAAAGGATTTATTTAGATATATATTTAAGCTTATTTAACAAGAACTATGGGCATTGACGATAAAGTAGTTTTTAGGATTTATAAACCAACAAGAACTGCAACACAATCTGGTTTAGGTAATACAAATTTCTGGCACCTAAAAATTGAATCTGGCTCTTACTACATTGAACCTTTGATGGGGTGGGTTGGCTCAAAAGATCCAAAAAAACAGATTGTATTAAAGTTTGATTCTCTTGAAAAAGCAGTATTCTACGCAAAAAAACGCAACATTAAATACATAATTGAAATGCCAAAAAATGTTAAGAGGCTGCCAAAATCTTACGCAAGCAATTTCATACTAAAGTAAGTTGCACAACAAATGGTGTTATGCAAGTAGCTGACACTGCTCTCCTTTGTCATCCCAGTGCCCAGACACTGGGATCCAGGAATTTTATTAAGTTGGTAAGCATAAAAATAGCTGTTTTACGTTAAAATACAATGTTTTTGATGATTATGGAAAGGCTGGATCCCAGTGTCAAGCACTGGGATGACACCATTTGTTGTAAACTCACTTTTACTCTATGGTTATACTACCTTGCCGCTATCCTGAACGGATACAAAGTAAGTTTTATTGTGATGTGCTCATCTGTAAAAAATAAGACTTAATCTCACTGTTGATCATGGATTTTAAGTTGTGCTAGCACACTGCGGCCATTTAGAGAGTCAAGATTTTTAACCTGGCTAGCCAGTATTAAAGAGTTATTTTTCAGGTATTTCTTTACAAGGCTTGCAAGTCTTTTTGGATTATTCAAATAGCTCCATTCTGCTTGTAAAACTTTCATATCACTTTGTACTAAATTAATTTCACTTTTTATTTTTATTAGCTCTCTATTTAACGACTGAACATGTAATTTTACCTTAAATAGTCCTACAATGCTAAGAAAAAACATAACTATTGAGATGATGCAGAAAGTTCTCACGACAACCTCTGTATAGCTCTTAGTTTTGCTGAGCGTGAACGCGGATTTGCACTTACTTCTTCTATACTTGCTTCGATCACTTTTTTATTTAGCAGAGAGAATGTCTTGCAATCAGTAGCACATAAATCTTTAAAAAAAGTTTTGACTATACGATCTTCTAAGGAATGAAAGGTGACGACAATTAATTTGCCATTCTCACTTAAAATCTCAGATGCAGCTTTAATACCCTTTTCAAGTTCTTCCAGCTCATCGTTTACCCATATTCTGATTGCCTGAAATGTTCTGGTTGCAGGATCAATTTTGCTTTTTCCACGAAATACCACGGAACGTACAATATCCGCAAGCTCAAATGTAGTTTTGATAGTTTTCTTCTTCCGTGCATTTATTATTGCTCTTGCAATTTTGCGAGAATGACGTTCGCCTCCGTAGTTATATATAGTATTTGCGATTTCTTCTTCGCGTAAAGCGTTAACAAACGTTGAAGCGTTTATATAAGAAGAGTTATCCATGCTCATATCGAGTGGACCATCATGTAAAAATGAGAACCCTCTATCTCCGTTATCAAGCTGCATAGATGAAACTCCGATGTCAAAGACCACTCCATCCACTCCGTTTGATGTCATTCCAGCGCGTGACCAGTTATTTTTTCCAGTATCAAGTACTGGGATGACAGGAGATGGCTCAACGCTGCTTAGTATACTTTTAATATTACTAAACTTCTCAATGAATAGTTTTATTCTATCGGGATATCTAACGCTTAAATCATCATAAAACTTAGTTACCGTTTCATCTCTATCAATTGCATATACCTTGCAATCAGCTGACTCCAATATTGCTTTGCTATACCCTCCAGATCCAAATGTGGCGTCCACGTATATGCCACCATCCTGCGGTGATAGTAGTGATAGCATCTCTTTTAACAAAACTGGAGTGTGTGTCATATCAAAAAATTTAAGTACAGTTGGTGTAGATATCCTACTCTACTCTACTCTTCACATCAATTTTATTTATGTACATAGATTTTCTTGCCAAAATATGGTATCTTATCGGAATATATGAGCAATAATATTAAAATCAAGGTTTAATATTGTTAATATAATATTCACATAACGTTCACATTTTTTTTTATATATAAGATCAAACAGGCTATAGGGAAATTATGCAGCAAATAACAAAAGTAATATTTTCAAGTTTGATTTGTAACACTTTATTGTGGTATGACCACATGCTTTTTGGCCACTTAATAAACATAATAGGTGGTGTGTTTTTTCCATCGGATGATCAACTAACCAGCGTATTGAAGGCTTTTGGAGTGTTTGCAGTGGGTTTCTTAATGAGACCAGTCGGTGCTGCTATATTTGGTCACATTGGTGATAAACATGGCAGAAGAGTTGCCTTATTGCTCTCGATTATATTAATGACTTTATCAACCGTATTAATTGCTTTTGTTCCAGGTTATCAAAGCATTGGAATACTAGCATCAATTCTGGTAGTTTGTTTAAGGCTATTGCAGGGTATATCCCTTGGAGGAGAAGCAGGAAATGCACCATTTTTAATAGAACATGCTCCTAAAAACAAAAAAGGATTTTTTGGCAGCATTGAAGTATTAAGCGCAATTTTTGGTTCAGTATTAAGCCTGATAGCGGTACTCATATGCAAAAAAGTATCTGATTTTGAATCTTGGGGGTGGAGATTACCTTTCATTTTCAGTTTAGCAATGGGATTAATTAGCATATATGTGAGATATATACTTGATGAAAGCCCAGAGTATAAAAGACAAAAAAATCCGTCTAAATTGCCACTAAAAGAGTTATTAAACAATTACAAAAAGCCTGTTCTAATATCAATAGGTATTGACTTGGTTGAAAATGCGTCTCTCTATATATATTTGGTATTTTTCAATGTGCTTACGAATAAAATATTAACAGTAAATACTCATTTTAATCATATAGTGGAAATACTGAGTCAAATTGCGCTCGGAGGATTGACAATATTGTTTGCAATACTTTCTGATAAGGTAGGAAGAGAAAAAGTTATGAAATTTGCATTTATAGCTTTTGTAATAGTGAGTTATCCAGTTTTTTCAATGTTATGTAGTGGCAATTACTTGCTGGCACACATTCTTTTATAATTCCAATAGCTGCATCGCTTGGTCCTGTCAGTGCACTTATGTGCGAATTATTTCCAACAAAGGTTCGGTACAGTGGATTTGGTTTATCAAGAAATATAGCTGCTGGATTTTTTGGCGGCCTTGCACCATTTATATGCACAACAATTATCAAGGTTACAGGACAAGAGACTTCAGCTAGTTTTTACATGATTTTCTGTGCATTAATTGGGCTAGTTGCTATATCGCAAATTAAGGGTGAGCTTTCTTCAAAATTACCCAAAGTAAACCAAGTATAGTTGCAGTATAGCAGAATTTAAAAAAATCTAATTATAAGGTGGGAAATGCCAATTCTTAGGTGATAATGTGAATATTTCAGCACCATCTTTTGTTACTCCAAGTGTATGCTCAAATTGAGCAGAAAGTGAAAGATCGCGTGTTGTTACTGTCCAGTCATCGAGTTTACTGAGCAGAGTCTCATGTTTTCCAGCATTAATCATTGGCTCTATTGTAAAAAACATACCTTCCTTTAAGACAAGATCTTCATCTTGATCATAGAAATGCACTACATTTGGTGGAGCATGAAAGACTTTTCCTATACCATGTCCGCAGTAGCTGCGTACGATAGAATATCCAAAATCTCTAATATATTTCTCTATAGCAAGCCCTATTTCATTTAACTTATTGCCGGGCTTAACTTGTTTGATTGCTTCCATCAACGCATTATAAGTAGCGTCACATAAACGTTTTGCTTTTATTGATGGCTTGCCAACCCAAAACATGCGACTTGTATCACCATGCCAGCCATTTAAAATCACCGTAACGTCAATATTCAAAATATCCCCATCTTTAAGCGGTGTATCATCAGGAACACCATGGCACACAACGGCATTTTTTGAGGTGCAGATTGATTTTGGATACCCCCTATAATTTAGTGGTGCTGGAATTGCACCTGCATTAATTATAAAGTCATGGCATAGATCATTTAATTCATTAGTTGTCACCCCTACCTTTACGTACGGTGCAATGAAATCAAGAGTTTCAGCAGCAAGCCTGCCAGCCTTGCGCATAAATTCAAAATCTTCTTGTGAGTGTATAGTTATGTTCATATTTTCCATGTCTTATTGTAATTGGTACGCTTACTCGCAAGTACATAAACATAATAATTTTACATATTATAAAAATAAGCCCTATGGATCCTAGTGTCAAGTCATTTGTATGAAAGGTGGTAAAACAGAAATCTAGACTGTAACTTTTGATTTAACCCAATTATACAATTTACTCATTTTACCATCCTGACCTAAAATACCAGAATTATTTTTATAAAAAGTGTCAACTATTAGCTTTATAGAGCCTATAGCAGCAGAAAATACAGGATTTTTATCATATTCGCCATCAAGACCGCTACAAGACTCAGGGCACCCAATTCGAACTTGCTTATTGAATATATAGCCTGCAATTTCCTTCATGCTTGTGAGTTGACTAGTTCCACCTGTGATCACTACTTTATTAATTGGATCTTTCTGCTCTTGAAATTGCTCTCTTACCATTTCAAGTATTTCTTCAACTCTTGGTCTTATGATGTTAATAAGCTCAGATTTGAATACTTGAGTAGGTTCATCATTTTCGTTGTTTTGCATTGTAATGTACTCATTCTCATCTATTGAAGTTACGATAGTGCTGCCATACAGTATTTTTATATACTCTGCACGTTCTATGCTTGTGCATAGCCCGTAAGCAATATCTCGAGTGATATGAACACCACCAATTGGAACGCTGCTTGCATACACAAGTTTCCCTCTTTTGAAAATTCCAATTGCAGTGCACCCACCGCCTATATCAACAATAGCAGTCCCGAGCTCTTTTTCATCTCCACTCAGACAGGCAAGACCTGCAGAATATGCAGAAGCAATACAACCTGCCATATTTAATCCACCATTATTGGTAATACAGTTTTCAATATTGGTAAGCGCTGGACGCGAAGCAGTGACAACATTAACATCAGCAGATAGTCTTTTTCCGTACAATCCACCAACTTCTTTTATGTCAGTCATGTCATCTAAGTGATATTTTAGTGGTATATTGTGAATGATAACATTGTCTTCAATATATTTCTCAAATGTTTGAAAAACTACACGTCTTATATCACGCTCAGAAATCTCATGGTTAGCTGCAATAATTTCATTATGTACATTGAAAGATGAGATGCCACATCCAGCAATGTTCACATATATCTGATCTATGGTTTCTTCTGATACTTGTTCAGCTAAACCTATAGTTGATGAGATGGAGTAATTTGCGTGTTTTACATTAGTTATTGATCCACCGTTTACACCTTCTGCAATCTTATAACCCGTTCCTGTTACTTTATAGCTGAAGTTGCCATTTATCTTAACGATTAGACAAATAATCTTTGTTGTACCTATGTCTAAAACAGCAAAAACATTTCTCTTTGGTTTTGCTATTACTGCAGAGTACATTAGTTAACCTTATTACGCAATTTCATTTAAATTGTAGCTTCCTTTAATAATTTATATTTCTATTATAGATATAGCAACATTTTAATATACACTAAATTCTGGACAAAAGGAAAAGCAAAACATAGAATTATAATTTTTATGTCCATATTACCAATTGTAATTGCCCCTGATGAAAGACTAATCACACGTGCCAGTGAAGTAACAGATATAAACGATAAAATTAAAGAATTAGTAAACGACATGTTCGAAACTATGTATGATGCAGAAGGTCTTGGCCTTGCTGCAGTGCAAGTTGGAGTGTTAAAGAGAATTTTTGTTATGGATATTCAGCTAGAAACGATTGAAAATGAGCCAGCAGGATATGGCTCAACTGGCAAATTTTACATGATTAATCCTGAGATTACAGAATTATCCGATGAACAAGTAATTCTCAAGGAAGGATGCCTTTCAATTCCAGAGCAAAGTCATGAAATTAAGCGTCCAAAGTATCTAACTGTGAAATATAAAGACTTAGATAATGAAGAACAAACACTAAAAGCTAGTGGTTGGCTTGCAAGGTGTATTCAGCATGAATTAGATCACTTAAACGGCATATTATATATTAGACATTTATCTAAATTAAAGTATGATATGGCCATGAAAAAAGCACAAAAGGTTAAAAAGCATTATGAGCAATAAAGACCTAGAATTATTAAAATTTTACCATGAAGTGGGCGTTGATTGCACACTAACAGAGGGTGAAGAGGAAAAAAAATTGGAGAGCAAAGAGAGTGTACAACCCTCTGTTATCCAAACTGGGACCAAGAAGAAAGATGCAGATACGCGCTGGGGTGACACTAAAGATGGAAAAGACATGTTTCCAAGTGACTGGATAATCGAAGCAAGGAAACTTGCAAGCAAATGTAATAGTGTGGATGAACTAAGAAGTGCAGTTGAATCATTTGAAGGTTGTGAGATAAAAAAAACTGCAACTAATACTGTCTTTTCCGATGGTAATCCAAACGCAAAAGTTATGCTCGTTGGTGAAGCTCCAGGAGCAAATGAAGACCTTCAAGGCATACCATTTTGTGGTGCAAGTGGAATGTTGCTCGATAAAATGTTAAATGCAATCAATCTTGATCGCACTAAGGTATACATAAGCAATACTGTATTTTGGCGTCCACCTGGCAATAGAAAGCCAACCGACCTAGAGCTTGATATGTGCAGACCATTTGTCGAAAAACACGTTGCACTAGTTTCACCACAAATTTTAATTTTGGTCGGGGGAATCGCATGTTATAGCCTTCTTGACAGCACAAAAACTATATCGAATTTGCGTGGTAGATTTCATACGTACACTAACCAATATTTGTCCAATTCAATCACCACAGCCGCTATATTTCATCCAGCTTACCTACTTCGCCAACCGGCACAAAAACGTTTAGCCTGGGAGGACTTGAAGAAGATTAGGGAGTATCTTGATAACACCAATAACTGCACAAATACCTAATAAAGTGGTAGACCTCTTGCATAGTTTTTTGCAGCATGTTAACAATCGTTAGAAACGAAAAAACTTCCTTGACAAACTCCGCCAGCCCCCTTATCATAAAATTGAAGCTATTGTATTTGCTTTCGCCAATCTGCAGATTAAAAGGTAAGGATTACTTAATGTATCGGCGTCTTATGTTCAATTTTTTGCAGTATATAGATACTGTATGTCTTTACAAAACTTCATCTACATCTAGATTTTTATCTAAATAAGCTGAACGCGCTTATAAAGCGTTACAAGACATCAAAAAATGCCAATACTCGACAGAGATAGTAAAAGACTAGCTAACTCGGGGATTCTTTGTCTTTTTTTCTGCTTAGTAAATTTCTTAAACATTTGCAGCGTAAGTTAGTTGCAATTAAAAGCAGCTTAATCTTGCTTGTCAAGCGTTTAAAACATAAAAAACGCCAATATTTTAAAGCGGATAATAACCCCAGGGCTTCTTTTGCCTTTTTTTTCGTTTGGTAAATTTCTTAATGTTTATAGCTAAACGACAATCGTCATCCCGCAGCGGGATCTATGCTTTGAGATACCGCGAATAAATCGCGGGATGACGTAGAGCTCGCGTTAGCTACACTTTTATGCTTACCAACTCAGTATCCAATCAAAATCCTGGATTTCAGTGTCAAGCACTGAAATAACACCGAAAGGGCTACTGCTGTCTTGGATGGAAACCAGTGTCAGCTACTTGAATCTGCCACGCAAATTGCCTGCAAATTGCAATGTTCGTACAGCTGTGCGTCATGCGCTGGAATGGCATCAAGGGGTAACTTTTTATTTAAACAATGATTGTAAAATGATTATAATAAGAGATCTATTGAAATTTTAAAGTTATTAAATATTGACGCTATATACTTAAGTGTTAAAATAGAATGAAAAGTTTTTAGGAGTTTATATGGCAGCAGGTGGGAAAGCAAAGACAGCTAGTAAAAATAACCCTACTCAGCGTAAGAAAGCTGAGCAAAAAATGTATAAAGATAAACCGGTAAAACCTGTTAGATATATAGATCGTGATTCGCGCATGAATTATATGTCTGCTCAATATGACAACGGCAATCTGGTTGAAGATGAGGTAAGCGGCAATCCTATAAAGTGGGAAGCTGTATAATAGTTGTGGTTAAAGTTACTATTAATTCTAAGGAATGTGAAGTAGAGCATGGGCTCACTATAATTCAAGCTTGTGAAGTCGTGGGCGTTGAAATTCCACGTTTTTGTTATCATGAGCGTTTAGCAATTGCTGGTAATTGCAGAATGTGTTTGGTTGAAGTGGAGGGTGGACCTCCAAAACCAGTAGCCTCTTGTGCAATGCCAGTTGCAGAAGGGATGGTTATTCACACTGATACCCCTAAGGTTAAAAAAGCACGTGAAGGTGTGCTTGAGTTTTTGCTAATTAACCACCCGCTTGATTGCCCAATTTGCGATCAGGGTGGTGAATGCGATTTGCAAGATATCACGATGGCTTATGGGAAAGGAACCAGCAGACTTGATGAGCATAAGAGGGCTGTGCCAAAAAAACACTTCGGACCACTGATTGAGACCGCGATGAATCGATGCATTCATTGCACTCGGTGTGTTAGATTTTTGTCTGATGTTGCAGGTACAAATGAACTTGGAGGAATCGGAAGGGGAGAAAATGTAGAGATTAGCACTTACATAAAAAGGCATATTAGTTCTGAATTATCCGGAAATATCATAGATCTCTGCCCGGTAGGAGCTTTAACTTCAAAGCCTTACTCCTTTACAGCGCGTCCATGGGAGCTATCACATTGTGAGACTATAGATGTGCTAGATGCTGTGGGTAGCGCAATTAGAGTTGATTATCGTGGCCCGGAGGTTATGAGGATATTACCAAGGCTGAGCGAAGAGGTAAATGAAGAATGGATATCAGATAAAACCCGCTTTGCCTATGATGGACTAAAAGTTCAGCGTCTTGATCGACCTTATATAAAAAAAGATGGTAAATTAGCCCCAGTTGATTGGAATGAGGCATTAACTGTTGCTGCAAAGAAATTAAAGAATACAAAATCAAATAAAATAGCTGCAATTGCAGGTGATTTAGCAGATTGTGAGTCTATGCTTCTACTTAAAGAAATGATGCAGAAGCTCGGCTCGGGAAATATAGATTGCAGGCAGGATGGTGCAAAACTTATACCAAATAATC
This sequence comes from Wolbachia endosymbiont (group B) of Schoenobius gigantella, assembly GCF_964031005.1. Lineage (NCBI taxonomy): Bacteria > Pseudomonadati > Pseudomonadota > Alphaproteobacteria > Rickettsiales > Anaplasmataceae > Wolbachia > Wolbachia endosymbiont (group B) of Schoenobius gigantella. Next base: position 503,298 of record NZ_OZ035002.1, on the reverse strand, counting down.
GTGGATCGTATGTGTTCAATACCACTATTGAAGGTATAGAGAATGCGGATTTGTGTCTGCTTATAAATACAAACCCAAGGATAGAAGCACCGATCATTAACGTAAGATTGAGAAAGAGATATTTACAGGGCAACTTTCCTGTTGCAAGTGTTGGTCCTAACATTGAATATTTGTATCATGTTGAGAAATTGGGCGATAATCCTGATATTTTGAGTGAAATAGCAAATGGAAATCATAAGTTCTGTAAGCTGCTGAGTGCTGCTCAGAGCCCTATGCTGATTATCGGTCAAGATGCATTAGTAAGAGACGATTCTGAATCAATTCTAATTCTAGCTGGCAAAATTGCAGAAGAATTTAACATGGTCAGAGATGACTGGAATGGCTTTAATGTGCTGCATAAAGCTGCAGCAAGAGTTGGTGGGCTAGATATTGGGTTTGTTCCTAAAAAAGGCGAAAGGGATATTAATCAAATATTGGAACATGCAGAAAGTGGTGAAATAGAAGTTGTTTATCTTCTTGGTGCAGATGAAATTGACACATTAAAGTTAGAAAACACATTTGTAATTTATCAAGGTCATCACGGTGATAAGGGTGCACATGTGGCAGATGTTATCTTGCCTGGTGCTGCATATACAGAAAAATATGCAACTTATGTAAACACTGAAGGTCGAGTGCAAAGAACAAATTTAGCTGTATTTCCTCCAGGTGAAGCAAAGGAGGACTGGTTAATTATTAAAAATCTCTCGCAATATTTGGATCTCTCCTTACCATATGATAGTTTATTTGACGTGAGAAAAAAATTAGATACTATCGGTCCACAGTTTAGAAATGCTGATCAAGTGATAAAAAACACATGGGTGCCAATTAGCAATGGTAAAATAAATTTAAGTGATACACCTTTTACTTTAAAGGAGTGTAATTTTTATATGACGGATTCAATAAGTCGCGCTTCAAAAATAATGGCAGATTGTACTAAAGCTTTTTATGAACACACTAGTTAATATTTTATTTATTTTAGTACCGCTACTACTTTCAGTTGCATATTTGACATACTTTGAGCGTAAGGTCCTTGCTGCAATTCAACTAAGGCACGGCCCGAGTGTAGTTGGACCTTTTGGGCTATTGCAGCCATTTGCAGATGCTATTAAGCTACTGATTAAAGAGCCGATAATACCATTTAGAGCGAGCACCATACTGTTCATTATGGCTCCAATGCTTACCTTTATCTTGGCATTAATTGCCTGGGCAGTTATACCGTTTGGTGCTGAAGTAATTGTAGAAAATGGCCAGCAAGTAGTTATTCCTAAGGTTATAGCAAATATTAATGTTGGAGTGCTTTACGTGCTAGCTATATCGTCGCTGGGAGTATACGGCGTGATTATTGCAGGCTGGTCAAGCAACTCCAATTATGCATTCCTTGGCGCTATACGGTCGGCTGCTCAGATGATTTCATATGAAGTTTCAATAGGCTTAATAGTTGCTGCAGTCGTTATTACCACTGGAACATTAAATCTTGGAGAGATGGTGGTAGCGAAACACAATATGCCATTTTGGGTTGATTTGCTACTAATGCCTATAGGAATAATATTTTTTATTTCTTTGCTTGCAGAAACTAATCGTCACCCATTTGATTTACCAGAAGCTGAAGCAGAGCTTGTCTCTGGATATAACGTTGAATATTCATCCATGCCTTTTGCCCTCTTTTTTCTTGGAGAATATGCAAATATGATTCTAGCAAGTGCTATGATGACGATATTCTTTCTAGGAGGATGGTATCCGCCGCTGGAGTTCAGTTTACTTTACAAAATTCCAGGTTTAATTTGGTTCATTTTGAAAATAGTTATACTTTTGTTTATATTTATTTGGATTAGAGCAACAATACCTCGTTATCGATATGATCAGCTAATGCGCCTTGGTTGGAAAGTATTTCTACCAATATCGGTGCTTTGGGTGATACTCATTTCAGGGGTGTTGCTCTTTACTGGGAACTTGCCTGGATCCAATGTTTAATTTTCCAAATACAAGATTAAGACGCAGGCGCTCGAGCAAATGGGTTCGCAATTTAACAAGTGAAAATAGTTTATCAGTAAATGATCTGGTTCTTCCTCTGTTTGTTCATGACAGAGAAGAAACAACTGAACCAATTTCTGGCTTACCAGGCGTAAAATGTTATTCAATAGATGGATTAGTGTCTATAGTTAAGGAAGCTAAAGATTTAGGAATTAATGCTGTTGCAATTTTTCCTGTAGTTGATAGTAAACTAAAATCTGAAAACGCTGAAGAAGCATATAATTCTGACAACTTAATCTGCAGAGCAATTTGTGCTGTAAAATTAAAGGTACCTGAAATTGGTATTATTGCAGACGTTGCACTGGATCCATACACTATTCATGGCCATGACGGCATTTTAAAAGATAATCAGATGGATGTAGAAAACGATGAAACTATATCAGTACTGTGTAAGCAAGCACTTGCTTTAGCGAAGGCAGGATGTGATATAGTTGCTCCTTCTGATATGATGGATGGTAGAGTAGGAAGAATCAGAAAATCATTAGATGATAACAACTTTCAAGACGTATTAATATTATCTTATGCAGTGAAATACTGCTCTAGCTTCTATGCTCCATTCAGGCAAGTCGTTGGTTCATGTGGGCTATCACATTCTATAGACAAAAGTGGTTATCAAATGGATTATAAAAATGCGCACGAAGCAATGTGCGAAATTGAAATGGATATAAATGAAGGTGCAGATTTTATTATGATTAAACCAGGTATGCCATATTTAGATATTATCAAAACAGCAAGTGATAAGTTTAATTTTCCGATTTTTGCTTACCAAGTAAGCGGTGAGTACGCAATGATAAAAGCTGCTGCAAATAATGGCTGGCTAGATGATGACAAGGTGATTTATGAATCTTTGATTGGTTTCAAACGTGCGGGTGCAAGTGCAATATTCACTTACGCTGCACTTGATATTGCAAAAAATTTAAGTGCATAAGCCCTATAAAATTATTAAATTTTTGGCGCACGTTCTTCTACTGTTGCTGCATATTACTTAAAGTTTTCCAATACATGTTTTAAGTTGTTGATAAGTCCGTTACAATACAGTATTATAAATAATATAAACCAAGTGTTACTTAGAACATGGGGATTTTTTTTAAATTTTTGGGAAAGATGCTAGGCAAGGTTTTTCCTGCTAAAACAGTAAGCTCTCTTTTAGGAATAGGATATTTACCAAGTTGGCAGAACTATTGGTCTTCTTTTTTAATATTATTTATTGTCGATGTTATATTAATTCTTACATATGGAGGCGAATACTTACTATATAAAATGCCAGACTCAGGAATAGTTGTAGCTGCTGTTTTTACAAAATTGGCAATAGTTATGTTAGTAATGCAATTAATTGGAATATTTATTTTTCATGCTCAAGACCCTTCAGCAAACAGTGGTGAAGAAATAGTAATACAAATAGCGTCAGGGCAAGTACTGACTGTAGCACTTTCAATGCCGGCAATGATGTCGATTTATTATGCTGTAAGTAAACTCTATGGGAATATATGTAAGCAGATGTTTCAATGCCCATTTTGGTTTAATGATTTTATGCACTTTTTCTTTTTTCTTATGATACCTTACGTATTTTTTAATGTCGTAGAAGTGATAAAACCATGGCCAATAAGTTCAATACAGCTCAGCTATAATAATGCAATGTCAATTACATTTGAGGGGATTTTTCACACATTTTATGCGGTGATTTTACTGTATTTAACAGCATTTATATTCTGCGATTTAACTATGCATGATGCAATTGTCCTAAATAAAAGCATAATTCAGTATGTGAGGGAAAGTTCAGCAGTTTTAGGTGATTATTTACATGATACTGTTAAAAAAATAGGTATTGAATAGTACTTATTTATTTATATATTTAGTATAAAAAGTGTACAATTTGTGTGAACTTACAAAGTATAATAAAAGAGTTACAAGATTTTTGGGCTAGTGAAGGATGTGTTATACTTCACCCATACACATCTGAAGTTGGTGCTGGCACATTACATCCTGCAACAATTATGTCTGCAATTGATACAAAACCGGCAAAAATTGCATATCTACAACCAGTAATTAGGCCAGCAGATGGACGCTATAGTGATAATCCTAATCGTTTGTATCAACATCACCAATATCAAGTTATAATAAAGCCATCTGGTAATAATTTACAAGACGTCTATTTAGATAGCTTAAAAGTTCTTGGCATATCTACAGAAAAATATGATATTAAGTTTGTTGAAGATGATTGGGAAAATCCGAGCGTTGGTGCATCAGGACTTGGATGGGAAGTTACATGCAATGGAATGGAAGTAACACAGCTTACTTATATACAGCAAGTTGGAGGGATTGACTGCAAGATGATTCCTGGTGAGGTGGCATATGGGTTGGAACGTTTAGCAATGTGCATACAAGGTGTAGATAATGTTTACGATATAATTTGGAACGATAACGGTGTAACTTACGGAGATATTTTTAAACAAAGAGAATATGAATTTTCTTATCTAGCGTTAGATTATTATGATACTAAAGTGGTACAGCAGCAATTCGAAGATACGGAAAAATTGTGTAAGTTCCTTATTGAAAAGGAGCTACCAATGGCAGCCTATGACCAATGTATTAAAACTAGTCACCTACTTAATCTGCTTGATGCAAGAGGTGTGCTTGGTGTGAATGAACGTACAGCTTATATTGGTAAAGTTAGAGAGCTAACAAAAAAATGTTGTGAATTGTACATGAGTAAATAGCGTATGTCGTTGCAGTTATTATTTGAGTGCCTTTCAGAAGAAATACCACCGAGAATGCAGAATGTAGTTGCAACTCAAGTTAAAAGCTGTATTGCCAATGTTTTTAACAAAAATAATGTAAAATTTACATCAATGGAGGTTTTTATAACGGCACGTCGCATTACCCTATTTGTCGACAACATAAATGCTTTGGAGCTAAAGGATTCCAATAACGAAGTTAAGGGACCAAACATTAACGCACCAAAAAGTGCTATCGAAGGTTTTTTAAGAAAATATCAGAAAAATGAAGAAGATTTGCTCGTTCGAAAAGTAAATAATGAGGATTTTTACTTCATTAAAAGAGAAAGCTGCTCATTTAACATCAGAGAATTCCTCAAAAATCAACTGGAGGAAATGCTCAAAAACTTTTCTTGGTTGAAGAGCATGAGATGGGGCGAAGGAAAAGAAAGGTGGGTTAGGCCAATCAAAAACATTTTATGCATTTTAAATGACGAAATAATACCTGTGTCTTTTGCAGGGATCACAGCATCTAACACAACATATGGCCATCGATTTCTCTCAAGTGGTACAGCGTTAACTGTTAAAGCACCTAAAGACTATTTTGAATTGCTAGAAAAAAACAGTGTAATTCTCCAAATGGACAAAAGAAAGCAATTTATACTAGATCAGATTAATAAATTCACAAAAGAGCAGAATTTACAACTTGAGAAAAATGATTATTTACTAAATGAATTGACAGGGCTTATAGAGTGGCCAATCGTACTGTTTGGTGAAGTGAATCAAGAAAAGTCATTTGGATTACCGAAGGAAGTAATACTTAGTATAGTTAATACACAACAAAAATACCTTGCTTTAAGTAATGGAAAGAGAATTTCACACTTTGTCACTGTTGTCAACGTCAACAATGGTGAAGTTGTTAAAGGGCACGAAAGAATATTAGAAGCACGTCTTGCTGATGCCCAATTTTTAATATCTCAAGATAAAAAGGAAAATCTAGATTATTATGTCAAAAAATTAGGTTCGATATTATTTCATGCTTCACTTGGCAGCGTGGGGGAAAAGGTGAAGCGTATTACGGCTCTGTCAAAGTATATAGCTATATTTATTCCACATGCTTCGCTGATAAAAGTTGAACGTGCTGCATATTTGGCAAAAGCTGATTTGGCAACATCGATAGTCAGAGAGTTTCCAGAATTACAAGGAGTAATGGGTGGATATTATGCTTCTTATTTTCAAGAAGATAAAGAAGTAGTGGAAGCTATAACTGAGCATTATAAGCCAATCGGGCCAGAGCAGGAGTGTCCTAAATCTCCTTCTGCAATTGCTGTGTCAATTGCAGACAAAGTGGATAGCTTAGTTGGTTTAATTGCAGCAGGTGAGAAAATCTCTGGTTCGTATGATCAATTTGGTTTGCGGAGAATGACAATTGGTATAATTAGGACAATACTTGAAAATAATTTGCATGTTCCAATTAGGCTAATGATAGACAAGTCAGTATCTTTATATTCAAGGCTTCTATTTAATAAAAATACAGCGTCAGTTGATAAGCCGAATAGAAAACAAATTTCAGAACTAGTATTTAGATTTTGCTTAGAAAGATTCAAGGTTATTTTAAAAAATAGAGATATAAGGCAAGATGTTGTAGATTCAATACTATATAAAATCGATATTAATGATCTGCTGACAGCAGAAAAGCAAACTGTTATATTGGATCGTTATCTTAGTACTCCAGAAGGTGAACAAATTCTAAGCACTTACAAAAGAGTCAGTAACATGATGAGCAAAGCAAGGAAAAGTGATGGCACTACTTATAGTGCATCTTACGGTAAGAGGTTTTTGATTGAAAGTGAAGAAATTGCGCTATCAAATTGTGCTATAACTGCTTGTAAAAACATAAAACAAGCGATAAAAAATAACCACTTTAATGTAGCACTTGATGAACTTGCTGGTTTTGCTCCGTTTATCAATCAGTTTATGGACAGTATAAAGATTAACTGTGATTCTGATAAGCTGAGAAGAAACAGATTATCTTTGCTTGAAAATGTAGTTTCCATCTTTCATTTAGTAGCAGATTTTAACCTCATACAGGTTAAACAATGGATAAATGCTCAGGCAATATAAAGAACAAATCAAATCATCTCCACAATCCTGTGGCGTGTATAAGATGGTTGGAGATAAGAATAAAGTTTTATATGTTGGAAAAGCAAAAAACTTAAAGTCAAGGTTATCCGACTACCTTCAATTCGAAAACCTTTCTGAACGAATTAGAGTTATGCTCTTACAGGTTATTAAGGTTGAAATATTCATCACTGAGAATGAAATCGAAGCACTGCTTCTTGAAGCACAGCTAATAAAATCATTGAAACCACTTTATAATATTGTGCTCAAGGATGGAAAATTTTATCCTTATATAACAATTTCCAAGCACGATTATCCAAGAATAGCAAAATATAGAGGCAAATTTAAGAAAAATGAGTTTCATTATTATGGTCCCTTTACATCTGCCGCTGCTGTTAAGCAAACTATATTGTCATTGCAAAAAGCTTTTCTCCTAAGAGTATGTTCAGATCAATACTTTTCCTCAACAAAAAGACCATGTATTGAATATCAAATTAAGCGCTGCCCAGCACCATGCATAAACAAAATCACAAAAGACGACTACTGCCAATCAGTAAAACAGGCACGAAATACATTGCTTGGAAGAAATAAGGAAGTGAAAGAACAGTTACTTTTCACAATGAGAAAGTGCAGCAGTGAAGAAAACTATGAGCTTGCTGCTATATATAGAGATCGGGTAAAGTTTCTTGAGCAAATTCAAATACAGCACACGGATTTTTCTTTTGAAAAAGATGCAGATTTCTTCAGTATTGTACGTGAAGAGGATCTAGCATGTATTAGTGTGTTATCGTTTAGAAATAAAGACAACTACGGCAGCACTCCTTACTTTGCCGAGAACTGTGGTGATCACTCAAATGATGAAATTTTATCCACCTTTTTGGTCAATTTTTATAATTCAGCTAACATACCTCCAATACAAATTTACGTTCCAGATTCTATTGTGGATAAGGAAATTATAGAACAAGCACTATATAAGGTTGCTCAAAAGCCAGTAAAAGTTCTGCATGCAAAGAATAAAAAAGAGCGTGATTTATTGAAATTTGTTTATGATAACTCTCAGCATAGCTTAGAGCAGAAGCTTATCGATTATAGAAATAACCTAGAAAAGCTTGAGGAGCTTAGCAAAATCTTCTTGTTACCAAACATTCCAAAGCGTATCGAGGTTTATGATAATAGCCATATTTCTGGAAGCCAGCAAATTGGTGTGATGATTGTTGCAGGGCAGGAGGGTTTTTTAAAGAGTGAGTACAGAAAATTTACTATAAAGGAAAAATTTTCAGGCGATGACTATAAAATGATGAGGGAAGTGCTAACCAGACGTTTCTCCGGCAATATAAAAGGCATAATACCTGATTTTTTACTGATTGATGGTGGACCAGGACATGTTTCCATAGTACAGAATGTACTGGAAGTATTGAATATAAACGTTCCTTTTGCTTGTATGGCAAAAGGTCCTGATCGTAACGCAGGAAATGAAAGATTTTATATGCTGGGCAGGGAAGAATTCAGTCTGGCAAATGACAGCAAAGTCATGCTTTACTTACAATCGCTGCGTAATGAAGCCCACCGTTTTGCGATAACTTCACATAGAAAAAAACGCGATAAACAGTTTATAGTTTCACAATTAAGCAAAATACCCGGCATTGGCAACAAAAGAAAAAAAGCGTTGATGTCTTATTTTGGTTCAGTGAAAAATATAAGCAAAGCTTCTCTGGCTGAAATTCAAAACGTACCTGGAATTAGTAAAGGTTTAGCAGAAGTCATTCTTAAATACGTGAATTATAAGAGAGGAGTACTGGAATGACACAAAACCCGTTTTATTATTAGGGAATTTATATCTTAAAACCGCAAAAAAAGGTGTGCGTATTTGTGAAAAAAAATCTCCATAAAATTTGTGAAGCAATGTGGTGGGACTAGTGCGATTCGAACGCACGACCTTCAGATTAGGAGTCCAACGCTCTATCCTGCTGAGCTATAGTCCCGTATTTCCTACCATTCATGTAAAGTTATAGCAAAAAATCCTTTCTTTTCTAGATTTCTTGCATAACCAATTTATGACGACAAAAAACATTTCTGTACTTCTTGAGTATAATGCTATTATATTTAATAACATGGTTTAAGTAAGATTAATGCTAGTTAACAATATTGGTTATTTCTATAACAATCAAAACGACTTTGCTTTAAGCAATATAAACATTAAAGTAAAGAAAGGAAATGTTGCATGTTTATTGGGGCATTCTGGCTGTGGCAAGTCAACAATTTTGAAATTAATTGCGGGGATAGAAAATCCAAAATCTGGAACTATTTTTATAAATGATAGGTTAGTTGCAAGTAATAAGGCATCAGTCGCTATAGAGCATAGAAATATCGGATTGATTTTTCAGCATTCTGCATTATTTCCTCATAAAACAGTAGTAGAAAATATAACCTTTGCTATCCGCAGCTCTTCCAAGAGAGAAAAGCACCTAATTGCATTGGAAATCTTGAAGTTACTCAATATAGAAAAATATGAAAATATGTACCCTAACGCCTTATCTGGAGGACAGCAACAATTAGTTGCAATAGCAAGAGTGATGGCACAAAACCCTGATGTTGTGTTGTTAGATGAACCATTTTCTAATTTAGATATACTGCTCAAGTGCCGAATAAGACAACATATATTGTCCCTTTTTAGAAGTAAAAATATCCCTGTGCTAATGGTAACTCATGACCCGCAAGAAGCATTGAAAGTTGCAGATTTTATCTACGTAATGAAAAATGGTAAAATTATTCAATCAGGAGTTTCTAGCGATATATACCATAAGCCTAAAGATGATACGCTAGCAAAGTTTTTTAGTGAGCTCTCTTCTACTCTACAGTTAAGCGAAAAGTTTCCACTTATTCGCTGCAAGAAAATAATCTAGTTTGGGATTGTTATAAAATAATTAAAAAACCTTGATTTATAATTAAATAAAGGTGATATAATCTATGTGTTACTTGACTTCAGTCAAGTTTTAATATTTAAAGGTCAATATTTTAAATGGAGGTGAAAATGAGTTTAGGACCATGGCAATTGTTTCTAGTCTTAATAATAATTTTAGTTCTGTTTGGTGCAGGCAGATTACCGCAAGTTATGGGTGATTTAGGAAAAGGCATCAAAAACCTTAAACAGGAGCTTAAGGACTCAGAAAAATTATCGTCTAATGAACCAGATCGTTAGCGTCCTCATACTTCGTGACATGCACCTTAGTGCATGTCATCTGTTTAAAAACTTAGTCAGGTTAAAGAATGAAAGAGATGAAGTGTTGGTATGAAATAAATAACAAATATTGAAATACAGCAACAACTATGTTAGCTTAAGAGGAATATTTTATTAAAGGATAATTGTGCAAAAAAGTGAGAAACTAACTAAAGATAAAAAACTAGCTTCTGATATTCTAAAAGAGGTTGCAGATACCAATAACAATGATAGCAATAAAGTAACTTTGTTTGACATTAAAACAGCTTTGCATGAGCGCGGTTTTGGTATTTTAATAATCATCTTCTCCTTGCCGCTATCGGTGCCTATACCGGTTCCACCTGGTTATACAACTATTCTTTCTATACCTTTAATCTTATTCTCACTGCAGCTTCTATTTGGATTTGATTCTCCTTGGATGCCCAGTTGGCTAGAAAGAAGATCTTTTCAGCGTTCAACACTAGCTCTTGTGGTAGAGAAAACTTCCCCTGTATTAGAAAAAATAGAAAAATTCATGAAGCCAAGACTGTCTTTCATTTTCTATGGGCCTGGTGAGAAGATTCTGGCTTTTATGATGTTGCTTTGTGCAATAATAATAGCTCTTCCATTACCTTTTACTCACTTCCTTCCTGCAATTGGCACAACTCTTATTTCACTTAGCATTATGAGTAAAGACGGGTTTCTATCCATATTGGGAGTTTTAGTATCATTGTGCGCGTTGTTGCTTACTCTTGTTGTAATAGTCAAAGGACCACAACTTATAACCGGAGCACTTTCTCTTCTTAAAAGCTTTACAACACTTTAACAAAAGAACGAATTACTAGCGCAAAATGAATAATGCATATTGAAATAAAACAATAATTGTGTTAAGAATTATTTTTATCAAAGGTTTTTCGTGTCAAAAAATGATAAGTTGACTAAAAGTGATAAATTAGCTTCTGATATTCTAAAAGAAGTTGCAGATACCAATAACAATGATAGCGATAAAGTAACTTTGTTTGACATTAAAACAGCTTTGCATGAGCGTGGTTTTGGTATTTTAATAATCATCTTCTCCTTGCCGCTATCGGTGCCTATACCGGTTCCACCTGGTTATACAACTATTCTTTCTATACCTTTAATCTTATTCTCACTGCAGCTTCTATTTGGATTTGATTCTCCTTGGATGCCGCATTGGTTGGAAAGAAGGTCTTTTCAGCGTTCAACACTAGCTTTTGTGGTAGAGAAAACTTCTCCAGCATTAAAAAAAATAGAAAAGTTCATGAAACCAAGAATGTCTTTTATTTTCTATGGGCCCGGTGAAAAGATTTTAGCTTTTGTAATGTTGCTTTCTGCATTATCGATAGCTCTTCCATTGCCTCTTACTAACTTCATTCCTGCAATTGGTACGACTCTTATTTCGCTTGGCATTATGAGTAAAGATGGGTTTCTATCCATATTGGGAGTTTTAATATCATTGTGTGGGCTATTGCTTACTCTTGTTGTAGTAGTCAAAGGGCCACAACTTATCATTGGGGCATTTTCTTTTCTCAAAAGCTTCGTATATGGTTAGGCTTTACAACACCTTAACAAAAAAAAAGGAGCTTTTTACACCTATCGATAAAGATCATGTGAAAATGTATGTTTGCGGACCAACAGTATATGACACAGCACATATAGGCAATGCACGGTCTGTTGTTGTGTATGATGTGTTATTTCAGCTACTTAAGTTTTGTTATGGCAAAGTTACCTATGTGCGTAACATAACCGACATTGATGATAAGATAATTAATGCAGCAAGTGAAAAAAATAGCAACATAGAAAGTATCAGCACATATTACACCAAGGCTTTTCATGAAGATATGAGAAGCATAAATTGTGCAGAGCCAACACACGAGCCAAAAGCAACGAAAAACGTAGATTATATTATAAAATTAATTGAACATTTGCTGCAATCAGGCCACGCTTATGAATCTGACAAACATGTGTATTTTAATATAGAATCTTACCATGAATATGGTACTTTATCAGGAAAAAAAACTGATGAATTGGTTCCAGGTAGCAGAGTTGAAGTTAATGAAAATAAAAAGCACCCGGGAGATTTTGTGCTGTGGAAGCCTGCAAATGATATTGACTACAAACTTTCAAGTTATTGGAATAGCCCATGGGGAGAGGGCAGACCTGGATGGCATATAGAATGCTCAGCAATGTCATATGCTTACCTTGGCAAAGATTTTGATATTCATGGTGGCGGCATAGATTTACAATTTCCTCACCATGAAAATGAAATTGCACAGAGTAAGTCTGCATTTGCTGGATCAATGTTTGCAAAATACTGGATACATAACGGTTTTCTTACAGTAAATGAAGAGAAAATGAGCAAGTCCTTATTTAATATAGTCAAAGTAAGAGATTTGCTAGATAGTGGAATAAAGGGTGAAGTAATACGCTATGCACTGCTCAAAACTCACTACAGAAAACCACTTGATTGGACAGAAAACGTTATTTCTGACGCACAGGAAACCTTAAATAAATTTTATCGGCTATCACGTGGTTTAGATACAATAAATATTGATGAAAGTAACGCAGAGATTTCTAAAGATTTTATAGACGCTTTAAAAAACGACTTAAACATTCCTGAAGCTCTAGCTATATTACATGAAATGGCTGCAAAAATTAACAAAATGAGTAATGAAAGTGAAAAGCTAAAATTAACTGAGAGTTTTGTTAAGAGTGCCAGATTTATTGGTCTTCTTGAGTCAAGTTATGAAAAGTGGTTTGCTGTGGATGTAAATCATCAAGAAATAGAAAGGTTGATAGACTTAAGAAAAATTGCAAAAAAAAATAAAAATTACGATACTGCAGACAAAATAAGGGATCAGTTGAAACAAATGGGGATTACAATTTCTGACAATGAAGATGGTACAACAACCTGGTAAACTCATATGGAAAATTACTTTCTGTTATTCACAGATAGTCTAGTATCATCATTAGTCTTACCCATACATCAAGGTTTTGTGTTCAATACCATGCTTTATTTCAGGTCGTATCACACTCCACTACTGATGTTATTTTTTGGAGTACTAGGATCAAGCCTTGGTGGAATAGTTAACTGGTATTTAGGTAGAATAACAATCTCTATACGAAAATCATACCGCAAACTAGAGAACGAGCATAAAACACCAAAAATCGTAAAAAATCTACTGATTTGTGCAGTTACATTACTTTCATGGGTGCCAGCACTTGGAAGTGTGATTCAAATTTTATCAGGTTATTTTAAGTTAAACCTTTATACCCTTGCCCCTTTAATCATTCTATCTAATTTCTTCTATTTGTTATATCTAATACTTACTTTTGGAGTATAACAGCTATAGTACTACAGCCATTAAAGCCCACTTCTGTCATCCTATGCCCTGATAGAAGCGGAGCTATAAATTAAATGCAAAATTTCAGTAGTCACAGGATGGATGCACCATGAGCTAAAAGCCATTCCACAAGATCCCTATGATCAAAATCAGTGGCATAATGTAATGCTGTCATTCCCCTATTATTCTTAGCATTAACATCTGCTTTGCGTTTTAGTAGCACTCTAGCCGTGTCAAAATTTCCCATAATAGCAGCAAAGTGTAGCGGAGTGTTGCCATTTTCATCTTTAGCGTTAACATCATCCCCTTCTTTAATGAAGTATTTTGTTAATTTTTCACTTCCAATTTTAGCAGCATGGTGCAGTGGAGTTTTATTGCATTCGTTCTTAACACTAACATTTGTGGTGTGTTTCAATAGTGTCTTAGCTAAAGCAACCATACACATCCCATCGTCAATAGAATTTGTATCACGAGCTGAAAGTAACTCCACAAGTTCTTGGTGATCAAAATCAGTGGCATAATGCAATGCTGTCATTCCCCTATTATTCTTAGTATCAACATCTGCATTGTGTTTTAGTAGCACTCTAGCCGTGTCAAAATTTCCCATAATAGCAGCAAAGTGTAGCGGAGTGTTGCCATTTTCATCTTTAGCGTTAACATCGGCACCTTTTTCAATGAGGCATTCTATCGTTTCTATACTTCCACTTCTAGCAACATAGTGCAGCGAAATTCTATTTTGTTCGTTCTTAACATTAACATCTACATTATGTTCTAATAGTACCTTAGCTACGGCAACCCTACCCATCTTAGTAGCAAGATGTAGCGAAGTATCGCCATCTTTATCCTTAGCATTAACATCTGCATTATGTTTTAATAGTACCTTAGCCACGTCAACCCTATACATCATAGTAGCCCAGTGTAACGCAGTGGTGAAGCCACTTTCATCTTTAGCGTTAATGTCCGCCCCTTTGCCTATAAGGTATTCTACTATATCAACCCTTCCATCATAAACAGCCTGATGTAACGGAGTGATACCATATCTGCTCTTAGCATTGACATCTGCACCCTTATTGATAAAATATTGCACTATGTCCAATCCTCCACTCTCAACAGCTGAACACAATGGAGTGCTGTCAGATCCATCCCTAGCATTAACAACACAATTAAATTTATCTGGGTGTTTTTCTTCCATATGTGTTAATACGCACCTAACTGCCTCATAACTGCCACTTTCGGCAAGTGAATGCAACGGTGTATATTTCCATTTACCATAAATAGGATTAAAGTAAAATTCGTCAATTAACTCACCATACTTACTCACATATCCCCAAACAGATGCAACAATAGAATTATCTATTAATACATCATAACTGTTTATCAATTCTAGAGCTTTCCTTAAGACCTCTTCTTCTCGGCCTTTCTCTTGTAATTTTAATCTAGTCACCTTTTGCACTAGTCTGTAAATATTTACTACTCCTTTCCTTAATTTAATCATTGAATATCGATTAAGTAACTCAACAGCATTCCACAACGCTTCTTTATCATTAGCTACTTGCTGTGAAAAGATTTCTTCTATATAAATCTCATTAGGAGAAAAATAGGCCATTATCTCGAGAATGCTCAATGCTTCCGGCCCAAATTTTTTTTGCACTATAGCATCAATTGTAATTTTCCAAGTTATGAAAGTTGCCTTAGCATAACGATCACTTTTATATTCGGACTTAAAGTCAAGTAGCTTCTCTGCTATCTTTTCACACTTTTTCAGATAGCCACCAACTCTAATCCTTTTTCTACCCCTATGACTAAATACAATATTTTCTTCACTAATATATGTAACCGCTAGTTTTAAAGCCAATTGGGAATATTGTAGTTCCTGTGCTAGCTTTTTTATTTCCTTATTCTGTAAATTGTTTTCTATATTCAAAGCCCTTTTAACAAATTCTAAAGCTTCTATTTCATCAAATTCATCTGATTCTTCTATATCTCCTTCTTCTCTTGCTTTCGATTTTTTGTCACGAGGACCATAAGGTTTCTTATGGGGTCTTTGCTTGTTATTTTGCGCTGTTACAGCTGCATGTATTTCATTCAGTGTTTTACTATCCTTATGCTGTTGTTTTGCTATTTTATCAATTCCTTTATTCCCTTTCTTTACCCCTCGTTCTATCCCACATAGAGTGCTGGCCCATAGCTCCACTTTTTGGAAAAATTCTTTTCCTTCTTCTGGCGAAAGAAAACGTCCTTTTATATCTTTCACCCAGTCTGATATTTTCTCCAGAAGGTCATTGCAAAAGATTTCATTGTCACCAACATAGCCAAACTTTTTGGCCAATCTACCACTCATCTCACCTTTAAACAATTCTTTTAGCTGACTTTCATTGGGCAAATTAACCGCAAACACTAGTTCATTTAAAAAGTCTTCGACTTCTTTATCACTGACTTCTCTACCTACCTTACCCTTTATAAAATCCTTATTTTCCTGCAAGTATGAGATAATACTATTATCAAATTTATATCTTACACCATCACCTACATCCAGAAACTCATCTTGTGTGTCTATTCTTATAACTGAAATTTCCTTTTCTTTATTCTTTCCACTCGACATCATTCTCAGCTTTCTCACTTCATGTTGTGCTGAATCTGTGAAATCAAAATCAATATTCGTAACAATAGCAAAATACTTCATCTCACCCTTAAACTTTCCATTACTTTTGATCTTTAAATAAGCAATAAAGTATTTCAACAAATTAAACTCACCACTCTTTGTTAATAAGCTACCTACACTGATTTTTTCAGTTCCATCTTGTTTGTGTTTGACTTGCACAAACCTATGTATTGTTGTTTTATTTTGCTTACATTGGAGAACAACATCATCAAAGCCTGCAGCTGACTTCAATTCTGTAGCTAAGCGGAAAGGACATTTTTTATCCATCACACGCATGAGAAATAATATGAGCCACAACTCTTGATAGTCAATACCATGGCGAGAACATTTTGCCCCCTAAACAGGATGATCTTCAAGCATCCTCAACCTCACATAATTTTAAAAATAGTACCAACAAATGGTAAAAAAGTTATATGTCATGATATACAGATATCGTAGCGTAAATCTGAGAATATCTACGAGATGTGCTGTTATGTAAATAAAAAAATGTGACTAATTACTTAATCTTTCACTCAAAATTGAATTCACGACATCAGGGCTGGCTTTTCCCTTGGTAAGTTTCATAACTTCGCCGACAAAGAATCCGTATAACTTTGTTTTACCGCTTTTGTATTCTTGAACTTTATCTTGGTTGTTATTGATGATTTTGTCGATAACTTCTGATATTTGACCTCTATCGGTTATTTGTTTTAGGCCTTGCTCTTCTATAATTAAAGATGCAGGTTTGCCAGTTTCAAACATACTATCGAATACCTGCTTGCCAAGTTTAGCAGAGATTGTTCCATCAACGATAAAATCTAAGAGTTCGGACAAAGCATTTGCTTTGATTGGGGAGCTCACAATATCAATACCTGCTTTATTCAAACGACCAAAAAGCTCTACGGTTAACCAGGTAACGGCGAGCTTTGAATCATGTTTTTTTATCAATTCCTCAAAATAATCAGCAATTGCTTTATCGGAGGTAATGACGTTTGCATCGTATTCATTGATACCCAATTCCTCAATGTATCGCAGCTTTTTTTGATCTGGCAACTCGGGCAAAGATGATTGAATTAAATCAATTTTATCCTGGCTTACCTCAACAGGTAATAAATCAGGCTCAGGGAAGTATCTATAATCGCTTGCATCCTCTTTGCTTCTCATCACTTTTGTTTTTCCCGAAGCAACGTCAAACAATAAGGTATCTTGACTTATTTCTTCTCCACTTTCTAAAATTTCAATTTGTCTTTGTATTTCATAGTCTATAGCTTGCACAATATAACGTATCGAGTTCAGATTTTTTATTTCACAACGAGTGCCAAATGTACTACTGCCTTTTAGGCGGACAGAAACATTTGCATCACAACGAAGTGATCCCTTTTCCATATCACCATCACACGAACCAATGTAACGCAAAATCTGCCTCAATTTTTTCATGCATTCTGCAGCTTCCGCAGATGAACGGAGATCTGGTTCTGAAACAATTTCCATTAAAGCAACCCCTGCACGATTTAAATCTACATAAGTTTTGCTTTCCTCATGAACGCTCTTTCCTGCATCTTGCTCTAAATGAATTCTCGCAATTCTTATTTCCTTTTCATTGTCGTTGATAAATACTCTACCATTTTTAACTATTGGCTCAAAAAACTGGGTTATCTGGTAACCTTGCGGTAAATCAGGATAAAAATAATTTTTCCGATCAAAGTAAGAATACTTATTAATTTCTGCAGAAAGTGCAAGACCAGTGCGTATTGCTTGCTCTATGCAGTAATAATTTAGTATTGGCAGCGTACCTGGCATTGCCGCATCAACTAGAGAAACTTGAGTGTTATGCTCAGCACCAAATTCCGTTGATGAGCTAGAAAATAGCTTCGTATTAGAAGAAACTTGAGCATGCACCTCAAGCCCAATTACCGCTTCCCAATCCTCTTTCGTCATGTATTTTATTTAAATGATAATCTTAATATTCTGCAAAATTAGCACAAAAAGTCAAAACAAAACTCATGTTAGCTAAGTGGTATGCAGATTGTTTTACCCATAGAAACGGGTTAAATGCAAAAGATTACTTGACAAGCTTCGCCAGCCCTCTTATCATAAAATTGAAGCTATTTATTTATCTTCTCTGTACAGATTAAATGACAAAAAAACTCACGTATCTGGCGTCTCATGTTTAATTTTTTGCACTATGTGCACCTTATGTCTTTATCAAACTTCTACCTACATAAGCTGAAACGCGCTTATAAAGCGTTTAAAACATAAAAAAACGCCAACTTAAAAAATGGATAGTGAATAACTAGCTACCCTAGGGTTTCTTTTGCCTTTTTTTCTGTTTAGTAAATTTCTTAACGTTTATAATTTAGATTAGTTGCGGTTTAAAAGCAACTGAATCGCGGTTATTAAGTGTTTAGAATAAAAAAACGCCATACTTGAAAGTATAATGTAAGTAATTAGCCAACCACGGGGCTTCTTTTGCCTTTTTTTTCGTTTGGTAAATTTCTTAATGTTTGTAGCTAAACGATAACCGTCATCCCGCTACTTGTTAGCGGCCGAGATACCGCGAATGAATTGCGGTATGACGTAGGATTGCTGTCATTCCAGTGCCAAGCACTGGGATCCAGCCTTTATTATTTGGTTGAAATTAAGTCTTCTGGATCCCAGTGTCAGCTACTTGGATGACACCATTCTTTTTCCTGGATTCCAGTGTCTGGGCACTGGAATGACATCCTCCCTTGTGGAGATTGCTCTCAAATCACAATGTTCGTACAGCTATGCAAACACAAAGGTGTCATTCCAGCGCGTGACGCTGGAATCCAGTTGAGCTATTTCAACAAAAATACTGCATTTTGAGATGAACGTCTATTCTCACCAGACTTATTTACAAGTATAACAATTAAAGTCTGGATTCCAGTGTCAAGCACTGGAATGACATCATAGGGGCACTGCCCTTTTGGATGGAAACCAGTGTCAGCTACTTAGATGATACCTTTTTTCTACTTAGTTTGGGTTATGCAAGAAGTCTATTGCATTCCTGAGCAATTTGATTCATTATTCTTTTTGTAAAAAATTTTCTTAACTTTCTCTCCACTTTTTTGGTAAGGTCACTTTAAAGGAAGTCTAATAGATGCTACATAGAAATCCAGATGAGTTTCTAAAGTCTATTCCAAAAGATAAGCGCATAATGTGCCTTGACATGGGAGAAAAGCAAATAGGCATAGCATTTAGCGATAAAACACAGCTCATAGCCACAGCTCATAGCATATATCACAGAAAAAATATGAGCAAAGATTTAGGTTATCTGCATAGAATATTCAAAGAAAATGAATCTGGATCAATGGTAATAGGACTACCATTAAAAATGGACGAGCAAGAAACTAAATGGTGTAAAACTATAATCCAATTCGCAAATAAAATAATAAAAAAATATAAAGTAAATATATACTTACAAGACGAAAGCTTCTCAACATCTATCGCAACTCATACACTAAAAATTACTGGAATATCAATCACAAAATCGAAAAAAATAGATGATAAAATCTCCGCATGTATTATTTTGCAACGAACGTTAGACAAGATAAATACAATCAAATAGTTTTTCCAGATCTGGAAATCTTCAGAGGTTGTCCGGAAACAAGTAAAAGGCTATAATATCTGAAATTTTAGTACGGGGTAAAGATGAGAAAAAAGTATCCAACAGATCTAAGCGAAAGGGAATGGGCAAGAATAGAAAAACACTTCAGAGTATCATACAAGAAAGGAGGAAGGCCGCCAAAGTATAGCAAAAGAGAAATATTAGAAGCAATTTTCTATGTATTGCGTACAGGGTGTCAATGGCGGTATTTACCAAATGATTTTCCGCTATGGAAGACTGTGTATGAGCAGTTCAGGCAATGGAAGAAGCAGGGAATTTTTGAGAAAATGAATTATGAAATTACAAAATATAGTAGAAGAAAAATAGGAAGGAATGAGCAGCCGAGTGCCTGTATAGTAGATAGTCAATCTGTAAAGACTACAGAAAAGGGGGGATCAAAGGCTATGATGGAAGTAAAAAAGTAAAGGGTAGAAAAAGGCATATAATTACAGACACTCAGGGTTTTATACTAGGTTGTTACGTAGGCGCTGCTAACGAAAATGATAGAGATGGTATTAAAATAGCATTAAACAATATGAGAACAAAATATACTAAAGTTAAAAAAATGTGGGCTGACATGGGATACCAAGGAAGAAATTTAAAGAATCACATAAAGGAAGAATATGACATAGATATTGAAATTGTTAAAAGGCCTCCATGTAGATTTTGGGTGCACAAAGATACGCCACCTGAGCTACTACCAACAAGAGAACAAGGGTTTAAAGTACAGCCAAGAAGATGGGTTGTAGAAAGGACTTTTGCTTGGGTTAATAGGAATAGAAGGCTATCGAAGGAGTATGATTTACTCACAACATCCACTGAGAATTTCATATACCTAGCTATGAGTAGGGTTATGTTAAAGAGGGAATATGCTTGAATTTACTAGTTTCCGGACAACCTCTTAAAGCAAAACGCTACATAGATGAGATTAAAAAATCTGCCCCGAATCTTTACAATTTATGTTTTAAATATTTCACACCGCAAGAGAGATTTCTGTATTTAAAACAACGAGATTTTGCAGGAATTGAAGGCATATCCATTGATTACTTGGTGATGGAGAAAGCAAAAAACGTTGCAATGATAGAAGCTAATTTCGATTGGTTGGATGTTGGAACTTGGAATTCAGTTTTAGAATTGAGTGAGAAGTTTAGTAAAGAACCGGCATCATTTCAGCATGTGATTAGAGAAAAAGAACCAGTTTCAACGACAGAAAGTAATAAAAATTTATTGAGTGGAGCTTGTAAGCAACCAAACAAAAGTCTAATTTCATTTATTCATAAAGTTAAGAAAGTAAAGGTGATAAGGAAAGAAGTTAAACCATGGGGATTTTGTAGTATAATTTTAATGAGCGAAAATTTTCTTATAAAATATCTTTTTATCAATCCATTAAGCTGCACTTCTAAGCAATTCCATCACTATAGAGATGAATACCATATAGTGCTATCAGGAGTTGGATATGTTAGTTTAGAAGACAAAGAATATGCTATAGCAAAGGACCATATGATAGAAATCCCAAGGGAAGTTTCCCATAGGATTGAAAATAGAAGCACAAGCTTTCCACTTGAAATAGTTGAATTTCAGATAGGAGAGCATTTATCTGATAATGATATAGTGAGATTGGATGATGTATATGGAAGAATATGGTAACGCCATAAATGCATTTGTTGGCAATTTATAATATGGGTATAGCTGCTTTATGTAAAAAATAATATTTACTAAATCTTAATATTTTAAACCTATACCCATATTTTAATAAATAATGAGTTGTAATTAATATGAAGGATCCATTTAAAAGTGACAATTATAGAGAAAATCTCGGTTTCCTTAAAGAAGCTATAAAAGCAAGAGATGAGTTAGTAACTATTAGACATTATAATAAAACGGTAAGGGATTTATCTCAGGCATTAAAGCGTTTTACAGATAAGGCAGAAGATGTAGCTAAGTTTGTTATACGTAGTGACTCAATTGATTATGTAAAATCGATGAATGGAAAGCCATCAGGTCTTAAGATATTAAAGGAAATATTGAATAGAATCTCGGGAAGAAATGTTCCAGTTAAGAATATAAGTAGTTTTATTGATAAATTACCTCCTCCTACTTCAATGACAATCTTTGAATATCTAGAGGCTTATCGTAAAATTTCAGGTTTGGAGCAAGTTGAAAGAGGAAATATTGCAATAGCTCCAGAAAAGCCAGAACGCAGTTTTCTAAAAGAAGATAGACAAGTAGAAGTTAATTATAATGATTCAGGCCATGGAAATTCATTAGATGAAAAGCCTGGATACAAAGAGATATCAAATTATCAAGAGAAGAAGAGTAAAATTTTAACAGAAAATTCACAAAGTTCAAAATCGCCTAGAGAAGAGCTAATTTATGTAACAGTTCCTAAAGAACATATGGAAGCAAAAAGAGAACTTAAACAAAAACAACAATCTAAACCTCCAATATTGCCAAAACCATCAATAGCACCCCCATTGCCAAAAAAAATGTTTACTGCTGGTCAAGAAGTTAGACAAAAACCAAAAGTAGTAGGAACTGTTCCTAAATCAACTAAAGATAAACCTGAATTACCACTAAAACTTAAAAAGTTAGGTCATACTGATCAAAAATCAAGCACAAAGCTAGAAATGGTAGTATCTTCTATGGAAAAAGAAATTAATTATAATATCGATATTAAAGTACAAGAGATAAGAAAAAAATTCAAACAAAATCAAGCAAAAGAAAGTCCTAATGCGCAAACTATTGAAAGCAGGACCCCTCCTGTTGCACAAGTGAATATAGATGTGGAGAAAAAAACTAGGCCATCACCAAAAGTTGCTTCCCAATCTCGCTTATTTCCAATGAGGGATGAAATATCTCAGATGAATCCCTTATCAGCAAAATCTGATCCGAGACCTCATGTTAGCAAAAATGCTCTTCTCACAGATGTAAATGTAAAGCAACTAGTTGTACAATTTGAAAATTATGGAAGGAAAGAATTATAACTTATTGAATAAACCCAATAATATTCTTGATTTTTTCTATGTTATAAAAGCACAAGCTCTCCACTTGAAATAGTTGAATTTCAGATAGGAGAGCATTTATCTGATAATGATATAGTGAGGTTGGATGATGTATATGGAAGATTTTGAAATTCTAATGTTAAAGATACTCTATAAGTCTGCTAAATTTAAGGAAGCAAAAATCTCTAGTTTTTAAATAAAGAAAAGTCTACAATTATACGAAGTTTCAAAAATATAATGTCTAACCTCAAAATATTTTGTAATGTCCATTGCCTTTGAAATTACTATGGCTGCTTGCTATTTGCGAGCAAGAAATGCCAGATTTTGCTCTATAATGACTTTGTTCTCTATTATCGGCATTGCCCTTGGAGTTGCAACACTAATAGTGGTGATGTCTGTGATGAACGGATTCAGAGCAAAGTTGCTTGACTCAATACTTGGCATTGATGGCCATATTAACGTTTATTTTGATAGGAACATAAATTCAGATTACTACGCAGTTTCAAAATCTATTGAGAGAATTCCTGGTATATTAAAAGCTACTCCTATGACCAATGATCAAGTTATTATTGTAGCAAATGGTAAAATTGCAGGTAGCGTAGTGCGAGGTGTGTCAACTAAAGATTTGCTTGATAGTACTGCCGTTACAAATAATGTAATTATAGGTGATGTAAAAAAATTTGATGAAGGGATAATAATAGGAGCACGCTTAGCAGAAGTTTTGAACATTGACTATGGCGACGAAATTACGTTTATATCATCTGAAGAATTTGATGCATTACTTGGTGAAATGCCGCGAATGAAAAAATATAAAGTTATAGCAATATTTGATATGGGTATGTTTGAGTATGATAATACCTTGATATATATGCCTCTAAAATCAGCACAAGCCTTTTTTAATTATAAAAATAGCATAAAAAATATAGAAGTACTTGTAGACGACGTTACTAGAGCTGATAAGCTGGCAGATGCTATAGAAAAAGAAATAGGAATGGAAGCTGAAAGTTGGCAATCACAGCAAAGCCATTATTTTAGTGCTTTAAAAACTGAAAGAAATGTGATGTTTTTAATTCTCACTTTGATTATAGTTGTAGCAGCGTTTAATATTATCTCAAATTTAATGATGATAGTGCAAGAAAAGAAATCCGCGATTGCAATTATGCGTACATTTGGTGCAACAAGTGGAAGCATTATGCGTATATTTTGCGCTTGTGGTCTATTAATCGGTTTTACGGGAACTTGTCTTGGCTGTATTATAGGTGTCGTTTTTTCTCTCAATATCGAAAGCATTAGAGTGTTTTTAGAAAACATTACTAACGTCAAGCTGTTTGATCCTATGATATACTTTTTTTCAAGTTTGCCAGTGATATTAGTACCCCAAGACGTAGTAAATATTTCTGCACTTGCGTTACTCTTATCATTTTTAGCGACAATTGCTCCTGCGTTGCAGGCAGCTGCACAAGATCCTGCGGAGATACTACGTTATGAATGATACTCAGCAAAAGTACATAGGTTGGTTCTTAATTGTATTGTTATTTACCGGTTACATCACAATAAATAACATAATCTTTTTAAAAATAAATCAGCAAGAGAGTGAAAACAATGTGAAAGCTTTAACGGAAAACATGGATGAATTTAGAATGTTGCTTGAAGTTAATCAATCTAGAATAGAAAAAAAGATATTTGACCTCAAGAGAAGTCAGCATACTCAATGTGAGCAAGGTGATAATAACTCAAGATGTAAGAACCTTGCAAAATTGCTATTACTTGTGGTTAAAATGAAGAATTCGTTATTGCGAGAAGCAAAATTTGATAACCATATAAATTCAATAAAGCCTTTGATATCAGAGCTTGACGATCCAGAGATAGAAAATGCAGTAGATGAATTAGAAAATTTGAAAGAGATAAATACCTTACACGAATTGAAGTTATCTTTTGAAAAAACTATTGATACTATCGATTACAACAAAAGTACATTGTCTAAAAAAATCATTTCAAACTGGATAAAGGTAGACGACCGAAATGATCCATTAAGAGTAAAATTCGCAGAAATTGAGGAGTCAATAAATGATAATGATTGGCAAAATATAACTGTTACAGTAAGCAATTTAACGCATTCAGAATTCAAGCTATGGCTGAATAAATTGAATGGTTTTATTGTAGCTTCTAAGAATATTTCAACAATATATCATCACTTATTACAATATATCTCATGATTTATTTTATAATTTTCGCTTTTTCGTTTTTATTTGGTATATGGGTCAAGGTAAGTGGTGAAGTAATAAAATTGGAATTAGGCAATTACACTATAAGTATTGATCTATATTTCATTATTTTTACTTGTGTAGTTTTATTATTTTTATTAATTACACTTGTACGCTTTTTTTCCTCCATTTCATCAACATTTGCCAACATAAGAAATAGAAGAAGGGATAGGGAAGAATTGCTTCTCTTTGAAGCTTTCTTTAGCATAGACTTAGACAATATAGAGAATGCCCAAAAGCTAGTTAAAAGTCTGAGTGAGGAGAGCGATAGGTTGTCTTTAATAAAGCTCTTTAACTCAGGTAAGACGGGAAATTACAGCTTTTTCAGTAACGGTTTAACAAATATTGCAAATAAAAATCGTAACTTAGCTCTACTTCTAGCCAATAAGCTGATTGTCCACCTCAAACAAGAAAAAGTAGTCTTTCAAAAATTTATAGAATATTGCTCTAGTTCAATTAACGATAAAATGCTATCTATTCCCTTTCAAATAGAGCATTGCATATTGAAAGAAGATTGGATTAATGCAATTTTGAGGTTGAAGGAAGCAGTTAAGTCCAATATTTTTCTCCCCTTTGATCATAAAGAAATGTTTGCAGTGTTTTATTGCGCTTTAGCAAAGCAATATGAAAGTAAAGGAAATTTTAAGGAGGCTATAAAGTCTTTATTTAGAGCACAACGTTATAGTGCAATTTTTCAGCCCATCAATTATTTAAAGGCAGAATTATATATTAAACTTGGAAAAATCAGAAAAGCTTCTGCAGTGCTAGAGGCAGAGTATACAGTAAATCCTACTCCTCAGTCAGCTAAAATGTACATCAATTTAAATAGTAAAGGTGCTGAAAGACTATACAACTTACGCCCTGATTATTATTTTAGTTACTGTTTACTTGCTTTGTCCTCAATGAGTTCAGGTAAATATGATCTTGCAAGTCAATATTTAGATACTGCTATGAAAAAAGCTAATTACATGTCAATCTACTTTATTGTAATACAACTCAAGGTTACATTGCAAGAACACGACAAGGTAATTTATTGGCTAAACAAGATGGGCTCAGAAGCTTTGCCTGATCCAGGCTGGAAATGTAAAAATTGTAA
Organism: Wolbachia endosymbiont (group B) of Schoenobius gigantella; assembly: GCF_964031005.1. NCBI lineage: Bacteria > Pseudomonadati > Pseudomonadota > Alphaproteobacteria > Rickettsiales > Anaplasmataceae > Wolbachia > Wolbachia endosymbiont (group B) of Schoenobius gigantella. The sequence goes on along the minus strand of NZ_OZ035002.1, from coordinate 477,201 downwards.
CAGGGAACTAGAACAATGGGATCATAAGTGTTCAAGTTGTAATAGTTTTAATTGTGTTTATTATATATTATAAAATTCCACAAAGTGTAGAAATTACCATTAGGCTACTTTCACATTGATATTGCTGAAGTTAGAGCACTTTCTTAATATAATCCTTATCTCCAAACAATAAACCTGCAAGTTTCTTAGCTAGACTTGGTTTTAATGTCAAAAAAACTTGCTTTTAGACACTAACAGTTATATATTTTAATAAATCAGGGTTGTATACAAAATGAAGAGCTTAAAGGAATTATCCTTAAGAATTAAGAATATTAGGTCTGTACAGAAAACCACGAAAATAATGCAAATGGTTTCTGCAGCAAAGTTGTTACAAAGCCAAAAGAAGTTATTAAATTCAAAATTATATGTATCTAAGCTGCATAACATTATTTTTTCATTAATGCTATCAGTTGATCAAGAATTACTGGCAAAAATTCTAAATGTCAGTAACGACGGTTCTTACCTAGTATTCATTATTGCGTCTGATCGTGGCTTGTGCGGCAACTTTAACTCTTCTATTGTCAAATTTAGTCAAGAGCGTGTAAATAAGTCAATCGCAAATGGCAAAAAAGTAGATATTGTATTTCTTGGTAAAAAAGCTTTTGATGTAGGTAAAAATAGATTTGACTCTAAAAGTATCTTAAAAATTGAAAATAGTAAGGGAATCACGTTAAAGCACGTAGAAGCTTTGGTTGATGGTATAGATTTAAGTAAATACGATAAAGTTAAAGTTTTTTATAGTAAATTCTATAATACCTTCACGCAAAAACCAATGTTGGAAACAATAAAACCATGGAGTAAAGACTCATCCTTGATTGATAGCTCTCTGGCTGTTCCAACAACAGATTACGGCTATGAGTATGAACCACAAAATATTGAATTTATTTTAAAATCTTTGGTTCAAGATTACGTTGTAATTGCTCTTTACTCTGCTTTACTTGAAAGTGCAACGAGTGAGAATAGTGCTAGAATGGTTGCTATGGAATCAGCAAACAGAAACACTAAAGAGATACTGAACAAATTAGCATTGCTTTATAATCGTTCTCGTCAAGCAGCGATTACGACTGATTTAATTGAAGTTATAGGTGGTGCAGAATCTTTATAGAAATCTAAGGAATAGAAAATGAATATATTAAATATTGCAGCAGATATTACTAAACTAATAAAAAAGCAAAATCAAGATGCGGAAGTTACAATATATGAAACTAATAAGACTTCAGTTTCTCAGCGTCTATCAAAAATTGAGCAAATATCACAATCTAAAAATTGCACTGTAGGAATCAGAGCTATAGCAGGTAAAAACAAAGCTGCGTATATTTCTACAAACGATTTGAATAATCTGAGTGATACAGTAAGCCAAGTGGTAGAAATGGCAAAGAATGCGCCAGAAGATCCTTGCATTAATTTTGCTGTAAATGGTAGTAATTATATCTCTTCTGCAGATTTAAGTATCTCAGATAATAATGTTGTAACCGTTGATAACCTAAAAGAAATTGCTGAAGCTGCAGAAAATTCAGCCCTTGCACATAAGAGTATCACTAATTCTGAAGGAGCCTCTTCTTCATACGCTTTAGTGAATACAGTATTATCGACTGTTTCTGGTTTTATTGGCTCGTTTAGTAAATCAACCTTTGCTAATCAGGTCTCTGTTGTTGCTGGAAGAGAAAGTGAAATGAAGGTTGGTTACGATTATGATATAGCATGTAATTTTAGTGATTTAAAGTTGCCAGAGTTAATGGGAAAAGAAGCAGCAAAAAGAGCAGTTGATCAATTGAATTCACGTACAATGAAAACTGGTAAATTTCCAGTTATTTTTGAAAAAAGAGCAGCAAAAGGGCTAGTAAAAAGTTTTGCTTCTGCTATAAATGGGAGCAGTATTATAAGCAACAGTTCTTTCTTGAGGGGTAGTTTAAACGCTCAGATTTTCAACGATAGAATTAATATTATCGATGATCCATTGTTGCCAAGAGGCATAGCATCGAGACCATTTGATGGAGAAGGGATAACTAGCAAGAAAAATATATTTGTAAAAAACGGAATATTACAAAATTGGATTTTAGACTTATACTCGGCTAGAAAATTAGACTCAGAAACAACCGGAAGTGCAACTCGTGCAAGTAATGCTGCAGTTATTCCTGCAGCTAGTAACCTCTACATTGAGAATGGTGATGTATCGTTTGAAGAATTAATTCAGGAAGTGAAAGAGGGAATATATGTAACTGATTTATTTGGTTTTGGTGTCAATTTAATCAATGGCGATTACAGCCAAGGCGCTTCCGGATTTTTTATAGAAAATGGAAAAATAACGTATCCAATACATGAGATTACCATTGCTAGCAATTTGAAGGATATGTTTAGCAATTTAGTCGTTGCAGATGATCTAACTTTTTGTGGGCAATTTAATTCACCAACGATTAAAGTTAGCGAAATGACGGTTGCAGGTTCGCTTAACGATTAAAAAATTTATTTGCATCAAGTACAACAATTGTGTATTATTGTCATGTAATGTTAAGAATAGACTATGGAGTATAAAGGTTTAGTTTCAATAGCTAAGCTTAAAGCATTCTCAATCGTAATTTCAAAGTTTTTCATCACATTAGTAATGTTAGTTAATAATTTAGGAGTTGTTTAAATGGAATTTGGTAATGTAAAATGGTTTAATGCCGAAAAAGGCTATGGTTTCATCAAGCCAGAAGGTAAAGGGGGTGACGTTTTTGTACATATTAGCACATTGGAACGTTCGGGAATAAGACCTGAGGCACTTAAAGGAGAGAATAAAGAGAAGGGAATAAAAGGAGAAAGGGTGAGTTATGAGGTTAAAGAGGAGCGCGGTAGAAACGGAGAAGATAAAAAATCTGCAATAAATTTAAGATTGGAAGATTAATCTATTATGAAGTCTTTTAACAGGATTAACGTATTGTGAATAATTTTCATGAGATGGGTCTCCCAGCTTCGCTTAGACAAGCTCTAGATAAAAATAATCTTTTCGTCCCAGCTCCGATTCAAATACAAGCGATTCCCTTAGCGCTACAAGGTAAAGATATTCTCGGATCTGCTCAAACGGGGACTGGAAAAACTTTAGCATTTGCTATTCCGTTGGTTGCTAAGTTGCTGAATGAGCCTAACACTGGTTCAGCTTTAGTCATCGTGCCAACCAGAGAGCTTGCGCATCAGGTAACAAATGAGATAAGAAAACTCTTATCTCAAAATTCTGCACTAAGGGTCGCTTTGTTGATTGGTGGTGAGCCTATTTTTAGGCAGCTAAATCAGCTTCAGAAAAAACCACAAATTGTAATAGGTACTCCTGGTCGTATTATAGACCATATTGAGCGTAAAACTTTGATTACTCGCAATGTTAGCGTTCTTGTGCTTGATGAAACGGATCGTATGTTTGATATGGGCTTTGGAGTTCAGATTGAAGAAATTATGAAGCATTTGCCTAAAATAAGGCAAACTCTTATGTTTTCTGCAACTCTTCCTGGAGATATAGTAAAACTTGCTGAGAAGTACCTTAATCGACCAGAACGTATTTCTGTTGATTGTGAGGTTACAACTTCTGTAAAAATTAAGCAAGAAATTGTTTATGCATCAGAATCAGAAAAATATGAAAAGCTTGTTACACAACTATGTCAGCGCGAAGGATCAATCATTATCTTTGTCAAAACAAAGCGAGGAGCGGATCAGCTAGCTAACAGATTGCACAAAGATGACTATAGCGCTTTAGCAATTCATGGTGATTTAAGGCAGCACAAGCGCGAAAGGGTCATTAATTCTTTTCGTCGTGGCCGTAATCAAATCATGGTTGCAACAGATGTTGCTTCTCGCGGCCTTGATATTCCCCACATTCAACATGTTATCAATTATGATGCACCACAATCGCAAGCTGACTATATTCATCGTATAGGTAGAACTGCACGCGCTGGAGCTGAAGGGTATGCGCTATCTTTTGTTACACCTCAAGATAAGAGAAGACTGCCTGCACTGGCAGACAAAGAAGGAGAGCTAAATTTTGATTGTAGTGTGCAATTTAAAAAACGTAACAGCAAAAAGGTCTTTAAAAGGCCAAGTACGTTAAAGACTAAATACGGTAGAAAAAAGATCAATGCATTTAAGAAGAAAAGCAGAGTACTAGAAAAAGCGTATTAAATAGGATTTACCTACAATTTGATAAGCGTAAAACTTGTCATTCCGCTACTCATTAGCGGAATCTATGCTGAGATATTGCGGTGCTATGACGTAGATCCAGAGTGGGATTCAAATTGGCTACAGCGAACTGCTGGATTTCAATTTTTTTAATAATTGTGTGCTATTCATTATATATGAGTTCCCACTTTTAAAGAGAATAGGAGATGATTTCCAAAAACTTAGAGGCAAGTTTGAATAGAGCACTATTCATTGCTTCTAATTTTAATCTTAAATATGCGAAAGTAGAACATTTATTGCTGGCGTTAACTAAAGACGTGGATGTAAATTACGTTTTATCAAGATGTAATATCAGAGCCGATGAAATCATCAGTATGGATAACATTCTATCAAGATGCAATATTAAGGCTAATGATTATAATAATAATATAAAAGGGTTTTTACAAAGCAGTTCTGAATTGATTATCAGTGGAGTTAAACCTAGCTCAATGTTTCAATGCATAATACACAGAGCAATAATACGGGCTCATAGCTTGGGGAAAAAAGAAATAAATGGAGCAAGTGTTCTAGTAGAAATTTTGTCTGGGCAAGATTTATACGTTGAAGATCTATTGCAGAAACAAAGTGCGAAAGATTCCAATTTGATTTACCACATATCTAACATGAAATACTCTAACGATATAGATGAATACACCACTAATCATAAAGTAAAACTTGATAAAAATAATGATGCTCCTACTACAGTAAATAAAGGTGAGCTACTAAAAGATGAGGAAATTCTACAAAGTTATTGTAAAAATTTAAATGACTATGCAAGAAGCAAAAAAATAGATTATGTTATTGGTCGTGATTATGAATTAAATCGCACTATAGAAATATTATTGAGGCGTAGAAAAAACAACCCTTTATATGTTGGAGATCCAGGTGTTGGCAAAACCACAATAGTTGAGGGTTTGGTACTCAAAATCATTGAAAACAGTGTTCCAAGTGCGCTCAGGTCCAGTATAATTTATGCTTTGGATTTAGGGTCACTCCTTGCAGGGACACGCTATAGAGGTGATTTTGAAGAGAGAATAAAATCTATAATAAAAGCGATTGAGGCAAAACCAGGTGCTATCCTTTTTATTGACGAAATACACACTATCATTGGAGCAGGTTCTACAAGTGGTAGCTTTCTTGATGCAGGTAACCTACTCAAACCTGCGCTTGCAAGAGGTACACTGCGTTGTATAGGTGCAACTACATATAGAGAATACAGCAATAGTTTTGAAAAAGATAAAGCATTAGCGAGGAGGTTTCAAAAAATTAATGTTAAGGAATCTTCTGTTAACGAAACGATAAAGATACTAGATGGTATAAAGCACTACTATGAAGGGTATCATGGAGTATATTATACAAAGAATGCCATTAGGTCTGCGGCTGAACTTTCGCATAAGTATATTACTGGGCGAATATTACCTGATAAAGCGGTTGATGTTATTGATGAGGCAGGGGCATATTGTAAATTGCTAAGAAACAGGGGTAAAATTGTAAATAGTAGAGATATTAAGAATACCATTACTAGAATTACAAATGTGCCTTGCGGATCTGAATCTGATGATTTGCAGAAAGTAAAGTCTTTAAAAGCTAATCTAGAGAAGGTGATTTTTGGCCAAGAGCAGGCAATAGAATCTCTTGTTAATTCTATTAAAATTGCTAAATCTGGGTTGAGAAATTACAATAAGCCTTTAGCAAATTATCTTTTTGCAGGGCCAACCGGTGTTGGTAAAACCGAGCTAGCAAAACAATTAGCAGAAAGCATGGGCATGAATCTTATACGCTTTGATATGTCCGAATATATTGAGTCTCATACGATATCAAGGATGATTGGTTCTCCTCCTGGATATGTAGGTTATGATCAGGGTGGATTACTCACAGAGTCTGTATCTAATAATCAATATAGTGTTGTGCTGCTTGATGAAATTGAAAAGGCTCATAGCGATATCTATAATATATTGCTACAAATTATGGATTATGGTTGCGTTACAGACACTTACGGACGTAAAGTTAACTTTTCCAATATAATCTTAATTATGACAACTAATGCAGGAGCAGCTGAACGCAGCAAAAGTTTTGTTGGCTTTGGGCATAAAAAATTTAACACTGGTGATAGTGAAAAAGCGATAGAACAGGTTTTTAGCCCTGAATTTCGTAATCGTCTTGATGCGATTATTTCTTTTTCTGACTTAAATGCGGATATAATTCTGCATATTGTAGATAAATTTATTCAGGAACTGAAAAAGCAGCTGACGCAAAAAGGCATAAACTGCTTGGTAGAAGATGAAGTGAAATCTTATCTTGCACAAACAGGTTATAGTAAGGAAATGGGAGCACGTCCGATAGAGAGACTTATTGAAAAAGAGATAAAAAGTTACTTAGCGGAAGAAATACTGAATCGTAAATTAATAAAAGGAAAGAAATTAAGAATCTATATGAATAAAGTAGAAAATAAAATTGCTTTTGATATAGTTTAAAATCCTTGTATTGAACTTCATCTTTGTTACAATCTACAACTTAAATTCAATTTGAATTATAGTGATAAGTGATAAAGTAAAACAAGTCCTAAGCTACTACGAAAGTGAAAACCCTGGGGTAAAAGCAAATCTTACTCGTATTCTCATGCATGGAAAGCTTGGCGGCACTGGCAAGTTAGTGATTCTGCCAGTAGATCAAGGATTTGAGCATGGTCCAATTAAAAGTTTTGAAGTTAACCCTGATGCTTATGACCCACATTATCATTTTCAGCTTGCGGTTGATTCGGGAGTAAGTGCATATGCTGCTCCACTTGGTATGATTGAAGCTGGTGCTGCAACTTATGCTGGAATGCTCCCACTTATTTTGAAACTTAATAGTTCCAACTCTTTACATTCAAAGGATCTAACCTCTGATCAGGCAATAACCTCTTCTGTGAAAGATGCGCTGCGTTTGGGATGCTTAGCTGTCGGATTTACTATATATCCTGGTTCTGCTAAGTGTTTCGATATGATGGAGGAAGCCCGTGGAATCATAGCTGAAGCCAAATCTTATGGACTTGCAGTAGTGCTATGGTCTTATCCACGCGGTGAAGGGATTTCCAAAGAAGGTGAAACAGCAGTTGATGTTATTGCCTATGCTGCGCACATGGCAGCTTTGCTTGGCGCTAATATAATAAAAGTAAAACTTCCAACTAAATATTTGGAAAGGGAGAAAATAGAAACAGAAAATATTGAATCATTATCTAAAAGAATTGAATATGTTAAAAGGTCTTGTTTTGCAGGGAAAAGAATAGTAGTTTTTTCTGGTGGTGAATCGAAGGAAGTAGATAACATATACAATGAAGCGAAAGAAATTAAGCAGGGTGGCGGTAATGGTTCAATCATTGGACGTAACACTTTTCAACGCAAAAGGGAGGAGGCTTTATCTATGCTAAAAGATATAATGGATATCTACACATAAAAAACGGCTGGGTGGCAGAATGGCTTATGCGGAGGACTGCAAATCCTTTTATACCGGTTCAATTCCGGTCCCGGCCTCTTTCATTCTCTATATCTTGTAAAAGTTAACAGTAGCTTTAAGTGTGTAACCTATAGAGAAAGCTTGTCCATAGTAAAATCAATTTCTTTTCAAGTTATGGTTATACTCTTATAGCGTTTCATGGTAAAAAATAAACTAAAAATAAGCAAAGTGTTTTACAAACGTAATTTACTATTTTTACTACCGCCCGAAGTTGCTCACTCTTTGGCAATTATGGCATTAAAGAAAATGCCTTATAAGAATCCTATAGAGCTACCAGAATCTTTGAGTGTGAATTTTTTTGGTAATAAGCTCAGAAGCCCCGTAGGTCTGGCTGCAGGTTTTGACAAGAATGCAGAAGTTATAAGGCCTATGCTCTCATTTGGTTTTGGGTTTATTGAAACTGGTACTGTAACTCGTAATCCACAATATGGAAACAAAAAGCCAAGAATTTTTCGGTTAATTAAAGATCAAGGGGTAATTAACAGATTGGGATTTAACAATAAAGGAATAGACTATTTTCTTAAACAAATAGGTGAAACCAAGCTTGATGACTGCATTTTTGGCATCAACATAGGAAAAAACAGTACATCAAAGGACCAAATCAGCGATTATGTTGACTTAATAAAGATAGTATATGGAAAGAGCAATTATATAGTGCTGAACATCTCATCCCCAAACACGCCTAATTTACGCAATCTGCACAATAAGCAAGAATTATCGGAATTGTTGAAATCCGTAACTCTAACCCGAAAATCAATTGATAATTCTAAATCCATACCAATAATATTAAAAATCTCACCAGATGTAGATCAGCAAACGAAAGAAAATATCGCTGAGCTTGCGTTGGAATATAAGATTGACGGATTAACAGTAAGCAACACTACGGTAAGTAGAGATAATCTGCATTCTCACCATAATGAGAGTGGTGGGTTGAGTGGCAAACCGCTGTTTAAACTTTCAACCGAGTTATTGGGCGATATGTACAAATTTACTAAGGGCAAAATATTATTGATAGGGTGCGGAGGAATCTCAAGTGGTGCTGATGCATATAAAAAAATAAAGGCAGGAGCTTCTTTGGTGCAGTTGTACACTGCTCTCATATACCACGGACCTCAAGTTGTAAACAAAATTAATCTAGAACTTGCAGAACTAATAAGGAGAGATGGATTTAGTAACATTAATGAGGTGGTGGGTTGTATACATTAATTTTGAAAGTTGGTGGTATTATTTTAATAAAATAAAACTAATTCTCTGGTATAAAGGTGGTAGAAAGTGCTTTTCTTTTAAATAATGGGTATGAAGAGTTTGAATGATGCAATATCTAAGATCATTGATTATAAATTTACAAATTATGCAATATTAGAAGAGGCACTAACTCACCCAAGCGTAAATAAAAGGAATAGCAAAAACCAGATTGTAAGCTACGAAAGACTAGAGTTTTTGGGCGATAGTGTTTTGAATATGGTTGTATCTGCCACACTGTTTAAACTATTTCCTGAAGAAAAAGAAGGAGCATTGGCAAAAAGAAAGACGGATTTAGTTTGTGGCAACACCATTGCTAATGTTGCTAAAGAAATAAAATTAGGCAGCTTTATCATCATGAATAATAGTGAACGCTGCAATGGAGGGAGATGTAACTTAAAAAATTTAGAAAACTCGCTTGAAGCACTAATAGGTGCAATTTATATTGATGGCGGGCTTGAAAATGTTGAAAAATTTATTATCCAATATTGGGAAAAGCTAGCTAAAGGCATGCTTGACCCCCCTCAAGATCCTAAAACCTCACTGCAAGAGTGGACTCAGAAAAACAAATTGCCTTTACCAGAGTATGAGCTTGTAAAACAAACTGGACCAGCGCACAATCCTGAATTTACTATATCAGTTTGCATAGAAGATTATGGTAAAGTTTCTGCATGCGCTTCTAGTAAAAAGATTGCTGAACAAAAAGCTGCTGAGTTGATGCTAGAAAAAATTGGAAAAGACGCTTCAGTTTAGGCAAAATAGGCATTAATGTAAATTTTAAGGAAGCTAATAGCGTTTAGGGTAAATGGTCAATTTAAGGAGAAGCATAGTATTATTCATAAAAAAGTTGATTTACCAAAAATCAAGCCTTATGTAGTGGAATATCAATGGCTGTTGTCGGAGATGCGGAAAAAAAGAAATAGCAAGTTACCAAAAGGTGTTATGCCAGATACATTTGGTCCAAGAGTTGTTTTGTGAAGTTGACAGAGTCAATGAGAATGAAAGTTTTAAAAAATAGCATATTTTTTAATTATAAAAATTTGATATTAACTGTTGTTGGTTGATTGAGTAAAAACCAGTGAATGGTCACGTTAAAACATATTTTTAAATTTCTGCCAAAATCCTGGTTTATTATCATTAACCTTTGTAAATGTTATATTTAAACTGTATTTCGGATCATTTGGCACGCCGTATTTTATGCTAAATGTTGAAACTTTATCGTTATTGTAAATATGTACATCATCATATGATAGCTTTGTTGTGTAACACTTTACATACTTTTGCTTATCATGCACTAAATCACCTGACTCCCTTTCTAGTTCCACAAATTTCGTTTTTTTCTGACATTCCTTCATTTTTATTAAATCCTTATCTAGTGATATTGAAACTGGCAACGTATTTCCAGCATATTCTTTAGCTAAAAGTTCACTTTGAGGATACATTTTTATTTCCCTGCCAAAATGTGAGTCTATGAAATTATTACTCCAAAATTTATCGCCAGAATGCACGTACTCATCAGTAGCATACGGCACCCCACCATAATTGGATTGAACTTTGTAATCTCCAACACCGTTGTTTTGAAAAAAATCATGAATAGCAGTGTAGCTACCGGCAGCATCATTTATATAATCCATTACTTTATTCCTTAAATTTTTAGTTCATTATATCATAATCATTATGCCAATCAATCAAAAAAGCTCTCCCTTGCTGTTTTTAAAACTGATTTTGAGCAAGCGCTCTCGATTAGTTGGGAGCGTATTTGTAAGATTGTGACATTCGTGCCTCCCAGTTTTTCACATACTGCTGAATCAATTCAGGATAATCTGTAATAATTAATAAATTTTCAGCATTTCCTTTTTTAGCTGTCTTACTAAGGTTAAATGACCCTGTGATGACTTTTTGATTGTCAGCAATCATTATCTTATTATGAGCAATCTTTGGCTTATCATCGATCCAAATTGGTACTCCACCTGAAAATAATTCATTTATAACACTATATTTTGAGTAGAGTTGCGATTTATCTAAGATGACTTTAACATCAACACCGCGTTCTTTAGCATTAATCAAAGATTTTGCAACTGTTCCAAGAGTAAATGTATATTCTTGAACTAAGATAGATTTTTTAGACTGATCTATTACGTTGATTATCGGTACAGCACAATCTTCTCCAGGTGAAAAGCAAACCGTAGCTTTTGGGCAGGGCGAAAATATAAAACCCGCATAGTAATACAGAGAAAAACACATTAACAAGAATAAAAAGTGAAAAAGCCTCACAACAACCCACCCCCGGATATACGGCGATAGGCTACATTATAATTTAATCACCTGTCAATAGACTTCTTGCATAGTTTTTGGCAACAACCGTTAGAAACGAAAAAACTTACTTGACAAACTCCGCCAGCCCCCTTATCATGAAACTGAAGGTATTCAGTTATCTTCATCTGTGCAGATTAAACAGCAAGAAAACAACGTAGTTGGCGTCTTATTTTTAATTTTTTGCACTATGTGCACCTTATGTCTTCACAATATTTCTAGGTTTTTACCTACACAAGCTGAAACGCGCTTATAAGTCGTTTAAGACAGTATAGTACGCCAATTTGCAGGATTAGGGAGTGACAACTAGCTAACACGGGGTTTCTTTTGCCTTTTTTTCTGCTTAGTAAATTTCTTAAACATTTAAACTAAGGTGAGTTGCATTTAAAAGCAGCTAAATTGCAGTGTTTAAGACTTAAAAAACGCCAATGTTCTAAAATAGATATTAGCTGGGGCTTCTTTTGCCTTTTTTTTCGCTTGGTAAATTTCTTAATGTTTATAGCTAACATGAAGCTAAGTACGAACTTTGTTCAATACAACAAATGGTGTCATCCCAGTGCTCCTTTTTTTGTCATCCGAGTAGCTGACACTGGGATCTATTTTGCATGTAACTCCAATTGTGTTTTGGCATAAAACGCGACGCGTATTAGACTTATTTGCAAGCAAAGCTTGCTAGATCCAAGTAGTCAGGGCACTGGGATGACATCATAGGGACACTGGGATGACACCCTGACAATCGTCATCCCGCTACTTGTTAGCGGATGAGATACCGCGGCGGTATGACGGTTTGTGGCGGTATAATGAAGCTTGAAAGCGGATCACCTTTCACGACCCGTGTTTACTTCATTCACTTTAGGAGTATTAACAGGCGTTATTGCCGGGTTTTCAAGCTTTGTTGCCTGCTTCAAACCCTCGCTTACACTTTTGTCCTTTAAAATTTCATCAAGCTGCTTACTCTTTTGTTGCTCTTCGTTATTTGACGTATCTCTTTGAGCATCTTCTTTCATGCCACGAGCATTCTCTACATCCTTTTCACCTTCACCTAAAAATTTTTCTAATATTTTCTTAACAAAGCGCTTCAGAAGACTCAAAAACCCTTCTTCTTTTTGATTTTCTTGTGGTTGAGGCGTGTTATCTTTTTTGTCCGGCTCAGTGTTGAGCTTCTCTTTTACAGAACTCTTGCTTACTGAGGGATTAACGGTTTGTGAATCGTGCTCTGATGCTGTTTGCACAGAAGCTTCAGTAGTCTTTTTTTGTGTATTATGTTCAAGGTCTTTAACTGCTGTTGTAGTTTTTCTCGGAGTGTCTTGGAGTTTTTTGTCACTTTTTGGCTCTGCAACTTTTTCACTTGTGAAGATGCCCTTCCCTTTATATTGTTGGTCAAGCTCAGCAATTCTTTCAAAATCTTGACGTACTTTTTCATCTGCACGTCCTTTTTGACTTTCAAATTTCTGACTCAATTCTGCAACGTTTTTCATTTTGTTCTCAAGCTCCTTACTTTTCACAGCTTTTAGAGCCTCTGTTCCTTTTGCGATATAATTAACCTTCTTTTCTAATGAGGTACCTTCTGGAAAAGCACCTGGAGAACGTTCAAAAACATCTTTAAACTTTTTTTCAACACTTTCTTTAGATGTCTGGGCCATACCTGTTACCTATTAAAACATATCATATAATCAGTATATTAGCTAATTATATAAAAAACAGTTAACATAACTTGTGGTAAAAAGTGTTTATCAAGGGCGTCCTATTTATATCTTTTTCATTAAAATGCTATTTACTTATTAAGTTAAAATGTATAATTATATAAGAGATGAAAGATAGCTCATTAGCAGTAATATTCGATTGGGATAATACCTTAGTTGACACTCAAGATAATATTTTTAATGCTATTAAGCATACCATAAACTCAATGGGGTATAGTAATAAAGCTGCTGATAGAAATTCCCATGAGTCGAGAAAGAGCTATATGGTCAATTTATTTGGCGATCAGTGGAAAAAAGCGAATCAGATATATCAACAATATTTAGATGATGCACTATTGCAAAACATTGCTTTGAATCAAGGAGTAGAGAAAATGTTGCAGACACTGAAAAGCCACAATATTTATCTAGCAATAGTAAGTAATAAGAAAAATACTAATTTACGTAAAGAAGTTGCCTATTTTAAACTAGATTCCTACTTTGAAAGAGTGGTTGGGTCATGCGATACTGCAGAAGATAAACCATCTGCAACCCCACTGCTATTTGCACTAGAAGAGAGTACGTTGCCTATAAATAGAGAAAATGTGTTTTTCGTTGGTGATAGCATCACAGATGTTCTGTGTGCACAAAATGCCAATTGTTTACCTATTATATACGGTCAATCAATAAGCGGTTATGAAGATTTGTTATGTTTTCAACATTTTGATAAACTTACAGATTTTATAATAAAGTATTTAGAAGATAGGTAATGACCACTGTTACAGAGATTGCCAGTATAATAAGACGCTTTTGCGCATATTTGATAGATAGAGCAATTTTATTAATTCCAAACTTATTAATCAGACTATTGTTAAAGAATTTTCCGTTAATTTCATCTATGTGTATAGATTGCAGTTACTTCACATATTTTATATCTTCAAAAGCCCAAGCAACTCCTGGTCAGCAATTAATGAACATACATACCATAAGCTTGGACGGTTCTAAAATAGATTTGAGTTTAGCATTTGATAGAAGCATTTCTCAGTTTTTTCTTTCTCTATTATATAACATAATAGTTATCCTCATCGAGCTTTTCCAAGAACAGGACGTGTTAATAAACGCTTTCGATATATTAATAGTGCTACTCACTATATTAAAGGTGCTGCTCACTCTTTGCTGGTATCTAGTTGCTTGCTTCTCTAAGAAAAAACAGACATACCACGACATGCTATTTAATACGGTTGTTATCAAAGGAAATATTAAATGAGTTGCTATAACTATCGTTATCATATAAATTATGCTGATGAATTGAACTAAGGGAAGATTATGAATGAAGAGATAGTAAAACATTTGAACAAATTATTGACCAATGAGCTAACTTCTGTACGCCAGTATCTTTTGCATTTTGCGATTCTCAAAAACAATGGAATTAATAGATTTGCAGAAAAGGTAAAAAATGAGCTTAACGAAGAACTTGAACATGCAAACAAGTTGGCAGAAAGAATTTTGTTATTCAAAGGAGTTCCAAATTTTCAGGATACAAACGAAATATCAAAGCATGATGGAAAGTTTACAAAAGACACAATACGGAAAATCTTAGAAGCTAATTTGAAATTAGAGGGAAAAGGTATTAAGGATATCAAAGAAACGATTTCTATCGCTGAGAAAGAAAAAGATTTTGTTAGTGTAATGTTATTAGAAGAGATGTTAAAAAATGAAGAAGAGCACTTCCATTGGATTGAAAAACAGATTGACCTTATTGAACTAATGGGTGTTGAAAACTATTTAAGAACACAAATATAGAGTGTTAAAAAAAATAGTATTTATTTTAATTGTACCTTGCTTGCTCCTTTTTTTATTAGGATTATGGCAAGTATTCAGATTGAACTGGAAGAATAATATTATCAAAAATATGAGTCTTCCTGTTGTTCATCTGTTGCCCAATAACGACCTTGAAAAATTTAACTATAGGCATGTCAAGATTGATGGGATTCTAAGTGACATAGAACTATATGTTTTTGCAGGGCAACACGGCTATCACGTGCTGTCTCCTATGTTGCTCACCACTGGACGTTACATGTTGGTGAATAAAGGAATAGTCGGAGAAAAAAAGGAGAAAAAAGTAAAAATTGAAAAAGTAGTTGCAGATGGAATTTTATATTGCGATAGCAATAAAAGTAAAAATTGGTTTATCAAGAACGATACTGCTTCGAATACATGGTTTACCCTGAGTACAGAAGAAATTTCCAATGAGTTAGGTATTAAGCTAGAGAAGTGTGTATTGTGGCCGAACAATTTTGGCAGCAAAGTAGCTATACAGCCAATGAAGCATTTGGAATATGCAATCACTTGGTTTGCACTTTCCTTAATTTGGTTGATTATGTGCGTAATTTACTATAGGCAAAACCTCAATAAAGCTTGAAGCTTTCTGTACATAAAATTAGAGAAGTAGTTATTCATCTTTATCACTACCAAGGTCTTTTAACATACTGTAATTGCCTTTTCTGAATCTACTTTTTAAAGACGTAACTCCACTTTCGCTAATACCACTAAGGCTCAGTGCAGCTCCACCTAGCTGCAATCCTATCTCAGATGTTTCAGGAATAATTTTACTAGCTCCTAGATCTCTATAAACCTCCACATTACTCAGATCTGGTAAGCGTATTACAATATTTACATGCGGAAAATTTGCTGCAACTAAAGAAACAACTTTTTTTATAGTAACTTCATTCTTTATTGAAATAACGAGAGCTTGAGCTCTTTCTATTCCTACCGATTTTAAAATTTCACATCTTGTAACATCTCCAAGATATATAGGAAAACTATCACTTTTTCCTTCTTTGACTATTTTCGATTGAATATCTACAACAACGTAACTTAAATGCTCTGCCGTAAGCATTTTTGTTACCATATATCCCACTCTACCAAATCCAGCAACTATCACATGGTTATAAAGATCTTGTGTATCTGTTTCAACAGCTTCATCATCTAATATTGTTTTCTCAGTGCTAAATGAGTTTGCTACCCAATCTCCAAGCCCCGATAAAAGAGGAGTGAAAGCCATGGTTACTGTAGTTACCATCATAAGTACTTGAGCGATTTCACTTGGTAGCACATTTAGCTCATCTGCTAAGCGAAACAAAATAAACGCAAATTCACCGCCTTGTGAAAGCAGTAACCCAGCTTGTATAGCAGGTGCACTCTTAAACCCAAAAAATCTACACAATATATATATAATAGATGTTTTTAAAACGATAAGGATAATCGATAATAAAGTAATTAGTGGTAACTTATTGAGTAAAAGTTCGGTATTGATGGACATACCAACAGTCATGAAAAATAAGCCAAGAAACAAATCTTTAAATGGCAATACTGCGTGTTCTACTGAGTGTCTATATTCTGTTTCTGCAACTAACAATCCAGCAACAAATGCACCTAATGCTAACGATAAATGGAATTGCTCAGTAATAAATGCTGCTCCTAATACTATTAAAAGCGTTGTTGATATAAAGATCTCATTACTTTCCATTTTAGCAATAACCGAAAATAAAGGTCTAAGCAATAATCTACCAGTTATAAATATCAGCACTAATGCAATAGCTGCTTGCACCAATGAACCTGCCAATGAGCTTATCAGGCTGTGCTCAGAATTGCCAGTAAGTAAAGGTACCAATACTATTAATGGTACCACTGCAAAATCTTGCATTAATAGCACTGCTATCGACAACCTACCAACCTGACTTGCTTGAGAACCTTTTTCTTGCAGAACCTGCAACACTATTGCTGTTGAGGATAGCGCAAGCCCACCACCAATAACTGTTGCTATATTCGTATTCACTCCGAAAGCAAGAGCGATGCACCATATTGCTACCATGGTAACTATAACTTGAAGAGAACCGAACCCAAATACATGAATACGCATAGCGATCAGGCGTTCAAATGTCAATTCAAGGCCTATAATGAATAATAGAAAAACTACACCAAATTCTGCAAGATTATCCATTGCTTCAGCTGAGTGTATCAGATTAAATCCGTGAGAACCAATAACTGCACCTGCAACGAAGTAACCAAGCACTGGACTAATATTCATTTTCCAAAATGCTATGACTATAAACACAGCAGCAGAAAGCAAAATTATAATATCAAACAAATGCTGAGAGCCACTGTGCATGATATTTAACCTGTAGAATTAGACCATTTAATTGAGCAGCCAATACTTGATTTTTGGTCAATTGGAGAATTACCAGTTTCTGCAATAAATTTCATAGCTTGAAATAAGTCACTACTTCCTACTTCATAGCTTTGAACCTTTTCTTTTTTTGTGTCGTTAAAACGTCCACGATAGCAAAGGTTTAAATTGGAATTAAAGCCGAAAAAGTCAGGAGTGCAAACAGCCCCGTATTCTTTAGCTATTTTCTGTGTACTATCAATTAAATATGGAAATATAAACTTATTTTCCTTGGCAAAATTAATCATATTTTCAAAGGAATCTTCTGGATATTCATTTACATCATTTGGCATTATTGCAATGGTGTTTACCTGATAATCTTTTTTCAATTGATCAACATCGCTTACCAGATTGCTAATAATTGACTGAACGTAAGGACAGTGATTGCATATAAACATTATAATAAGACCATTTTTTCCACAACAGTCACTTAATGCATAATATTTATTGTCTACTCCCAAAAGATTAAAATCTTTTGCAGTAAAACTAAAATCGACTTTAGGAGTATTCAGAGCAACCATAGACTATTATTATACCACATGTAATTTACGGTCTTATTATTTAAATGTCAAACGGTTTTTATGTATACTGTTTGCATATTCTTTTTTAGTATTATAATTATAAAACTTATGTTCATAACTTTCGAAGGAATAGACGGCTCTGGTAAAACAACACAATCTAAGCTACTTGCAAATCATTTTAAGCAAATTCGCGGCGAAAATAATGTGGTATTGACTCGAGAGCCAGGTGGCACTAACTTTGCAGAGAAGGTAAGAGGAGTATTGTTAACGAATAATATTGATTCTATTTCTGAACTCTTGCTACTTATCTCGATGAGGCGCGAACATATGAAAAAATTAATATTACCAGCTCTTGCAGAAGGAAAAATAGTGATTTGTGATCGGTTTATTGATTCAACTATTGCATATCAAGGATATGGGTTTGGAGTTGACTTAGGGCTAATAAGGGACTTACATAAGCTAGTGGAAATTAAATATCCAGATATTACATTCATTCTAGATATTGATGTTAAAGTTGGGTTAAATAGAGCAAAAGACAAGAATAAATATGAAGAAATGGATGTTAATTTTTACAATAAGGTCAGAAAAGGATTTCAGGAAATAGCCATAAAAGAGACCGTTAGGTGCAGTGTTATCACTGGAATTGAAACAAAAAATGATAATCACGTACACAATGAAATTATTGATAAAATCACCTAGCTTGTGATAGAAAATTATCAATTTCAGGTAACATTATTTCATATGAATAACTTTTTGTTTGAGTAGCTAAAAAATCCTGTATTTTGTCTGGATCTTCTTCACTTATCATCTTATATGCCCTTGCGAGGTTCATTAATTCACTTCTATTTTTTTTATTGCTTACTTCAGTAATAGTAAAAAATTGATCAAAATGGTCTAAGAGGTCTTTATTTTTTATTGAAGACACAATATCGTCAATTTCTTTCACATATAATGCAAGTTTGTGTGCTTTACTACGATCTTCAAAACAAAGATTAACAAGCACGTTACGAAACCTATCTTTCGTAGTACTTCTCACTTCTGCTAATAAGGACTTAATATTTTCTTGGCAATGCACTCTCTTTACCGATTCAGCCGGTTCAACCATACCAAGAACATTCTTTACCAAAGATTTTTCTTCACAACTAAATATGAACATGTAATAACCCATCGATAAAGTGAAGAGCAAGAACATAGCCGGAAGTAAAAACGGAGCTAATACATTTTGTGACGCAGGGAAAATAAACCAGGTAACAGTTGCTATTGACACAGTTACAAATAATCCTGATAAACATAATTGTGCTTTTCTTCTATAATTCTGATCAATAACTGTACTTACACCAATAGAAGCTATATCAATCATTACTCACACCTCATTAAACATTAATACTAACTGAATGATAGCATTATTGTGATGAAAATGCAATATTATGAATATTTTAATACAATTTATATTGACAGTTACAATTCTGAATGTTTTATTGCAGCGTTAGCTGATTAGCATTTTTAAGATGAGGTCAACTCTCATAGAGAGAGGATTTTTTTACTTTCTCATTCTTCTCATTTTCTTCTCTAACAATTTTTTTTCCGTTTAGTATATCCTTTATTTCATCTCCTGTTAAAGTTTCAAACTCCAGTAGATTTTCAGCAATAAGCTCTAAGCCTTTCTTATGCTTGGTCAAAATGTCTTTTGCTTTTTCATAGCAAGAAGATATGATTTTTTTCACTTCTTCATCTATGAGCTTTAGCGTATCTTCAGATGTCATATGAGGATGTTGTGGATCTTGCTGCTCACGATTGTGATACACTAGCCCTATCTCATCATTCATTCCACATTTTTTTACCATAGCACGTGCTATGTTAGATGCTTGTCGTATATCAGAAGACGCGCCACTTGTAACTTTATCGTAGCCAAAAATTAACTCTTCTGCTGCCCTGCCACCCATGGCAACAGTTATATCTGCTATCAGCTTTTCTCTTGTGTGGGACACTCTATCTGTTTCCGGTAGTCTCATAACTAAACCTAAGGCCATACCTCTTGGAATGATTGTTGCCTTGTGTATAGGATCAGAAGCAGGCATATTAACCGCAATTATCGCATGACCAGCTTCATGGTATGCAGTCAGTCTCTTTTCCTCTTCTGTCATAATTAGGGATCGTCTTTCTACGCCCATCATTACTTTATCACGTGCATATTCAAAATCATCCATGGTAACAATTTTCTTGTTTCTTCTTGCAGCGATAAGTGCAGATTCATTCACCAAATTTGCTAGATCAGCCCCTGAAAAACCTGGTGTTCCTCTTGCAACTGTTTTCACGTTTACATCTGGTGCTATTGATATTTTCTTTATATGAGTATTTAATATCTTTTCACGCCCATTTATATCGGGTAAAGAAATAGTAATCTGTCGGTCAAAACGACCAGGTCTAAGCAGTGCTGGATCTAAGACATCCGGACGGTTAGTCGCAGCAATTATTATTACACCTTCATTAGACTCAAAGCCATCCATCTCAACTAATAACTGATTTAATGTTTGTTCTCTTTCATCATTGCCGCCACCAAGACCAATGCCACGATGTCTACCCACCGCATCTATCTCATCTATAAAAATTATACAAGGAGCATTTTTCTTGCCTTGATCAAACATATCACGAACACGGCTCGCACCAACACCAACAAACATTTCAACAAAATCAGATCCAGAAATGCTAAAGAATGGCACATTAGCTTCTCCTGCAATTGCACGAGCAAGTAAAGTTTTACCAGTTCCAGGAGAGCCAATTAAAAGGCACCCTTTTGGTATTTTTCCACCTAATATTTGAAATTTTTGCCTTTGTTTAAGGAAATCAACGATCTCTACTAGCTCTTCTTTTGCTTCATCAATTCCAGCAACATCATCAAATGTTACTTTTTTTCCACTAGTCATGAGTCTAGCCCTTGACTTGCCAAAGCTTATAGTTCTGTTGCCTCCCGCTTGTGTTTGTTTAAGAAAGAATAGCAAAAAGCCAATAAAGATAAATGTTGGGACCCATGAGATAAGTAATCCACCAATTACGTTCATGGCAGAATCTCCAGTTGAAAAGGAGAATCTCACTTTTCTATCATGTAAATTTTTTATTAGGTCGCTATATATGACACCGCTTGAATTGAAACTTGAACCGTCCCTGAACTTGCCTTCAATGCTCTGGTTTTTTATGACAATATTTTCTACATCATTGTCTTCTAGTCTAGTTAAAAATTCCGAAAAAGGTATAATTGTTTTACTTTTACCTACATTTCCGCTGAATTGAATATAAGCAACTGAAATAAGAACAATAATTACTAACCAGATCAATAAGCCTTCTAAAAATTTTTTCATTTCTATTTCTAACTAAATACTAATCAAGCTTACCAAATTTTGTTTTATCGTGCTATTAATAATGCATTGAACCTTATCGTCATTGGTATTTTTTCCGTTATAATTTACATCAGGATAAGCAAGCACCTTGCTATCTTTTTGTACTGTAGGCAAAGAGTAGAAAACTTCAGGGCAGCAGTTGTAATCCTTCAGAAATTCAGGAACTTTTTGTGTTTTTTTTAATGGAGCGATGATAACTGAACACCCTTGATTTCCGAGTATTGTGCAGCTAAATCTGTTATCCCATTGGGTAGGTTCATTTAAAGGTAGGTTTACGGTAATTTCTTGTATCCTTGACGATTCTCTAATTATTAAGATATTTTCTCCATACTTTCTTATTTTACACCCAGAAAGTGTACAGTTAACATTACTATCCTTTTGCAATATTCTATTAAATATTGCAATGAGGCTGCTGTACCTTGGTTTATAATGTTTACTGGCAATTGCCATTATAGAGTAAAGAAGAAGCCTCAAGGCTATTTCCTCTGGCAATTGATAAAATTCACTTAGTTTAATTTCAATATAACCAAGATCATGCACATTAACGCAGTCATTAAACGCAAGGCGTGTGTAGTGCATCAACGCTTTTGCAGCTCTTTTCATATGAAGGGCTGTGAGGCATATTCGCTCTGTTAAAATCTCTTGATTATCACTTGCTTTAAGTAAGTTACGGTATAAAGTTCGTCTGTATTTTAAGTCATGATTGCTTCTATCTTCGATCCATTTTAACCGATGAAGCTTAGCGTACTTTTCTATTTCACTACGACTAAAATTTAACAATGGCCTAAATATATAAATACCATTTAGGAAAGACTTGTAGTCCATTGATGATAATCCATCTACGCCACTACCTCGCTCTAATCTTAACAAGAACGTTTCTGCTTGATCATCTTTGTGATGAGCAACAAGTAAATATTTAACATTATTATTTTTACACCACTCTGCTAGTAACTTATACCGTGCTTTTCGTGCCTGTAACTGAATATTGCCTTTAATATTTTGCTTCTCCCAATTTAATATGAACGATTCCTTTGCTCCAAGTTCCTTTGCATAACTTACAACAAAATCAGCTTCTTTTTGAGACTCTGGACGTAATCCATGATTTACTGTTAATGCTATAGGAAGTGAAAGCTTGTTTTTTTTTGCCCAGTTAGTCATTAAGTGCAGTAAGACTATACTATCTACACCACCTGATACTGCAACTGCAACTTGATTGTTATAGAAAGCAAAACTATTAACCACATTTTGAAATAATAACTCTAATTCCATTATGTCTCTTGATGGCCAGACAGGTCAGATCTCTTACGTCATACCGCGACTTATTTGTGGTATATATAGATCCCGCTAACAAGCAACGAAATATGACAAGTTTGTCCTTTTTTGTCTACCCCAGTGCCCTTTCTTTATGTCATCCCAGTGTTTGACACTGGGATCCAGGTTTTAATGCAAGAAACTATTTCTTTATTCCAGAAAATGAAAATTCCACTCTACGATTTTTAGCATGCTCTTTTTCATATTTAGAATTTCTAGAATCATCTTTTACATTAACCAAAGGCTCAGTTTCACCTTTAGAAGCAGTTTTTATTCTGTTTTCTATGTAGGGTGTACAACTAACCATAAATTTTTTAGCTGCATCAGCCCTTCTAGCGCCTAGCGCAAGATTATATTCATGAGAACCACGGTTGTCAGTGTGACCAGTTAAAGTAACCTTCGCGTCAGGGTTATCTTGTAACACCTCCATTACGTCAAGTAATGCATCTGCACTTACTTCAGCAATACTAGATTCATCATAACCAAAGAAAACTCTTTTATCACCTATCTGCTTAACAACAGAATTTATTTTATTTGTTGTATTTGCTCCTTTTTTTGGGCAAGAACTTACACCAGTAAGTAATAAACAAAAACAGCACATTATAACCAGTCTACTCCACATTACTAAACCTCCATAAATTTTAAATAGTGCGTAACTTTAATTTCAGTAGCTAATATCTCTCCATATTGTAATATAGTCAAGAGAAATAAAATACTAAATACTTTTTCTACAACCTTACAATTAATTTTCCTATAATATGCTGGACTCTGAGTAGAAAAATCCAATAAAAGAATAAAAAGTACAATTTTTTATTGTACTTTAAGCAAATATACTTTTAACTTTATTATTAATCTATTACGGTATTAAACAGATGTTTTCTAAAATAATGAACAAATATGCAATCTTATAAGTTTTTAGAGGAAGTATTATATAGGGTAAAGAATATCGAAAATACGCTAAAAGTACTAAACCAAAGCCAATTGAATATAGAGGACAAAGTTGAACAAATGAGTCTTCTAGAAGAAATCAGACATGAAATTATCTCTCATGACGCAATAAAGGAATCATTAGCAGATGCTCTTGGTAACAAAAAAAGTGCAAATACTCAGCAGCTAAAGTTAATAGAGAGAATACATAAAAGCAACAGTGCTGTTCCTATTGATTTAGTAAAGTCTTTATCCAAAGCTAAGGTTGAATGCCAAAATTTATGGAAGCTATCTCATTCTGAAACCAGTAACTTAGAAAAACTAAAAGAACGTTTTACTGATTTAATCACACTCATTCGCGAAGTAGCTTCTATAAAATCGCAGCAATTAAAATGCTCAAAATACGACTCACTGCTTGCTGACTATGACTCTGATATCACAGAAAAGAATATAAGGGAAGTATTCCCCAAGGTAGGCAAATTTTTTAGCGAAAATGTAGATAAAATAATTGAAAAGCAGAAAAAGGATAAGGTTACTAATATACAAAAAGTTGCTACTCAGAAACAGATTGAACTTGGCTCATTATGTTTACAGCAAATGGGTATTGCACTAAATGAGATTCGTACTTCTTATTACTACCCTATAGATTATGATGAATCTGATTTTTGTTATGGTTTATTTTCACTTTTACGGCATAGTGGTTATGCAATTTATCAAAAATGTTTAGCGCAAAATTCTATAAGTAGTCCAATTACGAGACATGTTATGTATGAAACTCAAGGGTTATTCATGGAAAGGATGATTGGAACATCCAGAGAATTTATTGAGTTTATTCAACCACACATAAAAGAGAAATTTGCTATAAAAGGCAAAACTAACGAGAAAGTTAGCAGTGTTGAAAATTTGTACTTGATTTTCAATGAAATAAACCTTTCTTCTTTTTTAAAAAATGCAGATGAATTTAGTCTGTTAGCTCATATTATGTTGAGAACTAGGTTAGAACAAGATATAATAAATGGTACATTGGAAGTCAAAGACCTGCATGATGCGTGGCTGGAAGGTATGAAGCACTATAAAATTCCAGTAAAAGCTGAAAATGAGCTAAACACTTATTTTCAAGATGAATATTGGGCAAGCGGTGTTATGGGCTACTTTCCTATAAAAATTATTGCTTTAATTGCTGCTGTGCAGATTTTCTCTTGCGTTAAAAAGAATCATTACGAATCATTAAGTGCTATAATAAAAGGAGATTTTAGTTTACTTATCAGTTGGTTATCTCAAAATATATACAGTGCAAAGTGTGGCCTGGAACTGCTAAAAAAAGTAACAGGTAAGGGTTTAGACGTTGAGTGTGTTACTTACTACTTATCTGAAAAGTATAATTTGTCTTAATAAATGGTTTTCTTGAGTTATGTATGAATTTTGTTCGAAAATTAACCGGAAAGTTTTATAGCCTTTTTACTTTCAAAGGTTTGTTTGCTAGCGATATTGCTATAGACCTTGGTACTGCAAACACTTTAGTTTATCAGAAAAATCAGGGAATAGTGCTTGATGAGCCTTCAGTTGTAGCAAGAATAAAAGAAAAAGGAAGTTACGTTCCTTATGCTTTTGGTAAAAAAGCTAAAATGATGCTTGGGAAAACGCCTGGAGAAATAGAGGCGATAAGGCCCTTAAAGGATGGAGTTATTGCTGATTTTAAAAGTGCGGAAGAAATGCTAAAATATTTCATACGCAGTGCAAACACAAAATTCACTGTTAATAAACCTAATATTATCATATGCGTTCCATCTGGATCCACGCCAGTTGAAAGGCGTGCTATACAAGATGCAGCAGAAAGTGCTGGTGCAAATGAAGTATTTTTAATTGAAGAACCAATGGCTGCAGCAATCGGAGCTGGGCTCCCGGTTACTGAACCTGAGGGTTCTATGATTGTTGATATAGGAGGCGGTACAACTGAAGTTGCAATTATTTCTTTAGGCGGAATTGTTTATTCACGTTCTGCCAGAGTAGGTGGCGATATTATGGATGAGGCAATAAAGTCATATATTCGTGAAAATCATAAATTATTAATCGGTGAAACAACCGCTGAGAAAATTAAGAAAAGCATAGGTTCAGCCAGTCTGCCAGGTGAAAATAACAAAGAGGGAATGATAATTAAGGGCAGGGATTTAGTGAGTGGCATGCCAAAAGAAATGCTTTTATCAGAATACCAAGTTGCAGAGAGTTTAATAGAGCCTGTACATCAGATAATTTCTGCTATTAAGACTGCGCTGGAGAGCACTCCACCTGAACTTTCTTCTGATATAGTCGATAGAGGAATAGTTTTATCCGGTGGTGGTGGATTATTACGTAATCTAGGTAAAGTTATCAGTGAAACAACAAAATTACCGGTTCGTGTTGCAGATGACCCACTTTGTTGTGTTGCTCTGGGTAGCGGAAAAGTGCTTGAAAACATGGATTATTTTGGCCATGTTTTATTTAAGCAGGATTAAATTATTTTTAAAGGTAGTTCATCGAATTTTATAGCAAATTTTACCTCAAGCATAAAGATGTCATCCAAGTAGCCAACACTGGGATCCAGAAAAATTGACTATAAACAAGTATGCTGTTTCGATGAAATTGTGTAATAGAAACTAGATTCCAGTGTCAGCTACTTGCATGACACCAAGTTTGTGTTTATAAATTAAGGCGATTATGCTAAAAGAATTTGAAATAGAACCTCTGCTAAAAGATAAAGCTCCGCACCAGACCAAGGCTGTTGTTGCAATGTCCGGGGGAGTTGATAGCTCCGTTGCTGCAGCACTGCTACATAACCTTGGGTACAAAGTGGTAGGTGTGACTCTTCAACTCTATGGCACCGACGGTAATGCTAACGCAAGAAAGGGCGCATGCTGCGCTGGACAGGATATTTATGACGCTAAGCGTGTAGCTGAAAGTGTTGGCTTTCCTCACTATATTTTAAACTATGAGGAAATATTCAAAAAGGAAGTAATAGAGGATTTTGCGAGTACCTATATGCGTGGGGAAACTCCCATACCATGCGTGAGATGTAACCAAACGGTAAAATTTCGTGATCTATTGCAAGTTACAAAAAATCTTGGTGCGGATGTGCTCGTAACAGGACATTACGTGAGAAGGTTAGAAAAAAATGGTGAGGTAAAGTTGTGCAGAAGCATTGATAAAAGTAAAGATCAAAGTTATTTTTTGTTTGCTACAACTCAAGAGCAATTGAAGCTTTTGCGATTTCCACTAGGTGGGTTCTATAAAAGTGATATAAGAAAATTAGCAAAGTATTTCAGCTTACAAATTTCTGAAAAGCAGGACAGTCAAGATATATGCTTTGTTTCCGAAAGCTATAGTAAAACAATAGCTAAATTAGCTCCACAATCTGTACAGAAAGGTAAAATAGTGGATGTTAATGGAAAAGTGCTAGGCGAGCACAGTGGCATAGTAAATTTTACAGTGGGGCAAAGAAAGGGCTTGGGTATCGCACACAATGAACCTCTTTATGTGATAAAAATTAATACAGAAAATAATGAGGTTATAGTAGGTCCGATCAACGTATTAATGCAAAAAAAAATATTGATCAAGGAGTTAAATTGGTTAGAACAACCAAAGGAAGGTATGGAAGTAACTGTGAAGCTGAGATCATCACATGTGGGAAGTTTAGCAACAATACATTCAACTGACGAAAAAAATAAAGCCTGTGTCATTTTAAACGACGATTACTTTGGCATCAGTCCAGGTCAAGCCTGTGTAGCGTATAAAGATGAGCAAGTTATCGGCGGTGGATGGATATGCTCTTAACTAAAAGCTTTAATGCAGAGTGTAAACATACAATAGACTTCTTGCATAACCATATAACAGAAACGAAAAAACTTGCTTGACAAACTCCGCCAGCCCCCTTATCATGAAACTGAAGCTATTTATTTATCTTCTCTGTACAGATTAAATGACAAAAAAACTCACGTATCTGGCGTCTCATGTTTAATTTTTTGCACTATGTGCACTCTATGTCTTTATCAAATTTCTGGGTTTTTACCTACACAAGCTGAAATACGCTTATAAAGCATTTAAAACATTAAAAAACGCCAACTTAAAAAATGGATAGTGAATAACTAGCTACCCTAGGGTTTCTTTTGCCTTTTTTTCTGTTTAGTAAATTTCTTAACGTTTATAATTTAGATTAGTTGCGGCTTAAAAGCAGCTAAATCGCGGTTATTAAGTGTTTAGAATAAAAAAACGCCATACTTGAAAGTATAATGTAAGTAATTAGCCAACCACGGGGCTTCTTTTGCCTTTTTTTTCGTTTGGTAAATTTCTTAATGTTTGTAGCTAAACGACAACCGTCATCCCGCTAGCGGGATCTCTTGTTAGCGCCGCGGCGGTATGACGTAGGATTGTTGTCATTTCGCTACTTGTTAGCGGCTAAGAGATACCGCGGCGGTATGACGGTTCGTGGCAGCATAAAGATAAGTCTCGTCATCCCGCTACGTGTTAGCGGGATCTATGTTGAGAGATACCGCCAATGAATCGCGGTATGACGGTGTAGATAGTATCCCGCTGCGTGTTAGCGGGATCTCTTGTTAGTGCCGCGGCGGTATAGCTATACCTTTTTCTACTTAGTTTGGGTTATGCAAGAAGTCTAATAACATTTATTGCTATTTTGCCATGTATCCCTTATACTATAAAGTAGAACATTATAGGTTTCAGCAATGATAAAAGAAATTGAAGAACTAATAAAAATTGTTGGTAAGGGTAATTTATTAGAGACGTTATTTATTTTTTTAGGTAGCTTTCAACATGCTGACTTAGGTCGTTTTATGGATCACAGAAATCATTTTGGTTTGTCTGAATTCATTAGAAAAAAAGAGGAACCATTAGATAAATATTTTAACTTAAAATTTAGTCTACAAGGGCTATTTTTAATTTATGCTCAAGCTTATCAAATTCTAAGTGAAAACAATAACCTGAATACTAAAGATGTCATAGATAAAATATATGAAGTTATTAAAGGATCTGAGTTAAATGAATATATAAATGAAGTAGTAGATGGAAGAAAATTAGATTTACTTAACATCTTAGCAAATCCAAAGAGAGAACCAATATTTAAAACAGAAGAAGATTTTGAAAATAAAGTACTCATTGGTCTTAGAAAGTTACTAAGTGAAGGAAATACATTAAACAAATATGACAGAGAATTTGCATTAAATAAGTGCGTTATCAGCAGCTATTATTCCATTCATGACATAAAAGCAGATAAAGATATAGCATTGTTCTTTTCTTTGGGTGGTCACTATAAAGAACTTTCGTCATCTAACAAAACAGTAAAAAGAGAAGTATTAGAGATATGTGAGAATCAGTTAATAGAGAGCTATATAATGTTCTTAGCTGGCAAACTACACATGATCGGATTATCAAGTAGAGATAAATATACAATCGACCATGAGAATGTGGATCGGCAAGAGAAAGCATTGAAAATGGATGGATTAATATATCCTATAAATACAAAAAACACCCTAGAGCAACTGTTAAAAAACCAAAATAGTGATGAATTTGAATAATTAATAACGAGCCCTGATAATATATACTACTCAGTGCTGCAAGAAGAGAATGAATGTAGGCCAAATCCTATCACCAGCAAGAAAAAAGAAAAAGACCATAAAAACACAGTCTGTAAACTTATTTTAGGTATGTTTGTATTATCTGTTGGGTTATATGTTGCTGATTATTTCTTTATGGAGCAAAAATTATTTAATCCAATAAAAGGTGTCCTACCACAGGATAATTTTGCTAATCTAGTAATTGCTGAAGTGCTTACTATCGTAATAGTATATGCTTTATTTCAATTATCACAGGAACCACCACTTTCAACAGTCAATAAGATGACGAATGAAAATTTAGGACAGCCCGTGCAAAATAAGTTTAGAATTACATAAATGTAGCAACTTAAAAGCATATATTGTATAATGCTTATTCTTAAGTTAAGAGGTAATTTATGGATTTAAGTAAAATAACAGCAGGACCAAATGCGGTGAATGTGGTAATTGAAATAAGTGCGAATGCTGAGCCTGTAAAGTATGAATTTAATAAAGAGTTTAGGTTGTTACAAGTTGACAGATTTTTATCTACCTCAATGACTTATCCTTGCAATTATGGGTTTGTACCAAATACCTGCGCAGGTGATGGTGATCCTGTGGATGTTTTGGTGCTAACTCAATTTCCCTTAGCATCTAGTGTTTTAATATCGGTGCGTCCAATAGGCGCATTACTCACTAAAGATGAAAAAGGAGAAGATGAGAAAATATTAGCAGTGCCTGTTTCCAGTGTTGATAGCTATTATGACAATATAAAGGACTATTCTGACTTATCTAAAAGCCTACTAGATAAAATTACTCATTTCTTTTCTCATTATAAAGATCTGGAAAAGGGAAAAACGGTAGCAGTTGGAGAATGGGTTGGTGTGGAAGAAGCAAAGAAAATCATTGAAAAAAGCAGAAATTAGTTTTTATTGATTTATAGCTAAAGTGGCTTAGGTTTGCCCACAATTTGAAAAACAACAAATTCGTCATTCCGCTACTTGTTAGCGGAATCTATACCGCGCACAACTGTACGAACATTGCAATATGGCACATAGTAAACGATGTCATTCCAGTGCGTGACACTGGGATCCAGACTTTCCGTAAAAACGTTATATTTTAACATAACACTTATATGCTCACCAACTTAGTGCTAATCAAAATCCTGGATCCCAGTGTCTGGGCACTGGGATGACAAGAAAGGGAGCACTGGAATTTTTGTTTCAGCATTAGCCATGCATCTGAACAGATACAAATATTGCAATTAAAAGCATTAGACAGGTGGTAGAGGTCTTGGTATTATATAATCTTTAGGTTCTAAATTTGGAAGGGTGGCCGAGCGGCTGAAGGCGGCGGTTTGCTAAACCGTTATACGACCCAAAAGTCGTATCGAGGGTTCGAATCCCTCTCCTTCCGTATACTGTTTTTAGCACGGTTTAAATTCGCTATATTAGCATGTTTTTAGCCTATTTACCAGCGTACCTGATTTTGTTGCAATGGTTTTTATTTCCATTGTCACTGAGATCACTATTAAAAAGTTGGCTAGCATTGACTCAGTATTTATTATAGAATTGGTTATTAACTTTACTTGTATGTATAAAATACTAATTTTACTGTTGATAGTGTTGCCACTTAGGTTGCTTGCAACCGAGATTGAAATTGTTGCAGATGTAAATGGTGAACCAATTTCAAATTTAGATATCGAAAAACGCATCAACTTTATAAATTCATTGTTTGGCACTCAAAGTGTTAATCAAAAAGAAGCAAAGCCTCAAGTGCTTAGGGAGCTAATAGACGAAATTATCATTATCAATGAAGCACAGAGGCTGAATATAAAATTGAGCAACGAGGAGTTAGATAATGCTATTATGTTATTTTTAACCCAAAGTTTTAAACTTAAGGCTAATGAAGTTGATCAATACATAGAGAAGCATAATATAGATCTTGGTATTTTAAGAAAACAAATAAAATGTCAGTTACTGTGGAGCAAAATTATTGAAGTAAGAATTGTGCCATTTATTAATATAAGCGATAAAGAAGTAGATGATGTAAAAAGGCAAACAGAAAAGCCGGATTATCTTATCACGTTCCAAGAGTTTATAATTCCTGATCAAAAAGACAAGGACGTTTATGGTATAGCTGAAGATTTAGTAAAAAAATTACGCAACAGTGATAACCCAGAATCTCCAATAAAGATGCGTAAAGCAACAGTTAATTTAAGTCAGCTAAAAGGAAAACTCAAGAGCGTTTTAGAAGGATTAGAAACCAGCGACATAGCAGGTCCATTCAGTTTCAGTGAAGGTTACTCCGTTATAAAAGTAATAGATAAAGTACAACTTAATCATGCACTGCTGGAAAGCACTTTAAAATTAAAACAGATTGTGGTTGAAGGTTCAGAAAGTTTATTAGATAATCTCAAGGAGCAAAAGGTCAGTTGTTTAAATTTTGATAAATTGGCAGATAATTTTAAGCTGCCAAACGCAAAAGAATTTGAAATAAAAATGCGAGATTTAAATCCTGATTTACAGATTTTATTTAGTAAAACAAGTGTGAATGAAATAGTAGAATTGAGAGAAAATGGCACTGCAAAGTTGATGATGTTGTGTGATATCAAGAGTAATGTAGCGGGTATAGAAGCAATCAAACAGAAAATGTACCAACAAAAGATTATGATACAAAGCAACTTGTTATTAGATGATATGCGTAAAAATGCAGCTATCAGTTATCGGTATAGTTGAAGTCAGAGAGTGTTCTTGTCTTTGTGTATAGAACTATATAAATTACTTTGTTCTATAAAATTTCAAAAAATTTGAACAAATGCAGTTAAAATAGCACATGAAGAATATAATGCTAATTGGTGGTGGAGTTGGAAATGCAGTGTTATTTTCGATAGGGAAGGCATGTCTTGAAAATAATAACAAGGTTTTGTACTTTGCTGGCTATAAGAAGTTAAGTGATGTATTTAAACGAGCACTGATAGAGCGTGCATCAAATGCAGTAGTTTGGGCATGTGAAGAAGGATTGATAGAAACAAGCAGAGATCAAGATAAATCCTTTCATGGTAATATAGTTGATGCAATAGTCTCTTATCAACAAGGAAGATTAGGTATTAATTTGAACGTTATAGATAAAATTATCACTATTGGTTCTGACAAAATGATGAAAGCTGTGAATGAAGCTAGAAAAACAATTTTAAAGCCATATCTGAAATCAGGCCACATAGCGATATCATCAGTTAATTCTCCTATGCAGTGTATGATGAAAGAAATCTGCGCTCAGTGTGTGCAGCAACATATAAATGCGAAAACAGGAGAAAGGAGTTTTGTTTATAGTTGCAGTAATCAAGACCAGGATATGGGGTGTGTTGACTTTGACTTTTTAAGTGAGCGCTTGAAGCAAAATAGTTTACAAGAAAAACTTACTGCAAAATGGATAGATCATGTTCAAAGATATTAAACAGCACAAAAAGGAAATAAGAGAGCAATATAGAGCTATAAGAAAAGATATTGATGAAAGTTATTCCAGTTATGCGGCAAATTCCCTTATTAATCTCTTTAATCAGAACTTAAGCTACGTTAAAGGCAAAACAATAGCAGCTTACATTCCAATGGATGAGGAAATAGATGTTGTGCCTTTGATGCATAGTTTACTCGATTTAGATTATAAAGTAGCAATTCCTAATAAAAATAAGTTACTAAAATTTGAGGAATGGAACAAAACAAATGAAGACGTAATTCCCGACACAATCATTACTCCTGTTATTGCTTTTGATGATCATTTTAATAGATTGGGTTTTGGCGGTGGTTGGTATGATACAATGATAGAAAAACTGCGGCCACTTGGAAAAATATTTATAGGTGTAGCCTATGAGAAACAATATTGTAAAGATTTACCTGTAGAAAAACATGATCAAAAATTGGATATTATAATCACTGAGATGTGTGTTAGATGTGGAAGTGGATTGCTCAAAAAAGTGGATAAAAAAGAATAGATCTCTACCTTTTCCATTCCCTCCCTCTCCAAGCCATCAGAGGGTTTTGGTTTCTCCTGTACTCGCTTGTTCAGAACTTGGACTATCTAATTGAGGAACTGGTGACTTCATTTGGTTAACTTTATCATTAACCATTTTTTCTACCTCCTCTATTTTACCCTCACCAATGGCCATAATTTTAGATTGAAATTTCTCCATAAGTTCCTCAAGTGCTTCCTTATCACTTTCATAAGTACTAGTACCTTTTTCTCTAAGCTTTTTCATGTCATCTTCTGAAAAATTTTGAATAGTTCCATTCTTTACTAACTCTTGTATAGCAGATCGCTGCCCTTCATTTTGAAGCATGCCTATGACCTTTGCTTTACTCT
This sequence comes from Wolbachia endosymbiont (group B) of Schoenobius gigantella, assembly GCF_964031005.1. Lineage (NCBI taxonomy): Bacteria > Pseudomonadati > Pseudomonadota > Alphaproteobacteria > Rickettsiales > Anaplasmataceae > Wolbachia > Wolbachia endosymbiont (group B) of Schoenobius gigantella. The sequence continues at coordinate 443,931 of NZ_OZ035002.1, read as the reverse complement.
GGGCGTTTTTTATTTTTTCACCTTCTTCGGACATATTATAGCCTATAATCTCTTGAGCCAAACTGTTGTATAATTTACTAAAGTTATCTTTTTTTGGCCCAACCTCAGGCAATTTATCCCCTAAATTTTTAGATAAACTTTTCACTGCTTTTCCTGCATCAATCGCACCTTCTTTTATTTTTTCCCCTGCCTTTACTATACCTATTCCTGCATAACGTGCTCCAATACCTACAAGTGCTATTAATGTAGCAAGCACAATAAGTGGAGAAAATGCTGCTCCTAATACCATTACGGCAGAAGCTATTCCAATTTTTTTATTTGCAGATGCTGATTTAAAATAATTGACTAGATTGTCCAGTGGACCTTTATTATTATTTATAACATTACTTATTGCTTGCTGATTAACAGATTTTAACGCCTCTTCTATTATTTTTGAGTCAACATTTTCAGAAGTTAAACCTTCAAGCGCTTCTTCAATGAATTTTATAAATAATTCTTTGTTGACCTCCTTTTGCAAGCCTTGGTCATTAATCGCTAAACCTAAATCATTGAGGTTCATCCCTTTAACTTGTTCTGATAGGGTTGTAAATAACTCTTTTTTCCCCTCTTGTGAGGATTGTGCAATACTTTCTATTATATCTGAAATAGCTTTTCTTAGTTCTGGATAGTCAGTGTCAAAAAACATACTATTGCTAGATTCCATATTCAGCTTCGTTGATTATAAATATGCCTAATTATACATACTAATCATTAATTATATTATAATTGATATAACATACCCCTTTCCAAATATAGAATTTGTATTAAAATATCTAGATTATATGAAATCAAGGTACTTTATGGGTGAAAAAAAATTAAAAGCTGCTGTGGTCTTATCAGGGTGTGGTCACCTTGACGGTGCAGAGGTAAGAGAAGCGGTTTTAAGTTTGCTTGTGCTTGATCAGCAGGAAGTGGATGTTAAATGCTTTGCACCTGATATCAATATCACACAAGTTATGAATCATAGAACAAAAGAGGCAACAAAAGAAAAAAGGAATGTACTTGTGGAAGCAGCAAGAATCGCAAGAGGCGAAATATATGACTTAAAAGAAGCCAAAGCTGAAAATTTTGACATGCTAGTTGTACCTGGTGGATACGGGGTTGCGAAAAATTTATCTGACTTAGCTGAAAGTAAAGACATGGTGACAGTAATGCCTGAATTTGAAAGATTAGTTTCAGAATTTTTTGTTACAAAAAAGCCAATAGGAGCGATATGCATATCTCCAGCCATCATTGTTTCAATTTTAAGTAGCAAGATAGGTAAAGAAGAAAGTAAGGTTAAGGTAACTATAGGAGATGACAGAGAACAGTTGATAGAAAGGCTTGGCGGCGAGCACATAAAATGCGATACAGAGTTATCAATAGAAGACGAAGAACATAATGTATTTTCCTGTTCTGCTTATATGCGTAGCGACGAAAGTACATACTCTGTATATCAAGGGATAAAGCATATGATTGACAGCATGGTAAAAAAGATTAACAAAAAAACTAAACAGCCATTCCTATAAGGTGTACTAAATAAGACTTCTCTATTAATCACACAATTAACTGTTGAATTTTACATTTCTAGCTGTATTATGGCTACGTAGCTAAAGTAACTTAGGTTTATCGACGCTTTACTACTTGTTAGCGGTGTGGTGTAGTGGCCATATATGTTTAGTTCTTTTTTTTAAGGTATTTTGTATGTCAGATCTTTTCTATATTGAAACTACGTGTTGTGTGGACGGTCAGTGTGATGTCTATACAGGGGAAGTGAGTTTTAATGATGTCATGTTAGGCAAGTTCAGTCTAAATTCGTGCAGCGGGAAAGAAGCTATGATAAATCTAGACATTATTACATTCGATATTAATATCGCTATTGATGGTCAAAATGGAAAGACAATAAAAAAAGACCTTAAAGGTCTTGAATTTGTAACTAAAGATGATGGTTCTTGGTATATTAATAAGGATTTTGGTGATGATAAATTTGAAGTTGTAGTAAAGCAATCATAATTTTACATCTCAGGTGTAACATTTAGTATAGGCGCTATTCTATTTATAATGTTCTTTACTATAGGCGCAGCAATTATTCCCCCGGTATGGTGCATCCCTTGAGGCTCATCAATAGCAATTAGCACTATGTACCTTGGGTCAAGCATAGTTAGCACTCCTATAAATGATGCTATGTTTGCATCTTTGCTATATTTACCATCTACAACTTTTTCCGCCGATCCAGTTTTTCCTCCTATTGAATATGCCTTTATTTTTGCTTTTCTGCCAGTGCCATCTGTTACTGCTGCACGTAATAATTTTCTCATTTCCCTGGAAGTTCTTCTTGAGATAATTTGCTCTCCTATACTTCTTTTATTCAACATCAAGGTTGCGTTATGAAATATCCCATTGTTGATTAATGCTGCTGCAGTTTGTGCAAGATGTATAGGAGTTACAGCTATGCCATAACCATAAGATGCTGTTATTAAAGTGGTTTCACTCCATTTATCCGGGATTATCGGTGTGGATTTTTCTGGTATTTCTATTTTCAAAGGAGAAAATAGCTTCATAGCTTTAAAGTATTCTACCTGTTTTTCAATACCTAGTTTGACTGCAATTTTTGCTGCACCAATGTTGGATGATTTTACAAATATATCTTGCACAGTAATTTTTGGAATTTTAGATTTATGAAAATCCTGAATTTTATACTTTCCGATGGTGATTGGTGTTGATACGTCATATAAATCGCTAGTTTTTGTAGCGTTCGCATCAAGCGCTGCGGCTATTGTAAAGTATTTTAATACCGACCCCATCTCATATACCCCAAGACTGGCGCGATTAAACTTTTGTACGTCTTCTGCCTTATTCTGTAAGTTGGGATTAAAATCAGGTAGGCTGACCATCGAGATAACTTCACTATTTCTCACATTTAAAACAATTCCTACTCCGCCAAGTGCCTGATATCTGCTTACAGCTTTAGTTAGCTCTTCATGCACTATGCTTTGCACTCGTGTATCTAAGGATAGTATTATGGGCTTTTCTTGCTCATTGTTTTTACTTATATACGCCTCAACTCCTGCAATACCATTGCCATCTATGTCAGTGTAACCAAGCACGTGTGAAAATAAATTACTGTGAGGATATATACGCTTTATGTCGTCATCAAAATTTACTCCTGTACACCAGCGTTTTTGATCGCTAGTAATTCTTTTGGAGTCAAGTGCCGCTTTATCCAAGCAAATTTCTTTTCTGAAGTAAGTACTCTATATAAGTTCTTGTATTCGAGGTCATGCAAAGTAGAACACAGTTGTGCTGCTATACTTTCCGGATTCTTTACTTTGGTTGCATCTATATATAGTGATGTTGTGGGCACATTTGTTGCTATTACCACTCCATTTCTATCTAAAATATCAGGTTGTTTATGTACTATATTATCTTTTCTAAAATTTTCTGAAGTAGTAAGTTGATCAAATGTTAAAGAGAATATGCGAAAAATAATTATTATATAAAATATAAATAATGGTACTATAAAACACAGTGAGCGGAGCTTATTTTTAAGTAATGCTTGCATATTTACTTGATTTGACAAAAATGGAAATCATCTTAGCTGAACCACGAGGTTTTTGTGCCGGGGTAAAAAGAGCTGTGGACATATTAGCTATTACTTTAGAAAAATACAAAAACGAGCGCCAAGTTTATGTGCTACACGAAATTGTTCACAATAAATATATAGTAGAGGACTTTAAGAAACAAGGAGTGGTTTTTGTAAGCAGTATCGAGGAAATTGAAGATAATGAAGGAATACTGATCTTCAGCGCGCACGGAGTATCAAAAAATATAGAAGATGAGGCAAAAAGAAAGGGTATTCAAGTGATTGATGCAACATGTCCTTTAGTCAACAAAGTGCATAAAGAAGCAAAAAGGTATGAAAACAGTGGTAAAGAATTAATTCTCATTGGGCATGAAAACCATCCAGAAGTTAAGGGAATTAGGGGAAGAGTAAACAATCCTATCACTTTAGTGCAAACTTTGCAGGATGTATATGATTTAAAGGTTAAAGATCCAGATAATTTGTCTTATGTTACACAAACTACGTTAAGCATCGACGATACCCGTGACATTATTGCTGCCTTGAAATTAAGGTTTCCAGGCATAACAGGTCCAGATTTAAAGGACATATGCTATGCAACGCAAAACAGACAAAATGCTGTTAAAAAGCTAGCTGAAATTGTAGACATGGTATTAGTTGTAGGAAGTAAAAATAGCTCAAATTCAAACCGCTTATTAGATCTGTGCACTGCCAGAGGAAAAAGAGCCTACTTGATTGATAATTACAGCTGTGTGAATAAAAGCTGGTTTCAGGGCGTAGAAAAGATAGGAATCACCGCAGGTGCTTCCGCTCCTGACATATTAGTTGATGAATTAATAGACTACCTAAAAGTAAACCTGAGTGTAAAAATTTCAGTTATGCCAGGTGGTATTACTGAAAATGTTCAGTTTAAAATACCGAATCTGGTTTAAAACACAACTTATCTACTAAACTTCTCTTGAAATCACACAAACCAGCATCTATAGCTAAGACGTCATACCGCGATTCATTAGACTTCTTGCATAACCATATAACAAACTTTTATTGGGAATAGAAACGAAAAAACTTGCTTGACAAACTCCGCCAGCCCTCTTATCATGAAACTGAAGCTATTGTATTTGCTTTCGCCAATCTGCAGATTAAAAGGTAAGGATTACTTAATGTGTCGGCGTCTTATGTTCAATTTTTTGCAGTATATAGATACTGTATGTCTTTACAAAACTTCATCTACATCTAGATTTTTATCTAAATAAGCTGAACGCGCTTATAAAGCGTTACAAGACATCAAAAAATGCCAATACTCGACAGAGATAGTAAAAGACTAGCTAACTCGGGGATTCTTTGTCTTTTTTTCTGCTTAGTAAATTTCTTAAACATTTGCAGCGTAGGTTAGTTGCAATTAAAAGCGGCTGAATCTCGCTTGTCAAGCGTTTAAAACATAAAAAACGCCAATATTTTAAAGCGGATAATAACCCCAGGGCTTCTTTTGCCTTTTTTTTCGTTTGGTAAATTTCTTAATGTTTGTGGCTGAACGACAACCGTCATCCCGCTACTTGTTAGCGGGATCTCTTGTTAGCGGCTGAGATACCGCGAATGAATCGCGGTATGACGGTTCGCGGCGGCATGACGATAAGGTTTATACCTTGTCATCCCAGTGCCCAAACACTGGGATCCAGTTTTCTTTACAAATTCACCAAAAGTGTTTCATTCTATAACATAAAACCCATACTCACCAAATCCAATGCATTACTTGCAATTAAGTTTCCTGGATCCCAGTGTCTGGGCACTGGGATAACAAAGGAGGACGTTATTCCAGTGCCAAGCACTGACCATTTCTGGTCTCTTAAATTGCAACTAATCTAAGTATTAAAAAATTTACCAAACGAAAAAAAAGGCAAAAAAAGCCCGATGGTTGGCTAGTTACTTACATTATACTTTCAAGTATGGCGTTTTTTTATTCTAAACGCTTAATAACCGTGACTCAGCCGCTTTTAAGCCGCAACTAATCTAAATTATAAACGTTAAGAAATTTACTAAACAGAAAAAAAGGCAAAGAAACCCTAGGGTAGCTAATTATTCACTATCCATTTTTTAAGTTGGCGTTTTTTGATGTTTTAAATAGCGTATTTCAGCTTGTGTAGCTAGAAATTTGATAAAGACATGAGGTGCACATAGTGCAAAAAATTAAGCATGATTTACGCCAAATACATTAAGTTTTTTTGTCATTAATCCACTGCAGAGATTGCGAAGATAAATAAATAGCTTCAGTTTCATGATAAGGGGGCTGGCGAAGGGTGTCAAGGAAGTTTTTCGTTTCATCCAATGCGCTGCCAAAAGTTTGTTATGCAAGAGATCCCATAAATTGGGTGTCATAATAACTACACCCACATTAATTTTGGTGTACGTGACCTTGAAAGATCGTGATTCAATACTTAAATTATTAGGGTAGTAGGCAAATAATGGAGCTCAAAATGCATAATGTACAAGAAACTGAAAATTTAAAATTTGACGCTGAGGTAGGGAAAGTACTTAATATAGTGATTCATTCACTTTACACCAATAAAGACATTTTTCTGCGTGAATTAATATCAAATGCATCAGATGCATGTGATAAGTTGCGCTATGAATCTCAACTAAACCCTAATTTGCTAGATTTGAGTGACGAATTAAAAATCACTATCAGCTCCAATAAAGATAAGAACGAGCTATATATCACTGATAATGGCATTGGAATGAATAGACAGGATTTAATAGACAATCTTGGTACAATTGCAAGCTCTGGTACGCAAAAGTTCTTGGATGCGATTAAGAATAGCAAGGATTCAAGCCAAACTGTGGAGCTGATTGGGAAGTTTGGTGTTGGTTTTTACTCAAGCTTTATGGTTGCATCAGAAGTAATAGTAGAATCGAGAAAAGCTGGAGAAGAGGAGTCTTGGATCTGGCAATCCAAAGGAGATGGGGAATATTCAATCAGCAAGTCAGATAATCAAGTCCCTCGCGGAACCAAAATTACGCTCATTATGCATCCTGAAGAAAACGAGTTTTTAGATAAATTTCGTGTTGAAAATATTGTCACTACTTACTCTGATCACATAAATTTTCCTGTTGAATTTATAGACGAAGAAGGAAAAAGTGAAAAGTTAAACAGTAAGGCTGCAATTTGGACTAAGCCAAAAAATGATGTTACTCAAGAGGAGCACAACGATTTTTTCCGCAGTGTTGCCCACGTTGGCGGGGAGCCCTGGATGATATTGCATAATAAAAATGAAGGTGCAATAGAATATACAAATTTGCTTTATGTTCCTTCTATAAAACCTTTTGATTTATTCCATCCAGATAGACGTTGCTCTGTTAAGTTATATGTAAATAAAGTATTTATCACTGAAGATAATGTACAGATCATACCGCAGTATTTACGTTTCTTGAAAGGTATTGTTGATTCACCGGACTTACCTCTTAATATCAGCAGAGAAACGTTGCAGAATAATCGTGTTGTTGAGCAAATCAGGAAATCCCTCACTAAACGCGCGATATCAGAGCTCGGTAAAAAGGCAAAAGAGAATTTAGAGGAGTACACAAAATTCTGGACCAATTTTGGTGCAGTATTAAAAGAGGGTCTTTGTGAAGCTATGCCAACTGATGAGAGAGAAGCGCTGCTCTCGATTTGCAGATTTCATAGCACTGGTGATGAGAAATTAGTCAGCATTGATGACTATATAAGCAGAATGAAGCCTGAGCAGGAGCATATCTATTATCTCACTGGAAATAGCTTGGATTCAGTGAAAAACAGTCCGCAACTTGAGGGATTCGTCAGTAAAGGACTAGAAGTGCTCCTATTTGTTGATCCAGTTGATGACTTTTGGACTAGTGTAATTCATGAATACAAAGATCAGAAAATCAAGTCTGTAACCCGTGCAGATGTTGATTTGGAAAAATTCTCTTCAGAAGAAGATAAGACAGATGAAGAAAATAAATCGAATGAAGAAAAAACTGAGGAAACTATACTGCAATATTTTACCACAGTGCTTGGAGATTCAGTAAAAAGCGTAAAAATTTCCAAAAAATTGACTGATAGTCCCGTATGCCTAGCGGTTGATGAAGGTGCTATGGATCTTCGCATGGAGCGTTTTTTGCGTGAACAAAAGCAGCTAAATTACCGCACGCCAAAGGTGCTTGAAATTAATACTAAGCATCCTGTAATAAAGAGTATAATGAAATCTTATGCTGAAAGTGGTGAAAACCCAACATTGGAAGACATGATTCATTTATTATTTTACCAAGCTTGCATCGTGGAAGGTGAAGAGATGGATGATGTAAGTCTGTTTGCTAAGAGATTGAATAATTTGCTTGGCAAGATTTCTGTTTAATGCTATACTTAGCTTAGCTGCTAGTTAGGAGGTAAAACATGTTTGGTTCCAATTTTAGAGACTTTGTATCACAGGATAAAACTTCACAGGGCCAATCAAATTCTGAAAGATTAATCAAAAGTTGGCATGGTTTTGAAAAACCAGATTCTGAAGATTCAGGTATTGAAGAAGAGTTTGAAGTTTTAGATAGCGAAAGTCAAGAGATACCAGCTACTCCATGTAGCACACCCTCTGAAGATCTAAGTTTAGAGAATGCAATACTTGCAAACTTTCCTGATGGTTGTGATAGGTCGTTTACCGTAGAATCAAAAGATGAAGGTTCATTTGATACCATTCCTAAAAGTTTAACTTTCGCTGAAATAACAAATATCCTAAATCAAGCTATACAAGAAGATAATTGTGAAGAACTAGACAAGGTTGTACAAAATATTGAAGATTATGAAGGCAGGTCTATTACGCTGGATAATGTAAATTTAAAGAGTTTTTGTGAGCAACAACTTAACTTAGATTTACAAGATAGAAGCGATCATCAACATATATACTCAAATGTACTATCACAGTATAAATTTGATCAGGAGAATTTTGAGTGTGATTATTCAGTAAAAGAATTGGTATTATTGGCAATTGCAGCTAATGACAAGCTAGTAGAGCAATATCAGGATTTTCTTTTTGCTGAAGAAAATTTAAGTCTTTTACCTGTACTTGTTGGTGGTCAAAAATATATTGAAGCTTTTATAGAAAAATTCCATGGTACTGATGGAGTTTATGGAAGATTAAAAGGTCAAGCTATACAACTTGTCGAACCTAATAAGATTGACTTTTTCTCAGTTATAGCACTAAGAAAAGAGCAAGAATTACTAGAGACAGTTTTTGTCGAATACGTTTTAAGAGATTTTGGACAGGTGTTAAAAACAAGTAAACCTAATCCTTTGTATGGTGCGCTTGAAACAGCATCTCTGATCAAAAATGAAGAATTCATCACGATAGTGCTAGATGCATTTGAAAGATATATTAATGAGCTAACTAAAAAAGCCTCAACAGAAGAGTTATTAAAAAAGAGCTTTGCTACCTTGTTAGAAACTGCGATAAGCCAGGAACACACATCTGTCATTGAATACCTGTGCAAACGATACACTAATAGTGCAGATCGTGCCATTTACGATGTATATGAACAAGCATTTGCAGATGATAAAGTTATTACAATACTAAGGCAACAAATCCTGAAAAACATAGGAGCTCGTGGCAGAAAAGAAATTTATGATTTAATTCTGAAAACTGCATTGGATGCTGGTAATATTGCATTTATCGAGCACTTGTGTGAAAAATGTGCTAAATGCAGCAATGATGTTATTAATTATCTTGATCATAAATCTAAAAACAACGAGTTTGATGAAATATATGAATCAATTCTGATTGCATTGTCTAATACTGAAAGTCAAGACATTATAGTCAGTGTTCTAGCTCATGTTCAAATTTATCAAAGCATACTCAATAATAAACAGCAAGTAGTCAGGCAAACCATACAAAATATACTGAGAAATGCAATAAAAGAAGCTAGTTATGGAGTTGTTGTACCCTTATGTCAGCATGTTGACCTAAAATTCGCAGCTCTTCAGGCAATATGCAAGGAAGAATTTGAGAAAGCTTTACCAGTAATTGCAGAACAGCTTGAAAAAATAAGTATGGAACTTTCTCCAAGTATGACTCGTAATGAGTATCAAAAAAATAGAGATACTTTGAGTCATCTATATCTAATTAGAAATTTGTTAGAAAGTAGTAAATTAATCAATACTTCCAGTAAAGCAAATATACAGACACAAGCGAATACACAAGTTAATAAAAGAAGCAGCAGTGATAATGCAGTATCACCTGTTATAAAAGGCGATACGGCTGTAGTAAATGAAGAGAATAACAATCAACCAAGCAGTCAAAGAAACCCAAAATCCAAAAGTGCTGGCAGTCAACAGACAGAAAAAAATGTTCTTGCAGGGGAGGAAGAAAATGCTATCTTAAATAACACAGGGGTTTCAACGCAGGAGCCTTTAATTAATAATTTTGAGGAGGGTGAAATCAAAAAAGGCAGCGGAAAAAAAGGTGTTAAGCAACTTGCCAGTCCTGTTAAGAAAAAGATTGATGGACTTATAAGCAAAACCAGTACTAACTCAAGAGAAGAACTCGAAAATATTCTAAAAAGTAACTCTCCTACTCTTGTACTACAATATGTAAAAAATAAAGACGGTCCCTTTAAGGGTAAAGTAGAAGAAATTAAAAAAGAAATTAAAAACCATAATACAAAACAAGGTAATGTTAATATTTCACTGAACAACGATTTGCCAAATTCAGGAGACCAATCTACAAGTTCTAATAATACCGGAAGCAATAGTACACTTACCACAACTCCAGAAATTACGGGTTGTGAAAAGAAGTTGGGGGTAAGTGAAGTTTCTTCGAATGCTGACAATGTGTCTACAATTGGAGGTGTTATTAACAGTAAGGAAAAGCCTGCAGCAGTAGAAAAAACTAGTGCTATAAACAATCAATCAACCTCTATTACTGCAACACAAAATACGCAAAAGAGTAAGTGGCCTACCATAGCTACATGGACGTTAGCAGTAGCTGGAGTTGTTTCAGGAGTAGCTATTGCAGTTTATTTGGAAATGCTAGCTGCAGGAATAGCAGTTGGAGCTTGTTGTCTGGTTGCCGCTGCAATTATATACTGCTGTACACCTAAAAGCCAAGTTGAAAACAACAAGGTTGACAAACCTTTCAACACGGGGAAAGTACCTACTGCCGTACATGTATAATAAATATAGTAGTTTACCATTTAATAATTTATTATAATTATGTTAATTATCGGTAAATAAGGACTTGGTAAACTACGAAGAAATATTCTTGAATAAAATAAAAGATATAAAAGATGAGGGGCGCTACCGTGAATTTACGCACTTTGCGTCATTACCAGGTAGGCTCCCCCACATTATGGACTATGAAAGAAATAGGGAAGTAATAGTCTGGTGCAGTAATAACTATTTGGGAATGTCACAAAATGAGAGTGTAATTGCCGCTATCCAAAATTTATCTGTTGGTGCTGGAGGAACAAGAAATATATCTGGTACAACAAAAGAGGTTGTTGAACTTGAAAAATCCTTAGCTTGTTTGCATAAAAAAGAGGCTGCTTTAACTTTTGCTTGTGGCTACCTCGCTAACCAGACAACACTTAGCACTTTATCGTCTGTTATTCCGGGCGTAGTAATTTTTTCAGACGAGAAGAACCATTCTTCGATGATAGAAGGCATAAAATCAGGAAAAAGGCCAAAACATATATTTAAACACAATGATGTTAATCATCTAGAGCAGTTACTCAAGTCTATAGACAAAAAGACACCAAAAATAATAGCACTTGAATCCGTATATTCAATGGATGGTGATGTAGCTCCGCTTAAAGAAATATGCGACCTGGCAGATCAACATAATGCAATTACCTATTTGGATGAGGTGCACGCAGTTGGCATGTATGGTTCACATGGTGGCGGAATTGCAGAAAGAGAAGGTCTGATGGATAGAATAACCGTTATTCAAGGTACACTATCAAAGGCTTTTGGAGTGATGGGTGGGTATATAGCGTCTTCAAAGAGCTTGGTAGATGTAATAAGAAGTTCCGCTCCAGGATTTATTTTTACCACTGCTATGTCGCCTGTTTTAGCAGCGGCAGCAAAGGCAAGCGTTGAGCACCTAAAATCGAGCAACATTGAAAGGGAAAAGCAAAAGCAAGTCGTTGAAAAAGTAAAAAACTCACTGAGAAATGCAGGAATTAACTTCATTCCAACAGAAACTCATATAATTCCAATAATAATTGGCAACTCAGAGTTATCCAAAAAAGCATCAAAATTATTATTTGATGAGTATGGAATATATGTTCAACATATAAATTACCCGACAGTTCCAAGAGGAACTGAGCGTTTCCGTATTACCCCTACACCTTATCATACCGATGAAATGATAGAGCATTTAACAGAATCTCTTGTAAAAGTTTTCGAAAAGTTGTCTATCTCTGTAGCCTGTTTATGCTATAGCTAGTACAGCCCTACGTCATACCGCGATTTATTCGCGGTATCTCAGCATGGATTCCGCTAACAAGTAGCGGAATGACGAGTTTTACGCTTATCAAATTGTAGGTAAACATAAATTACTTTAGCTATAGTTTTATATCTCCAGCAATGATTAGCCCGTTGTCTTCCGTTAGCCTTCCACCGCTTTCTTGCAGAAAAAGTCTACCGAGCAAGGCTTTATATTTGTTAACTCCAGAGTAAATTATTCCACTGTGCCTTCCTGCCGCAAGGTATGCAAAGCCTAAAATTGTTGAACCTATGGAGCGTACATTACTATTGCCAGGCAGCAATTTATTTAACAAATTACCACTTACATCTATTAGACCCCCTTCACGGCTTTTCACTCGCATTTTTACATGACGAGATCTAAAATCCTCAAGAAAAGCACCTTTCTTTTCTTCTGCCCAAAAAGTTTCTCTAAGAGCCGGAGCATCAATTACAGCTGCCACAACTTTATTTTTATGAATGAGACAGACTGATACTGCAAAATAAACCATGCAACTAGAAAAGTTCTCCCTGCCCTCTATAGGCATAATAAACCAGGTATAAGTGTTATCTTTTACTTCTTGATCAGTATCATCTTCAAAAATAAAACCATAGTCTCGTTTGTAGTCGTGCAAGCAATCGTATATGGTTTGCTTGGATTTTGAATAAGTTTTATTAATAAAGTCTGCTGATTTAACATTAGAAATTTGCAATTCATTAAAATCGCGCATAAGCTGCTTGGAAGCATTACGCACAGAATCAAGCATCACATTAATTCGTGGTGATGAGAGGGACATTCTTCCTTTTACTCTTTCACTCTTTCATAATAGCTGTCACCTGGAGTATATACTACAATTTTATCCTCTTCTTTTATAAATTGAGGCACGTTAACGCGCATTCCGTTTTCCAAAATTGCAGGCTTATAAGAAGCAGTAGCAGTTTGTCCTTTAATAACAGACTCTGTTTCTTTCACAGCAAGTGTAACATAATCAGGCACATGCGCAGAAATTATTTTGTCTTGATAAGCTACAACTTTAATTTTCATGTTATCCTGTAAATAAATTTTTTTTTCTCCCAATAAGTCCAAATTTATAGTGATTTGCTCGTAATTACTTGGATGCATAAGATTTACAATGTTTCCTTCAGTGAAAAGGTAAACATATTCCTCTTCATCTAAAATTGCCCTTCTGATTGTTGCATCAGAACGAAATCTTTCATAGTGTTTTGCTCCGGTTTTGATGTTTTTCATTTCGGCTTGTATGTATGCACCACCTTTACCAGGTTGAGTATGCATAATACCTACAACCAAAAATAATCCGCCGTTATGTTCCAACACCTGACCTGGTCTGATATCGTTAGCTCTTTCTGCCATAATTACATTTTCAATTTGATCTTATAATTATAAATAGCTTTATATAAATATCAAAGTCTTTATTAGTCAATAAATTCTGGTATATTTAATACTATATACCTCCCCTTTATATTTATATGTGGAAATATCTCTTTAGTGAAAGACAGCATAATACGTTTTTTTGTGCTGATAACTAAAATTTCTAATATATCCCCTGAGCCGAAATTATACACAGATTTTACATAGCCATATAATTCATTACTTTTCAGCCTTACTTCAATATCTACAAGGTCACTTTGGTAAAATTCATCCTCATCATTTAGCTCTGGTAACTTGCTTCTTTCTATATATAGCTTCTTATTCCTTAAAAGCTCTGCTTCATTACGGGAATTTACTCCGCTTATTGTAGCTATTACTAAATTATCACCTATGACGGATACTGAGTCTATTTTATAATTCTCATCACCACTTATTAGCTTACCATATAAGGAGATATTTTCAGGCTTTTCAGTAAAGGTTTTTACTTTAACAGCTCCTTTAATTCCGTGAGGAGAGGTAATAATTCCTAAGCATACCAGATTGTCGTTCATATTAATGCAAGTATCTAATCAGAAGATTTCTCAGATAAATATTGAGTCAAAATCTCGATGCCTTCATCAATCTCTTTTTCAGTGATAATGAGTGGAGGTAAAATTCTCACAACGTTATCTGATGTTACCCCAACAGTAAGCAAGCCGCGATGACTTAACTCTTCTGCAAACTTTTGATTGTCTGCTTTCACTTTTATTCCAAGCATTAACCCTTTCCCTCTTACTTCCTCTATTATTGGAAATTTACTTGCTAAGTCTTCTAGTTTATTTTTTAAGTATTTACCTCTAATTTCAACATTTTTCAAAAAGCCGGGGCTGAGCAATTCTTCGAGCACAGCATTACCTACTGAGGTTGCAAGCGGATTGCCACCAAAAGTGGAACCGTGCATACCGACCGCCATATATTTAGCAGCATTTTCAGTTGCAAGACAAGCCCCCAGCGGAAACCCCCCGCCTATTCCCTTTGCAAGAGCACATATATCAGGTTCCACTCCTATATGTTCGTATGCGAATAATTTTCCTGTCCTACCAGCACCGCATTGTACGCAATCAAAAAATAACAATATGTCATTTTCATCACACAGCCTTCTTAGTTCTTTCATAAAGACTTCATTCATTACTTTGATACCACCTTGCCCTTGTATTGGTTCTATTAATATAACGCCTATACCACTTGAAATTGCTTTCTTTACGCTCTCAATATTGGGCTCGATGTTATCACACCAATCAATGTAGGGATTTAGTAATTCAGAAAATTTCTGTTTATCGTTTGTAGCACAAGTTAAAAAGGTTCTTCCATGAAATGCACCATGAAATGTTAAAATTCTGTGACGATTTTTATTGCCTTTTCCATTTTGATAGATCCTAGCAATCTTAAGTCCACATTCTACTGCCTCTGATCCAGAATTTGAGAAAAATACAGTGTCAGCGAAACTATTGTTTATTAATTTTTCTGCAAAATTATTGGCAGCAGGTATATTATAGGTATTTGATATATGCCATAATTTTTCTCCTTGCAATTTAAGAGCACTAATTAATCGCGAATTAGTGTGACCTAAGCTACTAACGGCTATTCCGGAGTGAAAATCTACGTAGCGCTCACCATCAACATCATATAGGTAGATACCTTTGCCATGAGAAAAATTTATATTAACAGGAGAATAAACTGGCAAAATAGGAGAAATTGTCATAAAATATTATATGCTAAATTTTATTATTAATAACATAAAAACCGTTGTTTCACAATAAGAAGGATATGTATAAGCTAGGTAAATTGATGTTTTCTGCGTTGAAGAAAAACAAATACACAAAAGTTATTGTATTACTCTCATCGATCTTTATGATTTTATTCAGTGTGATATATTGTAATCATTTACTAAGGAGTAATTTCCTTTCTTCTTACCGTGATTCAAGTGTAAACTTAAAAAGCGTACTGGAAAATGGCATAATAAAAAAATACCATTATTTACTAATAGAAAAGCATCACATTAAATACAAAAATTTTGACTACATAAACCAACTAGTAAAACTACGTGCTGAATTATTACAATCAGTGAGCAAAGTAAAGGATTTCAGCTTAATACTGTATGATCAAAACGGCAGAATAATATTCAGTAATTTTAACACTCAAGATTATGATTATGAACAGTTACTTACAAACGATGAAATTGATAAACTATTAAGTAACCAAGAAATATTTTATACTACAGGAAATACATTAACTTCTATTTTCCCTATATTCCATGAAAATAGCGTTAAACCGTCGTTTTTTTTGAAGATTCTTCGAAACTACAATAATTCTTATGTTATAGCATATGGCCTGTTTTTAACATTTTTGGGCCTATTATTAATAATCTTAATATTAATAATGTTCTATTTGCACTTTTCTAATACCCAAATGCTAGCCAAGCAACATAAAACTAACATTGAATTACAGCAGATAAAAGAGACATTAGAGCAAGAAAATGCAAACAAGCTAAAGTTTTTTGCAAGCGTTACACATGAATTACGCACACCTCTTAATGCTATTATTGGATTTGCAGAGTTGATCAAAAATGAAACTTTAGGTTCAATGGATAACTCTCAATACAAGGAGTATGCAGACGATATATATAATGCAGGGACACACTTACTTGCCTTAATTAATGATGTGTTAGATTTTTCAAAAGCTGAATCAAGTAGTTTAACAGTAGAAAAAGTGAAGTTTAACCTGAACAAAATAATAGATTCATGTGTAAATATGCTATTGCCTAAATTAAAAGAAGCCGGGATTAATTTAAAAAAAGAGATGACTAATAAACAATTATTAGTCATTGCAGATCCCAAGAGAATGAAACAAGTTATAATAAATTTATTATCAAACTCAATCAAGTTTACTCCCAAAGATGGTTTAATAAGAATGGTGATAAAAGAAAATATAGAAAAAAACTTATTAACTATTGAGTTTCATGACAATGGAATAGGAATAATGCAGCAGGACATATATAAAGTTATGTCTGTTTTTGGCCAAGCAGATTCGGGGTATAGAAACGAAGGTACGGGCATCGGATTGCCGCTAAGCAAGAAATTAGTAGAGTTAATGGGTGGAACTTTTGACATTAAAAGTGAAGCAAAACTTGGTACTACGATAACATTGAACTTCTTTTATGAAGAACAAACATGTGAAGATTCGATTGATTTTTAATAGGATCTATTTGATATGGCCTTACATCAGACGAAAACCACACTTTATCAAGAGCGGCAAGCCGAGAAGGTAGGCAGAAATTCATCAATAAGCCCCCATCAAGAATCTTATCTGTTAGCTATATATAAAATTTGATACTCTGACTACAATATACTACTATAGATGGAAGTGTTATTAATGGAGCAAGGTATGGAATTAGCAGTAGGAAATAATGCACCCGATTTTAGCTTGCCAGCAGATTCTGGTGAAAATTTATCACTGAGTGAATTTTTTGATAAAAAAAATGTAGTTCTTTATTTTTATCCTAAAGACGATACTCCGGGTTGTACAATGGAGGCAAAAGGCTTTAGAGATAAAATAGATGATTTTTCTTTCCTTGACACAGTGATAATTGGTGTATCAAAAGATAGTGTTAAGTGTCACACTAACTTCAAAGCAAAATATTCTCTGCCGTTTTCTTTAGTTTCTGATGAGAATGCTGAAATGTTGGGAAAATATGGTGTTTGGGTAGAGAAAAGTATGTTTGGCAAAAAGTATATGGGAATAGAACGCACTACTTTTTTAATAGATAAAAAAGGTAAAATAGTGAAGATCTGGAAAAATGTAAAAGTTAGTGGACATGTTGATGAGGTTCTGGAAGAAGTAAAGAGAATATAAACTAAAGAATAGGTTAATGGCTACCCATTGCTACATAAAAAAGCTGAAATTACATAATTTTCGTAGCCACTCAAACTTTGAACTGGATTCAGATGATAGCTCAGTTGTAATAACTGGCAAAAACGGTATTGGTAAAACTAATATACTTGAAGCAATCTCGTTGCTTGCTAAAAGCAATGGAATGAAAAAAGCAAAAGCCAGTGAGATACAAAATAGATTCAGTAATGAAGATTGGGTAGTGCACTATGATTTTTTTAATGGAATGGATTTTAATTCAATTGGTATCGCAAAGAGTTTTGATAAGAAACTAATACAAATTGATGGAAAAACGCAATCGAGTTATTCATCTTTGTATGAGATATCCAATGTAATATGGCTGATTCCACAAATGGACTATGTTCTTCTTAATTCTCCAAGTGACAGATTAAAATTTTTAGACCGTATAGTCTCACTGTTTGAGGAAAATTACACTTGCTGCTACATGAAACACAGAAAAGCTAAACGTGAGCGAAGTAAACTGTTGAGAGAGAACACCTTGGACGAAAATTGGCTCTCTAGTCTTGAAAACATAATGGCCGTTAATGCAGTTAGTATTTTACGTATGCGATCGTCTGTTTTAAAGACACTACAAGACACAATTGATAACCATTCCAGTGAGTTTTTTCCGAAGGCAAGTTTGAAATTCAGCAGCCAGCTAACTTTGGACGATACTGCAGAATATTTTCAGAATCGTCTAAAGGAAAACAGAGAAAAAGATTCATTGACTGGTAGAGTAACCTTTGGTGTGCATAACGATAATTTTCGGGTTTTTTGTCAAAAAAGAAACGTACCAATAAATCTGTGCTCCACTGGAGAACAAAAGTTATTACTGCTTTCTATTATTTTATCCAGTGTAAAAGCAAGGTGTATTCATTACAATAAGGCACCACTTCTTCTACTTGATGATATAATGTCTCATCTGGATAAACATTACAGAAAGGCGTTAATGGAGGAAGTGTTAAGTATTCAATGTCAAACTTGGATAACTGATGTAAATCAAGATAATTTCAATAGCTATCTTTATTCTTTCAAGTTTTTTGAATTATCAAATGAATTAAATGCAAAACTTCCTTGACAAACCTCGCCAGCCCCCTTATCATGATACTGAAGGTATTCAGTTATCTTCATCTGTGCAGATTAAACAGCAAGAAAACAACGTAGTTGGCGTCTTATTTTTAATTTTTTGCACTATGTGCACCTTATGTCTTCACAACATTTCTGGGTTTTTACCTATATAAGCTGAAACGCGCTTATAAGTCGTTTAAGACAGTATAGTACGCCGATTTTGCAGGATTAGAGAGTGACAACTAGCTAACACGGGGTTTCTTTTGCCTTTTTTTCTGCTTAGTAAATTTCTTAAACATTCAAACTAAGGTGAGTTGCATTCAAAAGCAGCTAAATTGCAGTGTTTAAGACTTAAAAAACGCCAATACTGAAAATAGACAATGACCAGGGCTTCTTTTGCCTTTTTTTTCGTTTGGTAAATTTCTTAAATATTTATGGCTAAACGACAACCGTCATCCCGCTACTTGTTAGCGGCTGAGATACCGCGAATGAATCGCGGTATGACGGTTCGCGGTGACATGACGATCAGCCTTGTCATTCTAGCGCGTGGCGCTGGAATCCAGACTTTAACTGATATGATTACAGAAAGAGAATTTATTAGGTAGTTATAGACACTGAAAGTGGTAAAACTTACCACTTTCAAGTAAAGAAAACTACGTTTACGCCTTCTATAATTTCTATGGATTATTCACTACTGCACCGTCTTCACAAATCACACCTCCTGGTGTTATTTTTGAAACGACTACAGGAGCGCCAAAAAACACAGCAGTAAATGCACCGAGTGCAAAAAGCGCTGGCCATGGCATTCTGCCAAATATCGCAAGCAAAGCTGCACCTATTATCACTATTGTGATCATCGGCCCACCTATGCCGTGAGTATAGCCTATTATCTTGCATATCACTGATGATGTTATATCACTTTCATCAACAAAAACGGTGTTGGTGGTGCCACCACTAGTATTAGCATTTGCATCAAACGCAAAGGAGAGAATTAACGCCACTAGTAGAAGAAAATTTTTCATTATGCCTCCAATAATTTCTATGGCTTATTCGCTACTGCACCGTTTTGACAAATCACACCTCCTGGTGTTATTTTTGAAACGACTACAGGAGCGCCAAAAAACACAGCAGTAAATGCACCGAGTGCAAAAAGCGCTGGCCACGGCATTCTGCCGAATATTGCAAGCAACGCTGCACCTATTATCACTATTGTGATCATTGGTCCACCTATGCCATGAGTATAGCCTATTATCTTGCATATCACCGATGATGTTGTATCATTTGTATCAACAAAAGTAGTAGGAGGAGCATTTGCATCAAATGCAAAGGAGAGAATTAATGCCACAAGTAGAAGAAAATTTTTCATTATGCCTCCGATAATTTCTATTTAATGCTGGATTATCTACCATTTTGATTAAATTTAAGTAAATGGTGAGGATTTTTTTGCTTAAAAGTATCCTTTATTTCATTTAGAATACTTTTCTTGGTTCGTTTATATTACAGTGCCACAGAAATTTTACAGCATCGTTTATTGTCTTTATCGTGCTTTGATTGACACAATTTATAATGATGGAGTGGAGCATGCAGGGTATTTATCATTTTTAATTCTGTTATCAATATTTCCTTTTCTCATCGTTTTAATGGCTGTGGCGTCAACATTTGCAAATTTTTTAGACCAGTACAACATTGGCTGGGTATTTATCATTGATAACATGCCACAGGATATTTTATCATCTTTGATGCCGCGTATTAGGGAGATAATATCAGGCCCGCCGCAAAGCTTACTAACTTTAGCAATTGTAGGTGCTGTTTGGACCGCTTCATCGACAATTGAAGGGCTTAGAACAATACTCAATAAGGCCTATAAAGTTCCGGTTTTGCCGCCTTATATATTAAGAAGAGTACTAAGTATATTACAATTTTTAGTAATCACGCTTATTATAACTCTAACTATAGTGTTTTCTACACTAGTACCAATGCTAATTGATTTTTCCTATCAGGGACTAAGTTATACTAGGTATTTACTTATTGAATTTGTACTTTTCACAGTAGTCTCTTGGCTATATTTTATGTTGCCAAACATAAAACAAAATTTATCAGACGTATTTCCTGGATCTTGTGTAGCTGTTATTCTTTGGACGATTTCTGCTTCAGCTTTTAAGCAATACTTAAAAGCTTCCTTTGACCAACTGGATTTGATATATGGAAGTTTAGGTGGTGTGGTAGTGTCATTACTATTTTTTTATATGCTAAGTTTGATTTTTATATATGGAGCAAAATTCAATTTTCAGCTAAAATATTTCAATGAATCTCGCTAAGGAGAAAGAAATGGGTAAGTTAGAAGGTAAAGTAGCTTTAATCACCGGAGCTTCAGGTGGAGTAGGCTCTGCTGTTGCAAAAAGGTTTATAAGAGAAGGTGCATGTGTGATTCTGATTTCAAGATCTCTTGATAATCTCAAGCCACTATATAATGAAATTGAAGAGCTTGAAGAATTTAAAGAAGGCTCTGTGAAACTAATTCAGCTTGATCTTTTAGACTTTGAGAATGTAAAGATACTGACAAACATGATAGAAAGCCTGAAATTATCAGAATCTGGAGCACTTGATATATTAGTTGCGTGTGCTGGAATTTTAGGCAAACTGAACCCCATTCATGACTGTGAGATTGAAGAGCTACAGAACGTAATGAATACAAATTTTACTGCCAATTGGTACTTACTAAAAAACTTAGATCCAATGCTAAAAAAGTCTAATGCTGGAAGAGCGATATTCATGACCTCAGAAGTGACACTTTCTCCTTCCTCTTATCCATATTGGATGCCGTATGCTGCAAGTAAAGTTGCACTAGAAATAATGGTGCAGATATATGCATCTGAGACAAAACATACAAAATTATGTGTAAATGCTGTATACACGGAAGGACCTGTGGGTAGTGAGCAGGCATTTCCTGGATCTGAATTGGTGTCACCTGATAAACTAACAGATAAATTTGTGGAATTAGCTTCTGAAGACTGCAGCATATCAGGAAAAATCTTACCGCTCAGCAAATCTCCCGAATAAATTACCATAGTATCTGCAAAGATACCGTTAAGCCCACAATTGTATGAACATTGTGATTTGAGAGTAATCTCCACTAGGAAGGATGTCATCCCAGTGCCTCTATGGTGTCATTCCAGTCTGGAATCTAGTCTTTATTATGCAGCCACTTATTTAAAGTTAAGTTTTCTGGATCCCAGACTGGGATGACACCTCTGGGCACTGCCGTCATAAAGGAACCAGTGTCAGCTACTTGAATGACATCATTTGCTGTGCAATTTACCTTCAAAAATGAATGTTTGTACAGCTGTGTGTCAAGCACTGGAATCTGCCACGCAAATTGCAATGTTCGTACAGTTATGCGTCAAGCCTAAAAGTAATTAGCTAATAGGTTTAATAAAAATTCACATATACAGGAAAGATTGGTAACATTACTTGAATAGAGACCGTTATTGTAATTATGCCGAAACGCACAGATATAGAATCTATATTAGTAATAGGAGCAGGCCCAATAGTTATAGGTCAGGCATGCGAGTTTGATTATTCCGGAACGCAAAGCTGTAAAGTATTAAAAAGCGAAGGTTATAAAGTCATTTTGGTTAACTCCAACCCCGCAACTATAATGACAGATCCTGAGTTTTCTGATGCGACGTATATTGAGCCGGTACTGCCTGAAATCATAGAGAAAATTATAATTAAGGAGAGGCCAGACGCAATATTGCCAACAATGGGCGGGCAAACAGCGCTCAATTGTGCAATAAAACTTGCAGATGATGGAGTGTTAGACAAATACAACGTAGAATTAATAGGGGTAAATAGAGAAGCAATAAAAAAAGCAGAGGATAGAGAGTTATTCCGTCAGTCCATGGATAGAATAGGACTGAAATACCCCAAAAGTATCATTATAAAAAATCAAGAACAAATAAAAAAGGCTTTGGATTACGTTGGATTACCAGCAATCATTCGTTCATCATTCACTCTTGGTGGTGCAGGTAGTGGCATAGCATATAATAAAGAGGAGTTTTTCAATATCGCAGAAAGTGCTCTCAAAATTTCGCCAATAAATGAAGTTCAGATAGATGAATCAATTATCGGCTGGAAAGAGTATGAAATGGAAGTTATCCGCGATTGTAAAGATAACTGCATAATAGTCTGTTCGATAGAAAATGTTGATCCGATGGGAGTGCACACCGGAGATAGTATTACGGTTGCTCCTGCTTTGACTCTGCGTGACGTAGAATACCAACAGATGAGAAATGCATCTATAGCAGTGCTGAGAGAAATTGATGTTAGTGCCGGTGGTGCAAATGTTCAATTTGCAGTGAATCCTAAAGAAGATGGAAGCCTCGTTGTGATTGAGATGAATCCAAGGGTTTCTCGCTCTTCTGCACTTGCTTCGAAAGCAACAGGCTATCCTATTGCAAAAGTTGTAACTAAACTTGCTATTGGCTATTCGCTCGACGAAATACGTAACGACTGTGCTCCAATAATACCAGCAGCATTCGAACCAGTGATTGATTATATCGTCACTAAAATTCCTCGATTTGAGTTTGAGAAATTTAAGGGGACGAATTGTGAATTATCAACCTCCATGAAATCAGTGGGAGAAGTGATGTCTATAGGCCGCACTTTTAATGAGTCACTACAGAAAGCTTTCCGTTCACTTGAAACTGATTTTACAGGACTTGATGAAGTATTTCCTGAGAACATTGATATTGATCACATAAAATCTCAATTAGCAAAATTGCTACCAAACAGATTACTGATTGCTGCTGACGCAATGCGCCACGGAATTAGCATAGAAGAAATAAATTCGATTACAGGATATGACTTATGGTTTCTGCAAAATATACAGCAAATTATATTAACTGAACAAAAAATCAAGGAAAATGGATTTCCTGGAACTGCGTACGAAATGTTAGAGCTGAAAAAAATGGGATTTTCAGATGCAAGATTAGCAAAGTTAAGTAATAGACCTACCTCTGTCATTCCAGTACCCTCTAATGTCATCCCAGTGCGTGACACTGGGATCCAGCCAGCGTTACACGCTGGAGATCGAGTAAAACAAATCGAAGAAATAAGAAAAAAATTTGGCATTAAACAAGTTTATAAACGCGTAGACACCTGTGCAGCTGAATTTGAATCGAGCACTGCTTATATGTATGGCTGCTATGAGGGTGATGTTGAAAATAAAACGGAATGTGAGGCGAATATTTCTGACCGAGAAAAGGTTGTCATTTTAGGAAGTGGTCCAAATCGCATTGGTCAAGGTATTGAGTTTGATTATGCATGCGTACATGCAGCTTCTGCCGCCAAAGAAATGGGGTATGAAACAATAATGATCAACTGTAATCCCGAAACTGTCTCAACTGACTACGATACCGCTGATCGTTTATATTTTGCACCACTCATTGCAGAGGATGTGCTTGAAATACTAAGTAAAGAGCAAGAAAATGGCACACTGGTTGGTGTAATAGTTCAAATAGGCGGTCAAACACCTTTAAAGTTAGCCAAAGTGCTTAACGAGAGAGGTTTCAAAATTCTGGGAACTTCATTTGATTCTATTGACCTTGCAGAAGATCGCATGAGGTTTAAAAACCTTGCTTTGCAACTTAATTTAAAACAACCTGAAAATTCTATCTGCCATTCAGTAGAAGAAGCGTTAACCAACGCAGAAAAGGTGGGGTTTCCACTAGTAGTCAGGCCATCATATGTCCTCGGCGGTCAGTCTATGTCGATTAGACACGATACTCAGAGCTTTAAAGAGTACGTCTTAGATCAAACTAAAATCTTTGAGCATGGTTCGCTGCTTCTTGATAAATTTTTAGTCAATGCAGTTGAGGTTGACGTTGATGCTGTATGTGATGGGGAAAAAGTTTTCATTGCAGCGGTCATGGAGCATATTGAAGAAGCTGGTATCCACTCTGGTGATTCAACATGCTCAATACCGACAAATACATTGAGTGACGAAGTAATAAAAGAGATCGAGCTCCAAACTGAGAGAATAGCATTAGCATTAAAAGTGAAAGGTCTGATAAACATTCAGTTTGCTGTTCAAGAGAATAGACCTCTTGCAGAACCTGTTTGTGATGAGAAATCTTTAGGAAAAGTGCAGATGAGCACCACAGAATACTCGAATGTATTTGAGGAGCGCAGACAAGCTTTGACGACAAAATTGCCTTCAGAAATCGAGTTATGCAAGAGGTCTAGTGATGTATACATACTTGAAGTGAATTTAAGGGCTAGTCGAACCGTTCCTTTTATTTCCAAGGTAATCAATATTCCTATTGCAAAGCTTGCCACTCAGGTTATTTTGGGTAAAAAATTGAATCAGGAAAACAAGCCTTTCAATCATTTTGCAGTTAAAGCTGCTGTTTTTCCATTTACCCGCTTTGCAGGAGTTGATACTTTACTTGGTCCTGAAATGAAATCAACAGGAGAAGTGATGGGAATTGACTCATCATTTGAAGCTGCACTTGCAAAAACGCACATGGCTGCAGGATACAAGTTACCAACAGAAGGAACAGCTCTGGTTTCAGTAAAAGATGATGATAAAAAGTATATATTGCCAGTTGCACGAATGTTGAAAGAACTGAGTTTTGAAATATATGCCACCAAAGGCACAGCTTCGTATCTGAACAATAACGGCATTGCTGCACAAGCTGTAAATAAAGTAAGAGAAGGCAGACCCCACATAGTTGATATGCTCAAAGATGGAAAAATAAATCTAGTGATTAATACTTCAAAAGGTGTAAAGTCAGTCTCAGACAGCAAAGATATCAGGAGAACTGCTATTTTGCAAAATATAGCTTACAGCACCACAGCTTCCGGAAGTAAAGCGTTAGTGCTTGCAATTCAATATGTAAAGAATAGCAAACTGGAAGTGAAATCATTACAGCAGATACAAAACGTTTAAATATCAAAACTAGAATAATTCACTCTCAAAATGCTAAAGAGAACATAATAAAAAGATGGAAATTTTGAAGGAAATAGTATACCTAAAGAATCAACTAGCGTAATTGAACAGCCAAATGCTGCAACGAATGCTCCACAATCTCACCTAGAGGACACTTCCCTTATATGTTAAGAACAAGTCTTTATAAATATCAAAGTAGTGAGATTAAAGACACACAGAGAAGAGGAATCGTCACGCCCCTTGATTATAAGAATCGTTGTTCAGCAAGGTTCTCTTCTCTGGTTTATTATACTGAAAGTTCCGAACAACTGATTGAGCTTTTAGGCTCGTATATAAGGCTGGAAAATGCAGTATATGTTATTATTACGGAGGAATTATGAATTCATCAAACATTATTGCTGGCATTGATGTTAGCAAAAGTAAATTAGATCTCCACATTCACCCACTTGAGCATTATAAAATATTTGAAAACAATGTACAATCCATTGATGAAATGCTGGACTTTTTACGTTTGCATAATGTAACCAAAATTGGTCTTGAGGCAACTGGTGGATACGAAAAATTATGTGCCTATACTTTACTAAGCAATGGTTTTGAGGTGTACGTCATTCAACCAAGGTGGGAGAGACTATGCTAAAAGCCTTGGTGGTATTACTACAAAAACTGATAAAATAGACTGCAGTATCATCTCACGTTATATTAATAATACAGATATGCGTGTTACTCCTTTAACAGTTAGTAATGGTAATATTGATTGCTTGAAACAAAAATTATCTCGTAGAAACCAACTTGTAGAAATAGCAAAAATACAAAAAACCCAAATCCAACAGGTAACTGATACATCTATAATCAAACAAATAGAGGAACTTCTTGCAATTTTACGTAATCAAATTAAAACTTTAGAAGATGAAATGATTACATTTATCGATCAAAACCAAGAGCTTAAAAGAAAATATATATCAATAACTATATAGTAGCGGGATGACGGTTTTTCAAATTATCGGTAAATCTAAGTCAGTTTAGCTATAGGCAGCAATTTTCTGTATTTATTTTAAATTGAAGAAAGCTCAAATGAAAGATCGTGTTTTGCTAAAAATCACAGAATGCAGTCTGGTTACTATTTAAAAGGATATGTTCAAAAAACTGTGTCAAATCAACTCATACACTTCATTACCAACTTCATGATGAAGTTCCGCAGTTGGATGGAAATAATCAAAAAAGAAATAATCCTTTAGTGTTTCTTTGCTACACCCAGGGTTATAGTGAACGTCAAGTTCCCCTTTAAATATCAACTTTAAGAGTATTTTTATATTTTCTTTAAATCTCCCAACTTGGTCTGCAATGTTCGATGTGCATGCATCTTGACAATTTAAACCTTTGCTCTTGTATTCGCTAAACATACTTCTCATTTTAGAGTTAAGATCAAATGCTTTTATTTCAAGATTTGTACTTTTCTTCATATAATCTAAGCCTTTAGCCAGTTTTGCATTGAAACTCTCCGTGAGCTTTGTAGCTAGTTCCCTTGCTTCTTCATCTCTATTAAAAGCTGGTATTGAGCCAACTTCAGGTGCATTTGCAACAACTACATGCTTAACACCATGTTCATTTAGAACCTTAAGTGCATTACATATTTCACTCACTGCTTGTTCCAACACTTCTTCCGCTTTAGTATCGTCATAAGCAGTGGCAACCATAACATCATTTCCGCCGATTATGATGCAAAATAAATCTTCTTTACCTATATCTGGATGATGTTTAATTACCGCATCTAGCTGGTTAGCTAAACGAAATTTATTGAAGAAATAAGAAAAAATAGGGTCAAAAATTTCAGATGCTGTTGCATATGAAACTGCGTAATTCTGACCTTGCTGTTCGTGGCATCTCCCAAAAAATGAATAACTCCACCCAGGTTTAAATTCATCTAAATCTAAATATTTTGCTATATATTCAACAGCAGTAGGGCCATTGCTAAAAGATCTTCCTTGATAAAAAGGATCATCAAATTTTACGCTTTTTGCAAAGGATAAATTATTTAAAATTCCAATGATTGCGCCATTATCGGATAAGCTATCACCCAGAACATAAAAATTTCTATACTTTGAATTAGAATTGTCATTTTTGTTTGTCATAATATTTACCGTAGATTAGCATGTTGTTTCATTAGATTCATAGAAAAAGAAAAATAGCGGTGAAATTATACAACTTTGGCCTAACTTGCTCTCCACTTTTTCCGGGCAAAATCAGCTTCTTCTTAACTTGACACGTATACTTAAAAGAACCCTCTAAGTTTTCTAGCACGGCTTGGATGTTTCAACTTGCGCAGTGCTTTTGCCTCTATTTGCCTAATCCTCTCACGTGTTACATTAAAAATTTTTCCTACTTCTTCTAAGGTATGTTCCTTCCCATCTTTACCAAGGCCAAAACGCATTCTTAAAATTCTTTCTTCCTTTGGTGTTAAAGTTGCAAGAACATTGGTTGTAATGCCACGCAAGTCAGCAAGTATTGCAGCATCCTCTGGCCTGGAGACTCGCTTGTCTTCTATACAATCACCAAAGGTACTACTATCATCTTTTCCTGTTGGAGCTTCAAGACTTACTGGATCCCTTGCTATTTTCATAACTTTGCGTATTCTTTCCAGTGGCATTGTCAGTTCTACACTCAATTCCTCTAACGTCGGCTCTCTTCCCATCTCATGAGTCATCTTTCTTAATGCTCTGTTGATTTTACTGATAATTTCCACCATATGAACTGGTATTCTAACTACTTTAGACTGCTCAGGTATTGCTCTAGTGATTGATTGTCTTACCCACCAAGTGCCATAAGTTGAAAATTTATATCCACGTTTGTAATCAAACTTATCCACGGCCTTCATAAGACCAATATTGCCTTCTTGTATCAAATCAAGCAGATCAAGGCCTCTTTTTGAATACTTCTTAGCAATGGAAACTACTAGCCTTAAGTTAGCCTTAATCATTTCTTGCTTTGCTTCAGAGACTTCTCGTTCGTGTTTTTGTATTCTCTTGATTAGCTCCTTAAATTCTTGTACGTTATCTTCCTGTATATGCTGCTTAATACCGTTCAAGGTACTAGCTATATGTTCAGAGTTATCGTCTATAAACCTTAAAAATTTGTTTTTTAATTCACCTGTAAAAGAGGACTGATTTTCATTGATCTTTAAAAGACTTATCTTTTTCAATTCGTGCTTTAAAAGCACGTCATCATAAACTTTATAGAAACTTTCTCTATCGATATCGTATTTTCTAGCCTCAGCAATAAGATTAGCCTCTTCAAGCGTAATGGATCTATTTATCTTATAAAGTTCTTGTGTAATTCTGGCAACAGCAGCATCACTTAACTTAATTTGTAATGCTATAGACCATATTTGATTATACAAATTTTCTAGCTCATTAGAGAAATTTTTAGAATTTTTTCTTAATATCAACGCTTCATTTGTTAAAGTAATTATCTCATCCAATGCAACTATGACCTTTGGCAATAAGTCACTTTCCATTTCAAGAATAGAAACATTTAAATTGACTGAACTTATATCTTCATTATTACCGTCTTTCTCATCATCACTTTTTTTACTATCTTTCTCATCATCACTACAGTACTCAGCATCTTCAGAAACATCCTCAGAATCCTCAACATCTTCAGCACTTTCTTCACTCTCTTCACTTTCTTCTTTGGGTACCACATTAAAATCAGAGTTATAAATTGCATCCAGATCTATAATTTCTCTCAGTAAGAGAGATCCATTACTTAAATCATCACGCCATACTTTTATCACCTTTAATGTTACTGATGTTTCAATTATTGCACGTAACATGTTATGGTTTTCAGATTCAATTTTTTTTGCTATCTCGATTTCATCTGCCCTTGATAAAAGCTTTACGGAGCTCATGTCTTGTAAATAAATCCTCACTGGATCATCATTTTGTACTAAAGTTGCAGTAACATTTGGCGATGTGTCATCATCATCAAGTTTACTATCATCACTGTTGGAAGGAATATCTTCTTCATCTTCGCTACTTTCAAGCACATTAATTCCGGAATCCTGCAATAAAGATATAGCATCATCTATAAAGTCAGACGAAAAATTTTCATCTGATAATTTATCATTTATATCATCAAAGGTGATAAAACCACCCTTTTTTATACTCTTAGTTACCAGATCTTTGATAATTTTTTTCTTATCTTCTGCATCATTAATAGTTGACATCATTACCTTTATAGTTTATAATTTTATTTCTTATTAACAAACAAACTTACAACGAGCAAGTCTATAATTTTACTTTTAACTTGTGGCTATTTGTTACTTCATATAGTTTAAGATACTGTTAATTTATGTACACTTGTCTTAATCAATTGTTCCATACTTTTCTTCCATTTTTACTGCTATGGATAATCCAACTGAAAATGTTGCAATTCCAACCACTATAGCAGTAAGCATTAAAACATGGGGTATAGGATTGCTATATGAATAAAAATTTGAAACCAATATAGGAGGCAAGGAACTTTTTATATATCCTAGAGATATGTAAAATAACAAAACAGATGCTTGGAAGACGCTTACCCCTATCATTTTCTTGATTAAATTCTTATCGTTTATAATAATATATAAACCTAGCACCATTAATACAATAATAATCGTATAATTATATAAAGTCATTGTTTTTTCCTACGAGCAAAATTTATATATATAATTAACATAGAGGAGCAGACAGTAAATGCTACACCTAATTCCACCAAAAAAATACCTAATTTTTGACCGGTTCTATTATTGGTTAACAAGATATCATAAGATAAAAAATTTTGGCCAAGTAAAGTTGTTGCAACGCCCGTTCCTCCATAAATTAAAATACCTAACACGTTAGTCAATCTAATCACAGAATAAGGTATTGCTTTTAGAGTTGTAGATACACCAAATAGCATTGAATATAATATTATCCCGGAGGCAATAATTATTCCTGCTTGAAAACCTCCACCCGGAGTGTAATCACCGTGAAATTGTATGTATAAACCAAATAAAATGATAAAAGGTATCATCAAAAATGTTACTGCATTTAATATCGGATCTTTAATCATTTTCTTTTTCTTCTTTTAATATCAACGTTATACAAAGCGCAGCAGTAAAAACTACTATAGTTTCTCCAAACGTGTCATAACCACGAAAGCTTGCCAAAATAGCTGTCACTATATTAGGAATACCGGTAGCTTTTTCGGTATTTTCCACATAATAAGGAGCAACATGCAAGTGGATCGGAGCATTGTGGCTGCCAAAATCTGGCAATTGAATCATAAAATATGACAAACATACAGCCAGAAATAACATAAAAAAAAGCGTTATAGGGTTATGAGATAGATTTACTTTATGATTCTTTATCAAGGAGAGTGCTGCAAACGTAAAAACTGTACTGAGCCCCGCACCAACAGAAGCTTCAGTAATTGCAACATCAGGTGCATTCATAATTAAGTATATAAGCGCAATCAGTGAACTAAATACACACATTAGAACAGCACTTACGACTAAATGTCGCGAGAAAACTATAAAAACCGTAACTGTTAGTAACAACAAAAGTAACACTACATTTAATATTTCTAACACCTTAGCCTTCTTTAACAGTTTTTTTCTTAACTTTATAATGAGTGCGCGCTAAAATATAGCTATTAGTTGAGTTAGCTACCCATATTATAAAAATTAATAATACTATTTTAACAGTATTGATTGAAAATCCATTCTGCAAAGCAAAACCAATTAACAATAACGTTGCACCGCTAGAATCTGTAATACCTGCTGCATGTAACCTAGTATAGAAATCAGGAAATCTGATCACCCCTATATTTGAAATAATTATCAAACAAATACCTAAAAATATGAAAATGGATCCTATCATAAATTATCAAAACAACATTAATCTCATTAGTGCTATAGTTGATATAAAGCTAACGCTAGCATACAACAATGCTATATCAATTAAAAAAAAATTATTCAGAATGATTGATATTGCTGTTATAAGTACAACTACTTGCGTTGAGAAATTATTGAACGCTAAAACCTTATTGTACACATCATTTGACTTAGACACTATGCAACACAACATTACACTCATACAGAACAACAGTGTATAGATAGCAATGCAAATCATTTAAAGACTATGTGACTTCAGTAGATTTCTAAACGGATACTTCTTCATCGCCATCTTGATCATTTATTTCATCATCTATTTCACCATCCACTTCATAATCTTGGCTTTCTTGACTTGCATCAAGATCTGTGTTATCAGAAAAATTTAATAAATTCGCTAGCTTACTTGTATTACTGCTGTAAACATTATTCATATTTCCTTTCATGTATTCCTTGCATCTACCTACCAAAAGGCTAAACAGCTCATGAGTATCCACCTGTTTTCCTGCTATTTCATGTAAGGAAACTATGGTATTTTTATGACCTTTAAACTTAGCTGCTTGAATTGGATTACTTGCCCCTGTATTTAAATCATGTGTTCTTTGACTTGCCAACAGAACCAATTTGAAACGGTTACTTACCCGTTCTATACACTTTTCTACAATAGACTCAGCCATAAGATACTACCTTAATAAGTTTTATACTATATCACAAAAAACAAGTTGTCAACTTTGTATCTATTGCGATTCAACTTCATGTTTTACTTTTTCTGCCTCAGATTTTATTTCTTGGCTTTCTGTCATCGTGATTGTTATCTCATGATCAAGTTTTTTTAGAAATCCTAACAATCGCTCTAAAGAAAAACCATCTATTTTACCATTTTTAATTTGCGATACCTTTGGCTGATCAATACCAAGTTTCTCAGCTGCAAAAGCCTGAGTCCAAGCATTTTTTTCTATAATTTTATTTATTATATAAAGCAACTTTGTTTTTATTCCTGCACTGTCTAAGTTATTTAACGATATTATTTCCATAATTCTTACACTCACATATCAATTAACTTTATTAAATATTATAACATAATATTTAATATACCAAGATATTAATATCATGTAACTTGTCAATAATTATATGATATCAATATTTAAAACTTTAAGTTGATTATATATTAATATTTTTATCAAATTTCTAGTAATTTTAAATTACCATTTTACCATCAGCCTATCTGAAAAAACCATTTATAGAAAGAACAAGCTAAGATTACAAAGCTTGAAATACAAAAATAATTATTTTATAAATTTATCTTACATAAGAAGTTTATATCTCTATATCTTAATATAAATATTTATTTAAATTTTTAAAATTTCTATTTTAACGAGAATTCTATATATTATATTTATAATATAATTTAAATATTTGTTGCTTTTTAGCTGGAACATTATTTAGTTAGTAAGTAAAATTGTGTTGAATATGACAAAAATAAAAAAAGATGTTGCTGTTATTATGGGAAGTGAGTCAGATTACACCACTATGGTCCATACTGTTGATATGTTAAAAGCATTAGAAGTTTCACATGATATATTCATAATATCTGCACATAGAACACCAGAAAGGCTCTTCAATTTTGCTAAATCTGCACAAGAAGAAGGTTTTAAGGTTATTATAGCTGGTGCAGGAGGTGCAGCTCATTTACCTGGTATGGTTGCGTCACTAACTTGTTTACCAGTTATCGGCGTTCCTGTGCATAGTAAACAATTAAATGGGCTGGACAGCCTACTCTCTATAGTTCAAATGCCAAAGGGTGTTCCAGTTGCAACCATGTCTATAGGGGAAAATGGAGCACATAATGCTGCCATTACCGCCGTATCTATATTGTCAATTTCTAACAGTGAAATTGCAGGTAGGTTAAAAAAGTGGAGAGAGAAGCAGACCAAAGAAGTAAAAGAAAAACCAGTTTCATAATAAATCTATGGCAATAATTCTTTTAGACACAAAAACCATAAACCGTATAGCAGCGGGGGAGGTGATAGAAAGGCCAGCAAGTGTAGTAAAGGAATTAGTGGAAAATGCAATAGATGCTGGAAGTTTAGAAATAGAGATTAAAATAGAAAGTGGTGGGCGTAACCTTATTATTGTGACAGATGATGGTAACGGAGTAGAAAAAAACGATTTAGAACTTGCGTTTATGCGCCATGCTACTTCAAAATTGAGCGACAATGAGTTGATAGAAATCAAGCATCTTGGCTTTAGAGGAGAAGCTCTGCCTTCAATAGCAGCAGTAAGTAGGATAAAATTATCGTCTAAGGCAAGAGAAGCAAATGAAGCATGGTCTATAAGTTATGAGGGTGGAGAGAAAATAGGGGAGCAAACTCCTTACTCTTTATCACAAGGCACACATATTGAAGTACGAGATTTATTTTTTGCCACTCCAAATAGACTAAAATTTCTAAAAACTGAAAGAGCAGAAACTCAAAGCATTGTTGATATTGTAAACAACCTAGCAATGATTAACTATCATATAGGGTTTACTCTCACTTCAGGTAATAAAAAGCTCTTAAAATACGCTAAGCAGACTTCGTTATTTCATAGATTGTGTGAAGTAGAAGAAGAATTTCAGGGCAATTCTTTGGAGATCAATGAAGAAGAAGACGGCATTAAACTTACGGGACACATCTGTAAGCCGACCGTCAATCGTGGTAAGTCCACTCAGATCTATACGTTTGTTAATGGAAGGCCAATTAAAGATAATTTACTTATTGGCGCAGTTAGGTATGCATATCATGATTTTATTCCAAGCGATAGGTATCCTTTTGCAGCGTTACATTTAGAGATACCTTATGATCAAGTAGATGTAAATGTGCATCCAAATAAGTCAGAAGTAAGGTTTCAGAATAAGAAGCTCATATATGAGATAATGACAAGAGGATTAATTAAAGCATTGTCAAGAAGGATAGGCACTTTTCCAGCGCATGACCAGAAAATGGATTCAACATTGCCGGATCCTTTTGATAAACCTAATGTTCAAAAAGAATTTTATGAAAAAAGACCAAGTCCTTTTAAAAATCAACTAATAAAAGAATTTGCTTCTCCAAATGAAAAAGCAAAAGGCTTATCAGAACAGTCAAAATCGTTTGATTATACCGGCATACAGAAATTTCCATCACAAGCGGAGACTATGGTTCTAGAAAAAAAGGTGTTAGAGCAAGTTGATTTGATAGAGAGCCACCCGCTCGGGTTTGCACGCTGTCAGGTCTATAATACTTACATTATTGCCGAGGTAAGAGACAAATTGATTATAGTCGACCAGCATGCAGCCCACGAAAGGCTAGTATATGAATGCTTAAAACAAAAATCAAGTGTAAAAAGACAAAAACTACTTCTTCCTGAAACGGTTGAAATCAAAAATCAAGCCGGAATGGAGATGATTGAAATCTATAAAGATAAGTTATTTGAAATGGGTTTTGATATTGAGATCAAACCAGAAAATAAAGTGATAGTAAAAGAAATCCCTGCAATTTTGGGAGCAATAGATGTGAAAGAGATGCTAATTAATATAGTCGATAGATTAACGGAAATAGAAGATACATTGCCAGTAGAAGATAAAGTGAACAAAATATTGGCCACTATCGCTTGTTATGGATCAATTAGAGCGGGTAGAAAAATGAGATTAGAAGAAATGAATGTGCTGCTTAGACAAATGGAAAAAACCCCATATTCCGGGCAATGCAACCACGGAAGACCAACTTATATAGAAATGAAACTCAGTGATATTGAAAAACTTTTTGAGCGTAGGTAATGAGGTTGCCATAAATATGTAAGTGCTCCTTTCTCGTCATCCAAGTAGCTCATAGAAACGAAAAAACTTCCTTGACAAACTCCTCCAGCGCCCTTATTATAGTATTAAGGGTATTTATGACTCAAAACTTGTTTTTGACCTGCAGGCTCAATGACAAAATTCAGTAAAAAACTCAGGGTATTTTTTGGCGGATTACATAAAATTATAGCGGCTGCATGTCTTTTAAATTTTTTCTACATTCAGCCAAACCGCGCTTAAACTAAGCGTCAGCACATTATTACAGCGCCACTTACAGTAATATAGAGTCAAAACTCGCTACTCGGGGCTTCTTTTGCCTTTTTTTCGTTTGGTAAATTTCTTAAATATTTATGGCTAAAGTAACTTAAGTTCACCGACAATCGTCATCCCGCTACGTGTTAGCGGGATCTATGCTTTGAGATACCGCGAATGAATCGCGGTATGACGGTTCGCGGCGGCGTGACGATAAGCTCGTCATCCCGCTGCTTGTTAGCGGGATCTATGTTAAGGTATAGTAGGGGATCTATGTTAAGAGATACCGCGAATGAATCGCGGTATGACGGTGTAGATGATGGTTAAGTAATTCGTCATCCCGCTGCTTGTTAGCGGCTAAGAGATACCGCGGCATGACGTAGGATTGTTGTCATCCCGCTGCTTGTTAGCGGGATCTATGTGAGATACCGTGAATAAATCACGGTATGACGGTTCGCGGCGGTATGACGTAGAAGCTATACTTTTATACTCACCAACTCAGTATCCAATCTGGATCCCAGTGTCGGCTACTCGGATGACACCATAATAAAGTGAAACTAGATTCCACCTTCAAGCGCTGGAATGACACCCTGACAATCGTCATCCCGCTACGTGTTAGCGGCTAAGAGATACCGCGGCATGACGTAGGATTGCTGTCATCCCGCTGCTTGTTAGCGGGATCTATGTGAGATACCGTGAATAAATCACGGTATGACGGTTCGCGGCGGTATGACGTAGAAGCTATACTTTTATACTCACCAACTCAGTATCCAATCTGGATCCCAGTGTCGGCTACTCGGATGACATTATAGGGGCGCTGGCCTGACAATCGTCATCCCGCTACGTGTTAGCGGCTAAGAGATACCGCGGCATGACGTAGGATTGTTGTCATCCCGCTGCTTGTTAGCGGGATCTAGAGATACCGCGAATGAATCGCGGTATGACGGTTCGCGGCGGTATGACGATAACCTCGTCATCCCGCTACGTGTTAGCGGGATCTCTTGTTAGCGGCTGAGATACCGCGAATGAATCGCGGTATGACGGTTCGTGGCGGCGTGACGATAAGGTTTATACCTTGTCATCCCAGTGCGTGACACTGGGATCTAGCCTTTATTATGCAGCCACTTGGTTGAAATTAAGTCTTCTGGATCCCAGTGTCAGCTACTCGGATGACACCATTCTTTTTTCTGGATCCAAGTAGTCTGGGCACTGGGATGACACCATAGGGGCGCTGCCATTATAGAGTGAACCAGTGTCACGCACTGGGATGACACCCTGACAATCGTCATCCCGCTACGTGTTAGCGGGATCTATGTTAAGAGATACCGCGGCGGTATGACGTATAGAAACTAAAAAAGTTCTTTTTTAAAAAACTTAAGTTATACTTATAAGTATTTGATACTTTTTATAGTGATTATGTCGAGTTTAAGCTGCCTTTATGGTGATAATGCAGAATTTGTGGAAGAAATGTATAGCCGTTATTTGCAGGGTGATAAATCAATCGGGGAGGATTGGTATAGAATTTTTTCAAGCAATTTAGAAGTTAATAAAGCGGAGACCTGCGGTGCACAACATGTAACTAAGGTGGATGATTCAGTTTCTAGTTTAGCAAATTTTTTCAGATCTTACGGTCATTTTTTTGCGGATCTTAATCCGTTATTACCCAATGTGAATAAGGAAGTAGATTATCAGAAATATTCGAATCTATATCCGGCAAGTGACGCTGGAATCTATAGAGATATTTACTGCAAGAACATCGGTTTTGAATTTATGCATATCTCCTCTTATGAGGAGAGGATGTGGCTGCAGGAAAAGATCGAAAATCAAACCTATACGCTGAGTTCACAAGATAAAAAGGAAATACTGAGGCACTTGATCGAATCTGAGATGTTCGAGCAATTTCTCCATATGAAATTTCCTGGATATAAACGCTTTTCTATTGAAGGTGGAGAATCAGCTATCGTTGCAATTGAAAAAATCATTAGTGATTCTACGGTTTTTGGTATTGAAGAAATAGTCCTTGGCATGGCTCACCGCGGACGACTCAATGTTCTAACCAAAGTGATGGGGAAAGAATATGCGGCAATGCTGTCTGAATTTCAAGGCAATCTTGCATACCCAAGTGGTCTTGAGGTGTCCGGTGATGTTAAATATCACCTTGGTTACTCTTCTGATCGAGCACTTTCAGGTGGCAAAAAAATACATTTAAGTTTATGCCCTAATCCATCTCACCTTGAAGCGGTAAATCCGGTTTTGGCTGGAAGAATAAGAGCAAAACAGAATATAAGATCTGTGCTTGGCATATCAATTCATGGTGATGCGGCTTTCATCGGTCAAGGAGTGGTTGCTGAAACTTTAACCTTAAGCAATATTGAAGGCTATAAAGTGGATGGCATTGTGCACATTGTCATTAATAACCAAGTTGGTTTTACTGCTAACCCATGTTGCGCACGATCCTCTTTTTATTGCACTGATATAGCAAAATCAATAGAAGCTCCAGTGTTTCACGTCAATGGAGATAACCCGGAAGCTGTGAGTTTTGCTACAAGTCTGGCGATGGAATATAGGCAGAAATTTAAAAAGGACGTAGTAATTGACATAATGTGCTACCGCAAATGTGGCCATAATGAAGGTGATGAACCGAATTTCACTCAGCCACTTATGTATAAGGCGATATCAAAGCATAAAACTCCTGGAACATTGTATGAAGAAAAATTGACTGCAGAGAAAGTATTAGATGGCGATGAAGTAAATAAATTGCGCAGTGAATTCAGGGCAAAATTAGATAAAAGTCTTGCTGAATCAGCGGCTTACACTCCAAAAAAAGCTGACTGGTTCGGTGGAGTGTGGTCAAAATTAAGAAGAGCAAAGCTGAACGATTTGAGCGAATACTACACGGATTCTGGTGTTCCGCCAGATGAGCTGAAAAAATTAGGTGTGCGTATAAATAGCAATATCCCAAGTAACTTTAACATTAACAATAAGGTTAGAAAAATACTCGATGGCAGAATAGACAGCATAAATTTTGGTAGTAATATAGACTGGGCAACTGCCGAAAGTCTTGCGTTTGCATCACTGCTCACAGAAAGAATAGGAGTGCGTTTATCAGGACAAGACTCTGGTCGTGGAACTTTCTCGCACCGTCATTCAAGGCTTGTTGATCAGGTAACAGAAGAAGCATTTATTCCGCTAAACAATATAAATGAAAAGCAAGCTCACTTTGAGGTCATAGATAGCGCACTATCTGAGTATGCTGTAATGGGCTTTGAATATGGATATAGTCTTGATTCTCCGTATTCACTGGTGCTCTGGGAAGGACAATTTGGTGATTTTGCAAACGGTGCGCAAATTATGATCGACCAGTTTATCGCATCTGCAGAAACAAAGTGGTTGCGATCAAGCGGTCTAGTTTTATTGCTGCCTCATGGTTATGAAGGACAGGGACCTGAGCATAGCTCCGCACGTATAGAGAGATTTTTGCAACTCTGCGCAGAGGATAATATGCAGGTAGTTAATTGTTCCACTCCGGCGAATTACTTCCATGTCTTACGCAGACAAATGCATAGAGACTTTCGTAAGCCTCTGGTAGTGTTTACACCTAAATCGCTACTGCGCCACAAAAGAGCAGTATCTAACCTATCTGATTTTGAAGGAAAATTCCTCACAGTAATTCCAGAATGTAGAACAGGTTTAGTTTCGAATGATAAAATACGTAAAGTTGTAATATGCAGTGGTAAAGTTTATTACGACATATGTGAAGCACAAAAAATAAACGATATAGCAGTAATACGTTTGGAGCAATTCTATCCTTTTCCTGCAGATAAACTAAGTAATGAACTTGAAAAGTACAAAAACGCTGAAATTATATGGTGTCAAGAAGAACCAAAAAATATGGGAGGATGGTTTTTTGTCAACCCATTGATAGAAGAAGTGTTATCTAATCTCGATATCCAAGCAAAAAGACCTAAGTGTATCGCAAGACCTGCTGCTGCATCTCCTGCATGTGGTTATGTTAGTGTTCACACTCAGCAGCAGGAGGAGATTTTAAAGCAGGTTATGCAGGGGATCTAGCACAATTGTGCAAATATTGAAGCGAAAGCTGGCAAGCGAACATTGTTCATCAGATCTTGACGCTGGGCACTGCAGCCAGGCGCAATAGAAAACGCATTACACCAATAAAGCCCTTTTGGTACTCAAGCAAATATAAAAGATTTTTATTCTATTAAAAAAAATTTAATTTTTATTAAAATTTTCATTTATTTTTATTTAAAAAGTAAATATTAATAATATTTACTTTAATTAATATAGGATATATATGAATACAAAAATATTTGAGATGTTAATAAGGAGAACTGGTCTACGCAGAGATAGCAAAGCTGAGATCATACAGTTAAATAGAAATGAAAAAGCTTTTGTAGATGAGGATAAAGAATCTATCGAATTAGCTGAGGCCATTTTTGAAGAGAATAATATGTTTCGTTTCCGCAAATCAGGTCCTGCTATGGATTACATTTTGCACAAATTAATAAATGATAGGAAGCTTTTCGAGGAAATGAAAGATAGAGGTACAAGTATAATACGTCTTTTTTCTTTGTTATCAATGTATCATGGTCGTCTCAATTGCTGTGTTATAAGAAAAGGAGGGTGTATTACTGAGTGTGGCATACTTGATTACGCTGGCACCTATCCAGAACTAGTGCCTTTAGAGGACTTTATACTTATTGAGCCTTCCTCGTACCTCGAGTACATTGTGTTTGACAATGAGAATATCAGAAATAGGTTAGCTGAAGACTTAACTGAAGATAAAACAAAATTAGATATCTTTTTGAATGGAATTTTAGCAACAAAGAATTCGGATTTAGTATTATCTTGTATTAACAAGATAGAGGTTCTTAATGAGGAAGATAGATATTTTGTTAATCTCTTACAGAAAAACGGCATGCTAGACTACATCTTAAACAAAGATGATACAACACTTGCAAAATCAACTCTAAAGGAGTTGTTGAAGCTTTCTATTTTGCAGGAAGAAAAAAGCACTGAGTTAGAATCTCCCCAAGCTTCAAGTGTAAATGTTAGCAAAGCTCAGCAACATTGTAGTATATAGCTGGTGATAAAGTTTAAAATAATTGCATATACTGAGGCTCATTTAGGTATAGAGCCTCAGTGGTGCTTAATTTTTCAATTTATGGTAGACTAGTAGCCCTACTATGATGTGGATCTATGCTCGCTTATAACTAAAATTTCACTTCCACCAAGGGGATATTATTCCAGCTATTGCTTCCATAGTCATCAATAGAAGCGTTTAAGTAATCTGTATCAAAGCGCACGGGCACATCAAATTCGAAGCTCGCAGTGATTATTGCATCTTTTACTGGCGGTTTCATGAATGTTATTTCTCCCGTTGAATAATTTACTGAATATTCACTCTCTTCTTTACCATTTAAATAAATCTTTACTGTCCCATGCACTGGCTTTTTGATCATACGTATATGCTTATCTTCCCCACTTACATAAGTTTTGATTAGCTGAAAAGTCGTTTTTTTGTTATCTCCTATACCAATCTCTTGGTTGATGGCTATAAAATCCGACCAATCCTTAAAACGAAACCCTATTGCTTTACCTTTTCGTGCATGAAAAAATGTTATTAGTTCTAGTAGCTGCTCGTTTGATCTGACCCCGTAAGCTATGTTGTATCTAGTGCGTGCATGAGACCAATTGATGTTGCGCTGTTCACAACCATTGTGAGTTGTTACAACGTCAGTGGAAAATTCCGGTCCTCCAGTGGAACCATAAGATATATTTTCTGGAAATCTAATTTCTGTGAATGACATATGTCCTCCTGTGAAAGTAAAATAGTTTGGTTGAAGAAAATGTTGTAATTTGAAAGCGTTTCACATAGTAAATGACGCTATGGAAAGTGGATGAGACTACTGAGTTAAACTGCTGTCACACCCACAATTACTATACTCAGGTTCATTTGAGTTGTCAAGCAAAAAAATAAAATTTTATGGCAAACTGTAACTAGCCTTGCTTGTGACTTAATTCATCTACTTTTTTGCGTAATACATTCAAATCAGTTGCTCCTACAAACAGGCTATCTCCAATTATTAAAAAAGGTGTACCACCTACTCCCAAATCTCTTACTAGAAGCCTACTGTTGTTTATCATTTGCTCAATTTTGTCCGCGTTATCTTTTATGGAATCATTAAAATCGTCCTCATCAATCCCTATGTTTTTCACTATATCCAATATGCTTTCGTCTGAAAATTCTCCTTTGTGACTTAAAGCAGCATGGTGAAAATCGAAATATTTTTCTTTATCGAGAAAATAGACAGCTAAAGCACTTTTTGCTGCCTTTAAAGAAGCGTTACCAAGTATTGGAGCATCCCTAAAGATATACTTAATTTTGCCGTCGTTAATTAACTGCTTTATATCATTCTTTATAGCTTTGCAATGTCCACAAGAATAGTCAAGGAAGCCTACAGCTATAACACTACTATTTTCATTTCCGGAGTAAGGATAAGTAAGGTCAAATATTTGATCCTTGTATTGTGAAATTTTACTTTTGGTTACATTATCTCGAGCAGCGTAACTACTTTTAATCGACTCCTCTTTGAGAGTTTTTACGATCTTATCAAAATTTCTGCTTATATAATTATCTAATTTCTCACCTATATAATCATCGTTTAGCATTTGGCTGCGATTTGAAAGCCAATTGTTTATTATCGGCAAGCTTGCTATTGCTATTATTAAAATTAATAAAAACGATATTCTAGACATACAATTTATTTAAAAACCTACAATATAAAACTTTTAGTACACATTTATCTATATATTAAAAGAAGCATCTAATGTTAATATATAAAAACATTTATATCAAGTGTATTTTATAACCAGTTTTGCCTCAAATGCAAACTTTACACAATAAAACTCAAGCACATTACCACAAAGTTCATCAGAAGACTTGGTAGCAGAGGCGCGCGGAGCGTAGATTTAAGTTGTTTCCGCTGTGTATAATTTTCCGCGGAATAAACATATGAACGAGCCAATAATTGGTAGAGAAAAAGAAATAGCTATTCTACAAGACAAACTTCTTTCTCAATCAGCCGAATTTATTGCTGTTTATGGTCGGCGTCGTGTAAATGTTGTATTATCTGCATTTTATCAGCATAATATAGAAGTAATGTAATGCAGATATTATGCCGATGCCAAATTATACGATTACTTCTAAAATTGCTAGTTGTCTTATAAGGATTGAAGCAGCAAAAGAAAAAGTGTTACATTTGCCGCTCACTGTATCAATGCTTTTGTCTCTTCGTGAAACTGCACGGCTTTATACCACACACTATTCTACTATGATTGAAGGAAATCGACTTGAACCTAAACAGATTGAAGAGGTTTTAAGTGGTAAAAGCCACTTTC
The DNA here is from genome assembly GCF_964031005.1 of Wolbachia endosymbiont (group B) of Schoenobius gigantella. NCBI lineage: Bacteria > Pseudomonadati > Pseudomonadota > Alphaproteobacteria > Rickettsiales > Anaplasmataceae > Wolbachia > Wolbachia endosymbiont (group B) of Schoenobius gigantella. Next base: position 401,139 of record NZ_OZ035002.1, on the reverse strand, counting down.
CAAAATATAGGAGAGATGAAAATGAGGTTAAAGGATATTATGCAGCTTTAACTCAAGTTGAACAATGGGCAGCAAGGAGAATACCCATTACTGAGAAAGCTGTTCAAACACTACATGCTCTAGTAATAGCAAGTGGAAAATCTAAAATAAAATCAACACCTTATCGTGATGGTCAAAATGTTATCCGCGATAGTCTTACACGTGCAATAATTTATATGCCACCTGAAGCAAAGGATGTACCAAAGCTCATGAGCAGTATGATTGATTGGATTCGTAACAGTGAGCAAGTGCCTTGCCCAATTATTGCAGGTATTGCGCATTATCAATTTGTAACAATTCACCCTTACTATGACGGTAATGGTCGTACTGCAAGATTGTTGACTACATTAATTTTACACCTTGGTGGGTATGACCTAAAAGGACTTTATTCATTGGAAGAATATTATGCTAAGAATCTAGGAGCTTATTATGAGGCAATCAGTGTAGGTCCATCGCACAATTATTATATGGGACGAGCTGAAGCAGATATCACTAAGTGGGTGGAGTATTTCGTAGAAGGTATGGCAAATTCATTTGAGAACGTTTTACAACGTATAAATGAAGAAGAATACCACACTGATCAGACTGATCTTATACGTAAGCTTGATCCTAAACAACGCAAAGCTCTTGAGCTCTTCCAGGAGTTTTCCGCTATTACAGCTAGTCAGGTTGGCGAACTATTTAATTTTAAGCCTCGTACCAGTGCGCAACTTTGTAAAAAGTGGGTGGAAATGGGGTTTATCAAGATTGTAGATTTTTCCAATAGAGGAAGGAAATACAAACTTAGTAAGCAATATGAAGATTTGATCTCAAATTAACTGAAAGCTCGCTAGACAGTGCATAGGTCAAATTTCAATAAAGTGCTTGAAAACTAGATATAAACTTAAAATTTTAAAAACTGGAATATGTACAACAACTTACGCGACTTCATCAAAGCCTTAGAAGAAAAAAAAGATCTGATTAGGATTAAGGAGGAAGTTTCAACAGTTCTTGAAATGACAGAAATTCATCGCAGAGTTTTGTCAAGCAAAGGGCCAGCGATCATTTTTGAAAATGTTATCACAGAAAATGGCAAAAATTCGATTCCAGTTTTGGTGAATTTATTTGGTACTATTAAGAGGATTGCATTGGGGTTGAACATAAATCCTGATGAACTAAGAGATCTTGGTAAACTTTTAGCATTTTTGCAATCACCTGAGCCGCCAAAAAACTTTAAGGATGCTATAAAAATGTTTCCTTTGTTGAAAGTCGTGTTATCGATGCGAAGTAAAGTCGTGAGCAAGGCTCCATGTCAAGAGGTAGTGCTAACCGGAGATGAAGTGGACCTAAGTCTACTGCCCATTCAAACATGCTGGCCAAATGAACCTGCACCACTTATCACCTGGCCGATTGTGGTAACAAAAGGACCCACGAAAGAAAAGCAAGATAATTTTAATCTTGGAATATATCGTATGCAGGTTATAGATAAAAAAACAACACTAATGCGTTGGCTTGCACAAAGAGGTGGCGCAACTCACCATAAGCGTTGGAAGGAAGAAGGCAGAGATATGAAATTTCCTGCTGCTGCTGTGATCGGTAGTGATCCTGCAACGATTATTGCTGCGGTAACTCCAGTGCCAGAAACATTGTCAGAATACCAATTTGCTGGACTACTGCGAAAGAAGCCGCTTGAGCTTGTAAATTGTAAGACTATTCCACTTCAAGTGCCAGCTCACGCAGAAATCGTTCTGGAAGGCTATGTGAGTTTGGATAGCTATCAAGACGAAGGGCCATACGGAGACCACACTGGCTACTATAATTCTGTTGAGCAATTTCCTGAATTTAATATTACTGCAATTACTATGCGCAAAAATCCAATTTATCTCAGCACTTTCACTGGCAAGCCACCTGATGAACCATCGATTCTTGGTGAAGCACTCAACGAAATTTTTGTGCCCATTCTTATCAATCAATTTCCAGAGATAGTGGACTTTTATCTGCCACCGGAAGGTTGCTCATATAGAATAGCGGTAGTGTCGATAAAAAAATCCTATCCAGGGCAGGCAAAAAGAATTGTTATGGGCATACTTTCCTTTCTAAAGCAATTTTTATACACGAAGTTTATTATCGTTGTTGATGATGATATCAATGTACGTGATTGGAAGGAAGTGATGTGGGCAATGTCAACAAGGATGGACCCTGTGCGTGATACAATCATGATAGAAAATGCACCTATTGATTATTTAGACTTTGCTTCCCCTGAAAGTGGACTTGGAGGTAAGATGGGATTTGATGCGACAAATAAAATCCCGCCTGAAACCAAACGAGAGTGGGGAAAGAAAATTGAGATGAGTGAGGAAATAGTAAGGAAAGTCGCGGAGAAGTGGGAGGAATATATGGACTAGACTTCTTGCATAAAAGCAGAAAAAAGTTTGGCGTTTTTTATAATGCCGCATTAACTGATAATTGTGATTTAAGTTCGTCACAGTGCCCTTTTTTTGTCATCCTATAGCTATACCGCCGCGGTATCTCTTAGCCGCTAACAAGTAGTGGGATGACGAGCTTATCGTCATCCTGCCGCGAACCGTCATACCGCGATTCATTCGCGGTATCTCAGCCGCTAACAAGCAGCGGGATACTTAGGGATGACGGTTGTTGTTTAGCTGTAAATATTAAGAAATTTACCAAATGAAAAAAAAGGCAAAAGAAGCCCTGGGGTTATTATCCGCTTTAAAATATTGGCGTTTTTTATGTTTTAAACGCTTGACAAGCGAGATTCAGCCGCTTTTAATTGCAACTAACTTACGCTGCAAATGTTTAAGAAATTTACTAAGCAGAAAAAAAGACAAAGAATCCCCGAGTTAGCTAGTCTTTTACTATCTCTGTCGAGTATTGGCATTTTTTGATGTCTTGTAACGCTTTATAAGCGCGTTCAGCTTATTTAGATAAAAATCTAGATGTAGATGAAGTTTTGTAAAGACATACAGTATCTATATACTGCAAAAAATTGAACATAAGACGCCGATACATTAAGTAATCCTTACCTTTTAATCTGCAGATTGGCGAAAGCAAATACAATAGCTTCAGTTTCATGATAAGAGGGCTGGCGGAGTTTGTCAAGCAATTTTCGTTTCTGCGAGTACCTGAGTTTATTGACTTCATTAGAGCCAAAACTCTTGAGACCTAGGTGATAATTCTATTTAAAAGGATGCCAAAAAAGAGAAGCAACCCTACGTAGGAATTATTTTTAAATATGGACATGCATTGACTGGGATCGTCAGGATTGAAATTTTTGTATTGGCGGTGAAATATGAACCCTACAGCAAGTAGAGCAATATAAAAAATGTTATTTAATGATGATAAGATACCAGCATATAGCCACGTCATAAGAGATATTAAATAAAATCTTTTCAACCAAGATTTTGTTGTATCACCAAAATATAATGCGGTAGATTTCATCCCGAGTTTTTCATCATCTTTTTTATCTTGATGGGCGTATATGGTGTCATAGCTAAGTGTCCAAAAGACGCATCCTATATAAAACAGCAAGGATTCTATACTGATCTGGTTTGTTATTGCTGCTGAGCCCATGAGCGATCCCATATTGAAGGTAAACCCTAAGAACAATTGTGGCCACCAAACATACCGCTTTAATAAAGGGTAAGTAGCTATCATACACATTGAGATTATTCCAAGTATGAGTGTAGTTTTATTAGTTAATAATAAGATTACCAGGGCAATAGACAGTAACAGTGAAAGTAAAGCTAAAGCCTGCTTTATGTTTAATGCACCACTTGCAAGTGGCCTATATTTTGTTCGTTCAACGTGCGCATCTATTTTTCTATCGAAGATATCATTGATTATGCACCCTGCGGGTCTCATTAAAAATGCACCTATAGTAAACAAAACAAGGAGAAAAAGAACCTGATACGATAGAGAAGTTGAGGCTAAAAGAATACCGCTCAAACTGGGAAATAGCACAAGCCACAAACCTGTTAAACTGTGCAACCTCATTAATGAAAAGTAATGGTTGAAATACATTAATTAAGTGTGATTATGTAATATTTTGCTTACATTAACAAAATTATCGAACGCTAAATCAGGCTTGAAAACTAACTCAGGTATAAATCGCAAATCAACATAACACAATATAGATTTACGTATTGACCATGCAGACTGGTTCATTTCATTAACAACAGTGTTAATATCACAATTATTCTCAGAAGGATCTCCAGTGCGTCTTTTTTCTGGATCTAAGTAGTCAGCTACTTGAATATTCAATGAAGATAACACAATATATACATCTGCTTTTTTCAAATCTTTACTTAATTTTACGTCAGATACCGCTACATTTTTATTGAACACCTTACCTTCCATTAGAACTCTTGATATTGCTCTATGCAATACCGATGCTATCTTTAGGTTTCTAATTTCCTTTTTCATATCCAGCTACTATAACACCCTTTCTTCTTGCACTAATTGATAAGCTTCCAAAATATCTCCAACTTTAATATCGACATTACCCTCTAGTGATACTCCGCATTCAAAGTTTACACCTACTTCTTTAACATCATCTTTAAATCTACGTAGTGCTTTTAACTTTCCTTCATGCACCAATTTGCCACCACGCATTACCTTAATTAAAGAATCTTTTCTTATGACTCCATCACTTACGTAACATCCAATGATATTACCAGCTTTAGATACGTTAAATATTTGCCTCACAGATGCAAAGCCAACACGAACCTCTCGTGTAACAGGCTTTAACATTTTAGTTAAATACATTCTCATGTCGTCAATGAGCTCGTATATTATGTTATAAGTATGTATTTCTATACCTTTTTGTTTTGCCAAGTCCCTTATTTTTGAGTCCACTTTTACATTAAAAGCTAAAATTACTGCACTTGATGCTTCTGCAAGCAGCACATCTGAATCTGTTATCCCTCCTACTGCTTTGTGTAGGATATTTAATTTCACTTGGTCTTTACCGAGTTTATCAATTGAACTTGATATTGCTTCAATAGAACCAGTTACATCGCACTTTAAAACTACAGATAGTTCTTCTGTTTCGCTGTTATTACGACTGAATATATCTAAATTATTGTCGCCCAAATCTTCTTTCTTTTTCTTGATTAACTCTAGCCTGTATTCAACAATTTCACGCGCCTGCTTTTCAGAATTTACAACAACAAATTTATCTCCAGCATTTGGTACACCATTTAGACCAGTAATTTCAATTGGAGCGGAGGGTAGTGCTGCTTTTTCTCTTTGACCGAGGTGATTAACCATACTACGTACTTTGCTGTATGTTGTACCAACTACCAATATATCACCAACCTTTAACGTTCCTTCCTCAACTATCAATGTGGCTGATATTCCTTTCGCTTTATCTATTTTGGATTCTATTACCCATCCAAGTGCTCGACAATCTTCTATTGCTTCTAGCTTCATTAATTCAGCGATTAACAAAATCGCCTCTTCTAGTTTATCTAAATTAGTTTTCTTTTTTGCTGATACTGGCATAATCATAACATCACCACCAAGCCCTTCAGGGATGAGATCATATTGAGGCAAACTATTAATTATTTTTTCTACATCACCAGGCTCAGATTTATCAATTTTATTAATAGCAACTATAATGGAAACATTTGCTGCTTTTGCATGATTTATTGCTTCAACTGTTTGTTTCATGATTCCATCGTCAGCTGCAACTACTATTACAACTATATTAGTAATATTGGCACCACGTGCACGCATCGCAGTGAACGCTTCATGTCCTGGTGTATCAATAAAGGTAATTTTTTGCTTATCTTTTGTCGTTATTTGATAAGCACCTATGTGTTGAGTTATGCCACCTGACTCTCTTTCTGCAACATTAGATTCACGAAATGCATCGAGCAATGAGGTTTTACCATGATCGACGTGTCCCATAAAAGTGACGATTGGTGGTTTAGGTTTTTTAGGCAGGCTTTCTCTGCCTTCTATAAAAAATAAATCTTTTTCTCTGTTGGTATCGCTCACTCGTTTAGCCGTATGATTAAATTTTTCCACTATTTCACATGCTATATCTGGATCCACCAGATCATCTACTCTATAACTCTCACCGACTTCTTCTTTGAACATTTTTAGCACACTCTTGCTATCTTCTGCCATGCGAATAGATAACTCCCTGATAGTTATTTTGTCTGGTATAATAACTTCTCTTGATATATTTTTACCCTTAGTAAACTTTGACTTTCTACCTCTTATACCAAACCTTTGCTTAAATACAGGGGGTTGTTCAGTTTTTTCATCTATTGCCTGTGCAATTACCAGTTTAGAATGCTTAGAATATATATCTTTGTTGACTTTAAAAGACTTTTTATCGTTGTCCTCATGGTCAATACTATCTTCTTTTGGTTCAACTAAGTGGGTATTACTTAAAACTTGCTTATTTATTTCCTTAGATAAAGCGTCCGCTTCATTTTTCTCGTCAATCTCTTTATTGCTGTCTTCTTTTGCTGTTTTCTCTTTTTCTTCTCTCTGATTTCTTTCTTTCAGCAAAGCAGCATTCTGCACAGCATTAATGCGAAAAATTTGTTCTTTCTCTGTTAAAGAACATAATTTACTCTCGTCAAATAAATTATGTTCTTCTGCATCATGAGATTTTTTTCTTCTTTTTTTTACTACTGTAGCTCCAGTACTTGGGCTAGCTGAAGAGTTTAAATTGAGGTCTAATTTAAGCTTGCTTAAACCTTGGAGCGTTAATTTTTTATCACTGATATCTTCATTATTCATATTATTTTATTATATTAATCCAAGCTTTTTACGTGCTTCTATGATTATTGAATCTACTGTATCTTTTAGATCTTCTTTGCTATCGGATGAGGAAGAGAGTATGCTGCAAAACTCATAACTTGATAAATCTGCTATGTCCTCTAAAGTCTTAATATCATGCTTACTAAGAGCAATTTTATTGTCTATTGATAAAGTTAAATTGATTACATCATCCTCCATACCTAAACTTTTTAGCTCTTCTATTTTTCTATCATTTTCTGCTTTCAGGTACTTATTTGCTCTATTGTGAAGTTCGTTTGCAATATCTTCATTAAAGCCCTCTATTGAAGCAAGCTCTTTAATTGAAGCGCTAGATATGTCTTCTACACTTGAAAAACCTTCTGTTACCAATAGCTGACCCATAATCTCTTCTAAGTTTAAAGCTTCAGCAAATAAAGCTGAACATTGACTAAGTTCTTTACTTCGCCTTTCTGATTCTTGCTGAGTGCTTAATATCTCAATTTTCCATCCAACAAGCTCTGAAGCTAATCTTACATTCTGGCCCTTTTTTCCTATCGCTAAACTCAATTGATCTTCAGCAACTATTAACTCTATGCAATTTTCATTTTCATCAATAATAACCTTCGATACTTCTGCAGGAGTAATGGCTTTAATAACGAATTGACCCAAATCTGAGGAGTAATTTATAACGTCAATTTTTTCACCATTTAATTCGTGTATAATAGTTTTTATTCTATCTCCCTTAACTCCAACACAAGCACCTACTGGATCAATGTTCTTGTCGGGAGAGAAAACGGCAACCTTAGACCTTGAACCAGCATCTCTAGCTATACCTTTAATTGTCACTAATCCGTCAGCAATTTCTGGTATTTCTTGATTTAATAATGCCTCCAAAAAGCCTTCATGAGTCCTAGAAAGAATAATTTGACGTCCATCATCAGAGCGCTTAACAGTCTGTATGTAAGCTTTAACCTTATCACCTTCACGAAATGATTCACCACCAGTTAAATTTCGCAATGGAAGATATGCCCTAGTGCCATTTATGTCTATAATAAGATCTGAATATTCTACTTGTTTAACAATACCATACCTTATTTCTCCCACTTTATCTTTAAACTCCTCATATTGCTTTTTTGACTCTTCATCTTTAATTACTTGAGCAATCTTTTGCTGGGCAATTCTTGCTGAAGCAAGATCAGTGTTAAGAGAGAGCAATTCACTAACAGTATCTCCAACTTTTGCATCTCCTTTTATTAATTTAGCTTGTGTAAGCGTAATTGATTCACACTCAGTATTCTCTTTTTCATTTGATTCATCATCAATAACTTTTAGTTTTCTATATGAAGTAACTTTGCCTGTGTTTCTATCTATATCAACTACAATTTTACTTTTGCTACCATATTTTTGATGAGCCACTGCTTCTATAGCACTTTCTAGTGCCTTTATTACAACATCAAAATCTAAACCTTTTTGAAGTGAAAGCTCTCCTGCTGTTTTTATTACATCAAGGCTTCCAACTATGTTATTCTTGTTACTTTTCTGCTTAACACTGCTTTTACGATTAGCAATCATAATAAATAAATCCAATGTAATTAGTTATAATTATAGCTCCAACGGGCAAAGAACACTATCTTAAATGTTAAATGATTGCTAATTTAAGTCAAGTTTTTTCATGTTTTTGTATAACAAGCAACGCAGGAGTAAAGAATAAAGTTAAAACCGTTGCAGCCAATATTCCACTTGCTATGGTTGTTGAAATGTCAACCCACCACTGGCTTGATGGAGCATCATATGTGATTTGTAGCGTAAAAAAATTGATATTTAACCTGGTAATCATCGGTATTAAACCAAGAACTGTGGTTGCAACGGTAAGCAATATTGGCCTAACGCGAGAAATTGCAGCGTTTATTACACATCGCTTGATGTCATTTTTGTGTACCTTAATTTGATGATGAAAGGCATCAAGCAATAGTATGTTATTATTCACTATAATTCCTGCCAAAGCAATTATCCCCACTCCACACATAACAACTACGAAAACTTGTTGGATAAGAAAGAAAACAAAAAACACACATGTTGTGGATAAAAACACTGCTGTCATTACGATAAATGTATGGTATACATTATTAAACTGTGTCACTAATACCAATATCATTAGTGTAATCGCTAATATAAAAGCCTTTAACAAAAATGCTCCTGATTTTTGTTGATCTTCTTTGTCGCCTTTAAAATCAATTTTTACTCCCTTGTCCCAATCCTGGGCAATAGAATTCTGAATGAACTTTACTCTTTCATCAACAAGATAGCCAGTATCAACGTCAGCAGAGATTGTCACTGTGCGTAATCCATCAATCCTGTTTAGTTTGTTTACCTTTTTTTCGGGAGCATATTTTACTATGTTGCTCATAGGATACGGGCCATTAACTGTATTGATAAAAAGATTGTCTATAGTCTTCATATTGCGGTCCTTTCTGGGGAAACGGAGTACAATATCGATTTCTTCATCCGTGTTATTTGGTCTATATTTTCCAATCAATACTCCATTTGTAACCATCTTTATAAAATCGCCAATGGTTGCAACACTTACTTCAGAGCTTGTAGCCTTACTCTTATCAACACTCATATTCCACTCTATTTCAGGTGCTGATCTGCTATCTTGAATATTTATAAACCCGGATGAAGGTTGGTTCATAATTTCTAGAATTTTCTCTGCTGCTAAATTCAAACTGGATACACTCCCGCTGAGGTTAATTTGTATTGGCTTGTCAGCCGACGGTCCTGGCTTTTCCTCTTGAACATTAATTATTATTCCTTTCATGTCTTGCACACTGCTCCTTATATCATTTAGTATGTGCTTAGCTTTGCGCCTGAAGCGCCAATCCATAAGTTCTAGTTGTATTCTGGCGATAACGTTGTCTGAAAATGCTCCTGATCTAGCATAAGAAACATGAATTTCTTTTTCAATGCTCAAAATGCGTTCTTCCACTTCTTTGAGTATCAGATCTCGTTCTTTGGCTGATAAGCTTTCTTTTGCTTTAACACTGATTAAAATATTATCTGAATCCACTTTCGGAAAAAACTTTACTCCAGGACCAAAAGTAAAGTACAGCACACTAAATGAAAACAAAACGAATACAGTAGCACATACGAATTTTTTAGGATGATCCAAAACCTTCTCTAGCATGCGTACGTAAGCTCTTATTATAGGCCCAGCATTTTTTATTTCACCACTTTCTATAGCACTCATTTTTTTTATTTCTTTTTTTGAAGTTATCGAAGGCTTACCAAATATTGCACCAAGTGTTGGTATAAAAACCAAAGCCATAATGAGCGATCCAGTCAAAGTTAGGATTATTGTAATTGGTATGTACTGCATGAATTTACCAACAGTATCAGGCCAGAATAATAGAGGAAAAAACACTGCTAATTTAGTTAACGTTGATGATAGAACCGGATAAAACATATCACGAACTGAAGTGTAAAAAGCTTCTACTTTGTCCATTCCGCAGATCATCTTTCTATCGGCATATTCGCTGATCACAATTGCATCATCAACCAGCATGCCAACAGCCATAATTAAACTGAAGAGCACAACGATATTTAAGGTTATACCCATAAAGTAAAGAGCTATTATCCCAATGAGAAAGGAACCGGGTATCGAGAGTGCCACAAGAATAGCAATCCTTGTTCCCATAGAAAGCATCATTATGATCAATATTAACAACACAGCAAATATTATGCCGTTTTCCAAGTCATCAAGCACATCGCGGACGTTTTTTGACTGGTCGTTTAAGTACACCACTTTTAAATTTTCAGGTAATTGATCTTTTGCCTTATCCATTAAGTATTTTACTTGATTTACTGTGTCTATTATGTTTTTTCCGTTACGTTTTGAAATTCCTAGCACGACACTAGGTAATCCATTAATGCGAGCAAATCCTTGGTGATCCTCAAACCTAGGGTATACTTTTGCTATATCTTTGATTCTCAAAACTGCATCGCCTTGAGATCTAATAGGAATATTCATAATATCTTCTATATCTTTTAATAACCCTGATATTTTAATCGAATATTTACCGGTATCATTTTCCAGTGACCCAGCTCCCACTAGTCTGTTATTGCTTGATATAGCTTGGAATATTTCGTTTGATTGAATGTTATATTTTGTTAGAACTGTGGGCTCAACTATCACTTCCACTGTTTCTTTACGCATACCTGCCACTTCAACTTTGAGAACATTTGGCAGAGATTCTATTTCTTTCTTTAGCTTGCGTGCTATTTCAGTTAAGGCTCTTTCTGGCAAATTACCAATTAAGCCGACATTGAGTATCGGAAATAAGCTCAAGTTTATTTCATTGATTATCGGAGATTCCGCTTCAACAGGTAACTTCGATTTTATGTTTGAAAGCTTTGAACGGACATTATCGAGCACTTCTTTATTATCATACTCTGTTCCAAATTCGAGTATCATGTGAGCACCATCATTAGTTGCAAAAGCTCTCAATTCTCTTACACCTTCGATGGATCTTAGTTCATTTTCTATAGGAAGCACTAATAGCTTTTCACTATCTTGAGCAGAAATCCCAGGAAGTCCAACAAACACGCTGATTATAGGAATCTGTATACCAGGATTGCTTTCCCTTGGCATTTTTACATAAACGTATGAACCGAAGATAAAAATTACTATAAGTAATAATACCACCGCCCTGTTTCGCTCTATGAGTAAGCTCTGCATGTTGAATGTTAGCTGAATATGTGCGTTTGTACAATATTATAGTCGAGGTACATTGCATATTAATTAATCCTTGTGTAGCTTTAAAACTTTACGCAAATAATTAAAATTTTTGCAAAATTGCAAGTATAAGAAAATTTCTGTATAATAATTCTAGAGCAGTATTTGAGAGGTTATTATGGTGGCAATTCTAAATATAACAAAAGGCAAAAATAAAGTTATTGTGTCTGGATTAGCTGGAGCTTTATCAGCTTTAATATTTTTAACAGCAATCCACATTGCCGCAAAGATAGCCATTATCGTTTCTGCTGCTGCAGTTACTTACTTATTACTTTCGCTGATTCATAAAATAAGAACTAAAAAAGAACAGCCTGCTGAAATTACTGGTGTTTCAGGAGATGAAGGTGAAGAAAAAGGTACCGTAAAAGAACCAAAAAGAACTGAAACTGAGCTAGCAGAAGAAATAATAAGGAAAAGAGCAGAAGAGCGCATGGAGAAAGGATCACTTGGTGGCCCTATAAATGCGTTTGGCGAACCAATTCTTGATGAATTTAAGAACACTGAAGGCAGTCATTCTGCTGATTATACAAAAACTATGGTAGTACCTGAGAAAATTATTCTTGACATGTCAGATGATAGAAATCCTGCACAAAATAACTCTAGCTCTATAAAGAATCAGATGAAATCTCTCCCTGAACACATGGATGTATCTGGTAATCCACTTCCTGAGCAGCCACCGAGCAACCTTACCAATATAGGGCTTGGATCATCTAAAAGTACGCAGAAACTATCTGCTGCAGACTTGCTATTACAGTATGGGAATGTAAATAATGATGTGAGGAAAGTGCTAGAATGGCCAATTACCTCAAAGGAGTTTAATGGGTTAGGGTTTAACAGGTAGTTGCTATATCAAACTCTCCATCTTATATTGAGGATCAGATGCAATGCCATACACTCTATTTGGCGGAGCAATTTTGTTCTCTATACCAAAAACTATACCTTCAATTATTGCTGTGAGTACTTTTTCAAGGTTACAATCTGTTCCAGGAACACGGTGCTCTAGGCGGCATCTTTTGGAATCGTTGCCAAAATAGGGAATTCTTATCGCAGCAGTTCTGTTATTTACTCCCCAACTAATCGTAGTTGGAGTGTGAATATCCGGATACTGAAATCTTAAATATGAATCATCATTTGGAGCAAAAAACAACATATGTTTTTTCATCATTGCACATAATCCACCAATACTATGAATCAGATAGTCACTGTACTTTTGCTCATTGATATAAAATAAGTTACCGTTATTTGAATTCACGAGATTAACATGCACATTTAATGCACTGCCTGCTCTATCCAAATAAGGCTTTGCTTTAAAAGAAACATTCCCACCTAGTTTTTGTGCTGTTTCAGTAAGTGATTGTTTTGCTAACTCAAAATGCTTAATTAAATTGTAGGAGTTCGTATAACAACCACTTTTTATCTCATACTGATGTGTAGAATTCTCCTTCTCGCAAGAAAATTCAAGAGATGCTATTTTATTTTTGATGCTATTCAGAAATAAGTATTCTTTTTCTATTCCTTCAATGTAAAACTCTAGTTCAATACCGAATACAGCATAACAACTCAAATTACTTAATATAATCATAAATTTGCTTCAGTAAATCTATATTAGGTTAGCTATATTTATATGAATACTTTACTTATTTGCCAGTAAATTTAACATCTTATTTATACATAATGTATTACTGTTTTTAATAGCATGCTTCTAATCCTCGATACAAGCGACATTTACAAATTTTTCATTTTTTTGAAATAAAAATGATCAATTTTAATGTTTTTATACCCTTTACAACCCATCAAAAAATCACCATAATTTTTAGTATGTATTAAGTAGTATTAGCTTTTCATTTTGCAGTAAGCTATTGATTATCTTATATTTTTCTAATTATTGCTTTTTTCTTGGTGTGGTATATGAACTTAACTAGCCCTAAGGTTTCTACTATGTTTTTTGATCAGATTATTACAGTAACGGATCACAATGTTACTTGGGAAAAAATCCAAAATTGTCTTTATAATCTTTATGGAGAAGCAACATATAATAGCTGGCTGAGTTCACTAAAATTTGTCAGTAGCAGAAATGGGGAAGTTCTTTTATCCGTGTCAACAAGGTTTATAAAAGAGTGGATTACAGTTCATTACATGAAAAAAATATTATCATTATGGCAAAGCGAAGATAAAAGTATACGTTCTATTGATATTCAAGTAATTGAGGAGAGGAATTCAAATTTTAATGTTATACTAAAAAACAGAGAGGAAAGTAATCATAATCTTGGTTCGCCGCTGGATCCAAGGTTCACCTTTGATAATTTTGTAGTGGGAAAGCCAAATGAATTAGCATTTACGGCGGCAAAGCGTGTGGCAGAATCTATAGATCCAATATTAGGCAGCAATCCTTTGTTTCTATATGGTGGAGTGGGACTTGGTAAAACACATCTAATGCATGCTATAGCTTGGCACATAGTCAATTCCCCATCAGCAAAAAGAAAAGTGGTGTATTTATCAGCAGAGAAATTTATGTACCAATATATTACAGCGCTGCGAAGCAAAGATATTATGTTATTTAAAGAGCAATTTAGATCAGTAGATGTATTGATGGTAGATGATGTGCAATTTATCAGTGGTAAAGATAGTACACAAGAAGAATTTTTTCACACTTTCAATGCATTGATAGACCAAAATAAACAATTGGTTATATCAGCTGATAGGTCTCCTAGTGATCTTGATGGAGTGGAAGAAAGAATAAAATCACGACTCGGTTGGGGGTTGGTGGCAGATATTAATGAAACAACTTTTGAATTAAGGCTTGGTATATTGCAGGCAAAAGTGGAGCAGATGAATATGTATGTTCCGAAAGATGTCCTAGAGTTTTTAGCAAGGAACATAAAATCTAATATAAGAGAATTAGAAGGAGCATTAAATAAGGTTACCCATACCTCATTAATTGGAAGAAGTATGACGGTAGAATCAGCTAGTGAAACCCTAATCGATCTTCTTAGGTCAAATCATAGGTCAGTCACAATAGAAGAAATACAAAAGAAAGTAGCTGAATTTTTCAATATAAAGGTTGCAGATATGCAATCCAATAGAAGGCTTCGCAGTCTTGCAAGGCCAAGACAAATAGCTATGTATTTTGCCAAAAAATTTACGCAAAAAAGCCTACCAGATATTGGGAGAAACTTTGGTGGCAGAGACCATGCTACTGTTATACATGCAGTAAAACAAGTAGAAAATTTTATAAAGACCGACTCAAAATTTGCTGATGAAATCAATCGATTAAAAAAAATGTTTAAGTAGCGTTTTTAAAATAGCTAATAACAAATCCTAAAATGAATCGACTATAGTTTTAATCCGTTTAAGTTTAAAATCTTCTGTTAGCTTCGCAGAATACATTTCCTTATTGTGTTGATTATAGAAGGTAAATTCGTGATCATCTAAATTTAGTATTGCAAAGCCAAAGCCAAAAAAGTTTCTAACCTCGTGTGCTAAGTAGTTTTTACCATTTGAATAGTCAAATTCTACATTTTGATAAACAGATTCTTGATCTTGAGCGTGTAATGATGCACCACCGTTTCCAACTATAATTTGGTCTGGAACATTATCCATTAATAAAATCTGGGCTATATGAATGTGGCCAGAAACTATGGTAGTAACATTGCTTGGAAATTTATCTCCAAAAGCTTCGATTTGTGTAAGATTACCATGGCTTTTTAATGTCAAAAATTCTTTTTTTGGAGATCTCCAAAGCGGTTTATGAGTTAAAAACCACATGGGCTTGTCAGAACTATTTTGTATCAATTTATCAAATTGCCTCTCAAAAGCATCAATTGTGCTTTGGGTTGTAAAAATATCCTCACCGGATGAAGAGTCGAAGATAAAAAATTTCATCGGTCCAGCATCTAAGGACCAACTAGAAACGAAGTTTCCACATTTTTCAGACGAAAAGGGGTATGAATCTAGATACCTGAACCATCCTTCATAAGCTCTATCACAACTCTCATGGTTTCCACGAACAAAAAGGAAAGGGGATTGTGATAAAATATCCTTTGCAGGCTCAAACCAATCAGCGTACCAAACTTCTTTATTATATCCATAAATATCGCCACACTTTTTTGTATTTCTACATTTTGTTTGTCTATAATGATAATCACCAACATGGATAATTAAATCTGGTTTATGAAGGGCGATTGAATCTAAATTTTTTTTTAAAGGCCAGCTATCTACCGAATTACATTCCTGCTGAAATAACATATTTATTCTACAGCCCGTGTCACCAATGAAAGCAATTTTATTAACCTTTTTTGGTAATATAGGAACCCGTAGATCCTCAATACTAATGTTTTTGGCACTTGTTTGTACTGTCAGTTCACAAACTGTTTCGTTATGACCACCATTGTTAATTGAGCTGCGATTCAGCATTTCTGTTTCCTCGCCATCAACATAAACAATGGGACACATGTCATTGTCCGTAATTGCGCGTATGCTTAGTTTATTTTCTGGGATAACTTGAGACCATGTGTATAATATTTGTGCATGGACGAAATGAAAGCTAGTTATAAGAGAGAGAGCTAAAAAAATAAAGATATTAGCTATATTCATTTGTATAAAAACCTAAGTTAAAAATTAGTAGTAAGGTTATCTTAAATGATTAAAATTTATAATCACAAAATTCATAATCAAATTATACAAACAATTTCTAAATTATTCTAGTATCAGATTGACACTCTAGATGAAAAATTCTAAAATGATTAAGTAATTTAAAATAATTATATAAAAACTAGAATATAGTGCGGCCGTGGTGGAATTGGTAGACACGCAGCGTTGAGGTCGCTGTGGCTCATAAGGCCTTGGAAGTTCAAGTCTTCTCGGCCGCACCAGTTTTTATCGCTGTTTAATATGGGTAAAAATGTTTATAGGAAATCAGAGTAGCAATAAGGTAGAAAGAGCTATCAGCGAAATCAGGCGCGGTCGGCCAATTGTAATATATGATGAAAGTAATTACCTATTGTTTGCTGCTGCTGAGGCTTTAGAAAGAGATTTATTTAATCAATACAAGCTTACATCAAGTAATGTATATGTTACTTTAACTTCAAGTAAGGTAAAATACATATCTCAGAATAAAGAACATAACAGCAAACGTCTGTTGGTGAATAATTTTGATGAACTGCTCTATTTAATAAACTGTTCAAAGGAAGATTGCATAAAAGAGTTGCAATGCTCAAAGACAATAGATGAATGTGCTATTGCCTTGCTTAAGTTCTCAGAATTATTGCCATACGCGTTAGTGGCTGATATGACTTTTGAGAATAACCATGAAATGCGAAATTGGTGCGAGAAAAATGACGTTATTGCACTGGACACGTCATTCATAAATAATTTTCAAGAAAATCAGGATGTATATGAAGTGTGCAAAACATCATTATTTTTAAAACAGACTCAAGAAGTAAATATCATATCTTATAGAACCGAAAGTGGTGGAAGAGAACATCATGCAATTATCATTGGCAATCCAGATAAAGATGACGAACCATTAGTGAGAATTCATTCTTCGTGCTATACGGGTGACTTGTTAGATAGCTTGTCATGCGATTGCAGAAGTCAGTTACATCAAGCAATTCAAATGATAGCTGACTCTGGAAGTGGTATTATATTGTATTTGATGCAAGATGGAAGAGGCATTGGTTTAACTAATAAGTTAAGAGCGTACAGTATGCAAAGAGGACATAATCTTGATACTGTTGATGCAAATAGAATATTGGGTTTTGAAGATGATGAAAGGAGTTTTGCTGTTGCAGCTAAAATGCTTAAGAAATTGAACATTAACAAAATCCAATTACTTACAAACAATGATAGGAAATTGTCAGAATTGGAAAGTAGTGGTATAGGAGTTACAAAGTGTCTACCACTTATTGTGGAACGTAATAAATATAACGATTCATATATGGAGACAAAGTTTGGTAAATTAGGCCATAGATTAAGAGTTTTTTAGCTTTTTTGCTGTAACTACTTTGTTAATTTGCTATGT
Source organism: Wolbachia endosymbiont (group B) of Schoenobius gigantella (assembly GCF_964031005.1). NCBI lineage: Bacteria > Pseudomonadati > Pseudomonadota > Alphaproteobacteria > Rickettsiales > Anaplasmataceae > Wolbachia > Wolbachia endosymbiont (group B) of Schoenobius gigantella. The sequence continues at coordinate 383,533 of NZ_OZ035002.1, read as the reverse complement.
TTATTAACATAAGTTAAGATTTTTAGGAATACTAAAATGCTAAGATTTTTTAAGCGAGAAAAAAATACTGAATCCTTAGATAAGGATATAAATTGGAATTCAAACCGCTACAGCACAGTTATTGCTCAAAGGAATATTCTACTTTTATTTGCATTAATATTATTAGCAACGATCTCTATCAGCATATTAGTCATATTTAAAATTAGCACAAGTAGCACTATTGAGCCATTTGTTATAGAAATTGACAAGAAATCAGGAATAGTGCAATTGGTTGATCCTGTCACAGTAAAACAGTATTCTGCAGATGAAGCGCTAAACGATTATTTTATTTCAGAGTATATAAAAGCAAGGGAGATTTTTGATCCATATCATTATAATTATAACTATTATACAAAGGTGAGGTTGTTTTCCTCACCTGATGTGTATAATGAATTTAGAAATTATGTAGGATCGCAGAATATGGATGATCTTTTTAATTTATATTCAGATACCAAAAGTGAATTTAAAATTCGCTCAATTCAAAAGTTGGGTAACGATGCTCTTCAGGTGAGATTTTTTGTGGAATTTACACGGAAAGATGGAAGTTCTACGAGAAAAAATAAGATAGTTATTATGTCATATAGATATGCATCGCTTGAAATGGATGATCAGCAAAGGTATATTAACCCATTAGGATTTCAAGTTATTTCATATAGAGTAGATGATGAATATGTATAGGATATTATTAGTTTTAGCTTTACTTGTAAGTGGCAATTTAAACGCATCCATTAATTATAATGAGCCTATTTCTATAGATAGTAGAATAAAGACTTTTGTGTATAGCCCTAATGAAGTATTTACGGTGGTTTTTAGTCAGGGTTACTATTCTTATATTGAATTTGCGGAAGGAGAAAAAGTTAAAAATATCGCTGTTGGTGATGCATCAAGTTGGAAAATTAATCCTTATGACAATAAATTGCTTATCATGCCATTTGAAGTTAGTAGTCGCACTAACATGATTATTACGACAACTAAAAAAAGAAATTACATTTTTGATTTAATCTCAAGGCCAAACTACGATAAATACCCGGATACTGATGCTAAGAAAGTAGATCACGATTATTCTGCTGAAAAGGATATATCTTACGTAGTACGTTTTTATTATCCTCAAGAAGAAGGTGAATTTGATGTTGATTTAGATGAGGTTTCTTTACCTACTCAAATGCAATATACTACAGACAAGCTAGAAAAAATAATACAAGAAAATGATACGAAGTACAATTATACATATATTGATGAAGGTGGTAATGCGGATATAGTTCCGATCGAGTTATTTGATGATGGTTATTTAACCTATTTAAAATTTAGAAATAATAATAAAATACCTCAGGTTTTTGTAGAAGGGGAGGATAAACCTTGTAAAAGGCTGTTATTTGATGATTATGTTATAATAAAAGGAGTACATAAAAAGCTATTTATGCGTTATGAAGATGGTGAAGTTGAAATTATAAATAGGTCACTTTAGCTGTGGTACATGCAATATGAATAAAGAAAGGCGTAACAATTCAGAAGATGAATCAGAAATAGAGAATAAGGTAGTAACAGTTGGCTCTAATCAAGGTCATAGGGCATTGATGGTCATTATTTTAGTGCTTCTGGCTGGTGGAGTGTATTATCTCTATTTTAGTCCTTCTCCTAAAGAGGGTTCAGAAGTTATTAAAAAAGAGGAAACAAAGCAAAACGTTCAAGAATTGAAAGGAAAGTTGGAACAAGTTCCAGATAATGTAATGGTTCCTGAAAGAATAATAACTGATCCCTTACCACCCTTACCTCCTCTTCCTACACCACTAATCATACCAGAAATAAAACAAATTAGAAAAGAAGAAGTGATGAAAAAAGAAGAAGAGAAACCAAAAGAAACTCCTGTGTCAAATATACCTATTTTGCCAAAGCAAAATTTTCCTTCTAGTAATGTTATGGGCAATTTACCTACCTCGTTTCCTACAATAGGGGGTGGCGGTTATCCTAGAGACAGACGTAGTGCACAGATGTTGACAATTTCAGGTGGTAGTGGAGAGAACAAGGCTGCTGATGCTATTTTATCCGACACTTCAGCACAATCGAGCAAAGCTACCAGAGTAGGAAAGCTTGGTTTAATGATTACTCAAGGTAAAATTATTGATGCTGTTCTTGAAACTGCAATAAACTCTGATCTGCAAGGAATGCTGCGTGCTATGGTGAGTAGAGATGTTTATGCAGAAACTGGTGATACAGTTTTAATACCTAAAGGCTCAAGATTGATAGGCAGTTATTCATTTGACTCGAATGTTGCTAAATCTCGTGTAAATATAAACTGGAATAGAGTGATTCTGCCACATGGAATAGATATTGCAATCTCATCACTTAGTACTGACGAGCTTGGTAGAGCAGGAATAGCAGGAATAGTTGATAACAAAATAGTAAGTGCGTTATTCTCTTCGGTGACACTTGCTGGTGTTTCGATTGGTTCTGCTGTTATAGGGCAAAAGGCTTCTAATCTTGTTGATACGCTAACTGTCAGAGATGCAGTAAAGTCTATCACTGCAACCGAAATAGATTTTTCTTCTCTCCAACTCATTATTGACCCAGAAAAGAAGATATCTAGTGACAAATGGAAATTAGGCCTTGGGGCTATCGGAAGAATTCGGAGTGCCAAAAGCAGACAAGATTTACTAAAAATAATGAAAGAGGAAATAGCAAAAGCACTAGGAATTGAAGAAGACGAGGTAAATATAAGCCTGGAAATTGTAAATCAACTGTTAGAACAAATTCAAAGAAAAAGCAAGTCTGTTTATGATGAAGCAATCGGGAAATCAATCGAGGATTTTTCTAAAGATATGCGGGATGTAGTGGGCAGATATACAGATAAAAAACCAACTATTTATGTTGATCAAGGCACTGCATTGAAAGTATTTGTTAACCAAGATATAGTATTTCCTCCACAGGCAATATTAAATCAATGAAATGAACTATGCTGCACTTGATACATATTTGGAGCCATTACAAGGCATATTTCAAGAAGAAGGCGTAAATGAAATATCAATAAATAAGCCAAAGGAAGTATGGATTGAAAATCGCGGTGAAATAAGGTGTGAAAAATTAGAAGTATTCGATCTTAACCATTTGAAATCTCTTGGCAGACTGATTGCTCAAGCTACAGAACAAAAACTTAGCGAAGAAGCGCCGTTACTTTCGGCAACATTACCAAATGGTTATCGTATACAGATAGTATTTCCGCCAGCATGTGAACCTGATAAAGTAGTCATGTCGATTCGTAAGCCTTCTAGCATGCAGTTAGCACTCGATGATTACGAAAAAATGGGTGCTTTTTCTGAAACTGTTACAGAAGCAACTGATAATCCAGTTGACCGTCATTTGGATTTATTGTTAAGGCAAAAAAAAATAAAAGAGTTTTTAGAATACGCTGTAATAAGTAAGAAAAATATTATAATTAGTGGTGGAACTTCCACTGGTAAGACTACTTTTACTAATGCTACTTTGCGTGCTATTCCAGATGAGGAAAGAATTATTACTGTTGAGGATGCAAGGGAAATCGTTTTGAACGATCATCCCAATAAAGTCCATCTAATTGCCTCTAAAGGAGGGCAGGGCAGAGCAAAAGTAACCACTCAAGATTTGATAGAAGCGTGCTTACGTTTAAGGCCAGACAGAATAATAGTTGGTGAGCTCCGTGGAGCGGAAGCTTTTAGTTTTCTTAGGGCGATAAATACTGGTCACCCTGGATCAATATCAACCCTTCATGCGGATAGTCCAACAATGGCCCTTGAGCAAATAAAACTGATGGTTATGCAAGCAAACCTTGGCATTCCTCCAGACCAAATTATACCATACATTAGAAATGTGATTGATATTGTTATTCAGCTAAAAAGAACCGGTGGGGGCAAAAGAAGCATTTCTGAGATATTATTTACTAGATCTGCGAGCGAAAATGCTTAAATTTATACATAAGTTAAGGAAGAGTAGTTTATGAGTAATAGAAATCACCTACGTAATATTCTCATAGGAGGTGTAGTAGCTTTTAGCGTACTTGAGTTTTGCTTCTATCTATCTGGTATATTGTTTGTTCTGTTTGCTGATGGTCCGGATGCTGTGGATTTTAAGGCAATTAATCCTAGTTTGACGCCTTTCCCTCAAGCTCTTTGGCCAACGATTTTTGATCATATACAATATTGTTGGCATCATCCAGAGTTATATAGCCTTGAGCTCAAAATCACATTAATTATATCTTCTGCACTGCCTATCATTGTTTTAATGATTATCTTATGGAATTTAAGAGAAAGGATAATTGAGTGGCGACCATTTAAAAAGAAGGAATCACTTCATGGAGATTCGCAGTGGGCATCAGAGAAAGACATACGAAAAGCAGGATTAAGAAGCAAAAAGGGATTATTGCTTGGTAAAGATAAAAGAGGATACTTCATTTCTGATAGGTTTCAGCATGCATTGTTATTTGCACCTACAGGTTCTGGTAAGGGTGTTGGCTTTGTAATTCCTAATTTATTATTTTGGACTGACTCGGTAATTGTACACGACATAAAATTAGAAAACTATGAAATAACAAGTGGTTGGCGAGAACGACAAGGACAAAAAGTATACGTATGGAATCCAGCGCAGCCAGATGGAATAAGTCACTGTTACAATCCATTACAATGGATTAGTGAAAAACCTGGGCAGATGGTTGACGATGTGCAGAAAATAGCTAACCTAATCATGCCTGAACAAGACTTTTGGCAGAATGAAGCAAGAAGCTTATTTGTTGGAGTGGTATTATACTTACTTGCTGCACCAGAGAAAGTTAAATCTTTTGGTGAAGTTGTGCGTACGATGCGTAGTGATGACGTGGTTTATAATCTTGCTGTTGCTCTTGATACAATGGGTAAAATACTACACCCTGTAGCATATATGAATATTGCAGCTTTTTTACAAAAAGCTGATAAAGAAAGGTCAGGTGTTGTATCAACCATGAACTCATCACTTGAATTGTGGGTAAACCCATTGATTGATACTGCAACTGCGTCAAGTGATTTTAATATTCTAGATTTTAAAAAGAAGAAAATTACAGTTTATGTTGGTTTAACTCCTGACAACTTGACTAGGCTCAGGCCTTTAATGCAGGTTTTTTACCAACAGGCAACTGAGTTTTTATGTAGAAAATTGCCATCGGATGACGAGCCTTATGGCGTATTGTTTTTAATGGATGAGTTTCCTACACTTGGAAAAATGGAGCAATTTCAAACAGGTATTGCATATTTTCGTGGTTATCGAGTTAGGTTATTCTTAATTGTTCAAGATACTGAGCAGCTCAAAGGAATATACGAAGAAGCAGGGATGAACTCCTTTTTGTCAAACTCGACTTACAGAATAACTTTTGCAGCCAATAATATTGAAACAGCTAATTTAATATCGCAACTTATAGGAAACAAAACTGTACAACAAGAATCGTTGAATAAGCCTAAATTTTTAGATTTAAATCCTGCTTCAAGGTCATTACATATCTCTGAAATACAGAGAGCATTGCTATTGCCTCAAGAAGTTATTATGTTGCCACGTGACGATCAGATAATTTTAATAGAGTCGACTTACCCAATTAAATCAAAGAAAATTTTGTACTACAGTGATACCACCTTCACAAGAAGGCTGCTCAAACAAACTCGTGTGCCTACACAAGAACCATATGACCCAAACAAAGTTCTTTCTGCCGCTGCGAGCAAAGATAAGGTTAATAACGAGGGGAATAATGTTCTTGAGGGACCTAATTCAGTTGATTATCCTGCTGAAACTAAAACCGAAGATGCAGTATATGATGAATCAGATGAATTTGCAGACGAAGATATTGATGATGAAGATATCGACGATAAGTTTGAAGATGATGACGAGGAAGATGAGGATAGGAGCGATGATGGGTTTGATGACGAAGAAGAGGAGGATGAATTTGAAGATGAGGATAAATTAAAAAATGACGAGAAGTAAGGTTAACTTTGCCTATTTTTAGCTCAGAAAAGTGCAAGTTATGCAAATAATTAGGTTTTTCATATTAAGCCATTTTTAATTAATTAGTATTAGATTAGCTATTTTAACTAGGGGAGTAGTAATGATTAGTAAAAAAACATTAGCGGTTACAGCATTTGCTTTATTGTTGTCACAACAATCTTTTGCAAGTGAAACAGAAGGGTTTTACTTTGGTAGTGGGTATTACGGTCAATATTTAAATAACACAAGCGTACTAAAAACAAGCACTACAGGTATCAAAAATTTGTCTATAAATGACAGGGGTGCTCAGAACACAGAAGGTCAGTCACTAAGTGAGTATAAAGGAGATTATAATCCACCTTTTGCTGCAAATGTGGCATTTGGTTACACAGGGGAATTGGGTAACAACAGCTATAGGGCTGAATTGGAAGGGATGTATTCTTCTGTAAAAGTGGATAATATTGGTTTAACAAGTAGCCAAATAACTGTTTCATACCTAAAGGAGACTGGTGAGGATCCTGATAAAGAAACTTATCTCTATAGTGCTGCAGTTAGTCATGACCAAATTGAGAACATATCTGTAATGGCAAATGTTTATCATCATTGGAAAAGTGACCGTTTCTCTTTTTCTCCTTACGTTGGTATTGGGATCGGTGCAACAAGAATGACGATGTTTGAAAAACCGTCAATAAGACCCGCAGGTCAATTAAAAGCTGGCTTTGACTATCGCATAAACGAAGATGTAAATATGCATATCGGATATAGAGGTTTTGGTGCTATTGGTAGCGATATTAAGCTTACAGCAAAAAGGTTAGGACAAGTGGTAGACGACCCTAATAATGATAAAAAAAAGAAGCTTAATCCTAGCTCAGGTAGCAAAGTAACTGAGGAAATAAATATAGGTAATCAACTATTTCACACACACGGTATAGAGGCTGGTCTTACTTTCCATTTTGCCAGCAAAGCTTAAACATGTTGCCCTTTAAAAAATGCATAAAACCGTTCCTGTCGTCCTATGGCTTGACCATAGGATCTAGTTAAATATAGATCCAAGTAGTCACGCTACTTGGATGACTAGGTAGAGGGTACTGGGATGATATAGGATAATATGGGATGAAGGCAAAAAAACATTAGCTATGTTCTTTTCACAACAATGCATCTCTTCATTCCCGCTAAGTCATATACATATTCCTGAAAAGCTAATTCGTATGAGGGGATTATTTTGTCAATATTGCTTTGATCTTCACCTATCTCCAATATCGCAAACCCATTTTTTTTAAGGCACTTTCTCAATATTGGAAAAATGCTCAAGTAACAGCTCAAACCATCAATACCACCATCAAGGGCAATTCTTGGTTCCTTTTGCACTTCAGCTTGCAAGTCTTTCAATTTGCTTCTTTTAATATATGGAGGATTACTGATTATAAGATCGAATGAACCTCTGCACTCTGTCCACGAACTTGGAAATATTTTGGCTCTGCTGAGAAGATCATGTTTTTTTGTGTTCTGATAGGCAACTTTATATGCTTCCAAGCTTTTTTCAAAACCGACGCCAACAGCATATTCATACTCACTAAGTACGGATATCAATAAACAACCTGTGCCTGTACCAAAATCTGCAATTTTTAGTTTCTGTTTTTTGTTTGGGTAATATTTTAACACTGCTAGGATTATTGTTTCACTATCTGGCCTTGGATCTAAAACATGCTGGTTAACTATAAAATTTTTACTCCAGAATTCACGATTACCTATTGTTTGCGATATTGGATATCTTTCCGCTCTTTTTTTTGTTAATTTCCAAAATAAAAGTTCTTTCTCCATCGGCACTTGATCAGCATGGTTCACAATTATAAATGATCTTTCCACTCCAAGTACGTGCTGCATGATGATTTCACAATCTAAATGTGGTGATTCAACTTTATGTGACGATAATAACTCCGATCCTTCTTGAATTAAAGTGCTGATTGTTTTCATTATTCTAAAAATATGTTTCTTTCAGCCAAAAATAGCAAGATGAGCTTCCAGTTTAGGGTAGCTGCACTAAATCCCAGTGTCAAGCACGCAGCTGTACGAACATTGCAATTTGCAGATCCAAGTAGCTTGACTACTTGGATCCAGCTAAGTTGGTGAGCATAAAAGTATAGCTAATGCGAGCTTTACGTCATACCGTCACGGTATCTCTAGATTCCGCTAACACGTAGCGGGACGACGAGGTCAGGGTGTCATCCTAGTACCTTCTCCTGTCATCCCAGTGCCCTGACTACTTGGATCCAGGAAAAAGAATGGTGTCATCCAAGTAGCCTCCCTCCCCTGTCATCCCAGTGCCCAGACACTGAGATCCAAAAAAGTTTGCTTGTAAGCAAGCAAACTAGCACAGAAAGTGGTTACAACATTTTCGATGAGATTATATGGAAAACTGGATTCCAGTGTCAAGCACTGGAATGACACCTTCCTGCCCAGTTCATGTTGCCATAAATATTAAGAAATTTACCAAGCAAAAAAAAGGCAAAAGAAGCCCTAGTCATTGTCTATTTTCAGTATTGGCGTTTTTTAAGTCTTAAACACTGCAATTTAGCTGCTTTTAAATGCAACTCACCTTAGTTTAAATGTTTAAGAAATTTACTAAGCAAAAAAAAGGCAAAAGATATCCCGTATTAGCTAGTTGTCACTCTCTAATCCTGCAAATTGGCGTACTATACTGTCTTAAACGCTTTATAAGCGCGTTTCAGCTTATATAGGTAAAAACCCAGAAATGTTGTGAAGAAGTAAAGTGTGCATAGTGCAAAAAATTAAAAATAAGACGCCAATTACGTAATACTGTTGTCATTTAATCTGCACAGATTGAAGATAAATGAATACCTTCAGTACCATGATAATGGGGCTGGCGAAGGGTGTCAAGTAAGTTTTTTCGTTTCTACTGAATGACAGTTGTGGCTTGGGAGGTAGTGCAAGAAGTCTACTGATGGCTTTCAAGGCAGTTGAGCTTAATTATTAGAGTAGTAATGTTTATTTTTATATTGACTATTGAGGTTTATTATTTTATAACTAAAAACTTAGTTATTTTAATGAGCTTGAGTTTATAACATATGCCTACGATAAATCAATTAATACGTAAGGGTAGATTAGGATTGACCCATAAGAAAAAGGTACCAGCTTTGGGAGAAAGCAACCCTCAAAGGAGAGGTGTTTGCACTAAGGTGTATACTACAACTCCTAGAAAGCCTAACTCAGCACTCCGTAAAGTAGCCAGAGTAAAAATTAGTGGGTATGGTGAAGTGACGGCTTATATACCTGGTGAAGGTCATAATTTACAAGAACACTCTGTTGTTTTGATACGTGGTGGGCGGGTTAAAGATTTGCCAGGTGTGCGTTATCACATAATAAGAGGTGCCCTTGATCTGCGTGGTGTGCAAAATCGAAAGAAAGCTCGTTCAAAATATGGTGTAAAGAAATCTGGTTAAAGTTTATGGCTCGTCGGAATAAAGCAAAAAAAAGAGAAATAAGTCCTGATTCGCGTTACGGCAGTGTTTTGCTGATGCGTTTCATTAATACAATCATGAAATGTGGTAAAAAATCTACTGCAGAAAAGATTATCTATGACGCTTTGTCTTTAGCTGAAAAGAAAATAGGCGAAGGTGGGTTATCAATTTTTGAGACAGCAGTAGGAAATGTTACTCCTTCTATAGAAGTGCGTTCTCGACGCATTGGTGGTGCAACTTATCAAGTACCTGTTGAAGTTCGACAAGATAGAGCGGTTTCTTTAGCGTTAAGGTGGATTGCTAAAGCAACTTCTGCTGCTCGAAAAAAGAGTGGAAAAACCACTGTTGATTGTTTGCAATCTGAAATACTGGATGCTTATAATAAACGCGGTGGTGCGTTTAAGATGTGCGAAGAAAAATATAAAATGGCTGAAGCTAATAAGGCATTTTCTCATCTTCGTTTTTAATGTTAGCTAATTAATTGTGATATGGAAATTGGAATATCTAAATACAGAAATATAGGGATAATGGCTCACATAGATGCTGGTAAGACTACCACAACAGAGCGTATTTTATTTTATACTGGTAAGCAAAATAGAATTGGTGAAGTGCACGATGGTGCAGCTTCTATGGATTGGATGGAGCAGGAAAAAGAGCGTGGTATTACAATCACATCTGCTGCAACAACATGTTTTTGGAATGATCATAGGGTCAATATAATAGACACTCCTGGTCACGTTGATTTCACTATTGAAGTTGAGAGATCTTTAAGGGTTTTGGATGGTGCAGTTGCTGTATTTGATGGAGTTGCTGGAGTTGAACCTCAATCTGAGACAGTGTGGCGTCAAGCTGATAAATATAGCGTTCCTCGTATCTGCTTTGTTAATAAGATGGATAGAATAGGGGCAAATTTTTATCGATGTGTTGATATGATAAAGACGAAGCTTGGTGCAGCACCTTTAGTTATTCATTTACCAATAGGGAGTGAGAAAGATTTCAAAGGTATAATTGACCTTATTTCTATGAAAGCCATTATATGGCAAGAAGAAACGTTGGGCGCTAAATTTTCTTATGAAGATATTCCTTCTGATTTGCTTGATAAGGCTCAAGAATATCGAAATCTTTTATTAGATGCTGCAGCTGAGATGGATGATGAAGCGATGAATACTTACTTTGAGTCTAATGATCTGCCAGTGGATTTACTGAAAAAATGCGTGAGAAATGGGACCATTAAAGGAAAATTTGTTCCTGTGTTATGTGGATCAGCTTTTAAAAATAAAGGCGTACAACCACTTTTAGATGGTGTGGTTGACTTTTTACCTTCTCCTATTGATGTTGATGTAATTGTTGGAATTGATCCTAAAGATTCAGAAAAGAAAATTGAGGTCAAACCTTCAGAAAAAGAGAAATTTGTTGCTCTTGCATTTAAAGTGATGACGGATAAATTTGTAGGCAGCTTGACGTTTATCCGTATTTATTCTGGTAAATTAAAGTCTAAATCTACCGTTTCAAATGCGTTAAAAAAAGAAACTGAAGGGATTGGCAGAATGTTACTTATGCATGCAAATAACCGAGAAGATATAACTGAGGCTAGGGCTGGAGATATAGTTGCTTTAGTTGGGCTAAAGAAAACAACCACCGGAGATACTTTATGTTCTGTTGATTTTCCTATATTATTGGAGCGTATGGAATTTCCTGAGCCTGTTATTGAAATTGCTGTAGAACCTAAAACCACTTCAGATCAGGAAAAATTAGGTATTGCTCTAAATAGGTTGGTTGCAGAAGATCCTTCTTTGAGAATGTCAGTAAATGCGGAAAGTGGCCAGACTATATTGAAAGGCATGGGTGAGCTCCATCTTGAGATTATTGTTGATAGAATGAAGCGCGAATTTAACGTTGAGGCTAACGTCGGTGCTCCTCAGGTTGCATATCGTGAAACTATCACTAAATCTGTTGAAATTGATTACACTCATAAAAAACAATCTGGTGGAGCTGGTCAGTTTGCTAAGGTTAAAATAAAATTTGAACCTCTTGAGCCTGGTTCTGGGTTTCAATTTGAAAGTAAAATTGTAGGTGGTGCTATTCCAAAAGAGTATATTCCTGGGGTAGAAAATGGCTTGGAGTTGATAAAAGAAGGTGGTATAATTTCGGGATTTCCGTTGATTGATTTTAAGGCTACCCTTCTTGATGGTGCTTTTCATGAGGTTGATTCTAGTCCTTTAGCTTTTGAACTTGCTGCTAAAGGTGCTTTTAAAGAGATGGCAAATAAAGCTGGTCCAAAAATGCTGGAGCCTATAATGAAAGTTGAAATCATTACTCCTGAAGAATATATGGGTGATGTTATGGGTGATATAAATAGTAGAAGAGGAAATGTTGCTGATATGCTCGATTTAGGTAATAATAGTAAAATAATTACTGCTTCGGTACCTCTTGCAAATATGTTTGGTTATATCAACGTTTTGCGTTCTATGTCTCAGGGAAGGGCGCAGTATAGTATGCATTTTTCTTGTTATGAGCAAGTGCCACAATATGTGGTTGATGAGTTAAAGTTAGAGTATAATTAAGGGTAATAATTATGACAGCAATAGTGGAAGCATTTGGAAAGCCGCATGTAAATGTGGGAACAATAGGACATGTGGATCATGGGAAGACGACGTTAACAGCGGCGATAACGAAGCATTATGGAAATTTTGTAGCGTACGATCAGATAGACAAAGCGCCAGAAGAAAGGAAGAGGGGGATAACGATAGCAACAGCGCATGTTGAGTATCAGACAGAGAAAAGGCATTATGCACACGTTGATTGTCCTGGACACGCTGACTATGTAAAGAACATGATAGTAGGTGCAGCACAGATGGATGCGGCGATATTGGTAGTGTCGGGGGTTGATGGGCCAATGCCACAAACGAGAGAGCATATATTGCTGGCGAAGCAGGTAGGTGTTGGATATATCGTGGTGTATATAAATAAAGCTGATGTTGCTGATGCTGATATGATAGATTTAGTAGAAATGGAAGTGAGGGAATTACTGAGTAAATACGGATTTCCAGGGGATGAAGTGCCTGTGGTGGTTGGTTCAGCGCTCAAGGCGCTGGAGGATGACAGCAGCGAATATGGAAAGAAATCAATAGATAAATTGATGGAAAAGTTAGATGAATATGTAGCGGTTCCACCAAGGCCTGTGGATTTACCATTTTTATTGCCAATCGAAGATGTATTTTCGATATCGGGGCGAGGAACAGTGGTAACAGGAAGAATAGAGAAGGGAGAGATAAAGACGGGAGAAGAGATAGAGATAATAGGTCTGAAAGCGACGCAAAAGACGATATGCACAGGTGTTGAGATGTTTAAGAAGTTGCTGGATAAGGGAAGTGCAGGACTCAATGTAGGAATATTGTTAAGAGGAACAAAAAGAGAAGAAGTGGAGAGAGGGCAAGTATTAGCGAAACCGGGGACGATAACACCGCATAGAAAGTTTAAGGCGGAGGTTTATATATTAAAGAAAGAGGAAGGAGGAAGGCATACACCATTTTTTGCGAATTACCAGCCACAGTTTTATTTAAGGACAACGGATGTAACTGGGAGCATAAAATTGCTAGATGGGAAGGAGATGGTAATGCCAGGAGATAATGTGAGTGTAGAAGTAGAATTGCAAGTACCGATAGCAATGGATAAGGGATTGCGTTTTGCGATAAGAGAAGGCGGTAGAACTGTTGGTTCTGGTGTTGTTTCTGAAATTTTGGAGTGAGAGTTTGAGTTATAGGAGTGTAGCTCAATTGGTAGAGCGCTGGTCTCCAAAACCAGAGGTTGTAGGTTCAATTCCTATCGCTCCTGCATTAATGTTGTGGTGGAAATGTTAAAAAGTTTGTGTGGTTTTTTCTGTGATATAAAGCAAGAAATACGAAGAATTGCTTGGGTAAAGAAACAGGAGGTGTTGTCATCTCTATTTGTTGTAATGATTGTTATATTATGCTTTTCGATTTTCTTCTGTTTTGTGGATTTTATGTCTCTTTACGTAATTAAGGCTTTATTTGGAATTATTTATGGAATGTGAATATAAATGGTATATCATTAAAGTTGATTATGGATATGAGCAAAACATACGCGAATTGGTAAGTAATGCTGTTTATTTTAAGGAAGTGTTTATTCCTTATCAAACGGTATGTAATTCAAAGTCTGATATAAAAGAATTATGTGAAGTGTATGTATATATGCATCTGTGTGATGAAAGCAAAAATATTTTGAATCAAACGCCTGGATTCTGCAGTGGCGAATCTGGTGATTTTGAGATGATTTCAGATGATGAGATAAGTTTAAAGTGTAAAGAATTTAATAGATATAAATGGTATATCTTGAGAGTTGCTTCCAATTGTGAAGAGAAAGTGCGCCAACATATATTGGAAAATTCTATGAGATTGGGTGTTAATGATTACTTTAAGGAAGTTTTTATTCCATATGAAGAGCTAAGTGAAGTAGAGTTGAAATCTAAGAAAATTGCTACACGAAGGAAATGCTTTCCTGGTTATGTCTTTTTATACGTGAATTTATGCGATGAAGTATTGAATTTTATCAATAATATACCAAAATCTCTTAAGGTTTATGGATTTTTGAAAAACGGTAATATTCCAAAGGTGATTTTGGATGATGAGATTCACTCAATGTGTAATGCACTTTATAATGCTCAAGAGACAAAGAAGTTAGGTTATGGTTATGAAAAAGGTGAAAAAGTGAAAATTAATGATGGTCTTTTTCAAAATTTTACTGGTAAGGTAAATATGGTAAACGATGAGAAAAAAATTATTAATGTGGAAGTATCGATTTTAGGTAAGCCGACAATAATAGAGCTTGATCTGGCTCAAGTAGAGAAAATAGAGGATTAATTATGAGTGTTATAGTTGCTAAGATTAACTTACTTATGGAAGCTGGGAAAGCAGTTCCAGGACCGAAAATTGCTTCAGTACTTGGTCCACGTGGTATACCTGTTCCTAAGTTTTGTGAAGCTTTTAATAAAGTTACTAGTGCTGCTAACGCTAATTATAAAGTAGGCGATTTAGTAACAGTGCGAATTTCCATAAAGGATGATCGCTCTCATGATTTTACTGTCAGCGGTCCGCCTGTGGCTTATTTACTTAAGCAGGAGGCTAAATTAAGTAAAAGTTCTGGTAATCCTGGTAAAGAATTAGTGGCTAAATTACCTATGTCTGCTATAATTAAAGTAGCAAAGTGCAAGATGGTTGATATGAAAGTGGATAATGAAGATTCAGCAGTGAAAATGGTTGTAGGCACTGCAAAATCTATGGGTATAGAAGTTGTGGAAGGTTAGGTAAATGAATACATATAATGATAATCCTAAGCAGTGTTTGAAGAAGATTGTTGAGTCTGCTTCAGCAAAATTTAATGAATCAGTTGATATTGCGGTCAATTTAGGCGTAGATTCACGTAAATCTGAAGAGCAGGTGCGTGGTACAGTAGTTTTGCCTAAAGGTATCGGGAAGAATATTAAAGTAGCTGTTTTCGCTCAAGATAAACATTTATTAGAAGCTGAAAAAGCTGGTGCTGATATTGCAGGAGGAGAGGATTTAGTTGAAGAAATAAAAAAAGGTAGAAAGTTAGATGTTGATTGGTGCATTACTACTCCTGATTTTATGGCAAAAATCACTCCTATTGCAAAAGTATTGGGTGCTAAAGGGCTGATGCCTAACCCTAAATTTGGTACTGTGACTTCTAACATTGCAGAAGCTATTAAAACCATTAAGTCTGGTCAGGTAAAATTTAGAACAGATAAAAATGGTGTTATTCATGGTAAATTAGGAAATATTAAATTTGATATTGATGACTTGCTAGAAAATTTAAAAGCCTTTCTTAAAGTAATTAAAGATAATAAACCTATTTCTGCGAAAGGAATTTACTTTAAGGGTGTTTTTTTAAATTCAACTATGGGTAAAGCTTATAAGATAGGCAAAGTGGAAGATATAATTTAAGGGAGTGATACCGTGAAGCGTAAAGATAAGGATGAATTTATACAGAGCACAATAAACGTATTTGTAAATAATGATTTCTTGATATTAGTAAATTTTAAATCTATAAATGCTAATGATTCATTAACTCTGAGGAATAGTCTGAAGTCTATAGCAGGTGGGGTATTAGTAGTTAAAAACACTCTAGCGCGCTTGGCTTTGGAAAGGACTGGTAAATTCTCTTGTTTATCAGGCAAATTTTCCGGTCCTGTTGCTATTATATACTCTAGTGGCATAGTAGAAGCTGCAAAATTAATAGTTGATTTTACTAATGCTAACAAAGAAAAAATGTCTGTGATTTGCGCAGCTCATTTAAATGAATTGTTAACAGTGGAAGATGTTAATAAACTGGCTAAGTTGCCTTCTCTGGATGAATTGCGTGTTAAAATTATGCGTTTAATATCTTATGATATTCCTGCTCGGTTAGCGTTGTCTATTAATTCATCTTCTATGAGGCTTATGAGAGTTTTGGATTATTATAGTTCTAAAAAATAAATTTGTTGTTAAGTAAGGTGGTAATTATGAGTAATGTAACAAGTGATTTGGTTGATAAAATATTATCTTTAAACCTATTAGAGGCTTCTGAACTTGTAAAAGTTTTAGAAGAGAAAATAGGGTTGCCTGCTGGTTCTTTTCTTGGTGGAGCTGTTGGTGCTGGGGCGCCTATTGGTGATAATGCTGCTGCTCCTGCTGCTCAAGAAAAAGCTGAGTATAAAGTTGTGATTAAAGAAATTGATGCGAGTAAAAAAATAGGAGTTATTAAAGCTGTGAGAGAGGTTAATTCTACATTGGGTTTAAAAGAAGCAAAAGAGTTGGTTGAATCTTTACCTAAAGATTTGACTGCTAATGTTCCTAAAGACGAAGCAGAAAAAATCAAGCAAAAACTTATTGAAGCAGGAGCAACTAAAGTGGAGCTTGAATAATATTTAATGTATTAATTTTATATTGATATAGCTCTTTTAATTAGTTTGGGGTATTTTAATGGTTGATTCTTCTTATATGTACGCTTCTGGTGCTTTTGTTCCTAGAGTTTCTTATTCTAGGTCGATTGATTTAAAAGATTCTTTATTGGATTTGGTTAAGGTTCAAAAAGAATCATATGATTCTTTTACTCCTAAGAATAAGGGTAATGAAAGACTTGAAGTTATCTTTCATACAATCTTTCCAATAAATGATCCTTTGCGTAGGGCTACTATTGAGTTTATAAGTTGTAGGGTAGATGATCCTAAGTATGATGAATCTGAGTGTATAAAGCGTGGTGTAACTTTTTCTGCTCAGGTTATTGCTTCTATACGTCTTGTTGTTATGCAGGATGGTATTTCTCTTGATGAATATAAATCGATTAAAGAGAGTGGAGATCATTCTAAACTTGCAACCGTTGTAAAATCTATAGAAGAGCAGAAAGTCCACTTTTGTGGGTTGCCTATGATGACTGATAAGGGCACTTTCATCATTAATGGTGTGGAAAAAGTTATCGTCTCACAAATGCATAGGTCTCCTGGTGTATTTTTTGATAGCGATAAGGGAAAAACTTACAATTCTGGTAAATTGATCTATTCTGCTAGAATTATTCCTTATAGGGGTTCTTGGCTTGATATTGAATTTGATGTTAAAGACCATTTGTATTTTCGTGTTGATAGAAAAAGAAAATTGCCAATTTCAGTTTTATTAAAGGCGTTGGGTCTATCAAATAATGATATACTCGATAGATTTTATGAGAAAATAAAGTATGTAAAACATAAAGATGGTTGGAAAGTGCCTTTTGTTCCTGATAAATTTAAAGGAGTGAGGCTGCCTTTCGACTTAATGGATATTGAAGGTAATGTGCTGCTTAAAGCTAACGTTCGTATTACCTCAAGACTAGCTAAAAAGCTATATGATAATGAATTGAAAGAGTATCTGGTTCCGTTTAATTCTATATGTGGTTTATTCCTCGCAGAAGATTTAATGGATAGTGCTAGCTCTACGAAAATTTTATCTGCTGGTGAATCTATAAAGCTGGAAGACATAAAGAAGCTTGAGTTATTATCTGTAGATGAAATATCAGTGTTGAACATAGATAATTTGTTTGTTGGACCTTATATATTAAATACGCTTTTCTTAGATGAAAACATGTCTTATCAGGATGCACTATATGAAATATATAGAGTTTTGCGTCCTGGTGAAGTTCCTGTTTTAGAGATAGTAGAAGAGTTTTTCCGTAATCTTTTCTTCAGTCCGGAATATTATGATTTGTCTAACATTGGTAGGTTGAAGCTTAACTCTTACCTTGGATTAAATTATGATGAGGATTTAACTGTTTTAACGCATGAAGATATTATTGAAATTGTGAAAAAAATAGTATTGTTACGTGACGGTCAAGGATCTGTAGGTGATATTGATCATTTAGGAAACAGAAGAGTAAGATCAGTTGGAGAGTTTATAGAAAATCAATTTAGAACTGGGTTGTTGAAATTGGAACGCGCAATAGTTGATTCTATGTCCACTTCTAGTTTAGATAAAGTTTCTCCATCTGATTTTATTAATCCAAAAGTGTTAACTAATGTCTTAAGAGATTTCTTCAATTCTTCTCAATTATCTCAATTTATGGATCAGACTAATCCGTTATCTGAAATAACACATAAAAGAAGGTTATCCGCGTTAGGTCCTGGCGGTTTAACAAGAGAACGGGCAGGATTTGAGGTGCGTGATGTTCATCCAACTCATTATGGAAGAATTTGCCCTATTGAGACTCCTGAAGGGCAAAATATAGGGTTAATCAACAGCTTAGCTATATACGCGCGTATTAATAAATATGGTTTCATTGAAAGCCCTTATAGAAAAGTAGTCAATAGGGTTGTTACTGATCAAATTGAGTATCTTTCTGCTATAGACGAAGGCTCACATCATATAGCTGACACTAGCGTAAAGCTTGATGAAAATAATTGCTTTGTTGATGACATGCTATACTGTAGGTATGCTGGTAGCTTCGTCATGGTAAGTAGCGACCAAGTTAGTTACATTGACGTATCTCCTAAGCAGGTAATATCAGTTGCAGCTTCCTTGATTCCATTTTTAGAAAATGATGATGCTAATAGAGCATTAATGGGCTCAAATATGCAACGTCAGGCCGTACCTTTATTGAAGCCTACCGCTCCTCTGGTTGCTACTGGTATGGAGTCTTTTGTAGCTTCTGGCTCTGGTGCTGTAGTTTTAGCAAAACGCGATGGCATAGTTGATAGTTCTGATAGTAACTCTATAGTTATACGTGCTTTTGATAAAGAAAGGGTTAACTACTTGGACGTAGATATTTATCATCTAAGGAAATTTCAGCGTTCTAACCATAATACTTGTATTAATCAAAGACCGCTAGTGTGCGTAGGTGATTATGTTAAAAAGGGTGATGTAATAGCTGATGGTCCTGCAATTAACAGTGGTGAGTTGGCGCTTGGTAAAAATTTGCTAGTCGCTTTTATGTCTTGGCAAGGTTATAATTTTGAAGACTCTATTATTATTTCTAGTGAAGTTGTTAAAAAAGATCTCTTTACTTCTATTCATATAGAAGAATTTGACTGTGTTGTACATGATACCCCTTTAGGATCAGAAAAAATAACTCGTGCTATACCTGGTGTTAATGAAGAAAATCTATATCACTTGGATGATAGTGGTATAGTGAAAATTGGTACAAGAGTTGGTCCAGGCTATATTCTGGTAGGTAAAGTTACACCTAAACCTTCTCTTTCATTGCCTCCTGAAACGAAGTTATTAATGACAATTTTTGGTGAAAAGTCATTCGATTGTGCGGATTCCTCTTTATATACATCTCCAGATGTTGAAGGGACAGTAATTGATGTACAAGTCTTTACACGCAGGGGGGTTGAAGAAAATGAAAGGGCATTACTCATCAAACAAAAAGAGATAAATGACTTTGAGGAAGAGCGAGATTATATAATCAATGTTACTAGTGAATATTTCTATGATGAACTGAAGAAACTTCTTATTAATTCTGGTTCTCAAGATCGAGAAAAATTTGACTCTATTGAACGTGAGCAATGGTGGGGTATAGGATTAAAAAACCAATCCATTTCTGAGCAAGTTAAGAGCTTAAAAAAAGATTTTGATGAAAAAGTATCACATGCAATAGCACAGTTTAAGCGAAAAGTAGAAAAATTACATGAAGGTTATAACCTGCCTCAAGGTGTGTCGATGTCAGTAAAAGTTTTCATTGCTGTGAAACATAGTCTGCAACCAGGGGATAAAATGGCTGGTAGACATGGAAATAAAGGTGTGATTTCTCGAGTTGTGCCAGTGGAAGATATGCCTTATTTGGAAGATGGTACTCCTGTTGATATTATTCTTAACCCTCTTGGTGTTCCTTCACGAATGAATGTAGGGCAAATACTGGAAACGCATGTAGGTTGGGCTTGTAGAAAATTAGGGGAAAAGGTAAGTAATATTCTCGATGAGATCAATAAGATCAAAAGTGCTTTTTGCAAGGGAATTAGGTCCCTTAACGATGATAATTTTACACAATTTGCAGTAGCATACCTTGATAATAAAAAAATTGAAAATATTGATGATGATGAAATAACGGCTTCTGTTTTAAATACACCTAATAAGAATGCACTAAATGACGAGTTGAATGAGTTAGTAGAGAACTATTTGAACTCTTGTAAAAGTTCATACAGCAATTTACGTAACTTCCTGATTGAGGTTTATAGCTATGGCAGTAACGTATCTATCTGTAATGATATTCGTAATATTAGTGATAATAATCTCATTGAATTTGCACGCAAATTACGTGATGGCGTTCCTGTTGCTGCACCTGTATTTGAGGGTCCAAAAGATGAACAAATAGCAAAATTATTTGAACTTGCTGGTTTAGATAACTCTGGACAAGCTGTATTATATGACGGTTGCAGTGGTGAAAAATTCGACCGCAAGGTTACAGTTGGTTACATGTACATGCTTAAGTTGCACCACTTGGTTGATGGTAAAATTCATGCGCGTTCAGTAGGGCCTTATAGTTTGGTTACTCAACAACCTCTTGGAGGAAAATCTCATTTTGGTGGTCAGCGTTTTGGTGAAATGGAATGTTGGGCATTACAAGCCTATGGTGCTGCTTATACTTTGCAGGAAATGTTAACTGTGAAGTCTGATGATATTAATGGTAGAGTTAAGATTTATGAATCGATAATAAAAGGTGACAGTAATTTTGAATGTGGAATTCCTGAATCCTTTAATGTGATGATAAAAGAACTACGTTCTTTATGTTTAAATGTAGATTTAAAGCAAAATGATGTAGTGATTGAAGATATATCTCACACTAACATTGCACAACCTTTTAATGAGGTTAGCATATCGATTGCTAGCCCTGAAAGTATTAAGCGTATATCTTGTGGTGAGATAGAAGATGTTTCAACTGCAAATTATCGTACGTTCAAAGTTGAGAAAGGTGGATTATTTTGCCCTAAGGTTTTTGGCCCTGTCAATGACGATGAATGTTTATGTGGAAAATACAAAAAAAGAAGACACAGAGGTCGCATATGCGAAAAATGCGGAGTAGAAGTTACATCTTCTAAAGTAAGAAGAGAAAGGATGGGTCATATAGAGCTTGCATCTCCTGTTGCTCATATATGGTTTTTGAAATCGCTTCCTTCAAGAATTGGAGCATTATTGGATATGTCTCTCAGAGATATTGAGAATATTTTATATAGCGATAATTATATCGTAATAGATCCTCTTGTTTCGCCTTTTGAAAAAGGTGAGATTATTAGTGAAAAAGCTTATAATGAAGCTAAAGATAGCTATGGGATCGATAGTTTTGTAGCTATGCAAGGTGTTGAAGCTATAAGAGAGTTGCTAACGCGCCTTGATTTACATGAAATTAGGAAGGATTTAAGACTAGAATTAGAATCTGTTGCTTCTGAGATAAGAAGAAAGAAAATTATAAAGAGATTGCGTATTGTTGAAAACTTCATTAAATCTGGAAATAGGCCTGAGTGGATGATACTTACAACTATACCTATTTTACCACCTGATTTGCGTCCTTTGGTATCGCTTGAGAGTGGTCGTCCTGCAGTTTCTGATCTGAATCATCATTATAGGACTATTATTAATAGAAATAACAGGTTGAGAAAATTGTTGAGCTTAAATCCTCCTGAGATTATGATTCGTAATGAAAAAAGGATGTTACAAGAAGCAGTTGATTCTCTTTTTGATAATAGTCGTCGTAATACTTTGGTAAATAAAGCTGGTGCTGTTGGATATAAAAAGTCCATTAGTGATATGTTAAAAGGAAAACAGGGTCGTTTTCGCCAGAACCTCTTAGGAAAAAGGGTAGACTACTCTGGACGTTCTGTAATAGTTGTTGGTCCAACTTTGAAACTAAATCAGTGTGGATTACCAAAAAGAATGGCTCTTGAACTATTCAAACCTTTTGTTTACTCAAAGCTTAAGATGTATGGTATGGCTCCAACTATTAAGTTTGCTAGTAAGTTGATAAGAGCAGAAAAACCAGAAGTTTGGGATATGCTTGAAGAGGTAATAAAAGAGCATCCTGTTTTGTTGAATAGAGCGCCTACGCTACATAGACTTGGTATTCAGGCTTTTGAGCCAATCCTTATTGAAGGCAAAGCAATACAGCTTCATCCGCTTGTCTGCACGGCGTTTAATGCTGATTTTGATGGTGATCAAATGGCAGTGCATGTGCCAATTTCATTGGAAGCTCAGCTTGAAGCTAGGGTGTTGATGATGTCCACTAATAACGTTTTAAGTCCTTCTAATGGCAGACCGATTATAGTTCCTAGTAAAGATATAGTACTTGGTATATATTATCTGACTTTACAAGAACCTAAGGAAGATAATTTACCATCTTTTGGTGCTTTTTGTGAAGTTGAGCATTCCTTGAGTGATGGTACTTTACATATTCATTCTAGTATAAAGTATAGGATGGAGTATATTAATAGCAGCGGTGAAACTCACTATAAAACTGTTTGTACAACTCCTGGCCGTTTAATATTATGGCAAATTTTTCCTAAGCATGAGAATCTAGGCTTCGATCTAATAAATCAGATATTAACAGTCAAGGAAATAACTGGTATAGTTGATTTGGTATATCGTAACTGTGGTCAAAGTGCTACAGTGGCATTTTCTGATAAATTAATGGTACTTGGCTTTGAGTATGCCACATTTTCTGGTGTCTCTTTTGGTCGTTGTGATATGGTTATACCTGAAACTAAAGCTACACATGTTGATCACGCGAGGGGTGAAATTAAGAAATTCTCTATGCAATATCAAGATGGGCTAATAACTAGAAGTGAGAGGTATAACAAGGTTATAGATGAATGGTCTAAGTGTACGGATATGATAGCTAATGATATGTTAAAAGCAATATCTATATATGATGGAAATAGTAAGTACAACTCAGTGTATATGATGGTTAACTCTGGTGCAAGGGGTTCTACTTCACAGATGAAACAGCTAGCAGGAATGCGAGGGCTCATGACCAAACCTTCTGGTGAGATTATAGAAACACCTATAATTTCTAATTTCCGTGAAGGATTGAACGTATTTGAATACTTTAATTCTACTCACGGTGCGCGTAAAGGTTTAGCTGACACTGCACTTAAAACTGCAAACTCTGGATACTTAACTCGTCGTTTAGTTGATGTATCTCAAAATTGCATAGTTACAAAGCATGACTGTAAAACAAAAAATGGTCTTGTTGTGAGAGCTACAGTTGAAGGAAGTACTATAGTTGCATCTCTAGAGAGTGTTGTGCTGGGTAGAACAGCTGGAAATGATATATATAACCCAGTGACAAAAGAATTATTAGTAAAAGCAGGGGAATTAATTGATGAGGATAAAGTAAAGCAAATCAGCATTGCAGGTCTTGATGTTGTAAAAATTAGATCGCCTTTAACTTGTGAAATAAGTCCTGGTGTATGTTCTTTATGTTATGGAAGAGACCTTGCAACTGGTAAAATTGTTTCAATAGGTGAAGCAGTTGGTGTTATAGCTGCTCAATCTGTTGGAGAGCCAGGTACTCAGTTAACGATGCGTACTTTTCATATAGGTGGAGTAATGACTAGAGGCGTTGAATCCTCGAATATTATAGCTTCTATTAATGCTAAAATAAAGTTAAACAATAGTAATATAATTATAGATAGAAACGGAAATAAAATTGTGATAAGCCGTTCCTGTGAAGTCGTGTTGATTGATAGCCTTGGTAGTGAGAAGTTGAAGCACAGTGTACCTTACGGCGCTAAGCTTTATGTAGATGAGAGTGGGTCAGTAAAAATTGGCGATAAAGTTGCGGAATGGGATCCTTATACATTGCCTATTATCACGGAGAAGACTGGTACAGTGTCTTATCAGGACTTAAAAGATGGAATTTCGATCACTGAAGTGATGGATGAATCTACAGGAATATCAAGCAAAGTAGTAAAAGACTGGAAATTGCATTCTGGTGGAGCTAATTTACGTCCTCGTATTGTGCTGCTTGACGATAATGGTAAAGTAATGACACTCGCAAGTGGCGTTGAAGCATGTTATTTTATACCAATCGGTGCAGTGCTCAATGTACAAGATGGCCAGAAGGTTCATGCAGGTGATGTTATTACAAGAACACCAAGAGAGTCAGTTAAAACTCGTGATATTACTGGTGGTTTACCGAGGGTTATAGAGTTATTTGAAGCACGTCGTCCTAAAGAGCATGCTATTGTTAGTGAGATAGATGGCTATGTAGCGTTTTCTGAAAAAGACCGTAGAGGAAAACGCAGTATATTAATTAAACCTGTAGATGAACAAATTTCTCCAGTTGAATATTTGGTATCAAGAAGTAAGCATGTAATAGTCAATGAAGGTGATTTTGTACGTAAAGGTGATCTATTGATGGATGGTGACCCTGATCTCCATGATATTTTACGTGTGCTTGGGTTAGAAGCTTTAGCGCACTATATGATTTCTGAAATACAGCAAGTTTATAGATTGCAGGGTGTTCGTATAGACAATAAGCATTTAGAGGTGATCTTAAAACAAATGCTACAAAAAGTGGAAATTACTGATCCTGGTGATACTATGTACTTGGTTGGCGAAAGCATTGACAAGCTGGAAGTTGATAGGGAAAATGATGCTATGAGTAACTCTGGCAAACGGCCTACTCATTATCTTCCTATTCTGCAGGGGATTACTAGGGCAAGTCTTGAAACTAGCTCCTTTATTTCTGCTGCCTCTTTCCAAGAGACAACAAAAGTACTTACAGAAGCAGCATTCTGCGGGAAGAGTGATCCTTTAAGTGGATTAAAAGAAAATGTTATAGTAGGAAGATTAATTCCTGCTGGTACAGGTTTGATTATGAATAAGATCAGAGCACTTTCACTTTGTGATAATGTGGATAAATATGAAAAATATTTTGATATTGAAACTTATGACGAGGAATGGTTGATGGATAATGGTTGTCATTTACACTCTGGTGAGGAAGAGAGCGTAGTGGCATACGATCAGTCGAATTGAGTACAGCTAGTGTGTCTCTTGACCAAAAAAGCCAATAATATTTTCTTTCACTTCTGTGCTATCTGTCATGTTATTTACTCTCACACGAAATTCAGATGAGCCTTGAAGCCCGCTACTGTACCAACCTATGTGTTTGCGGGCCATCTTTATTCCTGTGTCATTTCCATAGTACTCAAGAATATTGTCGTAATGCTCGAGTATGATGCTTAATCTCTCTGAAGCTGTTGGCTCAGAAGTTTCACTTCCACTGAGAAAGTTCATTGCTTGATTAATCAGCCAAGGTTTACCGTAGGCACCACGACCTATCATCACTCCGTCTGCTCCAGATTCTTTGAGAGCATTCTGAATATCATTTAAATTTTTAATATCGCCATTTACTATAACTGGAATTTTCACTTGCTCTTTAACATTTCTAACGAATTTCCAATCTGCTTGACCATTATAAAGCTGCGCTCTTGTTCTTCCATGCACAGTGATCATTTTTGCTCCTAAGTCTTCGGCAATTTTCGCAAGTCTCGGGGCATTGCGATTTTCATCGTTCCATCCAGTGCGCATTTTCACCGTAACTGGCATATTCACTGCTTTGACCACAACTTCAATTATCTCAGCGGCTTTTTTCTCATCACGCATTAGCGCTGATCCTGCATAACCGTTTACAACTTTTTTAACAGGGCAACCAAAGTTTATGTCTATAATTTTTGCTCCCATGTCCTCGTTTAATTTTGCAGCCTCCGCCATAACATCTGGCTCACACCCAGCAAGCTGCACAGCAGTTAATGCATCGACTTTTGCTTTTTGCAAACTCTGGCGAGTTTGCATAATCATAGCTCTGCTTGCGATCATCTCTGAAACTAACAAACTTGCACCAAGTTTCTTCACAATACTTCTAAACGGATAATCAGTCACTCCAGACATTGGAGCTAAAATAACTGGAGAATCAATTGTCAAATTTCCTATTTGGAGGGGCATAAGGTCAATGGTAATTTTTCATTGATTACATAATGCAACACAAACTTGCATTCTCCCTTGAAATAGAAGACTGAGATGTTTTCGTCCTTGGCGGACGCTTACGATTTCTTAGATCTTCCTTACATTTCTCATCTTCCATAAGCGCTCTTGTAAATTCTTCTCTTTTCTCATTCAAATCAAATTTATATTCTGATAACTTTTTGTCAATTTCGTCAAATGATTTGTCTTCGTTAAGCATTTGTGTAATTTTATGAGCATTTTCTAACGCAAATATTCCACAGTTATACCCGTCACTTTGCTGCTTAGTTGGGGAAATTCTTATGTCTAATACCCATTCCTCTTTTTGCAGTTCTCTTTTAACAATATTTAGCACATTATCTGGCAATTGATTACCAAATGAGCCACAGTAATAAGCTCTAAATTTTTTATCACCTGCATCAGGTTTAATAACCAAAGTTACCCAATGATTGTTGTTAATATGAAGAACCGAAGTAAATATCAATTTAGAATTTTGTTTTAATTCACCTCTATAATTCTGAAGAAATTCTTTTGTGAGTTCGTCCCAACCATTAGAATAGCTAGGAGCAAGAAAATAGACATTATTATTACTATGTTCACTTTGTGAGTACCCATACACAACTCTTGCAATATGTGTAATGTCATCATCACATAACCAGTAAGCATAATTTCCTCTGTTTGTCTGATGCACAAGAGTGTCCAAATTTTCATGAAACTCTTTACCACCCAAACCACTATCTTTTGAAGCAATAGAACTTCTGCGACTACTGTTCTCTGAAACAGTTGACCCATCTTCATTATCTGGTCCAGGAAAAATACCACTATCCTCATCTGGAGTTTTTTGCTCACCTTGACTTGCTCTTTTTCCATTAATATAACCCTTCGCTAAGTAAAATAAAGGTTCAACAACCATTTTGTATGCTACTGTAAGAATTGTTCCCATTAAAACCCAAACTACGGGGTTAGAGATGAGCATAGCAAGTGGAAAGGTCAATAGAGGGGATCCTATACCGCCCCTAAACAGCCAGCAGCGAATGTGGCTGCTAGGCATACACAAGTAGCGTAGATAACGAATTCCTCACCAGCAAAGTAAGTGCTCTCTTTCTGATTATTTTTTGTAATGCCCAACATACTACACCCTATGAACGCTAAGTTAATTAAATTTAAACAAATTCTAACAAAAAAATCAACCATAATAATTTTAGTAGTATGAGAATATATTGAATATTAAGAGCTTTTGGAGTACAGTAACAATGTTAGTAATAGCACAATATATGCACGATATAGAATATATACGCAAAAACCCTGAAGGATTTGAAAAGGCAATGAAAAGCAGGGGAATTAGAGAATCTACTGCGGAAGAGATATTAGAAATCGATCACGAGAAAAGATCATTAACCACTAAACTGCAGGATTTGAATAGGCAGCGCAATGAAATCACAGAGGAAATAAAAAAGCTTAAAATGAGCAAGAGCCCCTGTGAAGAGCAAATAGAGTTGTCAAAAAGCATCACAAATGAGATAGAGGCAATCAGCTTAAAAGAACAAGCAGAAAAGGATAAGTTAGTGAATGTTTTATCTAACTTGCCGAATATTCCTGCGCAAGATCTGCCAATAGGCGCAGATGAGAACTCTAATTTAGAGGTGAGAAGATATGGAGGAAAAAGACAGTTTGATTTTGTACCAGAATCTCATTATGAACTCGGAGAAAAATTAGGTTTAATGGACTTCGAACAAGCGGCGAGAATTTCCGGATCAAGATTTACGATATTAAAAGGACAGTTAGCTAAGCTTGGACGAGCGCTAATAAATTGTATGCTTGAAATGCATGTTAATGAATTTGGCTATACTGAGGTGTACCACCCGGCTTTGGTGAAAAACGAAGCTATGTATAATGTTGGTCAGCTACCGAAATTTTCTGACGATTCGTATTTAACTACCGACGAATTGAGGTTGATTCCCACAAGTGAAGTGTTTTTAACAAATTTAGTTGCTGACAAAATAATGGAAGAAAAAGAACTGCCTATTCGCTTTACTGCATATTCGGAGTGCTTTCGTAAAGAAGCAGGTAGTGCAGGTCGCGATACCAGGGGCATGATAAGGCAACACCAATTTGGTAAAGTGGAGTTGGTAAGCATCACAACTGAAGACCAATCAAATGATGAGCTTGAGCGTATGACGAGTGTTGCTGAAGAGATATTAAAAAAATTAGAATTGCCATACAGAGTAATGCTGCTTTGCAGTGGCGATATGGGTTTTGCTGCACAAAGGACTTATGACATAGAGGTATGGTTACCTGGGCAAAATAAATATAGAGAAATATCAAGCTGCTCAAATTGTGGTGCATTTCAAGCAAGAAGGATGAACGCTAAATACTCTTCAGAAACTGATAAAAAGATGAAAAAATATATTCACACTTTAAACGGCTCAGCTTTAGCTATAGGAAGAACGATTATTGCCATAATGGAGAATTATCAAAATTCTGACGGGTCGATTGCAATACCAAACGTGTTGCAAAAATACATGAGTAATGATACTGTTATAAGCAAATAATAATTTTGACATATAGAAAAGCGAGGAAATAAAGATGAAGGTTCTGGTTATAGGTTCTGGTGGGCGTGAGCACGCTCTACTTTGGGCTCTAAAAAAATCTCCTATCTTGACTGAGTTATATGTAACTCCTGGTCGCCAAGCTATGAAAGATCTTGGGGCTCTTGTGGATGTAAATATTCAAAATTCAGTGGATGTTACACAATTTTGCAAGAGAGAAAATATAGAGTTGGTTGTTATTGGTCCAGAACAACCAATAATTGATGGGCTTGCTGATGATTTAGTTGCAGAGGGAATAAATGTTTTTGCTCCAAGTCAAGCAACTGCAAAACTTGAGGGATCGAAGTCTTTCACCAAGGGACTATGTAAGCGATATGGTATACCAACTGCCAAGTACGAGTGTTTTGTTGATGAAGGGTTAGCTAAAGATTTTGTACGTAGCAATAAAATAAAGTTTCCACTTGTAGTGAAAGCAAATGGAATTGCAGCAGGAAAAGGGGTGGTTATATGTAATACAGAAAGCGAAGCTTTTTCAGCAATAAATTCAATGCTAGTGGAGAAAAAATTTGGTGAATCAGGTGAAGAAATAATCATAGAAGAGTTTTTAGTTGGAGAAGAAGTAAGTTTTTTTGCTCTTATTGATGGGTTGAAAGTAGTAACTCTTGGGTGTGCAAAAGATTATAAGAGAGTTGATGAAAGTAATGAAAGCCAAAATACTGGAGGTATGGGGTCGTACTCATCACCTTCAATTATAAGTAAGGACATGGAGCAAAAAATTATCCAAAAAATAATATACCCTACAGCTCAAGCATTGGTTAACATGGGTACGTCTTATAAAGGAGTACTCTTTGCTGGTTTAATGATTTGCAAAGATAGCCCAAAACTTCTCGAGTATAACGTTAGATTCGGTGATCCAGAAACGCAATCTATATTACCTAGATTTGATTCAAATTGCGATTTGTTAAAATTGATGTTGTCAGTTGCAGAAGGAAAGTTAAATGTCAAAATGGTGGAACTTAACAACAAATCTACAGTTTGTGTAGTTGTTGCAAGTAAAGGCTATCCGGGTGATTATCAAAAGGGAGAAGTAATTAAAGGATTAGATAAGATTGAAAGCATTCCTGGTGTGTTGGTGTTTCATGCTGGTACTAAATTCGATGAAAGTGGTAACTTAGTTTCCGATGGCGGAAGAGTGCTAAATATAGTAGCAGAAGGGAGCACTATAGAGGAAGCCAAAAGTAAGGTGTACTCAGCATTAAATTTTTTAGAATGGCCAGGGGGCTTCTTCAGATACGATATCGGTAGTTAATGTTAGCTGTCGGTTAGCAGGTGGTTCACAGAAACGAAAAACTTCCTTGACAAACTCCGCCAGCCCCCTTATCATGAAACTGAAGCTATTGTATTTGCTTTCGCCAATCTGCAGATTAAAAGGTAAGGATTACTTAATGTATCGGCGTCTTATGTTCAATTTTTTGCAGTATATAGATACTGTATGTCTTTACAAAACTTCATCTACATCTAGATTTTTATCTAAATAAGCTGAACGCGCTTATAAAGCGTTACAAGACATCAAAAAATGCCAATACTCGACAGAGATAGTAAAAGACTAGCTAATTCGGGGATTCTTTGTCTTTTTTTCTGCTTGGTAAATTTCTTAAACATTTGCAGCATAGGTTAGTTGCAATTAAAAGCAGCTAAATCTTGCTTGTCAAGCGTTTAAAACATAAAAAACGCCAATATTTTAAAGCAGATAATAACCCCAGGGCTTCTTTTGCCTTTTTTTTTATTTGGTAAATTTCTTAAATATTTATGGCTAAACGACAATCGTCATACCGCAGCGGGATCTAGAGATACCGCGGCGGTATGACGTAGGGAAACCTTTCTTGGGTTAGCTATAAAACTAATCAGCATCTTGTTTAGCACATATAAATTAAGTTTCACAAATATAGTGCTAAACCTTGAAAATATGTTATAGCTACTTCTTCCAATTTAGTGGTGGGTTTTGACAGTACACATGTTATTTTACTAGCTACCAACTCAAGTGTCACAGAAGTTGCAATCATTTTAAATGTCACAGAAGTTGCAATCACTGCATTTATATTCTGTACTTTAACATTTACTCTACTTTCTATTAGAGGCTTTACCCCCCTTACATCATTACGTACAGCAGTATGATTTATTTCATTTTCAATTCCACTACTATGCTGCAACAAGATATCCCCATTAACTTTTATTTCAACATTTTTGTCACTACTACCATTGTTAAAATTTAATCCCTCATCTCTTCTACTTTGTCTTTTTTCTTTTAATTTTAATTCAGTTTCTCTTTTATCAAGGGTAGGAAATGGGATGTGAGTTTTTTCCTGACCATCTTGATTTATAGCTCTTGTTGTATTAAAAGCTTCGTTGCTTTTACATGATATTGTATAAGTAAGTGGTGTGTAGATTTTTTCTTCACTATCTGGATATTTTATAGTTATTGTTGCATTAAGAATGTCTTTCAGAATATCATTTTCTCTAGCTATGTCTAAAATTTTTTGAATAACTTTGCGATCATGTAATGCGGCAAGTAACTTATCAGTTACTTTTTGATTATTTTTATGTTTTATGGTTATTGTTGTGTTAAGAATGTCTTTCAGAATATCGTTTTCTTTAGAGACTTTTAAAATTTCTTCAATAGTTTTGCTATTTTTACATGATATGGCGTAAGTAAGCGGTGTGTAAATTTCTTCTTGACCATCTAGATATTTTATAGTTGTTGTTGCGTCAAGAATATCTTTCAGAATACTGTTCTCTTCAGCTGCTACTAGAATTTCTTTAATAATTTTGCCATCCTCCCAGAACATAGCATGAGCAAGTGGTGTGTAAGTCACTTCCCGGCTATCTAAATGTTTTATAGTTATTGTTGTGTCAAGAATATCTCTCAGAATACCGTTTTCTTTAGCTACTCTTAACACTTTCTCAACAGCTATACTATCTCTACGTAGTATAACATAAGCAAGTGGTGTGTAAGTCACTTCCCGGTCTAGATATTTCATGGTTGTTGTTGTGTTAAGAATATCTTTCAGAATACTGTTCTCTTCAGCTGCTACTAGAATTTCTTTAATAGCTTTGCTATCCTTCCAGAACATAGCATAAGCAAGTGGCGCGTAAGTCACTTCCTTGTTATCTGGATATCTTATAGTTGCTGTTGTGTTAAGAATATCTTTCAGAATACCGTTCTCCTTAGAGACTTTTAAAATTTCTTCAATAGCTATACTATCTTCATATAGTATAGCATAAGCAAGTGGTGTAACAGTTGCTCTCCGACCATCTGGATATTTTATAGTTGTTGTTGCGTTAAGAATATCTTTCAGAATACCGTTTTCTTTAGAGACTTTTAAAGTTTCTTCAATAGTTTTGCTATTTTTACATAATATGGCATAAGTAAGTGGTGTGCAAGTTTCTTCCTGACCACCTGGATATTTTATAGTTGTTGTTGCGTCAAGAATGTCTTTCAGAATACCGTTTTCTTTAGCTACTCTTAACATTTTCTCAACAGCTATACTATCTTTACGTAGTATAGCATAAGCAAGTGATATAATAGTTGATTCTTTACCCCGATGTTTACTTACTTCCGTAGTAAGAATCCTTTGTTTTTCCTTTTCAGATATTTTTTCTAGTTCTTCAGCAATGCTACTTTTTTTGCCTTCTATTTTTGATGCTAATTTTAAAATACTTTTTTCATCTTTCTCTTTCAATTTCGAATCGTTTACCTGATGAGTCATTTTTTTTCTCAAGGTCTTTCTTATTAAACTAAGCATAACATTTTCTCTCTTCGTGGTTATAATATTTGCTTTTATGAATCAGTTGTGTTGATAATGTATTAAGAGGTTGTCCGGAAACAAGTAAAAGGCTATAATATCTGAAATTTTAGTACGGGGTAAAGATGAGAAAAAAGTATCCAACAGATCTAAGCGAAAGGGAATGGGCAAGAATAGAAAAACACTTCAGAGTATCATACAAGAAAGGAGGAAGGCCGCCAAAGTATAGCAAAAGAGAAATATTAGAAGCAATTTTCTATGTATTGCGTACAGGGTGTCAATGGCGGTATTTACCAAATGATTTTCCGCTATGGAAGACTGTGTATGAGCAGTTCAGGCAATGGAAGAAGCAGGGAATTTTTGAGAAAATGAATTATGAAATTACAAAATATAGTAGAAGAAAAATAGGAAGGAATGAGCAGCCGAGTGCCTGTATAGTAGATAGTCAATCTGTAAAGACTACAGAAAAGGGGGGATCAAAGGCTATGATGGAAGTAAAAAAGTAAAGGGTAGAAAAAGGCATATAATTACAGACACTCAGGGTTTTATACTAGGTTGTTACGTAGGCGCTGCTAACGAAAATGATAGAGATGGTATTAAAATAGCATTAAACAATATGAGAACAAAATATACTAAAGTTAAAAAAATGTGGGCTGACATGGGATACCAAGGAAGAAATTTAAAGAATCACATAAAGGAAGAATATGACATAGATATTGAAATTGTTAAAAGGCCTCCATGTAGATTTTGGGTGCACAAAGATACGCCACCTGAGCTACTACCAACAAGAGAACAAGGGTTTAAAGTACAGCCAAGAAGATGGGTTGTAGAAAGGACTTTTGCTTGGGTTAATAGGAATAGAAGGCTATCGAAGGAGTATGATTTACTCACAACATCCACTGAGAATTTCATATACCTAGCTATGAGTAGGGTTATGTTAAAGAGGGAATATGCTTGAATTTACTAGTTTCCGGACAACCTCTAATTGCATAGTTCAGACATTGTTTTATAAAGCAAAATTTTAGTAGACCACCTTACAAGAACGTTTCTTGCTAATTCTGAATCCGAAAAAAGGACGCAGTAAAGTTATTTGTAAGGGAAGAATGAAACTTGTAGCTATAGCTAAACTGACTTACGATAATTTGAAAAACCGTCATCCCGCTGCTTGTTAGCGGGATCTAGAGATACCGCGGCGGTATGACGGTTCGCAGTGGTATGACGGTTCGCGGCGGGATGACGATAAGCTCGTCATCCCGCTACATTAATATTGTATTAATAAAAACTTAATAATAATCCTTAATAATATATGAACTAACATGTTTGCAATTTCGTATGACAGAGGAAACAAAAGATGGATATGCTTCCTTATACGTTGCAATTCAGGAAGGTAATATTGAAGCTGCAGAACTACTAATAAAATGTGGCACAAACGTCAATGATCATTATGAACGCAATCGTACGCCACTGCATATTGCCATCGGACGCAAACAATTAGAAATAGCAAAATTGCTGATAAAAAATGGAGCAAACGTTAATGCAAAAACTCAAAATCATGGTAAAGATGATCTAACACCAATGCACTTTGCAGTTTTTGCAAATACGCCAGAATTTATAGAATTACTAGCTAGCCATGGTGCATTGATTAATGAAAGAGAAAGTACCGAAGGGTATACTCCTCTTCACTTTGCTGCTTTATATGGGAACAAAAATATAATACAAGCCTTAATTGATAAGGGACAAGATATTGAAGATGTGGACAATAATGGGCGAACAGCTCTGTTTTTAGCTGCTAGGCAGTGCACTGAAGCAGAAGATGATAGCAGAATAGAAATTATCAAGTATTTGATAGACAAGCTCAAAGCAGATGTAACAAAGAAAGACAATAATAACAATGCAGTACTCTTTCCTGCCGCTAATAATTGCCCTGGAAAAGTGGTAGAATTCATCATTGAGCAATATATAAAAATCTTTGAGTTAGAGAATTTTATCAACCACAAAAATAATGATGGAATGGATGCTTTGGATATTGCGCTGAATAGTGGAAACGAGAAAGCTATTGAAGTATTAAGATCATATGGAGCAGATATCAAGAATAAGGTAGATGGTAGCATTCAAAAAATTACTGCAGAAAAACCAAGTAGCACCCTAGACAGAGCAGAAAGTGCAGAGGTAGCGCCTCCAATTAAGCAAAGAGTATAAAGCTTTTTATAAAGCGATTATAAATTTCAGTAAGTTGCAGAGGCTCTACAATGGGAAGTGTAGTATGTTAGCAGATACAAATGACTAGATAAATTATATTTCATTAAAGTCATTTATCTTGAAACATAAGCAGGATTTTGTATAGTTGTTTCAATTTGGGTCTATATATTGAAACAACGCGTGAAAATGACAGGTCATTGTACAAGAGGTATCTAATTCACCGACAAGAATGCTAGATAAAGACACTTACATTTCAATTATTTCACAATTTCTGTATAATCTTAAAAACTCAATTAGTGCGTTATGAAGATAATAATAGGTAATGCTAGTAAGGAATTAGGGGAATCAGTAGTTAACCGGCTAGATGTTCAACCATCCTCTGCTTGGATATCAAAGTTTACCGATGGTGAGGTAAATGTAGAAGTAGCAAATGATCTATATAATCAAGAAGTATATATAATACAATCTCTTTCTCCCCCTGTGAATGATAATCTTATGGAGCTTCTGCTTATAATTGATGCAGTAAATAGATTAGGAGCCAAAAGGATAGTAGTAATTATCCCTTATTATGGATATAGCAGGCAAGATAGAATTATCAAGAACAATAATGTGCAGTCTGCTTTAAGTGCCAAATTAGTTGCAAATCTTATTCAAACTGCAGGTGCAAGTAGCGTTGCAGTTATTGATTTGCACTCAAGTCAAATTGAAGGATTCTTTGATGTACCGATAACTAATTTGAACTGCTTTGAAGCATTTGTTGACTCTATACACACAGAAAATTTGGCAATTGTTGCACCTGATGTTGGAGCAATTGGCAGAGCACGTGCTTTTGCAAAGACTTTAGAGGAAAAGTACAAGATAGGGTTAAATGATAAGATTATTGTAGTAGATAAATATAGGGAGAAAGCAGGCACATCTCAAGTAATGAACATAATAGGAGAAGTTGCAAATAAAAATTGTGTCATTGTTGATGATATAGTTGACTCTGGTGGAACATTGTGTAATGCAGCTCTTGCTTTAAAAGGCCACGGAGCAAAGTCCGTAATTTCATGCATCACACATGGCGTGCTTTCAGGAAGTGCAGTTGAGAAAATTTCTTCCTCTTCTTTAGATAAATTAGTGATTACGGATACCATACTTCACAAATTTGAAAAAACTGGTAAAATAGAAGTTGTTTCGGTCGTAGATATTTTAACTCACTTTATCCAAGGAGGTAAAGATGCCAGCTAAGTCAACAGAAGACGTTATTACTTCACTAATAGAATTTGCAAATAAGAGAAAAATAACAATTACCAAAGAAGAAATGCTTAAAATTGCACAGCTTGTAAGGATTAAGTTATCAAATGACGAGATTGATCACTACTCCAAAGAACTGACAATGCTGGATTGGATACATGATACTTTATTGCAAGTTAATACTGAAGGTGTTTCTCCTATGCGTTATGGCAGCATAGACAAGGACATTCATGTACGCGATGATGTTATAAATTCTCAAAACATTAAAAAAGAGATATTGTCCAATACAAAACCTGAGCATGGGTATTTCGTAGTGCCAAAGGTTATAAGCAATTAAAGTAAAATAAGGCTCATATCAAATCTATAATAGATCTACTTTCAAAAATAAGACCAATCCGGTAAAGAAGCATTTGTGGGAGTGGAAACCATTTTTTGATTTTTCTTTACTAAGTCTACTAAATATAGTTTAGAGTTGCTTGGTGATTCTGTTCTTGTAAAAATGATTTCTCTACCATTTGGTAACCATGCCGGGGATTCAATTTTATGCCCCTCTGAAAGCAGACGTTCTTCTTTGCCATCTGGCTTCATAACTCCTATGTAAAATTTTCCTGACTGAATCTTTGTAAAAGCTATCAGATCTCCTTTTGGCGACCAAACAGGCGTAGCATATCTTCCACTTCCAAAACTAATTCTTTTAGGTTTTTTACTTTTGTTAGTAAAATCGATAACGTACAGTTGCTGACTCCCACTTATATCAGAACTAAAAGCCATATACTTTTGATCTGGAGAAAAAGAGGGAGAAGTGCTTATAGCTGAACCTTTAGTAATTTTTTTTGTTCGTTTACTACTTAAATCCAAAGATAATATATTCGTTTCACCACCCAATGAGTGGGAAATTAAAAGAGATTTACCATCGGGAGAAAATCTTGGTGCAGAAACAACTCCTTCAAATGCGCTGATTATTGATTCAGTGTTATCTTTTAAATTTTTTAATATTATATAACTTTTACCATTTGCGTACGAGATATAAACAATACCCTTTCCATTTGGTGAGAATCTCGGTGTTGACACAAATCTATCGCCATTTGTTAAGTATTTTATATTACTTCCATCTTGATTCATCACAGCAATTTTACGCACAGATTTGTAGTTGCTATCTTTTTCTTCAGCGATATACGTGATTTTTGTGTTGAAGTGCCCTTTCTCACCAATTAATCTATCATGTATCACATCCGAAACGAGGTGACCAATTTTTCTCCAGTCTTTTGCTGGAAAAACAACTGACTGAGTAAGTAATTCTCTTTTTGTAAAAGCGTCAAATAAACGAAATGATAGCTCTAATGCACTACCAGATATTTCGCTTAAACTTACTGTGACTACAGTATCGCTTTTCCAAGATTTAGATTCAGCTTCCGCGCCACGTTTTACATTAAATAAGCCACAATTAGATAAATTTGTTCCTATTACCTTTGCAATATTTTCGCTTAATTCGCTTTCCAACGCTGTTTTACATGTACATTTAGATACAACAAGACCAATGTTACCAACACTGCTTTTTTTTATATCAACATATAAAGCAGCTTTTGTAAAATAAGGAATAAATAACGAAATAAATAACACCAGATGAACGAATAGCTTCATTCATTTCATACCTGTTCTATCTGAACCTCAATTATAGGCCTTTTTAGTAAATATTCCTTTAAGATACTCAATATTGAACTTTCAATCTTATTTTTAATTTTTTTTGTTGGCTGCAAACTAAACAACGACTCAACTTTCTTGACAATTTTCTGTATGGTAGCTGCATCTTCTAGCACTTCAAAAACACCAGGTACAAATACTTTTGGTTTAGCAAGCAATTTATTTTTCTTGTTTACAACTGCTGTTACCACAATAACTCCGGCATCTCTCATTCTTTTACGCATTTTTATAACACTGCTCTCCGGATGACGTAGCAACATACCATCAATACCAAAGTAGTCAACATCAATTGAATCAACCTTTCCTCCGTTCTCCAAATTAACAATATCACCTGGTGCAATCATTATTGCTTTTGCCACACCGCACTCTTTAGCAAATTTTACATGTGCATGCGTGTGAATATATTCGCCGTGAACTGGAATAGACATCTTCGGTTTTATTAAAGAATACATTTCCTTTAGCTCTTCTCTTGTTGGATGCCCAGAAGCATGAACATGCTCTGTTTTTTCAGTAATAACTTCTACCCCCATCTCAATAAAGGCATTGAGCATGTTGTGCGCACGAGTTTCATTTCCAGGAATGATTTTTGACGAAAAGATCATGGTATCACCTTGCTGCATTTTAAATGCTTGATGACTCTTAGCAGCAAGTCTTGCGGTAGCTGCCAGTGGCTCACCTTGACAACCTGTGCAAAGTAGCACCAGTTCTTCCCTTGGAAAATTTACTGCTTCCTTTGCTTCAAGAAACTGAGGAGAATCAGTTAAATAACCACTATCTTGCGCAACTTTCACTATTCTCCATAAAGATCTACCAAGTAAAACTACTTTTCTATTTAGTGCTTTTGCAGCTTGGCTTATCGTTTCAATTCGTGCCACATTTGAAGCGAATAGCGAAACAGCAACTAATTTTTTAGACCGCTTTATTATGTTATAAATATTATTATAAATTTCACCTTCTGACTCAGGGTGATGCTTGCTTAATATATTGGTTGAATCGCAAATTGCTGCAAGCAGGTCACCTTTATCGCCAATTTCTTTTAGACGCTCCATATTAGAAGTTAATCCAACAACAGGTTTTGGATCAAATTTCCAGTCTCCGGTATGGAGTGCACTACCCATTTCAGTGCTAATTAATATTGAATTTGCCTCAGGAATTGAATGAGTTACATTTATAAACTCGACGGTAAAAGGACCCAAATTTATGCTGCCATTTATGTCTACCTCTTTCACAGGCACTATACCTTCCAATCGAAATTCTTTTAGTTTCTCTTTAAGAAAATTAACCGTAAACTTTGTTGTATATATGGAGCACTGCAACTCTTCCCACAAGTGGGGCACTGCACCGCAGTGGTCCTCATGTGCATGTGTAATTATTATTCCAAGTAAATCTTTTTTTCTTTGAGCAATAAAATCTATATCAGCAATGAGCAGCTCAACACCTGGCATAGTTTCATCTGCAAAACCAACACCAAGGTCGATCATAATCCACTTACCTTGGTAATGATATAGGCTAACATTCATCCCGATTCTTCCTACTCCCCCAAGCGGAAGAAATAAAAACTCATTTTTGTTTATATTCATTAAATTTAAATTATTAAAACCTGAGAATAGCAAAACTTCGACCTTAAATAAAGAAATTTATTGCTTTTACATAGTTTTAAGGAACTAAGAAGTTTCTGTTGGCTAATAATAACACTATTGTTAAGTTTTCCATTAATAAGGTCAAAGAATTGCAGGATTAAATGAAAACCCGTAAACAGTTACCCCTTTAATGTCATTTAGCAGATTTCTTATTTTTTTTTTTACTTTACTAAAAAACCCTTCAGATTGCTGTTGTACACTTGCATTTTCCTCTTCTTCAAGCGCTTTTAATAGTTCAATTTGCTTTTTAGTTAAATTTTTTGGATTTAAAGTCTCAACTATTACCTGTACGTATAAATCACCACGAGCATGTGAGTTCATATATGGCATACCCTTTTCCCTACAACGTAGTTTGGTACCAGTTTGAGTGCCTTCAGGGACCTTTACTTTTATTTTAGCTCCATCAATTGATTGAATATCGATTTCACCACCAAGCACTGCTAGTGTCATTCTTATAGGCACTTTACAGTGTAAATCTGCTTTATTTCTAGCAAAGATTTTATGGAAAATTATTTTCACGTATACGTATAAATCTCCACTTTTTCCACCTTTTGTTCCAGCTTCTCCTTTACCACTTATCCTTACCTTAGCTCCTTCTTCTATGCCTTTTGGAATTGAAACGGATATATTTACTTCATCTCTTCTACGTCCACTTCCACCACATTTCTTACATTTGTTTTGTATTATTTCTCCTTCCCCATAGCATGTAGTACATGTTCTTTCGATGGTAAAAAAGCCTTGTTGAGTTCTAATCCTACCGCTTCCCTGGCATGTGTGGCACTGAACTGGTTTAATTGCTCCTTCGCCACCTGTGCCTTGGCATGTATCACATTTTACATTTGTCACATAATGTATAGGCGCTTGTATTCCTTTAAATGCATCTTCTAAGGTAATTTCAAGATCATAACGTAGGTCTGCTCCAGATACTCCTGTTGTACTTCTTTTTGCTCTCGATCTACTTGCACCACCACCGAATCCTCCACCAAAGAAGTCATTGAATATGTCGCTAAAATCTCCTGCAGAGCTAAAGCCTTGAAATCCACCAGAAGCACCTTCGTGGCCATAACGGTCATAGCCTGCCCTTTTCTCAGAGTCAGACAGAACTTCATATGCAGCTGTTACTTCTTTAAATTTTTCCTCTGCTTCTTGATTGCCAGGATTTCTATCAGGATGATATTTTAATGCTAATTTTTTATACGCTTTTTTTATCTCATCAATACTGGCATTTCTGCCTACTTCCAGCAGATCATAGTAGTCTTTTTTGCTCATATATAATAGTTTAGTGCTTAACCTTTAAAGATAGGTATTACATATATTAATTTCAAGTGTGACTTCTGTTTCCTATAAAATGTGGTGCACCCTGAGCGACTTGAACGCCCGACCTTTTGATCCGTAGTCAAATGCTCTAATCCAACTGAGCTAAGGGTGCTTTCACAAAGTTAACTTTAGCAGGTTTTGTAGCTTGATTCAATTAATTTGGCTAAAAATAAAACTATTGATTTCTATCATACGTGAACCCCTCACAATTTTCAAACTGCCGTTTCGCATTAGAATTATCAAATTCACTACAAGGAGGAGCAGTTGGAGTAGTATTAGGATCTTGAGAAAAGTAAGGAGGTGGTGCATCATAACGAGAAGAATCTCCATAACCATGCCCTTGTCTAAGACAGCTATCTACCGCTCCTTTAGCTTTCTCGATATTTTCTAATTCTTCCTCATGCTTCATATGAAAAGCTAAACCACCAGCAAAACATACGAGAGAATTAACGCCAAGGATAGCTAAACCCCACACTGGTAAGACTGGGTAAACAGCACAAGCTACCAAAGCTGCCAAAGAAACAACGCCAACCGCAAATTCTATATTTCTGAACGTTTTAAATTTACTATCCAGGTAATCTATTTTTTCTTCTTTTCTAGCCACTTTTCTGCTGCTGTTATACCAAAAACACATACCAGCATGGAAAGCAACACACACAACTGCAGCTACTATACCCAAAGCTAATAGCTTTCTACTGTCTTCTGATTCTTTTTTATTCTCTTTTCTCCCTTGATGAGTGGTATTACCATTGTTAATATTCGTTATATTATTAACCGTAGTGTGACCACGTCCACCGAATAAAGAATCCATCCAGCATTGTAATAGCAAATAATCCCAAAAGTCTAAACCTCTATTGTGTACATGTATATGTGTAATCTGAGAGCCTGTAGGTTGTGCGTTATTCCCTGCGTTATATTGATCATTTCTGCTTCCTGTATCGTGCCTATTGCTTGAATTTGGATGTGTAAATTCTTCATACACATTTTTAAAATTCTCCTTGCTCCAAGTTAAATTCGGTGTATTATTACAATACTGTAGAAACCCTTCAATATTATTATTATTACCTAATTTCTTTATATAGGCTAACGCATACCTTTTTAAAACACTATCACTTGCTACCATAAATACCCTCTTAAGTTAAGATTAAATTAATAAATATTTATTATAACAAGATAACATCTACTTGTCAACTTGAGCCTGATTCAAGTATCCGTTCAGAGTGTGGCAGAAGAACTTATTCAAATAAAGTAGGTGGTAAAATATAAACATTTTATAAAGTGAAAAATGGACTTTTCAGACCACTGCCGAGCTAAAAAAGCCCTGAAAAACGTGATACTTAGGCCACTTCTTGCTTAAGCTGTACAATTTCAGCTTGAGAAAGGCCAGTGGATTCAGCTATTAAATTAACAGATACACCAGCTTTAAGTAAATTTTTTGCAACTTCGATTTTTCCTTTCTCTATACCTTCCTCAAGTTTGTATTCAAGAATGGCTTCTTCTTTCCGCAGATCCATTATTCTTTCTTCATATGCTACTAAATCTTTTTCATTCCAGCTAAACCTGTCTAATTCATCGTAGGCTAACTTTATTATTGGTGATTTTTCTGCTATATTCCTTAGGTCTTCATCTGTAGTTTCATCTGCATACTGTTGTCTAAGTGAAGAAGGTCGCCCCTCCTCACTCGACTTCAAAACCGTACGTGAGACTTTGCGCCTCATACGGCTTCTCTCTAATTTGGTGCTTGTCATGCACACCTCCTGTGTAATTCATCGTGACAATGCCCATGTAACAAAGATAAATTTTTGATCATATTGTTTCGTCTATTCCGGTCTTTATGATGTATTTCTATTATATCATCACTTTCAAACCATAGTCTACAATTACCGCATTTACTTTGTTGTAACTTCAATAGTTTTATTACTCTCGATGGCTTATCTGGTATTTCTCTAAGACGATTACCCCAATATACCCAATCACCATCATATGGAGATCTGGTTTTTTGCACTTTGATATGTCGTTTAATAACATGATCGCTGTGTATAATAAGATGTATCTTGTTACTTGTCATAAAACGCCAGTTATCGTTATTATACTTTTTAAAGTATTTTCTTTTTATCCAGCATTTCCCTTTGTTTGGGTGCCTAAAGACTGCCCACTTCCAGAGCTTTCTATGTATAGTATTATCCAATGAGCTAAAGATTTTACATGAAACTACCGAAGAGTAATATTGACTCCATCCTCTGTTTATTGGATTGAGATTCCTTATTATTACTTCCTGTGGCGCCCCACGCATTTCTCTAAGTTTATGTTTAATAGCAAATGTATGCTGCTTTATAGAATTACGACTTGGTTTTATTAATAATGTGTAACCTTTTTTACTTTCTTTTGTTGGATATTGTCTTATTGAAAATCCAAGAAAATCAAATCCTGGTTTTGTTTCGTCAATGGTTCTTAATGTATGAGAAATTCTTGTTTTAGAGGGCTTTAATTTTAGTCCAATGGTTTCTAACCATTCTTCAACTAAAATTTTTGCTTTAAGAATAATCTCTTCGTTTTCATGTATGATGACAAAATCATCACAGTAGAAAATTACACTAATAGACTTTTGCGCGTTTTTATGCGATATCCTACCATATTTTCTTTTCATGCATTGAAAGAGTTCGTTTGTTAATGCTTTTTTGACATGTTGCTCTAATCCGTGTAATGCAACACAAGCTAGCAACGGTGCCTCCTTGAATTGTACCACGTTTTGTGGATTGAAGCTTTCCATCTTCCATAACACCCGCTTCTAACCATCCTCTTATGATTTTCTTTAACGCTGGTGTGGTTTTCAAGCAGTTTATTATGGTTAATATTGTCAAAGCATCCAGAAATATCAGCATCTAATACATATGCTGTTTTCTGTTTTAGCACATTAAATATGGCTTCAATTGCATCATGACATGATCTACCAGGTCTAAAACCATAAGTGTTTGGCTCAAGTTTTGCCTCCCATTCTGGTTCCAACACCATTTTTACAAGTGTTTGTTTTGCTCGACACGATATAGTTGGTATACCAAGCGGGCGATATTCCGATGGCTTACCAGGTTTTGGGATCCAGACACGTCTTGATGGCTTTGCTTTCTCTCTTATATCTAAGGAGTTTGCCAATTGCAATCTTTCTTTTTGACTAAGGTTAGCTTTTCCATCAATACCTGCAGTTTTTTTCCCTCTGTTGTCCTGAGTTACCCTTCTAACTGCGATCGTTCTTGCACTTGTTGATTTGAGTAATAATCTCTGAAGGTTGTGCATCTTTTTGATATCATTACATTTAGAGGCTTGGTAAATTCGTTTTTGTAGCTTAAATGAAGATTTCTTCAGCTTTCGCCAAGGAATTCCATTCCATTCATACCTAGCTTTTTGCTGGTCCATAACATATTCACTACTATTCACCACTTTACCTTCCAAATTAAAGTGTTTACGTCTGCATATCCCAGATATTACTTTGTGGGCATTAGCTTCTTAAACAATCCTTCCACATAGCGGCTTGTGGTTGGCTACCTACTTATATTTAATGAATATAAGAGCTTTTATGTGGTTACTCCGTTCCATAGCTTCGTTTCACGTTAAACTTAGATTCCTACTATTTGCC
Source organism: Wolbachia endosymbiont (group B) of Schoenobius gigantella (assembly GCF_964031005.1). NCBI lineage: Bacteria > Pseudomonadati > Pseudomonadota > Alphaproteobacteria > Rickettsiales > Anaplasmataceae > Wolbachia > Wolbachia endosymbiont (group B) of Schoenobius gigantella. The sequence goes on along the minus strand of NZ_OZ035002.1, from coordinate 339,470 downwards.
GGAAGCTGGGAACATCAATAACTAAAGTCTTCAATCTTTAGTTCCCCTTTTGCTTCGTACCATTTTGGTCTATGCGTAGTTCAACCTCTTTTCGCATACTATGCTTTGACGACAATTCAAACATAGGTTCCTCTCGTAATCATATCTAACTCTGTTTGCAGGGATTCACCATGAGGTTTAGTGTTACCTGCTTTTATCTCATGCTTGCATCCCAAAGGTTGCCATCCTTTGAAATGTGAGACATACATTATCCCCGATGTCTAGGGAAGATGGAATTTAACCATCACAAAACCACGGCTTTCCGGGTCGCACTGAAGAAAAATAACCAACGATCCACTATGCTTTCTAGCTGTTCTTCCTTATTCTTAGGAAATTTAGGTAGTTCAATAAATACAAATTGAAAATCTTTTAAGTCATGCTCATAGGTTTTCTCACCTCTTATAGTGTGGCTGGATATATAATCAAGCTTATCAGGAAATAAATTACAATTAGAGATAGCAATAAAGAAAACCTTCTTTAAATCAATGTACTTACCAGATTTATCAGCTTGCCTTGAGTAAGCCTTAGCAGCATATAGTTGAGCTCGTTTCTCAAAACCTTTATCACGAGCAAACTGGTCAGGTAAGGAAGCAGTATTACTACTACTCCCTCCCTTAGAAACCTTACTATTACCCACAAATATGAGGTTCATGAGCAAGTCTCCATCCTTCTGCTAGATCAAAGAGACGTCTCCACCCTTTCCAAAGAGTAATTGGTCCTGGTTTTGGGTCGCTTTTTCTTGCTAAATGACCTCCAAGTTCACGAAACGGCTTCTTTTATAGTAGGGGCTATATTTGGACATGGTTTCCTGTGTATTTTAACATATAAAACTTTCCATTCTTCCTCAGCTAATAAGGCAGTACATAGTAATGTTGGGTTAGTTCTTGCAATTGATGTAATAAAGAAAATTCTCCAAGCAATAATGCTCATGACTGTTAAATACCTCATTAATCTTTCTGCTGTTCCAAGTCTACATTCCTCAACTTTGAGACCAGATTTTAAAATCTTATGCAATATCTCTATTTTCCATCTCAAACAATACCAACTAACTTTTTCAACAGCTTCTTCAAAAGTACTGACCGGAAAAAAGCATCCACTCTAGAGGACTTGCTTCGGGAGGAGAGTTTTTTTCAACAACATGAATTGCGTGAAGTTGTAGACTCTGTCGGTTTATATTTTATGTGACCTTCTTTACATTTTATATGGCCTTCATGTGATAAATTTTCCGAATCTAATTTCTAAAAACGCTGTCCTTTTTTGCTTGTTATCTCTAGCAGGGATTTCAACTTCTACTTTTCCAGCGCAAGGGAGGCCTTGGATAAATGACCATAATTTTTGCTTGTTCCTGGTATGCATGAATTTTTTATTTACATTTCTGTTGTGGCGAGCTCTTACTAAAATTGCTGAGTTAAGATTATGTGCAAGTTCAAAAAAATCATGCATATCTGCTTCTCTGTCACATACAGTTATAGCTTCGGTTTGGGCCAGATCTATAATATTATTTGTTTTCTTTAAACTTTCTAGCCATTTCATACTTTCTTTATCCTCAATATGAACGTTGTTACGATGGCTCTTTAGTCTTTTTTCTTCTTCAGAAATGAGTTGCCTCGAGTAAATCTTTTGATCCAGTATTCCCAGCTTCCGTACTAACAGCAAGGGCTGTATGCATTACTGCTCCTTTTCCAGCAATAGTTCCCAATCCGCTTATGGCTTGAGTATGAAATATAAGTTGTATCTTGAATCACAAGAATTCTTTTATGAGCTTTTGTTCTTTCAACTGTTTTATCAATGTGTGAAGCTAGAATATCGACTTCTTTTACGTTCTCATTTTGAAAAAAACGTTATGCTGCTTTTGCTTCTGACCAACTTCCGCATGCCTCATTAATTGAGCTTTCAGGTAAACTTATCAAACTATCAGCAATCTTTACTAATCGGTCAGTTAATCTTTTATCTCCAAGTACAGCATCTCCAAATTCATTTTTAGCCCATTCATTACTCTCGTTTGCCATTTTTATACCCTCAATATTTGCAAACTTTAATATTGTAATACTTTATTTATAAGTACATTTATATTTGTGGGTAATAGTAAGATTTGATATGCTGCCAACACTTATGTTCAAATTAAAAATGTCATTTATGATACTAGCCACTTCACGCTTTGAGTTTTTGTAAAATCCGCTGAGTGCTGCAATTATAGACTTAACCCTTGGACCAAATGTATCTGGCGTAACACCTTCTGGTAACTTGCTACTTTTTCTTTTTCTGCATCTCCAACAACGACCATGTTCCAATTACTACATAAGGCCTAATTTCCGGAAGATCAACTTTTTGGTGAACATAAGGTTTTTCGCATATTACAAGCTCTCCTCCGCATTCGCAAATATTAGGCAACTCTATTTTTACTACTTTATCCGCTTCCATTGTGGCATGAAAATTTCCTTTATGCCCAACCTGATCGCCAACATTCCTTTCGCTTTTTGGCTTGTCCTTTTTTGTTTTGTACAATTCTTTAGAGCTCGGTAGAGATGAATTTTTCGAGTTTAAACCAAGCCTTTCCTTTAATTCAGCGTTCTCTATCTTTAAAGCTTTATTTTCTGCTTTTAAGTTTTCTATCTCTGCTTTCAGTTTTTCTATTTTTTGCTGTAAATTTTTGCAAAGTTCTAAAAGGTTTACCACATTACCTCACTTTTGCTCTATGATTATCTTTATTATCTTGCTTTGTCTACCTTATTCTACCACTCCGCTGAACGGATACAATTTACTAAACAGAAAAAAAGGCAAAAGAAACCCTAGGGTAGCTAGTTATTCACTATCCATTTTTTAAGTTGGCGTTTTTTAATGTTTTAAATAGCGCGTTTCAGCTTGTGTAGGTAAAAACCTAGAAATATTGTGAAGACATAAGGTGCACATAGTGCAAAAAATTAAAAATAAGACGCCAACTACGTTGTTTTCTTGCTGTTTAATCTGCACAGATGAAGATAACTGAATACCTTCAGTTTCATGATAAGGGGGCTGGCGAAGGGTGTCAAGCAAGTTTTTTCGTTTCTATTTCCAATAAAAGTTTGTTATATGGTTATGCAAGAAGTCTATTATAAATGAAATGAATGTGAAAAATATCTTGTTAGCACTTTTAGTACAAATGATATTCAGTTTGCCGCTATTTGCAGCTGATCCTGTTTTGCTCAACTGCATTAAAACTCCGGAAATATATGACCTTGATGCAAGGCCAAAAAATTTTAGCTCTTCAAACAATTTAAGAAGGAAACCTGGTTCTCCAAATAGTGCAATAGGGGAATTAATACACATAGTGGGTAGAATTACTGATATAAACTGCTTACCAATACAAAATGCTGTAGTTTCTATATGGCACGCGAATTCACGCGGCGTGAACCATTACGATAAGAATATAGAGGATGATCTGAATTTTGCTGGATCAGGAAGGTTTGTAGTGAATAATCTTGGCTATTATAATTTTATTACGATAGCACCTGGTAAAATTGGTGATAGAGCTCCACATATCAACTTTCTAGTTCAACATCCGGATTTTCCAGAATTCACAACGCAAATGTTTTTTGCTGACCATAATTGCGATAATTGCGCTGATCCTGTTCTTGAAGATTTTGTTAGTAATGGGCTTGCAAGCCTTCTCATAACACCATTTACTTACAGTGATCAGGTCATAAAAACCTATACGTTTAACATTACCTTGGGCGGATATAATAAGTTCTCTAATAAAAGATAAAAAACCTTGCATGTAAGGGAGTCCATAGTAAACTTAAGTGTTATTGTACTTAGGATGTATATGAAAAATATCTTACTGATGTTTTTGCTGTGTTTTATGTACAGTTTACAATTATTTGCAACGGAGATACCAGCAATGAAAATAACAATTTCTAAAATTTCGCCCGATTTTAAAACAATAGTAATGGGTTTATTTGAAGACAACGAAACCGTAAATGATGGCGGAGTTTTGCAAGGAAAACAGGTCATAGATAATATAAAGCAATTTAGCGATTTCAATGGAAGTTTTGGTGAATTTTTCTCTACTGCTTTGCCAGAAGAAAAAAATGTTATAGTTGTTGGACTGGGTAAGAAGGATGAATGGAATGAAAATAAAGAATTAAATATTGGTGGTAAAATATATTGTGAGCTAAGCAGATTAAAAATTAAAAAAGCAGCGGTTTTAATCGAAGGTAGTGCAGCAAATGTTGCATATGGTGCGTTTCTGCGTAGTTTTAAGTTTGATAAGTATAAAACTAAAAAGGATGAGAAAATTACAGAGGTAGAGGAGATTACCGTATTAGTAAAAGATGAACAATTAAGTAATGCTGAAAGATCATTTGAGCACTTAAGGCAAGAAGGTGAGAGTATATTCCTTGCGCGCTCTTTTATAACAGAGCCTCCTAACATTCTATATCCAGAATCCTATGCTGATCATATAAAAAAAGAACTTACTAAGCTTGGCCTTGAAATCGAGGTGCTTGATAAAAAGCAGATGGAAGAGAAAAAAATGGGAGCCTTGCTTGGAGTTGCACAAGGAAGTAGTAAAGAACCAAAATTAGTAGTGATAAAATGGAATGGAGCTTCTAAAGAACAAAAGCCTATAGCTTTTGTTGGTAAAGGTATAACGTTTGACACTGGTGGAGTATCACTCAAACCTTCACGTGGTATGGAGTCAATGAAATATGACATGGCAGGCTCTGCTACTGTGGTTGGGGTGATGCATGCTTTAGCAGGACGAAAAGCAAAAGTAAATGCGATCGGTGTGGTCGCACTTGCAGAAAATGCAGTGGGTGGTAATGCTCAAAGACCAAGTGATGTAGTAACTTCAATGTCTGGACAAACAATAGAAGTGTTGAACACCGATGCAGAAGGAAGGCTCATACTTGCAGATGCTTTATGGTATACGCAAGATAGATTCTCACCAAAATTTATGATTGATCTTGCAACTTTAACTGGTGCTATAGTGGTTGCACTTGGAAATAACGAATATGCTGGTCTTTTTTCAAATAATGATGAATTAGCAAACCGTCTGATTGATGCAGGAAATGAAGTAAATGAGAAGTTATGGCGTTTTCCTATGAATGAAACTTATGACAAAATTATTGATTCACCGATTGCTGATGTTCAAAACATCGCTCCTGCAGGCTCTGGTGGAGATAGCATAATGGCTGCACAGTTTTTACAGCGTTTTGTGAATGAAACTTGCTGGGCACATTTAGATATCGCAGGCACTGCTTGGCACGAGAAAGGTACTGACATTTGTCCAAGAGGAGCAGTAGGTTTTGGTGTAAGGTTACTTAATAAGTTGGTTGAGAAGTACTACGAAGCCAATGATTAAAGGTCTTTATACTGGATTTATGGCTTAGCTACATGAACGTTTATTTTCGAGGCGCAGCAAATGAAAGTAGCTGATACATATTTCTTTTTTTCTGGATTCCAGTGTCAGCTACTTTCATGACACCCTGACAACCGTCATCCCGCTACTTGTTAGCGGCTGAGATACCGCGAATGAATCGCGGTATGACGGTTCGTGGCGGCGTGACGATAAGCTCGTCATCCCGCTGCTTGTTAGCGGGATCTAGAGATACCGCGGCGGTATGACGTAGGACTGCTGTCATCCCAGTGCTCCTTTTTTTGTCATCCAAGTAGCCTCCTATGGTGTCATCCCAGTGCCCAGACACTGGGATCCAGTTGAGCTATTTCAACAAAAATACTGCATTTTGAGATGAACGTTTATTTTCACCAGATTATTTACAAGTATAACAATTAAAGTCTGGATTCCAGTGTCAAGCACTGGAATGACACCGTCTTGGATGGAAACCAGTGTTGGCTACTCGGATGACATCATAGGGGCGCTGGGATGACACCCTGACAATCGTCATCCCGCTGCTTGTTAGCGGCTAAGAGATACCGCGGCGGCATGACGTAGGGAAACCGTTTTTTGGGTTAGCTATAACAGTAGTCAGGAAACAATAGCTTAAAAAGAGACTTAGTGTTAAATTTCTAATAGATTACTTATAAAAATAAATCTTATGGAAAGCAGAGCTAAGGCTTGGTTCATTTGGCTGATTAGTAACTTGGTTGTTATATTCAGCAACATGCAGATAATTTATACCTTTATAAGTGTAAATCTCGAAAAGGAACTTGGACTTACAATCGCGCAAGTTGCACTGGCTAATTCAGCATATACTTGGACTTTCGCCATCTTACAATTTTTTAGTGGAGCAACGTTTAATGTTTTTTCCAGTAAAAAAATTTATTTTTTCTCGTTATCAACTATGATCTTGGGGTTTTTTGTCCTTATTAATAGTGACAATTTCTCCCATTTGATTTTGTCTCAAGTGTTGATTGCAACTGGAGCATCATTTGGTTTTATTGGTGCTGCTCACACAAGTAGCATATGTTTTTCCGCTGCCCAATTTGGACTAATGTTTTCACTAGTGCAGACAATTTCAAGCCTTTCTGCTTTGGTAATTCAAATACTGTTCTCTAACTTGCTTGCCGAAGATGCATATTGGAAAAATCTGATTGTATGCATAATACTATTTGGTGTGTTGATATTTGTACTTACGCTTTTTTGTCCAAACACACTTCCAGAAAGCAGCTCAGAAAAGCGCACAATAAAAAGCTCTATGAAGACAGTAATGTGCTCTATATTAACAGTGCTAAAATTAAGAGATATCTGGATAACTTCAGTGGTGGGTGCTATTACTTTTGGAACATTTTTAGCACTTAATACCTTGTGGGCTCCAAGGTTACTGGGCAACTCAGAACTCAATGCAATGGAGTCAGGTATAGCAACTGCAATACTATGGCTTGGTCTTGCAGTTGGTGCTCCAATTGCAGATCGAATCTCAAACTTATTTAAAAATAGGAAACATGTAATTTCTGCTTTTGCTTTATTGCAAGGCGTCTCAATTATTATTTTACTATACAGCCATTTAACAGTCCACGTTGTGTACTTTTGTATGTTAATGTTCGGGTTTTTTGCGGGAGGACATATGCTTAATTTTACTGTCGGCAGCGAGATTGTGAAACGAAAATACATCAGCACATCATCATCCATTATCAATGGATTTATGTTTATTGGCAGTGGAGTTATAGTGTCAATGTTAGCACTTTTTAAAGATCATAAAATGGAACTTTTTGCAATATTTGCGATATTGATAGTTGCCGGTATTTTAAATTATGCAACAAAAGAGACATACTCTAAAAAATAAAGTAGCTGAATCTCGAGTCGATTGCTATATTATATTTACGTATTGTAATATTTATCAATAATGGATCACGTTACAACAAAAGACACAACAGTAACTAAGGCAACGATAGCTGGAGATATAAACCAAGAAATAGGATTATCAAAGGAAGACTCTGTTTCGATAATAGATGATATATTGGACGAAATAAAGACAAGCTTGGTAAAGGATGGAATAGTAAAAATATCGTCATTTGGAACATTCTTGGTTAAGAAAAAGAAGGAAAGACCAGGAAATATACCAAATACATCGGAGAAAGTGATGATTCAGGCAAGAAATTCAGTTTCTTTTAGGCCTTCAAAAATTATAAAAAAATCAATCAATAATTAATGAACAAGGAAAAATTATTTTATACGATTGGGGAAGTAGCTGAAGAGCTACATTTGGAACAGCATGTTTTGAGATTTTGGGAAGGTCAATTTCATCAAATTAAGCCTACAAAGCGTAAAGGAAGAAGGCTATATGATCGCAAGTGTATAGAGGCCATAAAGAAAGTAAAATACATGCTATATGATAAAGGATATACAATAAAAGGAGTGCAAAAAGAATTTGGTAATGATATAAAAGTCACAAAGAATTTGTTGCAAGAACTCACCGATTTGAGGGACTATTTAACTAGTAAAATAAATAACGAGGAAAGTAACAAGCAGGCGTGAAACACTACGTCTCGCTAAAATTTTGGAGTTTTGTGAGAGTTTAAAATGTGGCATATAGCCTCATTTCTTATGTTATTAGCAATATTAATAGGCTGTGGCCTGCAAAAACCTGCACCTGTGCTGCTTAAAGGCGAAGAATTTTACGGAAAAAGAGATCTGGAATATACAAGAGAGTACCATTTAATTAGGGAGCCTTCAGTGCAAAAAGAAAGTAGAAAAGCCATCATAAATAGGATATACAAAGATAACAATAATACACAAAATGTGGGGGTAAATTGTAAATTTGTAATGCCAGTTAAAGGTTCAGCTACCTCTTCTGATGAAATGTGTAAGGATGGCATAAAAATTGCTGCTCAAAATGGAACGAACGTAGTTTCCTCTGCACCAGGCAAAGTGATATATGTAGGCAAAGGGCTGAGATGGTATGGGAATTTAATTATAGTGGAACACAAAGATAATTACATGACTGTGTACTCCTATTTAAAAAACATACATGTTGAAATTGGCGATAAAGTAAAGCAAGGTCAAGTAATTGGATCTGCAGGTAAATCAAGCACACAAGATAAAGATCCACAGATGTGTTTCACAATACGACATAATGGCCAAGCGGTTGATCCTTTGATGCATATGAACTGTAATTGAATTTGGATTTATATGAAATATGATTTTAAAAGTGTTGAAAAATTTTATCAAGATAAATGGGATTTTTCTGTAAGCAAGAGTGGTAAACAAGAAAAGTGTTACGTGTTGGAAATGTTTCCATATCCATCTGGTAAAATTCATATGGGACACTTACGTAACTATGCAATAGGGGATGTGATAGCGCGTTACAAGAGAGCTAATGGATTTGAGGTTTTGCATCCAATTGGCTGGGATGCGTTTGGATTACCAGCTGAGAATGCAGCAAGGGATAACAATATTAGCCCCGAAACATGGACAAAAGAGAATATAGATAATATGCGTACACAGTTGAAATCTATAGGTCTTTCTTATAATTGGGAGCGTGAACTCTCCACATGTGAACCTGACTATTATAAACACGAACAAAAATTTTTCCTGGATTTTTTAAAGCATGGGCTTGCCTATCGAAAAGAGTCATGGGTTAACTGGGATCCAGTGGACCAAACAGTGCTTGCAAATGAACAGGTGGTTGATGGAAAAGGATGGCGATCAGGTGCAGTTGTTGAAAAACGTAAGTTGTCCCAATGGTTTTTAAAGATTACTGATTTCGCTGAAGATTTACTCAAGTGCCTGCAAAGTTTGAAAAATTGGCCAGAAAAAGTCAAAACAATGCAGGAGCGTTGGATAGGAAAATCTGAAGGAGCAACTATAGAGTTTGAAGTAGTTGGCCTGAATAAGAAATTAAAAGTTTTTACAACTTATCCTCATACTTTGTTTGGGGCTTCTTTTTGTGCAGTGGCAGCAGAGCATCCTATTGTGCAGGATTTAAAGAATGGTTCTTCTGTTGTCATCCCAGTGCTTGACACTGGGATCCAGGAAATAAAATCAAAAAGAGAGAACGATGAAAAAATAGGAGTTTACACCGGATTAAACGTCAAACATCCATTTCTTGATAAGGAATTGCCGCTTTACATAGCGAATTTTGTGTTGATGGAATATGGGGAAGGCGCGATTTTTGGTTGCCCTGCACATGATCAGCGTGACTTTGAATTTGCACAGAAATATAATTTGCCGATAATTCCCGTTATTTCTTCAGCCCACTTAGGTGTCATTCCAGCGCGTGACCAGAATTCTTACAATGGATCCCAGTGTCAAGCTACTCAGATGACAAAGGAGGCGTATACTGGAGACGGGACAATGTTTAACTCCGAATTCTTAAACGGATTAATGGTTAGTGAAGCAAAGGAAGCCATAGTTAAAAAATTTGAAGAAAAAAAAATAGGCAAAAAAACAATAAACTATCGTTTGCACGATTGGGGAGTTTCAAGGCAGCGTTATTGGGGATGCCCTATACCTATCATATATTGCAAAGATTGCGGAACTGTTCCAGTGCCAGAAAAAGACCTTCCTGTAGTTCTACCAATAGATGTAGAATTTACAAGTGGTGGCAATCCGCTGGATAAGCACCCAACTTGGAAATTTGTTGATTGTCCAAAGTGCGGAAAGCAAGCAGAGCGTGAAACTGATACATTCGACACCTTTTTTGAATCTTCCTGGTATTTTGCTGCATTCTGTAGTGAAGATAAATCAATAGACAAAGATGCATGTAATCGTTTTATGCCTGTTGATTATTATATAGGTGGGATAGAACATGCAATTCTGCATTTGCTTTATTCAAGATTTTTCTGCCGTGCTTTAACCAAATGTGGCTATTTTGATATTAAAGAGCCTTTCTCTACTTTAATCACTCAAGGAATGGTCTGCCATGCAACTTATAAAGACGAAAATGGTAAGTGGCTATTTCCCGCAGAAGCAAAAGAATTAATAGCGCGAGGTGCAAAAGTTCAAGTGGGCAAAGTTGAAAAAATGAGCAAATCGAAAAAGAATACAGTTGACCCAAACTTTATCATAGAAAAGTATGGTGCTGATACTGCTCGCTTGTTTGTGTTGTCCGACACTCCTCCGGAGAAAGATATGGAATGGTCCGATGATGGCGTGGAAGGTTGTTCTCGTTATGTAAATAAATTGTGGCGTATGGTCATGCAGCTAAGACCTGTAAATATACACTATGATAATGAAAATGTTACGGGTGGACTTCTAGAGTACAGAAAAAAAATTCATAAACTCTTACACGGACTTACAGATGACTTGGAAAACTGCAGATTAAACTGTGTAGTGGCAAAATTTCGTGAGATGACGAATTTAATAGCTGAAATAGACGTAAAAACTGGAAAATCTCTTATTGATGAAGGTATATGTATATTAATCAGAGTAATCGAACCATTCATACCACATCTAGCTGAAAGCCTATGGCAAGAAATAGGAGGTCAACCTTGGCCAAAAGCTGATGAATCATTATTAGTTGACGATACGGTAACTATAGCAGTGCAAATCAATGGAAAATTACGTACAACAATCAAGGTGGCAATTAACTTACCTCAAGAAGAATTGAAGAAAATAGCGATAGACTCTGTGTCCAGTAAGATCGATCAAAGCAAAGTTCGCACTGTATATGCTGTACCAAATAAGATAGTAAATATAGTTATATAAAAGACCTGAGTAGTACGTTTTATATAATCTGATTTTATGGCTATACTTTTTTTGACATGTAGTTATATCTTTTTTAATATAAAGGATATATACTTATGCATTATATATTTTTTTGTATGAGGAGTTATATGAAAATAAAGAGATTGTGCGTTTTGGCTGTGTTGCTTACTTCATCTCTAGCAGGTGCAGCTAGTAATAGTGCAAGTAAGTCAGAAGATAAGTACTATGCAGGTTTAAACTTTGGTGCTGGTTGGGGTGGTGGCTTTAAAATGAAACCTGGTGTTGTTCTTGGTTACCATTATGACCAAAACTCTAAATTTGAACTTGAGGTTCTCAGTAATATTAAGTCATTAAAGAGCATAGGAGCTAGCTTATTGGCAAACTACCGCTTCTATCCTGACCTTGATATTGATCCCGTTAAACTATATGTCAGCGGAGGTTTAGGAGGATATCTCCAAATAACACCTTTTGGCTTTGGTGTTAGTGATACAGTTGATGGTGATGGCAATAGTTCACAAGAAGAAAAAGAAAAGGAAGAAGAAACACAAGGTGCTCCAGAATCAGGTGGTGAAGCTGCTGGTTCATCTGTAGTAGATAAAATACTGAGTTCTATTTCCTATAAACTAAAGTTAGGTGTTGATTATGAAATTACTCCGCAGATAATTGGTGCAGTTGGTATGACCATGGGTGGGCAACTAAGTGGTATAAAAGCAAAACAAATACCAGATGCAACTCTAGAGATAGGGGTACGTTATAATTTTTAATGCTGCTACTTAGTTCATAAAGGTAGAGACGATGTTGAGGATGAAATAAACAGCATTAAAAAAAATCCGAAAACGTATTTTCGAATATGGTTTTGAACGCTAGCTATAGATTAGAAAAATAACAAGAAAAAGGGTAAACATACTGTAATTGCTGTTGAATGATGGAGTCCATTATTTTAGCACGAAGTAACGAATTCAGTAGAATAAGTTCTTCAAAAATAATTTAAACTTTTATTAGTAGGAGCAGTCTCATGGAATATTATAGCGATCTCACTAAAAGAAACTTTTATAAGTATCGTTGATGAGAAAGGAAAAATTGTTAAGGAAGAAGTTGTTGCAAGAGAAAGTAAGGCAATAGCTGAATTTTTTCTTGGTCAAGGCAAAAATGACCTTACCCAGAAAAAGTGGAGAGAAAGTGTGGAATGTTTTTTACAAAAAGAATGATGCATCAAATTGTTCTGGAATGCAATAGTTAATAGTGACGTTGTTTGTTATAAAAAATTTCTATGTATTCAAATATTGCAGTTCTAGTTTGTTGAGCAGAGTGTTGTGAAGTATCAATAAGTATTTCTCTTTTCAATGTGAGCTAAAGAAGCTTTCTGCAACAGAATTGTCGTAACAACAGCCTTTATTACTCATCTATATTCTTTACAGCTAAGAGATATTGATACCCTTGCGCAGTATATTGTGAACCTTGGTCACTGTGCAGCAGTAGATTTTTAACAGGTTTACGCCTATTAATGGCCATTAATAAAGAGTTCATAACCAATTGTTTATTTATTGCACTACTCATTAACTACCATACGTGAGAATTATTGCTGCCAAATATAGCCATCCCTCCTTGGTTTTGATGTAAGTAATCCCATACTTTATTTGGTTGATCAACAATAAAGTTTTGATCTAGTATATTGGGAGCTACAGCTCTATTATCTGTTTGTTGTTTTTTAATTTTAAACTTTCTTCTCAGTATAGCCCTGATGTCATTTTTCTGCATAATACTTTGCACCGTTTTCAAATTGCAACTTTTACCCAAAGCCTTCAATTCAGCATGAATTTTAGGAGCTCCATATCTACATTTAGAAACTTGATATATTTTTTGAATAGCTTCGAGTAGCTCTTTATTTGCTGATTCTCTACTGCTTATTTTTCTTGTGGTCCACTTATAGTAGCCACTAGCAGAAAATCCTACATAATTCCTGTACTTTATAGCAGTTACTATATAAAAAAATATTTTACTCTTTTTGACTGGCCAGGGCTTTTTTTTAAATGTCTCTTTCCCTTGTTACTCTTGCTTTGTAAATCAAATCTCTCTTTGTCGTAAGGAGCCATGTTACCTCTACCTGGAAATGCATCTGCTGCCGACTTTTTTTCGTTGTGTTTCTTTATCCATTTTCCTAATAAACCACCCTTTATTCCTAAATCCTTTGCTGTTTTTGTAATTGTTTGACCTACCTTTCTTTGTTCATTTGCCAGCTTAACAGCTTCCAATTTGAACTCTGCCGTATATTCTCTTGCCATTTCTAATCCTCCAAAATTTTATTTTACCCAAAAAAACTCTTTTCTTTCTCTCCACTTTTTCTGGATAAGGTCAAACAATGACTATGCAAAAAACCTAATAACATGTATAATCTATAAATAATTTCTGAGGTAGATTGTGAAACTAGGTGTTAATATCGATCACGTTGCAACCCTCCGCAACGCACGTGGAACTTCTTATCCAGATCCATTGAAAGCAGCAGAAATAGCCATTGACGCTGGAGCAGACTTTATTACTGTACACTTACGAGAAGATAGAAGGCATATTAGAGATGAAGACGTATTTAACCTAAAAAAAAGCATTAGCACTGAGCTAAATCTTGAAATTGCAGCCACGGAAGAAATGCTTGAAATAGCAAAAAAGGTAAAACCCTATTCGATTAGTATAGTACCAGAAAAAAGAGAAGAATTAACAACCGAAGGTGGCCTGGATATCGTGAATATGCACAGTAAACTTTCTAGTATAATAGAGGAAATGCATAGCTCTAGCATAAAAGTCTCACTGTTTATCGATCCAAATATTGATCAACTAAAATATCTTGAAAAGCTAGGGACAAAACCTGACATAATAGAAATTCACACAGGGGATTACTGTGATAATCCATCAGAAAAAAAGTTACAGTTAATTACTAATGCTGCAGAGTACGTCAATAAATTAGGAATAGAATGCCACGCAGGACATGGCATAACTTATAAACACGCTAAGAAGATGACAAGAATACCTCACATCTCAGCTCTTAACATAGGCCACTATTTAATTAGCGAAGCTGTATTTTACGGCTTACACAGCGTAGTAAAAACAATGAAAATGACAATGTCTAACTAACTGCTGCTTTTTCCTTCTCATTTAAAATACTTAAAAGAGTTTGGCTTGCTTTAAATTTTACCCTTGTCTTTTTAGGAACAGTCATGATCTGACCACTTTGGGGGTTACGACATTGTTTTTCCTGACTGATAGCAGTAGAAAACGTTCCTATTCCATGCAAACGTATTTCACCTTTCCCATGCAGCTCATTCTTTATTATTTTAATAAACGCATCATGAATCTTGCTCAAATCAGATTTTGTTATATCTATATTCTGACTAGAACAATCTTCCTTTAATTGTTTTATTATATCTTCTTTACTCATAAATTACCTTAATATTGAAAAAATCACATAAATAGCATATTATGTTGACACCGATAGTCAACTAAATTCATCACAAAAATAGAGGATATCATACATTTTTGCAAATATTTGTATAATACTTACAAAAAAACACCCCTATAAAATAACTATCTCTTAGAAAATTGACACTTTTTCCGAGCTTTATGTTGACCATATTTCTTACGTTCAACAACACGTGAATCTCTAGTTAAGAACTCACCATTACGTAGTATAGAATGCAAATCTTGGCTTACACTACTTAAAGCTCTGCTTATTCCATGAGCTAGAGCACCTGCTTGACCAGATAGCCCTCCACCTTTTACAGTTGCAAATACATCGTATTTATCCAATGTGGAAGTTGCAACAAATGGCATTTTTACTATTTGGCACACTGACTCTCTTTTAAAATAAGAAATTAGATCGCCTTTTTTGTTAACACTAAATTTTCCACTCCCCGGCTTTATCCATACTCTTGCTACAGATTCTTTTCTTCGGCCTGTAGCATATAAACGACCAAGCGAATCAACTGCTGATTTAATTGTCTTTTCTGACCAATCATTGTTATTTATTGTAGAACTCTTCATTTTTACTCCATTACTTTTTATTTTTACGATTCAAAGAGGCAAAATCTATCTTTTCAGGTTGCTGTCCTTGATGCTTATGCTCTGAACCAGAATAAACATACAAATTTTCAAAGCGTCTACGTGCCATAGGCCCATCATCAAGCATCCTTTTCACTGCCATTTCTATTACACGCTCAGGAAATTTGCCATTTAAAATATTATCTGGAGTAGTTTTCTTCAAACCACCAGAATAACCTGTATGCTTATAGTAAATTTTATCTTTAAGCTTCTTTCCGGTGAAATGCACCTTTTCTGCGTTGATAATAATTACATTATCGCCACAATCCATATGAGGTGTATACTCAGGTTTATGCTTTCCACGTAATAGTGTCGCTACAAATGCTGCAAGCCTCCCTACCACTAATCCTTCTGCATCTATGACAAACCACTTTTTATTGATTTGTTTCTCCTTTAAGAAAAAAGTCTTCATTATTTGATCCAACAATAGTAAGCTATGATATACTTAATTTCTCAATAGTGTCAACAATATTAGTTATTGATTATTAAAGTAATTTATGTTAGTAATTGAGCTGCGCAACCAATATGCATAGGAATTAGAATGTTTCGATTGATTATCACACTTGCGATCATTTTTAATACTATAAGTTGCTATGCAACCGATGTGGGAGAAGTGATAAGCAAAGCCATCAAAAATAGCTCAAAAATAAAGTCTCAATTTTACCAATATAAAAGCGCAGAAAAACACTATAAATCTTCTGGGTTAGCTGGATTTTTACCTGACATTAATTTGCAATACAATTTCGATAGTAACTTTAATCTTGATACATCTGAAAAAAAACTTACATTGCGCCAGAAATTAATCGATGGCGGTGGTACCTTTGCCACATTCAGTCGATCAAGCCATCTTCTCAAAGCAGAAAAGATGCGATTTCAGCAATTAAAACAAGAGCTTGCACTTAATGCTGTGAAAGCATATGTTAATGTTTTACAAAAGACAGAAATATTAAAGCTCAGAGAACATAAAGAACGCGTTTCTTTGGAACATTTGTCAGCTATGAAAAAACGCTTTTCCCTTGGAGAGGTAACCAATGCTGAAGTTTTGTTAGCAAAAGCAAAATTTTCGTCTTCTATATCCGAAAGAGTTGATGCTGAAGGTAAATTAAAGTTGGTAAATATTGCTTATTATCATTTGATTGGCGAAGATGCTGATGACCTTTCTGAAGCTAATGATAAACTACCTTCTGTTCCAGAGCTAAATGAATGTTTACAGTTAGCAAAAACCAATAATTTATCTCTAAAAGCAGCAGTTTATCAAAAAAGAGCAGCCGGAATGGAAGTGATTGCTGAAAGCTCCAAGTGGCTTCCTTCTTTAAATCTAAGTGCAAGCAAAAATTTTGGGGAGGATGGTATGAAGGTAGACAAACTATTAGAAAATGTTCATGTAGTTTTTACTCTTGATGTTCCAATCTTTAAGAGAGGAGTTAATGCTTTTGGTGTCAGTAAAGCTAAAATGGATGCAAAAAAATCTACCTACGATTATTATGAAACGGTAAAAAATATAGAACAAGCAGTTGTAAATGCTTGGAATAATGTGTTGACAGCAAAGGCCATTATCAAAGCAAGTCAAGAAGCGGAAAAAGCAGCAGCTCTAGCATTGGAAGGAGTTGAGCAAGAAGTAAACTTAAATTTAAAGAGTACATCTGACCTTTTGGACACTGAAGATGCATTATTTAAAGCACGTTCAGACTTAGTTGAAGCAAAAAGCAATTATGTGATTAGTGTTTACAACTTGCTTTTTATGATAAATAGTATAAACCTCTAAATTTAATGGTATTAGCACTATGCATGATGAACAAGGTAATCAATCTGTAAAAGATATCCTAGAAGATATAAAAAAAGCTATATCGGGTAAAAACGCGAGTAACGATAAAGCAGAAATAAAGGATGAAAATGATGATGTGCTATACCTTGAGGAAGAGTATCCAGAAGAAATAGAAGAAGATGGCAAAAAAGAAAATAATGAAAAAGAGGACATTGATAATGATGACCAAAGTGAGGAAATGGCTTGCAACAATAACCAATTTAATGGCCATAGCTACAATTCAGAAGAAAAAAAAGATATTTATTTGTACGATAATATCCAAATGAGTAATAACAAAGCGAGTAATAGCGGCTTACAAGCGCAAAATAACGATCATCTAATTTTAAAAGAGAATATGGAAGAGATCAAAGCGTTGCTTGGAAAAATGCAAAACGAATTACAGCATAAACAACAAAAAAAAGCGAACCTTACTGTTGAAGAATTAGTTACATCTCTTTTAAAACCTCAGCTCTCAGAATGGCTGAATAAATATCTACATGCACTGGTAAAAGAAGTAGTTGAAAAAGAGCTTAAAGATATAATCAATAATAAGTAGGGTATTAGCAATAAAAACTAGAGTAAAGACGGCTAGAGGCAGAAAACTATCTTCAACAAGGTGGCTACATCGTCATTTGAATGATCAGTATGTGCAAAAAACTAGCAAGGATGGTTATAGGTCACGCTCAGCATATAAGCTGGTAGAAATGGATAACAAATTTAAATTATTCCAAGAAGGGCAAAAAATTATTGATCTTGGTGCTTCTCCTGGTGGATGGTCACAAGTTGCATCTCAGAAAGGTGCAAATGTGGTTGCTCTTGACATAAAACCAATGAACGCAATTAATGGAGTAGAGTTTATACAATGTGATATTATCAATGAGTTTGAAATTTTAAGAGAAAAATTCAAGGATCAAAAATTTGATGTAATTTTATCTGACATGGCGCCCGAATCTTGTGGTTTAAAATCGTTGGATCATATCAGAATTATGCTTTTATGCGAAGCAGCGCTCAATTTTGCAAAGCATTTCTTGAGTCATGGTGGCACGTTTGTAGTAAAAATTTTCCAAGGAGAATCTGACAAAGATTTTTGTAACGAGCTAAAAAAAATGTTTAAAACAGTAAAATACTTTAAACCAAAGTCAAGTAGATCTGAATCTACAGAAATGTATTTGGTAAGTTTAGGCTTTATTGGCAGCAAACCTTCTATATAATATTAATCTAGGTAGTCCGCAGAAACAAAAAACTTGCTTGACAAACCTCGCCAGCCCCCTTATCATGAAACTGAAGCTATTGTATTTGCTTTCGCCAATCTGCAGATTAAAAGGTAAGGATTACTTAATGTATCGGCGTCTTATGTTCAATTTTTTGCAGTATATAGATACTGTATGTCTTTACAAAACTTCATCTACATCTAGATTTTTATCTAAATAAGCTGAACGCGCTTATAAAGCGTTACAAGACATCAAAAAATGCCAATACTCGACAGAGATAGTAAAAGACTAGCTAACTCGGGGATTCTTTGTCTTTTTTTCTGCTTGGTAAATTTCTTAAACATTTGCAGCATAGGTGAGTTGCAATTAAAAGCAGCTAAATCTTGCTTGTCAAGCGTTTAAAACATAAAAAACGCCAATATTTTAAAGCAGATAATAACCCCAGGGCTTCTTTTGCCTTTTTTTTCATTTGGTAAATTTCTTAAATATTTATAGCTAAACGACAATCGTCATCCCAGCGGGATCTGGAGATACCGCGGCGGTATGACGGTTCGCGACGGCATGACGATAAGGTTTATATCTTGTCATCCCAGTGCTTGACACTGGGATCCAGGAATTTTATTAAGTTGGTGAGCATAAAAATAGCTGTTTTACGTTAAAATACAATGTTTTGATGATTATGGAAAGGCTGGATTCCAGTGTCAAGCACTGGAATGACACCATAGGGGCACTGCCATCATAAAGGAACCAGTGTCGGCTACTCGGATGACATCATAGGGGCGCTGGGATGACACCCTGACAATCGTCATCCCGCTACTTGTTAGCGGGATCTGGAGATACCGTGACGGTATGATGAGGGAGAACAGTTAGCGGATGAGATACCGCGAATGAATCGCGGTATAAAGGTTCGCGGTGGTATAGTAACTCGTCATCCCGCTACTTGTTAGCGGGATCTGGAGATACCGTGACGGTATGATGAGGGAGAACAGTTAGCGGATGAGATACCGCGAATGAATCGTGGTATGACGGTTCGCGGTGGCATGATGTAGGACTGCTGTGACACCATTATAGAATGAACCAGTGTCAGCTACTTGCATAGAAAATGTTTATGACTAATTTTTAGATCAAACATGGAATTTCGACAAACTTAACTTTTTTGTGAGATGGTTCAGCAATAATAAATAAATTGAGAGGAAAGGTTACGGCAATGGAAAAGAAAAAGTTTTTTGAAATAATAAATGAGGTAAGCAAGAGTGAAGGTTTAAATGAGAATAATTTACTTGAAAGAATAGGGAATAAGCTAAAAGATGCAGACTCAATAGTATATAGCACTTATAACAATTTGAAGATAGATAAGATGTTCAGTATATTAGATTCAGACAAAATTGTAAATTATATGTTGGTACATCTTGCTGTGGAATGTAACAGTGTACCAATAGTAAAACTCCTACTAGCAAAGGAAGCAAAAGTTAATGAACCAATATATGAACTTGATGAAGCTAAGTCTAAGCTAACTGCTTTGCACATTGCTGCTTTGCATGGTCATCAAGAGATAGTTCAGCTTTTATTGAATAATGACGCAAATCCTTTACTAAAAGATAGTCAAGGCCGAACTCCAAGGGATATTGTCGGCGATGTAGAAGGTAAAAAGGCTATAATAAAAATGTTAGAGGAAGGAGAACAACGTTATGCTGAGACAAGAGCTACGAGAAGACAACCTTATAGACAAGGCACTTTACTGCAGCCTAATAATAAAACTCCAGGAAATTTAGCTTTGAACGGAAATAACGTAACTGCTGCAGTACAAGCATGGGGTGCAAAACATCAGGAAGAGAATAGTAGAATTACACCAAACAACAAAAAAGTCTATGTACAAGATGAGGATGAACAGACTTCTTCAAACTCAATCGTTAATGAAAACAATACAGACAAAGTAGATGATACATTAGAAAAAGAACAGGCTATAAGAGAAAGAGATGCTATGGCGCAAAAGTTGCAAGAGGCAGAACAAAGACTTGCCAATAATCAGAAGCGCATAGAACATAATGACTTGCACAGTCAACATCCAGAGCAGTATACTACATATAATGGGGAACAGACCTTTTTAAATAAAAGTAATAGTGGCGATAGTGGAATATATTTTGATGCAGATGAATCTGAAGCTTTAGGCCAATCTATATTAGAAAATGGAGAAGATATTAATGCACAAGATAAAGATGGCGTGACCCATTTACATTGGGCTATTGCAGATAACAATAAAGAATCAGTGGAACTTTTGGTAAAATGTGGAGCAAAAGTTGATGTACAGGATAAAGATGGACTGACCCCTTTACATTATGCTGCTGCATATGGTTGTGTAGAGATTGCAGAATATCTAGTAGAAGGTGGAGCAAATGTTAATGCACAAGATAAAGTTGAGCATACTCCCTTATATTATGCTCTTGCAAATGACAATAAAAAATTAGCAAAGCTTTTGATAAAGCATGGAGCAGATCGCTCATTGATAAAGGATGAAGACCTAATAGATAGACTAAACAGTATGTGTGATCAGCCATCTGAGGTTGTACCTAGTACCTTTTCTCATTCCAAAACACACAACGCAACGGAAACTCCAGAAAAAGCAGAAAAGGTTGAAAAACGTAAAGCTAAGTTAAAAGAATTACGTACTCAGCTAAAGGATGAGCAGAAAAAGAATGAATTGCTAAAACAAAAAATACAAGATCTAGAAAGTAAAAACACAACGCTTAATAGTGAATTAGAAAAAACAAAAACTAAAACAGACGAAGTACCATTAGAAAAAGCGCAAAAGGAACTAACAGAATTGAAAAGTTATATCACTGGACATGGAGCTAGGCTGGACACACTGGAGAAACTCAATGAAGAGAATGAATCACTAAGACAAGAAATAAAAAATCTAAAAAATGAAAACACAACACTTAAGGGTGAATTAGAAAAAACAAAAACTAAAAAAAACGAAGTACCATTAGAAAAAGCGCAAAAGGAACTAACAGAATTGAGAAATTGTGTCACTGAACATGAGACTAAATTGGAAGTACTGGAGAAACTCAATGAAGAGAATGAATCACTAGAACAAAAAATACAAGATCTAGAAAGTAAAAATACAACACTTAATAGCGAATTAGAAGAAAACGAAAATAAGCATTCTAAAACAAAAGTGTTGTTAGAAAAAGCGCAAAAGGAACTAGCAGAATCAAAAAGTTGCATAGTTGGACATGAGACTAAGTTGAAAGAATTCAATAAAGAGAATGAATCACTAACACAAAAAATAAGAAGTCTGGAGAATGAAAACACACCACTTGATGGTGAACTGGGCAAAACTAAAACAAATGAAGTGTCACTAGAAAAAGTAGGAAAAAGACAATTTTCCCCAAAAGTTGCCTATGCGAGCCTTGCAGCTATGTTAGCAGTAGGTGCTGCTCTTAGTATTGCTTCCGGATTGTCTGCTCTATTAATAGTTGCAGCTTCTGTGGTATCTGCACTGATAGCTGGTGGCATTACATACACAATATCAAAACCCATCGCTGAACCAAAACCTACCACTGAATTGAAAGAAGTGAATATTCAAGATTCAGCACAACGGTGTTTGTAAAATTTAATTTGTACACTTGCTATAGATTCCAGCGCGTGACGCTGGAATGTAGTAAAAAGTATTTGTAAGTTACACAGTAGTGTGAATTTTTTACTTCGGTAGTTTTTCATTGTCATTATAATCATAATAATAGTTGAGTTTAATTGATATGAAAACTTTTACGAAAAATTTTAAAAATAACGAAAAAAAGCTAGAGGAGTTTAATAAGGAAATTGAAGATATAACAACTATAGCTCAAGATAAATTTGCACATGAACTTGAAAATATCGCATATGACAGTGTGCAAAAATTTCGCAGTCTGCTTGCTAAAGAGTTAAACTCCACCTTCAATAATATTCATTCTCAAAATGTCAATCTACTAAAATCCAACCTAGTTGAATATGCTATAAGTTCAAATTTTATCAACAAAAAAGGAGAAACAGCTTTAATACGTTCTCTTCTTAATATATTCATACGATAAAGCACTCAGAGTTGTTGCTGCGCCAATTTAACTTAATGTTGCATGCAAGCTGCATAGCTAAAGTAAGTAAGATTTGCCCCACGCTGTCACGAGGTAAACCTTACTTATTCTAGCTATATCAAAAAGGAGGGTTATTATGTCAATAAGATCTACTTCACCAAGAATATCTGTGCAACGTAAATCTAAGCCTGAATCTTTTCCAGTTACTTTAGAAGAGGTTAAATCTTTTTTACGCATTGAGAACGACCAGGATGATAAGTTGATTTCAGATCTAATTTTTATGGCAACTGATTACGCTGAATGGCATATGGAAAAGTCACTGGTGAAACAAACATGGCAAGTTTCATATGAAGATTATGTACCTCGTAGGATCTATTTAAGCTATGGCCCTGTGAGTAAGATAGTATTGGCTACTGCAATGATGTCTAAAAATCAAGAGAAGAGTACACTTAAGTATTATTTTAGTGATGTAGGGGGCTATGTTGAGTTTTTCAATTGTTTGAATGCAATAAGAGTTGATGTTGTATACGAAGCTGGTTATGACAATGTTCCTGAGCAGATAAAACTAGGTATTATGCGGCATGTTTCTGCTCTTTACAAAAATCGTGAATCGGAGGTAAGTAGCCATTTATCTGAAGTGAAGAAGGTATATTCTCCATTTCGCGAACCAAAGGTTGTTTTGTAGCTCTTTCTGGTCATTCAAACTGGGCTACTACGTCATACCGTTACGGATAGATCTCGCTAACAAGCAGCGGGATGACGAGGTATAAACCTTATCGTCATACCGCCGCGGTATCTCAGCCGCTAACACGTAGCGGAATGACAGCAGTCCTACGTCATACCGTCACGGATAGATCCCGCTAACAAGTAGCGGGATGACGAGGTATAAACCTTATCGTCATACCGCGATTCATTCGCGGTATCTCTTAACATAGATCCCGCTAACAAGCAGCGGGATGACGAGTTTCTATATATCTTTCGAGGGTTAATTATGAAAAAAATTCAAGCTATAAACGAGTTGTACAGTAGCATTTATGAAGCACTAAAAGCAAACTCTGATTTAAGGAAATATGTTACTAACATTTATGACTACTTACCTAAACAGGTCACCATTCCTTACCTGAGATTGTGTGTAGTGAATTATAATAACCTGCATATGCTGTCCAATTTTGCTACAAAGGCAAGATTTTCATGCGACATATATACTTATCATATAGACAGTATGTTTGCCATTATAAGGCATATTAACTTGATACTTAAGAGCATTGAAGGTTTTAATAATGAGGCCATTTTAGAAAGTAATTGTGCTATGGATCAGCACGATGAAATTTTACATTCAACAATTAATTTTGATATTTTAATAAAAGGAGGTGATAATGAGCAAATTACAGCTAAAAATTAAAGATCATGACAATAATTTTATTGTGTTAAATAATATAAGAAACCTAAGGTTTACTTTGCGTAATAACAGAGAAGAGGTGAAAGATATTTCTTCTTTTGGCTGGAGGAAAGTGCTCGATTGTGCTGGAAGCAGACACATTACGATAAAAATTAATGGAATTTTAGACTCTGTATTAGCTGATGAATTATTACGTAATTCTGCTATGCTAAACTCTAATAATGATTATGAAATTAGTTTTAATGCTAAGGAAAAGATAAGGCTTAGGTGTTCAGTTGAATTGTATGAGAGGTATTATGATCCTGTTACTTTTGACAGCTTTACTGTAGTTTTAAATAGTGCTGAAGTTGTAAACGCTTTTCATTAATGTTAATTTAATTTTTTCATATACAATAATAACTGGTGAGAATTTTAACTAAATTAAAAAAAATCATGAATGACGAAAACCTTTTCGAGGAAGACGGTGATAATATTGAAGAAAATAACGATGATAAAAGAGAGAGAAGTTTAGAAAATGAAAATCAGCAAAATCAAGAAGAACAACACAAAGAGGAAGATAAGCAATACATAATACAGTATATTCAAGACTATTTGAAAGTTTTTGAGGATATTCTAAATCAGATCGACGAAGGAATTGATAATTCGGATAGTTACGAAAGGACTATGCAAATAAAGCGAAGCATAGACAGGCTCATAGAGACTTTATATAGTCAGGCTGCGTCCGAAGATATTGATGCAGAATTTGAAACTACCAAACACACTCGCGATAAATCAGAATCTATGAAAAGAGTTAGAGAGAAGAGAAGAAAGCAAGTGATAGAAGAAGTATTAAGTAGCATGTTTGCCCAGCAACAAAAGGAGCTAATGAACGCTAAACACTTAAGTCATGGACATGAAACAGCAAAAGATGGGGATGTCCACGAAGCAAAGGAAAAAGTGAAGTCTTCAATCAGGGGAGTGTTGTTTTCGGTGATTGCTCATAGGATGGATCCAAGAAGGAGGGCAGGGGAAACTGCTGACGGTAACGAAAAGCAAGCTCATATATATGGCAGGGAAGCAGTTGGTGGAGCTTTAGGTGCATTGTTAAAAACGTTTTTAACAGCAGTTATTGCCGTTGTGCGTGAAATTGCTAAGCCACTTCAGAAACCGGAAACATCTTTTGCAAAACAAGTTGAAGAAAGCAGAAACGCAGATTCACAAAAGGGTCGATCTGTGTAGATTTCTCCTTGTAATAATCTTTCGATTCTACTGTCTGTTAATTCAAATTAGGGTTATAAAATTTTAGAAGCCAGCTCTTATATAACCAATTTATAGCAAGAAATTACGATACAAAAATCAGCGTCCGTTAGAAAATAAACATAACACAGGGTGATAGAGTTGCCCCTATCCATAAGCGTCAGTTAAGCTCAAAATTGTAAGCTTAAAATATGGTTGAATAATTATTAATAATAGTATATAATTATTAACGTTTTTCAGGCATTTTTGTTATGGGTGCGCCAAGTAAGCGTTTAGAATACAGTTGGTGAAAATCCAACTTAGGCAAAGTCTAGCCAACAGCCTAGAACAGACCATTATGCTGCGTGAGGTAACGAGCGTAGTAAAGCTAATGGAATGGACAATATAGGGTGCAATGAAAAATGACCTTACCCAGAAAAAGTGGAGAGAAAGTGTGGAATGTTTTTTACAAAAAGAATGATGCATCAAATTGTTCTGGAATGCAATAGTTAATAGTGACGTTGTTTGTTATAAAAAATTTCTATGTATTCAAATATTGCAGTTCTAGTTTGTTGAGCAGAGTGTTGTGAAGTATCAATAAGTATTTCTCTTTTCAATGTGAGCTAAAGAAGCTTTCTGCAACAGAATTGTCGTAACAACAGCCTTTATTACTCATCTATATTCTTTACAGCTAAGAGATATTGATACCCTTGCGCAGTATATTGTGAACCTTGGTCACTGTGCAGCAGTAGATTTTTAACAGGTTTACGCCTATTAATGGCCATTAATAAAGAGTTCATAACCAATTGTTTATTTATTGCACTACTCATTAACTACCATACGTGAGAATTATTGCTGCCAAATATAGCCATCCCTCCTTGGTTTTGATGTAAGTAATCCCATACTTTATTTGGTTGATCAACAATAAAGTTTTGATCTAGTATATTGGGAGCTACAGCTCTATTATCTGTTTGTTGTTTTTTAATTTTAAACTTTCTTCTCAGTATAGCCCTGATGTCATTTTTCTGCATAATACTTTGCACCGTTTTCAAATTGCAACTTTTACCCAAAGCCTTCAATTCAGCATGAATTTTAGGAGCTCCATATCTACATTTAGAAACTTGATATATTTTTTGAATAGCTTCGAGTAGCTCTTTATTTGCTGATTCTCTACTGCTTATTTTTCTTGTGGTCCACTTATAGTAGCCACTAGCAGAAAATCCTACATAATTCCTGTACTTTATAGCAGTTACTATATAAAAAAATATTTTACTCTTTTTGACTGGCCAGGGCTTTTTTTTAAATGTCTCTTTCCCTTGTTACTCTTGCTTTGTAAATCAAACCTCTCTTTGTCATAAGGTGCTACATCTGGAAATGCATTTGCCGCTGACTTTTTTTCGTTGTGTTTCTTTATCCATTTTCCTAATAAACCACCCTTTATTCCTAAATCTCTTGCTATTTTTGTAATTGTTTGACCTACCTTTCTTTGTTCATTTGCCAGCTTAACAGCTTCCAATTTGAATTCTGCCGTATATTCTCTTACCATTTCTAATCCTCCAAAATTTTATTTTACCCAAAAAAACTCTTTTCTTTCTCTCCACTTTTTCTGGGTAAGGTCAGTTTACTGGCCTCTCCATGAGTGAGATTGAAAAATTAAGTGTGAACGGTTACCTTGGATGACAGAAAAGAGTGTTGGAAGGAGGCAATATTAAAAACTTAATTTCAGTCCAGCCAAGAGCACATAACCAGAGTTGTTATTTTCTATTTTAGGTTCTTTGGTACTAAATTTTACAATATCGAAATAGTATGAAGTACCTAAAAAAAGAGAATTTTCAAGGCTTAAAGCATATGATGTTAACTCGTTTGTACCTTCGCCTGCAATATCCCTACCACTACTAAAATATGTTAAGCTTGATTTGTAAGAATCAGAATGGTAAGCGATACCTGCATTCATATAATACGTATTATTTATTTCAGGATTACGCCTCTCACCAGATTCACCACCATTACCATACGAAAAAATGCAATCAAGATCGAACAATTTTAGCTTCAAACCAAAATTCCAGTGCAGTAATTGATTGCGACATTCATAATTTTTAGAAGTTCCATCTGAGCAACCAGTTAAATTTTCTCTTGCAAATTCACCAGTCAAAGCAGTAGTAAAACCTATATCATTTGACAAGCTGTTTTTATAGGAAAGGCCAGCAGCAATTAAATTGCTGTACTGTAAGTTATTTTTTCCTGGAACATAACTGAATCCGAGTTGAAAGTTATAGATTTCAGGGGAGATGTAGTTAATTGATGATTGTTTTAACCCTAGTTCGAGTTCATTATAATCGCTATAAATATTGGGCTTGACCCAGAACACCTTGTCTTGATTATATCCAGGGTCACCATCTTTTTTATGATCACCGCGCAAATTTGCATAGTTTGTCCAATGACCATTTACTCCTCCAGCAGCTGCATAAATTTTTGAAGTGTTAATTAACATGCTCTGACCAACTAAACTTCTTTTACCATATTCAATTGATCCAAGTTCCTGGTTTTTTATGATAAAATACCATTCCTCCATGTCTAACTTTTCTATGTCTAACGCTTTTAGGTTTGCAATACCAGAAACCCCTGCCTTAACATTAACCCCCATTTGAGTATTTGGATAAACTTGCTGTAAATAAAGAAAGCGCAAGTATGAATAACTTGAAGTTTTATCCTTAGGCTTAGCATTGAAAGAATCTCTGTTGAAGGCGTAGCCGAATCTCAAATCTATTTTTCCGTCTAGTTCTGCATAAAATATTTCCTTATCCAAAATTGTTTTAGAGCTAGCACTATTCTGCAAAAACAATGATGAAAGCAGTGCTACCAGGTAGTACTTTAACTTCATAAATAAACTTAAATCTTTATAAAAATTTAAGTTTAAACTCAATATAAATAAAAAACAACTTTTCAGAAGGCACCGCTGGTAGATTTTGCTGCCTGTTTTTGAGCTATATTCCCATAAATTATTGATACACTTGGTAATTTTCGCTTTAATAACTGCTTATTAATGGCAGAATGTATACGATTAATTATTTTAGATATACTTTTTACATCGCAGTTAATCAAAACAAAAAGCACTTTATTCTCATCAATATACCCTAGAAAATCATCACTACGGCAATTTTTATAAAAATGTTCTATGATAACTTTCAGTGCATTATTTGTCTCACTACAGCTACTATTTAAGCCAATCACTCCTATAGCTGCATTAATTTGATGTTGAAAGGCAAAATTTAATATAACGTATAACTCTAGAATAGTGGACTCATTGCCCGGTATATCGAATAAGTCATGGTTTTTATATTTTTTACCCATTAGATATTTATCTCTAAAGATTCCTAGTTTATGGGACAAACTGATATCACGTATTAATAGCTCATAATTTATTTTATTACTGGCAAATTGTGCAGTGCGGAAAACTTTTACTTTTGTCCTGATATCTTCTCCCTTAGCATCAATTAAGGAAAAATCTATCACTTTAGGTAGTATATCAAGTAAATCGTGTCCATTTTCGGTATACTCTAAATAATTCTTCACGTTGTCAGCTGCTCTTGTGCTTAAGATATTAATTAATGGCTTATTAAGCAAATTCTTCTCTTCATATTTTAACAAATCCCTTGCAACTTGATTGAGCCCTAAAATTAACACGTTTTTTTTCTTATTATCCTGACAAACAGATACCACAGCATCATCTTTTCTTCTTGCAGTTATGAAATCATCCATACTTTCATTCTATACAGCGTATTTATAAGTATAATAAGATTATATTAAGATTTACTTACTTATTAATATGCTTAATTGGGTATAGGCAGAATGTCATATGGAATGGCTTTGTTGTAGAAGAATCAAGATTACTGTTTATAGACTTCAAGTTACTGCAAAAAATATTTTAAAACATAGTGATATCTTGACTTTACCTAGTTAATATTCCAAATTATAAAAAAACAGATAGTTCTATGACGACAAGTCTATTACAAGGCAAAAAGGGATTAATAACCGGAATAATAAATAAGAGATCAATAGCATACGGTATAGCAAAAACTCTCTCAGAGCACGGAGCAGAACTTGCAATCACCTACCAGAATGAAATAATAAAAGAAAAACTATCACCAATAGCAGATGAACTAAATGTGGAGCTAATATTACACTGCGACGTTTCAAATGAAAAAATCATAGATAACGCTTTCGAAATAATAGAGAAAAAATGGGGTACTCTTGACTTTTTGGTGCATGCAATAGCATTCTCCGATAAAAATGAGTTAGATGGTAAATATGTCAATACTTCACTGGATAACTTCCTCAATGCAATGCATATATCGTGCTATTCTTTTACTGCTTTAGCGCAAAGGGCTGAAAAAATGATGTCAAATGGTGGTAGTTTACTTACTTTATCTTATTATGGCGCTGAAAAAGTTATGCCAAATTATAACGTTATGGGTTTATGTAAAGCGGCACTTGAAGCAAGTGTAAAATATATAGCATGTGATCTCGGGCCACAAAATATCAGAGTAAATGCAATTTCCGCTGGTCCAATCAGAACTTTAGCATCTTCTGGAATAAGCGATTTTCACTCCATATCAGAATGGAATAGAAATAACTCTCCGCTCAGACGCAATGTTACAATAGAGGATGTTGGCAAGGCAGCGTTATACTTATTAAGCGACTTAAGTAGTGGCACTACTGGAGAAATTTTGCACGTTGATTCAGGATATAACGTTGTGGGAATGAAGGTGGTTGACTGAGATCTAAATCCTTAATTCAAAGCGCTAGTTCCTTCGGGTTCATACACAACTCTATCAGGAGTTTTGTGACTGTGATTGCAGAAAACATCGAACATAAAATTCCTATTGATAGAGTGACAGAAAAGCCTCTTATTGCTCCACTGCCAATAATGAACATTATTCCTGCAGCAATTAATGTAGTGATATTTGAATCCAGTATTGTCTTTATAGCGTTTTTAAACCCTTCTTCAATAGCACGTTCCACTCTCTTGCCAGATTTGATTTCCTCACGAATTCGCTCAAATATTAAAACATTTGCATCCACCGCCATACCAACAGTAAGTGCAATACCGGCAATTCCAGGTAAAGTTAGAGTTGCTTCAAGCAGAGTGAGAATTGATAATATAAGAACTACATTAGAAAAAAGTGCAACAGAGGCCAATACACCTAATTTGCCGTAAGTGATGATTATAAATAAAGCCACGGCTATAATAGAGATTGTTGCTGCCATTTCCCCTGCCTTTATTGATTCTTCTCCAAGACTTGGGCCAATGTTTTTTTCTTCAATTATTTTAAGTGGTGCTGGCAGTGCTCCAGATTTTAAAAGTATTGCAAGTTCGCTTGCTTGTTTTTCAGTGAAATTACCGCTAATTTCTCCCTCTCCATTTAAAATTGGCTCACGTATTGTAGGTACTGTTAAAACTGTGTTATCCAGAACAATTGCAAAAGGCTTTCCTACATTTTCTTTAGTGATTTTCGCGAATCTTTTACTCGCTATACTGTCAAATTTAAAATGCACTGTCGGTTTACCTAAATTGCCGAATCTAACTGATGCGTTAACCAGCGAATCACCACCTATTTCAGTTTTGCGGAATATTGGATAAGAATTACCTAAAGAATCCTTGAGCATGACAGTGGTTTCATGGTCTATATCCTGCACCTTGGCTATGTTAGTGTTTGCCAAATGAAAAGCTAGCTTAGCAGTTTTGCCAAGCAGAGATTTTATCTGCTTGGTATCTTCTACTCCAGGCACCTGCACTAATATTTTATTCTGCCCTTGTTTTTGAACGCTGACTTCCTTTGTGCCAAGTTTGTCCAAACGGCGCTGGACATTGTTTATTGATTCTGCAGCTACTTCACTGATCAAAGAATTTTTATAATGTGGTTTATACGAAATGAGAATCGAAGAATCTTTTCTATTTAGCTCTAAATTTGGATTTATCGCATTAATCAACACAGATGCTTTTTTATAATCATCAATACTATTTAAAGTTATAACGCTATTTTGTACGTTAGATTCAATATTTTTTGTTAGCAATGTCTCTTTTATTTCGTTAGCTAGCATGCTTAGCTTTTCCTTAAAATAGAAGTCTAAGTCTATGTTTAAAAGCAAAGATGCCCCTCCTTTCAGGTCAAGGCCTAAGTTTATTCTTTTTTTCGAAATAAAAAGCTTATTATCAAAGAAATTTGGCAGTGTTATGTATAAAGCAAATAAACAGATGCATAATACTGAAAAAGATTTGACTATAAGTCTGTTATACATAAGTTGTAGGTTTAAAATTGTAATAATTGATTGTAAGTTAAAAATAGATTTTTGTAAAATTCTCTATTTGACCTTACCCAGAAAAAGTAGAGAGAAAGTTAAGACGTTTTTATCATGAGAATAAATTGTGCAGGAATGCAATAGTTAATAGTAGAATGTCTACGTTATTTGTTATAAAAGATTTCTATGTATTCAAATATGGCAGTTCTGGTTTGTTGAGCGAGAAGTATCAATAAGCAGCTCCCTTTTAAGTGAACTTTTCTGCAACAGAGTTATCGTAACAACAGCCCTTATGGCTCATGCTGGAAATGATGTTTTTTGTATTCAATAGAAATTGGTAATTTTGAGAGGTATACTGTGACCCTTGATCGCTATGTAACAGCAGATTTTTATCGGGTTTGCGTTTATCAACGGCCATCAATAAAGAATCTATAACTAATTATCATGTTACTCATTAACCACCATGCGTGAATATAGGTCAATTATTGCCGCCAACAACCTTCTTTAGTTTTTATGTAGGTAATCCCAAACTTTATTTGGCTGATCAGTAGTAAAATTTTGATCCAATGTGTTCGGAGCCACAACTCGGTTGCTTATTTGCTGTTTTTTATTTTTGAACCTTCGTCTAAACTTGGCTTTAATGCCATTTTCTTGCATAACACTTTGTACTGTTTTAATTTTTGCCTAAAGCTTTTAATTCAGCGTGAATTTTAGGGGCTCCATATCTGCATTTAGAAGCTTGATGTATTTTTTGAATATCTGCTAGAAGCCCTTCTTTTGCTAATTCTTTACTGCTTTTTTCCTTAGCAACCCATACCACCAGTACAAAACCCTACATAGTTCCTGTGTTTTATAGCAATTTCTATATAAAAGAATACTTTACTCTTTTTCTTTGCCCAGGGCTTTTTTTAAGATGTCTCTTTCTCTTATTAGCTCTTTTTTTAGATCAAATCTTTCTTTGTCATAAGGAGCCTTTGCCTGGAAATGCGTATGCTACAGACATTTTTCCATTATATTTTCTTACTTAACATACTGCCATCTATACCTAGATCTTTTGCTATTTTTGTACTTGCTTGACCTGTTTCTTTAACCAGCTTAACAGCTTCTAATTTGAATTCTGCTGTATATTCTCTTCTATTTGTCATATTTTGAAAAAACGTTTTATTTTACTCCAAAAACGTTTTAACTTTCTCTCTACTTTTTCTGGACTACTCCGAATCGGTTGACAAATTGGACGTTTGATAAGCATAATTTGGAGCTTCTTGTGTAATGACTATATCATGAGCGTGACTCTCTCTTAATCCTGATGCAGTAATAGTAACAAATTTACAATTTTTTTTCATCTCTTCTATATTCCTATTACCAGTATACCCCATTGCAGCTTGCAATCCGCCAATCAATTGATGGATTACTCCTGAAGCTGGACCTTTGAATGGAACTCTTCCTTCCACTCCTTGTGGAACTAATTTGAGTTTTGAATCTTTATCTTGAAAATAACGGCTAGCTGAACCTCGTTTCATTGCACTAATAGATCCCATTCCTCGATAGCCTTTATATGCTCTGCCCTTATACATAATAATCTCACCTGGGCTTTCGTCAGTGCCAGCAAAAATCGAACCAATCATCACAGAGTCAGCACCAGCTGCAATAGCTTTTGCAACATCTCCTGAGTATTTTACCCCACCATCAGCAATTAGTCTGACGTTTCTTGCTCTACACGCCTCTGCAACATTCTTGATTGCAGAGAATTGTGGCACACCAACACCTGTAACTATTCTGGTTGTACAGATTGATCCTGGTCCTATTCCAACCTTCACTGCATCAACACCCGCATCAATCAACGCTTCAGCAGCCTCCTTTGTTGCAATGTTTCCGCCAATTAATTGCGTATTAGGATACATCTTTTTTATTTCCCTAATGGTATTGATAACGTTTTCGGAATGACCGTGAGCAGTATCCACAACAACTACATCAACTTCTTCTCCGATCAAAGCTTCACATCTGTCTATACCATCTTTTTTACCAGTGCCAATTGCAGCGGCAACTCTGAGACGCCCTTTACTGTCTTTACATGAATTTGGGTATCTATTGTATTTTTCAATGTCTTTAACCGTAATTAAACCTATACAACAAGAATTTTCATCTACGACCAAAAGCTTTTCTATTCTATTTTCATGCAACAATTTCATTGCTGAGGCACTATTCACTCCCTGCTCCCGCACTGTCACTAACTTATCTTTTGTCATCACTTCGGAAACTTTTACATTCATGTTCTGGTCTTCAATAAATCTCACATCTCGGTTAGTTAAAATTCCAGCTAACTTGCGTTGATCGACTACAGGAATGCCAGAATAATTGTGCTCTCTCATTAATGAAATTGCTTCCGCAACTGTTTTATCCGGTGAAATCGTAATTGGGTTATACACGATCCAACTTTCATATTTTTTCACCCTTCTCACTTCTAAAACTTGTTCATCTATTGATAAATTCTTATGTATGCAACCTATCCCTCCATGTTGGGCAATAGCTATTGCAAAGCCCGATTCAGTAACAGTATCCATTGCAGAGGATATGAGAGGGATATTTAGTTCTATACTATTTGTTAAATAAGTTTTTGTATCTGCATCGCAAGGCAATATATTAGAATAGGCTGGCAAAAGAAGTATATCGTCAAACGAATAACAAGCTTCCATTTTTTTCATAGGCTTTATTTAAAGCTTATACGCCAATTAATTAAATTGCAATAGGCAAAATTAGCTAGGAGCCTTTAATTGTATAGCTCTAACTGTTTTTAGGAGATAGAAAAGCTATATAGTTGCTAATACATTTTATTGCACAATAAGCATTCTACATTATTTGCCAGCAAACAGAACTGCTCAATAGTTAAGTTTTCTGGACGTTCATTTCCACTCAATTTAGCGTTTTCAAGGACAGTTTCAGCGTGGTTCGTTATATTTTGCAAGCTATTTCTCAGCATCTTTCTTCTTTGAGCAAAAACAGCACGTATTAATTTTATTAAGGTTTCCAAGTTTACTACAAACTTTGGGGTAGGCAAAGGATTTACTGTAATTACTGAAGAATGTATTTTTGGTCTTGGAAAAAACTCTTTAGGTTCAATATCAAATTCCTTTTTTATATCGCATAGTAACTGGCTTAGCACTGATAGAGGACCATAATCTTTAGAATTGGGTCTTGCTGTAATGCGATCTGCTACCTCTTTTTGAAACATTAATGTCAAACTCGTAAAAAATTTTATACTATCTAACCACTTTAAAAATAACGCTACCGAGATATTGTAAGGCAAGTTAGCAATAACTTTAACTGGGTGCTCTATCAGCTCTTCTTCTATAATATGCAGTGCATCCGCTTCTATAATTCTATACTTTCCTTGATGCTCATTTAGCAGTTGGTCATGGTGTTTTACTAAATCTCTATCTTTTTCTATAGAAAGTAGAGACTTTGGATTATGCACCAATATTTCTCTTGTTAATGCACCATATCCAGGACCAATTTCAATGACATTAAAATTTTCCAGACTACCAGCTAAAGCGACGATTTTTTTTGTTATCTCACTCGATAAAATAAAATTTTGCCCTAGACTCTTTTTTGGCTTCAGTAAAAATTTTTTTATATTATTTTCATTATACAGTATTTTAAAAATTAGTTGACGAAAATTCATTGATAATTGTATATTATTAATGTGTTTAACGCCGGCTTAGCTCAATTGGTAGAGCAACTGACTTGTAATCAGTAGGTTGTCAGTTCAAGTCCGACAGCCGGCACTCTCGCCCATATAAGTAAAGTTGATGTCCTTTTTAATAGTAGCAAATTGGAAAATGAATGGAATGCGTTCTTCATTTGTTGACTTTATAGGCAAACTTAACAACAAGAGCAACGAAATTACCTCTAAGCTAGTGATTTGCCCTCCTTTTACGTCATTTCCAAGCAGTATAGAGTTGAACAATAATATTAATATAGGAGCACAGAATTGCCATCATAAAAAGTTCGGTTCTTACACAGGTGAAATTAGTGCAGAAATGTTAAAAGAACTAGGGTGTACTTACGTAATACTTGGGCATTCTGAAAGGGCTAATGAAAAAGATAGTGAAATAAAACTTAAGTCGGAAATAGCAATAGAATCAGGCTTACACCCAATTATCTGTGTGGGTGAAAATTCAGAAGATTATAAGAATGAAAAAACAAAAGAAGTAATAGAATATCAATGCAAAAACCGTTTGCCAACACACGGTGAATATACCGTAGCATATGAGCCAATATGGGCAATAGGCACAGGTCATGTGCCAAATAATGATGCAATTGCTAAGGTGATAGAGGTAATAAAATTGTGTACTAGTAAAAAACACATTATATATGGTGGTTCAGTCAGTTCAGAAAATATAGAAAATTTGCTCAGTATCTCAAATTTATCAGGAGTTTTAATTGGCAGTGCAAGCTTAGATTTCGATCACTTTTATAAAATTATACAACAAGTTGAAAAAAAGTTTTCTCTTATCAATTCTAAAATCAGCAACTAAGAATCCTATAACAAATGGCATCATTTCAGTGTCAAGCATATGTCTGTACGAGCATCTAGTATAGCTAAAGTAATCTAGAAAATTAACGATATTTTATTCCCCGGTGAACGCTCTATTTTGTTTTCCAACTCTAGTTCTAAAAGAGACATTAGAGCTATGTTGGTAGAAAGTCCGCTTGCTAATATAAGTTCATCTATATCAACAGGTACAGAGTTAATATGATCAACTATAACAGATTTTGCCTGTTGTAATTTTTCTTGTTTTTGGTTAACAAAATGGTGCTCAACATCAAATAGGTTTTTTTGCTGCGGAGGTAAACTAAACCTAATACTCTCTATTATGTCATCAGCGGATTCGATAAGCTTAGCACCGTTTTTAATTAAATAATTACTACCACTACAGCGTGAATCTAAAGGGAAACCAGAAACTGCAAACACCTCTCTCCCTTGATTTAAAGCAAAATCTGCTGTTATTAGAGAGCCAGAACGTTTCGATGCTTCAATCACTGCAACACCTAGCGATAGGCCAGATATAATTCGATTCCTTTGAGGAAAATACTGAGGCTTTGGTTTAGTAGCAAATGGAAGCTCAGTAATTACTAACCCACCGTTCCCAGTGATTTTTTTGTATAGATCAAAATTCTCTTTTGGATACACCACATCAATTCCGCTTGCTGTAACAGCAATAGTGGGATGATTTTTGTATATTACACTGTTTGCTGCAGTATCAATTCCTCTTGCAAGTCCAGAAACGATAATAAAACCAGCTTCGCTTAAATCAAGTGCCAACTTATTGGCAAAATTTCTTCCATTCATTGAAGAGTTACGCCCACCGATTATTGCAATTATCTCACGGCTTAATAATGATATATCACCAAGCGCAGTTATTACAGGAGGACAACTAGGGATATTTCTTAAAAGATCAGGGTAATCTGGGTCACATGCGGGTATAATTTTAGCTCCAATTCTTTCTGCATTATTGATTTCTTCTCGTGCATCTTGAATGCCATACACCTTATCATTAGCCACCCTATTGAGATATTTTAGCACCTCATCTAGCGATCCGTGTGTTCTTAGTATACTAAAAAACTTTATTGGTCCTATGGTTCTAGCCAGGCTTAACCATACTTCTAATTCTTTGTTGTTCAATTTATTTATCTTCATAAAAAGCTTGAATTTCTTATCAATTTAGTGTACCCAAGATAATGCAAATATACAGTGTTTTATGACGCATTTTGTTACAGATAAATGCATAAAATGTAAATATACAGA
The DNA here is from genome assembly GCF_964031005.1 of Wolbachia endosymbiont (group B) of Schoenobius gigantella. Lineage (NCBI taxonomy): Bacteria > Pseudomonadati > Pseudomonadota > Alphaproteobacteria > Rickettsiales > Anaplasmataceae > Wolbachia > Wolbachia endosymbiont (group B) of Schoenobius gigantella. The sequence goes on along the minus strand of NZ_OZ035002.1, from coordinate 302,451 downwards.
CTGCGTGGAAGTATGTCCCGTTGACTGCTTCTATGAAGGCAAAAACATGCTCGTGATTAACCCAGATGAATGTATTGATTGCGGAGTGTGCATACCTGAGTGTCCAGTAGATGCAATTGTAACTGATGATTCCATAAAAGATATTTTAGAACTAGATGAAGAGTTGCTGAGCAGCGAACAAAAAACTTTCAAGTTATTTTACGATATAAATGTAGAATACTCACAAAAGTGGCCAAATATCACAGCTAAAAAGCAACCCCTCTATACTGCAGAAGAGTATAAGGAAAAAAAGGATAAAACAGCTTATTTTGATGAAAATTTAGAATAATGCTACTGAAGGAAAAGAAACTTTTTGTATTTCAGGGTTGTTGTTTTTGGTTGCTGAAAATAGTTGCGTTATCTAAGTTGTTATGCTGATAAATTAGTATCGATTAATTTAAGGATTAAGGAAAAAGGCTTATTGACTTTTGAAATATTTGATTATAAAACTAGCTGTTAGCATTAAATCTTGGGGGTAAGTTATGAGTATAAATAAAAGAGAAACCATTAAAAAGATTGAAGGGTTACTTTTTCAAGCGGACGGTAATCTTGAAAAAGCATGTGATCTATTATCAACAGTAGAGTTAACCGAAGATGATATTAAAATATTGCTGGAAGAGATGATAAAAGAGTATCATAGCTTGTTTGAAAAGATTTCTTGGAGTTGTGGAATTACTGCAGGCAGTGCACAAGATGCCAACGCAAGCAGCTTCAACGAAGTTTTTAAGCTAGGTTCAAAAGAGTTAGCATTGGCAATGACGTCAGATCTCAGAAAGTCTTATGATCAAGAATTATTTAAGAAATATAAAAAAGAAGAAATGTCTTATCCTGAAGGAGAAGGAGTACAATTTATTAGAGAATTGAGAGTTCTAAGTAGAATACTTACTATATCTTTAATAAGGAAACTTGATGAAGTTTACAAGTTTACTCCAGAAGAAATTGAGCGTTTGAAGGAATATATGTTAGTGAGCAACTATGATATAAGCAAAAGTCTTTCTGATATAGACAAATATATGCATGCACTATCTGCCTTAATTAGAAACTCTTCACTTGATACAAAAAAGATATTTGAGCTAAATAATCGAATGATAATACACACTACAGCCTTAATTGATTTAGTAACTAGTGGAGTAGTGAAAAAAGAAGAAGCAAAAGAACAATCTGCTGAGGATTTAGAAAAGCTTATCTGTGAACAGTATAAAGGTGCAGCAAACACGCCACTACCGTTGCAGAGCACGCTATTTGAAGTGGATAAAAAAAGTGCTTGAAGAAAGTTTATAGTTAGCCAAAGTAGGTATTTAATAAGCTTAATGTAACCATTATGTATGCTATATAGCAAAACATAGAATGCTTATGATTCCAACTATAGCAATTTTAAGTGGTGGATTTTCTTGTGAGAGAGAAATATCGCTTATGAGCGGAAAAGCAGTGAAGAAGGCGCTCGATAGCCTTTCATATAATGCAATAGAAATAGATGTTGACAGCAATATTGCTGAAAAGCTTAAAAAAATTAATCCGGGCCTTGCTTTTATCGCTCTGCATGGACCTTATGGTGAAGATGGCTGCATTCAAGGTTTATTGGAAATCTTAGGTATAAAATATACACACTCAGGAGTTATGGCTTCTGCCGTTGCTATAAATAAAGTGATGTCAAAGCATATATTTCGATCCCTTAATATCGACACTCCAAAAGGTTATGTAATTAGCCGAGAAGATGTACTAAAAAATAATATTAAAATCGATTATCCGTACGTCTTAAAACCAATTAATGAAGGTTCAAGTATTGGAGTGTACATAATTTTCTCGCACGAGGATTACTTAGAACTGAAAAATAATAGTTCTACTATAATGGAAAAGATGATCGTAGAAGAATACATACCGGGCATAGAGTTACATACTGCTGTATTGCTGGATGAAGCAATTGGCACTATAGAAGTACGACCAAAAAATAAATTCTATGATTATGAAGCAAAGTATACAGATGGATTTGCAGAACATATATTTCCTGCTAAAATTCCTGACAATATATATAAAATGACCTTGGAACACGCACTGAAAATACATCAATTTTTAGGATGCAAAACTATTTCCCGCTCAGATTTCCGTTATAATCCCAAAAATAACACTTTAAAAATGCTTGAGATTAATACACATCCTGGCTTTACTGAGTTATCGTTAGTGCCAGAAATTGCAAAATTGGCAAAAGGAATCAATTTTAATGAATTAGTTAAAATTATTATTGAAGATAGTTTGCAGCACAAAAATATTAGGGATTTAAGTCATGTTGAGCAGTATTACTAGAAGCCAAAGGAGTTTTTTGCGTAAGTGTGCCTTGGTTGTTATCACAGCACTTTTTCTTACGCTAATACTTTACAGCTCACTTGATAAAATAATAAATCGATTTAATTACTACTTTACTTGGTACAATGACTGCCTATCTAGTTTATTACTCAGTAGTGGATTTTCAATCGACGAAGTAGTCGTGAGCGGCAATAAATTTACAAACAAAAAGGATATTCTAAGTTTGACAGATAGAACGCAACCTATCCTGTATATATCACTTTCAAAACTTGCCGGTAACATACAATCCGTAAGCAGATGGATAAAACACGTAAGAGTTCACAGAATTTTGCCCAATACTCTACACATTAATATAGATGAGCATAAACCGTTTGCTCTCTGGAAAGATAATAACAAAACCTCGGTAATTGATTTTGAAGGTAAAGTGATCGTAGATGACTATCTAGTAGATGATCTTGTTGTAATTACAGGACAAAACTCATTATCAAACCTAGAATTTGTTAAAGATGTGTTAGAGAGTAAAACTCAATTAAGTGACCACATTTCTTCTTTTGCTTATATAGGGAATAGAAGATGGAATATCATACTTGATAACGATTCCACAGTAAAACTGCCTGAAGATAACCCTTATAGTGCATGGGACTATTTAAACCACTTACACAATACAACTGATTTTACTTTCAGCGATTGGAGTATTATTGATATGCGTATTACTGATAAAATCTTTGTGAAGAGGTGATCTGCTGTAATCCAAGTAGCCCCTTTTCCTGTCATCCCAGTGCCCAGACACTGGAATCCCGCCGCGAACCGTCATACCGTCACGAACCGTCATACCGCGATTCATTCGCGGTATCTCTTAACATAGATCCCTTATTTAACCGCCATACCTTAACATAGATCCCGCTAACACGTAGCGGGATGACGAGGTTATCGTCATGTCACCGCGAACCGTCATACCGTCACGAACCGTCATACCGCGATTCATTCACGGTATCTCTTAACATAGATCCCTTATTTAACCGCCATACCTTAACATAGATCCCGCTAACACGTAGCGGGATGACGGTTGTCGTTTAGCTATAAATATTTAAGAAATTTACCAAACGAAAAAAAAGGCAAAAGAAGCCCCGTGGTTGGCTAATTACTTACATTATACTTTCAAGTATGGCGTTTTTTTATTCTAAACGCTTAATAACCGCGATTTAGCTGCTTTTTAATGCAACTAACCTTTAGTCATAAATGTTTAAGAAATTTACTAAACAGAAAAAAAGGCAAAAGAAACCCTAGGGTAGCTAGTTATTCACTATCCATTTTTTAAGTTGGCGTTTTTTTATGTTTTAAATGCTTTATAAGCGCATTTTAGCTTATATTAGGTAAAAACCTAGAAATTTTATAAAGACATAAGGTGCACATAGTGCAAAAAATTAAACATGAGACGCCAGATACGTGAGTTTTTTTGTCATTTAATCTGTACAGAGAAGATAAATAAATAGCTTCAGTTTCATGATAAGGGGGCTGGCGAGGTTTGTCAAGGAATTTTTATGCAAGAGATCTATTGAAATGCCCCTGTAAAATTATACTATTAATTAGTACACTATAAATTTAAAATTATAGATATGTTAAGCAGATTGGTAATTTTGCTATTAGTTTTTATACTTCCTTTTTCTTCATACTCATACCAGTTTAGAACCAAAGCAAAGCAAGCAGTAGTCTTAGATTTAGCTTCAGACTCATTCATTTTTGACCATAATTCTGATGAAAAAATGGCCCCATCTTCAATGAGCAAGCTAATGACTTTATATATAGCCTTCGATTATCTAAAAGCTGGAATAATACACATGGAGGATAAATTTCGAGTAAGTAGAAAAGCGTGGGAAAGGAGAGGCTCTTCTATGTTTTTGAAAGAAGGTCAATCCGTTACGGTGAGGGAATTACTTGAAGGAATTACAATAGTCTCAGGCAATGATGCCTGCATAACACTAGCCGAGGGCATTGCAGGATCAGAAGAGAATTTTGTGGCTGAAATGAATGAAGTTGCACAAAATTTGAATCTGAATGACAGTCATTTTGTCAACTCAAGCGGGTGGCCAGATGAAGATCATTTTATGAACGCAAAAGACTTGGTAATGCTGGCAAAAAGGATTTTCACCGATTTTCCTGAATATTATGATTTATTTTCCGAACAATATTTGACATATAATGAAATTGTACAAAAGAATAAAAATCTTCTACTTTTTCACGATATTGGGGTTGATGGCTTAAAAACCGGTTATACAAATGCTGGTGGTTACGGCATTGTAGCATCTGCAAAACGAAATGATAGGAGAATTTTTGCTGTCGTAAATGGTTTAAACACTGAGAAAGAGCGAATAGAAGAAGCAAAAAGATTGATACAATACTCCTTAAATCATTTTAACACTAAGAAAATATTCGTTAAAGACAGCGTAGTTGAGGAAGTAAATGTTCTCTATGGAAAAGATAGAAAAGTGCCTATTACAGTTGCAAACGATGTTACCATAACTTACAACCGCAAATTGCATGACCAAATTAAGGTGCGTATTGAATATAAAGATATGATACCTGCACCCATTAAAAAAGGTCAAGAAGTGGGCAAAGTTTTTGTAGAAATACCAGGTATTGAGCAACAAACTACACCACTTTATGCAGCAAATGACGTGCAGGAATTGAATTTCGTAGAAAAGTTTTTTAGGATGTTGTTTTAAGTTTGATATTAAAGCAATTCCGAAAGAGAGATCTATTGCACTTTAGTGTAGTTTTAACTAACAATTTCTGTTACAATACAAGATTGAAATGTTACGAAAATGTGCTGGTTGTATTTGTTGCTGTCTAGTATCCTAGAGATACTGTGGGCTGTAACGCTAAAGTTTAGTAACAGTTTTACTAAAGTTGTGCCTTCGATTGCAACATTGGTAATTATGATCATTAGCATTTACTTTTTATCTCTTGCAGCATGCTTTCTACCTATTAGGGTATGCTATGCAGTTTCCTCTGGAATATGCACAATTGGAATAACTATAATTGGTGCAACCACTTTCACAGAGAATATTAATTTATCTCAAGTTTTATGTATCGTTTTAATTGTAATAGGAAGCATAGGGCTAAAGCTCTCTATTTAAACCTAAAAATTTATGCATGAATTGGATATATTTACTCTTATCGTCACTAATTGAAGTGTTCTGGGTCATAACACTTAAGCATAGTTATGGATTTACTCATCTCGTACCATCAATAATTAGCATACTCTCCATGGCTCTTAGTACATATTTACTTTCGCTCGCTACACGTTCTATACCTATCGGAGTATGCTATGCAATTTGGACTGGAGTGGGCGCTATAGGAGCTTCGATACTTGGAGTTTACCTATTTGATGAACCAGTTAATTTATTCGAAGTAATATGCTTTATTTTAGTTACATTCGGGATTATAGGATTAAAATTGTTTGATACTGCAAAACAAACTGTTGATAAAATGGAATAAAAGATCCCACTGGGATGAAAGAAGCAGATACTCCATATTGTCATGCAAATTGGAATCCAGACTTTTTTCTATATAGCATGGTGAAGACGGGAAACCGTAACCGTTCACACAATGGCGTCAACTTAAGGAAAAATGTCAGAGATTGTGTATAAAATTTCTCTCCAAATTTTTTATCATTAAATTATCCAAAGAGTGCAAGGGACAGCACTTTTGTTTCTGTTTTATTTCAACAAAGAAGTCTAAAATGTGTCCTTTTTAGGTGAAATATGCAAAAAGGAAAAAACCTTATTCTACAAATTAAAAATATAATATACTCGAAAACTTTTCAGAAAATCCATTGTGTTGAGTTTTACACGAACAAGAAAACTTCCTTTTTCGACAGTATTTTCTATGATTTTAAAGTTAGTTAAAAAAAGTTTGGGAATAGAATGTGAACTTATGGAGCCATTGACATGTACCCTCAAAGCAAGCTTTTTCTAAAGCAAGATATAAGATTTGCCATACAGGCTTTCAAGAATTTAAGCATCCAAACAGCCTATCAGGATGAACCTGAGTTGGAGAGGCTATAGACTTATTGCAGCAGATGGTTCTGGTATGAGATTACCCAGCTCTGGGGAAATTGTATCCGAGTTTGAACCAAATGGAACAACAGGCACCATTGGCAATTTGTTTGTTGATTTGTGTACTTCGCTGATTTGCAGTGCTCGTCTTGCAGCTTGGAATATAGGTGAACAAACGTTGGCGGCAGAGCAATTACCCGAAGTTATCACTCAAATGCGTTTATTAAATCAAGAGAAATTATTATTTATCTATGATCGTCTTCAGTAAAATTCATTCAGCAGCATTATAATTTGGAAGTAGATTTTATTTTTCTCTTGCAAAAAAGAAATTATAGTAAGCTATGGGAACGCTGGCGAATTAGATTTTGATTTTATATTAGAAAATGAAAAGCTAAAAAATAAAATGAAAGGACAGAAAGTAAGAGTTATAGTGCTGACATTAGCCAACTGAGAAACAGAGTTTTTGACCGAGACTTTGGAGCAAAGCTTATGTGTTAAGGTGGCACATAGAGAAGTGCTATAAACGACTCAAAGTAGGAGCAGAGTTAGAGAATTTTTCTGGAGAGGCTGTATTACAAGAATTTTGGGCAAACTTGGTCATGTGCAATATATTATCGCTTCATATATGTGATGCACAAGGGCCTTGGAACCCAGATCAAATTACTGAGTATCGTTTAAATTTTTCAGTTTTATTTAGTGTAATGAGACAGAAACTCTATCAGGTACTTATTGCGCCAAAAAACTTTCAAGCCCTTTTTAAGTATACGCGCTAAAGTTAAAATCCGACCGGGACAGCCGCAATAAAGTAGATAAGCCTAAACGCCATCATGTCTTTAGGAGAGTTTGCTAATGAAAGTTCTTAAGTTGACGCCATTGGCTGAACGGATACGATTTATTTCAGTGCATGAGCTGGTCCTTTTCGGGTTTTAGCGCTGTGTACATAACTGCACGAACGTCTAGTTTAGGGGTAAGAAAAATTAGGGCCCGCAAATTAATCCAAACACATAAGTGTAGTGTTACCACCAAATGCTGTAGTGTTAACACTTACAACTTTTTCTGTAGAAAAACGCTGTAAATAATGAGGACCACCAGCTTTTGGCCCAGTGCCAGATAGTCCTCTACCACCAAATGGTTGTATCCCAACTGCTGCACCTATCTGGTTACGGTTGATGTAGACATTTCCAACTGATATTTTTTTACTTATAGTGTCAATTTGACTTTGTATACGACTCTGCAAAGAAAACGTAAGCCCATATCCAGTACTATTTATATCACTTATAACTTCATTTAATTGTGACTTGTTAAAACGTATGATATGTAAAATAGGACCAAATACTTCTTGCTTTAATTGCGAAATTTTTTGTATCTCATAAATATATGGAGGAAAGAAATAACCATTATGAGAATTTGTATCCATGGGTACTTTAAATAACAGATTTGAATCTTCGTCCTCTGACATTTTTTGCGTATGTTGAGTTAGCATATCGATAGATGCTTTGTCAATTATTGGACCAATATCAGTACTAAGTTGTATTGGGTCACCAATCTTGAGTTCTTGCGCTGCACCGCATATCATTTTTATCTGCTTCTCTGCTATGTCCTCTTGAATAAACAGCACTCTAAGTGCAGAACAGCGTTGACCACTGCTACGAAACGCAGAAAGCAAAGCATCCATAGCCACTTGCTCTAAAAGAGCAGAGCTATCAACTATCATAGCATTGAGCCCTCCTGTTTCAGCAATAAGTGGCACAATAGGACCATCCCTATTTGCAAGCATTTTATTGATTATTTGAGCAGTTTGTGTTGAGCCAGTAAAAGCTACTCCGGCAATTCTATTGTCTGGAACTAATATTTTGCCTAAATATCCACCATCCCCAGGAATGAGGTGTAACACATTCTTTGGTATCCCAGCTTCATGTAGTATCTTAACAGCTTCGTAGGCAATAATCGGCGTTTGCTCTGCCGGTTTTGCCAGCACTGCATTACCTGCTGCAAGTGCAGCTGAGACCTGCCCAATGAAGATAGCGAGCGGAAAATTCCACGGTGATATGCATAAGAAAACTCCTCTGCCTTCAAAAAAGATGAAGTTATCTTCACCTGTTGGGCCCGGCAATTTTTTCCAGTCGCTCAGTTCATTTTTTGCTATCATTGCATAATAACGCAGAAAGTCGATTGCCTCTCTTACTTCTGCTATTGCATCGGATAAAATTTTTCCTGCTTCCACAATCAGAATGTAAATTAACTCTTTCATCCTTTCCTCAAGCAAATCTGCAGCTTTTTCAAGGCATTTAGCGCGCTCTTCTGCTGAAACATTCTGCCACTTAGCAAAAGCACTGTGTGCTATTTCAAGAGCGTTTAAAGCTTGATCGCTTGTTGCACTTGACACTTCTCCAATTACATTTTCCAAATGTGCAGGATTCACTACTTCGATAAATTCAGCATTATCAAATAGTGCTTTTCCATCAATTATTGGTCCAATTTGCCACTTTTTTTCACTAAAACCCTTTATATCATCTGCAAATTGTGAGACTATCACAGAATCACTAATATCCATCCCCAAGGAATTTTTTCTTTCTGGTCCCAAAATATCTTGTGGTAATGGAATGCCTGGATGAGGTTCATAATTAAAATTTATAGCTTTTTCCAGTGGATCTGAAATTAACTCATCGATTTTAACGTTAGGATCACTTATTTGATTAACAAACGAACTATTAGCTCCATTTTCAAGAAGGCGTCTTATAAGATAAGGCAACAAGTCACTATGTTCCCCAACGGGTGCGTAGACACGACAGCTAACATTTGTTGCAAGCTCTGACATTGCATAATCATATAAGTCTTTTGCCATTCCATGTAAGCGTTGAAATTCAAATCCAGGGTGGTTTTTATCAGCAAGTTCCATGATAGAAGCAAAAGTATAGACGTTATGAGTTCCAAAGCATGGGTAAAAGCTGTTTGGTTTACTCAAAAGTTTCTGTGCGCACACGAAGTAAGATACGTCAGTATAGCTTTTTCTTGTAAATACTGAGTAATCATTTAATCCCAATTCTTGCGTACGCTTGATTTCTGAATCCCAATATGCACCTTTTACAAGCCTCACCATAATTTTGTGCTTTGATCGGATAGCAACATCTTCAACAAAGTCAAGAACAGATAAAGCGCGCTTTTGATATGCTTGCACAGCCAAGCCAAGCCCTTCCCACTCAGAAAGTGATTCATCAAGCCGTAATTGTTCAAACAAGATTAAGGACATTTCAAGCCTTTCTGTTTCTTCTGCATCTATGCATAATGAAATGTTGTATTTTTTTGCTTCATGACAAAGTTCTAGCAGTTTAGCTCTCAACTCTTCAGCTATATTATCGAATTGACCAAATTCATAACGTGGATGTAACGCAGACAATTTGATTGAAACTCCATGCGATTTAAAACAATCATTTATTTCAGTAGATTCACCTATAGCTTTTATTGAGTGCATGTATGAATTAAAATACTCTTCTGCATCTTCAGCTGTGTGAGCAGTTTCGCCAAGCATATCAAAAGAGTATAAAAACTTACTATTGTCATCTAGTTTTGCATACCTTAAAGCTTCTTCTATGGTTTCTCCAACAACAAAATGATTACCAAGCATAGACATTGCTTGTTTTACTGCTTTGCGAATGATCGGTTCTCCTAAATTCTTAAGTAACTTAGAAATTGCGTAATAGAACTTCGAATCGCCTTCATTATCTCTCAATATACTGCTACCTATCATCAAGCTCCATGTGGAAGCATTGACAAACAACGAAGAAGAGTGCCCTAAATATTTATTCCATTCCTGATTGGCAATTTTATCTTTGATTATTTCGTCTATTGTATAATCATCTGGTATTCTAAGTAGTGATTCAGCAAGGCACATCAATGCTATTCCTTCATCATTGGAAAGCGAGTATTGCTGCATAAAGGAATCTACAATACTTAATTTATTGTGTTTGATTTTTTCAATAACTTGTTTTGCAATATTATAAATTCTATTTTTTGAATCAGCCGAAAGCTCTGCTTTTTCTACAAGATAACGTATATAACTCTTTTCATCAGTACGATAAAATCCTTGTAAACGTTTTCTGAGTTCATTAGGTTCTTGTATAGAGCTTATCATATATAATTATCTCCAAAAAATACTCCGACACCATATGTATGGTGAAATTATATCATAACTTTGCGCAGAGCAAATTGCTATTTACAAAGGGATCAGGGCTGGCTAAAAGAAGTCCATGCAATAACTTCACTAAATCAAAAAGATTGTGCAAGTATGTAGCTCAACACTCCACCACACATCAAGTATTTAGTCTCAGTTGCGGTTTGTACACAGCATTTGAGTTGAATTGATTGTTCAGAATTATCCTTTCCTTTGATGATACATTCTAGATTTCCACCTGGCACTATTTCACCTTTTATGCTTATTACCTTACTACCATCAAATATCTTTCTGGTTATTCCATTTTGGAATATAAGTGGAAGAACACCCATACCAACTAAGTTGGACCTATGTATACGCTCAAAGCTTTCTGCAATTACAACTTTAATCCCCAACAATAAAGTACCCTTTGCTGCCCAATCCCTACTTGAACCTGTGCCATACTCCTTTCCTGCCACAATGATGAGAGCTTCCTTGTAGCGCATCGCCGCATCAAAAATTGGCATAGTTTCTTGAGAAGGAATATATTTTGTATATCCACCTTCGGTGCTAACCATTTCATTTTTTATTCTAATGTTAGCAAAAGTCCCACGCATCATTACATTGTGATTACCACGGCGAGACCCGTATGAATTGAAATCCCGTGGTTCAATTCCAAGCCCTTTTAAATATAGACCGGCAGGACTACTCGAGGCAATATTTCCCGCAGGGGAAATATGATCAGTAGTTATGCTATCGCCAAACATTGCTAATATTTGTGCACCCTTTATATCGATTTTATTATTTTTAGGTGATAAGTTATCAAAATAAGGCGGATTTTGTATGTAAGTACTGTTTGCATCCCAATTATAGATTTCACTTTTTTCACACTTTATCTTCCGCCAATGTTCATCACCAGAAAAAACATCCTTATACTTTTGTATAAACATCTCACGTGTTACCACACTTTTAACACAATCTTCGATTTCATTGTTTGTTGGCCATATATCTTTGAGATAGACATCATTTCCATTCTTATCTTTGCATATTGAATCTTTTGTCAGATCAATTTGCACAGTACCAGCAAGTGCATATGCAACAACAAGTGGCGGAGATGCCAAGTAATTAGCTTTGACTAACGGATGAATTCTTCCTTCAAAGTTACGATTGCCAGATAAAACTGCAGCAACGGTTAAGTTTTTGTTTTTAATGCCATCTTCTATATCTTTATTAAGTGGACCAGAATTCCCAATGCAAGTTGTGCAACCATATCCAACTAGATTAAAACCCAAAGCATTTAGATCTACCTGCAATCCAGACTTTTCTAAATATTCTGTTACAACTTGTGACCCTGGAGCAAGAGAAGTTTTAACCCAAGGCTTTGATTTTAATCCAAGTTTAATTGCATTACGAGCTACAAGACCTGCAGCAATCATCACACTTGGATTTGAAGTATTAGTGCAGCTTGTTATTGCTGCAATAACTACACTTCCATCTTGGAGTTTATCGCTTTCCTTTGACTCATTAACTGAAAATGATTTAGAAAAAGACTCTGCCACTTGTGAAAGAAAAACCTTATCTTGTGGTCTTTTAGGACCAGCCATTACTGGCTTCACGCTCGATAAATCAAGTTCTAGTGCGTCAAAAAATGCTAACTCATTATTGCCACGCCACAATCCTTGCTCTTTCGCATAAGCCTCAACTAACTTAATCAGCTTTTCTGGTCGCCCTGTTAAATGTAAATAATCGAGTGTTTTCTGATCAATTGGAAAAAACCCACAAGTTGCACCATACTCTGGGGCCATGTTTGCTATAGTGGCTCTATCTGCCAAAGATAAATAATCTAAACCATCACCATAAAATTCTACAAACTTACCAACAACGCCTTTTGTTCTTAGGATATTGGTAACCGTCAGCACTAAATCAGTCGCAGTTACTCCTTCCGGCAGTCTGCCAATTAATTTAAATCCAACTACTTCTGGAATCACCATACTAATTGGTTGACCAAGCATCACAGACTCAGCTTCTATGCCTCCAACACCCCAACCAAGAACTGATAACCCGTTAACCATTGTAGTATGGCTGTCAGTACCAACTAAAGTATCAGGATATATGAGTCCATCATTATTACACACAACTTGCGCTAAATATTCAAGGTTCACTTGGTGGCAAATCCCTGTGCCAGGCGGCACTACTCTAAAATTTGTGAAGGACGATTCTCCCCACTTTAAAAATTGATATCTCTCCAAATTTCTTTTTACTTCTAACTCAACATTCTTACTGAATGCGGAAACACTTCCATAACTATCTACTTGAACAGAATGGTCAATCACAAGATCAACCGGTACAGACGGATTTATATTGCTTGGGTTTCCTCCATTTTTCTTAACATAGTCCCGCATTGAAGCTAGATCAACAACAGCAGGAACCCCTGTAAAATCTTGCATCAACACCCTTGCTGGTTTATAGCTAATTTCGTGATTAGTGTGTTTATTAACGCAGTCTGCTAGTACTCTTATGTCATCTAGCTTTACGTTTACTCCATCTTCATTGCGCAATAAACTTTCAAGCAGAACCTTAAGTGAGCAAGGCAATTTAGTCACATCTATTCCTAAAAATTCACTAGCACTACTTAGGCTAAAATAGTTGTATGACTTCCCGTCAATGTTTAAAGTCGTTTTTGCATTTAAAGAATTGTTCATCCTATCACACTATATTAGTTAAAATTGGAATTACTACCGTTACTTTTTTGTTGTTGACCTTGCTGCTCATACATAGTTTCAAAATCTATAGGATCTAGCATCAGTGGGGGAAATCCACCACTACTTGTAACTCTTGCAATTATTTCTCTTGCAAAAGGGAAAAGAAAAGTAGGTCCGCCAATAAACAAAGCTTGTCTTACCTCTTCCTCACTCAACTCTTTTAAATTTTCTATTGAAAAAATGCCACAATATTTCGTCTCACAAATGAAAGCTACACCATCTTTTATGCCTTCATCTTTTACCGTTGCTTTGACTTCTATATGCAAAGTAATTTCATGAAAAGATTTTTCTTCATTCACTTCTTCTTTGTTTTTCGTCCCTTCTAATTTTGCTGAATTGATATTAACCATTACATTAATATCTGGAGCTTTACTAGAAGAAAGGAATGGCGAATTCGGATTCTCAAATGATAGATCTTTAACATATTGACCGTGAATTCTCATTTTTTGTTGTGGCATTTCTTACGTCTCCTTTAATTAAGTTGAGATATTTAATACTTTCTTATATAATATATTCATTTACAAACGAATAGCAAACCTGATTATAAGTTGATATGAAAAACATATTTTCATTAATAATTAATAATGTTCGGATACTTTATATGCCAAGGAGTTGAGTTACTATGATAGAGCTTGTAATATATGCTTTATTAGCGGCGTTCATTTTTTCACGTTTGTATAATTCTTTAGGAAGGTCAGCCAACCTCAACCTAAAAAAGCTAACTAATGTATTGGATGTAAGCCGAAGTAGAGAAGATGTAGTAGAAAACATTGAGGGTTACATTGATAGCAATGATGAAAATTCAATAAAAGTTACTTATAAACAAATATTAAAAAAAAACAAAGATTTTTCTATTTCCCACTTTATAGAAGGTTCAAGCATAGCTTTTGAATTAATAATAAAATGTTTCAATCAAGGAAATTTGTCTCAGTTAAAACCACTTCTCGATAAAGACTTATATGATAATTTTGCAGAGAAGATTAAACATCGTAAAGAGGTGCACGAGTCTATAATTGTTTCTATCGTTTCACAAAAGATTTTAGAAATAAAGCTAGTAAAAAACGCAGTGTTTATTGCAGTATATTTCCTTTCAGAGCAAATTAACTTCGTTAAGAACAATGAAGGAGATATAATATCAGGTAGTACATCCACTATTAATAAAGTTGAGGATGTATGGCAATTCAAAAAAAATGTTAATTCATCAGACCCAAGCTGGTTGCTTGTTTCTATTCACTATAAAAAGACAAGTAACGATAAGACAAATGATAAGTAAGATGAGTTTTATTTGAAATGGAAAGCAAGCTACGCGAAATAGTACTTGACACTGAAACGACAGGTCTTGACACTGAATCTGGTCATCGAATTATTGAAATAGGGTGTGTGGAATTAATTAACCGCATTCCAACAGGTAAAGTATTCCATCGGTACCTTAACCCAGAAAGAGATATACCTTATCACTCGTTTAAGATTCACGGTATTAGTGAAGAATTTTTAGAAGATAAACCATTATTTTCAGATGTTGCACTTGAATTTCTTGACTTTATATCTAATGATATTTTGGTAATTCACAACGCTGAATTCGATGTTAAGTTCCTTAACATGGAGTTAAGCAAGCTGAATGCTAGGTTAATTTCCTCAGACAGAGTGCTAGATACATTACCTCTTGCGAGGAAAAAATTCGCAGGATCACCTGCTTCTTTGAATGCATTATGTAAGCGTTTTGATATATCGCTAGAGAATAGAGAATTGCACGGAGCACTAGTTGATGCTCAATTGCTTGCAAAGGTATATGTTGAACTTACAGGAGGGTTACAAACCTTTCTGTTTGATAATGAATGCAATCAGGACAGTAACTCCACATTCGTTCAGCATAAAGTACGTAATCTAACTCCCAGAGAACATTTACCAAATAGTGAAGAAATTGATGAACATAAGAAACTGTTAGACAAAATTAACAATACACTTTGGAATAAATATATTGAATAGGTTAACCAATAAAGATACAATTCAATTTTACTGAGAGCATTCTAATGGTAAGGTTTATAAGATTATTATCTAATGTGCTAGCAGCATTAGCAGTTGTTTTTTTAGGTTATTGTTATTTCACTAAAAAAGGCATATTTGCCCCAGCAGCGATTCACAACGCAGAAGTTAAGATAGGCGGAGATTTTTCTTTAATTAATCAGGACGGACAGATCTTGCGCAGTAGTGATTTTAAAGATAAATACATGATGATTTTCTTTGGGTTTTCCTCATGCAAAAGAATTTGCCCTATGAACCTTGGAATAATTTCAGAAACACTTGCAAAGTTAGATGAGAAAACTAACAACAAGCTACAAACATTCTTCATCACAGTCGATCCTGAGCGCGATAGTACGGAAAGACTTAAAGAATTTCAGCAGCAATTTGACCACAGAATACAAATGTTAACTGGTGAAAGAGAAAAAATAGACGAAGTAATTGCAAAGTATAAAGTATATGCTAGCAAAGTTGGTGGAGAAGAAGAAATCAACCATTCTTCAATAATGTACCTTATTGGCCCTGGAGGAAAATATGTTACACACTTTGCAGCTGATTTAAATTCAGACGAAAGTCAATCTGATAAGATTTTGGCTGAGATAAGAAAATACGTAAACTGAATTATAGATTTTTCTGTTAATTAGTCGAGCATGCAACTGCATGAGCATTATGATTTGAGAGCAATCTCCATGGGAAGACACACACAACTGTACGAACGTTGTAGTTTGGGAGCAATTCCCACCAGTGGGGTGTCATCCCAGTGCCCAGACACTGGGATCCAGCTTCTATGCAACTTAATTAAAAACGTTTGTTTTAGCGTAAGACAACTACCTTTAGCTCATCAGCTCAGTTATAAGCAAAATTTCTGGATTCCAGTGGGCTTTGTTGCATCGCTACTTATGAAAGGCTAACTATAGTTAGGATTATAAGTAAACTATTGAAAATCTTGTTTTTTTGCAATCAATCTGATCAAATTTAAGAATAGTAATTTATTATTTACATTAATAAATTTAATTCTATTGAAAATAGCTAAAGCATTGAAATTCTTGAATTTTAGCCGGATTAGTGAGTGGTAGTGAAATTTCTTTTACTCAAATTTAGGTATTCACTGACCGTTGACTGCTAGTACAACATTGCATAATTCTATTATGCCTATTTTGATCAAAATTTGCAAGACTTTTTATGCGAAATACTATGTATAAGTGGTTGTGGTTGATTTCAATTTGATGAATTAACATTCTAATAATATTTTGCTTAGTCTGCCAATCTACTTGATCAAGCTTTGATTCAACACTTGAGGAAAAGTTTTTCAAGCTATCTGTAACAAGGCTCAATTCTTGTTGTAATTTCTTTTGATCAAGTACTTTTTCTTTTTCCTCCTCAATTTCTTTCAAATGCTGTTTCATTGTTGTAATTCTTGGCTCAAATTCTTCTTGGCTTATAAACCCTTTGGCATAGCTATCGATAAATTTTTTGATACTTAATCTTAACTTACTTTCTTGCTTTTCACGTGTTTGATTATGTAAAGGTTTTTTGTTCTCTGACAATCTACGTTGATATTCATTTGCAATCCTATCTGGCTCTTTTAATATACTCTTAACTTCCTCCCATACGACTGTATCGAGTACATCAGTGCGTATTGATTTATTATCGCAGATTTTATTGCCATTAAATTTGCTAGAGTTTGTACCAGAGCAACGATAGTAATAATATGTCGACTTTTTATGAACGTGGTTTGTACCACAATAAGTATATTGACAACGTTGGCATACCATTAAACCTTGTAATAAATATGTTTCTCTTCTTTGCCGTACTCTTGCTCTTTGTCTATTTTCAGCTAATTGTGTTTGCACTGAATCAAATAAATTTTCATTGATTATTTTTGGTACTGGAATATAAGTCCAATTCTCTTTATCACTATTAAAGCGACCACTTTTAAGTTTACCACAAGTTCCTTTTTTTGATTTTTTTACTTGTGGTTTTGAGCATGTCCTAGTTTTACCATAAGCTGCTTGTCCTATATAAGCAGGATTTTTTAACATGTTCCAAATAGTGCTCCTTTTCCAATACCTTTTTCCTGTTCGTGTTATTATCGGTATCTTATTCAGTTCATGTACAACTTCTCCTATACTTGCTCTTTCTTGGCCAACCCGACTAAATATTTTACGCACTATATTTGCCTCTTCTTCATCAACCTCAAATTGAGCACTTCCTTCACCTACATGTTTTGCTATGTAGCGATAACCGTAAGGCGCCCTACCCATCACACTTATACACCCAGCTTTGGCCGCATGAAGTTTACCTCTACGGTTTCGTTCCATAATCTTTGCACGTTCATACTCTGCTATTGCTCCCTGAATCTGTAGAAATAAATGGGAATCAGGATTATCATCAAACTTATGATTCAAAAATACTATTTCAGATCCAGCCTTTTTAAACTCTTCGAGTAAGATCATTTGATATGAAAATTTACGTGATAGCCGATCAGGTGAATGAATATATATCTTATCAATCTTACCTTCTGCTACTCTATCACGTAAACTCTCTAAGCCAGGACGTTCTAAATTTGATCCACTATAACCATTATCGACAAACCTGTGCTCATCTAATAACTCATGTCCATCACTACTAATGCGACGCTCCAGTTCTACAATCTGACTCTCTATTGTATTCTCCTGTGCCTGTTGTCTTGATGAAACTCTTGCATACAAGCTTACCGTTACCATTTTCTTCTACCTCCTTTATTTTATATTTCAATAATTGTTCATAAGCATTTGCCAAATATGTACTCGCCAATCTGTGAGGTTCATAACGGCAATTAATAGTTAATTCCCCTTTTTGCATGTTTTTCTTCCTGTGAGTTTTTTTATAAGGTTAGGAGACTCCTATTAAACTAAATCAACGCACACCTTATTTAAGAAAGCTGTCTAGTTCACACAAATTCTCCCTAATAAATATACAAGATTTGAAAAAATTATGTCCAAAAAATCTTTGCTTAAATTATCATATTATATATGATATAGCTTATTTAAAGTATCATGAATGTTTATCCAAGTAATGAATTCTGGGAGAGTGATTTAGAAGTTCCTGTTAACCTCTTACTAGAACGTTTTCAGGATTCTAATGTACGTCAATCTTGGTTAGATTCCCTTTCTGGTAAACAACTTAGCATCATTTTTCAGCATTGCTTTAAAAATCATTTAAATGGGCAACTTTTTCAGGACGGAAATTATGACGATAGATCCACTCAACAAAAACGTAAGATACTTACCAGTTACTCTGACTCTCTTTTTGACTATTATCTCATTAGCTACTTTGATCGTACAAAACTTGAGGCTACAGTTAGTGAAGTAGCAAGATTTGCTCTGACTGAGAAGTTAATGAGATCGTACCTGGTAAAAAACAATACCAAGTATGATAAAAGATCCTTATTGTTTTTACTATTTCACATAAATTGTGAACTTCTAAAATCTGTCTATCACTTTGATAAAGTACAAAAGAGAGGTTTCGTATCATTTGCTCTACAGAAATCACCAAGACAAATAAACACTTCATTCAAGGAATTTATGTCACAAGAAGCTGTAGAGCAGATACTGAAGTTTGAAAACCAATTGCAGGGTTTTTTCCATCATCAAGATCGGATATATATGTTTGTACGTCGAGGAAGTGACATGGATTTACTGCTTAATTCAAACAAAGTTGTTCATGGCCATAAACCTGAGTGGATGATTTTAGATTTTTCGATTGATGGTACAAAGGTTAATCTCTGTGCTAAAAATACCAATAAAGCTGTGGAAATAGCAAATAGTATTGTAAGTGGTTATTTTAACTGCGAATGTACTTTTGTAAATATACAAGATAAGAACTTTCCATTACAAGTGTACAAATTTCTTCAAGCATGTATAGATGGTTCTGACCCTGACATTTGTATATTTGAGTTAAATTTTAAGTCAGATTATTTTAAAAATAGTAATACATATCTTACTTTGAGTGTAAAGCCATATGATCCTATTGCACCAGAGTTACATATTTTAAAGCCAGCTATTGGCAACATACTACAATCTATTCAATCAGCTAAAGTAATGTTCCAAAACAAAAAGGTAACATTTTCTTTCAAAATAAGTGGGGAAGTTTATTATTCAGAGCATCCACTCAATAAAAAAGAAAGAGAGGACCTGAAGAAACATATGGAACAATCTTATGGTCTTAAAATCCTTTCACGAGCAAATTGCTGATCTTTTAAGTTTGAATAATTCCTGGATCAATCCAAGTCAAAATCATATTAAAGCAGCAAGATACTTATTTGATCTTGGATTGATAAAAATGCAAGAAAGGTGCTATATTGTTTGTTCTCGTGAAGAAGATCATCTTGATTGGCCGAATGTAATTGATCCAAGTTGTAGCAATGAGATTTTTATTGATCCAGACTTTGATGAAGCATGTGATGACGCTATTTGTGAAAACTGCTCTCGTCATATTTTGCCTAATACTTATAAAAAACAGAGATTTCATCTCTTATCCATATACTTAAATACAGAGAGAATCATAGACTGGTTTGAAATAAAGTTGAATGATTCAAGACTTATGTGGGAAAAAGTAGAAAAAGGAGTTTATTATATTTGTAATCAAGGTCGCATTGTAAATCTAATAATCCTTGATTTTTGTACTGATGCGATATTTTTAACAATAGATAAACTTAGAGTCCATCCGACAGTTCTAATCACTCTAAAAAAAGATATACCGAATCTATTATTGAGTTTATATGTAGTGCCAATGGTGAAACTGTTTTGTCAGCTTAAAACTTTAACTGAGATATTTCAAGAAGCAGCTAAAAGAGGAGTACCAGAGGTAGTAGAAAATACTTCTTTGCAAGTTTTACCAGCTTCATATATTTCGCTTAAACGTATTGAACCAATTATACCAACAAAGCTTTTGGAGTTACAAGTAGTTAAAGGTATGGTATATGTTAATAGTATTGAAGTTATAAATAAAAAAGCTGCATCATGTCTTAATATTTTTCGAATATTATTTAGGCAATTTTTACATGACTGCGAGAAAGAGTTACCACCTGAAAAACATACGCTTCTCAATATTAATCAGTTAGAAAAGCTCTTGGGACTTAATTTAGAAGCAGATTTAGAACAACAAATCAGAAAACCATTAAATAAAATGCAAAGAACAATCAAATCTATACTTGCTGAGAAATTAGGATTAAGTATTGAACGTGATGATGTAATACAAACACTTGGTTGGCAAAGATCATCACATGGTTATCGTATTAACCCTTTTACTTTGACTATAAAAAAATAGAATCAACTATGTTTTTTAAAAATTTTCAGCTCCATGAGTAAATTTTCCAACTCCACGTGCAAATGGTCCTGTTTTTACATCAAGCCATTTATCTTCTTTTGAACCATTAGCCATTCCTTTAACTATTTGCTTTGCTTGTAAAAGCTCCTGAACTATACGCTCTAGTCTATCCCTTCCCATACTATGAAAAACTTCAGGCAATCTATGTCGTTGTTTATGTATTCCTGCACTTCCTGTATGAGTAAATGGATGTCCTGAACTAGCAGCTCGCGCAATTGAATCAGTAAGATATATTTTAAGATCTTTATCGCTAATATTTTGAGCTTTTAATTGTTCAGTAATGTCTTCCAATAGCCCTGTTTCTTCATTTCTTAGGTAAGTGCGTATGGTACGATCAGCCAGGCCATTTGCCTTAACAACAGCTCCATAAAATAGTGCATTTTGTCTTGGGATTTTTCCAATTGACCTAAAAATCATTGGTTTAGTCATATCTTCAACAGGCCAAAAAGCAAAAGAACACCTGACTCCATTTACGAGAGCAGAAGTACCTCGAATAGCATCTCGTGCTTGCTCTACTGTTGATATAGGCTTTTCTCCCTTCAGCTTTCTCATATGATGTGCAGTAATTATTGAAGCCCCAGTGCTACATGCTAAATCAGATAATAAACACATGAGATAATCCCCTACTGCTGGATCAGCATTTAAATCTGCATGAATGAAAGAAGCAAGGGGATCAAATATAATGAGCTTTAAGTCCTTTATTCTCCTCAGCTGCTTCATTACCGACTCAAATTCTGGAGATATTTCTACAACTTTACCGCGAACATTCTTAAGTATGGCAAAAGATCCTCCTATATTTGGCAGTGGTACAATAAATAGCCTATCTTTATATTTTAATCTTTCACATTTGGGATCAAGTCGTTCTAAGCGACGATGTATTTCATTTGTATCATCTTCTGCAGAAAATACCACAACAGATCCGTGTTCAGTAACAAGTTGGCCAAATCCGCATACCTGATCTATGCTAGCTGCAACCTTGAGGGCTAGGTCAAGAAGAAGCATACCTTTACCAGTATCACCCATTGCAGCTAAAATAGATGTGACACCCAAAGGAAATAATCCTTCAACTAAGAATCTTTGCTTTGGTACTGGACCTACAAAACGCTCCACACTCCAGCTAAAAATATCAAGCGGTGATTTAATAATTATTTTTCTTGAGTTTTTTTCGATGAAGTCAAAAATATCTATATTCTCTTGTACAGCATCAGCAGCATCCCAACTCCTTAGTTTATCTGGTGGAATCCTAAGCGTAGCAAGTGATGCAACACCAAGTTCTAAAAGTTTCTTTTCAGCGTTTTTAGCATATTTATTACTTGCTTCATCATTGTCTGGCCAAATGATAATATGTTTACCTTTTAGCGGAGTCCAATCTGTTTTATCAATAGGTGCATTTGCTCCAAACATTGCTGTTGTTGCAGTTATTCCTTTCTCTATAAGTACTTCTGCGCATTTTTCTCCTTCAACCAGAACAACCTTATCTGATTTTAAGATACCTGGAATGTTGTAGAGTGGCCTTATCTCTGGCTCTTTGAATCTCTGCTTTTTAGCATCAAATGGTTTAAACTGTTTTTTCTCTAAAGGAGGATCATAACGGTAGACTATTACAATCAATTGGTTATTTTCATCGTAGTAGTTCCAACTACAAGTCAGATATTGTTCTAGATCTCTAATATTATTTTTTTCTTTGATGCCAAGCCATTCACTTATTGAGAGCATTACTTCAGGAAATTCTGTTTTCGCATTCTTCCCGTGTACCGTTGCCCAAAGATCAATAATGTCACCACCTTCTCCCGTTGCAAAATCTTTCCATAATCCGGCTCTTTCGCCTGTTAACTCTATTACAGTACTTTTGCCCTTGTTACCCTGTACATCACCTACATAAAACTTATCACCACGAAATGTCCCTCCTGGTAGTAGGTAAAAAAGACAAGATCTGATGTTTTGCAAAAGCTGAGTTTTTAGCTCTAGCATAGTGTCGGTTTTTGTGGATAAATTAAGCCGTAGCTATAACTTTAGAGTTCTGCCAACGCCCATTTACTCTGCTAATGAATTTTGCTGGTATTGATTTACCGTTTCTTAGCTCATATACTACTTGCAAGACATTTGCACGTTTATTTGGTTGAAACATTACCATACCAGATGTATAAAAACTTCTTAAAGCATTAGCACCAATTAAAGCTTGAAAAGGACTTTTTGCGAGTGTAGCTGTGGATACTTTTCTGGTATGACGTGTAATAATTATTCCAGCCATAGGATTAATTATAGAACGTAGTTTTTCTATTCTACTTTGCAGGCCAGAAAATATATTTTCATAGTCAATCGAATCCAAGACGATAAGATCTATCGTTTTAAATTTTTCCCCTATGATCTCTTTTATTCTCTCTATACCTTCATCATTTAAAGTTAATCTCATCTTTGTAGTAATGATCAAGTTTTCTTCTGCTAGATTTGGTAGCCTTTGATTAGTTATGATTTGTTGTATGCGTTCCCTGATATAATTGTACTCCATCTCATTTTGCAGATAGACTATTTTTAGTGGCCTTGCTGACTTCATCTTAAGAAACGACACTCCTGCTGCAAGATGTGCAAGCAAAGAGAGAAGAAAATAACTTTTGCCAACCTTTGGCGTACCACCAATGACTAAAAGACCACCTGGAGTGAGAATTCGTGGAGCTATTATGTCTTCTGGTATTGGTGATTGATCACTTAAGTACTGCTTTACAGAAAATATTTTTTCTTCTCTTTTCCCCCCTTTTTTTTCTCCACTCTTTGATTTTTTATTGAGCCACTTTCTAGCAGAATATATATCACCCTTAATTAAAATCCAAAGATCAATAATATCACCACCAGTTCCTTCAGTAAAATTACGCCAATCACCAGCTTCCTTACCTACTATTTTAACTGTAATTGTATTTCCATTTAAGTCTCCAATATAAGTTTTTTCTCGGTAAAACTCACCATTTGGAAGTAGGTAAGAAACACACTCCTTGATATTATCAATCAATAACATCTTTAACTCTTTTTGCTTTTTAGACATAAAATTCCCATACATATTTTTCATACGTGTAAAGTTGAGATTAGCTAGCTCACAAACAGTTTCAAAAGATTTTGAATTCAGCCAATTAATTGCTTCTTCTCTTAGCTTTGGGTTTTTTCCTACTGCGTCCTGAATACCTCTAGTAACGACAGCAGACCAAAGCTTTTCCTCGTCGTACTTCAAAATGGTACTCTGTCAATTTCATAATTTTTGCGGTATTCTGGAGTAACTACCGAAGCAATTTTGTTCTTCTCTCCATATTCATCAGTTATAACACCTACCTTTACTGTAAACTCTAAGCCATTTAATTCTGCAATTGAATTTAGCTTACGAGCAAGGATTGCACTTTCTGAGTTATCATGTGGATGAATGTCACGTGCTGATTCCAAGATACTGCGAAGCATAGAGCGACCCATTTCTCCCCAAGTATCTTCTGCTTTACTACTTTTAATACCAATTATTTGGTAAATCTTATGCTTTTCATATAGACCTTCAATAACGGTAAATTCTGTATTTAAATAAATGCTACCGGTAGTGGGGCTTTTAGTAAACCAATGCTCATAACCTCCAGGCTTGATTGTCATTTTTACCTTTACTATTGTACCTTTAGGTATTAGTCTACTTTGCGGTTTTACAGTGTTAAAATCAGTTAATAGGTTTTGTAACATATATCACTCTCCATGTTTAAATTTTAAAACTTGCTTTTAATCTTTGTAAGCAGCTTACCTAAGTGTGGTTCTTCAACCATACTCAGACGTCCACTACGATCCTTAGCTGGGTATCCCCAGGGATTTAAAGTGTGGCAAACAAAAGAGCGCTTCTCCGTTCCATCATCTTTCTTGATTCCAACCATACTGATTACTTCGTCAACTATCCCAGGAATTTCACTAGCAGTTTTAGTTCCTTCGCATTGAGGTAGCCAAATTGGACGATTGAAGTCATCGAGATATTGACCTAAAGTGCCAACTATGATGATGTCTTTGTCTCTGATGTGTTGAAATTGATTGAGCCAAGCCATCATCTCCTGAGCAAGTAATCCATAGGCAGCTCTCATGTCCTGTTTTCCCGATCTCTCAGAAAAAGCTTCAGGTTGCATTTTTGCCCATAATAGACATAAACGTGAAGCAACGGTTATGCTATCTACAAAAATGCATCGGTATTTAGAAAACTCAGAGAAAAGATCTTTGTACTTACCAGATACATGTTCATGGTGTCTTTGGCTATATGCTTGATCAGACTTCAGCGCAGGATTAGGCCCCCCTATAAGACAAGCAATATCTCTAGCTTCATTCCAAGTGCGAAGACTAATTGAATCTCCTTGCCAATCTTGAACAGCAAGAAGCCCTGCTTCAAAATCAAGGCAAAGTGTTGGTTCATCTACGGTCTTTAGGAGACTTGTTTTACCAATACCATAAGGACCAAAGATGACCATTTTTACAGTTGATATTGTTTGCAATCTTTCATTATTATTCAAAATTTTAAGAACCATTATTTATCCATGCTACGATGTATATATATACAAGAAAGGCAAAAATTTTGTTCAATTTTTCTTTTTGCCTTCGTAGTAAATAGGAGAAAGTTTGGCACGTATCTTCTTGATAATATTGTTTAAAGTGGTTCTTGAAACGTTGTTCATTTTGGCAACTTCATGTAAGTTAAAAAATTTAAGTTGCTCACATATATTTTGCCATTCCTTTGGTAAAACCGAGATCATATAGTCTACATCAATGCGTTTTGTTATTTCACCCTCAAATAGCTCTGTTACATCAATACTAATGTAATTGTTGATATCACGTTTTGCACATCGCTGTTTCTTTAGCAAGTTAATAGCTTTATTTTCAGTTAATCTTGCTACAAAGGTATTAAAGCTACTTTTGTCTTCATCATACTGGTCAAGATATGGCCAAATTTCACAGAAGAGTTCTTGCTCAAGATCTTCGTGAGCTTCATTAATAAAGCACTTAGCAAGTTTTAGTCTATAAGCTTGATATTTTACATTTTTAATAACTATATGGTAGTTTTGTAATTTCATAACTTTCCTTAAAAACAAATTGATGCTTTTAAGGATGAGAGTTATTAATGCTATTATGTAGGACAGGAGCAAAAATAAATAATACTGATGCGATTTTTAATCTATTGATATTCTGTTATTTTTTTTTGAGAATAATACTGATGCAATTTAAAATAATACAGTTTAGGTTTTTGGAATCTATTTTAAATGGATTTCAATATTTTTAAGAATGGGTAGCTCAGGCTTCCTAAAGTTATATTAAAAATATATAAGAATTTCATATTTTGAAATTCAATATCACCTAAAGAGCTAAAAATGTGGATTTCGCTATTAAAAGAATAGCTTAAATTTTTAAGAGGAAAATAGTTGAAAAGTATGCTCTCTATAACCTTAAGTTCCGTTCCTAATTACTGGCTTCCTAAATCAGGAATTAGGAATCAGGAATCTAGAATTAGCCTGTATGGCGGGTTTTCACCATGCGTTCCTAAAACCGTTCCTAGGAACGGCATATCTGAAGTCCGCCAATATGGAGGATTCTAGCTTCCTGAAACCCTTATATATAATATATATATATAATACATATATAAAAATATACACATATATAAAAACATATAAAATATAAGAGTAGAATAATAAAAACCTCTAAAAGTAGAGAAACCCGTTTGAAAGGTCTTCAAATTCAAGAATTATAAAAAAAAATTCCTAAAAATTTGAAGATTTTTTGGACGAAAATTTTTCAAATCTTGTATATATATGTACACAACAATTGAAAGGCTTGGTAAACAAACTGGCTGTAAAAGAGTTTTTATGTTAGTTGTTAAATTTCGAAAATTAAAGATTTTTTGGACGTAATTTTTTCAAATCTTGTATATATATGTACTCGGCAATTGAAAGGAAATGCTCACCCTAGATCTTGGCAAACAAACCGGCTGGACTATTTTAAATGATGGAATAGTGCAAAGTGGAAGTAAGAGTTTTCATGTTAGCAGGTTTAGTGGTGGTGGAATGCAGTTTTTAAATTTTCGTAATTGGCTTAATTCACTTAAGTATAAATTTCCAGGCATTGAAGTTGTATACTTTGAAGAAGTGAGAAGACACTTGGGAACTGATGCTGCACATATCTATGGAGGGTTTTTAGCACACCTTTCTGCTTGGTGTGAAGAAAGTAATATTCCCTATCAAGGTGTTTCGGTTAAGACTATTAAACGTTTTATAACTGGCAAGGGCAATGCAAGTAAAGCTGATGTAATTGAAGCAGTGCAGGAAAAGGGTTTTTGTCCAACAGATGATAATGAAGCAGATTCTTTAGCATTAATGTTCTATGTTATGAATTTTAGTAAAGATTTCAATACGTTGAAGATATCATAAAAAGTGGGTCCTTTTGGCCAGGCTGGAGGGTTTGGTGGTCCCGACCTCGGGCCTTCTTTAGCGTTAGACATATTTCAAATGTTAACTACTTACGAAATTATAGCTGAGCAGTGCTAAAATAAGGAGAAAAAAAAGGTGAGAATTACGCAAGCAGAATGGGCAAGGGAAAAAGGGTTTTCGAGGCAATATGTCTGTTCTTTAGTAAAAAAAGGAATAGTTGAGCTGGAAGATGGACTTATTGACCGAGAACAAGCAAATGAAGCGGTAGCAGCAATAAGAGATCCAAGTCAACCACTGAGAAGAAAAGAGCGCGGAGAAACACTTTCAACGATATTGCTAAAAACGCGAATAAAAAATGAAACCGAACGTGGTAAACTTTTGGAAGCTAAAGTGAAAGCTGAAATAGGCAAATTTGTGTCAATTGAAGAGGTAAAAACTGAAGCATTTAACGTAGCAAGAGTTGTCCGTAATAATTTGCTTAATATTCCAAATAGAGTTTCAGCATTGCTTGCATCACTGAGTGACACTGAAAAGATTCATATGGTGCTAACTGAAGAGATTACAAACTCATTACAAGAATTATCTAATACTAAATTTCAAATATAAGAAAGATTTTGAATATAAAATGGCTAATAACTTAAGTTTGGAGTTAATAAAGTGTCTCATTAATCAACCTGGATTAGATGTTAATGTCAGAGGATTAAATGGAAAGACACCACTACATTGTGCTATAGAATTTGATGAATTAAGTATGGTGGATTTGTTACTCACGAAGAAGAACATTAATCCTTTTGTGGAAGATAATGAAGGTAAAACATCTCTTGATTACGCCAAAGAAGAGAAAAAAGCAGAAATATTGAAAGCGTTAATTAGTAACAAATACGGGTCAGAACAAGATAGTTTACTTCATTTAGCTGCAATGATAGGTGAAGTTAATGCAGTCAGATATTTGATAGGAAAAGGTATTGACGTTAATGTACGAAATGCTCTGCATCATACGCCATTACATCTAGCAGCAGGAATAGGACATGCAGAAGTTGTAAAGATTTTGATAAGAGAAGGAAAAGCTGAAATAGATGTCTTTGATGCGCGAAATCAGACACCAATGCACTATGCAGTTAATAATAAAAAGTTAGAGATAGTAAAGTTACTGCTGAAACTTGGAGCAGATGTAAATAGTGCACGTATGGGACAAAACTCAATGAAATTGTCGCCTGTTCATATAGCTGTAAGTAATACTAATTACGATGAAAGAGACTTATGTCTTGATATTCTCAAATGCTTAATAAGGGAGCCTAATGCTCAAGTCAATTTACAAGATTACGAAAATAAAACGCCACTACATTACGCTGAAAGACTTAAAACAATAGAGGTTTTACTAACACGAGAAGATATAGACCCTCTGGTAAAAGACGATAGCGGCAAGACACCATTTGATTACGCTAAACCTGAGATAAAGAAGGCTTTGATGAGTAATAAATACGGTTCTGAAAAGAATAGTCTACTCCATTTAGCTGCACAAAGAGGAGAAATTGAGATTGTAGAGTCTATCTTAAAAGAAGAAATTGATATTGATATTTCAAATAATAAAGGTCTATCACCGATTTACCTTGCTGCAGAAAAAAGGCATTTACATGTAGTAAAGTTATTGCTGACAAAAGGAGCAAATTATACACCTGTTCTGCACTTAGCAATCAAGTCAAATAATTTAGAGTTGCTAAAAACTTTATTTAAAGAAAAGAGCATCAAATTACCAGACGAGATAGGCAAGTCTGTACCAGTTTATTATAGGTGTATAGAACATAGAGATGCAAAAGTAAGAAAATACAACAATGTGATCTGTGTTTTTACCTCAGTAAGTGCAGTAGCAATAGCGGTATGTATAGGGTTAACAGCAACAACAATAAGCAGTGCAATCATTTTTGCAACAATAACAGGGATATTTGCGCTTATTATAGCAATAATGATAAGTGAGATGAGCAAAAGATATATAGAAAACGAATTTCAGAAAAAGATGTTTATGGAATTGGAGGAGTGTGGAGGAATAAACTCTACTGTTAACAATATTGAGATAGAACCAATTATGAGTAGATGCAGACAATGATATACGCTAGAGCTTTTTCTGAAGGTTTAAGACCAGATCCAGAGCTTAAAGTATCAGAGTGGGCGAATGAGTATCGAGTTTTAGCGCCAACTGCAGCATCAGAGCCAGGTAAATGGAGAACAGAAAGAACTCCTTATTTAAAAGAAATAATGGATTCACTATCTCCATCTTCGTCAGCGGAGAAAGTAGTATTCATGAAAGGAGCGCAGATTGGGGGAACAGAAGCTGGCAACAATTGGATTGGCTATATCATCGATCAAACACCAGGACCAATGCTAGTAGTACAGCCAACAGTCGAAATGGGAAAACGTTGGTCGAAGGGAAGATTTGCACCGTTGATAGAGAGTACACCATGTTTAAAGAGTAAAGTAAAAGACCCAAGATCAAGAGACTCAGGCAATACTGTACAAAGTAAGGAGTTTCCAGGTGGAATAGTAGTAATAACTGGAGCGAATAGCAGTGTAGGACTTAGATCCATGCCAGTAAAATATCTCTTTCTTGATGAAATAGATGCCTATCCAGGAGATTCAGGAGGAGAAGGAGATCCAGTTCTTCTCAGTATAGCCCGAACTAATACTTTTGCTCGTCGAAAGATTTTTTTGGTATCGACACCAACGGTTCATGGAATAAGCAGAATAGAGAAGGAATTTGAGAGCTCAGACAAACGATACTTTTTTGTACCTTGTCCACATTGTAATTACTATCAGGTGCTGAAATGGCTGCAAATAAAGTGGGAAGATAAAAATCCAAATACAGCGCACTATGTGTGTATAGAGTGTAACGGCAAAATAGAAAATCATCAGAAGACAGAGATGCTAGCTAAAGGAGAGTGGAGGCCTACTAATAGAGTAAAAGGTGAAAAAAAAGGGTTTCATTTATCAAGCTTGTATAGCCCAGTAGGCTGGTATAGTTGGAAACAAGCAGTGGAAGATTATCTGCATGCAAAGGAAAATGAGCAATTACTAAAAGTTTGGATAAATACCACTTTAGGAGAAACTTGGGTAGACAAAGGAGAAGTACCAGATTGGAAGCAATTATTTAATAGAAGAGAATCTTTTCCGATAGGTACAGTACCAAGGGGCGAAGTGGTACTTACTGCAGGAGTAGATGTCCAAAAAGATCGTCTAGAGGTGGAAGTTGTCGCATGGGGAAAAAGCCGTGAAAGTTGGTCAATAGACTACCGAGTATTTGAAGGAGATACAGGAGGTGGAGAAGTATGGGGAAAGCTTTCAGAGCTGTTAAATCATCATTTTATCGGTGAAAATGGGCTTGAATATATGATAAGCATGATGGCAGTTGATGCAGGGTATGCAACGCAGGAAGTTTACAACTGGGTAAGGGGTCATCAAGGCTGTGGAAGAGTAATGGCAGTCAAAGGTGTAAATAAAGCTCTAGTACCACTTAGCAGTCCAAGCAGAGTAGATATAACAGTTGGTGGGCAAAAGCTGAAAAGAGGAATAAAGCTCTGGCCAGTAGGAGTATCAATATTAAAGTCAGAACTTTTTCAATTACTTAATGTTTTAAAAGAAGAAGAGAAAGTGCCAGCAGGGTATTGTCATTTTCCCGAGTATGCACCTGAGTATTTTAAGCAGCTAACGGCAGAGCAGTTAGTCAGCAAGGTAGTAAAGGGATACACCAAACAGGAGTGGCAAAAGGTAAGAGAAAGAAATGAAGTGCTAGATTGCCGAATTTATGCGAGAGCTGCATCTATTGCGCTTGGAATTGATAGGTGGCAAGAAAATAAATGGAATAGTTTAAGTGAAAAACCAGAAAGTAAAAAATCAAAGAAAATAGTGAAAAGTAAGTGGATCAGCAAGTAGTAAATGTATAACGAAGAGTATTTAGTTCAAATTGAAGAAGCGATAAAGAAGCTGCAAAACGGAGAGCGAGTGGTATCAATTGCATATGGTGACCATGTGGTGAGATATGCAGAAGTAGATATAAATGATTTACTAAGCTTAAGACAACGTATTAAGGCTGAACTAAAGATTGTTGGAATGAAGCCGAAGAGGAAAATTATTTTTGCTACTAACAAGGGAGTTTTGTAATGTTACTAAAATCATTCAAACAACTATTTAGCAAGCCAAAAATCAAAAGCTCAGCCTGGGATGCATCTGGCTCAGGAAGAAGGGTAATGTATTGGCAAGGAGAAACGGGAAGCATAAATAATTTACTCTCTCAAAGCCTTGAGCACTTGCGTAGCCGCTCTCGTGATATGGTAAGAAAAAATCCATATGCAGCAAATATCATTGATACAATAGTAAGTAACTCGATTGGAACAGGAATAAAACCGCAATCAAAAGCTAAAGATCCAGAGTTTCGGAAAAGAGTGCAAGAGTTATGGCTGAGATGGACAGATGAAGCAGACAGTAGTGGAGTAAATGATTTTTATGGACTGCAAGCACTGGTTTGTAGGAGCATGATAGAAGGCGGGGAATGTTTCATACGGTTAAGAACAAGAAAACCTGGAGATGGTCTGTGTGTACCGTTGCAATTACAAGTGCTTGAATCTGAACACTTAGATAATAAAACAAATCAAACTTTAGCAAATGGTAATGTAATAAGAAACGGGATTGAGTTCAATAGACTTGGGCAAAGGGAAGCATACTACCTATTTAAAGAACACCCTGGTGAAAGTACGTTTGGAGAATCAGTAAGAGTACCAGCAAACGATGTTTTACATATCTATAGACCACTAAGACCTGGGCAAATTAGGGGAGAGCCATGGCTTTCTAATATACTGCTAAAGCTCTATGAGCTTGATCAATACGATGATGCAGAGCTAGTGAGAAAAAAGACAGCGGCGATGTTTGCAGGATTTATTACGAGACTCGATCCAGAAGCAAATATTTTAGGAGAAGGTGAAAGTAATGAGCAAGGAGTAGCACTATCTGGTTTAGAGCCTGGAACAATGCAGCTTTTAGACCCAGGAGAAGATATAAAATTTTCAGAACCATCGGATGTTGGAGGAAGTTATGAAGCATTCATGAGACAGCAGCTGAGAGCAATAGCAATAGGTACAGGAATAACATATGAGCAACTAACTGGGGATCTAAGTGGCGTTAATTATTCATCAATCAGAGCAGGATTAATAGAGTTTCGTAGGAGATGTACAATGTTACAGCATAACATAATGGTATTTCAGTTTTGCCGTCCTGTATGGGATAGATGGTTAGAGTTAGCACTACTTTCTGGAGAACTAGACATAGGTGAAGAATGGACAAAGGGAAAAGAAGGAGCAAAAAAAGAAGTAAAATGGATACCACAGGGATTTGATTGGGTCGATCCGCTAAAAGATCAGCAAGCACAGCAAATGGCAGTAAGAAATGGATTTAAGAGTCGATCAGAAGTAGTATCAGAAATGGGTTACGATGTAGAAGAAATTGAGCAGGAAATTGCTGAAGATCAAAGACGTGCAAGTGAACTGGGCTTAAGTTTTGATTCTGACGTTACGGCCAATCAAGAGGTGATATGAAACAACAATGGCTAAACAGATGTGTAATGGTAGAACCAAGGAGTTTTGAATTACTGTCACTACAAACAGGAAAGCAGCCTATCTTTAAAAATATAAAACATGCAGTAAGAAATAGTGAAAGAGGAATAATACCGATACATGGAATCTTGACAAAAAAGTCAGAAACTTTTGATGATATTTTTGGAATGACTTCCTATAATCAAATAGAAGCACAAATTACACAAGCAATAGAAGATAGTGATATAGAAACAATCCTGTTGGATATAGACAGTCCTGGAGGAGAG
This sequence comes from Wolbachia endosymbiont (group B) of Schoenobius gigantella, assembly GCF_964031005.1. Taxonomy (NCBI): domain Bacteria; kingdom Pseudomonadati; phylum Pseudomonadota; class Alphaproteobacteria; order Rickettsiales; family Anaplasmataceae; genus Wolbachia; species Wolbachia endosymbiont (group B) of Schoenobius gigantella. Next base: position 269,473 of record NZ_OZ035002.1, on the reverse strand, counting down.
GTCAATGGAGTGTTTGACCTTGCTGATTTTATTTACAGTGCAAGGGGAAAAAAGAGGATAATAGCGATAGCAAATGATGATGCATATTCTGCAGCGTACGCTATAGCTTCTAGCGCTGAAAAGGTATTTGTGAGTAGAACTTCAGGAGTAGGAAGCATAGGAGTAATAGCAAGTCATATAGATCAAAGTGGGTTTGATGAAAAACAGGGAATAAAATATACGACAGTATTTGCAGGAAGTAGAAAAAATGATTTAAATCCACATGAGCCAATAACTTCTGAGAGTTTAGAAAACCTAAAAAGCGAAGTGAATCGTTTATATGGAATGCTGGTTGAGCTAATAGCACGCAATAGAAACCTTTCTGTAGAGGCAATCAAATCAACAGAAGCAGGGCTATATTTTGGCGAGAAAGCAGTAGAAATAGGTCTTGCAGATGGAATTACAATTCTTTCAGAGTTTAAATATATTAATAAAAACAGGAGTATTACTATGAACGAACAAACTATAACTGACCTAAAAGAAGAAACTAATAATTTAACTAAGTATCGTACTGAAGTTCTTGAATTAATACGTTTATGTAATATATCAAAGATGCCAGAGAAAATAGGAGAATTTATTGAGCAGAGTGTAAGTGTTGAGCAAGCAAGGGAAGTTTTAATGGAATTACTTGCAGAAAGAACAAAGAAGACAGAGATAATAAGTACAATACCACAGAATTCAGGAGAAGAGTTGATGATGCAGGTAGCGAAAAGTCGTAGGCATTTAAAATATATAACAAAAGGAGAAAAGCAAAATGAGTAGTATAACAGAACAAAATAACCTTGGTGATCTTCTAAAATATGAAGCATCAAATTTATATTCACGAGATCAAATAACTGTTGCCAAAGGACAGAATCTCAAGCTTGGTGCAGTAGTTGCTAAAAAGACTGAAGATGGTTTTATTAGGGTCTTAAATCTAACAGCAACCGATGGCACACAAACGGCAATAGGAGTAATTTCAAGTGATGTAAACGCAAAGGAAAATGCTAAAGGAGTAATTATTGCTCGCGGTGCAATGCTAGCAGATCATGCAGTTGTATGGCCAGCAAATATCACTGAAGAGCAGAAAAATGCAGCAATAAAGCAACTTGAAACACGAGGGATCATTATCCGTAAAGCAGTCTAAAGCTATATTAAACAATAAAAAACACAAAGGGGGAAAAGAAAAAATGCAAAATCCATTTACAAATACAGCATTTAGTATGACGGCACTAACTAATGCGATGAATATATTGCCGATAAATTATGGACGGGTTGAAAATTTAAATTTATTTCCAAGTAGGTCAGTAAGATTTAGACATATTACCATAGAAGAGCAAAATGGAGTATTAAGTTTACTACCAACGCAAGTACCCGGAGCACCAGCAACAGTAGGAAAAAGAGGAAAAAGAAAGGTAAGAACATTTACGATTCCACATATTCCGCATGATGATGTAGTGTTACCAGAAGAAGTACAGGGAATAAGAGCATTTGGATCAGAAAGTGAACTTAAAGCGCTGGCAGATGTAATAACTGACCATTTGCAGCTAATGAGAAATAAACATGCAATAACGTTGGAGCATTTGCGTATGGGAGCGCTGAAAGGAATAATTCTGGACGCAGATGGCAGTGAATTGTTAAATCTGTACAACGAATTTGAAATAACACCAAAAGTAGTAAATTTTGCACTGGGAGCAGCGATAACTGATGTAAAACGTAAGTGTCTGGAAGTATTGAGGCACATAGAAGATAATCTAAGTGGTGAATATATGACAGGAATTCATGCTTTAGTAAGCCCTGAGTTTTTTGATGCACTTACTTCTCATGCTAAAGTGAAAGAAGCATATGAGAGATGGCAAGAAGGAGCAGCGCTAAGAAATGATATGAGGTCAGGATTTACGTTCTGTGGAATAACGTTTGAGGAATATAGAGGACAAGCAACTGATCCTGAAGGAACCGTGAGAAGATTTATAGAAAGGGATACGGGGCACTGTTTTCCAGTAGGAACAGCAAGCACATTTACAACATATTTTGCACCAGCAGATTTTAATGAAACAGTGAATACTCTTGGACAGCCACTCTATGCAAAACAAGAGCCAAGAAGATTTGATAGAGGGACTGATTTGCATACGCAGTCAAACCCTCTGCCAATGTGCCACCGTCCAGCAATACTAGTCAAGATCGTTGCAACATAGGTAGAGCAAATATAAAGCGGTGTGAGGCAGAAGAATGCTTTACCTCTTCTTAGCATATAAATGTTAGTATATAGCGGAGAAATGTGCAAGAGAATATTAAGAGATTATTTAAAGATTGTTTTGCTCATTTAGGAAAAGTAGCTTTGTATGAATCAAAGGATAAGTCATATATGGTACAAGTACTAAAGCAACAGCCAGATAAATTATACGAGATTGGTGAAGGACAATTTGTGGGAGAGATGCTTTTTCTTGAGGTAAGCGTTTTTGATGTACTCAGGCCAATGGTGGGAGATATTTTTGTTATTGATGGTTGTAAATATAAAGTATATTCTCCGCCACTGCGAGGTAATTCAGGAATAGTTTGGAATATAAACTGTACAGTACTTGGAGAGAAAGATGTTTAAAATTGAAGTTAATGAAAACATTGAGAGAATTACTCACGACATTGATGCTAACAAAGCCAAAGTAGAGTTGGCAGCGGTAAGAGCGCTAAACAAAACGGCACTATGGTTAAAATCTCAGGCTGTCCGAGAAATCAGTGAAGAAAAGCAAATTAGGCTGAAAGTAATTAGAAAAAGACTAAGAATCATCAAGTCAAGAAAAAGCACTTTGAAAGTTTTAATTAGAGCATATCTGTATGATATAAATATAAAACAAGCAAAAATAAGAACAGCATTTAATGATGAATTTATGGCAACAATGCCAAGAGGCTATCGTGGTATTTTTAAACGTGTAGGAAGAACAGCACTACCGATACAGGAGGTTAAACTACCACTTGAACCTGAGGCTTCAAGGATAATAGAAAATCTTGTTAATTATGAAGTTGAAAGGATATTTGAAAAATATTTTACACATGAGTTATTTTATGACGGCATTTTGGACTAATTTACATGAGGCAATTTGTAATACGCTAAAGGCAGAGATACCAGCAATTCAAACTTGTGAGGTTTATCCAGCAATCAGGAAAGAATTGATAGCACCAGCAGTATTTATAGAACTTAGTGGCTTTGAAAAAGGACATGATCCAGGAACAGAAGAATTAGCGCTGAGAGCAAAATTTGAAGCACGAATTGTGATTGATAGCACAATAGAAAATGCACCTATTATTGTCAGAGCATTGGCGGCAGAAGTAGCAAGAGTGGTAAATAAAAACACTTGGAAAGTGAAGAAAATTTCACCAGGAGAATTTATCTCAGGAGGAGGAGATGATTTTAGGCCAGAGCTCGATGCATATTTAGTGTGGATGGTAGAGTGGGTGCATGAAGTACATCTTGGTGATTCAGTATGGGCAGAGAGTAGTATTCCGCCGAGTACTGTTTACATTGGGTTTACGCCTGATATTGGAGTTGCTAATAAGCATAAATATGTAAAGGTTGGCAAAAATGATGAATAGTTTTGAAGATGCGAACTTACTAATAAAACTTAATAACTTGATTAGAGTTGGCACAGTCGAAGAAGTAGGCTGTGGAACGGCTAAGGTACGTGTAAAAATGATAGGTAATATATTAACAGACTGGTTGCCATGGGTAACAGCAAGAGCTGGAGAAGACAGAAGTTGGTCTGCACCAAGTATTGGAGAACAGGTGATAGTACTTTCGCCATCTGGTGAAATTGCCAAAGGGATTGTCTTACCTGCAATTTATTATAAAAAATATCCTATTCCAGAAGGAAGTAAGGAAGAAGTAAGCGGTTTTGTTTTTAAAGATGGAACAGTTATTTACTATGACCGAAATGGTCATAAGTTTACAATTTCTGTCAAAGAAGAAGGAGCTCTTGTTTTTGCAGTGAAAGAAACGCAAATGGAAGTAACTAGTAAGGAAGTTATTTTAAAAACGGGAAAATCAAGTTCAAATATAACTGATGAAAAGATTGTCTTACAGGTTGGGAACTCAAGTCTAGAGATTACTGAGAGTGGCATTAAGTTAAATGCGAAAAAAATAGATTTAAACTAGCCGGAGAAAAATGTTAGAGCTAATAATGATAAGGGTATTATGATTGGTGATATTGAGTATACCTCTCAAACATCAGAATTAAGTGGATATGAATCAGGATGTGAAGATGAGTCAAGAAGAGAGGAGGAAACAAGAGGTTCATTGTTAGGGCAAAAACGACTTTCAGAATCAGACAAAGATTTAAGTTTGGCAAAACAGGGAAAAGTTGTTCGTTTTGGTGATATGTGTAACCAACATGGAGATTATTTACAAAGCCCTGGCATAGGAGGAAGCGGTAATGTGTTTGTAAATGGTAGGCCTGTGCATCGTCAAGGAGATGAATGGTCACAACATGCATCAACAGACCCTTATAAACCACCACATACTAGTCAATCCCTTCTTGAGGGGTCAGATTCAGTGTTTGTAAATGGCAAAGCCATTGCTCGTACTGGTGACCTAATTTCCTGTGGAGCAGTGGCAGAACAAGGAAGCAATGATGTCTTTGCAGGGTAAGTGATATGCGTGGTATGAATTCTGAAACTGGTAAAACAATAAGTGGTATAGAGCATTTAAAACAATCAATAGTTGATATTTTAACTACGCCAATTGGCACTCGTGTTATGCGCCGAGATTACGGATCAAGGTTATTTGAGCTGATAGATCATCCAATTGTACCTGGTTTTGCACAAGAACTTTATGCAGCAGTTGCAGAAGCATTAGAAAAGTGGGAGCGTCGATTTAAGCTTAAACGTGTACAAATAACAGAAATAAAAGAAGGTAAAGTAACTCTCATTTTAGAGGGAATCTATCTGCCAAATGGAAAGCTGATCCGCCTTGATGGTATTATAGTATAAGGTAGTAGGATGAAAACACCAAATATTGTCGAAACATTAAAATTTGAGGAAATCTTTTCGCGAATGAAAGAAGAGTTAGTGCGTCGGAATGCAAGTTTTTCTGCACTAACTGAGAGTGATCCAGCAATAAAGATACTGGAAGTAGCAGCCTGGCGTGAACTTTTGCTTAGGCAAAGGATTAATGATGCAGCACAGGCAAATTTACTTGCTTTTGCAAGAGGTAATGACCTTGATCACTTGGCTGAATTTTATGGTGTGCTGAGAAAGGAGTCAGAGAATGATGAATCCTTAAGGAAGCGGGTAAAAGCCAAAATTGTTGGTTGGTCAACAGCAGGGAGTAAAGAGCATTATCGCTATCATGCATTATCTGCTGACACGAGAGTAAAAGATGCGCAAGTGGTATCACCTATACCAGGAAGTGTACAGATTTCAATACTTTCCACAGAAAATGATGGAGTACCTTCAGAAGAATTGCTAGAGATCGTCAGAAATCACGTTATTCGTGATGATATTCGTGTATTAACAGATACGCTTACAGTTATTGGCTGTGGTATTATTCCCATTACTATTCATGCTAAAGTGCATATTTACCCTACTGCATCAAAAGATGTTATCGAAGCTGTAAAGGAACAATTTATCAAAGATCTTGAATCTGCTAAAGGTTTAGGGTGGAATGTTACCAGATCATGGATTATTGCCCACCTCTTTATAGAAGGTATGCAGAATATAGAGCTTACAGAGCCGATAGAAGACATCGTCGTGCAAGATAATGAATGCGTTACTTTAAATAATTTAAGTGTTAGGTAAAAATTGGTGATACTTCCTCCAAATGCTTCAAAGCAAGAGCAAATACTTACAGACATAATTAATTATTCTCTTGATGCAAATTCTCTACGGGGATTTAAATTTAACCCACAGACTGAAATGTTGCCGTGGCTAGTAGCGGAATACGGCTTGGGAGAAATTTTATCCTGGGGTAAGAAAGCTACTAAGAGTGCATTAAAAGAATGGGTCTTAGCTAAACAAAACGGAATAAGATTTCAACGTTTGCGCGGTACACCACAGTCACTGAAGATGGCGCTGAAATGGGCAAACATTGATAATATTACCATTCAAGAAGAACCACCAGGAGAGCATTTTGCTGAATTTCAAATTGGCATCTCTGATGTTCCTAATGACTTTTTTGTCGATAGTGTAATTGCTCTGGCAAAACTTTCTGCACCGGCAAGATCTCGATTAATGCGAATATTCAATGACTATTACAATGCTCAGCGGTTTATGTTAGATGAAAGTATTTTTGGAGATCTTCTTTCAGACTACTCAGGTGTAAAAATAGCAAAAGAAGGACCAGTATTATCGTTTGGAAGAAAAAACTCATTTGAGCTGAAAATAGGAAATCCAAGATTTAAATTTGGCACTTTTAGATCACATTATGATAGAAGTTACAGTAATGATTTATATAGGTTAGATGTTGCAACATTAGGAGAGACAGAGCCTCACACGAAGAATTACAACGGTACATATGAAAGAAATCATGAGTGGTACAACTTAGAAGCACTATATCCTCTACCACAGAGTTTATTGCCAGAAATTAAGTTTGCTAAAGCATTGATAGTATTGTCAGATAGTTGGAATTTAGGGGATATCAATGCTTGTTTTGCATCAACTACTTATGAAGAAATAGAGCATACATTTCACTTAAGTGAAGATAAACTTTCTGAGCAGATTTGGAATTTTCAACGTACACCAATTTTAGAGCGATTTAGTATAACTTATTACTATGAAGCGAAGAATTTTACTGATCAAAAAATAATAGAGTCTAATTTAGTGGAATATCACGTTGATTGTAAAAATGATTCAGATTCAAAACAGAAAGATCCCATTCATGAGCTAGAAAATTACGTAGCAGCATTCTATCCAGGTATGGTTACTTGGCATGAACATCGCCACTTAAATCGCCCTTGGAAAGATTTTGATCCTATTATTGCAAAAAAATTGGACGTTTTTTCTACGGATCTTGTATATACATAATATCAACTGCACAATCAACTATGTCAGTACTCACACAATCAGGCAGAGCAGCTATTGCTGCGAGCATAAAAGAGCAACCGATACATCTTGCTTGGGGATCTGGAGATTCTACCTGGGAAAGCAGCTACAAAGTTGAAAAAACTTTTGCAGCAGGCGGCAAGATAAGTTTAGATCACCACACTATTAAAGATGTAAAAGTTTATACAGGGCAAACAATTTATCAGTCAAGCATAGATTATATAGTTGATAGTAGCTCAGGCACTATTGAGCGTGTAGAAAATGGTGCAATTATAGCAGATAGCGTAATCACTATAGAGTACACTCAAGACACACCACCGGAACTAATTACTTCTGCAACATTAATTAAGGAAGTTGGACGTCGTGTTGTTGATGAGATACTCTTTTGTACTGGTGATGATGATGGAGAGCTTCTAACTCCCACAGGTAGGTTTAAACCCTCTAATGTACCAACTAATAATCTCTATCTTAAATTTACTTTCGATTTCACGGACGCAGCAAATCAAGTAATAAGGGAGCTCGGGGTTATGGTTGGTACAAAGGTAAAGGAAAAAGTGTCATCTGGGCAGAGATATTTTGAGCCAAAAGACGTGGAAAATCCTGGAATTTTGTTAGTTTTAGAACACACCGTGCCACTTATCAGAACATCTGCAACTCGGGAAACTTTTTCATTTGTTGTAACTTTTTGAAATAAAATGACCTTAAATAGTTATTATAACCGCTTTAATCCTGACAAAGAATACGAAAAAAGTTTGTTTCTTGCTGGAAGAGGTCTACAGTCAGCAGAATTAAACGAGACTCAGGAGTATGCTCTCTCTAAGCTTAAAGGTATAGGCGATGCAATATTTCGTGATGGTGATGTTATAACAGGAAGCAATTGTATTATAGATAGAGAAACTGGTAAAGTTACACTTGAAGGAGGAAAAATCTATCTTCGTGGAGCAGTTAGAAAAGTAGAAGCAAAAGAGTTTGTTATTCCACTGAGTACCACAGTGCGTATAGGTGTTTATTATCTAGAATCTACGATTACAGAACTTGAGGACGAAAATCTTCGTGATCCTGCAGTTGGTACAAGAAACTATCAGGAAGTAGGAGCTGCAAGGCTTAAAGTTTCCATCATTTGGGGATACCAAGTAGAAAGTGTTACTGTTAACTCTACAAATGGCGAATTTTACCCAATTTACAACATTGAAAATGGAGTATTAATAGAACACTCACCGCCACCACAAGCAAATATAGTAACTACAGCTCTTGCTCGTTATGACAAAGAGGCAAATGGTTCCTACGTTGTAAATGGCCTTGAAGTGATGTTCCTCCACAAAGAAGAAAAGGGAGAAGAAGGGGTAAAAAAAGGTAAAAAAGAAATATTTGTGATTAATGAGGGCAAAGCTCATGTTGATGGCTATGAGATTGAGTTACCTCACAGTATTCGCATTTCTTTTGATGAAGATCCAGATATAAAATCAGTTGAATCAGAGCCACATACTTTTCAGCCAAATAGCCAAAGAGTAATGGAACTGAAGGTTAATGATTTTCCAATAAGTGAAATTAAAAAAGTAGATATAACTGTTCAGAAAACTATTACTGTTACTCACGGTTCATATTCTGGAGCTATTGATCCGATACCTGACTCTGCAGTACTTGAGATTATTCAAGTTAAACAAGGCAATGTTATTTATGAAAATAGTATAGATTACAAATTAAACGCAGGAAACGTTGATTGGTCATTACCAGGTAAAGAACCAGCTCCTGGAAGTAGTTATCAAATAACTTACCGCTGTCGTACTCATGTAAGCCCTGAAGATATAAGTGAACAGGGATGCAAAGTAAAAGGAGCAGTTGATAACAGCTTGGTTCTGATTGATTACACCTGGAAAATGCCACGCTATGATTTAATTACTATCGATAGCAAAGGAGTGGTAAGAAGAATAAAAGGAATTTCCCACTCTTGGCGACCATCGATGCCTAAAGCTCCCTCTGGACAACTTTTGCTCTGCTACATTCATCAGACGTGGAAAAAAGGCGAAGGGGTAAAAATAGTGAATAATGCTATTCATGCTGTACCGATGAATGAGCTTGAAGCAATGAAAAAAGGAATAAATGATCTTTATGCTCTTGTTGCACAGGAACGTCTACGTAGTGATGCAAATTCAAGAGAGCCAACCACGAAAAAAGGAGTATTTGTTGATTCGTTTTTTGACGATGATATGCGTGATCAAGGAGTTTCACAGTCTGCAGCAATAGTAAATAAGGAACTAATTTTACCAATAGATGTAACTATTGCTGATATTGATGGGGAAGAAAAAACTTATTTGTTGCCGTATGAACTTGAACCGGTACTGGAGCAGCTTTTACAGACTAAAGGAGAAAAGATTAATCCATATCAAGCTTTTGATCCAGTCCCGGCACAAATTACTCTAAATAAAAACATTGACCACTGGACGGAGGTTACCACGAATTGGAAAAGTCCAGTAACTAGAGTATTTAATGTTAAAGAAACAACAGAGCTGCTGTCAAGCACCTCATACGAAACTGAATTTATGCGAGAAGCAACTCAAAATTTTGAGATTGAAGGTTTTGCAACTGGTGAAAAGCTTAAGGAATTAAAGTTTGATGGAATTTTTATTCAACCTAAAGCATAGAAAATATTTGAAAGAAAAACATGATCGCAACATTTATTGCTGATAACAGAGGAAAAATAAAAGGAAGATTTACTGTACCAAGAAACATTCCTGCTGGGACTAAGTTAGTGCAGTTCTTCGGTGATAAAGGCAGTTATGGAGAAGCAACTTATACTGGTAAAAAAACAATTACCATAGAGGAAAGAAGAAGAGTTATCGCAGCAAGAAGAGTTGATCCTTTAGCGCAAACATTTACTCTAAATGAAAGTAGGCACATAGGAGGCGTGGAACTATGGTTTGTAAATAAAGGCAAAAAACGTGTTGTTGTGCAGATTAGAGAAACAGCAGTGGGAGTGCCCTCGCAAACTGTCATTGCTGAAAGCTATATTGAGCCAAAAGATATAAAGATAGATGGCACAGCAACACGTATAGAGTGGTCACCAGTGTTTTGCCATGCAGGAGAGGAGTATGCAATAGTACTACTTACTGATGATGCAGATACTGCAGTAAAAATAGCAGAACTTGGCAAATATGATGCAGTAAATAGCCGTTGGGTAACAAGCCAGCCATATCAAGTAGGAGTATTACTTTCATCAAGCAATGCAAGCACCTGGACTCCACATCAAAATTTAGATTTAACGTTTCGGCTTTTGGCTGCAAAATTTAGCGAAAATTCTCACGTTATTGATCTGGGAAAAGTTACAGCAACCAATACTTCAGATTTAATTGTTTTGACGAACGTCGAAAAAGTAGCATTTGATACCAATGTGGAATTTATCTTAACAGATGAAGAGGGAAAAGAGAACTTTTTGTCTGATAATTTGCCACTTGCACTGCGTGAAAGACTATCTGGAGAGCTAACAGTAAAGGCAAGCCTAAAAGGAGGGCGAGAAAAAAGTCCAGTGCTATATCCTGGGTTACAGCTAGTTATGGGTAATATAGGGGAAAAAGGAGATTATGTTACAAGAAGTATTACAGCAGGAGCTAATACTAAAATCACCATAACGTACGATGCGCTGATACCTGGCACTGCAGATGTTAAAGCTTATGTACAAAAAAGCAACAGTGATTGGCAATTAGTAAATTTAACATCAGGAAAACCAATTGGAGAAAATTGGGTAGAGAGAACTCATGTGCTGACAAATTTTAATGCTAATGAGACAAGGATAAAATTAGTTTTAAGTGGAACGGTTATTTATCGTCCTAAAGTCAAAAATCTCAGAGTAATAGTAACATAAAATTTAAATGACTTTTGATCAAACCAAACGAGGATATCCTTTGCCGCATCCAGAGAACATAGCTGTAGAAGATGTAGTACGTATTCGCAGAGCCATAGAAAAGATAGATGAAGATATGAGTGAAAGAGAAGATGAACTTAAAAATAATTTTGAACGATTTAGATTTGAAACTTTTTTGAATTTTTGGGAATGAAAGAAGCAATAGAAGCATTACAGCAAAGGATAAAGGATTTAGCAGCAAATAGCACGGCTGATCAACTGGCATATCTTGCAAAATCGCTGGAATTGATAGCAGATAAAAAAGCTATTGCTGACATTGTACAAATAACTGAAGTAAAAGAGATAATTGATGCACTACAGAGAAGGCTTAAAGATTTAGCAGGAAGTAGTACACCAGATCAACTAGCATATCTTGCTAAAGCACTGGAATCAATAATCGACAAAAGTGCGGTTTCTGAAATTGTACAGATGACAGATGGTAAGTTAAAAGAACTCTTGAGCGCTGCAAGGACGCACTTAAGTGACATAAATAGCAATAAGGAAAATTCAATATCTGCAATAACTGAAGCGAAAACAGATTCTGTCAATGAAATTAACAAGCTTAGGGATAATTCCTTAAATACTTTAAAAGCATCATCAGATTCGCATATATCGCTACTTGATACGAGAAAGAATGCCAATATTGCAGCAATAAATAGCATTAGTAACAGTCATAAAGATGGTCTTAAAGGTTTAGTAGAAGATTTTCGTGCTGTTAATAATGTACCATCTGGCTCATCAATTATTAGGGAAATAGAAACTCGTGATAACCAATTAAAAACATCCCTGATAAATGAGGTAAAAACTCGGGATGAACAGTTAAAAGTGTCTCTTATAAATGAAATAAGAAAGCGCAACATGGTTGAACCAGGGTCATTACCTTTCTTATTTGGTGTACTTGGCAGAAAAAATAATTATTTTGGCCACGGAACTTTTACGACAGAGCTTGGAAAGTGGAGTAGTGATATAACAAAAACTGACTATATGTTACAACTACTAGCAGGTAGCCATACGTACAATACAGATTACGTTAGTTTTTATCGGCCAAGACAACTAAGTTTTATAGAGGGAAGTAAAGGAACATTTATTTACGGAGAGTTATGCACAAAAAGTTTTTCGGGTAGTTATGATGAGATATACTATTACCCGTATGCTGCACTTGGAGTAGTATTTGTAAAAAATACAACCAATGTGAACATAAATAAGACAATGGAATTTGTTGGATCATCGTATTCGAGTACGGAGTATGGGGGAGCAGGATTATTTGTGGGAACACCAGATAATACCAATTCTAATAAATCAAGAATTTCAAGAATAATATGGAAAAATGTTTACCAATACACGAGTTCTGATAGCAAATTAGCTGGATCTGGTAATGTGGAGATTCCAGCAGGAAAAACAGTTGCAATATTACTTTACACATCATCTTACCTGTATTCCAGAACACAAGTTAGTCAAGGTATGCTTGCATCAAATTATGTACACAACTATGGTCAATTTATTCAGTGGGGGATTTATAACATACGTAGCAATGTTCTAACTACAGGACTTGAAGTAGATGTGGAGAGAACGCTAAAAGCTTGGCAATGTCCAGGATTATCTAACACGTATGAGATTTGGAGGTAACAAACAATGTCTATCTACATTAGATTTGAAAATGATAAACAAGTAGAAACAACAACACTTGAAAGCAAGCCAACTGAAAATGATTGGTATGAAGCACCAGAAGATTTTGATTGGCAAAAAAGCTATTGTTTAACAGAAGGAGGCAAAATTGCTCAGCGGAATCAAGAAGATATTGAATTGGAGTTACTACAAAATGCGAAGTTTTCTGCACTTTCTAATCTTCATGCTTATTATGATAACTATACTCACCAATACGCAGGATATTCTCATCAGAAGTCTAAGTCGTACGAAATACAAGCAAAAGCCGCAGAGAACATTTTAGCAGCACCAGAATCTATAGACAAAAAAGATGCAGAAATTATAGAGCCATTAGCAAAAGTCCGAGGAATTTCAGTAGTAGAAATGGCAAGAATAATTCAGGAAAAAGCAAAAAGAGCGAAAAAAGCAATAATCAAGTGCGAAGAATTGGTGGATATAGCTGAAAGGGAAATCGGTGAAGCTAAAAGTAAGGAAGAGCTGCAAACTTTGCTAGATAATTGTAAACAAAAAATGCAAGAAAGTTGAAAAGGGGAAAAAGAAATGACAGAACAGTTTCTACATGGAGTAAATGTTATCGAGGTTACCTCAGGAGCGAGGACAGTACGAACAGCTAAATCATCGGTAATTGGAGTAATTGGTACTGCACCTGATGCTGACGGGCAAAAGTTTCCACTAAATAAACCAATATTAATAGCAGGAAGCTTAAAAGAAGCAGCAAAACTTGGTCAATCTGGGACTTTGCCTTCAGCTATTAATGCAATTTTTTCCCAAATTGGTGCAACAGTAGTAGTTATTCGAGTTGAGGAGAAAGTAGAAGAGACGCTCAGCAATGTCATTGGTGGAGTTAACGAAGAAACTGGAGAATATCAGGGAATTCAAGCGTTCTTAAGCAGTGAAAGCATAGTTCATGTTGCGCCAAGAATACTAATTGCACCTCAGTTTACTCATCAATTATCTGGAGATGCTGGAAATCCAGTGGTTAGCGCTTTAATTCCTATAGCAGAAAAGCTAAGAGCAATAATAGTAGCAGATGGACCAAATACCAATGATGAAGAAGCAATAAAATGGAGAAAAAGTGTAGGCAGCTCAAGAGTTTATGTTGTTGATCCGTGGGTTAAGGTTTTTATTGAAGGAAAAGAAGAAATTCTCCCTCCAAGTTCATTTGTAGCTGGTTTAATAGCTAAGATAGATAGCGAGCAAGGCTTATGGCACTCACCTTCAAATAAAGAGATAAATGGTATTGTTGGAACAAGCAGGCCTATTGATTTTACGCTCGGTAATATAAATTGTAGAGCAAACCACTTGAATGAAAATGAAGTAACAACGATAATTCATCAAAATGGCTATAGGCTTTGGGGAAATAGAACATGTTCAAATGACTCAAAATGGGCTTTTTTGTCAGTGAGAAGGACTGCAGATTTAATCAACGATAGTCTACTTCGAGCTCATTTATGGGCAGTTGATCGCAATATTACCAAAACTTATATAGATGATGTGATTGAGGGGGTAAATTCTTATCTTGCAAATTTAAAAGCGCAAGGGGCGATTATTAGCGGAAAATGTTATGCAACTCCAGAGCTCAATACACCAACAAATATTGCAAGCGGAAAAGTGTCTTTTGATTTTGAGTTCACGCCACCATATCCAGCTGAACAGATTACTTTCAGGTCACACCTTGTGAGTGGCGCAATATTGTAAAAGGAGAAAGAGAGATGTTACCAAAGATCCTAAAGAATTTTAACGTATTTGTTGATGGTCGTGGCTATGCAGGAAAAATAGATGAAGTAACCTTGCCAAAACTTACCATAAAAACAGAAGAATACAGAGCTGGTGGTATGGATATTCCAATAAATATTGATATGGGCATGGAAAAGCTTGAAGCAGATTTCACTTTTTCTGAATATGACTCTGAGCTCTTTAGACTTTTCGGATTGATAAACAATAATGCTGTTTCTCTTACTTTAAGAGGAGGTTTGCAGGGAAGTAGTGATGCCGAATCAGTAGTAATTAACTTAAGAGGGCTCTTTAAGGAACTTGATTTTGGTAACTGGAAGGCTGCTGAAAAAGCAACACTAAAATGTATAATTGCTGCCAACTATTATAAGCTTACCATTGATGGCAGAGAATTGATTGAAATTGACGCTGAGAATATGATTCGCAAGATCGATGGTGTTGATCAAATGACTTCTATGCGCACAGCTTTAGGAATTTAACTAAAAGGGTAAAACAATGCAAAAAATTAAATTAACTGAACCAATAAAAATCGATGGAATTTTAGTTTCAGAGCTAACTCTACGCCGTCCAAAAGTTCGAGATCGTTTAGCTGTTGAACGTATGGGTAATAGCGATGCAGAGAAAGAAGTAGCACTGATTGCAAATCTTGCAAGTATTTCAAGAGAAGCAGTAGAAGAATTTGATTTAGCAGACTACAATAAGATTCAAGAAACGTTACAAGGTTTTTTGTCTCAGCAGAAGAATTGAGGTTGAGCATATTATCACTTAGCTCAATGGTTGGTGGTGGAATCAATCAGTGGCTTGATATGGATATTGAAGAATTTATTACTTGGTTTGAAAGTAGCGGAAAATTATACAAATGAAGGCAATTTCTATAGTAATTGGAGCAACACTGCAAAGCAGTTTTAATAGTACGATAGCAGGTAGCACGAAGCAACTTTCTCGTATTGGTAGTACGATAAAACAACTTGAATCATCAAGTAAATCAGTATTCAAGTTTAAACAATTAAGCCACGATGCTCTGCTTGCTAGGCGTTCTTGGAATGAACTAGAAATAAAAACAAAATCTCTTGCTCAGCAGATAAAAAATACAGGAGCACCAAGTAAGAGCCTGCAAAACGAGTTTACAAGGTCTAAAACTGCAGCACTGAAAGCTAAAACAGCTTATTTACAAAAAAGAAGTGCTCTCCACCATTTACGCACGGAGTTCAGTAAAAGTGGTAGAGATATAAAATCTCTTATTGGAGATCAAGTTAAACTTGGCTCTTCTATTGAAAAGCTTAAAAATAACTATACAGCTTTAAATTCCGTAATGCAAAAACGTAAAGGAGTTTTAGCACAAAGAGCAAATTTCAAAGCTCAAATGATGGATGCTGTGGCACTTGGCCTCACCCTTGCAGCACCACTTAAGGCTGCAATTAGTTTTGAGAGTGCCATGGCTGATGTAAAGAAAGTTGTAAAGTTTGAAGATACAGATGTAAATGGCTTAACAAAGCTTGGGGAAACATTAAAGGAAATGTCACGAACAATTCCGCTATCTGCAGCAGAACTTGCGCAAATTACTGCAAGTGGTGGGCAGCTTGGTATTGAAGCTAAGGATCTTACGGTTTTCACAGACACTGTGGCCAAGATGGCAACTGCATTTGATATGTCAGCAGAAGAGGCAGGAGATGCTATTGCTAAGCTCTCTAATATTTACCAAATTAAAATTGGTGAAATGAAAAGCGTTGGTGATGCGATAAATCATATCTCTGATAACACTGCCGCAAAAGCTAAGGACATTGTTCCTGCACTAAACAGAATTGGTGGTACGGCAAGGCAATTTGGCTTAACTGTAGCGGAAGCAGGAGCTCTGGCAAGTAGCTTCATTAGTCTTGGCAAAACTCCTGAAAAAGCAGGTACGGCAATCAATGCAATGCTTAGCAAGCTGCAAACAGCAAGTAAACAGGGTGGAAACTTTCAAAAAGCTTTTCAGCAGCTAAAAATAAATGCTAAGGAATTTGAGAAAGCAATTGGCAAGAATGCACAAGGCACATTAGTTAAGTTTTTAGAAACAATTGCAAAACTAGATAAGCAAGAACGTTCTAGCGTTCTCTTTGATCTCTTTGGCCTTGAATATCAAGATGATATAGCACTACTTATTGGTAGTCTTGATGAATACAAAAAATCTTTACGATTAATAAACGGGGAATATAAGGGCTCAATGCAAAGGGAGTTTGAAAATAGAGCAAATACTACAGCAAACAACCTTCAGTTACTTAAAAACTCAATAGCAGAAGTAGGAATGAATCTTGGTTCTGTACTATTACCACCTTTAAATTTTACTGTTAATCTTCTGAGGTCAGCAACTACACAAGTAGCACTTTGTGCCAAGGAATATCCAGTACTGACTACAGTGATCATAAGTACGATTGCAACATTGATTAGTATTAAAATAGCAGCCATATCTCTTGGATATGCTTGGACTTTTGTAAAAGGTTCCTTATTTGCTCTTTTATCTACTTGGAAAATGTTTGGATCTGTTGTTACTTTGGTAAAAATAGGTCTTTCTGCAGTTTTTCCAGCAATAATTGCTGGATTTAAAGCATTGACAATTGCCGTAATGAGCAACCCTATGGGGCTGATTATTGGTGGTCTTGCTGTTGCTGCAACTTTGATAATTACCAAATGGCAAGTGGTAAAGAACTTTTTTGTTACTATCTGGGAATCGGTAAAAATTGTATGGAAATCTTTTTCTGATTGGGTAGGAAAGTTTTGGAATAATATTACTCAGCCTTTTAAAACAATCAATAATCTATGGAGCAAAAAAAATGAGGCTAAACTAGAAGTTAGATCTGTAAGTAATACTATAAGCGACGCCCTTAAGCACCCAATTGCAGCGCACAATAAGACTATAGAGAATAAAACACACAATAATCACTTTAATGTTAATATTCACCCAAGCTCTGGACAAGACGTACGTAGTATTGCTGATGAAGTAATGGAGCGAATTAGAGAGCAATTTAGTGGCGCACTTTATGATATAAATTAAATTATGCTGTCTCTTGGTCCATATAGATTTTCATTAACTGAGCGAGGTTTCACACGCAGGAATGAATATCGCTGGCCTGCACTTGAGCGTATTGGAGAAAAGCCATTACTTCAAAGTATTGGTCCTGGAGAGGACGTTATTGAGCTTGCGGGAGTAATCTATTCAGGAGGACTGGGGCAAATAAATAATATGCGAAATTTATCGAAACCTCTTTTACTCATTGATGGCCAAGGTAACATTTTAGGCCATTTTGTTATTGTGAAAATAGAAGAAACGCAGAGATATTTTTTTCCAAATGGTGAAGCAAGAAAGATTGAGTTTCACTTAAGTTTGAAGCACTATGATAACGTGTTGTCAGACGGATCACTAAATAATCCAGTTGATGATATACAACTTGATAATGATATATTACAAAACTAAGGAAAATGATATGTTAGATTTAATCTGCTGGAACTACTATGGATTCAGCTCAGGAGCAGTTGAGATTGTGTTAAGAGCTAATCCTGGGCTTTCAGAGTACGAACTTCTTCCTGCAGGATTAATCATTAAACTTCCTGTTATTCAAAAAGAGACACAAAAGCAAGTAGTAAAACTATGGGATTAAAATGACACCAGACTTTAGTATTTCAGTAGAGGGAATTTTAATCACTGAGTTGATAAAAAGTCGGTTAGTATCAATGCATATTACTGATGAAGCTGGAGTAATAAGTGATACTGCTGTAATTCATCTTGATGACCGTGATTCATTATTTGAAATTCCTAGAACTGGGGCAAAGCTAAATATTTTACTTGGGTATAAAGAAACTGGCATTGTGCCGATGGGAGATTACATAGTGAATGAAATTACGCTACAAGGCCCGCCACAAGGACTAAAAATCAAGAGTCATGCAGCGGATCTAAAAGAGTCATTAAAGGAACAAGTGTTTAATGAGTGGCATCAAATCACCTTAAATGATTTGGTAAAAAAGATTGCAGACAAACATGGCTATCAAGCTAAGGTTGCTGCAGAGTTTGCAAATATCATGATATCACATATTGATCAGACTGCAGAGAGCGATATGCATTTTTTAACCAGGCTTGCTCAAATTTATGGAGCAATAGCAAAACCTGCTGGAGGGTATTTACTGTTTGTTTCAAAAGGAAAAGCAAAGTCAGTTACCGGAAAAACTTTAAGCACTATTACTTTAACACCTAGAGATATTACAAATTGGAAAGTAAAATTTAATGAGCGTAATCAATATGGCTCGGTTATTGCTTACTGGTATGATTATGAAAAAGCAGAGACAATAACGGAAAAAGTAGGTGATCAAGAACCAAGCTATATTTTGCGAGATATTTATGCAAGTAGTGATTTGGCACAAAGTGCAGCATCTGCGAAGTTGAATCAGCTGATGAGTAATGCAGCAACACTCAATGTCACAATGCCAGGAAATCCTGAATTATTTGCTGAAGCAAAGATTAATCTTTCTGGATTTCGCAAAGGAGTTTATGGTAAATGGATAATAAATAGGGCTGAGCATGTAATTGATAACCTTGGCTATCGTACTATATTAACAGCAGTTATGGGAAAATAAATTGATAATTTCCTCATAAATATCTTTTTTTTCTTTATTATTGTTTAATTCCTCTACAGCAAGATCTAAAGGAGTTTTTTTATCTTTGTTTTTAGCAAGAGGATTTGCTCCATTTTTCAGTAGAAATTTAACAATTTCCAAGCGTCCTTCCTGTGCAGCATAGTGCAAAGCTGTCCAGCCAAAAGCATCAGTAGTGTTTACATTAATGCCTTCTTCAATTAGAAATTTTACAACTTCCAAACAGCCTCCGCTTGTAGCATAGTGTAATGATGTTGCACCAAAATGATGAGTAGCATTGATATCTACTACATTTTTTATTAAGGATCTTACAGTATCTAAATTACATTTTTCAGCTGCAGTAGATAATGTTTCCAGATCATTGCCACTTGCCTTACTTTTTATTGGCACATCTTTTGATAATTGGTCTGTACTAAAGTGCTGATACAGAACAATAACGCATATCATCGGTATTATTGAACTTGTTAACAATTTCCAAAAAAGGCTAGATTTCATGTTGATTATATTATTTACATCGCTTGTTTAGTGCAACTAATTAACTTTATTTTAGAAAAGATTTTTTGGACGTATTTTTGATGAATCTTGTATATGTATATATACAACTTTTCCTTTAAAAAAGATGACAAACACAGGAAAGATTCCTATGGCAGTAATTGCTACTATGGTGATACAAACAATAGCATTGATCTGGTGGCTAGCTAAGCTCGACTTAAGAGTGCATATGCATGATAAATTTATAGAGCAAAATCAAAGGACTACAGAAATCATCTATCGCCTTGAAGAAAGGGTCAAAAACCTTGCTGAGGAAGTTAATGAACTTGAGCAGAGACAAAAATAAAAAAGTGGCAAAGTATATTTTATCTGTTGATGGAGGTGGAATTAGAGGAATCATTCCTGCCATTATTCTAGCAGAAATTGAATCTAGAACAAGAAAGCCAATTTCCCAGATTTTTGACTTAATGGCAGGAACCTCAACCGGTGGGATTATTGTTGCTGGACTTTGTAAAAGCAATAAACCTCAATACTCTGCCAATGATTTAGTTGGACTTTACCAAGAGTATGGAGCTTATATCTTTCAATCATCATTTTGGAGAAAATCAATTGCTTCTTGGCTGAGTGGTTCTCAGTACTCGTATAGAAATATGGAATTTATTCTCAACAAATACTTTGGTGAAAGTACTATGGCCGATGTTGCAAGTAATCTACTGCTCACCAGTTATGACATTCACAATAGTTGTGAATTTTTCTTCAAAAGTTGGAAAGAAAAAAACATTAAGTTGAAAGATGCACTCAGAGCTACAACAGCTGCTCCAACGTACTTTACACCAAAACGTCTGAAAATTAGCCAAACAGAGAGAGTGTTGATAGATGGCGGAGTGTTTGCTAATAATCCAGCAGCTTGTGCATATGCAAGTGGCAAGAGATTATTTCCAAATGATGAGATTATACTGCTATCAATAGGCACTGGTGGAACAGATAGAAGTATAAAGTATGCTAACTCAAGGAAATTTGGCAAAATAGGGTGGATCAAGCCACTACTGAATGTGATGTTCGCTTCTGGATTGCGTTGATTATCAACTAGAACAAGTAATAGATGATAAATACATAAGAATACAATCGCAATTGAAAGTAGCATCGACTGAGATGGACAATATTACACTCAGAAATATCAAATTTCTTCAGCAAGAGGCAAGTAAAATGATAGAGGATAACCAGAAAGTGATAGACAAATTCTGCAAGCAAAATCGAAAACTATAACTGAGCTAGAAAAACAAAATAAGCGAGTTTCTAGTATCTACTTTAATAAATTTACTAAAATATTTTTTTAATATTATATATTGAATACAGAAGCACAAGAATTTCATCCAGTAATGCAGATAATTAATTATGTAATCACCTTTGTTGGTATTTTAATATATTGTGTAGAAATCAGTAAACTAATGTTGCTTTTAATTCAGGTTAAGTTTTGGAAGCATGATTTTCAAGTTCCTCAATAGATAAATCTGTTATTTTAGAAATAGCATTAACAGAAACGTCCAACATAAGTAGATTATTTGCAACCTTTATTGACTCTGCTTTGTAAATCAGGAATGTTGCACCAAATGTTGACATTAAACTTTATGATATGAGGTATCTTTGATGTTTTTACGCTACTAAATTCATGATATCCATCTCTTGGCGATTTAAGCCTATTTTTAGAGTATTTATAAAAAGACGATAAGACCCCTTCTACATCTAAAGCCTAAAATGCAATTCTCAGATGATCTCTGACAGACGTTTTTTTCATCAACACATTCAAAACAATAAAAAGATTGAATATTTCTTCACAATTGTGTATAATTATTAATGCTTTGGTGCACGTAACGATTATACTTTAAAAAGAATGTTGGCTACTGAGAAGAATGAAGACATCTTCATCAGAAAAAAAAGGGGCAAAAACAGAGAAAATTGATGTAACTACTTAAGGCAGGTGTCTCTATTGCAGCTGAGACAGCTGATCACTCATGATCAAATAAAAAAGTTATAAGCACACAGATTGGATCACAGTATCTTTTTTAAGAAGAAGATTTATCTTGCTTAAAAACTTGTAGATACTATATTTTACATAAATTCTTCATGCGAGGCCTTTATGTTTACTAATAGAATATCTAATAATCTGGATCAGCTGCAATTTTTTGTAGAGTTTTTAAATGAAAACTATGAAACTCAGAAACATCTTAGTCTTACGCCGCTACATTTAGCAGCAGGAAATGGTCAGTTGGATTTAGTCAACACTTTATTAGGAGAGGGTTTAGATATTAACTCAGAGATTAAGTACGATGCCTTTACGCCACTGTATTTTTCAATTGCAAAAAATCGCTTAGAGATGGTTAACTTTCTTATTACTCATGGAGCAGATGTAAACCATAAGACCATTCTAGGCTTTACACCTTTAAGTTTTGCATCCCAGCAAGGATATTTAGATATAGTCAACACCTTGATTGCAAATGGAGCAGATCTTAGTACTAAAACAGATAAACTTAATACACCTTTACACCTAGCAGCAGAGAATGGTCATCTAGATATAGTAAATGTTTTTATTGAAAAGGGATTAGATGTTAATGCTGTAAATAATGATCGAGCAAGACCTTTGCATTCTGCAGTACAAAATGGTAACCTCGAAGTAGTTAAAGCTCTTATTTCACAAGGGTCTAATATTAACGCTGGATCTTCAGGCATAGGTAATCATAAAGTTGATGCAAACATTACACCCTTACATCTGGGAACACAAACTGGTAGGTTAGATATAGTTAAAGTTCTGCTTGAAGCGGGAGCAAACGTTAATGCAAAAACAGATGATAAGATTACACCTCTACATTTAGCGTCTCAAAATGGCTTTTTAGAGTTAGTAGACATTTTACTAAAAGCAAAATCTAATGTTAATGCTAAGGATTATGAGAATCTTACACCTCTACATTTAGCAGCAGAACGTAATCACTTTGGAGTAGTTAAGTCTCTTCTTCTCGTAAGGGGAATTGATGTTAATGCTAAGGACCACGATAATTCCACAGCTTTACATATAGGATCTCAGAATGGTCACTTAGAAGTAGTGAAGCTACTAATAGAGAAAAAAGCCAATGTTAATGCTAAAAAAAACGAAGGTTTTACACCTTTGCATCTAGCAATTCAGCAAAGTCATTTCGAGGTGAGTGATTTTTTAATTAAAAATGGAGCAAACATTAACACCGTGGATGATCAGAATTGGACTCCTTTACATAATGCAGCATATAATGGTTTTTCTTTAAAAATAGTAGAGAGCTTAATTGCAAAAGGAGCAAATATAAATGCAAAGATGGATGATGGTAGAAGAGCTCTACATTTGGCAGCAGAACATAATCGCTTGGAAATAATGAATTTCTTGATTGAAAATGGAGCAGATATTAATGCTCTAGATAACAGAAGTTGGACTCCTCTACATTGTGCAGCATATGATGGTAATTTAGAAGTTGCTAAATCTTTGCTTGATAAAGGAGTAGACATTAATGCTAAAACAGTTAAAAGTACTACACCTCTACACTTTGCAGTAGACCATGATCATTTAGAGGTGGGTTGAATTGCTCTTAGAAAAGGAAGCAGATATTAATGCTTTAGATCACACAAATTGGACTCCTTTACATTTTGCAGCAGAAAAAGGTTATGATCAGATAGCAACCGTTCTATTGAAACATGGTGCTGATGTAAATGTAAAAGAAAATCAAAATAAAGGCACAGCCCTACATCTTGCAGCTCAATATGGTCATCCTAAGGTAGTTAAAACTCTTATTATAAATGGAGCGGATGTTAATGCAAAAATGGATAAAAATGCTACGCCTTTACACTTAGGGGCACAAATTGGTAATTTAGATATAGTTAGGTCTCTACTTATGAGCGGAGCATACTTTAATGCTAGAGCTGAAGGAGGTAGATATGTTTTACCATTACACTTTGCAGAAAGAAGAGGAAACCCAGAAGTTATAAAATTACTAAAATTGACTGAGAAGTTATTTAAGGCTATAGAAGATAATAATTATTTAGGAATTGAGAGTTCCATTAGAGATGGAGCAATAATTGATTCGAAAAACGTGGATGGAAGAACGCCATTACATTATGCTGTTAATAATGGGCACATAAAAGTTGTAAATATCTTGCTAGCAAATGGAGCTGATGCTACTAAAGTTACTAACAAAGGTAATACACCATTACACACTGCTGCTTCCAAAGGTCATAAAGAAATTATTGAAGCTTTGTTACAACGTGTAAGCCACAATAAATTGAGTGATTTTATTAATGCTAAAACAATAGTTAAAGGCACTACATCGTTGCATGTTGCTACTGAAAATAGCTTTTTCGAAGCTGTAAAATCTTTGTTGAAACATGGTGCAATTTATAACATCAAGAATAAAGAAGGTAAAACACCACTTGATCTTTCTCGAGACCAGAATATTACTAACCTATTGAAATTAGTAGAAGAGCTATTTGAAAATGCAAAAAATGGTAATGTTGAAATTATCAGTAAGCTGAGAGCAATAAAACCCGATGAGCGCGTAGCTGTAACAAATGCTCGTGATGATCAAGGCAAGTCATTAGTCCAGGTTGCAGTAATCAATAAACACTCAAACCTTGCAAGTAGATTATTAGAAATATTAAAAAGTCCAGATCAGAGTTTACAAGATGTCAGCGTAGAAAATCGAGTAAAGAGTTTAAAGTTATAGCTCTCTTAAATGAAACTCTAATGAGGGTGCCAAGATCTAGAAAATATACAAAAATTTTGTTACAAAATAGTGAAATTTAGGAGGATTTTAAAAATATGCTAAATAATAATATTAACAAAGAATTAGAAAAAGCAGTCTATGAACGAAACTTAGAAAAAGTTAAAGCTCTTTTGTCTGCAGGTGCTAATGCTAACCTTAGAGTAGAAAGGAATAGAGATACGTTACTTCATACTACTAGTAGTGTAGAAATTACTAAAGAGCTTTTGTTAGGTGGTGCCGAAGTCAATTCAAGAAACATGTATAGTGAAACTCCACTACATTCTGCTATAACACTGGGGAAGGAATTAGAATTAGTTAGAGAACTTCTGAAACATGGTGCTGATGTAAATGCAACAAACCGTAAAGGCAATACTGCACTGAACCATGCTGTAAAAAAAAGTGGTAAAAATCTGGAAGTAGTTAAAGAACTATTAGAATATGGAGCTGATATTAATATAAGAAATCGTGAACGACGGCTTTATGATAATTGTTCCACATCTTTAGATAACGCTGTAAGTGATCTAGCATGCGCTAAATTGTTGATTAAATTTACTTTAGTAAGGAACTTCAATAAGGATTACGGAAAAATTATTGACTTATCTCCTTATAAAGGATGCAGTAATTACAGTAAATTATCAAGTTATCTAGATGACTGTGTTTGTGAAATTCTTCAAATGAAAACAGATGAAATAAAAGATAGCCTTCCACTATATGAATTTGTTACAAATAATTTCAACATACATGTACTATATAATAATCAATTATCTGTAAGACTAGCAAAAATTGATTATTCCATACGCTATCCTATATATAATGATATCATATTAGATAAGGTAAAACCTTTTTTAGAAAGAGCAGATTTGTTAAATAAGTTAAGTAAGATACAATTTTATACTAAATTAGATGTGGCAGATCAAGATGCCAAAGAAAAGAAAATTATTCTGGATCATGATTCTACATATAATATAACTGAATATCTATCTAATGATAACTTGTTAAACTTTATAGTAGCGTTTGATGATTCCAATAAACGTACTTTTCAATCTTTAAGTTCCTTAAATAATCTCGTAGAGCCTGGTACAAGACTTTATGAAACTTCTATAAGTAATGATACCAAACGTGCAAGATTAGAATAAATACATTTTTTGTCAGTACTAGAGTTTTTTATGAACAACAATTAGTCGTATGGTTCCAGAGAGGTGATACATAAGAGATTGCTATAATGCCAAAACACTAAACTTAGTGCTTTTTTATGTAAGTTGATCATCATTTCTCTTTGTTGTTTTCAAACGGGTTATTATTAGTAGGTGTTACTAAAAATTTAAACAACCAACACATTTCCCACACCCAAAATCAAATGTTGTGAAGGCTTTTCGTCCTGAAATTGCAGGATTAGTAGATATTCTCTCAAAAATATTTTATTAACAAAAGATGCTATTTTAAATTTTGCCATATTAAGTAAACTTTGCTATTCTAATACTGGTGTAAATATATCTCAGAGAGGGTTTATGCATGTACCTAAACAACAAACCAGTTTTTATCAAGAAGATAAACAGTTTTTATCACGTTCTTACACATCAAAAGAGGAGTTTATTAGAGAATATAAAAAGCTCTACCGCAGAAAAGCAAAAGCTGAAGAACTTTATCTCCTGGTTTTAACTGAACTCGAAGAGGCAATATCAGATGGTAATGTCGACAGCTTAAAAAAATTAAGCAATTTTATTGATTACATAACTGATGCAGAAGATCAAGTAACTTTGAGAGACTATTATGATAATGCTAACAATCCTGTTAAGAGTACTAACTTAGTTATCTTAGCTTGTAAACACAATAAGGTAAAGATTTTAGAATACCTACTTGGCAATAATAGTAAAATTCTCAGTAATTTATCTGTTGGCATCAGAGAAACTACTATATTACCAGATGATGAGGATGAAACATGCCATAATGCGTTTTATTATGCTATACGTTCAGGTAATGTTGAACTTCTTGATACACTCATTAATAAATGGCCAGGTAATTATTTTGCTGTTCATTTCAGGGAATTAGATGAAATTCTTTCACGAGCTTATGAGGAATTAAAACTAAAGAACGTATTCTTGTCAGAAGAGATAGAAATTTTTGTTGAAAATAAGTTGATAAACCTCCGTTTTTTCTCTAGTGCTTCTGGACAAGATCAGAATGTGAAGAGTTATCTTAATAACATAAGAGAGCGGATTGAGTTAGTACTTCAAAATATTAGCCTGTTAAAGGCAGAGTATTCAAACACAGAAAAAGTAGATGAAAAGTTTTTATTCATAGCAAAATTTATTGCACAAAATATTCATATATTAAAGCGGCAGTTGAAATCAACCTACGATAGACTACCTTGGGAAGAAATGGAATTTTGTTTGATCAGTTTTGTTTCTTCTCACATAAAACGACAGGAAATGAATCTATTCTATAATGCCACATTGAATAAAAGTAAAATACTAGACCACTTGGAAAATTTTGCAAAGAAACTTAAAGAAGAAAAAGATATTATAGAAGGTGTGGACATTGGTAAATTTGCTGATCTCCCGAAGTTAAAACGTGAGAGGGTTGTTGCAGAGATCGTTAGCAATTATCCTCAATTTGGAGAGTTGTATAGCGATTATCAACAAATTAGGGATATTCATTCTTTAGAGAAAATAAGTGATTATATAAAGTTGGCATTATCAGCTAATCCTAAAGAAAGGGAAGGACAGTTAATTATTACAAGGGTTTTACAGGTTATTGGTGAATATTTAAAAAACACTCTAGAATCTCCCAAGTTATCTAGCACTACAAGCGAGCTTCTTCTACTATCATTACCAAAGAACACAAGAGAAGTCATTATAGATTTACGTAACTCACTATCACATGCTTACTCGCTCTCTAAAAGAACAGAGATTGAGGAAAATACAGATGTTAACTTTTTTATTGGTGTTCAAAATGATACTAAAAGAATCGATAATGTAATTACTGATATTCTTTACAATAACAAGATTAAAATAGTCATAATATTGCTAAAGAAAATTACCAGAGGTGAAAACTTAGACGAGATAAAAGAAGTTGCTGGAATATTTAGTAACGTTGAATTAGATGAAATGATTACAGAGAGTTTTAAAGTGATGGAACATGATAAGCTTGAAAAACTCATAAAAGAATTAAGCAATAATATAACTGAAAAGACGAATTATGAAAAGGAGCTGTTTAATAAAATTGATAACATAATCAATTTTGCAAAAACTAAATCAAAAAATATCAGAACTGATTATGTTACGGCGTTTATATCATTAAAGAGCTTAGATGTTGGTTTGAATGACAATAAGATTGACCATAATGTTATTAGAGGAATAAAATTCTTTGCTAATAAAACACTAGAGAATATTCCTTCCCAAATAGAGTCTCACAATCTTAAAGAAATAGCCGAACTATCAATGAAAATTTCTCATAGTGTTAGGTCAAGAATACAGGATGACAACCTTGATAAAGTAAATAGATTAACTTGTGAGATTTTTTACATTGCTGAACTTGGAACAGGTGACCTTAAATGGATTGAGGAATTAAGAAACAAGTTGAATGAGAAAGGTTCGTTTATTCCTATACATAAACAAAGGAAGGCTTACAACATAACAGAAGAAAAATACAATAACCAGCTTGAACTGAAGTTATCTGAACTGAAAAGTATTTTGAGGAATAACGCATTAAGTGGCAAGTTAACTGAAAAGCTTCCTTCCTACAAGAGGAATAAAAAGTTGCAAGCAGTAGTAGAAATGCTTGTTCTGGATATAATGTCAATTTTAGGTAGATCAGAGAAGCATCTAGAAAACAATCTACTTTTTTTAGATGATAACACTCCTTTATTAACTGGAAAATGTTTGCGTAATCATTTAGCACACGATAATACCTTAGTTGATGTATTGTTATCTGATCCCTCAATAGCAGTTATC
Organism: Wolbachia endosymbiont (group B) of Schoenobius gigantella; assembly: GCF_964031005.1. NCBI lineage: Bacteria > Pseudomonadati > Pseudomonadota > Alphaproteobacteria > Rickettsiales > Anaplasmataceae > Wolbachia > Wolbachia endosymbiont (group B) of Schoenobius gigantella. The sequence continues at coordinate 241,283 of NZ_OZ035002.1, read as the reverse complement.
TTGAACGCTAAAAAACTTATTTCAGAAAATGTAATAAAAAGTAAGAAGAAAATTGGCAAGTCGGTAAGAGATGATCCTTCCAAGCTGAAAGATAAATACGATCAAAACCTTATCACTATTACTAATCAGGAAAAAATGTTTGCTGCGTTGGAAGAAGGAAATCTTGAAGACTTAAAGAGTTATCTCAAAAAAGGAGCAGACATCAATGCTAGAAGTATTAACTCATGGACTACATTACATTTTGCTGCTAAGGGACCTAGTCTTGAAATTATAAAATTTGTTCTTAATCAAAATTTAGACGTTAATGTTAAAGATATTAATGGTCAAAGCCCACTACATATTGCTGCTGCATATGGAAGGAAAAATATTGTGGAATTTTTTATAGGAAAAACAGGTGTATATGTTGATGATCTAGATAATAGTGGCAAAACATCACTACATATTGCAGCTAAAAATGGTCACAAAGATGCTGTTGAAATTCTACTAAAAAATAATGCTAATACTAATACCAAAGATATAGCTGGTTTTTCACCTTTACACTATGCAATAAAAAACAATCATATTGATGTTGCTAAGATTATGCTAGAAAAAGAAGCGAATGTTGACATCAACGAAACTATGGGTGGCTTTACTTCACTACATATAGCTGCAGAAAGTGGTTATCTAGGGCTAGTTAATTTTTTACTGAAAAATGAGGCAAATGTTAATGCAAGAAACGATAAGGAGGGAATACCATTACATACAGCAGCACTAAATGGCCACCTAGAAGTAGTGAATGCTTTAATTCTCAAAGGAGCCGATGTTAACTCCAGAGTTATAGATGGTTGTACACCATTACACTATGCAATAGAAAACGGTCATGAAAAGATAGCTAATATTTTATTGAAGCATGGAGCTAATGTTAATGTTGTTGACAAAACCTATAATAACACACCTTTGCACTACGCAGCAAAAGATGGACATGAGAAAATTGTTAAGGCTTTACTGACAAATAAGGCAAATGCTAGTATTGCCACTGTGGAAGGTATAACCCCACTACATTTTGCAGTGCAGAGTGGCCACTTGAAGATAGTTGTTGCTCTTCTCGAGCATGGGGTTAACATTCGCGCTAAAGATAAAAATAATGCTACGCCATTACACTATGCAGCAGAGAGTGGTCATAAGGCAGTTGCTGAGCTTTTAATAAAAAATGGAGTAGAAATCAATGATAAAGCCAATAATAATCTAACACCATTACATGTAGCTGCTCTGAAAGGTCACAAAGATATTATTGAACTCCTAATAAGAAATAAAGCTGAAGTTAGAGCTCAAGACATTAAGGGTAGTACACCATTACATGCAGCTGCGATGAATGGTAGCAAAGATATTATTGATCTTCTAATAAAAAATAAAGCTGAAGTTGATGCTAGAACTAATGATGGCATGACGCCATTGCATGTAGCTGCTCTAAGTGGACATAAAGACGCTATTGCTTTTCTAATCAAAAGTAAAGCTGAAGTCAATACTAGTGCTAATTATGGTCTTACACCTTTACATGCAGCTATTGTAGGGGGTCACAAAGATATTGTGAACCTTTTAATAAAAAATGAAGCCAAAGTTAATATGGAAGGTATTGCAGGTAGTACACCATTACATGTAGCTGTGGAGGAAGGTTATAAAGAAATCGTTGGAATTTTGGTAGCAAATAGAGCCAATGTTAATGTTAAGAGTAACAACCTAACACCATTGCTTTCTGCTATTAAGCATAATCATAAGGAAATCGTTGAAGTTCTTGTAGAAAATGGAGCTAGTGTTAATGCAGAAGGTGGTGAACCTTTATCATTAGCAGTGCTCGCTGGTTATAGGGATATTGTAGAGATTTTGCTAAAAAACAAGGCCCGTACTAATATGAAAGGTCCTGAAGATGCTACACTATTACATTTGGCTGCTAAAAGAGGCCACAAGGAAATAGTAAATGCTCTGATAGCAAGGGGAGCCAATGTTGATGCTATGACTATTAATAGTACAACACCATTATATCTTGCGGCACAAGAAGGCCATGAAGAAGTTGCTGAAATTTTGATAGCAAACAAGGCTAACGTTAACTTTGTAAATGTTGAAGGTGCTCCACTACATATAGCTGCAGGACACGGTCATGTTAATGTTATTGAAGTCCTATTAAGTAATGGAGCAAAAGTTAATGTTAAGGACAATAAGAGCAGAACACCTTTAGAATTAGCAGTTGCACATGGTCATTTGCAAGTGGTTAAAATGTTACTGCAGTATAAAAAAGTAGATATGAATGCTAAAGGCAATGATGATTGGACTATACTGCACATTGCTTCACAGGAAAGTAACTTGGAAATGGTAAAATGTCTAGTAGATGAAGGGTCTAATATTAATGCTAAAAATGCCTCTGGATCAAAGCCTATACACATTGCAGCTAGAGAAGGTTATAAAGATACCGTAGAGTTTTTCCTTAGCAAGGGGTTGAGTATTAATGAGCTTGGTACAGCTAACCAGACATTACTACACTATGCTGCAATGAAAGGTCGGTTAGAAGTTGTAAAGTATTTGATAGCACAAGGTGCTGACGTTAATGCTAAAGATACTAATGGCTTAACCCCTATGCATATTGCTGCTAATTTTGGTTATAAAGACGTTATTGAAGTTTTATTAAAAAATGGTGCAGTTTATAACGCTGTTGACAAGCTTTGTAGAAGACCATTAGAAATGACTAACGATAAAGACGTTATCAATCTATTAGCATCAACTGAGAAATTATTTGAGGCTGTAAAACGTAATAGCTCTTCAGAGGTTGAGAATTACATTAAAGCAGGAGCGTTTGTTAATGCCAAAAATGCTGATAGTGTAACACCATTATATTATGCTGCATGGAAGGGCTATGATGGAGTTGTCAATATTCTATTACAAAATAAAGCTAATCCTAATGTGGTTGGTAACAAGGGGTTTACTCCTCTGCATTATGCTGCTAAGTTCTCTCACTTAAAAGTTGTAAAGGCCCTATTATCTAATGGTGCAGTATACAATGCTGTCTCTGACAGTGGGAAAACACCATCAGATTTTACTGTGGATAAAAGTATAACTAGCTTATTTAAACTAGTCAGTGAATCATTTAAAAAGGTTAAAGATGGTAATGCTCAAGTTATTAATGACCTAAATAAGATAAAGGATATTGATACAGTAAAAGCAGTGATGAGTGCTCGTAATAGAGAGAACAAAACGTTAGTAGTTGCTGCAGTACATAGTAACTTTTCAAAAGTCGAGCAGTTGAAGCAGATATCGCAAAGTGACGTATCCGCTCAGATTGATACAGCTTTAGTGCTCTTGAATCAAGGCAATTACCAAAAAGCCTTAAGTATTTTCAGAAGCGCATTTGAAAGAAGAAAAGAAATACTAGGACCAGACAATCCTGGTACTTTAGATATTCAGACATATATAGCCAAAGTGCTATATAAGCAAGGAATTTACCAAGAAGCTTTAAATATGCTTAAAGAGATTTTTCAGAAACAAAAAGAAATGCTGGGTTTAAACGATAAGGATACTTTAAGTACAAGAAGTACAATCGCTTTAGTGCTGCATAGACAGGGGAAAGATGAAGAAGCTTTTAATATTTATCAAGAAGTCTATCAGAGACAAAAGGAAATACTAGGGTCAAATCATTCAGATACCTTAAATACTCAGTTTCACATGGCATTAGTATTAGATAAACAGGGAAAATATGAAGAAGCGTTAAATATCAATAGGGCAGTTTTTGAAAAGAGGAAAGAAACACTAGGTACACATGATCTAGCCACTGTGAGTGCCAAAAATAATATAGCAATGGTACTAGCTAACCAAGGTAAATACGAAGAGTCCTTAAAAATCTATAAAGAGGTTTTTGAAAAGAAGAAAATAATTTTAGGTATTAATCATGCTGATACCTTGAGAACGTTACATAACATTGCTGGGGTACTCTTCAATCAAAATAAATATCATGAAGCCTTGAAAGCTTTTCAAGAGGTTTTAAATATCCAGAAAAAAGCTTTACAACAAAATCACCCAGAAACCTTGAATACTCAATACAACATAGCAAATGTACTTTTTGCTCAAGGGAAATGGATCAGCGCACTTAAAGTCTACAGAGAAAGTTTAGATCAAAGAAAAGCTGTTTTTGGACCAAGTCATCCGAGTGTTTTAGATATTTTAAAAAAGATAGAGATGATTAATTTTAGATTTAAGCTTGAGGGTAGCGAAGCATCAGAGGTTCTCCAGCATCTGCAGAAAGATATCAACATTGCTGCTAGTAAAGGTGATATACGAACTGTTCAGCGTCTGTTAAAAGATGGAGCTTATGCCAACGATAAAGATATTGATGGAAGAACACCGTTGCATTACGCTGTTAGCAATGGACACATAGATATTGTAAACATCTTACTAACAAATGGAGCTAATGTTAGTCAAGTTACTAATAAAGGTAATACACCATTACACACTGCTACTTCCAAATGTTACAAAGAAATTGTTGAGGTTCTGTTACAACATATCAGTCGTGATAAATTAAATGACTTTGTTAATGCTAAAACTACTTCTAGTGGTACTACATCACTTCATGTTGCAGCTAAAGGTGGCTCCTTGGAAGTTGTAAAATCTTTATTAAAACATGGTGCAATTTATAACATTGAGAACAAAGAAGGTAAAATACCTATTGATCTTTCTAAGGACCAAAAAGTTACTAACCTACTGAAATTAATTGAAGAATTGTTTGGAGATGCAAAAAAAGGTAATGTTGAAATTATCAGCAAGCTTAAAGCAGTAAAACCTGATGAGTTTATAGCTGTAACAAATGCTCGTAATAATCAAGGGAATACATTATTGCAAGTTGCTATAGCCAATAAACATAAGAATATTGCAACTAAATTGTTAAAAATGCTGAAGGAGCCAGATCAAAATTTACAAGACGTCAATATAGAAAGTGGAGTTAAAAGTTTGAAACTTTGAATAATACTATTGAAATATTTATATATAACCTAAGTTAATATTATACTTAAATCAGTTACAATATCTGAGTTTCAGCAAGCCATAGAGTCAAATTAAGGAAAGTAGATATAGAAAAAAGTACAAATTTTTGGTACATGGGCTACTTTATACTCCACATCACAGCTACAAGTTTACCATTTTATTCTATTAGACATATTTATTGCGTTAAAGGAGAGTATATGTAAACACCTGGATTTATTACAGAAACTAAAACACTGCAAGATAGTAAAAATATTATGTTTAAACTAGTTTGACTTATATTATATACTGTGGATAATATATCATCTATTTATGATTATATTAATATAAGGAAAATGTTATAATCTGGAGGGTAAGTAGTTATGCTAGGCAATGATAATACAAGCTACAGTTTAATTTCTGCAGTTCGTGAAGGAAGACTAGAAAGAGCAAGGGAGTTAATTAATTCTTTTGGACTATCTTATTCACAAGCATGGTCAGAAGGATATGTTTTACTTCGTGATGCTATTGAGAATAAACATACAGCGGTTACTAAACTACTTTTAACAAACGGTTCTAAAGTTAACAGCAAAAACAAAAGACCTTCTAATACTCCACTTCATTTTGCTGCTATAAATGGTGACATAGAAATTGTTAAGATGCTTCTAGACAGAGGTGCTAACATTGATGCTAAAAATCAGTATGGCAGAACTCCGCTTCACAATGCGATTGAAAATAAGAAAATGGAAATTACCGAACTACTTTTAAATCGTGGAGCTAACATTAACGTCAGAAGCAATGATGGTATAACTCCTCTTCATATTGCAGCTGAGAGAGAGTATTTACAGATTGTTGAGCATCTTTTAAAATATGGAGCTTATGTTAATTGTGTGTGTACTTCAACATGGAAAAAAGGTTATGCACCACTGCACTTTGCTGTTGAAAAAGGTAGTAAAGAAGTTATCACGTTGCTTTTAAGTAGAGGTGCTAATGTTGATGTTAAAGGGGAAGATAGTATAACCCCTCTTCATATTGCTGCTAAGAAAGGATATATGCATATTGCCGAAGATCTTCTAAACCATGGTGCTTGTACTCATTCTTTCACATTGAAGGAAGGATATACGCCACTACATTTTGCTTCTGAACTAGGCAATGAAGAAGCTGTGAAATTATTCTTGAATAAAGGTGCTGATATTAATGCTAGCACAAATAGTAATTTAACGCCACTTCATATTGCTACCAAAACAGGACGTAAAACAGTTGTAAAGCTGCTCTTACAACATGGAGCTAAAGTTGATAATCAGGACAAAGATGGTAAAACCACACTACACCTCGCTGTTGAAAAAGGATATTTAATGATTGTTGAGGATGTTTTAAAGTATTGTCCTGATATTAATCATCAAAGTAACAGAAGCTCTCTTAAAATCGCAGTGCACGGCTATGGAGAAGAGTATAAAAAGATTGTTGAGGCTCTTCTAGAATATGGTCTTATTGTTAATCTCGAAGATGCAAATAATCCTAAGTTATTACATGCTGCTGTTGAAAAAGGATATTTGAAAATTGTTGAAGACCTATTGAAGTATGGTGCTGATGTTAATACGTTACACAATTCAACATCTAAAGAAGGTTTTACACCTTTACATAGTGCAGCCAAAAACAAACAGGAAGAAGTAGCTAAATTATTGATAAGCTATGGAGCTGATATAAATGCTCAAGACAAAACTGGAAAAACTCCAATATTTTATGCTACTGAGAATGCCGATTTAAAAATTACCAAGCTACTTTTAACTAATAGAGCTAATGTAAAAGATAATCCTGAGCTATTGAATATTGCTGTTAAGAAGGAATGCATAGAAATCGTTGAAGCTCTTTTGCAACACGATACTGATATTAACGCTAGTGATAAATATGGAAGAACAGCATTGCATTTTACTGCTTTAAGTGAGAGTGAAGGTTTTTTTGGATTTCTTACTAATGAAGATCCTGATATTAATATTAAGGGAGAAATTGCTAAACTGCTTCTAAGTAAGGGAGCTAATATAAATGCTCAAACCAAAAATGGTATTACGACGCTTCATGCTGCTGCTCAGAAAGGATATACGAAAGTTGTTGAAGCTCTTTTAGAATATAATGCAGATGTTAATTCTACAGTTAAAAGTGATATAACACCTCTCCATCTTTCTGCTCAACAAGGAAATGAAGTAATTAGCAAAATGCTCTTGAACAAAGGAGCTAACGCAAACGCTAAGCAAAAAGATGGAATAACTGCGCTTCATATTGCAACTCAAAAAGGCCATAAAGAGGTTGTAAAAGTATTGCTAGAATGCGGTGCTAAAGTTGGTTCTAAAATTAAAAGTGACATAACACCACTGCACCTGGCTGCTCAAAAAGGTTACCAGGAAATTATTGAGACTGTCTTGAAATTTGGTGCTGATATTAACTCTAGAGATGAGTATGGCAGAACAGCACTTCACATTGCTTCTAAAGAAGGACATGAAGAAGTTGTTACAACTCTTTTGGAATATGGCTCTGATATTAATATTACGAGTAGAAATAATCATACACCACTTGATTCTGCTATGGCTGGTATAAGGTCATTCTATAGTCAACTCAACAACTATGACTCTGATGATGATGGTTATTACGATCCTGATCGTGGTGTCTGTTCGTGTGAAGTAACTGCTGAAGCTCTTAAACGCCACATAGTTAAAATGAAAACCGCAAATTTATATGTAAGTGAAAAAAATTTACTATCAATGAGTATCAGTGGTGAAATAAGTGGCTTTCAGGATGAATGTGAGGAAGAAATAGCAAGGATGAAGAGTGAGAAGATTAATAATCCTAACATTTCATTTTATGATATCTTGGCAAAAGGTACAAGCTCATTAGCAATATATATGAGGAATGAAAATATAGTGCAGGTTTTAAAATCAGACGACTATAAAACAAAATTTCCAATATATGCTAGTATGATCGAAAGTCATTTCAGAAAGGGTATGGAAAGAAAAGAGTTACTTGAACAAGGCAATAAAATTTTCCATTTTCTCTTTAACAATTTTCCTGAGTTACCATATGACTGTACTGAAAAAATATTTAGCTACCTGAGTAACGAAGACTTAAGAATTTTGATAGATGCTTGTAACCCTCTTAGCATCAGTAATCCTAATACTAATATTAACAATGTAGTGATTACCTCAAGTACATCTCAAGTACAGTACGTTTAAGTTAAGGAAAAATAGCAGAACAAGCTACTTTCAACATTAAGTAATGGCTTTAGTAATTTAAAGATTATTTTAAAGGTTTTATGGAAATATTCAAAAAAGTATACGTGTCAAGTTAAGGAAAAATGAGCAAATTTAGTGCACTAAAAGTTGGGGAATATTAAATAAATCATTGGAGGTAAGTTTGGAAAGTAAAATACTTATCAAATGAAGATGAAGAAAATAATCGCAGAAATGGGAGGAATGCAATAACTCTACGTACTACAATTAATCTAGTTTATAGCATTACCCATGGTAATCCAAATAAGATTTTTTTCTCATAATCAAGTCATAGTAAATTGGAACAACTTTTCACATCTAACAAAAGCTCTGACTTTAGATTTAGGATTGAAATTAGTAAGTAGAATGATTACGTAATGCATATATTAGTGAAAGGAGGTACAACATGAGTAATATAGTTCATTCAAATAAAAACAATAAATGTGATAACTTTAGTGTAAGAGGACTACAAAGAGCCGTTGATAACATATTTGATAGCTTCTTTACAGGATGGGACTCAGAGCTTTCCAGAAGAGGTAGTAGTCTATTACCAGCTTGCGATTTTTATGAAACAAAAGAAAGCTATTGTCTCTCACTAGAGCTACCAGGTATTTCCAAAGAAAGCATAGACATTAGTATATCTAGCGACAGCTTAATAGTGAAGGGTGAAAAGACGTGTAATAACGAGTCAAAAGATAAGCAGTTTTACCATCGAGAAAGATACTATGGATCTTTCTATAGGTCTATTCAGCTTCCAGTAAATGTAGAGCAAGATAAAGTGTCTGCTAATTTTTCAGATGGAATATTGCACGTAACCATACCTAAGTCGGAGAAACATATCAAGAGAATTGATGTAAAGTAACCAGTAAGTAATAGCAGGCTTCTAGTTTGAGGCTTGCTACTTTAAATTATTATAGATGGAATGTAATAAAGTTCAATTATCTTTTCTAGATCTAAATTTTTGTCTTAGCGTATTTATTATACAGATAGTGTAAAGCCTTTGTTAAGCTTACATATTGTCAATAATCTATTAATAACTCTTATGGTATAATTGACTTTGAAGAAAGAGGGAGTATGAGTGAGGCAAATCCAATAGTTACATTGAAGGCTAAAATTAAAGAATTTGGTTTTAGTGAATTAAAGGCTGGTGAGAGCAATAAATCAGCAAACTCTGGTGAAACAATGTATTTCGATTTTCCAAGAATGAACTTTGTTATTAATGGAAAAATTATAGATACAGTTTTAACCTCTGCATTAATTGAAGGAGCTCAATATCGCAAAAGCAACCTTTTTAATAGTTATGATATATACAGTAGTGAAACCGCAAGAGAAAAACAAAGAGAAATAGATACAGATTATGGTAGGGCTTTTGTTGATTCAGTCCTCAAGGATCTTGAAAAGGAACTTGCACATAATGCGTTATGTGAATTATGGAAAAGTCACTGCAAAAATTCTGAAATTCCTGATTATCAGAAAACCACCTCATATGGGAAAGATTTTGAGAGATTTTACAATGCTGGAAGAGAGCATCTGCATCTATTACTAAAAGTAGGAGATGAGAATAAGAACTATCGCCCATTTGTAAAAGAAGTCTTTAAGGAAATGTTCCAATACGCAGAAGCAAGTGTTCCGAATGACCCTATTTTAGAAGAAATAATCACTAATTGTAACCAAGCGGGGTATGAATTTGCTGTAAGCATCCCTATTCTTGAAAGTTCACTCTTGGAATATGGATTAAAAGGGGAATATAGCAAGAATAAAACAATGTGTATTGATTGTGCTGATCCAATCAGTACAAAAGTAAAATCTGATATGTTAGTGTTCGTAACGAAGTTTGATAACCCAGGAGAAAAAATATGCGATCTATCGACTTCACTTGAATTTGTACTTGAGTCTCAAGATGGTAAAGATGGTGTAACCTATAAAGATGGCAAATTATTACTTACTATTCCTAAGGAACTAAAAAATTATAAAGGGGAAAGTAGAAACTTGTTTGATGTTATTAAAGAATATTTTCAAAAATTCTGCGAAAAATTAGGATTTAAATTCGAGATAAAAACACAAAAAATAGAGCATGATTTGGACGATTCGCTGAAAGTAAATAGTCATCTTGAAAGCCTAAGACCACCTATTTGTAGTAATAATTATGCTCTTGGTCATTAAGTACTTTAAACCATAAGCTCAAGTTAGAGAGAATGGCACAAATGTTATTAAACAATAAAAGTTATAGTTGTATCTGGTTACTTAAGTTAGCTATAGAATGCCTTCTGTGTATATTAAAAGGGTATTTATTTTGTTATTTAAGTTTCCTCTTTTGGAACATAGAAACATCCTAGGAATAATCCTACTGAATTCTATGATATTATTTTTTGTAACATTGTTATATACTTCATAAGAAAGCTTATATCTCTCACCGCCATCTTTAAAGAAGACATCATTATCTTTAATTGTTTCAACCAAAATTTCCTTTCCTTTATTTTTTTTGCACTTTCAACTTTTTTACTGCATCTTGTGTTCTGCTTTGATCTAGATCAAAATCAATGTTGGTACAAATAACAAAATCTTTCAGTTCACCATTGATAAAGTCTTGATTGTATTTAATCTTTAAGTAGGAAATGAAATACTTTGCCAAATTAAATTCACCATCTTTATTTTTTGTGAGTAAATCGCTTATTCCAATTTTATTATCCTCCTTATTTTGCTTGTGTTTTGCTTGCAAAAAACGATATATTTTTTTTGATTTTGAATTATTACATATAAAAACCAAATCATCAAATTTTTCAGCATTATTCTACTCTGTAGCCAAACGAAAAGAGTAGCTTTTATCTAGTCCACGCTTTAAAAATAACATTAACAATTTTAGCTGGTAAATGTTGCCATGAAGAGTATTATTTAATCCAGAAGCAAGGTATGTTCTTGATTCATCCTCTTCGATTTTTGTTCCTTCAGGCTCTTCTTTTTTCATGAAGGAAATTCGTAACCGTTCACGGATTGTGAGAATGAATAAAGAACTAAGCAGTGACAGCTAGTAGATTCTGTAGCTTTTGAAAGGGGTTTTGGCCATTTAGACGTGATGTCAAAAATATTGACAACATTCTTTCCACGAATCTTTCCCCACGTTCTGACCAGGTGAAAAAGCTGTTTTTACGATAAATTACGTACCGTCTAATTTGCCGTTCTGCAAGGTTGTTGGTTGTTTCTATCACTTCAGGTTTTCTTAAAAACTTCCACATCATATCCTCAGACCGTAACATCTTAGCGGCCATTCTTGAAGCTTGAGTGCTATTTACAACCCTCGTCATTTTACGCAAAAAATGTTTTACCCTTTTCCGAATTTTTCGCATCAGTCGATAAAATCTCAAATTATCTATCGAATTGTGTTTTTTTGCCTTGTCTACTACAAACACCTTATTGCTGAGCGATTTTAGTGCTTGGCCAATTTTGCTCACTTCAACATTTTTACTATGGGCAAATCTCTCAAAATCTCTTGCCAAATGTGTCCAACATATCTGTCTATTTTCACGATTGAAGTAATTGTATACAGCGTATCTATTGCTCACAACTATGCCATCATATTCTGGCAGTAAACTCTTCAACACCTTCTTACCACGAGACTCGCTTACCTTCAGAAGTGTCAACGCTTTGCTTTGTTCGTTATTACCCAACTCCAGCCTCTCTTTCCTTGATTTCTGTGTCCTGTTTCGTCTATATGCAAATATTCGCTTCCTTGTAACTCTTCCTTCATTTTCTCATATTCAGATGCACACTTCTTCGATGCCCTGCGTTCAGTATTTGAGACTAAACCAAGGCTTATATTTAGATTAAAAATACTGCCTAAAATTTGCTGTACCTCTCTTTTTGAGTTAATAAAAAAGCCGCTAAGGCTGCTTATAATTGTTTTAGCATTAGATCCTAGAAGATCTCTTGCAACACCTTCGGGTAAATTTGCTGTAATTCTTTTATTACATACTCTTATATGTTAAAAACAAGTCTTTATAAATGTCACGAAATGGCGGTATAAAGACACGCAGAGAGGAGGAACCGTACATACTCTTGGTCATAAGGACCGTTTTGCAGCAAGGTTCTCCTCTCTGGTTTATTATACTGAAAGTTCCGAACAACTGGTTGAGCTTTTAGGCTCGTATATAAGGGTGGAAAATGCAGTATACACATTATTTATGGAGGGATTATGAATTTATCAAATATTATTACTGGCATTGATATTAGCAAAAATAAACTAGATATCCATATTCATCCACTTGGACATCATAAAGTATTTGAAAATAACGTTCAAGCTATTGATCAAATAATCGACTTTTTGCGTTTACATAACGTAACCAAAGTTGGACTTGAAGCAACTGGTGGGTACGAAAAATTATGTGCTTATACTTTATTAAGCCATGGTTTTGAAGTATATGTCATTCAACCAAGATGGGTGAGAGATTATGCAAAAAGCCTTGGTATTGCTACTAAAACTGATAAAATAGACTGTAGCATCATCTCACGTTATGTTAGTAATACAGACATGCGTGTCACTCCTTTAAAAGTTAGTAGTATTGACTGTTTGAAGCAAAAATTATCTCGCAGGAATCAACTAGTAGAAATAGCAAAAATACAAAAAACCCAAGCTCATCAAGTAACCGATTTATCTATAATCAAACAAATGGAAGAGCTACTTGCAGTTTTACAAAATCAAATTCAAGTCTTAGAAGATGAGGTAATGGAATTAGTCGATAAAAATCAAAAGCTTAAAAAAAAGTACATGTCAATAACTAGTATACCTGGTGTAGGTGCAATAACAGCTATTACTTTTATTTGTTATCTACCCGAGCTTGGAACTCTCCAACATAAAGAAATATCCAGCCTTTCCGGAGTTGCACCTTTTAATCGAGATAGTGGTTTTAGTAAGGGAAAAAGGTGTATTCAGGGTGGTAGATCACAAATTAGAAAGGTTTTACATATGTGCATTCTTAGTGCGCAAAGGTACAATTCTTATATAAAAATCTTCTTTGATAGGCTATACAATCAATATAAAAAACCATATAAAGTTACCTCTACTGCTGCAATGAGAAAATTACTTATCCTTGCTAACTCTTTAGTAAGAGACGGTAGACTGTTTACTGAGGAGTATAGCCCTAAAACTGCTTCTATATAGCAATAGCATAGCTGTGAATAAGTACGCCCACACAAATTTTAAGTACTTATTCACAGCTACATCAATTTTTCTATTGACTTTTAACACAACTGCTACAATGTCCTCTTTGCAATCTGTACTCAGTTACAGTTGGCTTAATTTCTGGCAATTCTGCCTTCTGATGAATAATTTCATCTTCTAAAGTAACCTTACCTCCACACATACAAATCGTATCAATTGTGCAGCTCACTACCTCGTCTGCAGCCATTAATTCACGCTTATGCCCCTTATGTCCTGGCTGACCTCCTGGTTTTTTATCACTTTTCTTTTTTGCTTTCTTACGATATATATCTCGTGATGGTGGCAGCGATGAATTTTGCGAATTTAAGCCCAATTTGTCTTGTAATTCAACTATTTTTGCTTTCAAGCTGTCATTTTCTCTGATCAGCGCTTTTATTTCTTCCTTGAGATTAGCGTTTTCTGCTACAATCTTTTCTTGCAGCACTTTTGTCATTTACCCATTCCATATTTAGCTTCCTATTTCTTTACACTTTTATATTTACTTTGTAAATCACCTTATCTCTGTGAGCGATTACGGAAATTCTTGGCTTTTTAGAAGAACCAATTTCTGGCTTGTTTTCTCCAGTATTTGCCCTTTTTAGAAGTGAAGCTCTGCCTAATTCTTGAATAATACCTTCGTTATTAAGACTTTTAGCAATATCTAGTGGCATTTTACCTTTACTATTCTTGATTTGTATTGCTCCATTTTTGACAAGCAGCTTAACTACTTTAGGTTCCTGTTTGCGAACAGCCGCATGTAACGGTGTATTTAACTCATAATTAGCGTCCTGAAAATTAATGTTCGCTCCTTTCTTCAAAAGATCTTCAATGTCGTTTGATTTTTATTTTTCTGAGGTGCTACTCTTAACAATTTTTATCAACTCCTCATTAAGATTGGCTTGACTCATAATATCATTATAGTCAGAAGAATGAGAGCTCCTATGTTTAAAAATATAGCTTACCTCTTGATTTTTAGCTAATTCATATGGCTCTTTACCCTCATTATTTTTGATATCACTTCTTGCTTGTTTATCTAGAAGTAGCGATACAAGTTTTTTGTTATTTCTGGAAACAGCAATATGCAAAGGTGTATCACCTTTATTGTTTTTAGCGTTAACATCTGCCTTCCATTCTTGCAGTAATTTTCTAACTATTTCTTTTTTATCCCTTTCAACAGCATAGTGTAAAGGTGTATTATCTTTATTATTTTTATCAATGATGTTAAGCTTTACTCCTGCTTTTAAAAGATCTTGTACTTTCTGCAGGTTGCCATTTCTTATAGCAGAAAATAGCTCTGTATTTTTCTCTCTTTCACCATCACTATCAAACCTACGATAACGTTTAAGTTCAGAAGATTTATAAGCTTGTCCTATACGTTGTACTTTCTCTAATATTTTGGAAGCTTCTGAATTATTTTTTTCTTTTTCTAAGTAATCTATTGAACGCTCCACTTTGAGCATAAATTCCACTGCCTATTTTATATAGAAACCTATATTAGATTTGATTATATGCTAATGAATAACATTAGCAATGCAAGTAGTTTTTATGCATACCTCTTTAGGTTTTACAGAATAGGCAGTTAGAGTAGAAAAACAAGTTCCAAAATAATATAAGACCTGCTGTAAAGTAAATCAGATTTTTTTTGAAAATAACTACCGTAAAAAACAGCAGCTTTCCTTTTGCAACAGGTCTATAGAAGTTGTAATTATAACAAGTAACAAATTTAACTCTATTTCTAGAGAATCTATTTGGATTCACTCTATTTCTAGGTGTCTTTCAAACTGTGTAACTAACTGCTTTACGTTTACATGTGTAATTAAGAGAGCTTTCACAAGGCTCATGATCAAACTGCTACTTTGCAGGATTTTCTAGAGATCTTTTATTTCTCATAAAGGATGACTGAGCTTGGGAAGCAACTTTTAATGGATTTTTCTTTATACCAACATCTGATTGTGCTGCTATAATGGCACTACTTTTAGCGGGTTGCATACCTACACATTCTCTTGCTTGGTTTTGCTCAAAATTTTCCACTGTTGCTTTTACTTTACTTTTCATCTTGCGATTAACCACTATAACAGGCACCTCCACTTTTGGCACTACTTGTCTATAATCTTGATTCTCAGCTCTTAATGGTACTATCGATTTACTTTTAACTGATTTTTTAAGAACCGCTCCCACTATTTTTGGTTTTGCGCTTATTTTTTGATTGTTATAGCCTAGATTTTTAGACTGTGATGATAACGTAAGTATATCTTTTATCGCTTGTGATTCTTGTTTAACTTCTTGAACGGTAAAGGATGTTTTCTTTTGTATTTCTTATAATTCCAATAGAATTTTTGTATTTGTTCGAACATAGAAAATATTTTGCATGGAGTTTTTTCTATCTTTGGTGATTTTAGTGTTGCTATTTAATTCTAACTTTTGCATAGTACTCTCAATATTTTTATATAGGAGGGGTACAATGCCAAAAAAGATGGAGCGTCATGCTGCAGTGCTTAGTAAGTTAAAGAGTGTTATTCAACATACAGATTCCAAGGTCATGGCTAAAAGGCGTTCAGCTATTGAAAGATGGGTAAAAACTTACATTAGGCAGGTAGAATATCTTAAAGATGATAAGCTACAATTCTTATACAACATATTTCGCGATGAAAGTTGTTGGTCAGGTACGAGATTGAACAATACAATCTTAGGACAGAGGTTTACTGAAGAAAAAATAGGCGAAATAAAGAACCCTCTTCCTATATATGATATGGCATGTCGATACTGCGTGATAGATAAAATTCCTTTGCTCTTTCAGAAGCAGTTTGAATCTTACAAAAGTAGCTTCTCTTCTGAAGAGATAGATGATGATGGTAAGCCTGCAACTAGCAATAACAAATATGTAAAGAGTGAGTTGTTGGGTTATATGAAGAGTCAAGACCCTGTATTTAGCTTTTGGGTTGATAAAAAATCTGGAGAATTTAAGAAGCATGTCAGCGCAACAGAAGGATTTAAGAAAGCTATAGAACTTAAGTGGAGCGAAGGAGTAGAATATTTTTATAGCCTTCTAAATGAAAAAGAAAGAGAAAGGAAAATTACTGATGCAGTTACTATATTATCCTCTGTTCAATGTGACCATAATGGTGCTGTTACTTTAGACTTTTGTCTTAGTAAAATGAGCGATCAAGCAAAAAACAAGCTGTTTAAAGATTCTGAGCTATCAAAAAAAGATAAAGGAGTGTACTCTCTCTTTAGCGCGTTGATACATCAAGGTTTTTTTGATACGATGCAAGCTATACTTCCGATGTTTAAAGATAAAATACTGGAGGATAAGATACTTTCACCTAGGAGTTATACTCTTCTTCTCTCCTCACTTTCGGACATGATGCTCGAAAATTCTGAGTCAACTATTCAAGCTAGGGAAGCTATAATGAACCTTATAAAGTGTGGTAATTTCAATAATCATGAGGGGCGTGAGGAAAAAGCTGCGGTATTTTTTTCTAATGGAAGGGTTCCGATTAAGCGTGCGCTTGCAGGATTGATTGTCGATTGGCAACTTGGTTGTACAAAAAAGGAAGAGGTGTTAAAGGTACTACAGTTTGCCAAAGAGTTTTGTGCAGTTGAAAGTTTTATGTATTTTAAAAAATCTGTTGTTGATAACCTAAAAATGGTTGGTAGGGATGGTATGAGAAAAAATATAGACTATGGTAAATTAGCAGAAAAGTTGTTTGCTGAATTAGATACGGTATCCGTGCCTAACGGAAGAGGTGATTTTGGTGGAGCTGGTGACCCACAGTCTACACTAGGAAGCACTGAAGTTAGTAGTTTTTCTGGTCGCAATAAGTAGGAGTATTTTATGCATGGGTTAGTTAGAAGTTTAATAAATGGAAATTGTGGAGAATTCACGGAAAAGTTTGAATATTTCTTGGATTCATGTCCATCTTTTCTGCATTCAGTTGGCAAAGATCACTTTTTTCCTGCGTTCTTTTTTGGCATGTTTGCTACTGCACATGATTCTGGTGTTGCAAACAATGATGAAAGAATCTTCTTTCGTTTTGATAATGATCCAGGTAGTCCTGGAAGGGGAAATCTAAAGGTTGCAATTCTAACAACTGATGGAAATAACAGAAGAGTTGTAAGGTGCTATACTATTGCTGACAGAGAGAATAGCTACGGTTCTAGGTTTAGCCAGCAGGAAAGGGAGCAGCTGGAAGGTATCCTGCGAGATGAAGAGCTTGAATGGCAAGAGTATAAAACATTTATATGGGCGGATAATCAAGGTGAAGATGAAGAAGAGGAAGCAGTAAGATGTAGGATATTTCAGGCAGACAAGGGCCGTTTACTGGAAATCATGCATCTTATTTAACTCGTAGACATAGTTTTCAAGAGATTACCAGAACACCTGGGCTGCAAAATAATTATTTACCGGATTTGATGAATCAGCTAGAAAGTGATGATGCAGATGATGTACACGACACTACTGAGGAAGTGTTTCAGCATATTATTGGTGTCTACGATAGATATAGTCAGGCATTGGACTTCTATGGTAGAGAGTCTGACTATCATGGTTTTGTTTCCGGTGTTTTGATGCATTTTAGATATCGCAATGTAGCCAATATTTACCTTGAGCTGTTTGTAGGTGGTGGATATGCAGATATTACTTCTATTGTACGTGGTACACAGAGGTTAATTAATTCTGTTCCCTGTGTAACTGAACTTAAGGCAGGCAGAAGAGCAGATAGGAATGCTGGCCGTGCATTAGAGCAGGCTGGAAATTATGTTAATGGATGTCCCGTTTCATCCATATCTATTCCAACATTATCACCAAGAGCTGTCTGCGCTGGAGTGAATTTCGATTTTGGTAACCCAGGACGTTTACAGCTTGGTGTGAGGGCTTTTTTAGCAAAAGGTTCTTCTTTAATGGAAAGATTATTTGAACCTGTAGAGGATGAGGAGATTGGAGAAAATGTTAGGGATTATCTACTCCATCCAGCCTTTGGTGTACCTGCTGTACCAGGTATTAGGAATAGGGGTGGTGTTAACGCTAGAGATAGAAGAATATTTCTCTATACAAGTGGATTTGCTTTCGCAAGTATTGCATTTGCAAAAGGAACTGTGCCAATAGAAGGAAATCGTGCAATAGTAGATAAGCACTTGTTTCACTATGACGGTAATGCAAAAATGTTAGATGAGCAAAGATACAATACACAAGTAAATATTGGAGATCGTGCTTTGACTATGGTTTTGCATGTATCACGAGGTAGAGACCAGAAGGAGGAGGTGATCGTATTTCATGTTCGCCACGTATTGGCTAATCAACTTTTTCCGGACAATGGATTGGATCTATCGCGTTGGCCGAATGCTATGGTACATGAAGTGGTGTGTAATTTGACCATAAATAGAAGGACAAGAGGAGTAAATGATAATCTTGGTTTAACTGTTAATGTAGAAACATTTGACTCGCCTGCTGACTACCTGCTTGATAGAGGTAATCAGCCTTTTCAAGGTGAGCTTTTACGAATAGGTGGCGTTAGTAATGTGCATCGCGCTGCAAATGTAATGATGAATACTGGCTGGGAAAATGAAGATCCAGACAGTCATGAACGGTTTTACCAAGCAATTTCCAACGTGCTAAATCCACCCCAGCCAAATAATGCAGGACTCCAATCATTAGCATGGGTAGTGAACAGAGATAATGCTAGAGAAGCTGGGTTTCATGCTGCATTGCATGGATTATTTTACACTTGCGATAATCCTGCTAGGGTAGTTAGTGAATTTCAGGTTGGAGGAGGAGGAAAGTTAGACTTAGTATTGTCACGAGCTATAGGAAGGATGGGAGGTACTCATCCGATTGGAACAGAGCTAAAGTTTGCTGCCACTGAAGCAGACGTACAAAATAGAGAAGAAGAAGCAGATGAACAGGTGGAGGGTTATCTGCAGAGTAGAGGGTTTGATCGCATTACTGATGGAGATAAAATGGTTTTCTCGTATGCCGTATTTAATGATCAAGCGCCAGCACCAGCACAAAATGTCCCAAATACCCTTATAGCAGTTAGTAATGTTCTACGCATAAAAGATAACTTAGGAATTGACACTGTGGACGACTTTCCTTATAGATAAAAGGGATTATTGAGAGTTTAATTGTCTGTCATAAATAGCAGACGCCGTCTTGTCAGTCAACAAAAAATTTATAAAAATTGTCTCATTGCCTAGGCTGTATTGTAAAACTAAAAAATACTTCCAACTCACATCCTGTATAGCGGATACAGATTATAGTTATGTTGATAAGTAAATTTCTGCTGTCTTGTATATATAAAACTAATTTACTTATCAACATACCAATTACATTCAATGAATTTGTGTAAGATGCCATTTTACATAAGATAGAATGGAGGCATTTTTTGATTTTAAAGTACTAAACCTTCAGTTAACCTCCTGGCCCTGTAGTTTTTGATATGGTCAGGATCAAAAGCCTTTTTTGATCTTAAAATACCAAAAACAATATGAAGTAACTTACGCATTGCAGACCCAACTATGGCCATATTATGCTTACCCTTTTCCTTTAATCTCTGGCAAAAGCTCATAATAATAGGATTGTGATTCTTAGCTACTATGGCAGGAAAGAAAAGTGCCTTACGTAATGGTTGTGAACCGGATTTACTTAATCTGGGTTTGGCATATACAGATGAACCTGATGTTATATTTCTCGGTATAACTCCTGCATATGCTGCCAATTGTCTGGCATTTCTAAAAACTTCTATGTCAGGAACCTCAGCTAAAATAGCTACTGCTGATTCCTCTCCTATGCCTGGAATAGTCAGTAGAAGTTGAAAATTTTCCAACAACTCTTTGTGTTGCTTTAATAGTTCACGTACGGAGTTTTTTATTGTTTCTATTTTTTGAGCTATATTCATTGCAAGGTCTTCCCAAGCATTTGCAACTTCTTTGGGCAGTCTCTCTTTTTTTTCTAAGTGGTTATTTACTAATATCAATTCATCTTTTAACGCAACCGAGCAACGATAAAGATGTTTTAATTTTTTCAGTTCAGGAGAAGGTGGTGTCCAACGAGTAGGTTCCTGTCTTTGGCAACAATCAGCAATAATTTCTGCATCAGTCTGATCATTTTTTTGCCGTGTAAGCTTACTTCTTGCGTAGGATTTTATGCAATAAGGATTTACAACACTAACAAAATGTCCAGTATTGTGTAGAAATTCAGCCAAAGCTTCACTATAACAACCGGTAGCTTCCATGCAGGCTTTTACTTGTTCTACATTATGTTTTTGTAGAAAGCTCAGTAAACCTTGAAACCCATGATCATCGTTCTTAAAGCTCCTTTTCCTAGTTTCACGTTTTCCTTTTTTACTTATAAATGAGAGAAAAACATCAAAGCGATCTTTTGATACATCTATGCCAAGAAAGTTGTTGATCATATATAACCCCATACGTTACCATTAAAAATGAAAAGTAAGGCTAACCTTGTTAATACAGAATTAGAACCATTTAGGTCTTTCTAAGACGCCGTCCAGCCTATACTTTTGAGAGGGAGCTCTTATCTGCAAAACAGATTTTATATCTAAGGTTTATATCAGAGTTCCTCCCTTCTCCAACTAATGCTTAAGCTTAAAACATTAGATGCTTTTTTCAAGATACAAGGTTTATAGTTAGAATTGGTTGATAGTGTTATATTGACTACTTCATTTTGTAACCAGATCGGCTTTATTGAGTAGTGGATTACAGATGGGCAGGCAAAAAAATCCGTGTAGTAAGTTCAAAATCAATGTCGGAGAATTTTATAGAAGTGTCAAGTTGAAGTTGATGTGGAAGGAAAGAGACTATAAATTCTGCTATGTTGATTGCTTAACACTCTGAATCAAGGTTGCAAGTTTACTATCCTATCAGGCATCTTTATTAGGTTAAAAGAAAGTTTATGTAAACACCTGAACTTACTACAAAAACTCAAAAATTGCAAAATAATAAAAATATTATATTAAAATCAGCTTGACTCATATTATATATTGTACATAATATATCAAGCTAGGAGGAAAATATGGTTATTGCTGAAGCTATCAACGGGCAAAGTAAACAAGCGAGCAAAAAGCTAGAAGAGAAATTAAGTCCTGGACAAGAGTGGTCAGAAACAGACAAACTATTGGATGAAGAGTACGAGTTAATTAAAAAATATTTATGGGTTCCATCTGAATTAAATGGAGGTAGATCTCTAGTTGATGGTCAATGTTCATTTGAGGAGCTGGTGTGTATATGGCTTGCTCATACAACAAATTTGAACGAGAATCAAAAAAAGTTAAATAAAGAATTACTAAAAACTCTTAAGGGTATAGGTTCTTATCTTCATGAGTACGATACTAAAAAACTTGAAAATTTTTTAAAAAATAACAAGGACGATCAAGATTTAAAAGTTGTTCTTAACCTTAAAAGGGGAGAGTCAGGATTAACGTTATTGCATGCTGCTTCAAGACTCAATGATGATCAGAGCGGTCCTACTTTAGTCAATTTACTTCTACAAGCAGGGGCTGATCCTAATATAGAAAGCAATGAAGGGAAAACACCTTTACATTATGCTGCTGATAGTAACTATAGGTATCTCACTATAAATCTACTCTTGGAGGGAAAAGCTGATCCTAACATACGGGACAATAAACGAAAAACCCCATTACAAACTGCTATTGATAATAATAACTGCCACATTTTAGAATGCTTCTTAACTGACAATCAGAAAAAGTTGAGTAAAGAGCTGTATGATATACTTTTAGGTATACTCTCGCCTGAAGATTATAAAAAACCTCATGTTATAGGTGAAGTTTTTAATCGTCAGGCTATTGAAAATTTAGGCAAGTTTCTGGATAAACATAAGAATAGTCAGGATCTCAAAATGATTTTCATTGTTCAGGATAGAGTAGGTATGTCAAAAGTACTTAGTTATGCTAGAGCTACTTGCAAAGAAGCAGTGGATTTACTTCTAAAGGCAGGAGCAACTGATCCTAAAAAAGATGCAAATATGTGCAATAAGAAGAAAAAGTGTTTGCTTCCACCTAGGACTTTATGGAGTATCCCAAACCAACAGATAGTGCTAGGTGGATTTTTAAATGACATATCTCAAGTTGAAAGTATGGATCAACTGGAAAAAGTTGTAGATAGAGCTATAGATTTCGGAGTAATGTTAAATTTCGCTAAAAAATCTTCTCAAGGTGAAAAGTACAACTTTACAGATTATGTAATAAAAGAAATTAGTAGATTAGAAAAGAATCCTAAAGTTGCAAGTGATATAGTATGTAAGTTGGTATCGTGGGGAGCAGCGTGCTATACTAAAAACAGTATAGATGTAATTGGCGAACTGGAATTAGAATTTAAAGATCACAAAGCTAATATGATAAAAGCTCATGAAAAGTATGTTAATTGTACTCAGAAATTCCTGAAAATCGCAAAAAATGCGACCAACGGCAAGTTAAATCGTGCAAAAATGGATAACGCTACTTTTTACTTAGAATATTCAGAGGACAGTACAATAGATGTTGCACAAATTACAGATGGAACAAGGGATTTAGGGCTAACCCATGGAGATGTAAAGTGTGGAAGAAATATAGTAAAGATCGGTAATAGTGAAGTAGAGATTATCACAAAAGATGGTGTAAGGAATTACACAGATCTTACAGAAGGTGGTGATATAGTATTAACTTTCTATACCATTCAGGGGGAACTAGAGGTCAGGTTATATCCTGATACACAAAATAAAGATCTAATAAGAGTAGAGGTGAACGATCAAGATTTACTGGAGGAATTAAAAAATTGTAACGAAAAAATAGGTAAGAATTGCTTACTAGGGGGGTTACCAGTTGATCAAGCCATAGAACGAGGTTTCTTTACTAGATCAGGAAAACTTTGTCAATATTCCGAAACAGTTAGTTCAGCTGCTCAAACTGTAAATGAAAAGCAACAACTATTACAGGATTTACGCTATATTGAGTCTAATATTGTAAAAAAGGAGAAGAATTTTGACATAAAAACTCACCTGGTAGAAATCTTTAAAACTTTATCTAGATTCTGTGAAGAAAAAGGGGATATTTCTAAAACAGACTTAGCTAAAGCAGCAGAAAAGGAAAGTAAAAAATTGGGGTTAGAAGGTAAATATAACTGGAGTAAGATTTTTGGTTTAGAGAAAGGAGTTATTGAAAAAGCAGAAAAACAAGGTGATAAAGAACAAAAATCAAACATACCTGATAATTTCTATTTAGGACAAGCAATTGAAGATGGAAACTGTTTTTTTGATTCGTTTAGACAAGAACTAGAACAACAATTAGGGATAAAAGCTACTGTTGAGCAATTGCGACAATATTGTAAAGAGTTTGCACGAAATAACCCACCAGAATGGTTCATAAATGCTATTACTAACAGTCATGATAATAATGGCGTGGTGCGTAGGGAAACTCCAGATTTTTATGCAAAAAATATTCTAAATAACAATAGATGGGGTGATCCTGAGGTTGAAGGTAGAATACTTTGCGGAAAGTATGGTGTAAAATTGCATGTTGTAGAGAGTAATCCATTACATGCTACTGATGAACAACAAGATCCATCCTTGCATCAACTAATAGATAGTTTAGGATCAAGAAGTACAGGTGAGTATAATAGGATAGATTATGATGACAATAATGTCTTACATATAGTAAATAAGGGACATGATCATTTTGAACCACTGTTTAATAGTAATAAAATCTTGGCAAAATGCTATTCAAGCTTACCAAGGTGTAGTATGGACGAGTTAAAGATAGAATCTCACCAACATAAGTCACTACTTGTAAGTGGATCATAGCTCCGTATATGACTTGTTACACAGCAATGATGGAGGAAGTTTATTTAGATGGTTAAAAAAGAATTTACTTAGCACTTATGAATTTTCAAGTACGCTTTCAGGTTCAAAGGAAGCTGTAGATTAGTCCACATGTACTACTTTCTCGAGTTGTATGCTGGGATTTAGAGTATTGTACGTTGCATTTTTCGATTTCTATAGAATTTTTCCCCAGATCTATTATTAAAATGTGCAGCTAAAATTCGATACATTTTCTGCCATTGTCGTATCTAGCATGCTAAAATCTTCGTCATTTATATTGATATTTTTGCATAATTGAGTGTCAGCTTTTATAACATTGATTTGCTTTTTTACATCAATCTTGACTTCCTCAACATCTTTTGGAATGGCCCTTCGTATCAGCTCCTTCTGGCACGTACTCTTTCTGTTACTTTTGTAAATTAAGACGCCATTCCTTACAATTTTTCCATCTGCTCACTCCACAACACCGGTATTTCTCTCAAATCAACTAATTTCAAATTTCTTGGCTGCCTCCCATTTACTATATCTTCTTTAATCTTTGGTGCTAAATAATTTCACCTTTTCTTTCCCTATTAAGAACTTCACAAACTCAAGATTTTCATGGTTATAACTGACAGCATGGTGCACAGCCATCTTCTCGACGTACATAATTAACATTAGCCCCTTTATCAAGTTGAGCTTCTACTCCACTGCGGTCTTTTCTCTTGACAGCATCAAGAAGTAATTCATTTCTTAGTAAACTTTCAACTTCTTCATGTCCTCCATCATTTGCAAGTTCCAATGGTGATCTATTATTGGAATTTTTAATATCAATTCTTGCTCCTTTTTCTATGAGAAACTCTACAGCTGATAAATGTCCTTCCTTGGCAGCATAGTAGACTGATCTGTGGTTTTAGAATTAATAAATGATTCTTGTTGTTGCTTTTATATTAGAAGCTTTACAATCCCTAGATATCCTTTATTGCTAGCATAATGCAAAGGAGTCCAATTGTTTTTACCTTTTGTACCAACTTCTACTCCCTTATTAAGAGAAAACTTTACAATATCGATATTTCAAAAATCAGCTGCAATATGAATAGGCTTGTTTTCGTCATTAGTTTTAGCGTTAAAACTTACACCTTTATTATTTACTAAAAATTTTGTTACTTCTAAGCTATCAAACTTAGCTGGATGGTGCACAGCCACCTTGACCAAAAAATCATCCCCCTATCGCGTTCTTATCATTATGCCTTATACGCTGTATTACACCTTCAGATATAGTCATTGCTAACCTCCAACATCCTTGCTAATAAACCCTCGCTAAAACTGCCGAAAAGACTTTATAAGTTAATATTCTAAATCTCAATATTTTATGGTGCAGGTTTTTATTTTTAAAACATTATACTTTGTGTAGGGTATAACTACACGCATCAAAGTGAAAGAAAAGCAAAATGATGAAGAAAATGAAAGTTTAAGTTTTCTTCAACGACTCAAGGAGAGAATTTATGCTTTAAAGCCTGTATTAGCAAGAGCCTTAATCACTAAATGAACAATGTCACGCAGAGTTTCATCCTCAATTTTTCTATATTCCCTCACTAGCCTTGATATTTCTTCGCTGCCTACATCGCTATGGAAGGCCTTATCATGTAAGTCTTCAGAGGCTTTGGTAAAAAAATACGACATATCAACCGATAGTACTTCTGCTAATTTATATAACCTATCAACTACAAGCCTAATCTCTCCGCTTTCATATCCTTGTACATGCTGAAATGAAATTTCAAGCTTTTTTCCTAAGTCTCTTTGACTAAAACCACACATTAGCCTTCTTTTCCTTATTCTTTCACCTATTTGTTTATCGATAGGATGTTGTATAGTCATTTTACGTATCAGGTAATATTAACTATGTATTATCACTTTGAGAAAAAGATTTTACCAATATATAAACTGCACTACGTAACCTTTTGCTCTTAATTTCGTTATATCCTTTGACTAACTTTAGTATTTCTTCATCATAAGCTTCATGTGAGTCAGTGTGCATATCAGTAAAAAAGTTAGCAACATCTATCGATAGTGCTTTTGCTAAATCATATAATCTACTGGCCAAAACACAATTTGAACCATTTTCGTACTTTTGTATCTGTCTATACGAAACACCTATTCTCTTTCCCAATTCGGTCTGTGTCAAAGCACGATCTAACCTAAGTTGTTTTATTTTTTTACCTAATTGCACTTTTCACCTCTTATTCAAATTTACAACAAATTTTATGAAGTGGAAAAAAAGCTAGCAAAGTAATTGCTTTAATAATTTCTGCCTCTCGCTAATTAAATCGTTTGGCCTTACGTATTTTTTCTCAATTTCCCTCATCTCTTTTTCTCGTTCTGCAATGCTATTTCGTATTACTTCAGCCGAGTATCTGCTTTTGCCACTTGCAAACTCTGATCTTAATCTTCTAACCTTGTATTCGAGCTCAGCAAATCTTTCGTGTTGCTCAAGAAGTTCTATCATATGACTAATTTCAGAGTTTAGCTTTTTTTCCTCAACATCTCTTACAATAAAAGAAAGTAGAAGCTTATCTATTTGGTAATCAATATTTGGTTGAGCAGCAAATAGATCAATTATGGCTTTTACGTCAGTAGGATTTGTAACTAGTAAGTTAAAATTACTACATAAAAAACTATAGAACTTTATCGTCTTCTCAAGATAATTTTTCATATCTTGTGATAATTGCAATTCTTTGTGAATTCCTGACAGCAATATTTTCAATTCTTCCAAGTATTTCGTGTCAAAATTACTTACTTCTGTAGGTGAAAGGATCATTAGCAGCTTTTTTACAAGCTCAACATCATTTAACTTTACTGCATTATAAAGAGCTTTTTCTTTATCTTCTTTTAAATCATAAAGCTCTGATGAGTTATCTATGCTGAATAGATATTCAGTATTTCCTTGAGGAGAGTAGATTAAAATGTCCACTTCTCTTAGCGGGTGATCATCATTAAACTTTTCTAGTAACTGCTTATCGGTAGTTTCCTCTATTGCTACAACTGCTTTGCTTACCTCTTTCAACTTTGCAATATCATCTCTTGAGTTTTCAAGTATATCTTTAGCCTTGTCTAGCAGCTGCTCATATAGAACTATTTTTTCTTCATCATCAAGTAGCTGACAATGCTTTTTCAGCTTTTCAGTAGAGTAAGATAGGATATCCATTTTTTTCAATTTTACGATTACGATACCCCATTTTTGTTGAAACTGAAATAATTTTTATAGGATGTGTTTTTCTAGTGTAGATGCCCGCAAAACTTGTTATTATAATATATAGTAAATCAATAAGTCGTATAATATTAACAATTAAATAATATTTATCACGATATGATCGAATAGTAATGAAATTAAATGAGGGTTACAATGAAAAAAATAAATGGTAAAAAATTGTCTAGTAAAATGTTAAAAGCGGTAGAGCGAATAGCAAAAGAAGGGTTATTACCTAATTTTATAAAAGCTGCTCCAACAGCAAATAAAAAGATTAGTAAATTACCTGTCTTAACATATCCTGAGGAGCTCAATCCATTTCGATCAGCTTTATGCAAGATAAGGCTAAGTGAATATGAAAATGTGAAATTAAATGAATTCTTGGAAAAAGCTATTGCAGCTGAAAATCTAGACAAATTAAGTAAAATCGTCGATGAAGCTTTGGATTTAGGAATAAGAGTAAACGCTCGCAACGAAGATGGCTTTAGCTTCACTAACGTTACAATGTTTAAGATGTATCGTGATGAATTCAAAGAAAATAAACAAGAAGATATAATCAGAAAGTTAGCCTTACATGGAGCAGATTTTAATGTACAAGTTGATAAGAAAATAGCTGAAATGTATCAAAAAGTGCAAAAAGAAATTGAGCCACAAATATATAGTAGGCTCAAGAAACTTAGGGAAGTTGGAGAAGACGCTACTATAGAAGGAACTGTTGAAGATGTAGAAATCGATAATAAGACCTTCTATATTGAATTTTCACATAGCTGCATAGTTGATGTTGCCAAAGTTGTAGAAGGTGCAAAAAATTTGGGCTTAAGTAAAGGAGACTTAAACCTTGGCGGTAGTATCATAAAAATAGGTGATGGTGAAGTTGAGGTCAAAACTGGGAAAGACGGTAAAAGAAATTACGTAGATATATCCGATAACAGCGCTTTTACAGTAACACTTTGCACTAGCCTAGGAGAGCTAAATTTAATGGTATATCATGACACAGAAGACTATCATCAAGTACAAGTTGAGGTAGAAGATGAAGAAATGTGGAACGAGTTGCAAGAAATAGGAGAAATCGTAGGAAAGGGTTGTTTATTTGGTGGAATGTCTGTTAAAGAAGTAGTGGAAAAAGGCAGCTTTACTAGATGTGGAAGGTGGGGCGACCAAAATTCTAAAAGTAGTGAGACCTTTTCTTGGGTGAGCAAATTAAAAGATACCAAAACGACATCTGTAGGACGTTCTTGATTGGTGGCTATGTTTTTACATAGCCATAATTATTGCAAAGTAAAGTAGTTCTTGAAATTTAATCAAAATTACCATAAAAAATTTACCTTAACTAGCATTGCTTGTAGAAGTGGATTGAAGATATATTCAGGCAATATTATTTATTGGCAAGCGCTTTTATCACTGAATGCACAATATCACGCAACGTTTCATCCTTAATTTTCCTGTATTCCCTCACTAGCCTTGATATTTCTTCACTACCCACATCGCTACAAAAGGCCTTATCGTGTAAGTCTTCAGAAGCTTTGGTAAAAAAATATGACATATCAACGGACAAAGCTTCTGCCAAATTATACAATCTATCAATTACAAGCCTTACCTCTCCAGTTTCATATCCTTGTATATGCTGAAATGAAATTCCGAGCTTTTTTCCTAAGTCTCTTTGGCTAAAACCGCATATTAACCTTCTCTTCCTTATTCTTTCACCTATTTGTTTATCAATAGGATGTTGTTCATCTTGTACAATTATTTATTAATATATTAACTGAGGTATTGAAGCAATACTAACTCTCATTGTAACTTTGAGAAAAAGATTTTACCAATATATAAACTACGCTACGTAACCTTTTGCTTTTAATTTCATTATATCCTTTGACTAATTTTAGTATTTCTTCATCATAAGTTTCATGTGAGTCGACATGCACATCAGTAAAAAAATCAGCCACATTAATCGATAGTGCTTTTGCTAAGTCGTATAGCCTACTGGCCAAAATTTGGTTTGAACTATTTTCGTACCTTTGTATTTGTCTATACGAAACGCCTATTTTCTTTCCCAACTCAGTTTGTGTTAAACCACAGTATAATCTAAGTTCTTTTATTTTTTTGCCTAATTCCACCTTTCATTACTAATTTTAGCTGCTCAAGCTTATATTGAATTTTTTAATTTATGAAGTAGAAAAAAAGAAGGAAAGTTGGAGAACTTTCCTTCCGGTCTACAGATTACAATAAACCACTATCATAAAAACTAAAGTGGCTCTTCTGTGTTACGATTATGTGATCTATTAATTTCATTCCTACATTTTCGCAGGTTGCAGCTAATGTAAGTGTGTTATCCTCATCCTCCTTTGATGGTTCTGTATCTCCACTTGGATGATTATGTGAAATTGCAATAGATGATGCATCGATCAGTAATCCCTGTTTGATTATTTCTCTCACATATAGAGGTACTCTGTCTATAGTTCCACAGTCTTGAATATACTCGTATATCAAATGACCACTTCGATCTAAGTATATTACTCGCAAGCTTTCCTTTCGTGACTGCCCTATTGCTGTTTTAAAGTATTTTAGTAGCTCTTCTCTGTTATCAAGAATCGACAGCTTTTTTAACTTACCTTTCAGTATCCTATCGAAAATCTCTTTCAGACAAAAGATACTTGCTATTGCTCCATCATTCATTCCTGTAACATTTTTTAGCTCATGAAAGTCAGCGTTAATTACCCTTCCTAAACTACTAAAGAGCTCTATTAGCTTTTTGGCCACTTCTCTTCCTTCTTCACATTCAGATAGAGTACGTTCCAGTAGCTCATGGTCAAGTAAAGACCTGCCTCTACTTGATAAAATGCGAGTTTCCAATTTTTCTTTTCTCTCACTATTATTCATAAAAACCTCCAAGGTCAACATTATATACAAATTCAGCGCCAACTTTCTGACGCAATAGTTCTCGAGGAATAACCCTTTTGAACTCTAAATTTGCAATGTTGTCCTTGTTGCTTTCTTGTTATAAATACCAGAATAATAAGCTACTGATATTCTCCATCTTTTTTATCTTTAATCCATCATAGCTAGCGATGCAACAAAGCCATTCCAGTGTCAAGCACTGGAATGACATCATCTGTTGTGCAATTTACCTTCAAAAATGAATGTTCGTACAGTTATGGAAGACACATTGGAATGACACTATTTGCTGTCTTCAAAAATAAACATTCGTAAAGTTGTGCTTTTAATATGGGTTATCAGTTTAAAAATGTTGCTAATCAGCATATATGAATGTAATATTAATTAACATTCATAAACGAAGCAATACCATGGAAAATAGTTATAATGCCGATGCAATAAAAATCTTAAGGGGTCTTGATGCTGTAAGGAAACGTCCAGGTATGTACATTGGTGACACTGACGATGGATCTGGCTTGCACCACATGGTATATGAGGTTGTTGATAACGCAATAGATGAATCTTTAGCTGGGTATTGTGATAAAATTGAAGTTAGCATAAATAAAGATGGTTCAGTATCAGTAACCGACAATGGTCGTGGCATTCCAACTGACATTCATGAAGAAGAAGGAATATCAGCAGCAGAGGTAATAATGACTCAACTCCATGCTGGTGGTAAATTTGACAGCAATACCTATAAAGTTTCTGGGGGATTACATGGTGTTGGAATCTCAGTTGTGAATGCATTATCAAGCTGGTTGGAATTAATTATTTGGCGCAATAAGAAAGAACACTTTATGCGTTTTGAAGATGGTGAGTCTATTGAACCTTTAAAGGTAGTCAACGAAAATACAAATAAAAGAGGAACTAAAGTCACGTTCATGCCATCAACAGAGACTTTTAATGGCATTAATTTCAGTTACTCAACGCTTGAAAGTCGTATAAGAGAATTAGCATTTTTAAATTCAAATATCGACATTACTTTACGTGATCTGCGCAATGAACCATATACAGAATCTCATTTCAATCAGAGCAATCAATCTAAAGACAATTTTGGTACAGCAAATTTTGTGCAGTATTTAGATAAGAATAAGACACATGTAACTAAAATTGCCAGTATGAAAGGAGATGCAGAAGATCTTGGCATCAGCTTGGAAATATCGATGGAATGGAATGATTCCTACTATGAGAATATGTTGTGTTTCACTAATAATATACGGCAACGAGATGGTGGTACGCATTTGGCAGGATTTAGATCTGCACTAACTAGATGTATCAATACCTATGCAACTAATGAAGGGTTTTTAAAGAAAGCAAAAGTAAATTTAACTGGAGAGGACGTTAGAGAAGGTTTAACTTGTGTTTTATCTCTTAAGATGCCTGATCCTAAGTTTTCTTCACAAACAAAAGATAAACTAGTTAGTTCTGAAGCACGTGCAGTTGTAGAAAGTATAGTTTCTGATAAATTGAGCACAATCCTTGAAACTGATCCCAAATTGGCAGCAAGCATAGTAGAAAGAGCAATCAGGTCAGCAAAAGGAAGAGAAGCTGCAAGAAAAGCGCGCGAGCTAGTTAAAAGCAAAAACAATATTGATATTGCAACTCTGCCAGGAAAGCTTGCTGATTGTCAGGAAAAAGCTCCTGAGTTATCGGAATTATTTATAGTAGAGGGTAATTCAGCAGGTGGTACTGCAAAGCAGGGGCGTAATCGTAAAACACAAGCAGTGCTTGCCTTAAGAGGAAAAATTCTAAACGTAGAACGTGTAAGTTTAGATCGTATTTTTTCATCTGCAGAAATAGGCTCTTTAATTACTGCAATTGGTGCTGGAATGGGGAGTGAACACTTCGATATTGAAAAAGCTAGATATCATAAAATTATCATCATGACAGATGCAGATGTTGATGGTTCACATATAAGAACTTTGATTCTAACTTTCTTTTTTAGACATATGCGTGAAGTTATTGAAAAAGGTTACTTATACATAGCACAGCCACCCCTCTATAAAGTTACAAAGAATGCCAAAGACACTTATATTAAAGATGACGAAACTTTTGAAGAGTATATAATAAACTCAGCAGTTAAAAGATTAACACTAAGTGGTACAGCTACAGAATTTAACAACTTGCGCCTTATTTTGAATAAATGCGTTAGCACTTCTAATATTAGCAAAAATTATGATAGAGAAATACCACAAAATCTCTTAGAGTCATTGCTAATTTTAAGTAAAAAGAATGCTCTATCATCGGCTGATGAGATATTAAAGTATTTGAAGTTAATGTACAGCGAATACACTTGGGAAGTGGAAATAAAAGATGAAGAAAAAGAAATTCATATCTCTAAATTGTTTCAAGGATTGGCAGACAAATATATATTTGCACTTAGTATGCTTGAAGGCAAAGATATGCAAAACATATTAAGTTTGCTTGATGGTATAAGTAATTTATTTAATGGTGATTCATTTTTAAAGTCACAAGAAACTGAAATAAGAATCACTTCTCCAAGTACGCTTGCAAAAATAATAATGGACTATGGTAAAAAAGGTTTAACTCTGCAGAGATTTAAAGGTCTTGGTGAAATGAATGCTGATCAGCTATGGGATACTACGTTAAATCCTGAAGCTAGAACTTTATTAAAGGTTGAAATAAAAGATTGTGAAGAAGCTGATTCCATATTTTCAATATTAATGGGTGATATAGTTGAACCACGCCGTGATTTTATTAATAGCAATGCACTTAATGTGCATGATGTTGATATTTGAACTTTTAGCAAAATGTACGAACGTTACGGGTTTAAGCAAAGACTGTGTCATTCAAGTAGCTGACACTGGTTCCTTTATAACGGTGTCATTCCAGTGCTTGACACTGGAATCCAGGTTGCTCACAAGCAAACTAGCATAGAAAGTGGTTACAACGTTTTCGATGAGATTGCAGAAAGGCTGGATTCCAGTGTCAAGCACTGGAATGAAAGCAGTCCTACGTCATGCCGCGATTCATTCGCGGTATCTCTAGATCCCGCTAACAAGCAGCGGGATGACGGTTGTCAGGGTGTCATCCCACTACCTTCTCCTGTCATCCCAGTGCCTCCCTCCCCTGTCATCCAAGTAGCTTGACACTTGTATCTTTATGATGTGAGGCATTAGAGCTAAAATACCTCACAGGGAGGGTGAAGCTGATGCAACGCTAATGCCATTAAGGCCGAATCCCAGATTTTGCTTCCCTCCCATAGAGTTATAGCTCTTCTCATAATAATCCCAATAAGGTAAGAATGGATTTATGGTAGAGGGGTTTGTATGCCAGCAGCGTATAGTTACGACTTAAGGAAAAAAGCAATGGAAGCAATGGAAGCATTGGATGAAGGAGAAAGTAGAGCAACTGTTGCCAAGTGACCTTACCCAGAAAAAGTGGAGAGAAAGAAAGGAGTTTTTTCGGGTAAAATAAAATTTTGGAGGATTAGAAATGGCAAGAGAATATACGGCAGAATTCAAATTGGAAGCTGTTAAACTGGCAAATGAACAAAGAAAGGCAGGTCAAACAATTACAAAAATAGCAAAGGATTTAGGAATAAAGGGTGGTTTATTAGGAAAATGGATAAAGAAACACAACGAAAAAAAGTCGGCAGCAGATGCATTTCCAGGTAGAGGTAACATGGCTCCTTACGACAAAGAGAGGTTTGATTTACAAAGAGAGTTAGCAAGAGTAACAAGGGAAAGAGACATTTAAAAAAAAGCCCTGGCCAGTCAAAAAGAGTAAAATATTTTTTTATATAGTAACTGCTATAAAGTACAGGAATTATGTAGGATTTTCTGCTAGTGGCTACTATAAGTGGACCACAAGAAAAATAAGCAGTAGAGAATCAGCAAATAAAGAGCTACTCGCAGCTATTCAAAAAATATATCAAGTTTCTAAATGTAGATATGGAGCTCCTAAAATTCATGCTGAATTGAAGGCTTTGGGTAAAAGTTGCAACTTAAAAACAGTGCAAAGTATTATGCAGAAAAATGGTATTCAGGCTATATTGAGAAGAAAATTTAAAATTAAGAAAC
This sequence comes from Wolbachia endosymbiont (group B) of Schoenobius gigantella, assembly GCF_964031005.1. Taxonomy (NCBI): domain Bacteria; kingdom Pseudomonadati; phylum Pseudomonadota; class Alphaproteobacteria; order Rickettsiales; family Anaplasmataceae; genus Wolbachia; species Wolbachia endosymbiont (group B) of Schoenobius gigantella. Next base: position 206,827 of record NZ_OZ035002.1, on the reverse strand, counting down.
AACAAACGGACAGTAGCTCCCAATATATTAGACCAAAACTTTATTGTCGATCAACCAAATAAAGTATGGGATTACTTATATAAAAACCAAAGAAGGATGGCTATATTTGGCAACAATAATCGATCTATATTCACGCATGGTAGTTAATGAGCAGTTCAATAAATAAACAATTGGTTATGGACTCTTTATTAATGGACGTTAACAAGCGTAAACCTGCCAAAAATCTACTATTACATAGTGATCAAGGTTCACAATATACTTCGCAAGGTTATCAATATCTCTTATCCATAAAAAACATAGATGAGTTATAAAGGTTGTTGTTACGACAATTCTGTTGTGGAAAGCTTCTTCAGTTCTCTAAAAAGGGAGTTACCAATAGACACCTCTCGGCACTCTAAACAGCATATCAAAACTGCTATATTTGAATATATAGAAATTTTTTATAACAAACAACGTCACTATTAACTATTGCATTCCTGAGCATTTTGATTCATCATTCTCTTTGTGAAAAACATTCCAAACTTTCTCTCCACTTTTTCTGGGTAAGGTCAGTCAAACCTCCATTTTTTTTATATCAATTTATTACTTTTTTTTCGGTTTGACACACTTTTTTGAACATTCCCAACGAAAAAAGAAAAACAAGGTTTAATTTTCTTTTTTATTTGCGATTTATCTATTAATTAACCGTGAAAGGTTACGTGTAATGCTTCTTCACATAATTATCAATAATTGCCTTAAATTCTTCAGAGACATTATCACCTTGTAAAGTTTTGAAATATTTGCCGTTTTTGTAGACTGCTGAAACAGGTTTTTCTCCATATCCAGGTAAGCTGATTCCCAAATTTGCGTGTTTGCTTTCTCCAGGACCATTTACTATGCATCCCATAACAGCAATGTTCATATGCTCTACACCTGGATTTTTTTTCTTCCACATCGGCATATGAGTTTTTATATAGCCATTCACCTCTTCAGTTAATATACGAAAACGATCGCTACTCGTGCGCCCACAACCAGGACATGAATTAACCTGAGGGTTAAAGTGTCGCAAGCCTATAGACTGCAATATTTCCTGACACACCACCACTTCATTAGTACGCGATTCACCAGGACGTTGAGTCAAAGAAGCCCGTATTGTATCTCCAATGCCATTTTGCAATAAATAAGTAAGCCCTGCTGCGGTATTTACCACACCTTTATTGCCCATACCAGCCTCAGTTAAACCCAAATGCAGCGCATAATTGGAAGATTTTGCAAGTGCCATATAAACTAAAATTAAATCTTGTACTTTGCTAACTTTACATGAAATGATTATTTTGTTTGAATTTAGACCAATTTCTTCAGCTTTTTTTGCACTATCAAGAGCAGACATTACAAGTGCTTTGCGCAGTATAACATCAGAAGGCCTTGAATTACTAAGCGAAGAGTTTTCATCCATCAATTTTTGCAAAAGGTATTTATCAAGACTACCCCAATTTACCCCAATTCTAACCGGAAGATCGTGCATTATTGCATACTCTATCACCCTTTCAAACTTCTCATCACGTTTGTCGCCAAAGCCTATATTGCCTGGATTGATTCTAATTTTACCCAGCATTTTGATGTTGTCTGGATAATCTTGAACTAATTTATCTAGCTCATATTGACCGCAGCCTACCAATATTTTACCGTCAAAACCTTCTTTATTTATCTCTTCTACTATATAAGGTATTGCTCTTGCTACCTCCTCTGAGTTCAAGGCAATTCGCACCAATTCTGAACCTGTACGCGCTAGTTCTGTTATCTCTTTTGCATAATGTTTTGCGCTACTTTTTATATTATCAGCATCTATATGCACGCCAAGCGCCATAGATTGTACAACTACAGGATTATTTCCGCCTATCTTTACTTTTCCAACTTCTACAACATGAGTTTTGTGCCTGGAAATCTGCGATAATTCATATGTATTATCATTCAATATCAGGTCTTTATCTAGCATATTATTAATGGCCAATATTGTGATACTATTTTACTGTGTCAGCTACACTGCCAAATGAACTTGAACCATTCAAACTATAAGCATCTACGTTATCCAAATTAGCAATAGAATCATGTGAGCACGTTCTTCTTGATGGAGTTTCTTTTATAGTGACATTTATAGGAGAAACTTTCTTTTCTCGTGTTGAAGTAACTTTCTTCTCTTCTTGTTGTTCACTTTCATGCTGCTTATTTTCATACTGGAAAACTGACTCTTGATCTATAAATACAGCACCCCTTAAACGTGCGATATTAATACCATGCTGATTTATCATAGTGCTCTCTTCATCGTCGACTATGCAAGCTTCCATGTCATTTGGCTCATTATCAAGACTAGCAATTTTTTTCTCTTTTAATTTTTTGATTAGATCTTCCTTATTTATAGCTCGATCTTGTAATTTTTTTTTCTTGAGCAATTCCCTACGCTTCTCATACAGTTTATATGACTCAGCAAAATCCTCATCTGTATGAAAGTTTGCACCACCAGGGTTACCAGGAGGTATGTATCTCTTACTGAGCTTAGATTTAGCTTCAGCACTATGCACAGTAAAAAAGCTAGAAACCAAAAACATTAATATAAATAAAATTTTAGAAAAAACCCTAAGCATATGGTGCTATAGTAAATATCGTGTTTTAAAAGATAGCAATTAACAAACTTTAAGTAAACCAGAATCTTTACTAACTTTACAATACAAATATTTTTCTAAAAAGTGATATGTTTGCTATCAAAAAAACCTACGCAGACTAAGAGAAGAGTAAGGTGTTACAAGTTGCGTAACACCTTTTCAAGAAAAGTGTTATGCAGCTATATGTTTGCAACTTTTAAGTTATTCTGTAGTTTTTCAGTACCATCGGTAGTATCTACATTATTAAGTTTTGCGTCTGGCGTATCTTTAGATAAGTCGTTTTTTTTCTCTTTATCAAGCTTAACTCCCTGATAGATACAGAATGCAACAAAACTAGTTATTGCTATTGCGGCAACAGCACTGACTATGATACAAATTGCCATTATTTTTTGTTGATCTGCTACTGCCTCTGCAAGTGTTTCCACTTTTTCTTGCAGGCCGTTTAAGTGCTCTTGCATAGCTTGAAACTGCTTAGTACCAATCTTGTCTTCTAATGCACTAAAAACTTTTTCAAACTGCTCAACATCTATCTTTTGAGCTTCTTGCCATTCTTTTAATGCACTAAATACCTCTTCAAACTGTTTAGCATCTATCTTTTGAGCTTCTTGCCATTCTTTTAATGCACCAAAAACTTTTTCAAACTGCTCAGCATCAATTTGTTGACTTTCCTGCAATGCTGTTATATCTGACTCATCAAAGCCAAGTACCCATTTAGTTATACCCATTTTTAACCCCCTAGTTAATTAATATATTATAATTTTACATTCCAAATGTTTAAATTATTATTAAATCAATTGTCATTATGTATTGATCTTTTAATAATTTCGTTTGACTTGCTTTTTGAAAGTGCGAAAACTTAAATTAAGGTATTACAAGATTGTTATTCAACCAATATCTCTCTTTTCCCTGAGTAATTTGGAGCGCTGACAATACCTTCCTTTTCCATTCTTTCAACGATGTTTGCTGCTCTGTTATAGCCTATTCTAAGCTGCCTTTGAATGTAACTGGTTGAAACTTTTTGATCTCTTTGAATGATGGCCACTGCTTGGTTATAGAGGTCATTTTCTTCATCCTCCGTTTCATCGTGTGACTCTGTAGAAGAATTTTCATCTTCTTTAGTGATTTCCTCCATGTAGTTTGGCTCACCTTGCATTTTCAGATGATCAACTATATCTTGCACCTCATTATCACTTACAAATGGGCCGTGAACTCGAATGATCTTACCACCAGAGGCCATATAGAGCATGTCACCCATGCCGAGCAATTGTTCAGCCCCTTGTTCGCCAAGTATTGTACGGCTATCTATCTTAGAAGTAACAGCAAAACTGATTCTCGTTGGAAAGTTCGCCTTTATCACACCTGTGATCACATCCACAGATGGGCGTTGTGTTGCCATTATGATGTGTATTCCTGCAGCACGAGCCATCTGAGCTAAGCGTTGAATAGAGCACTCTATTTCTTTGCCGGCAACAAGCATCAAATCTGCCATTTCATCCACGATCACTACAATATACGGAAATGTTTCCATCTTGATTGGTATTTTTTCAAACAGAGGTTTGCCTGTTGTTGAGTTAAAGCCAATCTGCACAACGCGCTCCAATTCTATTCCACTATTCATCGCTTCTGTGATTCTTTGGTTATAGTTTATTACATTGCGCACATTTAAATAGGACATCATGCGATAGCGATTTTCCATTTCTTTCACTATCCACTTAAGAGCGACTACAGCCTTTTTTGGCTCTGTTACCACTGGCGTTATTAGATGCGGTATTGCATCATATATTGAAAGCTCAAGCATTTTTGGGTCGATCATTATCATCTTACATTCATCAGGACTTAATCGATAAACGAGTGAAAGAATCATAGTGTTAATCGCAACTGATTTACCAGACCCTGTGGTTCCAGCAACGAGCAAGTGGGGCATTTTAGTTAGATCTGCAATAACTGGTTTTCCACTTATTTCTTTGCCAAGCGCAATTGGGAGATTTAAGTTTGCATTTTGGTATTCTGGGGATTCAAGCAAATCACGCAGCATTACAATTTCCCGTTCCTTGTTCGGCAACTCTATTCCCATAGCATTTTGCCCACGAATTATTGAAATACGTGCAGAGAGTGCACTCATCGAACGTGCAATGTCATCTGCAAGGCCAATTACTCTTGCAGATTTCGTGCCAGCTTGTGGTTCAAGTTTGTACAAAGTCACAACCGGCCCATAGCATACACTGATAATTTTTCCTTGCACGCCAAAATCACTCAGGACTTGTTCCAGCAGAGATAAATTTTTATTGCTCTCCATTTCATTTAGCTGTTTTCTCTGCAAAGACTCTTCTGCTTTAGAAAGTAAATGGATACTTGGAAACTTAAACTCACTTAAAACCTCCTCGGTAGCTTTTTTCTGTCTTTCTTTTGGTTGTTGTTTAGTAGTGATTTTAGTTCTATGTTTTTCTTCTACTACTAATGGTGCAATTGAATACTCAGTAGTTTTATGTGATCTGAAGAATGGAACATTTACAAATAAGCAAGCTATTTTTTTACATAAGAAGAATAGAGAGTAAATTGTTCTCTTCCAACCAACAGATCCTACAAGACCTATTGATGTTACTATCACAAATATATAAAACGGGCAGTTATTAATTAGTGCATTCCCTATTATTCCACTGTGTCTGTACCTTGCAGTGATGCCTAGCGAAAGTTGTGGTAGTATAGCACATATCCCTAAATTGATTAATATTAAATAGAGAATTTTTAGCAGCCTTTTTGATGGCCTGAAGATCAACAAGTAAACTATGGTTGTAGCTATTGTAACACTAGTTAATCCAAGAAATTGAACCAATATATCAGCTAAATATGAACTTACTATTCCACCTAAATTTGTCACTTCCTCATTTGTAGCTGTGTTTAAGGAAGGATCTTTATAGTTATAGCTAAAAACTGATATATATATATATATTAAAAGGGATAGATATATTGCTGATTTTAGATATTTTTTTAACATCTACCTAAAGTAGTAAGCTACTGTATATTTTACAAAGTGAATTGTTATTAGCAATATCATTATAGATAAATCTAATCCGTTGAACGGTGGTATATATCTTCTAATAATCTTTAGTGGTGGATATGTCAATTGGTTCAAGATGTGCATTATGCTACTGACAGTTTCATTATATATGTTCACCATATTAAGTTTAACCAGCCAGTTTAGGACAACCCAACATATTAGAATGAAGCTATAAAGATCAAGTAACGTATTGAGTAGATATATGATTGGATGCATACATATCTATTACACGAAAGTTATATAAAAGACAAGTATTTAGCCTTTTCAAACTCAAAATGTTGTTTTTGCTGAACCAAAAAAAACTTCATTTTTTGAGCTGCGCAAAGCCACCTAAAGTAGAGAATGGACAAGGAAGGAGGGGTGTATAATATATATTAATGTTGATATTTATTTCTTATAAATATCATCTCTATGTCCTATCTCTGTGATAGTTACTATATGATCTAATTGATTTACTCTGTAAATTACACGATAGTCACCAACTCTTAGCCTTCTACATCCTTTTAAGTTATGATGTAGTGGTTCACCAAAATTTATTGGGTCAACTGTAAGACGTTCTTTTATAACCTTTTGAACTCTTAGCCTTATTATCTTTGGAAGGTTTGGTAAATCTTTTTCAACAACACTCTTTAGAGACTTAACCTTGTAACGCTCTAATCCCACTTAATATCTTCAAAATCAACTGTTTCTGCACCTTCAACATCACGCTCATCAGAAATTTTAGATACTAAAAAATCCTCCATTTCAAGCTCAACTGCTTCTCTAAATAGTTTTCCTGCTAATTCTTGAACGGGCTGTTTAGTAAATTCAGATAATTCAGCAAGATGCTTTAAAGTTTCTTCGCTAAGAGCTATGTTAATGCCTGAATTTGCCATATGTTTTACCAAAGTCCACTAATAATTATACAACATTTTTTTTAATTTTTCAATAAAGAAAGGAGTGGTGTATAAAAATATATTTAATGTTTCAGTAGGTCCAATATTGCCTGCTTGTAAATATTGTCCCTGTGTCCTATTGAAACAATAATTACTATACGTTTTACAGTATTTACACGGTAGACAATACGATAATCATCAGCAACTTTTATTCTTCTATGTTCCTTTAATCTCTTGCGTAGCAACACACCGTTACCAATAGGATCAGTCTCAAGATACTCTTTTATTGCATCTTTAATACTTGGCTTTACATCTTCCGGCAAGGAAGGCAAATTTCTTTTAAGAACATGCTTTAGATATTTAATGGTGTATTGCTTATTTCCAGATGTCTTCACTATCCTCTACTTCTTCTGCATCATCAGAATTTAACTCCCTAATAATTTTGGAAAATGCAATATCTTCCGCTTCAAGTTCGATTGCTTCCTTGACTAGCTTTTCTGTTAATTTTTGAACAGACTGCTTGGTGGCTCTAGCTAGTTCAACAAGATGCTGCGAAGTTTCTGGGTTGAAAGTTACACTAACTTTTGAATTTACCATCAGTTTTACTAAAGTCTACTACTATAGCTATTTTACAACATTTTTTTTAATTTTTCAATAAAGGAAGGAGGGCTGTATAAAAATATATTTAATGTTTATCAAGTAGCCTTCTCATAAATGGTGTCTCTATGTCCTGCTGTAGCAACAAATACCTTATGTTTTGCAATATTTACAGTATAAATAATTCGATAATCACTAACCCTTATTCTTCTATACCCTTTTAGCCTGCCACGTAATGGTTTACCAAATTTAATTGGATCAGTTGTAAGCCGCTCGTTTATCGCTTTTGTAATCCTTGATCTTATTGTTTTTGGAAGACTTAGAAAATCTCTTTCAGTAAAGTTTTTTGAGTAGACAATATCGTATTTCAGTTTATGTCCTCTCCCTTTCAGATAGTACTGTATTCCAGTCTACATCCTCACATTCCTTAATAGTTTTATATAACGCAATATCTTCTACTTCGCACTCGATTCCTTCGATGACTAACCTTTTTGCTAGTTCTTGAACGGATTCCTTGGTGATTTCAGCTAACTTAGTAAGGTTATGTGAAGTTTTTGGGTCAAAAGTTATACTAATTCCTGAATCTGTCATATGTTTTACCAAAGTCTACTAATAATTATACAACATTTTTCTGAATTTTTCAATAAAGGAAGTTGATGATATGTAAGAAAAATTTTGCCACCTGCGTTAATAAATAATTAAAGATTTAGCATATTTATCTACCCTCTATTCTATTACTTAAGTTAGACCACTTTTTTCTATTAATATTTTTTGTTTATAAAGATGAGCAGTTACTCATCACGCAGTTGATCTATGGATATAATACTACCGTTTGATAGTTTTTCAGTACATTTTTCACTTTTGTATTCTTTATCAGAGTCGATACTGATTTTGTCAAATATTAAAACATCTCCTGAAATTTTATCACGAAACTCACTAATAGCAAAAAACGGTATAGTAATTCGCTCTTGTTTTCCTTGAAAACTCAAACTGACGCTAAATTTATCCTCAGAAACTTTTAAATCATAGAATTGATGCTGTAATATAATAAGCATTTGAGTAGGGTATGACTTTTTCAAACGATCTGGCATGGTCACACCATTAAAATATGTGAAAAATAATATTTCTAAGTGAGGGATAAAACCATTACCTGATATAACATCTAAAGTCTTTTTGATAACTTGAAACTTAGCAGAATTAAGCAGTTTTTTGTAATCTGTTTGCTCCATATAACTTTCACATACGTAAATTTTGGGGAACTTCTGTTACCCGGCGTTCCCTGAACCGTGCTTATAGCAATGAAGTTATAGTGCTTAAATTAAGCAGCTATTGCGTCGACATTGTCTTCAGCAGCAAAATTATCGTTTGCATTTAAATTATGAACTCTTAGCGGTGGTGTCTAACCGAGCAAAGCTACCATCTTTACTATGCATGTCGATCCTTATTCGTCCCCATATAAATTAAAAAACATGGTGGAGACGCCGAGTACTGCCCTCGGGTCCAATACACCTATTACAAGGTAATTTTATTGCTATAGTACACAAAATGTACATAGCTATTATATAGCAACATTAAATAAATGTCAAGATATTATGACCTTAAGTTGATTTATTGCTAAAACAAAATTAATATTTCCAGTAAAAAATTCTGTGCTCTTAACCTGACACATATGGCTTTTTGAATACTCCCAATGAAAATATTTATAAATAAATATTTACTCTTCTTTTTTATTGTTTTCAGGTTTTTCTTGATCAACCATTTCTCCACCGATCTCTTTTATTTTTAGTATCAACGACTCTGGTACATACATGTCAATTACTTCTTCTGCTGTCACAAATAAAGCCTGATAAGAGTGTGAATTTATTATCCAATTAGGCAATATGTCTTCTGCTTCTATTTTATACTCTCCCTCTTTTTTGTCATATACTGTGTAGCAATATAAGTGCACAGCAAAAAATAATACATAAGAGAGCAATATTCCTTTAAGCACTCCGAGAAAGATTCCAGTAACTCTATCGATAAACCCCAACCTTATGGGTGATAATATGTACATTAGCCAGTTATTTATTATCATGAATATAAGATTAAGTATAATAAATACAGAGATTGTAGAAAGTATGTTTAGTGTAACTTTAGAATCAAAATATTTACTATAATTTGGAGCGAAAAAATCATAGTGATTAGCTGTCAGAAAGACCGATAAAAATAGAAACATTAGTGCGCATAGCTCTTTTATAAAGCCTCTAGTTACCGAGATTATTACGCATAGAACAACAATGAAGATAATTAGGCTATCGAAAAGCATGTTTTATATCTATATGGTTTTCAAGATATAATAGTTGTAAATAACAAGGTTGTAAAATTAATTGTATTTATGCTGCATCAATTGATCTAAATACCTAGCGATCATGTCAATTTCTAAATTCAAATAATCATTTACTTTGTTGTACTGAAAAGTTGTATTTTCCCATGTATAGGGAGTGATATTTACTGTAAATTCCTGATTAATAACTGAATTCACTGTGAGGGAAACCCCATCTAGTGTAACGGAGCTTTTTTTTGCAACAAATTTAATTAATTCTTGTGGGCACGATAGTTTGATTTCATGAGAATCTAAATTTTGATTAATTGTTAAAAATTTTACTATCCCATCAACATGACCCTGAACCAGGTGGCCATCGATCTTATCGCTTAATCTCATTGCTTGTTCGAGATTTATTTTTTTTCCTATTCTCCACGTATTTAAGTTAGCAACCTTCATAGTTTCTTGAGATGCTTGGACTGTAAATGTATCGCTCATTATATCAACAACAGTTAAACACACACCAGAGCAAGCTATTGAATCTCCTTTATTTATAGAGGATAAATTTTGTGTCTTGATATGGAAAATTTGATCAGAGTTGGAGTGAGTGGTAGTATCAGTTATAGTCCCGATATCCGTGATAATTCCTTTAAACATATGGTGAAAATAAATAATTTTACCATGAAAAATTTTTTACAACAACTTATTTCTATTTTGTTATAGTTAAAGTAATTCTGGTTTACCGACAATTTAAAAAACGACAAATTCGTCATCCCGCTACGTGTTAGCGGGATCTAGAGATACCGTGACGGTATGACGTAGGAAAACTGAGCCTGCACTAGCTATAGGCGCGAGAAAGGGGATCGTTTTCACTTACTTGTTCAATAGATTCTATAGAATATTCAGAATATATGAAATAAGCCAAACTCAGAACACATAATGCAGTTAATATTGGTAACCCTATGTTCAATGCTAGCCCAATACTTTCTCTTTTTTCTGGTGGCACTAATCCTTTTAACATTGACACTTTTCCTAACGGAAAATGCCATAAGCAAAGTGTTGATGCAGATGCTACTATTATAAATAGACAAAAATAAGCCTTTTTTGAGGAAAATACAGTTTTTAATGATGATTTGAGTGTAATGTTAGTAGGTGGTAGAGTTTTAGCTTCATTTGTTGCTGGTGAAAGATCTTTAATTGGTAAAGGGTTTGTAGATTTATGAGGAGTATTTTCATGTTGTGGAGAAGGTTGTTGTATATAAACACCTGAAACTAATTTAAGCAATTGCTCTTTTTTTCTATATACTTGTTTTTGTAAATATTCTTTACCTAAAAGTGAGTTACTAAGAGGTTGTGGCCTTTCGAGTATCTGTAATACTTCTGATATCTCGCCTGGCTCTAATATTGCATGTAATTGTTTATCTTGAAAGTAAACAATATTGAATACTGAGCTGAAAATATTGCAAAATGTTTCTGGATCTTGATTTTTGTATCCACTCATCACTTCAATAAATATTTTATCGAGTTTTTTCCCCCTGTGCTCAATTTGGTTATCTATCATAGCTACTCTAGCATCATTTTGTGCTTGTTTTATGGCTAATGGTTTTTCTTTCTCTGATAGTTCTTTGGTCTGCTTTTTTGACTTCTTTTTTCTGTTAGCCTTAAAATACTCTGTGTGCGAAGTAGTTTGACCTACATTCTGTTCTGCTTCTTGAGGTATTGGATTTTCTATACTACCCCCTGTCATCCGAGTAGCTTGACTACTTGGATCCATGTTTCTTTTTTCCTGGTCAAACGCTGGAATAACACCAAATGGTATATTGTTGCTCTGTATAGAAAATTTTGGCAATTGTTGGGAAAAGAATTGTGACGTATTAAAAAAATTGGGTAGACAGAAAAAAGATCTAAACCAGAAAACGTTTTCATGCATTGCAGCAACTACTATCGAAACACGTGTAACTTGTTTTCCATTATTTGTTACATCGAAGCCAAATGAGCCTGTAACTGGTACGATTTGTTTATTTTGTGCATTTTTTTGGTTAGTTTCACTCTGTTCTTTTTTGTCTTCATTTTCAGTTTTTTCTGCATGTTGTAGCTTTTCATTTAGAAATAACTCGATTTGGTACAAGTTGTCCAGGTTAATGTTTTCAACGTCTGTTTGTAGCGTTATCGTTGTGCCCTGCAGAAGGATTTGAGGCGGAGCACTATTTACGAATTCTTCTACAGTTTTATAACTGTTAGTTTTACAGTAGTTATTATATAGTTCACTGCTTTCTTTGGGCACTTTTATGTTGGCTGTAAAATTTTTTTCCCGGGAAAGGCAGATTTTGAAAAAATTAATTAAAGAGTTTATTCGAAATAATCTTATATTAAAGGTGTCTTTATCTGTTGCTGTTAGCTCAAATGAAAATTCTTGTATATTACTTTCAATACTTCTCGAGCGAATAGTACTGATCTTAATTGTTTCGCTAGAAAATGCTTTACTTATGTTTCTGGATTTTTCCTTAAAGAGCTTAGGTAAATCCTCTATTTTATACTTATTCTTAGTTTCAGTATTACTGTTGTGCATAGTTGATACAGCAAATTCATCAACGCAAAGGTAAATAAAAAAGATTAATCAGTCAATAAATTAATAATCAGAATAGGGCAATTTTTCGGATTGTTGATGATATTTAAAATTTCACTATAATGAAAGTTTAAGCCAGCGTTTTTAAGATGAATAAAGAGTTATTAGATGACATACTTTCACTTGAAGATAAAGCAGTTTCCGAAATTGAGAATGCTTCTTCTTTACAAGATTTAGAAAAAGTTAGGCTATCATATTTGGGAAAAAAGGGTGTAATTAAAGCTTATTTTGACAACTTAAAAGAGATAGAAGACGCAGGAAAAAAGCGCAATTTAGGCGAAGTTATCAACGTTTTACGTAATAAGCTAGATCAGCTTATAATGAATAAGGAGAATATACTAAAAGCCGAAGAAGTTAACTTTAAATTGCAGAACGAGGCAGTTGATATCACGTTGTCTGCGAGGCCAGAAAAAATTGGCAAGGTCCATCCACTCAGTAAGGTTCTAAATGAAGTAAAGCTTATTTTTGCACATATGGGTTTTAAGGCAGTTGATGGCCCTGACATTGAAGATGAATTTCATGTATTTGATGCACTGAATACTCCAAGTCATCATCCTGCACGAGAGGAGCAAGATACCTTCTACTTAAAGAATAAAATAGATGATAAAAGAATGGTACTGCGCACTCACACCTCATCTGTACAGATTAGAACCATGGAAAAAACAAAAAAATTCCCAATTAAAATAGTAGCCGCAGGTAGAGTATACAGAAACGACTTTGATGCAACTCACACCCCTATGTTCCATCAAATAGAGGGGTTATATGTCGATGAGAATGTCAATATGGGCCAGTTAAAATTTACTATTCATCACTTCCTTAATAAGTTCTTTGGCGATAAAGGGCTGAAGATACGTTTTCGTAATAGTTTTTTCCCTTTTACCGAGCCTTCTGCGGAAGTGGACATAAGTTATAAAGGTAGTAAATGGGTAGAAGTACTGGGATGCGGTATGACGCATCCAAATGTATTTCAAAATGTTGGAATAGACCATACTAAATACAACGGTTTTGCGTTTGGCATTGGTATAGAAAGGCTTGCAATGCTAAAATATCAAATTAGCGACTTGAGGAGCTTTTATGACAACAAAATCAGCTGGCTTGATCATTACGGTTTTCATTTTTCATCTTTAAGATAAGTGATAAGTAAAACTCATACGTTCGTTATACTTGCTGCAGGGCATGGCAGGCGGATGAATTCAGATTTGCCTAAGGTCCTACACAAAATAGGCAGTTTTTCCATGCTCCAGCATGTCATTTACAATGCAAAACAGTTAAATCCTGAAAATATTGCTGTTGTAGTTGATCAGCCTTTAATTGAAAGACTAAAGTGTTTTAAGGATATACAGTTAATTACACAAGAATTAACACTTGGCACGGGAGATGCGGTCAAAACTGCGATGAGAAACCTAAGAGAATTGCCAGATTCAAGCATAGTTGTTGTGCAGTATGGGGATACTCCGCTCATAAAAAGCAGCACAATAACTAAAATGATTAGTTATTTAGAAGGCAAGGCTCTAGTTTGCCTAGGTTTTAGGACAAGCAATAAAGAATACGGTAGGTTAATTATTGAGAATGGTTCCTTAAGAGAAATCGTAGAAGCAAAGAGTGATAAAAATAATCATGAAGAATTTCTTGCAAATGCTGGAATAATGGTTGCATGTGCAAAGAATTTACGTGAATTGGTGGAGAAAATAGAGTGCAATAGCTCAACTCATGAATATTACTTGACCGATATAGTTTCCATTGCAGTGAAGAGTAATTTAAATGTCGGTTACGTTATTACCGGTGGAGAAGAAGCAACGGGAATAAATAACAGAAATGACCTTATAAAAGCTGAGTTTTACTTTCAAGAAAATAAAAGAAAAATTTTTACCGACTCCGGAGTAACGCTTGTTGCACCAGAGACTGTTTTCTTTTCTCTTGATACGCAAATTGCCAGAGATTCAGTTATTTACCCATATGTTTTTTTCGGTACTGGAGTGAAAATAGAGTCTGGTGCGAAAATACTGCCATTTTCGCATTTAGAAAACTGCTTAATTAAAAGTAATGCTGAGGTCGGTCCATTTACCAGAATACGCGGAAACACAACAATTGGTAATAAGGCAAAAATAGGAAATTTTGTGGAAGTGAAAACAAGTGAAGTTGGTCAAAACACTAGAATAAAACACTTAAGTTATATAGGAAATGCTAAAGTAGGGCAGGAGAGTAATATAGGAGCAGGCACTATTGTTTGTAATTATGATGGGAAAAATAAACATGAAACGAATATAGGGAGCAATTGCTTTGTTGGCGCCAATAGCTCACTAATTGCGCCGCTTAATATTCATGATGAATCTGTAATTGCAGCAGGTAGTGTTATAGTTGAGGATGTACCAGAAAAAAGCCTTGCAATAGCAAGAGAAAAGCAAGTAACTAAGAGAATAAAGTAGTCTAATTTAATTATGTTGTTGTGTCATTTTTAATATTAGACTTCTTGCATAACCATATAACAAACTTTTATTGGGAATAGAAACAAAAAAACTTCCTTGACAAACTCCGCCAGCCCCCTTATCATAACAGTGAAGCTATTGTATTTGCTTTCGCCAATCTGCAGATTAAAAGGTAAGGATTACTTAATGTATCGGCGTCTTATGTTTAATTTTTTGCAGTATATAGATACTGTATGTCTTTACAAAACTTCATCTACATCTAGATTTTTATCTAAATAAGCTGAACGCGCTTATAAAGCGTTACAAGACATCAAAAAATGCCAATACTCGACAGAGATAGTAAAAGACTAGCTAACTCGGGGGTCCTTTGTCTTTTTTTCTGCTTAGTAAATTTCTTAAACATTTGCAGCGTAGGTTAGTTGCAATTAAAAGCAGCTAAATTGCAGTGTTTAAGACTTAAAAAACGCCAATACTGAAAATAGACAATGACTAGGGTTTCTTTTGCCTTTTTTTTCATTTGGTAAATTCCTTAATGTTTATGGCTAAACGACAATCGTCATCCCGCTGCTTGTTAGCGGGATCTATTGCTGAGATACCGCGAATGAATCGCGGTATGACGGTTCGCGGCGGTATGACGTAGGACTGCTGTCATCCCAGTGCGTGACACTGGAATCCCAAAAAAGGATGATGTCATCCTAGTGCTCCTTTTTTTGTCATCCGAGTAGCTGACACTTGGATGACATCGTCATAAAGGAACCAGTGTCAAGCTACTCGGATGACAGGAGAAGGGGCTACTTGCATGACGGTGTCGGTAAACTTAGAGCTATAATAACTATTTGCCTTTTTTCTGCTTAGGTTATGCAAGAAGTCTACTGTCTGAGAAAAGGTAGATAAAAGATGAAAACAGATAGAAGTATTTTAGTAGCTCAAAAAGAACGTTAAGTCATGCTTTTTATTTATATTGACAGCGTATATGACATCGTTTACGATTAAAGTTAATAACAATAATTTATATTTATCATGTTTGCAGTAATTGAGACTGGTGGAAAGCAATATTTAGTAAAAGAAGGTAGTATAATAAAGGTAGAGAAGTTAGAAGCTGAAGAAAAAAAAGAGGTGGAAATCAATAAGGTGATTTGTATTTCAAATAGTGGCTTATCTTATTCATCTAATGCTACTGTTAAAGCTGAAGTGTTGGAGCAGTGCAGGGGGGAAAAAATTATAATCTTTAAGAAGAAAAGAAGAAAAAATTACCGTAGGAAAACTGGTCATAGGCAGTATATAACTGTTCTTCGTATAAATGAAATTAGTCTTCAAAAGTAAGAGGTAAGATATGGCAACTAAAAAATCAGGTGGTAGTTCCTGTAATGGTAGAGATTCAGCGGGTCGTAGGTTAGGAATAAAGAAGAATGGGAAGGTTATTCCTGGTAACATAATTGTGCGCCAAAGAGGCACAAAATTCCATCCTGGAAAGAATGTTGGTATAGGTAAAGATCATACGATTTTTGCTAAAATAGAAGGCTGGGTCAGCTTTAGAAGATCAGCAAATAAAAAGACTTTTATTGATATCTTGCCTACAGATAATATGAAAGCTTCAGCTTGAATAAATCAGGGGTCTGTAGCTCAGGTGGTTAGAGCGCACGCCTGATAAGCGTGAGGTCGGAGGTTCAACTCTTCCCAGACCCACCATTTAGTAGTTACTAACTGTGTTTTCTATAGCGGTTTTGATATTGTATAAGCAAAAACATGAGTTTATATAAAAATTTAGTAACCAGTGAATCAGTGGCGGCTGGTCATCCAGATAAAGTAGCAGATCAAATTTCAGATGCAATACTTGATGAGTACCTTTTTACTGATCCTTTTGCGCGAGCTGCAATAGAGACTTTAGTCACCAAAGATAACGTTATTATAGCTGGGGAAGTGTTTGGGCCTAACATCAAAAATAGCAGGATTGAAAGTATTGTACGGAATACAATAAAAGATATTGGTTACAAGCACGATGGGTTCCACTGGAGAAAAGTGAAAGTAAATATATTGCTGCATGAGCAATCAAATGACATTGCAATAGGGTTGGATCAAGGTGCTGGAGATCAGGGCATAATGTATGGCTATGCAACAACAGAGACAGAAAACCTTATGCCGGCACCCATTTTTTATGCA
The DNA here is from genome assembly GCF_964031005.1 of Wolbachia endosymbiont (group B) of Schoenobius gigantella. Lineage (NCBI taxonomy): Bacteria > Pseudomonadati > Pseudomonadota > Alphaproteobacteria > Rickettsiales > Anaplasmataceae > Wolbachia > Wolbachia endosymbiont (group B) of Schoenobius gigantella. The sequence continues at coordinate 190,144 of NZ_OZ035002.1, read as the reverse complement.
CACTCGATTCTGAAAAATATCATGAGCGCAGTTAAAGAAGCAAAACTTGGTCCAGATGCAAAGTCACAAATCACTTTGGCATATGAGAATAACCTCCCGGTACGTGCTGAAAGTATTATTGTCTCAATACAGCACCCTGAGGATTTGGATCAATCAAAAGTAAAAGAAATAATTTACCCTTACATAGTTTCATCTTTACCTGAAGGATGGATGTGTCCTGAGGAAAATCTCTTAGTCAATCCAACTGGTAGATTTGTTATTGGTGGACCGGTTAGTGATTGTGGATTAACCGGACGAAAAATTATGGTTGATACTTATGGAGGTTATATTCCACACGGTGGAGGAGCGTTTTCCGGAAAAGATGCAACCAAAGTTGATAGATCTGCGGCTTATATGGCAAGATATCTTGCTAAAAATATTGTCTTTGCAGGTTTGGCTGAACGTTGTCTTGTGCAGCTTTCTTATACAATTGGTGTATCAAAACCTACTTCATTCTATATTGATACATTTGGTGCGAATAAGGTAGAGGAAAGAGTAATTAAAAAGTTTATCGAGAATAATATAGATTTATCAACAAAAGGCATAATCAAGCATTTATCGCTTAATCATCCTATATATAAACGTACAGCCTGTTATGGACATTTTGGTAAAGAGTCAGAAAGTGACGGTGGATTTTCTTGGGAAAGCATAAACTTGTCTGCTGATCTTCGTAGAGAATTCAATATAGAAGGTAATAGTAAAATTTCTTTAGATTGCTAAAATTTTTGATTTACAGCCCCATATTTATATACTAGCTTATTGTTAAAGCATAGCACGCTTTTTCATAATAATTATACCATATTAGTAATAATTTTTATATTCAATTTTTATTGTGAGGCTTATAAAGTGTATAACGAAATAGAAGGAGAACTGTACAACGTAATTGTAAGAGGTTGTCCGGAAACTAGTAAATTCAAGCATATTCCCTCTTTAACATAACCCTACTCATAGCTAGGTATATGAAATTCTCAGTGGATGTTGTGAGTAAATCATACTCCTTCGATAGCCTTCTATTCCTATTAACCCAAGCAAAAGTCCTTTCTACAACCCATCTTCTTGGCTGTACTTTAAACCCTTGTTCTCTTGTTGGTAGTAGCTCAGGTGGCGTATCTTTGTGCACCCAAAATCTACATGGAGGCCTTTTAACAATTTCAATATCTATGTCATATTCTTCCTTTATGTGATTCTTTAAATTTCTTCCTTGGTATCCCATGTCAGCCCACATTTTTTTAACTTTAGTATATTTTGTTCTCATATTGTTTAATGCTATTTTAATACCATCTCTATCATTTTCGTTAGCAGCGCCTACGTAACAACCTAGTATAAAACCCTGAGTGTCTGTAATTATATGCCTTTTTCTACCCTTTACTTTTTTACTTCCATCATAGCCTTTGATCCCCCCTTTTCTGTAGTCTTTACAGATTGACTATCTACTATACAGGCACTCGGCTGCTCATTCCTTCCTATTTTTCTTCTACTATATTTTGTAATTTCATAATTCATTTTCTCAAAAATTCCCTGCTTCTTCCATTGCCTGAACTGCTCATACACAGTCTTCCATAGCGGAAAATCATTTGGTAAATACCGCCATTGACACCCTGTACGCAATACATAGAAAATTGCTTCTAATATTTCTTTTTTGCTATACTTTGGCAGCCTTCCTCCTTTCTTGTATGATACTCTGAAGTGTTTTTCTATTCTTGCCCATTCCCTTTCGCTTAGATCTGTTGGATACTTTTTTCTCATCTTTACCCCGTACTAAAATTTCAGATATTATAGCCTTTTACTTGTTTCCGGACAACCTCTAAAAGAGTTTTCTGATCTTATTGATAAAATAAAAGAACACCCTTTTAATGTTGAATTGATAAATAATACATTAGATTATGAAAAATTCAAATTCTACCTTCAGCAGGATTTTCTGTATTGTATAGATTGCGCTCGTGCTTTTTTAATTGTTGCAGCTAGAGTTGATGATATTGAAATGATGAGTAGTTTAATCAATTTGGCACAAGGAGCATTTTATGTTCGAGAACAGTATAAAAAATATTTTGAAGATTGTGATCTATCTGATGATCACAAAAAGTCAAGAGCTTGTTCTGCCTTTACTGACTTTTTCATGAGTGCCGCATATCACAATTCTGTTAATGAAGCTTTAGTAGCATCTTATTCTTGCTTTAACATATACCAAATCGTTATACGCCATATGGTAAATGAGATAACAACTAAAGGGGTTAAAAATAACAAATACAAAGAGTGGATCAACATTTATAGTAGCGAAACAGTAAATGCTGTAATTGATGAGGTTACTGATATTACAAATAAGCTATATAAAAAAGCTAGTGACTGTGAAAAAAAGAGGATGTATGAGTTTTTTAAGAAAGGGCTGGAATTAGAAATAATGTTTTGGGATGAGGCATATTACTCTAATATATCTAGCAAAGAATATTAGCAGCGGATTATTTACGTTAACTTGATCTTTTATCGGTAACTACAGTGTTCAGTGGCATAATTAGGAGCTGTTACGGGTCAAATCTTTTAAAGGATATAATTGAGCATCCTTTTAATGTTGAGTTAGCGAATAACACCCTAAATATAGAGAACTTCAAATTCTATGCTCAACAAAAGACGTTGTTCTTAGGTGATTATATTCGTACCACCTTAATTACTGCATCCAAAATGGAAGATTATAGTAGTATTATCTCGCTTGCTGAAGTAGCCCAAAGAGTAGTGACTGTTAATAGAATGCTATATGACTACTACTTTACTATGTACGGTATAAGTCGCGAAAAGAAATCTCTTGAGTGTTTTAATTTCATTAATTTTCTTTTATCCATCTCGCATAGTAATACCTATGAGGCTATGACGGTTTTGTATTCTTGCATGTTTATATACGAGACTGTCGTTGATAGCATGAAAAATAGATTCAAGAAAAATAATAGATATAGGGATTGGTTTAATTTTTGTTACAGTGATTCAGTAAAGTCTGGATGCATTATTTTGGAAAATATTGTTGATGGATATTGCAGCAGAGCAAGAGAAAACGAAAAGAGCAGAATGCTTGAGTTGTTTAGAATAACTGCACAATTTGTGTTAGATTTTTTGAACGGTGCATATAATTTTTCAAGATTCAATCAATTTCCTAAGGAACATTGACAATTTTAAGCTAATTTGTATCCTTAATAAGTATTTTTTAAAATGCTATGAAAAGTAAAGAACATGATTTTCATTTAGTGGATCCAAGCCCTTGGCCAATTGCTGTATCAGCAGCAATTCTTATTCTTGCACTTGGATTAGTTGGCGCGCTTCATAAACAAATTGTCGGAATGTTTTGTTTAGTTTTGGGAATCTCCGCAGTATCAGGGGTGCTGTTTTATTGGTGGAGAGATGTAATAAGGGAGGCCATTTATGACAAATGTCACACTGCCATTGTAAAACATGGACTCAAATTTGCAATGTACTTGTTTATTCTCTCGGAGGTCGTATTTTTTATAGTGTTCTTTTGTTCATTCTTTAAAGCCTGGCTTGATCCAGTTTTTTTATTTGAGGCGTTTTCTCCTGCAAAAAAAGTTGAATGGCCCCCTGAGGGAATTTTGCCACCTGATCCGTGGTCACTACCATTCATGAATACATTAATATTATTGCTTTCTGGTACAACAATTACTTGGGCAAATCACTCTTTACTTAAAAATGATAAAAAGAGCATGATTAAAATGCTGTCCATAACTATATTGCTTGGAGTTTTTTTTATAATAGTGCAAGCAATAGAGTATCATGAAGCGAGTTTTTCTCTACAAGAAACAGGAGAAAAGCTTATTTATACATCCAATTTTTATATGATTACCGGTTTTCACTGCGCACACGTTATAATAGGAATAATATTTTTATCAGTGTGTTTATTTAGAGCACGGAAAGGCCAATTTACACTTCAGGACCATTTGTGCTTTGAGTTTGCCTCCTGGTATTGGCACTTTGTAGATGTAGTCTGGATATTTTTATTTTTGTTTGTCTATTGGTTAAGCGTTTATTAAGTGGTTAAAATAATAGGTCTAGATCCAGGAATAAGCAAGACTGGGTGGGCCGTTATCAGCCTGAACGAAAAAAATAATATTGAATTTTTGGGCGGCGGTACCATATCAACTGATGGTAAATTGGGTACAGGTGAACGCCTACATATAATTTTTGAACAATTAAAGAAAGTAATTTCCCTATACTCTCCGAATGAAGCTGCGGTGGAGAAAATTTTTGTTAATAAAAATCCTAAATCTTCACTAACTTTAGGATATGCAAGAGGGGTTGTAATTTTAGCGTTAAAAATAACAAAGCTAACTATGAATGAATATGATGCAAACTATGTAAAAAAAAGCATTACCGGAAATGGCCATGCTGATAAGGATCAGATTATATTTATGGTGAAGCAAATAGTTAAAAATTTGAGTATAAAATGCCACCATGCTGCTGACGCTCTTGCTGTAGCAATTTGTCATGCTTATACGAAAGGTTCTTGTTTTGTTGAGTAACTTTTATATGGGATTCAGTTTGAGAGGTTGTCCGGAAACTAGTAAATTCAAGCATATTCCCTCTTTAACATAACCCTACTCATAGCTAGGTATATGAAATTCTCAGTGGATGTTGTGAGTAAATCATACTCCTTCGATAGCCTTCTATTCCTATTAACCCAAGCAAAAGTCCTTTCTACAACCCATCTTCTTGGCTGTACTTTAAACCCTTGTTCTCTTGTTGGTAGTAGCTCAGGTGGCGTATCTTTGTGCACCCAAAATCTACATGGAGGCCTTTTAACAATTTCAATATCTATGTCATATTCTTCCTTTATGTGATTCTTTAAATTTCTTCCTTGGTATCCCATGTCAGCCCACATTTTTTTAACTTTAGTATATTTTGTTCTCATATTGTTTAATGCTATTTTAATACCATCTCTATCATTTTCGTTAGCAGCGCCTACGTAACAACCTAGTATAAAACCCTGAGTGTCTGTAATTATATGCCTTTTTCTACCCTTTACTTTTTTACTTCCATCATAGCCTTTGATCCCCCCTTTTCTGTAGTCTTTACAGATTGACTATCTACTATACAGGCACTCGGCTGCTCATTCCTTCCTATTTTTCTTCTACTATATTTTGTAATTTCATAATTCATTTTCTCAAAAATTCCCTGCTTCTTCCATTGCCTGAACTGCTCATACACAGTCTTCCATAGCGGAAAATCATTTGGTAAATACCGCCATTGACACCCTGTACGCAATACATAGAAAATTGCTTCTAATATTTCTCTTTTGCTATACTTTGGCGGCCTTCCTCCTTTCTTGTATGATACTCTGAAGTGTTTTTCTATTCTTGCCCATTCCCTTTCGCTTAGATCTGTTGGATACTTTTTTCTCATCTTTACCCCGTACTAAAATTTCAGATATTATAGCCTTTTACTTGTTTCCGGACAACCTCTAAACACAAATATTCCAGAGTTCCAATAATGATCGTTACTTAACTTACGCTCGGGCTTTTCTGTAAAATCTTTCACTATATGACATTTTTCTTTCTGATCATATACTGCATTTATATAGCCGTATTCAGAATTGAATTCATGAGGCTTAACCCCAAAAGTGACTATAGAGTTAGTTTCAGAGGCTAACTTAGACGCTTTTTGAGTAGAAGCATAAAAACTATTCAAATCACCTATAAAATGGTCTGAAGGCAGAATTAACATTGTCTCGTTTTCATTGCAGAGAAGTGCAGCAATTAATATTGCCGCTGCTGTTCCAATTTTCACTGGTTCGAAAATCACTTTATATTCTTGCAGTGCATGCAATTCCTCCATCACTAATGACTCGTACTGTATATTTGTAGCAATTATGGGCGGCATATAATCGCTTTTTAGCCTCAACAAAGTGTTGTGAAACATAGTGTTCTGACTAAATATTTTCTGAAATTGCTTTGGCTTAGATAAAGGCCAAAGTCTGCTACCACTACCACCACACAATATTACAGGGCGCATTTAGTTAAGATATTAATTATTTAATTAATATCTTATACTGAGGGCAAAATACATGCAAGTTTTTGTTGTGGAATAGTTAATAAAGAAAGTAAATGTTGATTTAAAGTAATTGCTAATGAGAGTGATCATGTGTAGCGCCTTGCCCTTGCTGTGAATTTCTTCTATTTTGTAATTCCTCAACATGACCTTTTCTTTTATCACTTAATATTTCATTACCCTTATTTTGTTCTTCCTCAGGACTCTTTAGTATTTCATTACTCTTGCTAACTTCTTTATCATCCCCTTGTTTCTTTGGCCTTCTAGCGTTAAGCTCATCCCATGTGCCCACTAGTGAATCACGATTCCCATGATCCGGCTTTAGCCTTTCTTCACCTTTAATAACATTAAAGTCACTTTTTGCTTCTTCCAAACATCCTTTCAGTTGGTGTTTCCACATGGTGTAGTAAGCATCACCATATTTTTTCTCATTTGCTACAAACAATAAAATTGGAGCCTTAAGTATGGTAGCTCCCATATCCACTAAATTTTTTACTGCCATTGCAGGAGTAAATAAAAGATAACCAAAAGACTTTGCAATTGGGTTTTGTTCGCTTATTAAATGCTCCCCTAACTTTATAGGAAGAGAAGTCAACAATTTAGTACAAACTTTAGCTAAACTTGTAGCAAAAACGATAGGAACAGATATAAGACTTTTATCTAGCTCTAGATTACCATTCTGATCTCTAATTTCTGAAAAATGGGTGCTTAGCTTCTTGTAATCACTAGTGTATAATAATTCTCCATTTCTTCCTTTTTCATCAACAACTTCCTGAACTTTACCTTCTTTATTTTTTACCTCTTTAGTTAGCACAGAAGAATTAGTTAATTCAAATGGATATTGAGGATCCTTAGTTTTTTCAGCTTCAAAAATTGGCACGTGTTTTTTCAAATCCATTCTCGAAAAGCCTAATGGCTCAAAATATGACTTATGCAACTCATTTATCGGAATTTGCTTACCCTGATTGTCTATATAATTGATAGTAAAATAAGATCTATCATTATCTTTATCTTTGGTAACTAAAGATAATCTGAAACTTGGTTGTTCTCCATTCTCATCTTGTTGACCATACAAAAGTTTATAGGTTGGATTTTTATCTTTATCTAGTATAGCATTTCCATGCACATCCCTGTTTTCTATGATTTTAGCAGACTGTACAATTTGATCATAATTTTTTGGATACTGGCATTTCCTTCCATCATACATCATTACCTTTCTAAGGTCTTCGACGTAAACTTGAGATTCAGGTGAAGTAAGCAGACCTTTTGCTTTAAGTGTAAGATCTATTGCTCCCTTTTTTAATGCTTCAAACATATTGTCAAACCAAAATCGCTATAATGCTATAGTTCAATAATAAAACTAGTACACTAATAATATATTAACACAGCACCGGTGATTTTACAAGAAAATATGCCTGTAGAAGATAAAGATTGTAAAAGCGAGGGTTATATAAGTAATGCTTGATAAGTACTTTATGCATGTAATTGTAAAAATCCTCAAAGGTACGCTGTGTATATAATCTTCGCATACTACCTGCATTCCAAGAACTGCGTGCCAAAAAATGCAAAACAACAATACAACAAAAAATAAAAGCTCTAGAGGGTGATTAATAAATTTTTCACTAAAAGACAAAGAGCTATCAGTATAAAATGTGCAAGAAAATGAATAGATAAACCAAGGAAACAGGAACAGTAAAATTACCGCAGAAACACGCTGAACCCACCAATGATGTACTGAATTTCCAGACTGACTCATATAAACATAAATAAAAAAGCCATAGTAGAAAGAAGTAGCGTTACTGTCAGCAGTATAGCACTCCTTGAAACGCCAGTAATTTCTAAATTAAGCCCAACATCCCACAATAAATGACGAATACCATTAAGAAAATGATATACAAAACTTATAAAACATAAGACATAAGCTAATTTAGCAACAGGAGTGAATAATAATGCATTTAAGTACCTTACTATAAGTAACTCAGGAAAGTAAACATGTAATATGAAATACCAAGAAAGTATCATTAATAAAAGGAATAGCAAGATACCAGTCAATCTATGCATAATAGAGAAAAAACTAGTAACTTGTACTTTATATATTTGTAAATGTGGAGAAAGAGGTCTATCACTCATAAAATTCCGTTATCGGGAAATTAAAATAAAGTAGAAGTAAAGACAGCAGTATAGCACATAACAACACCATCATTAAAAATGGTAAATTATGTGCAAAGCCTAAGGAGGTAATCCAGCTGCAGATTCCCCTACTGCTACCTTGTTACGACTTCACCCCAGTCACCGATCCCACTTTAAATAACTCCCTCCTTGCGGTTAGGTCGTTAGCTTCGAGTGAAACCAATTCCCATGGCGTGACGGGCAGTGTGTACAAGACCCGAGAACGTATTCACCGTGGCGTGCTGATCCACGATTACTAGCGATTCCAACTTCATGCACTCGAGTTGCAGAGTACAATCCGAACTGAGATGGCTTTTAAGGGATTAGCTTAGCCTCGCGACTTTGCAGCCCATTGTAGCCACCATTGTAGCACGTGTGTAGCCCACTCCATAAGGGCCATGATGACTTGACATCATCCCCACCTTCCTCCAGTTTATCACTGGCAGTTTCCTTAAAGTCCCCAGCATTACCTGATGGTAACTAAGGATGAGGGTTGCGCTCGTTGCGGGACTTAACCCAACATCTCACGACACGAGCTGACGACAGCCATGCAACACCTGTGTGAAACCCGGCCGAACCGACCCTATCCCTTCGAATAGGTATAATTTCCATGTCAAGGAGTGGTAAGGTTTTTCGCGTTGCATCGAATTAAACCACATGCTCCACCGCTTGTGCGGGTCCCCGTCAATTCCTTTGAGTTTTAATCTTGCGACCGTAGTCCCCAGGCGGAATGTTTAACGCGTTAGCTGTAATACAGAAAGTAAAACTTCCCATATTTAACATTCATCGTTTACAGCGTGGACTACCAGGGTATCTAATCCTGTTTGCTCCCCACGCCTTCGCGCCTCAGCGTCAGATTTGAACCAGATAGACGCCTTCGCCACTGGTGTTCCTCCTAATATTTACGAATTTCACCTCTACACTAGGAATTCCTCTATCCTCTTTCAATCTCTAGATTAGCAGTTTTAAAAGCAATTCCAAGGTTGAGCCTTGGGATTTCACTTTTAACTTACTAATCCGCCTACGCGCCCTTTACGCCCAATAATTCCGAATAACGCTAGCCCTCTCCGTATTACCGCGGCTGCTGGCACGGAGTTAGCCAGGACTTCTTCTGTGAGTACCGTCATTATCTTCCTCACTAAAAGAGCTTTACAACCCAAAGGCCTTCTTCACTCATGCGGCATGGCTGGATCAGGCTTTCGCCCATTGTCCAATATTCCCCACTGCTGCCTCCCGTAGGAGTCTGGACCGTATCTCAGTTCCAGTGTGGCTGATCATCCTCTCAGATCAGCTATAGATCATTGCCTTGGTAGGCTATTACTCCACCAACTAGCTAATCTAATATAGGCTCATCTAATAGCAATAAATTTTTCCCCCGTAGGGCGTATACGGTATTAGTTGCCGTTTCCAACAATTATTCCGTACTACTAGGTAGATTCCTATACATTACTCACCCGTCTGCCACTAAGTTATACCATAGCAAGCTACAATATAACTCCGTTCGACTTGCATGTGTTAGGCCTGCCGCCAGCGTTCATTCTGAGCTAGGATCAAACTCTCAAATTTAGACTTCAACCTATAAAAGGTTGAGGGTACATCGGATAAATCCGACAAAAAATAATTTAGCTTAATACTGCTGTCTTTATTTCTACTTTAGAAATATTTTAATCTCCAACTATTCAAACAACTTTAAGAATATTATTATGTGATATAATCACTATGTCAATATGTTTTTGCAAATCAAAAGCATTAATGTATAAATATATAACTATTCAGAATATTACCATGAAAAAATACATCTTTCTGCTTGCACTCGCGCCAATGTTAGTTGGCATCACATTATACTTATTGCGCAACATTGATAACACAAAACAATCTATAACTGCAGGTGACAAGTTTTACGAAGTATTATTCTTAAAAAAAGATAATAAGCCGCTGCTAGAAGAAATAGATTCAAATTGGGAGTATTTAGCAAATTTTGAACGCGCATTCAATCATATCTCAGATTCAATGCCAACAGACACAGCATCTATTTATAATGATTTGGCAGATGATAAAGATGCTCCTAATGTTTTGCGTGAGTTAGCACAATATTTAGAAGTAATGAGCTTACTTCACTCCAACGGTGAAAAAATAAATAAAGACAAAATTGATAATTTAGAATCAAGCACAGTGTATCCTTATTCAAGCCAAGAAGCTATCGCTGTAGTAAAGATACATAATAACGACATTAAAGGTGCAACTGAAATATTGCGTTCCCTATTAAATGATAGAAAATGCCCTATCCTAATCAAAGCTAATGCACAAGAATTACTCAGGATATATGGGAGTTAACTCATTGGACTTTTTGCATAGCTTTTGGCAGCGCATCGGATGAAACGAAAAAACTTACTTGACACCCTTCGCCAGCGCCCTTATCATGATAGTGAAGCTATTGTATTTGCTCTCGCCAATCTGCAGATTAAAAGGTAAGGATTACTTAATGTATCGGCGTCTTATGTTCAATTTTTTGCAGTATATAGATACTGTATGTCTTTACAAAACTTCATCTACATCTAGATTTTTATCTAAATAAGCTGAACGCGCTTATAAAGCGTTACAAGACATCAAAAAATGCCAATACTCGACAGAGATAGTAAAAGACTAGCTAACTCGGGGATTCTTTGTCTTTTTTTCTGCTTGGTAAATTTCTTAAACATTTGCAGCGTAAGTTAGTTGCAATTAAAAGCAGCTTAATCTTGCTTGTCAAGCGTTTAAAACATAAAAAACGCCAATATTTTAAAGCGGATAATAACCCCAGGGCTTCTTTTGCCTTTTTTTTCATTTGGTAAATTTCTTAATATTTATGGCTAAAGATTGCACGAATGTTGCAATTACAAAAACGATTTCTACTAGGGTGTCATCCCAGTGCGTGACACTGGAATCCAGCCTTTATTATGCAGCCACTTGGTTGAAATTAAGTCTTCTGGATCCCAGTGTCAGCTACTTGGATGACACCATTCTTTTTCCTGGATCCAAGTAGTCAGGGCACTGGGATGACAGCTACCCTGACAATCGTCATCCCGCTGCTTGTTAGCGGATACCGCGGCGGTATGACGTAGAAGTTATACTTTTATGCTTACCAACTTAATAAAATTCCTGGATTCCAGTGTCAGCTACTTTCATGACACCAACAGTTGATATTGGTTTGTTGCTTTGCTAGCCAACTACTAGCTATGCCTCAAGTTTCCTATTCAAAATTTTCAATATCAAATCCAATTCATTTGGATTATCATACCGTATCATAACTTTACCCTTAGAATTGTTGTCATTAATTTTGATCTTTAAACCAAGTTGAGAAGATATAGCGCCTTCTATTACTGTCATATCTTGATTTCTAGTATATCTCTGCTCTTTTTGATTGTTGTTTTGATGTAGGTCCTTTATCAGTTTTTCAGTTTGTCTAACGCTTAAGCCCTGAGAAACTATTTTTTCTGCAATACTTTCCGCATTTTCAACATTAATCAACGCTCTTGCATGACCCATAGACAATTTTTTCTCATTGATCATTGTTTTCACCCTATCAGGGAGCAACAACATCCGAATCATATTGGTTATGTGGCTGCGGCTTTTGCCTATAGCTGAAGCTAATTCCTCATGTGTATAGAAAAACTCATCTATCAGTTTTCTGTAAGCTTCACCTTCCTCTATTGGATTAATATCTTGCCTTTGTATGTTTTCAATAATGGATACTTCCAAGCATTCCTTGTCGCTCAGATCTTTTATGATAACCGGTGCACTATCAAGATTTGCAATCTTGCTTGCTCGCCAACGACGTTCTCCAGCTATTATTTCATAACCATCATCATTTGAATCTTTGCGTACCACGATAGGCTGTATAATGCCACTTTTCTTTATCGAATTTGCAAGTTCTCTTAATGACTCCTCGTCAAAATGTTTCCTCGGTTGAAATTTGCTTGGGTGCAGTAATGAAATAGGCAAATGCTCTTGTCGATCTTCTTTATTATCATAATTATCGCCTATGAGGCCGGCAAGACCTCTGCCGAGGCGTCTATCATCCTTCATACTACGCCCTCGCTTACTAGTTTCTTCTCCTTACAACTGCTCGCGTGCTTTTTTAAAATTTCCCTTGCCAAACTTATATATGCTTGTGCACCAGGACACTTAAGATCATACACAATAGCGGGTTTTCCATGAGAAGGCGCTTCTGATAACCGTACGTTACGTGGAATAACAGTCTCATACAATGGGATGATAGTTTTGTATACTTTATCATTTAAATACTGGCAAATATCGTTTTTAATCTGTTCACTGAGTTTGTTGCGCCTGTCATACATTGTTAACACTATCCCTTCTATTGCCAAAAAAGGGTTTAGGTTATTCCTTTTTATTAGCTCCACAGTTTTAACTAAATGGCTTAATCCTTCCAGAGCAAAAAATTCACACTGAAGAGGAACAATAATAGAATTAGCAGCAGTCAAAGCATTTATGGTCAGAAGCCCAAGTGATGGAGGACAATCGATGATTATATACTCATAATTATCGCGTATCTTCTCCAATGCGCTTTTTAGTACGAATTTTCCTCGCTCAAGTTGCGATAATTCAATTTCTGCAGCTGACAAATCAACTACTGACGAAATTAGCGATAAATTCGGAATTTCCTTTATATTGAAAATTGCCGATTCTATCAATTTATTTTCGCTGCTTAGTAGTATTTTGTATATGTTTTTTTCTTCCCTACTACGATAAGAAATCCCGAGTCCGGTGCTAGCATTTCCTTGAGGATCAAGATCTACCAATAAAGTGCTTTTTCCCACAGCAGCAAAGGCTGTCGACAAATTTATACTAGTTGTGGTTTTGCCAACTCCACCCTTTTGATTTACTATTGCAATAATCTTGCTCACGCCTTTTATCTTATGTATAAAATAATTCTATTGTATATATGCAAGAAACTTTTGCATTAGAAAATTTTTTTGTTGCTAACCACACTAAAATTAGACTGTCTTTTTTGCTTTGTGTAACACACTTTGAACCTTGTTTCCTAATTCATTCAGAGTGAATGGTTTTGGCAAAAAGTGAAAATCTTCTATATTGATGTCATCACTCTTTAAAAAAGCATCTTCTGCATACCCAGAAATAAAAATAACGTTGATATTTGGCCTATGGATCAATGCTTCTTTAACTATTTCTGGGCCGCTCACCTCTGGCATGATTACATCAGTGATTATAAGATCTATATGTTGACTTTTTTTACTGATTATTTCTGGCGCCTCGCTGCCTATGCTTGCTTCTATTACATCAAATCCTTTTCTTTTGAGTGCTTTAGAGATGAATTCCCTTACTGAATCTTCATCTTCGATTAATAAAATTATACCATTACCTTTAATTTCACTTACTACCGGTTTTTCTGTTTCTTCACTATCTTCCTCTCTATCATTTTCATCTGATATGTAAACCATGGGCAAAAATATGCTAAATTTAGTTCCATAATTTACTTTGCTAGCAACATAGATGTATCCTTCAGTTTGTTTAATAATGCCATATACAGTAGAGAGGCCAAGACCTGTACCAGAGGTAATATCTTTGGTAGAAAAAAATGGATCAAAGATCTTTTCAGTTGTATCACTCGTCATTCCACATCCAGTATCAATTACTTCAATCACAACATAATTTCCATGTTCAATCGCTTCCTTGTCTGGAGAAAACATATCCTGAGGTGTAGAATTTAATGAGTCAATCTTTTGATTAAAGGTTCGTATAGTTAATTCTCCGCCCTTTTCCATAGCAGCACTAGCATTGACTGCTAAGTTAAGTATAACTTGCTCTAATTGCCCTTGATCAGCCCTAACAGCACCCAAGTCTCTACCATAATAAATATTAAATTTTATATTTTCACCTATTAATCTTTTTATCATTTCATAAAGATTAGCTATAGTATTATTTACATCAATAATTTTTGGCTGCAAGGTCTGTCTTCTTGAGAAAGCAAGCAATTGTCTTACTAAATTTGATCCACGCTTTGCATTTTGCTGTATCTGTATTATATCTCCAAAAGATGGGTCACCAGCTGAGTGTTGGAGTAAAAGCAAATCGCAAAATCCTATTATCCCAGTCAATATATTGTTGAAATCATGCGCAATACCACCTGCTAACTGCCCTATAGCTTGCATCTTTTGATAATGCTCAAGCTTTATCTCTAGGTTTTTGTGTTCAGTATTGTCAATAAAATAACAAAGTATGAAGATCATTTTATTATGAAGAAACTTATTGAAATATATTTTTATGTTATTACCGCCGTTGAGCTGTACATCAAAAGACGCATTATTTATTCTATTACTCGAAAAATATTCACGTATTTTCACATGATAACTATCCAATATCAACGTAAAGATTGAATTATTATCTGACCCTGCAAGCTTTATTAGTGCCGTATTTTTCTTTACAAAGTTGCCGTTTATGTCACATTGTGCAATAGCAATTGATGAATTTGCAAAACAAGGGTGTAATTGATAATCAACAATATTTGATTCGGTTGGTGTTATAAAGCCATATATATAGCTATGGTTGTATTTATCACAAAATATAGCAGTGCTCATATAAGCCTTGAATGGAATACCACTTATAGTAAAAAACAAAATTTCATTATCGGTTGTTGTATTGTTATATTTAGATTGAGATATAAAATCACTGATTGAGCTACCTTTTTCCAGTTTTTTTAGTTCAAATATGTCTAAAAATCTTTTATTTACAGATAAAACCACCCCTTTGGCATTTGCAATGTAAGTTCCTATGCTGTGTTTTTCTATTAACTCTTCATATATCTGCTCCTTGTTTATCTGTGTTGCTTTTAATACAAAATACCCATCTGGCCTTGCTATTGGCACTAATGATAAATTTAAAATCTTATTACTATTTATAGCAATTTGGGGATTATCTGGTATCGGCTCAAAGAGCAAAAGAAAGTTAGATACTCTATTCTTCTTGTTTAAGGAAATGCATACCTGTACAGAAGAGTTATTTTTTAGTGCATGATAGAGTACTTTTTTGTCTGCTTCTGAAACATCTCCTATTTCAAGAATCTTGTCTAACGTAATGTCATCATCTATATGATCTTTAAACCTTTCGTAGAACCTTGCATCAGCATAAATAATACCTTCATCTTTATGTAAAATAAGGCAAAATTCTGTATTATGATTTAGTGCATTTGCAAATATTGCATTTTGAAATTCTATAGTATTAAGTAGGTATCTGTAGCGTTTTACATTATACATCATAAAGAGAGTTGTTAGAATGCTAACTAATAAATTAATCTCTATATTAATATGCTGACTATATATATCAAAAAAGTAGAGTATCGATATTGCTACTGGAGGTAAGAGCATAATAACTGCCATCACAACAATTGACATTCCATAATTTCTTAGTATGAAGTCAACCCTGTTCTCTTTTTTGTTATCTATGTATCTTTTATTCATTATTGTTACTTGGCATTGTTGTACATACGAAAATGTTCTATTATATTGATTTAATTATTATAGATTTATTAACGTCTTTGATAGATAATTATCATCCAAATCTAATTAAGTTCCTTAAATATCAGATATAACAATGTTAATAAGCTAGCAAGAGGATATTATGGAAAAACAAAAAACACAAGCATTTAAATGGTTCTGTGCACTAAGAGATAAGATTATAGAATCTTTCTTATTAATTGAAAAACAATCATCCGCAGAGCCAAAAATCGAAAAGAGAAAGTGGGATCGCCCAGGTGGTGGAGGTGGTGAATCTACAATTATTTTTGGTAATGTTTTTGAAAAAGTTGGAGTAAACGTTTCAAAAGTACACGGAAAATTTGCAGATTCAGCCATTAATGAAATTCCTGGTGCAAGTGAAAGTAACGGAGAGTTCTGGGCAAGCGGTATATCTTTAGTGTCTCATATGCAATCGCCCCTTATCCCTGCAGCACATATGAACACAAGGCTGATATATACTTCAAAACAATGGTTTGGTGGAGGAATGGATTTTACGCCAATATATAAAAATGAAGAAGATTGCAAGTATATTCATGAATCAATCAAAATGACATGTGATAGATTTGACACCGGATATTATCCAAAATTTAAAGAGCAATGTGACAACTATTTTTTCTTACAACACAGAAAAGAGCCGCGTGGTATTGGTGGCATTTTCTATGATAATCTGAGTTCTAGCAACTGGGAAAACGATTTTGAGTTCACAAAAGCAGTAGGTGAAGCCTTTTTGGAAATTTATTTGCACATCATACGTAAACATATACAAAAATCTTGGACAAAAGAACAACGAGAAAATCAATTAATAAAACGTGGCAGATATGTAGAATTCAATCTGTTATACGATCGTGGCACAAGGTTTGGTTTAATGACTGACGGCAATCCAGATGCAATTATGATGTCAATGCCACCACTTGTTAAGTGGTTATAGAGAGCTGCTATTAGTAGAAAATAAATCATCATAGTTTAAAATTGTACCATGGTAGTGAGCTTTTATATAGGGGGTATAATCATGGGCATAATAGATAATTTTTTAATTAAATCTGTCAAAAACAATGACATAAAAGGTGTTAAACTGACTCTAATTCTCTATGATGCATTAAATAGTTTTAGAAAATTCTTTTCAAAGACTATGTCTCTCAAGAATACAGGATCATTTGATATAAATAATAATCAAGCTTTAAATCAGGCTTTAGGACATGCTACAGATCACAAAATAATGGAATTGCTGATTAATCGTGGAGCTGATATCCACTCAATAGATGAGAATGGAAAGAATGTTATAATTCGTGTTATTTAGAGTTTAGCAGAATCAAAAAATCTAAAATTGGATAGTGAGAAAAACTTACCAGCAGAGATAATTCTTCACCCCACAGTTTCCTTTTTACTAGGAAAAGGCGCAGAGTATTATTCTACAGATGATTTGAATGTTGAAGCTATACAACAAAAACCTCCTAGAACCTCTGAATATGAGCCAATAACTATGTACGCTGAGGTGAACAACAATGTAATACCACCTCAAAAACCTTCTAGAACTTTTGAGTATAAGCCAAAGAGCACTAATTATGATGCTTTGCCTTCAAAAGAGCCAATTTACGCTGAGGTGTATGATGCTAAGGTTAGTAACTCATTAGGGGAGAATGGTTATTTGAGTGTATCAGAAGAATCTATTTATGCTGAAATATATGATTCACATAAAAAATCCACTGAAAATTTATCATTGGAAGATAGTGGTTATTTGAGTATATCAGAAGAACCTATTTATTGCACTATAGATGATCTTTCAGAACAAAAAAGCCTACTAGCCTAAAACAGAAAGAGCCAGAACAGTCGTCAGAACCTATTTATGCTAGGGTAGATTTGTCCAAGAAAAGAGCAGAAAGAAAAGCAAAAGACATAAAAGCTAATTCTGGAACTTGCCATGGGTTAGTGCAAGATAAAGTGAATGATTGGCAAGTGAAGCTAAATGAGCTAAGTGCTAATAAGTCGATAAGTCAGCAACAGACTAATGATCAAAAAATTAAGACCAAGGCTGGCTTTAGTGTAGAAGAAATAAGGCAGAAATATGAGCGTAGAGATTCTGGCTACGATTCTGGCTATGATTCCGATACAAAAGTTGAACAACAATTAGAATTAGCTCCTAAATCTGAGATAGGTTCAGTGAGTATTGAGCATGGAGTAATAGGAGGCTGTCGATATAAGATTACTGATATATCCCTCTAACTATGTGATTCAAAATAATTGAATTGACTTTATATATGTAATCGATATAACCTAGTTAGATTCAAGTTGACTCTTTCGTCTAGTGGTTAGGACACCACCCTTTCACGGTGGTAACACGGGTTCAAATCCCGTAAGAGTCACTCAAGTAGAATATAATTAAAGTTTTGAATGGGAAAAATTAGGCTCTATGTTGAAGAAGCTTTATCACAAGGCGTGAGTTTAGCACTTAATCCACAACAAAGTCACTATATTTGCAATGTAATGCGGCTTAAGAAGTATGATAATCTCTCTCTTTTTAATGGAAAAGATGGAGAATGGTTAGGAGAAGTAGTTAATATATCGCGTAAATTGACAGAAGTTACACCCAAAGAATGCACTAAACAACAGCAATATGAGGAAAATTTATACCTGTATTGTGCCATGGTAAAAAGTGCTGCTTTGAACAACATAGTAAGACAGGCAACTGAAATGGGAGTAATCTGCATTCAATTTATTTCAACGGAACGTACAGTGGTAAAAAATATTAACCTAAGTAGAGCAAAATTACAAGCAATCGAAGCAGCGGAACAATCAGGTAGGATAAGTATACCAGAGATTTTGCCTCCTATTAACTTTTGTGAGTTACCTGATTCCCAGAGTAAAAATTTTGTTTTGTGTGATGAAACAGGTAAAGCTGACAAAGTGCTGAAAGGCAAAAAAAATGTTGCTATTATTGTTGGCCCTGAAGGTGGTTTTTCATCTTATGAACTTGATCTTGCCGATAAGTTTTGTCAAAAATTGAGTCTAGGAAAAAGAATTTTAAGGGTCGATACTGCTGTAGTTGCTGCACTCACTTTCACCAATTGGTGTAGCTAGATTTTTAAATATGACTAAGGTTTGGGTCATAAAGAAATCTGGTTCAGTGTTGCGCGCACAAAAACCCTGTAGACTTTCTACGAAGCAGTCTGTTGTTAAAGAGGAGCTAATAAAAAACATATTCTAAGATAATATTAAATCTCATATTATATTTTTTCTAAAGTAAACAAATGAATCTTGCATTTTGCCTGAGTTATTGATACTCTGAGTAAAGAAGTCGGGGCGTAGCGCAGCCTGGTAGCGCATTTGGTTTGGGACCAAAGGGTCGGGAGTTCAAATCTCTCCGCCCCGATGTTAGTATAATTGTAAGAACGCTGTAACATAAGAGCAATCTCCATCAGTAAGCAAGTAGCTGACACTGGAATGACATTATTTACCATGTAAATTATGGCATATTACATTTTAACGCTCAAGTTTATAAAATAATTGACAATGTTAATTTTCTAATTTATAAATAGATTTTGAAATGATTACCGAAGGAGGTATAGAGTTTGATAGAAGTATCAGTCCATTATGGTGATGTAGACAGAGCTCTTCCAGTATTGAAAAAAACAATTCAAAAGGAAGGAAGAGGGTTGAAAATGAAAAAACAATATCATGAAAAAAAATCAGAAAAAAGAGCTAAAAAGAAAGCTGAAGCTAAAAAAAAGAGGTACCAACAAGAGTGCAGAAGGCAACGTTATGGTTGGTAGTTTGTACTCAAGTTAATAGTTTATCATTGGTTATTTTATGAATATTCACGAATATCAAGCGAAAGAAGTTTTGCATAAATTTAATGTCCCAGTGCCAAAAGGTTTTGTTGCTACATCTGCAGAAGAAGTAAAGACTCAAGTAAGTCAATTAAAATCTGACGTGTTTGTAGTTAAAGCTCAAATTCATGCAGGTGGTAGGGGTAAAGCCGGTGGCGTAAAGCTAGCAAAGTCAGTTGAAGAAGCTCAACAGTTTGTAAAGGACATGATTGGTATGGCTTTAGTTACTCATCAAACAGGGCCAAGCGGGCAGCAAGTAAGAAAAGTGTACGTTGAAGAAGGCTCAAGCATTAAGAAAGAGTATTATTTAAGCCTGGTAATCGACCCGAAGCTCAGTAGGCCAATATTCATATTTTCCTCAGAAGGTGGAATGGACATCGAAGAAGTGGCAAAAAATTCTCCTGCAAAAATTGTGAAATTTGATATTGATCCTGCTACAAGTTTTGATAGCAGCAAGTTAAGCAGCAGTTTTCATTTGAGTCCAGAACAAATAGAAAAGATATCGAACATTGCAAAAAAAATATATGATGCGTTTATTGCAACTGATGCGAGCCAAATTGAAATTAATCCACTGGTTGAAACAAATTCTGGAGATTTTATTGCGCTCGATGCAAAAATTAATTTCGATGATAATGCTTTATATCGTCACCCAGAAATTATGGAACTTCGTGATTATGATGAGGAAGTGAAAGAAGAGATAGAGGCTTCAAAGTATGGGCTCAGTTACATCAAAATGGATGGCAGTATTGGTTGCATGGTAAATGGTGCAGGTCTTGCTATGGCAACAATGGATATAATAAAATACTACGGAGCAGAGCCTGCTAACTTTTTGGATGTTGGTGGTGGAGCGAGTAAAGAAACTGTAACTGAAGCATTTAAAATCATATTGTCTGATAGCAACGTAAAAGGAATTCTGGTTAACATATTTGGTGGTATAATGCGTTGCGATATTATCGCAAGTGGAATTGTTGCGGCTGCAAAAGAAATGAGCATTAAAGTTCCTCTAGTGGTTAGATTATCAGGTACTAATTTTGAAGAAGGAAAAAAAATTTTAGAAGAGTCAGGATTAAATATTATTGCTGCAGATGAGCTAGATGAAGCTGCGCAAAAGATAGTAAAAGAGGTAAAATAAAGCATGTCCGTTTTAGTAAACAAAGATACAAGATTAATATGCCAGGGTTTTACTGGCGCACAAGGCACATTTCATTCAGAGCAAGCAATTGATTACGGAACGAAAATGGTGGGAGGTGTAACTCCTGGAAAGGGTGGGAGCACTCACCTTAATTTACCGGTTTTTAATACTGTAGCAGAAGCCAAAGAAAAAACCGGTGCAAATGCTACAGTTATATATGTACCTGCTAAATTTGCTGCTGCTGCAATACTTGAAGCAATAGATGCAAAAATAGAATTGATAATTTGTATTACAGAGGGCATTCCTATACTTGATATGGTGAAAGTTAAGCGTGCGCTTATCGGCTCAAAAAGTCGATTGATTGGTCCCAACTGCCCGGGAATTATTACCCCTGAAGAATGCAAAATAGGAATTATGCCTGGCCATATCCATAAGCGTGGACACATAGGAATTATGTCTCGCTCCGGAACTTTAACTTACGAGGCAGTAGCACAAACAACCGCTGTTGGTCTTGGTCAATCCACGTGTATCGGAATTGGGGGGGATCCAGTTCATGGTATAACATTTGTCGACTGTATGGAGCTCTTTTTAAAAGATAACGATACTCATGGTATTGTAGTTATTGGTGAAATAGGTGGAAACGAAGAAGAAGATGTATCACATTTTGTGAAAACAGAAAAAACTAAAAAGCCAATCGTTGGTTTTGTAGCAGGCCAAACGGCACCTCCAGGAAGACGTATGGGACACGCTGGAGCAATCATCTCTTCCAGCGGTGGAAGTGCTGGTGCAAAACTAGAAGTTATGCGGAGCGCTGGAATTGCAATTGCTGAAACCCCTGCAGTAATTGGTAAGAAGGTATTGGAAGTAATGCATCACTAGAATTAGGGTCACAAAAACCCTATATCACCGGTCATGAATACGTTATTTGCCCATTCGATTAATAACTTGCCTCCTGGTAAATTTACTGAAGTCTGTTGGGCAACCAGATACCCACGTAGTGTGGATGCAACAAGTGCTGCACAGGCTGCACTACCGCATGATGCAGTAATGCCTGTACCTCTTTCCCAAACTCTTAAAGCTATTTCTCCAGACTTTTCAACTTGTGCAATACTAACATTAATTTTCCGAGGAAATAATGCGTGATTTTCTAGCTTTGGTCCTAAATTTCGCAATGGTATTTCACTTATGTTATCAACAAAAAAAACTATGTGAGGATTGCCAATATTTACTGCAACAGGATCTTTTAGCATTTCAAGCTCTATAGGTAAGTGAAGAGTTTCACACTCAGTAGATAAGGGAATTTCATGCCATTTTAGCAAAGGTTTACCCATGTTAACCTTTATGGATTTATCACCCACTTTAAAACACTCTAAAATGCGTTTGCTTGTTAGCTCAATAATGGAGTATTCAGCACCTTTTTCTGACATTATCAAATATCCAACACAGCGTGCTGCGTTTCCGCACATTTCAGCTCGACTGCCATCAGCATTATAGATATGCATAAAACAGTCTGCAGCATTAGACATTGTTATAATTATCACTTGATCACAACTGCTTTGATCAGCAATTTGTCTATGGTTCCAGTCTAAATTGTTTGTTGAACGTGAGTCTATGATAACGAAATTGTTACCAGTGCCGTGCATTTTGATAAAATTTTCAGAATTTTGGCCACTCATCATAAAAAAATATTTCTTCTATTGGTCTTCTTTTCTTCTTACTTGTTTCAGCACCCTCTTCTTCGTAACCAACCGCTATCACTGACATTACGTTAAAGTCATTGGGTATATTGAACTCTTTCACTATTTTATCTCTATCAAATCCACCCATTTGATGGGCCATTAAGTTCATAACTGCAGCTTGTAACATAAGTCCATAATTCGCTGCACCAGTATCGTGATTAGCCCAAAAATTTTCACCTTTATCAGATTTGCGGAAATTCTTAGCGCTTAAAGATATGATTAACACTTGTGCATCTTTTGCCCATTTTTGATTAGATTCATCAAGGCAATTTAGCAGCTTTTCCCATGCGCTTTGATTGTTCTGTTTGTTGCATATTACGTATCTCCAGGGTTCATCACCAAAACATGAGGGAGTCAGCCTTACAGCTTCCATTAAAATATCCATGTCTTCCTGAGATATTGCTCTTGTAGGATCGTATGAACGTCCGCTGTGTCTTGCTTTCATCAACGATAATAGATCTTGTTTACTCATCATTTTTAATTTAATAGTGCATAAATAATTCATTGTAGCACAATATAAGCAAAATTTAAATTGCAAAACCTCTCATACACATATATTACATTTAATAAGTTATTTTTATTGGGAAGGTATGTTTATAACACAATCTAGCAGCAGATCAACACTGGCTGAAATATTGTCTTGCGTTTTACTTTTATTCTTGATGGCTCAAATAAGTATACCATTGCAGCCTGTGCCTATCACATTGCAAACTTTAGGAGTAATGCTTATTGGGCTTAAATTTAACCGCAGAACAGCATTCTATTCTGTGCTTACATATCTATCACTTGGTGCAGCAGGATTGCCTGTTCTTGCAAATTTTTCTGGTGGTTATCACGCTCTCCTTGGACCAACAGGTGGATATTTAATTGGCTGTTTAGCTGCTGTTATGGTAATGAGCAAAGTAAATGAATTACTGAACTCTAAATATAAATCATTTGTGTGTAATTCTTTAAGTTGTCTGGCTGGTACAGTTGTAATCTTTATTTGTGGTGTTAGTTGGCTTGCTGTTTACTTGGGTCTGGGACAAGCAATAATGGTGGGTGTTTTACCATTTATCCTTCCTGGTTTGATAAAAATTTTTCTACTTGTAGCAGCTTTGCAATATTTGAAAAAATGATAAAATTTCGCCCTCATCATTTTATGTGCACCCTCGCGTTTCGGGGATATGGGTATTCTCAGGGTTTTGTAGAAAATTATAGGAAGATAGCAAGTGAAGTGGTTAGTACTCAAATCGAAGTAGTTGGTAACCTTGATAGTATTTGTAGTGCTTGCCCAAACCAGACTAAACAAGGTAAATGCACCGAACAAGCTAAAGTTTTAGGGCTAGATAGAAGGCATATGGAAATTTTAGGAATTAAAATTGGCGAGACTTTGACCTGGAGTGAAGCGGTAGAAAAGATTAGGGAGAAAATGTCTTTAGAGAAATTCGAGTACGCATGTGAGGGGTGCAACTGGCAGCCATATGGAATATGTAAAAATGCCCTTTTAAATCTACAAAGGTAGTTGACAAAATGTTAAGATAAATTGAAGCATTTTTGTGGAAATAAAGCGAAATATGGAAGACAAAAGATAAATGCATTCTGAAAGGCTACACAGCATGTTCGTCCCGCTAATTAATAATATCTTTATTATTGTATGAGATAGGTAATTTAGCATTTATGAATTTGTAATGTGTTGCATATAGCTCAAAGAAATAAGGTTTACTGGTTACACGCTGCAGCCAATGCCACAACACTAGGACCTATGTTTATCTGCATGTTAATTTGCGTTGTGATTTTATGGAGGTCTTCTGTTACCTATGCTAGTGAAAATTTGGAGATACAGAAGGCCTTTGATAGTGTTGTCAAGCATATAAAAGCTGATAAAAAATATAAAGATCTTGATGTTATTGAGAGAAAAAGTGATAAATTTAACATCAAAATTGCGCAGAATTCTGGCAAGAGTTTTGACATATACTCTACTTTAAAAAAAGCAAAAGATTCCTTTGAATCAGGAGATAATGAAACAGCTATTTCTCTCCTTAATCAGATCATTGCAAAGTTTCCTTATCATAAAAATGCTTTAATTGGATTGGGAAATATTTATTACGCTAATAAAGAATACAAAAAAGCTGTAGAGATTTACACAAGACTGTTAAAAGAACACCCTAGTAACCCTTACATATTAAAAAATTTTCTGACGATAATCTCACAATATAATCCTGATCTGGCGTTGAGTGAAATGTTAAAATTGTATGATATACATAAAAATTATGCTCCTTTATTAGCAAATTTAGGTATGATCTATATGAAAAAGGAGGATTATGTAAAAGGTAAAGAGTATATGATAACTGCTATTTCCCTCGATGAAAACAATATTTTTTATACTTATAATTTAGCTGTTATTCTAGATAAACTTTCAGATTTTCAAAATGCTACAATATTCTACTTAAAATTGTTGAACATGGCTACAACTTCGAAAGATGTGAGTGAAAAAATACCTTTATACAAAGTGACAGCAAGACTAAAATTTATAAAACTTCACAGCACGCACTCAAAGATTTCATAAAAGCTTATAGCTCACCTAAATCTAATTTATCGTATCTGTTCAAGGGAGTGGCTAATGTGCAAATATTGAAGCAAAGTGTGTGAAACACAGATGTACGAACATTTGTTTGCAAAGGTAATTTACACAACAAATGCATAACTGTACGAACATTGTGATTTTGGCCCATCAGGAGGGTGTCATCCCAGTGCTTGACACTGGGATCCAGGAATTTTATTAAGTTGGCGAGCATAAAAATAGCTGTTTTATGTAAAAATACAACGTTTTAATGATTATGAAAAAGCTGGATCCCAGTGTCAAGCACTGGAATGACACCATTCTTTTTTCTGGATCCCAGTGTCGGCTACTTGGATGACACCATTTATTGTAAGGACTTACCTCACATTTACTCTATGATTATCTTTTTAGATCACCTTGTCTACCTATTTTGCCACTCTGCTGAACGGATACAATTTATTGCTATTTTTGTTTACAATAATAATATTGAGCTATAGAATTAGATCTAAAGGGGCAATTAGCTCAGCTGGTAGAGCATCTCGTTTACACCGAGGAGGTCGGCAGTTCAAGTCTGTCATTGCCCATTTGCTTAACTGAATGTTAGTATTATTAATTACTTCAATTAAAGTATAGAAAATGCAGGATAATATAGTACCAATCTCAATAGTAAAAGAGCTGGAAGATTCTTATCTTTCCTACGCAATGAGCGTTATCATAAGCCGGGCTATACCTGACGTGCGGGATGGATTTAAACCTGTTCACAGGCGCATATTATATGCAATGTCAAGAGCTGGATTCGATGCCGGTAAGCCATATAAAAAGGCAGCTCGTATAGTTGGGGATGTAATGGGGAAATATCACCCACATGGTGATGCAGCTATTTACGATTCCTTGGTTAGAATGGCCCAAGATTTCTCTCTTCTTTTACCACTTGTTGATGGGCAAGGTAACTTTGGTTCGATAGATGGAGATCCACCAGCTTCAATGCGATACACAGAAGCAAGACTTCAAAAAGTGTCGCACTTTTTACTGAATGATATTGATGAAGATACAGTTAATTTTAGGCCAAACTACGATGGAAATGAAACAGAACCAGTTGTGCTGCCTGCAGAGTTTCCGAATCTATTGGTAAACGGTGCAAGTGGTGTTGCAGTTGGTATGGCAACCAATATTCCTTCTCATAATCTTGGAGAAATAATAGATGCTTGTATATTATATGTAAATAATCCTGAAGTTACTTTGGATGAGTTACTTGAAGTGATGCCAGGGCCGGATTTTCCAACTGGGGGAACAATTCTTGGAAGGTCTGGAATAAGATCAGCATTTGCAACTGGTCGTGGATCAATTGTTGTGCAAGGCAAGACTCATATAGAAGATCTGCCACAAGATAGGCAAGCAATAGTGATTGATGAAATACCTTACCAGGTAAATAAAGTAAAATTAATTGAGAAGATAGGTGAGCTTGTAAAAGAAAAAAGAATTGATGGTATAACAGAAATTAGGGATGAGTCCGATAAGTCTGGTATTAGAGTAGTAATTGACCTCAAAAGAAATGCTGAAGCAAGTTTTATACTTAATCAAATATTGGGGCTAACTCCACTAAGAAGTAGTTTTAGTGTTAACACTTTAGTGCTCAATAACAACAGGCCTGCTTTGATGTCATTGAAAGAAATCATAACTGCTTTTGTTGATTTTAGAAAAGAAGTATTAATCAGGAGAACAGAATTTCGTCTAAGAAAAACGAGGGAAAAAGCTCATATATATATAGGGCTCTACATTGCGGTCCTCAGCATAGATGAAGTGATAAAAATCATCCGCGGTGCAAAAGATCCTGCGGAAGCAAGTAGAGAACTTTTAAATAAAGAATGGAAAACTTCGAATGAAATCAATACTATTATCGAGTTGATTTCAGATAGCGCAAGCTTTTTGAAAGATGGAGTGTATAGATTAACTGAACTACAAATTAAAGCTATCCTTGATATGAAACTGCAGCGTTTAACAGGCCTTGAAAAAGACAAATTAGAAGCTGAGCTAAGTTCAATGATCAACCTGATAAAAGAATATATCGCTTTTCTTGGCTCAGGAGAGAAGTTGATGAAAGAAATAAAAAACAATCTACAAGAAATAAAGAACAGATTTGCTGTGCCGCGAAAAACTTCAATAGAAGAGTCAGACGCGGACATTGAAGCTGAAGATCTAATTCCACAAGAGGATATGGTGATAACCGTAACTATGAATGGTTATATCAAGCGTGTAAAACTTTCTCACTACAGAACTCAGCGTCGTGGTGGAAAAGGAAAGCTAGGACAGGGATTAAAAGAAGAGGATGTAATCACAGAATTATTTGTTGGAAATACCCATACTAGCTTTTTATTCTTTTCTAACATTGGTCGAGTTTATAGATTAAAAGTTTATAAGTTACCTCTTGCAGAGCCAACCGCACGTGGAAGAGCACTTGTTAACATATTTCCGCTTAGCGATGGTGAAACTATAACTAATATCATGCCATTGCCAAGTGAAAATGACGAAAATCAAAACATAGTTTTTGCTACTGCCTATGGAAACATAAGGCGTAACTCCTTAGCGGACTTTCACTATATTCCAAGCAATGGAAAAATAGCAATAAAGCTCGATGAAGGAGACAAATTAGTATCGGTTAAGGTATGTAATGAAATTGACCATGTTTTACTTTCAACAACGCTTGGAAAAAGTATCAGATTTGTTGTAAGTGATGTGCGTCAATTTAAGAGTCGCAATTCAGATGGCGTAAGAGGTATCAAACTTGTAAAGAATGACAGCGTGATATCCATGACCATATTAAATGGGATAGGTGTAGCAACAGAAACAAAAGAACTTTACTTAAAAGTTCCACTTGCAAAAAGACTGGGGACTGCAATTAATAACTCCATTGATTCTAAATTGGAAAAGACTTTGAATGATTTAGGAATAGATAACGAATTATTCTTAAAACTTGCAGTGAATGAGGAGTTTATATTAACTATTACTGAAAATGGCTTTGGTAAAAGAACTTCTGCGTATGAGTATAGAGTAACTAACAGGGGTGGTGTTGGTATCACCAATATTCTTACTACTAGCAGAAACGGTAATGTTGTTGCTAGTTTTCCAGTTGAGCAGGGTGATAATATAATGCTTATTACAGATAAAGGAAAGTTAATTCGCATTTCGGTCAATGAGATTAGAATTGCAGGACGCAGCACTCAAGGAGTCACTCTGTTTAAAACAGAAAGTAGAGAAAAAGTGGTGTCAGTAGCGAAAATTGAAGATCCTGATTCCACTGAAGATAGTATTTTTGAAGTTGAAAACTCTATCGCTTCTTAACCGTAGTATAGGTTAAACAAAAAGCGCAAGTTTTTGTTGATTAATACGCAGTATTTAAATTAAAATATATACTTATGGCTAAGTAAAGATCAATGGACAAAAAATTAACTAAAAATAAAAAACCACTGGCAGACAAAGAGGATAAAAAAACACCTCCTGTTAAAGATCTTACTAAAAATAAGAGTAGGAGAGATTTTATAACATTAACTACATGCGCTATGGCAGGTATAGGAGCTGCAAGCGGACTTTGGCCACTGGTTAAATCTATGAATCCTTCTGCTGAAGTTCTAGCAACTTCCACAGTGGAGGTGAATTTGTCTGGAATTCAGGAAGGACACGGAGTAAAAGTAAAGTGGCAAGGTAAACCAGTATTCATTCGTAGACGCACAAAGCAAGAAATTGAGGCTGCAAGAGCTGTGAATGTGAAGAGCTTGAGGGATCCTCAATTAGATGAGCAGAGAGTATACGAAGGAAAAGACGAATGGTTAATTATGCTTGGAATATGTACACATCTTGGGTGTGTACCGGTTGACCACGCTACAAGAGATGGTAATGGTTGGTTCTGTCCTTGCCACGGTTCATATTATGATACATCAGGTCGAGTAATTGGGGGTCCTGCACCGAAAAATATGGCTGTACCTGATTATTTTTTTCCCAGTGAGAATGTTGTGGTAATTGGCAAGAAGGCTTAACGAATATAAATAAACTCGTTAAAAAAAACTCACAGGATCAACATCTATTATCACTGCAATACTCGAATTCAAGTTACAATTTTTAATCCAATATTTCAGCTTTTTTTGTATGGATAGACTATGCTTATTGTGTATTTTTAATAATACCCTATACCGATACTTATTATTTAAAAAATTTATCGCTGCTGGTGATGGGCCAAGAATTTCAAATTCCTTTTTGTCTACACCTACATTTTTTTCCTGGATACAAATAGTTGAGCTACTTGAATGACAGAGAAGAGATTTTACTATTTCATTCGCTGCTTTTTGTGTTGCAATCTGATTCTTACCACAGATTATAAGCGCTATTAATCTGCTAAATGGTGGCATTTTGGCTTCGCGTCTTGACTTAAGTTCGATTTCATAAAATGAGTCTCTTTTTTGATGCAGCAATGCTTTTATTATTGAACTTTCAGGATTATTGGTTTGCACTATTACCATTCCTTTTTCATTAAACCTTCCTGATCTGCCTGCAACTTGGTGCAATAATTGATACGTCTTTTCCGCTGCTCTCAAATCAGAATTTTCGAGACTCAAATCTGCATTCATTACTCCAACCAAAGTTAATTTGGGAAAATTGTGCCCTTTAGCAATTATTTGTGTGCCGATTATAATGTTCACCTCTTCTTTCAATATCAAGTCAATTACGTTACTAACCGACTTCTGATCGCTGCTTATCATCGCAGTTTTTGCGTTTGGTATTAATTTCACCATTTCTTCAAGCAACCTTTCAATTCCTATGCCGTAGAGGGACAATGGCTGTTCACTTTGGCAATTAGAGCATTTCTCTGGAAGTTTTAATTGATAAGAGCAATGATGGCACAAAAGAGCATTTTTTTTCTTGTGATATGTAAGCCAAACAGCACAATTTAAGCAGGAAATTTTATATCCACACTTTTTACAAATTGCCAGTTGTGCATACCCTCTGCGGTTTAGAAAAAGCATAACCTGCTGTTTTTTCTCTATGGTTTGTTTGATGCTTTCAAAAAGCTCAGAGGAGATCCATTGCTTGTTGTTCCTCATATCTACTACTTTAATGAGTGGCAATTCTGCACCACCAAATCGTTTAGTTAGCTTTACATGATTGTAATTCCCGTTTTTAACATGATGAATCGTTTCAAGCAGTGGAGTAGCTGATGATAAAATAATCGGAATATTTTCAAATTTGGCTAAGATTATCGCCATATCTCGAGCATTATATATAATTCCCTGTTCTTGTTTAAAAGATGAGTCGTGCTCTTCATCAACGATAATCAATTTTAGGTTTTTATAAGGCAAAAAAAGTGCTGATCGTGCACCAATAATTATCTGCGCATTTCCACTTGCTATATTGAGCCAATTATTCCGGCGAGTTTTTGGAGTGAGTCCTGAGTGCCATTCAACTAAGTTTTTTGATATCTGACCGCGAACACGATTTACCAATTGTGAAGTTAAAACAATTTCAGGTAGGAGGATTAAAATTTGTGTATTACCTTCTCCTGATGTCATTTCAACATATTCTGGTGTCATACTAGTACGTGGCAAAGACGGTATGCTAAATGTTACAGTGGGTTTTGCCTTGAGTATAAAGGTGTCATTCCAGCGCTTGACACTGGAATCCAGGAATTTTGATTGTAAATTAGGTATTGGTTTTAAGTTAAAATAAACATTTGTAATGAGGTTATATGAAAAACTGGATCCCAGTGTCAGGCTACTCGGATAACACCCTCTTGGTAGACCCAAATCACAATGTTCGTACAGTTGTGTCTCTGGGCACTGGGATGGTAAAGTCTGAGCAGCATTTGGAACGGCAGTGTAATTCTTAATCAATTGTGCAATCACAGAGAGATAAACTTCCGTTTTTCCAGATCCTGTCTCACCATCAAGCAAAGTCACTGAATACTCATTCAAACTGCTGATTATTTTATCACTAGCTACCTGCTGTTCAGGGCTTAATTGGCAACTTATTTCACTTATTTCCTGCTTCTGCTTAGCACAAACCAATTTATCTATGTGATTTACTTTTAACACTCCTCCCATTATCACTTTGGCAAGCATACCAACAGGTATTAAGTTATACTGCGCAACCCACTCTGCAAATGCGATCAATTTTGGTCTAATATTTAGTAAATCAATTTTTTGCTCAATAAATTTTAATTCTCGGTTACTTTTATCACTGTATTTCCAAACTATTCCGATTAAGCGTTTTTTGCCAAATGGCACCACTACGTAATCTCCAAGTAAAATCTCAGTATTTTCCTCAATTGCATATGAAAATAACTGATCAATTGGAAGTGGTAGTAATACGTCAACTGTTTTTGCCATAGTGATTGAGTTTAACATTGTTTTAAAGAGCTTGTAACTTTATTAAGCTTGGCAATATAGATGAATCGGTACAGAGAAAATCTTAACGTTTAACACATTTTTCATAGTACAGACCGTATGATTGATAAATAAAATGATTTATAGAATTTGTGGAGGCTACCAATGGTCAACGACAAGATTACTTTGAACTTTGAAATAGAAAAAGGCGAACCTATAGATCGATACTACTTTTCTGCACATATAAAGCTTACAGATGAAAGCAAAAATCTTTTGCGCGAGAAGCTTGGCAGTACAATTCAATTCGATAATCTAGATGATCACTTCAATCTTAACCATGAGAATTTTTATATCTACTACAACAAATATAGTGAGCACAATGGTAGAAGTGAGCTACACGTTAGGGATGATAACGGTAAATATTTAACCTCCAATCTTCCACTTAATTACTATGGATTCTCAATGGAACTATCACCTGACGGAGCGTCAATTGCAGATTATGGTTTTTATCCTCTGTATGCAATCTATAACCCAAATCACTATGATAAAGCAAAGGAAAAAGTATTTGATGATCACGGTGAATTGTCACCAATTGCATCAAATGTGTTAGATAATTTTTTAAGCAACACAAATAGCTTAACCACACAAGATATATTACAAAATGTATTCTCACAACTGCAGAAGAAAGCTGATGAAGAAGCAGAAAGATTGGCAAGAGAGAGAGAAGCAGAAAGACAAAGGGAGGAAGAGTTAAATGAAAAGAACGAGGAGTTAAAAGAACTTGTAGAAAAGGATGAGATTAAAATATTCAAAGTGGTAAAAGGTAATGATTTAGGTAATGGGCATTCAGCAGTAGTTTTACAACTTGATGGGGAAGAAGGTGACAAGATACCTCTCGACTCTAGTAAATACTACATAGCAGAGTATAGACACCACCCAGAATGGGAAGGCGATGAATATTTAAATTTTGTTAGCCCTGATAGTGATATGCTGGTTAATTATGAAAACTTATTTTTTGTGCTCAATCAAAGCTCCTACTCAGACTTTGAAAGTGGGTTTTATTCAGAAAACAGAACCGATCCCCATAATTATGCTAAATATTCAAAGGAACCATATTTGAGTGGTGACCAGCTATCTGAAAAATTATCTAATGAATTGGAGGAAGATAGCAATCAGATAGGTACTGAATTTACAATTGATGATGAGCAAGTAGACGAAGAAGTTGTGGTAGAGAGTGAAGCCAAGTCTGGGGAGAAAGGAACGGTTGGTGAGGATAACGCAAAAAATACTATACAGGAAGAAGAATCTAACTATATAGATCAAATGCAAGCGGATGATAGCAGCAGTTATAAACCAGCTTTGCAAAGCAATCGTGATGATTATGCTGATACGAAAAAAGCTCTGCAGGAAAAATTGCATGGAGATGAAATACACAAGCAAAGTAATGAGAAAGCTCAAAAAGATATAGAAGTAAAAAAAGTAACTGTGGAAACTGACAGTAGCAGTAATAAGACTGAAAAACAAACAAAACCAACAGAAGATGAACAAGAAACTGTTATGGCAAGTGTGATAGAAAATATGGATAAAAATTCTGATATTGAAGCAGAAACTTCTAACAGTGTTGCAAATTCACAACATCCCTTAAAAATAAAGACAGGAAGTCCTCTTGAAGTGGGAAAGTATAAGGTGGAGCTGCAAGTGACATATGATGATGTAAAGAATTTTTATGATACCGTACGTGGTAAATATCATGCTGGCGATGGATATAACTACGAACAAGTAATGGTTTTATATAATGAAATTGTTAGGCCCGCTCACAATCATCATTACGAGCTGTTTACTCTTGATGAAGCACATGTTGCTAATGATCACCTGTTTATCAAGGGTCAGGATTTTGGAACTCTAAATGATTTTAATGAGATGTTCTATAAAAGTGATGAGTTAATGTGATGTAAAAAGCAAGATTCAATCTGGTGAACGAGAGTTAACTGACAGAGGAGATTGACACGTATGCCTTTATCTTTAAGATTGTTTATCAAGTATAGACATCAGCTCGCCCCATTCTCTTTTACCAATATTACTTTCTTCTCTAGTAACGTTTTCCCCTTTAATTAATTTGCGAATTATTTCTAGACCAGTTCTTGAAATACAGGCTGATTCTAGGCAATATTCAACAAAGGCATTGTAGGCCAGTGGAACCCATTTTTTTATTATATCCAGCATAACTTCTGCATAAACTCTGATTTCATATTGGGCATGCTTATCAGCTCTAAGCTTCAAAAAATGAAGGAGATTATGCAGATCTATTTTCCAATAAAATTGCGTGTAGTAATTAAGCATTAGGTTAGTTCTGGCAATTTCTCTTGCAAGCCCCTGCTCAATAAATTTTTCATAATGAGAATATACTAAATTAGAGTCATTTATTAGAGAATCTATTATTTCCTTTGAGGTATCTGGATCAAAAGCTTCCCCGCTACCTTGTTTATTATTGTCAGATTGTTTTGCAACTTGTTCTGGTTTAGGTGTATAAAATTCATTATCAAGTATTGAATACCTTGCTGAATATTCATTCACATTTGCAGTTCTATGCCTTATCCATTGCCTTGCAACAAAAATTGGAAGTTTCACGTGAAACTTAATTTCACACATTTCAAATGGAGTTGTATGATGATGTCTCATTAAATACTTTATAAGTGCTTCATCCTGACTTATCTGTTTTGTTCCCTTGCCATAAGAAACACGAGCAGCTTGAACTATAGCGCTATCAGAGCCCATATAATCCACTACTCGAATAAATCCATGGTCTAATACCTTATGTTCTTCATATAAGATTGCATCTATTTCTTTTACTATAGTTCGTTTGGTTGCTTCATTCATAAAATATCCTCAAGACGAAATGGAGATATCAGCTCCACATGAATTGAGTTTTTCATGCATTGCTTCATATCCTCTCCATAAATGATGTGAATTGTTTATTATAGTTTCTCCACCGGCTACCAAAGAAGCAAGCACCAAAGCTGCTGTTGATCTTAAGTCAGTAGCATATAGATTAGCTCCAGATAAGCTTTTTATTCCACTTATAGTAGCTTTGCTTTTCTCGATGCTGATATTAGCACCTAACTTTCTCAATTCATCTGCATGTGTAAATCTGTTTTCAAAAATGTTCTCTTCAATTACTGATATCCCATCAGCGATGCACATTGCAGACATCAGTTGTGGTTGCATATCACTGGGAAAATTGGGATATGGATCTGTCGCAACGTTAGCAGACTTAATAGAGCCATTTTTTCTGGAAATAACAATGCCTCCATCATACAGTTCAACCATAGCTCCTATAGTCTCCAACTCATTTGTAATACACCTTATATCAGATAGATTTATTCCTTCCAACTCCAACTTACCACCGGTTATTATAGCAGCTAGTGCATAGGTGCCTGCTTCTATGCGATCTGGTATTATTTTATGAACACATCCATTTAGTGCTTCAACTCCTGTTATTATGACCTTTGTATTATCAATTTCAATATCAGCACCCATTTTCTTCAGAAAATCTATTAAATCAAGAACTTCCGGCTCAGTTGCAGCATTGTTTATTGTTGTCACTCCTTCTGCAAATGTTGCTGCCATTATTACATTTTCTGTTGCGCCAACACTTATTTTCTCAAATGTGATTTCTTTTCCTTGTAGCTTTCCTTTCACTGTTGCAATTATATTATAGCCGTCAATTTCAATTTTAGCTCCCATTTCTTCTAATGCTTTAATATGCATATCAACGGGACGCTTTCCAATGTTGCATCCACCAGGAAATGCTGTTCTCGCTTTGCCAAATCTGCTAAGCATTGGACCCAATATTAGAAAAGAAGTTCTTAGCTTACTTGCGGTTTTATATGGCATCACGTGATTGTTGATATTGCTGCAGTCAATTTTCAAAGTATGGTTCGCTTTATAATTTTTATTGTGCATAAAGTTCACTTCTGCTCCAAGACTTTCAAGCAACTTAGACATTAGATGCACATCAATTAAATCAGGTACATTATGCAAAATTACCGGGGAGCTACTTAATAGACTTGCTGCCATTATTGGTAAAACAGCATTTTTTGAGCCATTAATCTTGATTTTTCCGACCAAAGGTTTGTAGTTATTTCTTATTAATATCTTGTGCATTTAATTAGATATAAAGTATAATTCATTAGTTTATTGAAGTCTTACTAAGTATAATAGATTGACCGTAAAAGGCAAAATTTGCTTTTTCTTCCTCATCATCCCAGTGTCATGCTACCTGCATGACACCTGATGCGAATTGCCCCCGAAATTTTATACTATGAATTACTCAAATGACGCTCTCGAGCTTTATCAAACCAAATAACACCAATTGCAACAATGAAATAACCAGCTGCTCCTAATGTAAGGCGAATTACTGCATCGAAAGTTGACAGAGGAGGAGACGGCATTAGAATGCTCAAAACACTATACACAAGATTATTTGTTGCATGAGCAATAGTTACTGGCCAAATCGAGTTGTCTTTTTCAAACAACCAGGTAAACATTATAGACATTGCACAAATATAAAGGGTATAAGCACAAATAGTCGGGAATGTAAAGCCATCCTTCCACAAAGCTGAGCCAGCAACCACATAAGTTGGTATGTGCCATACTGACCAAATAATACCGACAATAATTGCTCTGATATAAAAATTTGATATTTTGCTTTTAAGATTTTTCAAAAGATAGCCACGCCAACCGATCTCTTCACCAAGAGACATAATGATCCACATCACAAAGGTTGATAATAAAACAAATAACATCACTAATGGACTCAAAACTGCACTCAAATCCTTTACACGGTCTAACGTAAAAGACTCTCGGAAAAATGAAAAACCGCAATAAATTGACAAAAGACCATTGGAAATTAGCATACTTACCAGAATAAGTATAAACCCTAATAGACAGTTTTTTGGCGAACTAAGTTTAAAAAGATCCCTTACCTTCTGTTTATTATAAATGGTTAGCAAAATTGCAACTGAAGCCGGAACAAATGTTGTTAATAATGTTATGTCTTTGAAAGGTAAGCACCAAGCTATAATGCACGTCAAAAAATATGTAATTACAACAAATAATGTACAATTAATAGTGGTTAAATTCATGCATACGCCCATCAATTCCTTTTCTGCATTATTGATCTTTATTCATAAATTGTCAATAAAATACTTCTTCAGGGATGAATAGAATATTTTTTCTTTTTGAATTGCTATTGATAGTTTAATTTTTATATGTATTCCCTTTCACAACCGTTTGTCATCCCAGTGTCACGTGCTGGGATGACAGTAGGAGAGCTGCTTGCATGACAAGAGGAGGGTACTGGAATGACAAGAGGAAGACACTGGGGTGACATCAACTAAACTTGTCCAAATATGAGCGATGCATTAGTGCCACCAAAACCAAACGAATTAGAAAGTGCATATTGAATTTTATGCTCCTGAGCTTTAAACGGTACAAAATTTAAATCACATCCTTCTGAAGGCTTGTGTAAATTTAAGGTTGGCGGAATAATTCCATTATTTAACGCAAGAATACTGAATATTGCTTCAACGCTCCCTGCAGCACCAAGTAAATGTCCTATAGAAGATTTAGTTGAAGAAACAGGTATTTTATAAACGTAGTCACCGAATAACTGTTTCATTGCTATTACTTCAATTTTATCTCCAAGTGGCGTTGAAGTTCCATGTGCATTGATATACCCTACTTGATTGGGATTAATTTGTGCGCTCTTTAAAGCAAGCTGCATTGCCTTAAATGCGCCTCTTCCTTCTGGATGTGGTGCTGTAATGTGGTGCGCATCTCCTGTGAGTCCGTACCCAACCAGTTCAGCATGTATTTTTGCCCCCCTTTTTTTCGCATGTTCGTATTCCTCCAGCACCAATATACCTGCTCCTTCACCCATAACAAAACCATCGCGTTCTTCATCCCATGGCCTTGAAGCTTCTTCCGGTTTATCGTTAAATTTAGTTGATAACGCCTTCATAGATGCAAAACCTGCAATTCCAACTCTACACAGTGCACTTTCTGCTCCACCTGCAATCATAACATCCGCTTCACCAAGTTTTATAGTTCTTGCTGAGTTTATGATTGCATGCGCACCTGTTGCACATGCGGTTACTGCTGAATCGTTTGGACCTGTAAATTCGTATTTAATAGAAATATGGCCAGATATCAAATTTATTAGACTTGCAGGGACAAAAAATGGACTGACACGTCTGGGCCCTTTTTCCTGCATGGTAATAACATTTTCCTGAATTGACGGAAGACCACCTATACCAGAGCCAATAGTCACACCAACACGTTCCCGATTGATATTTTGGCTTTCCAAAATTAATGAATCATCTACTGCCTGAATAGCTGCTGCAATACCGTAATGGATAAAACGATCTGTCCTTTTTGAGTCTTTCTCAGAAATATAATCTAGTGGATTGAAATGGTGCTCAATGTTGTCTGATTGCAACGGCACCTGCCCTGCAATTTTGCAAGCAAGATCAGAAGAGTCAAATCTATCCGTATTGATTGCTTTTATGCCAGACTCACTTTTTATTAGCCTTGACCAAGTGTTGTCAACATCTGCCGCTAGTGGAGTGATTAAACCAACACCAGTGACTACTACTCTTCTGCTCATTTAACACTAACTATTAGCCTTTTTTATTATTAATGTACTCAACTATTTGCTCCATAGTTTCCATTTTTTGTGCGTCTTCATCTGGAATTTCTATTCCAAACTCTTCTTCTGCTGCCATGATGATTTCAACTGCATCTAAGCTGTCTGTACCATGCTCCGAAAGCTTTGAAGAGCTGTTGAATTTCTCTACATCCTTACTAATATGCTCTAGTATAATCTTTTTCACTTTTTCTTCTATGTCTTCTCTAGTGCTCTTTGCTAGTTCGCTATTCACATTTCTTACCAAAAAAATAACCTATTCTTTGATGTTATAAAAAATTTTTATGTTTGCAATATCTTTTATAACTGGTAAACTACAGTAAAGTTTTCTACTGCCCTAGCTGGCTAGCGTTACGTGCTAAACAATTAACAATTCAAAAATGCTAGACGAAACAACAAAAAATTTGCTTATTGTAGAAGTAAATAAACTCTTACCCGAAAATAGCGAGAATAAGCTTATATCAGCTATGCGTTATATACTCCTTGCTCCTGCAAAACATATACGCTCCTTTTTAGTCGTAGCTTCATCGCGAGTGTTTAACGCGGAAGCTAAAAAAGTAATATCAGTTGCTGCAGCAATTGAATTTGTTCATGCTTACTCTCTAATTCACGATGATTTACCGTGCATGGACAACAGTGATACTCGCAGAAGCCAGCTAAGCTGCCATAAAAAATTTGATGAAGCAACAGCAGTGCTTGCCGGAGATGCACTACTTACTCTGGCTTTTGAGGTATTATCTTCGTTAAATGAGAAACGCTGTGAGATCATAAAAGTTCTTTCTCAGGCAATAGGAATTAGGGGAATGGTGGGAGGACAGGCTTTAGATATTAACAGTGAGCATATAGATTTTAGCCCCCAACCCTCTGTCATTCAAGTAGCGGACACTGGGATCCAGAAGGCTTTGCCTACAAGCATTTCGTGCAAAAAGCCATGCGATAGTGGAGCTGAACATGAAATGGATTCCAGTGTCAGCTACTTGCATGACACCCTTTCTACCTTAAAACTACAACATTCGTACGGCTGTATGTATGACGCTGGAATGACGTCGGGCCAAGCTGATAAAATAAAAGAAATTCATTTGATGAAAACCGCAAAACTATTTGCAGCTTCATGTGAAATAGGTGCTATAATAGGGGGTGCTACAGACAAGCAACGTAAAGCGTTATATAACTATGGAATAAATCTAGGGCTTATCTTTCAAGCTAAGGATGATATTGAAGACTACGAACAAGATAAAACAAATAATCTTATGTCTGTGCTTGGTAAAAGTGAAGTAGAGGACTATATAGACGGCCTCTTTAAACAAGGCTTGGATAATTTGAGTGCGCTTTCAGGGGATACTAATTATTTATATGATTTATTGAATCAAGTAAAGAAAGATGGTTAGAAAAATTATATTACAAATGCTTATTTCCGTAGTAATGATTCTCACTTTAACTTCTGCTTTTGTGTTTACTATTGTCTATATAAACAAAGGTAAACCGGAAAAAAAGGACAAGCTTTATGAGATAAATGCCACGCATGGTGGTTTGATACAGACGATAGCACATTACCTAGTGAAGCCAATACTTGAATCAGCACTTGACCGCTATATTGAAAAGCATGGGCTGACAGAATATTTAGAAGAAATAACGCAGCAAAAGGAAGAAGATTCAATAAATTTTTATGAAATTACTGAAGGCAGTGGCAGCAAGGCTTTTTGTGGCCTGGAAGTCCTATTGCAAATATATAAAATTTCTAATAATAACTCAGCAACACTCCCTAGCAAAGTTTCTGATGTTACTTTGAAAATAGGTCAAGATGACCTAAAAGAAGTGAGTTTAGGGGTAATAGGTATGAAAGAAGGCGGAGAGCGTGTAGTTACTATTGCCAATGAGAACAAAATGAATTTTAATTCTTATTACGTCAAACTGATCGAAGTAAAGGATAAATATCCCGACTCAGTAAATAATCTGATGGTTTTTAATGACTTAATTAACAAGACTGGAAAACAAGTAAGGTGCGGTGATGAGATATCGGTTAAATATAGCGTAAAGGAGCATAATGGGGAATATATAGTCAAAGATCAAACAGTGCAATTTAGGGTTGGCGATAAAAAAATACCACTTGCTATAGAGCTTGGAGTTGTGGGAATGAGAGCTGGTAATAAAAGAACTATTCTTTCTCCGCCTGACCTTTTGACTATTACTGACGATATGTTAATAAAAGACATAGATTATGATGAAGAAAATATCTCAATAATTGACTTAAGCTTAGATGTTAAGCAAGAGGTCGCAGCACACCATTCTACTGTTGAAAAACAGCCTAAAGAATATAGCTGAAATTTTAGGTCTACTGGCTAATCTTCTGAACACTCTCTATACTACTTAAAGTAGGCTTTTCGTTTTTCCTAAAGTATAAACTTAGATAAATCAAGCTGCTTCGAAATTGACTCAAGTTTATCTTTTACATACTTGCTGTCTATAATGAATTTTTCGCTATTTTTCTCAGAAGCAATGAAACTTATTTCATCTAAAAGCTTCTCCATGACAGTGTGAAGCCTTCTTGCGCCTATATTTTCCACTTGCCTATTAACTGTAAACGCTATTTCAGCTATGGTTTTTATACCATCATCAGTGAACTCAAGTGTCACATTTTCTGTTTTCATTAAAGCTATGTACTGCTTTAACAAACTAGATTCTGGTTCCTTTAATATTCTTATTAAATCCTCTTGAGTAAGTGCCTTAAGTTCTACCCTGATCGGTAATCTGCCCTGCAATTCCGGTAAGAGGTCAGATGGTTTAGACTGATGAAAAGCACCAGATGCAATAAATAATATATAGTCTGTTTTTACATGGCCATACTTAGTTGTAACAGTTGTTCCTTCAAGTAATGGTAACAGATCGCGTTGCACTCCTTCTCTGTTTACTTCACCTTTTACTTCTGTACGCGCTGCAATTTTGTCTATTTCATCCAAAAATACTATACCGTCATTACTAACAAGATCAATGGCTTCTTTGATTATCTTATCTTCATCCATTAGCCTTTCACTTTCTTCATTAATTAATATTTCACGCGCTTCTTTTACCTTCACCGTAATAGTTTTTGTTTTTTTTCTCCCGTTAAACATCTTGCCCATTATTTCTGTTACATTCATCACACCAACTTGCCCACCTGGCATGCCTGGTATATCGAAAGTAGGTAACATACTCTTGCTCTCTCTGACGTTAATAGAAACTTCTCCGTCCTCAAACTCTTTATTCCTCAACCTTTCTCTAAAAATTTTTTTACTCTCTTCGGTTGCATTTTCGCCTACCATAGAGTTTACTATTGTTTTCTCAGCTAAAATTAAAGCCTTTTTAGCTAAGGCTTTACGGGCTTTCTCTTTAACTAAAACTATTGCTGCATCAACTAAATCGCGTATTATCGAATCAACTTCACGTCCAACGTACCCTATTTCAGTAAACTTCGTTGCCTCAATTTTTATGAACGGTGCACCGGCAAGTTTTGCTAAGCGACGAGCTATTTCAGTTTTACCAACCCCTGTATGACCGATCATCAATATATTCTTAGGTATGATTTCATCACGCAATGGAAATGGAACCTGATTGCGACGCCAACGATTTCTGAGCGCAATAGCAACAGCACGCTTTGCATCATCCTGTCCGATTATGAATCTGTCCAATTCTTTAACTATCTTCTGTGGTGGCAGGTCATCTAACAAAACTTGAGTGCTGTCATTAACTTGAACATCGCTGTCATTTGAATCAAAACCACTCTTAGTATCTTTATAGAGGTTATCTTTTTCATCGTAGGTGTCACTACTACAAGACCGCCCTTCTGAAAGGGTTATGGGCTGATTGGAAAAATTGGTGCATAAAGTTTTTTGCTTGGAAGACATATCACTCCTCTATCTTTTCAATAACTACATTATGATTTGTATAAACACATATATCGCCAGCTATCTTCATAGCCTTTTTCGCAATTTCCTCTATTGATATTCCTTTAATGTCAATTAAAGCTCTTGCTGCAGATAGAGCAAAATTTCCCCCAGAGCCAATAGCTGCGACTCCATCTTCAGGTTCAAGAACATCACCTGTTCCCGTAATTACTAATGAAATAGATTTATCTGCAACGATCATCATAGCTTCTAATTTCCTCAGATATTTATCCATTCTCCAGTCTTTTGCAAGTTCAACACATGCTCTCATTAATTGCCCTGGGTGCTTGTCAAGTTTAGATTCTAATCTTTCAAAAAGAGTAAATGCGTCGGCTGTTGCCCCAGCAAATCCAGCAATTACGGAATCACCAGAAAGACGCCTAACTTTTTTTGCTCCAGATTTTATAACAGTGTGGCCCAGTGAAACTTGTCCGTCACCTATTACTACTACACTTTTATCTTTTCTAATTGATAATATAGTAGTGCCATACATTTTATTGTTATCGTGTTGAATCATTTTTCTATCACTTTAAATAAGAATCTCATTATACTTTAATCTTTAGTCAAATTTACTAAATATGTTCAACTATAGCTTATAATATAATACCTTCCTTATAACATTTAAAGTGCAGATGCAAAACATAATTCACCCAGATTTGGAAAAAAGTATAAATAATTGGTTCGAAGCAAAATTTAATGGCCTTACATCGCCATTTTATAGCTCTATAGATCTTAGAAACTCTGGCTATAAAATCGTTCCAGTAGACGCTAATTTATTTCCTGCGGGGTTCAATAACTTAAGTGAAGAATCAAGAACGATGGCAGCAAGATTGATAAAAAGCTATTTTAAAAGACATCAATACAAAAAGGTTCTTATAATACCGGAAAATTATACACGCAATAAAATGTATATAGAAAACGTATTTGTTATAGAGAAAATACTACAACTCGCAGGTTTTGAGACTAGAATTGGCCTTTTATATAATGAAGTATACAATTTAATAGAACAGTATGAAACTGTTGTGAAAGAAAACTCTCTGCTAAAGACAACTTCAGGATTTGTGCCTGATGTTATTATACTGAACCGTGATATGACGAGCCACATTCCAGACACGCTGAAAGACGTAAAGCAAGATATAGTACCAAGCCCACTATACGGTTGGCATAGCAGGCAGAAATTTAAGTATTTTGAAATCTATCAAGAATTAGCATCTGAGTTTTGTGGCAAATTTAAAATAGACCCATGGCTAATTTCTGTGCTTACAGAGAGCTGTGATGGAGTTGATTTTGATGATGATTTGTCACTAGGAGCAGTAGCAACTAAAGTTGACCAAATATTATCTCTAGTGCAAAAAAAATACGAAGAATATAAAATAAAAACACAACCTTACGTTTTTATCAAAGCAAGCAATGGCACATATGGGATGGGCATTATAACAGCAACAAGTGGAGAGGAAATATTAAACCTCAATAAAAAAAAGCGTCATAAAATGAAAAAGATAAAAGAAGGAATAGCAATCAATAGCGTTATTATACAAGAAGGTGTACCAACCATTGACATGTTTAAAAGCAGTTCTGCAGAACCGCTAATATACTATATAGGAGATACTTCAACATGTTACTTATACCGATGTAATAGCAGAAAAGATGTATATTCTAGCTTGAATGCCACTGACTGTGAGTTTCATGATGTTAGCCAGGTTGTAGAAGGTAAAATTCTATCACTTTGGAGTATTGTTAGCAAATTAGCAGTACTAGCGTTGGCAGTAGAAATAAAATCTTTTCATCCCTAATTCTTATACCTCTACAGTGCTGTCATTAGAATGACCGTTTATATTATGAACATCATCAAGTTCAGTGGAAGGATCATCATTGACAGGTTGATTAAACAACTTATCAAGTTGAACTGCAAGAAATACTGCACTATATATTATGCTGACTGTTACGCTTAAGTTGAAATTATAGATTATACCACTACCCAAGTTTATTGGTATAGTTGGAGTTTCTATCCTTCTTAATATGAAGTTTAATAAACCTAACGACAAAGTTAATGTGCTGATAATAAGGTCCTTCTTACACTTAGCAGACTTTTCAGGATCCTTATTATCCAGATATTTCTTGCATGTATAATAATAGCTTATAGGTTCTGAAATGAACAAAAATAGGATCGTTGATGTTGAACTAATATAACTTGTTACATCTGCATTACCTCTAGCCAAAAAATGGATGACTTTCAACATCATCAATGCTTCTATGGTGCTGCTTGCAAGATTAGCCGATTTACCCACAATTTTTGCCAGCTCTTTTTTACTCTCAGGGTTTCTGTAATCCTTAATTAGATCCTGTAGAGTAAATGCAGAATGGGCAATGTATAGAATAGATGTCGGAAACTTTACTAGTCGAGCAACATTCCGTATAAGAAAGATATTGGATCTATTATTGTCAATGAACTCGCAGCAAAATTGCAGTGAAATCTTACACAATAGGGCTGTTAAACCTGTTGTGATGCAGATTACCTTCCTGAAATCATGATCATAAATATCATGCACCCTTTGTGCGAGTATGTTAGATTTCTTTTTTAGCTTGTTTGGCATGAAATAGTTAATAA
This sequence comes from Wolbachia endosymbiont (group B) of Schoenobius gigantella, assembly GCF_964031005.1. NCBI lineage: Bacteria > Pseudomonadati > Pseudomonadota > Alphaproteobacteria > Rickettsiales > Anaplasmataceae > Wolbachia > Wolbachia endosymbiont (group B) of Schoenobius gigantella. The sequence goes on along the minus strand of NZ_OZ035002.1, from coordinate 145,520 downwards.
CTTCCTGTTATTCTATCACATAAAATCCTAAAAGAAAAGCCCTATGAATCAGGACTTTAAGGGAGATTTATGCACAAATCGGCTAAGCATTTTATAAACAAGGGATCGGTACTGAGAGTTGGCACACGAAAGTAATATCCATCCTTGATAATTGCTTTATATTCTATATCAAGTTCAACTAGAGTTTCTGAATGCTCAGAAACAAAAGATATAGGTGATAGAACTACAGGTACACCATCAGCTTTTGCGCGTAATAGCTCACTTTCAGTGCTTGGCTCTAGCCATTTTACAGGACCAATCTTACTCTGATAACATATTGACCAATCTAAGTTATTGATAGCTAACTTTTCTACTATTAACTCTACGCTTCTTTCTACCTGTGAAGCGTAAGGGTCGCCCTTTTTAATGATACTAAGAGGTAAGCTATGGGCTGAAAATAGGACTCTTGGTTTACCGATTTTTCTAGCCAATTTATAGTACTTAGCTATCAGATTAGTGTGAGCTTCAATAAAATCTTGGTTATCATAATAACGGTGAATCATTTTTGTATTGCATTTTAGGCCATACCGTTTAGCATTTTTTTGCCAATTCTCGATGGATGACAGAGTTGTGGTAGTTGAATATTGTGGATACAGTGGCAGCAGAATTACTTCGTCAGGATCAAACTGTTTTACACTTTCAATAACTTCGTCAGCAAATGGACGCCAATAGCGCATGCAGATGAATACCTTGTGTACATGGTTTCTATTTTCGTTTAATTTTAGTTCTGAAGCATTAGCTTGCATTTTTGTATTCTCTAGAATTGGCGATTTACCTCCAATTTCCTCGTATATTTTTCGTGCAGTATTTTCTCGTTTCGCAGATATAAACTTTGCTAAAAGAAACCGAAAGGGATTCGGTAGATTGATTATTCTCCTGTCATAAAAAAGGTTGAATAAAAAAGGACGGACCGCATTTAGTGAATCAGGCCCGCCAAGATTAAATAAGATAACTGCCTTTTTCACCTACGCACTACTACAACAAGTTACTTCTGGGGTGCCTATAAAATTAGCTACACACTCATCAAATTTAGTTATAGGCACTAAATTTCTTACACTGGCATACAATAAGTGGCCTGATCTCTTCAGGTTACTCTTGGTGGATGTGAAGTTCCAATCGAAAAATGTATCGACAAAAAGACTTGGTACCGTTTCAAGAAGTTCAACAGCAGCTAAAGATAGCATTATACAACTTTGCAGGACATTCAGAAGAACCTTGAGGGGAAAAAGTAAAACTTTAACGAAAAGAGAGGTGCTACTTGTTTCATCCAGTAGTCGCCCTGAGTTAGGCGAATTATACTCGGTGTGTTTTCTATTTTGATCAAAGATAGGAAATTTTATAGTATCTTTCTTAAATTCCGCGTCTATTTCTTTTCTACTATGGTTAGTGATTTTTTCCATTAACTTCTCACGCAGATGAAAAGTTCTGACAATAAAACATGTGGCAATCATTAAGGAAGCACATAAAAGTGCGCATTGCATGAGGCTCATACTGCCTAGCATAGCTGGCAGTGCAAAACAAACAAGCGGTGCTATGATTGTCATTTCAAGAAATGGAATAGTGTTTCTTTTCATTGCAAAGGCAGCACCTTCTTTTAATTTTGTATTATGATGTGAACTATATTCCAAATAACTTAAAAATGCCAGACTAAAAGTCAAAAACCCTTTTGTTCCACAAAAAAGTGATGACTTAAAGTTACTTACTAATTTTTTAGTAGTAGATTTAGCTTGTTTTTTAGTGGTAGGCTCAGCTTGTTTAGTAGTGTTATTTTTACAACATTCACCCATACAATACCTCCTTGATGGTTTATTCTTAACTATAAATAAAAAACTGCTTTTATCAAATCAAAATTTACAATAAAATAAATCTATAAATATACTATTTTATATAAGGAAATAATATGGCAATTGAGAGAACACTTTCGATATTAAAACCTGATGCAGTAAAAAATAATATTACAGGCAATATAAATTCCTACATCGAACAATCTGGGCTGAAAATCACAGCACAAAAAATGATGTTACTAACAAAAAAACAAGCAGAGCTGTTTTATGAAATTCATAAAGATAGGCCTTTTTTTGGGGAATTAGTAGAGTTTATGACCTCTGGTTCTGTGGTAGTTCAAGTTTTAGTTGGTGAAAATGCAGTAAGTAAATACAGACAAATCATGGGAGCTACCGATCCAAAGCAGGCAGATAAAGGCACAATCAGGGGTGATTTTGCTGATGATATTAGTGAAAATAGAGTTCACGGCTCAGATAGTCTAGAAAATGCTCGTAAGGAGATAGCTTTCTTTTTTGCTGAATGTGAGTTGGTGTAGTCAACTCAGATTGGCGTCATCCAAGTAGCTGACAACATAGAAACGAAAAAACTTCCTTGACAAACCTCGCCAGCCCCCTTATCATGAAACTGAAGCTATTGTATTTGCTTTCGCCAATCTGCAGATTAAAAGGTAAGGATTACTTAATGTATCGGCGTCTTATGTTCAATTTTTTGCAGTATATAGATACTGCATGTCTTTACAAAACTTCATCTACATCTAGATTTTTATCTAAATAAGCTGAACGCGCTTATAAAGCGTTACAAGACATCAAAAAATGCCAATACTCGACAGAGATAGTAAAAGACTAGCTAACTCGGGGATTCTTTGTCTTTTTTTCTGCTTAGTAAATTTCTTAAACATTTGCAGCGTAAGTTAGTTGCAATTAAAAGCGGCTGAATCTCGCTTGTCAAGCGTTTAAAACATAAAAAACGCCAATATTTTAAAGCGGATAATAACCCCAGGGCTTCTTTTGCCTTTTTTTTCATTTGGTAAATTTCTTAATATTTATAGCTAAAGTAATTTAAAAGTCCGTGAAGGGTGTCATGCCAGTGCTTGACACTGGCATCCAGTTTTCCATATAATCTCATCAAAAATGTTTATTTTCTAGCTACTTTTATACTTATCAACCCAGTATGCTTACTTACAATTAAAATTTCTGGATCCCAGTGTCTGGGCACTGGGATGACAGCTAGCCTGACAACCGTCATCCCGCTACGTGTTAGCGGCTAAGAGATACCGCGAATGAATCGCGGTATGACGGTTCGCGGCAGTATGACGTAGAGCTCACGTTAGCTATACTTTTATGCTTACAAACTTAATAAAATTCCTGGATCCCAGTGGGCTTTGTTGCATCGCTACTTATGAAAGGCTAACTATAATTAGGATTATAAGCAACTTATTGAAAATCTTGTTTTTTTTGCAATCAATCTGATCAAATTTAAGAATAGTAACTTGTTATTTATATTAATAAATTTAATTCTATTGAAAATAGCTAAAGCATTGAAATTCTTGAATTTTAGCCGGATTAGTGAGTGGTAGTGAAATTTCTTTTACTCAAAATTAGGTATTCACTGACCGTTCTTGTTATAAATACCAGAATAATAAGCTACTGATATTCTCCACCTTTTTTATCTTTAATCCATCATAGCTAGCGATGCAACAAAGCCATCCCAGTGTCTGGGCACTGGGATGACAAAAAAGGAGGCACTAGGATGACAAAGGAGAGCTACTCGGATGATACCTTTTTTCTACTTAGTTTGGATTATGCAAGAAGTCTATTATAATCAGGCTTTAAGTGTGCGGAAGTAATTTTTTGCGTTAGAGTAAAAAATTTTTTCTATAGCTAATCAAAGTGGGATCAAGAGAAACTTACCACTTTCTTTACAAAGGGTTTGATGTTACCATTTGACTGCCTATTCTGAATTTATTGAATGAACGTTAACATAAAGAATCTAGTTCATGCTTTCTCTAAATTGCCAAGTTTAGGGCCATCATCATCACGCAGGTTAGTTATACATTTACTCCAAAACAAAGAAAAAGTTATGCTACCACTTGCATCTTTGATTAAAGAGCTAGCAGATCTTATAATAGAGTGTGAAGTTTGCGGAAATCTAGATACTAAGTCACCTTGTTCTATTTGTACTAACCCAAAACGTGACACTAAGTTACTGTGTGTAGTAGAAGAATTAGGTGATCTATGGGCGTTTGAAAAAGGAAATATATATTCAGGTTTATACCATGTTTTGGGTGGCAGATTGTCTGCAATAAATGGCATAGGTCCAAAAGAACTCAACCTTGACACTATTCTGAAAAGAGTGACAGAGTCTAAAATTGAAGAGATAATTATCGCAATTAATCCGACATTAGAGGGCCAAGTTACTGCACAATATATAATTGAATTGCTAAAAAATTTGGATGTGAAAATATCACGCCTTGCTTGCGGCATACCAATGGGCGGAGAAATTGACTATCTTGATGAAGGAACGCTGAGGATAGCACTTACTTCAAGACAAGAATATGAGTTAAATATAAAATAAGACATGTGCTTAAAAAAACTTATATCGCTAATAACATTCAAAAAGAAAAAAATAGTGCCACCACTTAAAGTGGTGGCTTGGGAAAATAACCACCTAAACTATAAGCAATTTTCAGGTAAATTCAACACTATAATTAAAACAATTGATCAGTCTTTTACAATAATATCTTTGGAAGGATATGATGGATGGGGCAAGACGTTTTTTTTGAAAGAATGGGTAAAAGAGTTAAAACAGCAAAATGAAATTGCAGCTTATTATAGTGCATGGGATATCAATGCATTGGACCAACCACTGCCTTCTTTTTTAAATTTCCTATTTGAAGATTTATTTGTATCGTATAAAGTAAAAAGAAGTGTTATACAACAGTTCAAGAACATAAACCAAGAGCTATTTTCTCTAAACACACTAGGAAAGCTGATCAGTAAATCTCCACTTGCTATGCTTTCAGTATTTCTTGATGCTGCAAAAGAGGCTGATAAAAAAGACATAGGTTTTGTCTTGAGTGAATTAAGTCTTCTCCAAAGAAGAAAAGAGAGTACTAGAGATTTTAAAACACAGTTAGCGGATGTGGTTAATAAAATCAGAAAAGACAAAAACATTTATATAATGGTGGATAATCTTGATGTGTGCCGTCCTAAATTCGTTGTCGATTTTTTGGAATCTATAAAGTATATGCTTGATGTGGAGGGGCTGGTTTTCATTATTTCTGTAAGTAAAGATAAGAGTAATGTACAAAGAGCAATCAGCACAATACTTGGACCAAATTTTGACCTAAAATCTTTTACTGATCTCTCTTTACATTTGCCAAAACAACCGATAGAAAAATTTACAAAAGAACTATTTGAAAATATTAAATTACCGAAAAAGTCAAAAAATTTGATTGTAGATAGTTTTATATTTTATGCAGAAAGCCTGTCACTATCGTTAAAAACAATAGAATACTGCGTAAAAAAAATAAAGCTGTGTCTTCTGAATCACACAAGAGAAGAATTACCTGATCCGAATTTGTTTTCATTTTTGGTAATACTGCAATCGATAAATATTGATATATATGAGGAATTAGGTTTTTCATATCAAAGAGCATTGGAAAAAATTGAAAATGAATATAAATCTTTAGTTCTAAATGGTCAAGAAGAATGGGAAAAACTTAAAACCTCTCTAGAAACTGCTTTTGCAGAGAGGGAGTCAAAAATTAACAAAGCTATAAAGGATATACTATTTTGAAAAGATACCCTACCTTTACATATACAAAGATAGGGTAACATTTGATTAACGCCCTTTTACTATGTCATTACCTTGTTCAAACTTTCTGATTAATTCGCTTACATTGACATTAGATAATTTTTTACCTGCAGATTTGTCATTATGTGAAGCATCAGGTTTACGAAGGTCTTCCTTACTGTTACTCCTAGTAATATTACATCTAACAATGTTTGAATTATTAGACTTATCGCTTACATCTGAAATATTGCTTTTTTCACTACATGAAGACGAATTACTCGACATATTGCCTAAGCTAAAGAGCTTTTTACCTTGATAGATTGGATTCCAATCAAGTGGATTATAAGTTTTTTTGCTAGTCTCAACCTTTTGGTTATTTTGCTGTTTAGGAGAAAAACCAAGTTTTTCTCTTTCTTTCTTGCTTAGCGTTTTGAGAAATTTTACGGTTTCTAATTCATCAGTTGCTTGTACTTTATGTAAATCAAAGCTTTTTTGATGGTTATCCTGCTTAACATTTTCCATCATTTTATCTTTTATTGTTCTATCCTCATCATCAGAAGTGCTGCTACTAATATCACTGATACCACTATCCCCTGAATTGCGGCGTTGTTTGTTAGGAGTGCTATGAATGTTGTCTTCCATGAGTTTTTGCATTGTTGGGCCAAATGTTCTTCCAAGATTGCTACTCACTGTTTTATTACTATCATTTGCTTGAGAATGAGGTACATTTCGCTCAAAAATTGCTTTTATTCCAGCAAATTTAGCTTGGGAAGATTTCGGAGGAACAGGTGGGGCAACCATGCCTTTTGAGTTAATCTTTCCTTCATTTTGAGGAAAAATTTTTGGATTATTTTTTTCTACTGTAGTATTCATTTTTTTACCTCTAAACCTATTAACTAATAAAAGTATAAACTTAGAGGTATTAATTTTGTAATAACAATGCTAATAGATTACCGCAGTTTCAATAAGCATCACCAGAGGATTCTCTATATAATGCTTAAAGGCATTTAAAAACTTTGCTCCGAGTGCCCCATCAACTGCTCTATGGTCAACAGAGAGCGTTACTGTCATTATTTCTGCTATTTCTATTTTCTCATTCATAACAATTGGTTGTTTTTTAGATGCACCAACTGCCATAATGCAAGATTGCGGCGGATTGATTATAGCACTGAAGGCTTTTATACCAAACATCCCTAAGTTGGAGATAGTAAACCCTCCTCCTTGAAACTCTTCAGGTTTCAATTTTCCAGATCTTGCTCTGCTTACTAAATCTTTCACTTCTTTTGATATAGATAAAATACCCTTTTTATCAGCATTTTTTACTATAGGAGTAATTAGCCCATCTTCAAGTGCCACAGCGATTGAAATATCTATATTTGAATATCTCAGTATTTTATTATCTATCCACGAAGAATTTATATCAGGAAATTTTTTCATGCTGAAAGCTGCAGCTTTTATGATTAGATCATTAATTGTTACTTTATTGTTTTCATCTGCTGAGTTAATCTCGTTTTTTAACGATATTAACTTATCAACCTGGCAGTCTACAGTTAAATAAAAATGTGGAACATTCTGTTTTGATTCAGTCAGGCGCTGTGCTATCACTTGGCGCATGTTGCTTACTTCAACTATGGTATCTTTCTCAGGACTTTCAGTATGTATACCACTGCCTAAAAACTCCAACACATCAGCCTTAATTATGCGACCATATGGTCCTGTACCTTTTAATTGCTGCACATTAACCCCTTCATTTTGAGCTATTTTCTTAGCTAATGGGCTTATTTTTGTTCTACCTTCTGCATAACCCTCTGTCATCTGAGTAGCTGACACTGGGATCCATTCTTCTTTTCTAGATCCCAGTGTCAAGCACTGGGATGACATTGAGGGGTTGGATTCCAGCGTCACGCGCTGGAATGACACCGAAGAATGACTTATTGGCTTTCCGTTTAAATCTTGGTGTTCTGATTTTTGATTATCAACAGCACTTTTTGTCACTTCCTTTTTAACTGCACTATTGATGGAAGTTGAAGTATAGTTGTTAAGTGCACTTTCATCTTCTCCTTCTTCCAGCATTAAAGCTATTGGTTGATTTACAGGCACGCCACTTGTTCTTTCTGTTACTAAAATTTTTGCTAAAACTCCTTCATCTATAGATTCAAACTCCATTATGGCTTTATCAGTCTCTATCTCAGCAATTACGTCGCCTACTTCAACTTTGTCTTGTTCTTTTTTATGCCACTTTACAATTTTTCCTCCAGCTTTGCTCATTGTTGGTGAAAGAGCAGGCATTAATATTTCTATAGGCATTGATTTTGCATTTAAAGATCTATTCAATTTTTAATTTACTCTTTATCTTATGTCAACCTAATCGTGAATTATGATGAATAAGTCTGTTACACTATCCCTCACGTTATCCCAGTGCGTGACACTGGGATCTTGGTTCAGTACTATTATCCTATTGTTTTTATTATTTAGCCATAGCTTGTTTGCTAACAACTTTGTTTCAACCAAATCAAATAAGATCAACATGAGAACGGGGCCAGGGTTTCACTATCCTGTAAAATGGATATACACTTGCAAAAATCTGCCCCTGAAAGTGATAGAAGAGTTTGAGAGTTGGAAAAAGGTCTGCGATATAGATGAAGACTGCGGATGGATAAAAGGCAATCTTCTTAGTGATAAGCGCTACGCGATTGTAAAAGAAGATACTTATGGATATCAAAAACAGAGTGTAGACAGCAAGATTACTATGAAAATAGACAAGTTTGTTGTGATGAAGATAGAAAAATGCAACGAAGAATGGTGCTTTCTTTCCACCCCAAAACGCAAAGCATGGGTACAAAAAAAACATATATATGGGGTTGATTAGGTTGACAAAAGATCTGAATTAACACTAGTTTCTGGGCCTTCTGTAGCATGCTCTTCAGATGAAGCAGAGGGTTCTTGAGGCTCTGGAGACTGTACAGGGCTATCACAGAAACTCCTTAACATCTCCTCAGCGGATGAATCTAAAATTTGTACAATAGACTTTTCACTCTGCTCTTTTAGCGATTGATCCACTCTAGAAATCAACTCAGAAAACTCGCTACCTGATTTTTCAGCTTCACTTTTTATTTTACTTTCTATGCTTGCAATATTACCTTGGTCAATTTCTTCTTTTGTTATGTTGAATGACTTTGCAACATCTTGATATCCAATCTTGCAATTTCCACAACCAATTATGCAAAAAGTAATAGAATCAGATATTTCGCTTGCAGCCCAATTATGTATAGTGTAAGCCAAATAATTGTCATGGTATTTAATGCTAAATTGTTGTTCTATTAACTCAGAAATTTTATTCTTTAGAGACATAAAGCACCCTCCTACATTCGTTATACCTTTTTGTTAAGATACAGCAATTACACCATTTACTACATGCTTTACTTTAATTAATTATTAAAACAAGAGCATCATTTCCAGAGCTATATCTTTTTACCTTGATAATTCTTTTTTGACTTCCTCTTTAATTATCCCACTTATATTCACGTTAAGATCCCCTACCCAAAAATCAGTCATAGTTTCAAGATCGTATAGATCCTCTATTACTTTTTTAATAGCAGCATTTATTTCTTCTTCGTCAAATTCCTTTATAATAGGTCTAATCTTCACATACCCTGGAGAGCCTTTACCATAAATTCCTTTGCTTTTATTAATGCAGCCACCTGCACCAGATCTACTGCTTCTCAAACCACTTCCACACTCTACTGTTTCATACTTGATTTCACCATTTTCTATATATGCTATTTGATTGTCTTGTGTAGACTTCAGTTTATCTGCCTTTACAATTTTCTCCTCTAGCTTTAAATCTTGCTTATGAATTACTGTTTCCTCATAACCCTTACCACCGTATGTTCTATACTCACCTCCACCTGCAACAGTAATCAGTTGCTGGCAATGTTGCTTCTGCGAATTGCACATTTCTATGAAAACAGGTCCCCCGTCCTTATCTGAGAAGTTACTTTCCTGGTTACCCCCTCCCTCTGTGACTTGCACCTTAATTATAGGATAATTAGGATCGATTTTCAGTTTAGCTTTAATATAATCTCCTGGCATCCCTACTCTGCTTTCAGTAGAATGGCATTTTTGATTGTCACAGCCACTACCTTGTATATGACCTGCTTCACCACTTCCCCACGCTTCTATTTTAATACGATCAAATTTTATTGATAAGTCATCTGTATAAACATCTTTATTTTTATGATCATAGGATTTTTCATTATTTTTTTCAAGATCTGGTTTCTTATTTTTCAGATGTTCCTTGATTATCTCTTTTAATTTTTCTTTTAATTTCTTTTTGAGACCTTCTAAATCGAACCTACACAATTTATCAGCGTAAAAAACCTCTGTTCTGTTTGCTTTAATCAGTTGATCTTTTAATTGTGTACACTTTCGTACTTCATTTTTTTCATCTCTTAATACTTTACCATCCTTATCTTTACAATCCACTTCCTCATACCTTAAGTAGAATGGCTTATCATCTTCATTTTTATTCAAATATTGTTTTGAACGGCTACACTTTCCATCAAAGCAGATGCAACCATCATCACCTTGCTCACATCCTTCTTTATGCTCTACATCCGTCAATTTGTATACTACTTTCAGTCCTTCACCAGATTTTAATTTTTCGTCTATTTTGCTATCTTTCTTCACACAATAACTGCATTCTTCCTTCTTCTGCTCATTTTCATCAGGGAAGAAAACATACTCTTGCTTATTAAATATTATTTTATCCAACCTCTCTTGAGTTTCTTTCAAAGGGTAAACTATTTCCTTGCTTGGAAGATAATAGAACTGATTTGATTCCTTGGAGTAAACAGCATTGTATTTAGTATATCTTGTTCCCATTAATTTTAGTGGTATTATTTTATTTTCTCTTTTAAGAACAAACTCCTCTGGTTCTGGCTGCCATCCAGAAAGACAAAGCATTTTACTGTTAGAATTTCCTTTATACTTTACTTCTATTTCCGGCTGCCCAGAGTTATTAAATTCACATTGAATAGATTTGTCTTTTAACTTTTTCTCAAAATCATTAAAACTATAAAAACTTCCGCCTTTAGAACATTTAATTTGCACATCAGGAACATAGCCATATTCTTTCAGAACTTTAAATTGTTGCGGATTACTTTCTAATATACCTTCTATAATATTATCAATATTACTATCAGTTGTTTTTGCTACTATTGCTGGTTTTACTACTTTTAAAGATAGGGGGCCAATGTTTATAGGATGGTTGAGGTCAGTATTAACATTAAAAGTACAGGAACCATTACTATAGGTTCCATGTGCTTTAGCACAAGTGCTCTCACTCATCTTCATTTCTACTTTCAATGTATTTGCATTTACTATCTCCACTATCTCAGGTTCTGGAGCAGGTGGTGCAGGAAAACAGCGGATGAACTGTGGATTGTTTTCATCTATACTTTGAGTTCCAAGGTATTCAGCGCAGAGCTTATCTTTTTCTCTATAAGTTTTGAAGTAGTACGTGATGCCATCTTTGTCTAAAATAGAGCGCCACTCAGCTTTATTTTCTCCATACCCTTTAGGGAAATCTAATTTTTCTCCAATCTCTCCGTCTCTTCCTTTCAGATCACCAATGATTACCTTAACCTTAGGATTAAAGTAATCATTGTCTTTATCTGTTATAGGAACAATTCTAACTTGTGGAAGCGACATTGCAAGTTGTTCACAAAATGGAGGGGGGCCAGGTGCAAGTGGAACAGGAGCACATTTTACTGCCGTTTGGTAGCAGGTATCACAGACTTTTTCCATCTCCCCAGGACGGAAAATATTCTCACCCGAAAATACTCTAGAACCCCATGAAGAAATTCCTGACATACAAGCCCCTTTTTGACTGCAAGCACATATTTTAGGAGAGTTAGCGAATCTTCTTTTTTCCTCATCAGTAACACCGTCTGCCCATTCCCATTTAAGACCCCGAGCAATTTCTCCTCCAGCTTTTGTTTTATCTCCTTCCCAGTCGATAAAAGCTGCAGCAGAAACTCCAGCTCCTGTACCTTGCGTTCCATATATCTGGCGGCAGGATTCCCCACTTTGTAAGTCATAACAATAACTTTGTCCATCATAAGCACATACTCTAATTTTGGGATTAAAGTAACCATCAACTCCTTGATCTTTTATTGCTTGCACCTTAATTTCCTTTACCCAATCTCCACCAACTATTGCTTCCCACCAAGTATTACTTTCTACAAATGTTGGACAATCAGCATATCCTTGATACGAAAGACCAAGTATCAAAAAAAATATCAATAAGAAATTAAGCCTTACACTTCTCATAAAATACCGGTAACCACTCATTAACTTCTTCTCCTTTTTCTTTTATTGCCTCATACATATACTTTATAGTCTCTTTGTTAGCTGAAAGTACATGTATTTCTTGCATATCCTTCAAATCCAGATTTAAGGTTACTAATCCTTTGTACTGTTTTATCAAAAATAAACCTTCCTGTGTTGGCGTCTGCAGAATTATATTCAGCTCCTCTTTCGATAGAGAAAATGCCTTCATGTATAATCTATTTGCATTGACGTTCGGCATCAAGATTCTTGTATCAACATGTTTATCTAAATATTGAGTAAATTTGCTAGCAAATGCGAGATTTAAATTCTCAGTACTTAGGATTACTACAACATTTAGTTCCGTCATTCTTTGCATCCAGTTATCAAACTCTTTCTCTGTAGGAAAAATATTACTTATCTCCCATGCTTCATCCAAAACAAGTATTGCAGGCGAGCCATCACATTTTGCCTCAAAAGAATATAAAAAATAGTAAAGTATCACGGACATACATTCCTTTTGTTTTGTAAGGTTTGCGGTGTTGAGAGATATAATTTTTGTTTCCCAGTCAATATCTGATTCATCACCATCTTGAAATAAGTAAGCAAAGTCACCATCGTCACACCATCTACTTATCTTACCCCCAAGGAGCAAGAGCACCTCAGAAATTTGTGAAATAGAACGTGATTCCTTGGGTATAGCAAATATAGAATCCACAATTTTTCTTATCTTTTCTTCTACGTCCACCAAGCTCGTATCGGCTACCATTCTTCTGATCAGTTCAACCAACATATTGCGATTGGAAGCACTATCTTCAATGTTTAGTGGATTAAATTTTAGGCTTTTGTCCTTATATTTTGGATCGATTATGTAATATTTACCACTCACTGCTTTAGTAAAAATTATTGATTTTCCAGTGTTATCCAATATGACAATTCTTGGGTTAAACTTTCTTGATTCTGATAATAGAAAATTAATGAGTGAAGTTCTGCCTGAATTTGGAGCTCCGAGTATCGTAGTATGGCCATTATTTCTTTTTCCATGAAAATTAAAGAAGTAAGGATTTCCTTTTTTTGAAAAAAAAATCATTACCGCTTCTTTCCACCTTCTTCCTTTTAATGTACCTGACGTAAAATCGTGCAGCATAGCAAAGCTGCAAGCGTATTTTGTTAAGATATTTTTCGGTTGCGTAATAAAAGCAAAATTGCCTGGAAGTTGTGCCCAAAAATGACTTTCCATATGTAAATCAGTTCTAAACATCATGAAGCCAACTAATGACATTATAGAAGATAAATCACTAATACTTTCAGCTAACTTATTCCTATCATCTGCAAATATTGTAAAAATAATTTTCTGTTGGCAGAAGTCTATACTAGAGGTCTTTTCAAGCTCTATTATTTCTTCAATTCCTGAGCTTTTAAGTAAGGTATTATCCTCACTAATTTGCAGCATGTTGATTTGTTTTTTAAATTCTTTTATTGCTTTGTTATTACTAGTAAATATCATTATTTCTGTAATGATAAATTCAGATTCAAGCTGCAAGCATCTATCTATATTACCTAAAGAGATTTCCCGGTATTCTTTTATGCTGAAAATAGAGCCAAATTTCTGTTGATTTTCAAATATTGTTTGAAACGTATTGAAACCAAAAGCTATTTTAAAATTTCTAATATATTGCGACAGGTCCCTTTCATGTATTGGATAATCTTTGTGCGTTAATGTAACAATATAGTGGAGAAATTCTATCATTTCAGAATATATTTTACCTTCACTAAACCTTAGACTCAGTTTTTTAGCTCCAAAAGGTCCTAAATCATTTTGAATTACGTCAGTTATCTTTTGCAACTCCTGATGGCTTTCTTGTAAAGACAACTTATGCTTATTCTTTATTCTATTGAAAAAAAACGAATTATTAGTATGCTTGCCAAAATCGCTAAACAATATTACAATGTATAGTTCATTTATATACTGTAATTTACTATCAGTTAGTTTATTAAACCACGTTGAATGTAGGTTGTCAGAGAAGTCTTCAGTTTTATTCCATTTCAAGCTCAGTTTATTGCGCTTTCTAACGGTATGAATCCAAACGGTAAAACACAGGCTATTAATATTTTTTGATATGCTTTTTCTAATTTCAGTTCTGAGGTCGCTGTAGTTATCAACAGAAGAATAATCTTCTAACTTGATTATTTTTAACAATTCTCCCTGTTTTGTTAGTATGGTTTCTTCATCGTAATGACAAGCATAAGGAACAAAATCTAAATCAATGCTTTCTAGTAATGCTAAGTTGTTCTTTTTTTTAAGCTTAGAGTTAACTGTTGGTACTTTTAACTGCATATGCGTATTCAATAAAGATAATTAAAAAAGATAAAAATACTATCTTAATTTTTATCTTTTTTTTCGCTATCGGATTGTAATTTTATATCTTTTGCAAAGTTAAATTTTTCTTTTAAGTAGTCTGTTGCCTTTTCTGTACTACCGAACATCAGGACCAGTACACCAAACATTATCATAAAAAAGATTAGACCTCTGAACACTACTGCAAGTATCACTGCAGCTATACACAACCCTATGATTGTTGAAGGACTCATATTTTCTACAGTATCTTTAACTGAAAATGAAGAAATAAAATTTTTTACCGTTTCTTGTATACCCTTTAATTCATCACTCGCCGAACTTGCTTCGCTAGAATATGATGCAAAAATGAAACTTAATAAGGCTATAAAAACCAAAACTTTATTCAATTGAATGCGCATCAACTAAATACCTTTTAAACATTTCTTAAATATAACAACTTTTATATCAATAGGCAAGAACTGAATTCACTTATCCACTACAAGTAACACATATTTAATTTTTACAGACGTGAACATGCTGTAAGCTCTTTATCATCAACAAGAGGACTCACATTAATGGATGTTAATTTACTTGATAGGAAGTTTGAATGCAATTCAGCTACTGCTGCTATAGCAAACACTGCAGCCATAGCAAGTAGTCCTGCTCCTATCAATCCTGATGTCATTGCTCCTGCAACAATGCACCCTATTGTGGAGAGAGCACAACCTGCTACAAGTGCAACGTGAAGATTTCTGTTATTGGGTTGGTTTTTAAGTAGGATATCTTTCTTAACTTGATCTGGATTTGCTTGACCATCTGAGTTTTCATTTTCTTGCATTTTTGGCTCTTTTTTTACAGTCTGCTCTGGCTGCACTTGAGTCTCGTTTTCTTTTGGGGATTCCAAATTTGATTCTAATAACTCAGTTTTTTCTCCACCCTCTGGTTGTAAGCCATTATCTCCTTCAACAGAGCTCAATGTTGAGTTTAAACTTTCCTCAGATGAAGTACTTGTTACTAAAGTTAAACTGCTCCTTCTGCTACTTACTGGTGATTTCAAACTTTCTTTACTCGTTCTAGGTGAGTCTATTCCACTATCTGAGTCATTGCCACTACTGAGTTTAGAAGTTTTCTTCTCCTCTATTTCTTTCACAACCTTGCTATATTTTTCAAACACTTCCTCTGCAACATCTGAATTACTAAGTATTTTATTATCACCACTTTTTTTCTCAGCTACATTCAAGGGTGTTTCTTGTGTGTTGTTTTGCTCTTCAATATGTTTTAGCTGCATTTGATCTTCAATATTTTCTTCACTTCAACAGCATTTGGTATTGAGCTTACACTGCTGCTCCTGTTAGTAATATCCAAAATTATTTTTACTATTTTTCCTCTTATTGTTTGTGGTCTTTGTGATTGTTCTCTTTCATTGTTAAATACTGTAGGTACAGCTAGTTCTTCTGATTTTATTACTTCATCTTTCAATGCAGGAAGAAAGTTTTCGATATAATACTTATAATGTTTTTGATATTCCTCTTGTTTTTCTGGTGATTTTTCTAATTGTTCTCTCAGCGATTTTTCTAATTCAGTTAATACCTCAGGACTAGCTCCTTCCTTGAACAACTCTATGCATTTTTTGATAGTTCCATCTCCCTTTTGTGGGCTTCCATATTTATGATTTTCTTTTGTTACCTTTTTGTATATAGTGTCGTGCAATTGTTGGTTAATATCTTTTTTAGAACTTAGCATAGACTCCTCCATACATAACAAAATGTATAGATACCTCTTTAGCGTTAATTTTACATTAAAACTGGGCAATTATGCCATATTATAAATAATTGCGGCAACTTGCTTATTGGAAGGTCGCTTAACTATTTGCTTTCTGGGCTTTCTACTTCTACAGATTTGCTATTAATATGATTCTTTGCTTGTTGAACTAACATATCCACTACTTCTTTTACAGGCTTTTCCTTATCAACCATGCCAACACTTTGGCCAGCCATTAAAGATCCCGTTTCAACATCTCCATCAATTACTGCTCTTCTTAAAGCTCCAGCCCAGAATTTTTCTATTTCAAGCTGCCCATCTTCTTTTGAGATCTGTCCCTTTTGGTATTCATCAATAACTTCTTTTTGACGCTTCATAAAGTCATCGCTTGCTTTGTTGGCTATAGCTCTTACTGGAATTACAGGAAAATCAGCACTTATCTGTACAGAAGGTATTGCATTACGTGCGGCCGATTTAATAAACACTTCCTTAAAATTTTTGTGGGCAATTGACTCATTAGTGCAGACAAATAATGTACCTATTTGACAGCCACTTGCTCCCATTTCCAGGTAATTAACTATCATTTCACCTCTTCCTATTCCACCTGCAACAAACACTGGTATTTGTTCATTTTTAAAATGAGGCAATATCTCTTGTGCAAGAACAGAAGTGCTAACTGGACCTATATGCCCACCTGCTTCCATTCCTTCTATTATTAATGCATCTACTCCCATTTTTACTAACCTTTTCGCAAGGCTTAATGCTGGTGCAAAGCACATAACTTTAATGCCTGCACCCTTGATTTTTTCTATATTAGGCTTTGTTGGCAGTCCACCGGCAAGCACTATATGGCTCACTTTCGTTTCAATACACACATCTATCAACTCACTCAACTTTGGGTGCATAGTAATTAGATTTACACCAAATGGCTTGTTAGTTAATTGCTGCGTCTCTATGATTTCTTTTTTTAGCAAGTCTGGAAACATTGCACCACATGCAATCACACCAAAACCACCAGCGTTTGAGATTGCTGAGACCAAGTTTCTCTCTGAAACCCAGCTCATAGCACCACCCATTATAGCAAACTCACTGCTAAGAAAATCTGTTCCTTTTTTCCAGAGGCTACTTAACATATAACCTATATCATACGTTTAAAAATGTTTTGTTTATCTATAAATGTGTGTTTTAAGGCGCCAAGTATATGTAAGATTATAAAGAGTACCATAAAATATGCAAGCATCGAATGTAGCTCGTTAGCCGTGTTAGCTAGATCTTTGTTTTGATTAATCAACAAAGGGATATGAAAAAAATATTTGATCTGTTTGCCAGAAGCAGAAGACATGACATAGCCAGATAGTGGCATTAGCACCATCAAAGAATATAAACCAAAGTGTACTGCTTTACTTATATTGATTACAAACCGAGAAAAATTTGCTGGAAGTGGTGGAACATAAGTAAAGACGCGAAAAAATATGCGTACTATGATTAATCCAAGAATAGTGATACCGCAAGCCTTATGAATAGCGTATATGTTGAACTTAATTTCATTGCTAAGTGGCAGGCTTTTCATATAAAGTCCAGAACAAAGCATACCGATAATAAAAACAGCCATCAACCAATGGATAACTCTTAAACCTAGGCTATATTTATCGTCTTCCATTTTGATTACCCTAAAGTAGCATTTATATAATAGAAAAACTATTTTTCAATCAAAATCATTAAAGCAATTTAGATTTACCGACAATGTAGCTATACAAATTCGACCCAGCCGGAAGTCAAGGGCACCTAAATCAAGAAACGGATTAAACGAAAAACTTACTTGACAAACTCCGCCAGCCTCCTTATCATGAAACTGAAGCTATTTATTTATCTTCTCTGTACAGATTAAATGACAAAAAAACTCAACGTATCTGGCGTCTCATGTTTAATTTTTTGCACTATGCACTCTATGTCTTTATCAAATTTCTAGGTTTTTACCTATACAAGCTGAAATACGCTTATAAAGCATTTAAAACATCAAAAAACGCCAACTTAAAAAATGGATAGTGAATAATTAGCTACCCTAGGGTTTCTTTTGCCTTTTTTTCTGTTTAGTAAATTTCTTAAATATTTATGACTAAAGGTTAGTTGCATTAAAAAGCAGCTAAATCGCGGTTATTAAGCGTTTAGAATAAAAAAACGCCATACTTGAAAGTATAATGTAAGTAATTAGCCAACCACGGGGCTTCTTTTGCCTTTTTTTCTGTTTAGTAAATTTCTTAAATATTTATGGCTAAACGACAATCGTCATCCCTGTAAAGGTCAAGTATCCCGCTACGTGTTAGCGGCTAAGAGATACCCGGCGGTATGACGGTTCGTGATGGCATGACGATAAGGTTCCAGTGTCAAGCGTTTGGCATGCAAATTTCCTTAAACGTTCGTAAGCTTAAAACTTTACTTTAGATCAAACTGCTGTATAGTGACTTTATAGCTTCAATTTTGTAATGAATATACCTAGTATAGAAAATTGTGATCTTCACAATAAAACCGTCTTACTCAGAGTTGACTTCAATGTTCCTATAAAAGATGGAGAAATTCGTGACGTCACTCGTATTTTGAGAGCATTGCCTACTATTCAGTATTTAGTGAATGCGAGTGCAAAGATTATTATTATATCACATTTTGGACGCCCAAAGGCCAGAGACAATAATCTGTCGCTAAAAAATGTAATTGACACTTTATCGCAGTTACTAAATAAAAAAGTGAAATTCATTGACGATTGCTTTGGTGAAAAAGTACAAAGAGCAGTAAGTGTTATGGATGCAGGAGATATAATATTACTAGAGAATCTAAGATTTTATAAAGAGGAAGAGCAAAGTGACTCAAATTTTGCCAAACAACTAGCATCTCTAGCGGATATATATGTAAATGATGCATTTTCTTGCTCTCACAGAGCTCACGCTTCTATTTCACGCATTACAGAATTTTTACCCTCTTATGCAGGGTTTTGCTTGCAAGATGAGCTAAAGTATCTTGAAAAAGCTGTATCGTTTAAAGCTAAACCTATTACTGCGATAGTTGGGGGAGCTAAAATATCAACTAAAATAAAAGTGCTTATGAAGCTAACAGAAAAGGTTAATTACCTAGTTCTAGGTGGTGCAATAGCCAATAATTTTTTGTCATTTAGCAAAGTAAATATAGGGAAATCTTTCTTTCAAAATGGTGTTGACGACCTTCTGCATAATATTCTTGAAACAGCAAATAAAAACAATTGCAAAATAGTTGTGCCAGAAGACGTTCTGGTTGCAGTAAACTCTGATTACAGCACTAGTATTTCAAGAAGAACTGAGTCCATTTTGGACGGTGATATAATTTTGGATATCGGACCACAAACTTTGAGTACAATAAGCAGTATAATAGCAAGCAGTAAGACTCTGCTGTGGAATGGACCTATTGGTGTTTTTGAACATTCAGCTTTTGCAAGCGGTACAATAGGGGTAATGAAAATCGTAAGTGACTTAACGCACAAAGGAAAGTTAACCAGCATAATAGGGGGAGGCGATAGTCTATCTGCAATAAGCGCTGCAGGCCTTGCCGATAAGGATTTTACATATGTTTCCACTGGTGGAGGAGCATTTTTAGATTGGTTAAGTGGCGATGAAATGCCGGGAGTTGCTGCTCTGCAAAAACGATTAGATTAAAACTTTTTTAAATTATTTCTTATAGGCTAGCTTTTTTGTGAACGTGATTATGTCGAAGACAGTTAAACTAATTTTGTGTTTAATAATACCAATAATAGGATTTATTTTTTATATTAAGGATCATTATTTTCACACCGGCTATGTAGAAGAAAATGTTGAAGTCAATTTTGAACCATTTTTCAGTTCACAACCAGCCACCGTTTCAGAATTAACTGACTTCGATAGAGGAGTGTTGAAAGTTTGTGGAGATTGGGGAGCACATCCAGATAAAGAAGATTTCAAAATTTTACTTAGTTGTCCGCAGCATCAAGAAGTAGTGAAAGGAATATATAAGTGATTACGCCAGATGCGGATTTGGAGTTACTTAAAGATGAACTGGCTAACATTTGGTTTACAAATAGTGGAAGTGAAAAAGAAACTATAGGGTTTGGACATATTTTTTGTGGTGAGCCAAACGATAAATTAGGTGGTATGCATTTTGTAGGTAGATATGTTGAAGCTCAAGAGGATAAATGGGCAGTTGGAATCCTGTGCAATGAATCAGATATTAAGCCGCCGGTTTATACATTTGGAATGAAATATTTGGGTAAGGATGGGGAAGTGAAAGTTAAATGCCCAAATGGATACGCATATAACCTTCATGCCGATAATTTCTGCAACTAAGGCGTTTAAGGAATTAGGAAAAGATGGAATGTGTCTATATGAAATGGAAGATGACAATTATCAATCAGTGTTTGTAAGAAAGAATGATGCTATACTCACGTTCTATCCTGACTTAACACCAAAATGTGATGATAAGAGTACTTATTGTAGTTGCGGTAAATCTTAATTTCAAAACCAATAGGGTGAACAAATGATAAAAATGCTATAGGGTGTAGCAAATCTAAATGAGTTAAAATTTTGATTAAAGGGTTTTGTGAATAATAATGAAGAAGGGCATTATTCGTCTAATAAAAGCAATTCAATACTCTTGTGAAGGAATAAAATCAGCTTTTATATCAGAAATTGCGTTCAGACAGGAGTTACTGCTTTTTATAGTATGTGTCTCAATTTTGTTTGTTTTGGATGTAAGTAATCTAGAACGTGCAGTAATGATAAGCAGCCTATTCCTGGTGTTAATTGTGGAAATTGTTAACACTGCTTTTGAAACGACAATTGAGCGTATTTCCAGTGAACAACACATACTTTCAAAAAAGGTGAAAGATCTAGGTAGTGCAGCAGTTTTTCTTTCATTAATTAACTTCCTGATAACATGGATGATAATATTGATAGGTTAATACGAATGTTATTAAGATATGTTGTCAAACTCACCAATTAAAGTTTTTATATCTTGCGGTAAATCAGAGACAAATTCCATGTATTCCTTACTTTTTGGGTGGTATAAGCCCAGTGTATAAGCATGTAGTGCTTGTCTATTGAAATTACGAATGAAACTAGAGTTTTTAGCATATTTTGTGCTTTTACTACTATTTTTTCCATAAACTTGATCACCAACTATGGAATGTCCTATGTGGCTCATGTGGACTCGAATTTGGTGTGTTCTGCCTGTCTCTAAAGTGCATTTAACGAGGCTTACTTGTCCTATAACTTTTTGCACTAAATAGTGAGTGATTGCTAATTTGCCTGTGATTTTTGTTACACACATCATTTCTTTATTACCGCGTTTGGGAGCAATGTTAGTTTTTATCGTGCCTTGCTGAGAAGATAATGTTCCCCAAACTACTGCTAAGTATTCCCGCTTTATTTTGCGATTCGATAACAATTCAGACAAAAAACTATGGGCTGCTTCATTTTTTGCAATTACCATTAGCCCACTAGTATCTTTATCGAGTCTATGAACAATTCCTGGTCTTACATTAAGGTGAGCGATAACTGCGTTCAAAAGCGTATCATTGTTTGTCCCAGCACCTGGGTGCACTGTTAATCCACTTTGTTTACTCAGAACTATAATGTCCTCATCTTCATAGACGATATTAAGTTTTATGTCATAATTAAGCTCAATTGATGTGGATATGTCAGGTTGAACGAGATGCACCACATACTCTTCATCTGGTTTTACTATGTAGTCATTATTAATTATCGGTGTGCCAAGTAATTTCACCTGCTCATTTTGTATCAATCTTTGCGCTTTGCTGCGTGATATGTTGCATTTTTCAGCTATATAGGTGTCTAACCTTAATTTCTCTTTATCATTATTAACACTTAAGGTTATTATTGAGTAATCTATAGTGATTTACCCCGCGCCATTTCCCATGCTGCTTGAACATTTGGGTCTGTAAACATTGTTGCACTAGACTCAATTTGCAGATCACCTTGTTTTTTAATATGGCAAATTGTTTGAGAGCCATCTTTCCAGTAGATTGTAACTTTATTATCAAAATCTCGTAATGTTGCCTCAACCTTTTTTTCTTTATTATCTTTTTCTTCCAGCTTAATAGATTCTAATAAATAATATAAGAATTCACTTGGTTTGCCGTTGATTTTTTCTTTCCATTCATCTGTTTTTTCTTGTTCAGATTTTTTTTGCTCTAACTTTTCCTTCTTTTGCTGCAGCTTATTTTGTTCTGCTTCCAGCTCTAACTTTCTAACTGTGTCACGTAGTTCTTTGACTTTATTTTCTAATACTAATAATTTATTAGTATTATTTCCATTGTTAGCTTCTAAATCAGGCGTACTTGGTTGAGCTTGCTTCTTTTTTATTTCTTCTAATTCATTCCTTACTACGTTTAATTGCTCCTTCAATTCCGTTTTTTCCTCTTCTGTATCCTCTTTTAACTTTTTTAGCATGCTAAGGAACTCGTTATTATTAGACTGCGTAGTTGATTGAAGCCAGCCTACAAAGCGGCTTGGTTCAAATCGTTCAATTTTATCTTCAGCAATTTTAATAGCATTCTCTAACCTAGAAAAAGTACCTTCAATATCTAGTGAATGTGCTTTTTTTGTCAATTCTTTAGTGTTGTTTAAAACTTCTGAAATTTCTGCATGTAGCCAATCTAAATCTTTTTTGATGTCTTCTCTGATTTTTTTTAGGTGATCAAGCGTTTCTTTAATGTTAATATTTGCAGGCTTTAAAAGACTATTATCAAGTAAATCGCAAGCTTTTTTAAGGTTACTGTCAAATGAGTTGCAAAGCGGACTAAGTAGTTTTTTCATTAGAGATATTAGTTCATTTTCCCTTTTACCAAGCTTATTTTCTACTACTGATACAACCATGCCCTTTCCAGACCAGTATGGAAATAGAAGACCTAAAGAACTGTGTTTTCTAATAGTATGATTTTCATGATCCACGCTATTACTTATTAGATTGCTAAGTGTTGATATGATGCATAAAAGAATAGCGACTAATAAAGCTATTAATATTATTGGAGCATTAATGGATTGTGATATTGCTGAAACTACTATAATAGTACCAAATACATATGATCCAGTAAACAAGAGAATCCTATTTCTATTTTCTGCTTCTATATCTTCTAGTATTTCTCTCTGCGTCTTAGAAATTGGTAAAACTATTGAAAGCTTTTCCCCCTTTTTATCTAAATTTGTTACAATTTCAATTTTTTTAGCTTCTTGAGCAATCTGGCTGTACTGTTCATCAACTTGATAGTTTCCTATTTTTTTATCTATTTCATTCTCTTTTATTTTTTGTGTATTTATAAAGTTTATAACAGCAGTAAATAAGAGAACTATAAGAGGAATAAAGGCAAGAGGTGCTGGCGTGAACGCAAACCCAGCAATACTTACTGTAACAGGCTGAATAGAAAAGGCAGTAAATGCTATAAGAGTAGCAATGGTACTTGCTATCGATATAGTACCAGAATACTTTCTTATAGAGCTCAAAATTCTACTGGGCTGGTCAGAAAGTTTTCTAAATCCTAAAAAATCAAAATAGTCTTTGAAAGGATCTTGAGTGTCTGTAACCATAACATTTTTCTAGTTTAAACTTATTTAGGTATACGTTAACCAAACCTTAAAATCAAGTTTCTTAATTTTTCAACATGTGCCAAGGCCTATTGGAGCGCACTGTATTAATCTTTACGTAACGATTTGTTAACCAAACAGAATGTGTGCCATACGTTTCTAGATCAGCATGTTTAATAATTTTAGCGTTGCAAGCTGAATAGTCGAATTCACTTAATTGAATTGTTAAATCAACTTTATCACAATTTTCTGAAATATCTTCTTTTTTATAAGCTAGCAGCACTAATTTATTATTTCCTTTATTATATATGCAGCCATAATCGTTACACTTTAGCCTTTTATCTGAGTTATTGTATTTTTTATGATTCAAAATTTGGTTCTGCCCATTTTGCTTCGCCCATGTTTTGACAACAAAGTTCCTATTTTTTCTGGTGAGAGAATATAGTAAGTTATCACTCTCCTTTGCAGCAACATTATCAGCATTTATCAAGATATCAGGAGTTCTATACATAGCACTAGAGAAAATACCCAGCACAATAAAGAAAATTCCGAAGAAACGCCAATTTCTTTCCCACAAGCACAGCCACAATAACCCAAATGTTATTATAATAATTGATGAGGCAGGAAAAGTACGAATGGGAATAACCAAATACTGAAGACTAGCGATTGCATTTGTTATATACAAAATGCTGTCAATTGGGCGCTCTATAAATGGCGCTATAATCCATTCAACACCCAAAGGAATCAACAAAACATAGATTATTCCAAGTGGAATAATAATTAATGTAACTATTGGTATAGCAACTAAATTTGTGATAATGCCACTAATTGAAAAATAATTAAAATTATATATCGTATACGGAACAGTTGCTAAACTTGCTATTACTGAGCTGATCATTATCGACACAAAATATTTCATTATTTTTATTTTGAACAACTTATTAGCATTAATTTGATAACTGGCAACCAGTGCCAAAACAGCAGAAAATGACATCTGAAAGCCAGGCTTTAAAATTGCTTCTGGTTCTACTGAGAGTATCACTGAAGCAGCAAACGCAATTGCTATTAACCCTCGATATTTTCTCTCTATCATTATTGCAACGAGTACTAAAATCACCATAATGTAGGCACGCTGAGCAGAAATTTGCATACCGGTAATCAATAAATAAAACGTGGTTGGCAAGATAGTAAGGAATGCAGATATTTTCTTGGTGTTATACTTAAGAGTCAAAGTTTCAGATATTGCGAATAAATTACGAAACACTACAAAAAACAGACCAGCAACAAATGATAAATGCAAACCAGATATGGCAAACAAATGTGCTATACCTGAATCTCGTATCGCGTCCATAGTTTTTTGATCTATGCCATCTTTTTTACCGATCAGTAATGCAGAGATTATATCCGCATGTGGTTTTTTGATATTTTGCTGCAGGTTTTCATAAATGTATTGACGGAAAGATTCTATATACTCTAGAAATTGCCTTGCTTCAGCCTTTTTGTGTAGGGCTATTTTGCTTGTTGCAAAACCTGTTGCACTTATTTTCTGGTAATATGCTATTCTTGCAAAATCGTATGCATACTCCGAAGGTGCAATCTTTAGAGGGAAGAGTTTTGCTGATAATTTTACTTGATCGCCTATTTTAATGCCTTTTTCCACTTTGGTTCTAACTGATATTCTGATGTTATCTAGAGCTCTATCCGGTGTCATTCCAGCGCGTGACGCTGGAATCCATATCTTTTTTTTCTGGATCCCAGTATCAAGTACTGGGATGACAAAAGGGGGCGCTGGGATGACAGGAGAGGATTTTGAGATAGTAGGGGATTTTTCAACAGAAAGCAGAAATTGTTTATATGAGCCCCTGTCGTTAATATCCTTCACTGTGGCAACGATATTTTTTACATACCTCTCTTTATCAAGAATTTGAGTATCAACTAAAGCTGTTCTTAATTTACTGGCTGTAAATCCTATGAGCACTGCAATTAAAGCAATGCATAATATTGCGTACTTTCTGTATAATATTGCAATCAAAATTAGTGTGGGTAAAAGCAAAAGAAAAATAGATATGCAGCTTGGTTCAAAACTTAGGGAAAAATATGTTAAAATTCCTGCACACTGAAGAACAGGAAACCACAGTATCAAGTTATATTGTTCATTGCGCAGATTGTTACGTATATAACTAACTATTATGTCAAGAAAAGTTAATAAGTGTGTCGATATTTGCATGTGGTGAAATTTTATTTTTCTTTTTTCATTATTTGTATATATAATAACTAAATAAGCAACGACGCGGGATGGAGCAGCTCGGTAGCTCGTCAGGCTCATAACCTGAAGGTCGTAGGTTCAAATCCTACTCCCGCAACCATTTTTAAGGATATAGTTGTTCCACTTTCCAATCGCTTCCCTCAACAAGAGTGTATCTAAATCTAATATGCTTCCTATATTCACCTTCTTGCCAAAATTCAATTACTTTTGGGATTACGCAAAATCCCACCCAAAAATCAGGACGAGAAACTTGTGTATTGTGAAATTCTTTTTCCTTCAATTTTATAGCTTGCTCAAAATCTTGCCAATCTTTCAGAATGCTCGATTGTTTTGAGCACCATGCGCTAATTTGACTACCCAGCGCTCGAGAAGAGAAGTATTTGTCAGTTCTTTCATCGTTTAGAAGTTTAACCTCTCCTTCAATTCGCACTTGCCTAGCAAATTCTATCCAATGAAACACTAACGCAGCTTTGGGGTTCTCAGTCAATTCTTTCCCTTTTTTACTGTTTACGTTAGTGAAAAACACAAAACCTTCTTTGCTATATTCCTTTAGTAATACCACTCTTGCAGATGGAATACAGTCTTTGCTACAAGTTGCTAGCGTCATTGCAGTTGGTTGTTCACACGGAGAATTAAGTACTGCTTTGTACCACTTTGAAAACAAATCAAATGGATCTTTTTCAAGTGAAAATATCATATCAAAAAATAAAATCTTAATTCTGGCACGCGTTGCAAAAATAAGTGCTACGGCCATTTTGTCGTATAAGTGTTATGATATTATTGCAAATCTTGCAAGGTTTTTGAACTTTACCATATACGTAAAAGTTATTTTGAAAGTATCCAGCAGATCCAGATGGCTGTGCATAATCTTTCAGTGTTGAACCACCTGCAGCAATTGCATCACTCAGAGTATTTTTTATTTCAGCAGCAAGTTTTTCGCACTCTCTATAGGTCAAGTTTTTTGCTGACCTGAGTGGTGATATACGGGCTCTAAACAAGCTCTCAGAAGCATATATGTTGCCTACGCCAACTATTGATTTATTGTCCATTAACGCTGATTTGATATTCACTTTTTTGTTTTTCAGCAACTCCTGTAAATAGTCTCCACTGAATTCATCCGTGAGGGGCTCTATTCCAAAATCGCTAAAAAAATCCGTTTCTTGTTCTTTATTTAAAACGATAACTAATCCAAATCTTCTTGGGTCATTAAAAATTATTGAAGTATTGTCAGAAAATAAAAATACCACGTGATCATGCTTATTCCGCATTTGATCGTGGTCAGCATATATAAGCTTTCCGCTCATGCCAAGATGTATGATTACAGCCACACTACCATCTGTATTCCAGATGGTATACTTACCTCTACGCTTGATGTTGCGTATGACTTTGCCCTTTAGCATATCATCAATATTTTTTGTTATTGGGGCACGTAAATTCCAATTATTCACTATAACATTACTGATTTGCTTGTTTTTAATTTTATCAAGCAAAAAATTAGAGATTACTTCCACTTCCGGTAGTTCTGGCATGATACCTCCTTCAAAACTTAAGTTTCTGATGGTAATTTTGTCGTTCTCAAATACATTCGAGTATTCTGCGGTGCTTTCTCCTAAAAATTCCTCACCACAAACGAGTTTTGAAAGGGTTCTCTGTCTACTCTGTTGCTGCTTTTTTCTTTTCAAAATATTTTGCTTTAAAGCTTTCGCTAATCTTTTTTTCTCCTCTTCTTTTTCCTTATTCTTTTTTGTGTTATTCATTATCATAATATATAAACTTGCCGTTGTAGCTCAGGTGGTAGAGTACGTCATTGGTAATGACGAGGTCCCAAGTTCGAGTCTTGGTAACGGCACACTGATTATACTTATAATATTGCATAACTTGTAAGCAAGGCTTAGAAGAAAGTTACAGAGGTAAGTTGTCATGCTTTTTCCATATCCTTTCTACCTTCTTGTTTTTGAGTAGCTCTAATGCTTTACAAAAGTGATACCTTGTTTTACTTGGCACTATAATGTCATCAATGTATCCATATGATGCAGCAAAAAATGGGTTAGCAAATTTTTCTTTATATTCTTTAATTAACGTTTGCTGATCTTTTTCGTGTCGAAATATAATCTCAACTGCACTTTCAGGGCCCATCACAGCTATTTCAGCAGTTGGCCAGGCATAATTTATATCACCTTTTAGATGTTTCGAATTCATAACAATGTATGCACCACCATACGCTTTTCTAGTGATAAGGCTAATTTTCGGCACGGTCGCTTCAGCGTAAGCGTAAAGCAGTTTCGCTCCGTGTTGTATTATATTATTGTATTCTTGATTTGTACCCGGCAAAAATCCTGGAACATCAATAAGTGTGATGATCGGAATGTTAAATGCGTCACAAAACCTTACAAACCTCGCAGCTTTTCTTGAAGAATCAATATCCAAACATCCTGCAAGGTGCATAGGTTGATTTGCAACAATACCGACAGTATTTCCTCCAATTCTACCAAAACCAGTTATGATATTACGAGCAAAATCAGGTTTCAGTTCAAAGAAATTCCTTTCATCACAAACTTTTTCAATGAGTTCATACATATCATAAGGAGTATTAGGATTGGTAGGAATTAGAGTGTTTAAGGATTCATCAATGTCGTCAACATCATTACAGATTGGTGCAGATTTTGGTGATTCTTGATTATTTGCTGGTAAGAAAGTAAAGAATTCACGCATTTTTAGCAGCATTTCAACATCATTATTGAATGCAAAATCCGCTACTCCTGTTTTGCTTGTATGAATTTTTGCTCCACCGAGGTCTTCGAAACTTACATCTTCGTAGGTAACCTTTTTTACTACATCTGGCCCGGTTATAAACATATATGAACTGTTTTTCACCATGAAAGTAAAGTCAGTTAATGCTGGGGAATAAACTGCACCTCCTGCACATGGGCCCATAATTAAAGAAATTTGTGGTATAACACCCGATGCATTTACGTTTCTTTGAAAAATTTCTCCATAACCAGCAAGAGAATTTACTCCTTCCTGAATTCTGGCTCCACCAGAATCATTTAGTCCGATAATTGGAACTCTGGCATTAATTGCCATATCCATAATTTTGCATATTTTTTTTGCATTTGACGCACCAAGTGAACCACCAAAGACAGTAAAATCCTGAGAATAAACAAAAACTTTTCTGCCATAAATAGTACCATGACCAATCACTACCCCATCACCTAAAAAATTAGCATTTTGCATGCCAAAATCATTTGCATGATGTTTTACGAATTTATCGTATTCTGCAAAAGAACTTTCATCGAGCAATATACTGAGCCTTTCTCTAGCAGTTAATTTCCCTTTTTCATGTTGTTTGGTAATCCTGTCAGAACCGCCTCCTTTTTCAGCTTCTAGTGCTTTGGTTTTTAGATTTTCTAGTATTTTAAAGTCTTGCATACAATAAAGTAGTTTTCAAATTAGTTGTAGACTTTATTAAGTTTACAAACCCTACTAACTATACACATACACTATTGCTATATGCAACAATGTATGTATGATAATTGTTAATGCTCTGGTGATTCATGGTCACTACTTTGAAAATGTTGCGATGTGTCAACTCTTTTCATATTAGAAAGAGGTGGACTAACTGCACTGCTTTTCGTTTGTGCAAAACTTTTAGCAGCTTCAACAACCTTGCTTATACGAGGTTCTTTTTCTAGCTCTTTTAGGTACTTTGAGAAGATTTCACAACTTTTGTCATCCATATGTACCATTATTTTACCAAAACTTTCAGCTTTTTCAGAAGATAAAATCATTTCGATCTTTTCATCGCCTACCCTAAAGGTCATTTTTACTTTGCCTTGCATATCATGATATTGCCAGCTTTTTATTCAGATTAGATTATCTCCTTCTCCTATTCGCAATGCACCATATTCTAAGTCCTTAAATTCCGGGGAGTTCATAAATTTTGCAGGAGTGATCACACTTTTTTCTGGACACTGTACATAATAAAATTTATTATCTCTTTCTACTACAATTCCTTTTTTTTTGTCATTTTCAATACTATCACTTACAATTTGTTTTAGACGTGACAAATATTCGCCGCGTTCTTTCAGTATATCTTCTGGCAATAATCTCCGAACTTCTTGGCTCACATCAGTGCCTGTTGAAACTAGATTAAACATTTCTAACATAAGAGGCCGTAGTTTTTCTTTTCCAGTCTCAGTAACATTTTTATCTTGCTCCATGAGGTGGTATAAGATCAGTATCGAATAATCTATTATTGATGACTTTTTTCTCCTTGGAACACATCAACACTAAACATGACCTTGTGCTTTTTTGCATCGTCTATAGATTTTTGAAGTCTCTTTGCTATGTTTTCGATAGCTTCATCATTAGGTAAGTGTTCAGGCAATGGCGTCAACTTAAGGAAAAATATCAGCGATAGTATATAAAATTTCTCTCTAAATTTTTTATCATTAAATTATCCAAAGAGTGCAAGGGACAGCACTTTTGTTTCTATTTTATTGCAACAAAAAAGTTTAAAATGTGTCTTTTTTAGGTGAGGCATGCAAAAAGGAAAAGATCTTATCTTACAAATTAAAAATGCAATATACTCGAAAACTTTTCAGAAAATCCATTGTGTTGAGTTTTACACGAACAAGAAAACTTCCTTTTTCGACAGTATTTTCTATGATTTTAAAGTTAGTTAAAAAAAGTTTGGGAATAGAATGTGAACTTATGGAGCCATTGACATGTACCCTCAAAGCAAGCTTTTTCTAAAGCAAGGTATAAGATTTGCCATACAGGCTTTCAAGAATCTAAGCATCCAAACAGCCTATCAGGATGAACCTGAGTTGGAGAGGCTATAGACTTATTGCAGCAGATGGTTCTGGTATGAGATTACCCAGCTCTGGGGAAATTGTATCCGAGTTTGAACCAAATGGAACAACAGGCACCATTGGCAATTTGTTTGTTGATTTGTGTACTTCATTGATTTGCAGTGCTCGTCTTGCAGCTTGGAATATAGGTGAACAAACGTTGGCGGCAGAGCAATTACCCGAAGTTATCACTCAAATGCGTTTATTAAATCAAGAGAAATTATTATTTATCTATGATCGTCTTCAGTAAAATTCATTCAGCAGCATTATAATTTGGAAGTAGATTTTATTTTTCGCTTGCAAAAAAGAAATTATAGTAAGCTATGGGAACGCTGGCGAATTAGATTTTGATTTTATATTAGAAAATGAAAAGCTAAAAAATAAAATGAAAGGACAGAAAGTAAGAGTTATAGTGCTGACATTAGCCAACTGAGAAACAGAGTTTTTGACCGAGACTTTGGAGCAAAGCTTATGTGTTAAGGTGGCACATAGAGGAGTGCTATAAACGACTCAAAGTAGGAGCAGAGTTAGAGAATTTTTCTGGAGAGGCTGTATTACAAGAATTTTGGGCAAACTTGGTCATGTGCAATATATTATCGCTTCATATGTGTGATGCACAAGGGCCTTGGAACCCAGATCAAATTACTGAGAGGTTGTCCGGAAACTAGTAAATTCAAGCATATTCCCTCTTTAACATAACCCTACTCATAGCTAGGTATATGAAATTCTCAGTGGATGTTGTGAGTAAATCATACTCCTTCGATAGCCTTCTATTCCTATTAACCCAAGCAAAAGTCCTTTCTACAACCCATCTTCTTGGCTGTACTTTAAACCCTTGTTCTCTTGTTGGTAGTAGCTCAGGTGGCGTATCTTTGTGCACCCAAAATCTACATGGAGGCCTTTTAACAATTTCAATATCTATGTCATATTCTTCCTTTATGTGATTCTTTAAATTTCTTCCTTGGTATCCCATGTCAGCCCACATTTTTTTAACTTTAGTATATTTTGTTCTCATATTGTTTAATGCTATTTTAATACCATCTCTATCATTTTCGTTAGCAGCGCCTACGTAACAACCTAGTATAAAACCCTGAGTGTCTGTAATTATATGCCTTTTTCTACCCTTTACTTTTTTACTTCCATCATAGCCTTTGATCCCCCCTTTTCTGTAGTCTTTACAGATTGACTATCTACTATACAGGCACTCGGCTGCTCATTCCTTCCTATTTTTCTTCTACTATATTTTGTAATTTCATAATTCATTTTCTCAAAAATTCCCTGCTTCTTCCATTGCCTGAACTGCTCATACACAGTCTTCCATAGCGGAAAATCATTTGGTAAATACCGCCATTGACACCCTGTACGCAATACATAGAAAATTGCTTCTAATATTTCTCTTTTGCTATACTTTGGCGGCCTTCCTCCTTTCTTGTATGATACTCTGAAGTGTTTTTCTATTCTTGCCCATTCCCTTTCGCTTAGATCTGTTGGATACTTTTTTCTCATCTTTACCCCGTACTAAAATTTCAGATATTATAGCCTTTTACTTGTTTCCGGACAACCTCTGATACCAATTCCCACTGCACAATAAACGGATAGATAACAATGGAAAAAAAGCCATACTATTGCCTTTCTTTCTCACTCCACAATTAAATAACTCTACAATATCGCTTATTTGATTCACTAATAATGAGAATTGGTATGAGTATCGTTTAAATTTTTCAGTTTTATTTGGTGTAATGAGGCAGAAACTCTATCAGGTACTTATTGCGCCAAAAAACTTTCAAGCCCTTTTTAAGTATACGCGCTAAAGTTAAAATCCGACCGGGACAGCCGCAATAAAGTAGATAAGCCTAAACGCCATCATGTCTTTAGGAGAGTTTGCTAATGAAAGTTCTTAAGTTGACGCCATTGGCTGAACGGATACGGAATGACACCATCCTTTTTTCTGGATTCCAGACTGGAATGACACCTCTGGACACTTCCGTCGTAAAGGAACCAGTGTCAGCTACTCGGATGACACCTTTTTTCTACTTAGTTTGGGTTATGCAAGAAGTCTAATGAAGTGAAAATAAATTTATTTACCAAAATAGAGTTGCCTTGGTCTACAGATCTTAGTTTCTTTATCATTTATCATTTCATACCACTGAGTAACCCAACCAGTGGTTCTTGCAAGTGCAAAAATAGGCGTGAACATATTTGAGGGGATATCAATAGCATTCATTATTATACCTGAGTAAAAATCAACATTTGGATATAACTTACGCACGATAAAATATTCATCCTTTAAAGCTATTTCTTCAAGTTTTTTTGCAATTTTAAGCAGTTCATTATTTTGTTCTAGTTTACTTAGAACCTCATGGCAAGCGCCTTCCAATATACGCGCGCGCGGATCATAATTTTTATAAACACGATGTCCAAATCCCATCAATTTAAATGGATCTTTATCATCTTTAGCTTTTTCGATGAATTTATCTATATCTCCACTTTGCTCTATCTCTTTTAGCATATTTATAACTGCCTCATTAGCTCCACCATGTGCTGGTCCCCAAAGTGTAGCAACTCCTGCAGAGAGGCTTGCAAACAGATTAGAACCAGCCGATCCCACCAATCTGACAGCCGCCGTAGAAGCATTCTGTTCATGATCAGCATGGAGAGTAAATATTTTATCCAGAGCTTTTGCAAAAAGGGCGCTTTTATCATTATCAACAGCATCGCCAAATATCATCTTTAAGAAATTTTCACTGTAACTTAATTCATTGTTAGCATTTATGAATTCCTGATTGTTGATATGCCTATAAATCATTGCAATAATTGTGGAAACTTGCGCTATTGCAGAAATTCCAAAATCTAGGTCTTCACCATTGACATTGTTGCCATGCTTTTCATGATAAGATGCTGACAAACTTGCAAAACATGCAACTAAGATTGACATAGGGTGAGCAGTTTTTGGAAATGCTTTAATTACATTTGTAACTTGCTCTGATACTTTGGATGATTCTTGTATTTTGAGAAGAAATTTTTTGTGTTGCTCTGAACTGGGTAATTCACCATAGAGCAATAAATAAATCACAGCAGTAAAATTATTATTCTCTGCCAAATCAGCTATATTATGTCCCCTATATTTAAGAACTCCTTCATCTCCATCAATGAATGTAATTGTAGAAGAGCATGAAGCTGTAGAAACAAACCCTGGATCGTAAGTGAATAATCCTGTCATCTTATATAAATCCTTGATATTTAACACATCAGGACCTGTTGTTCCGCTTAATACAGGTAGCTCGATTTTTAATCCATTACTTAGTTCTAATAGCACTTTTTTATCCATCACTTAAGCTACTTAAATTTTATACAGAATATACAAACTGAGGAGTATATATTAATACAGTTAACTTTACATTAACCGTATTAAGCGGTCATCAATGCTTTTACTTTTGCATTTAAGCGACTTATTTTACGCGCAGCGGTATTCCTATGAATAACACCTTTATTCACACACTTGTGTAAATTAGATTCAGCATTCCGAAATGCCAGAACAACATTTTCTTTGTCGCCAGACTTGATTATATCAACCAAATTTCTAATAGCAGTGCGAGTTTTACTTTTCCGCATCTTATTTATTAAAGTGCGCTTTGCTATTACCTTTATCATTTTTTTAGCACTCTTATGATTTGCCATATATTAATACCTAAAATACTGTACTTTTCTTTTAATTATAAAGTTTTTTTGTTAATTTGCAATATCAGTTTTTCCTATGGTTAATCTACTGCTTCTCTCTTCAATAATTTTTTCTAAACTTTGCAAGAATTCATTTTTGTTTAACCCAGGATATATTGGGGGCAATATTTCTATTACTGCCTTTCCGGGATTCTTTCTCAGAGAAAGTATGCTTTTTGGCCAAAACAAACCAGTGTTTAAAGCAACCGGTAACACAGGAACAGATAATACGCTATATAAAGCAGCAATACCTGGTTGATATTTTATATTTTGGTTTATAGTTGTTCTTGTACCTTCAGGAAATATTATTATGCTTCTATTTTCTTTTATACGCATTTTTGCTAGTTTGATTATATGGCGTATAGAACTGATACCATCTGAACGGTTAATAAAAATCATTTTCAGCGCTATAAGATGCAAACCAATGAATGGAATCCATTTCAATTCACGTTTTAAAATAAAAACCGCTTTTCTAAATAGTAGTATAAAAATAAATGTTTCAAATGGAGATTGGTGTTTAGATGCAATGATAAAAGGTTGCTTAGGGATGTTTTCCATTCCCCTCACTTCATATTTAATGCCACATAATAAACGCAGCATGAATAATACAACTCTCACCGAACAGACGAGGAAAATGGTTATTACACACTCAGAAAAGAAAATTACAGGGAGAGTAATGAAAGTATAGAATACCTCCCATAATATAAGAAAGAAATTAAACAATAAACTTGAAATCACAAACTCACATAAATTTATTTAAATTTAACTTTATTACAAATTAAAAACAATAAATTTAATTATTGATCATCTGAGTAATAGGATGCGAATCAGCTAATTTGTCCTTTAACTTTTCGTTAGCAATATGAGTATATATTTGTGTTGTAGAAAGGTTAGTATGGCCAAGAACTTTCTGTATCAACACAATATTTGCTCCGCTATTTAGTAGATGGGTAGCAAAAGAATGCCTAACCACGTGTGGAGAGATCTTATTTTCATCAATATTGCATTTTCTTGCCAACTCCTTCATTAATTGACCGACCCTCTGCCTTGTAATTGGTTTATTAGGTTTATCACCTGGGAATAGCCAATCGGATTCCTTTTCTTTAGAGATCAGATTATCACGAACTGATAAATAATTTCTAAGGCTCTGCAATGCTTGTTCATTAAAAAGAATTTGCCTCTCTCTACCACTTTTTCCTTTTATTATTATATAGCATTCTTTGTTATTACTGTTTATTAAATGTGACACTTCACATAATTTCATACTAATTAGTTCAGAAACACGCATTCCAGAAGAGTAAAGGATATCTAAAATCGCACATAGCCTTTTACTGCTTATCTCTTTATTCGATTCGCTTGCTGATTTTCTCACTGTGTCCATTAGCAAAAATATTTCTTCGACACTTAAATACTTAGGCAAAGGACGAGAAACTTTTGGATTCTTTAATTCAGCATCATTAGCCGGCGCTGGATTAAAATCTATTATTCCGTCATTAAATAGACACTTGTAAAAATTTTTCATAGCGGATATTTTTCTTGATATAGAGCTACTTTTATATTTTTTTTGTGTACATAAAGATTTCACATAATCTTTAATATTGGTTTTGTTTACACCAACCAAGGTAGTGCCGCTTTCCAATAAAAATTCTTCAAACTGGTGTAAATCCGAACGATAACTTTCCAGAGTATTTTGTGCAGCGGACCTCTCTGAAGCTAAAGCATCTATGTAATATGTTATGTAAAGATTTTCTTTTTTATTTTGCGACTGTTTATTTTTCATTATCAGTTCCTATATTTATTTCTTTGGCTATAATTTGATTAGAAGTGTTCCCTGTGTTTCTTATGAGAAAATATGAGACAAATAAAGCATTTATCAATAGAGTGAACATCACAAACTTTTGCTTTAACCTTTTTCTTAAATTTAATCTTACTCTTATCATAGTTAAATTATAACGTTAAATCTATAAAAAACACCTTATAAAGTGAGCTCTACTATAAATATAGAATACTTCTTAGCTGTATCTATCTATATTTATTATAACATAACATTGATTATAATTCTAACATGGACAGGTAGAGATTCCAATTACGTTAGTGTTATGGGTGTTAATAAATTTTTAATATACACCTTTACAAAAGAAGAAATCAAATGGCATCTTTTTTTAATAAAGTGCTAATAAAAGGAACGGTCACATTTGACCCTATAGATTCATTATCTATCTTTTCTATAATTTTATCAATGCTATAGAAAGAACGTTCTATTCTTGCTAAAATATAATTAATCACTTTTAAATCAATTTTTAACTGTTTATCTGAAAATCGTTTTATTAGCATAATTCTTAATAATTCCTCGCTTGCAGGCAAAATTTTTACGCTGATAGTTGATAATATTCGAGAACTTAAATCTCTTAGTTTGAAGTTAAGCTTTTTTGGTGAAATTGAAGAAGTGATTAGCAGCCTCTTGTCGTTTTCTTTCATGTAATTGTAACAATGTAATAACATGGCTTCATCTTTAATGTTTTGTACGTCTTCTAAAATAAAAGCATCGCTATACCTAATCTCGCTTACGAAGTTATTCACATTGATAAAGATTGCATCGTTTATTGATTGCCAAATATGAGCAAGATGAGTTTTACCGGAGCTTTTAGGTCCAAAAAGAATCAGACATTTCCAAGATAAATCATTAACTACCGAATTATATACGTGCTTATTTTCATCTAAGATGATGTAATTTTGCCGGCTATAATCAGCTTGATTGTTGTTAAATAAATTTAATTGCACGTTGAACCTCTTACGTAACCTCTTTCTGGTAGTAATTTTTGCGCAGAAATTTACTTACGCTCCTCAAATGTGTCAGGTATTCTGGGCTCATTTCTCCTCTTACCATAAATTGATTATGCAAAAGGTCTGTTAGCCGTTTTTATAAAGCTCACTTTTAAAATATTTATTGATTGCATATTCTACTGATACATTGAACATTGCTATTATTGGAATAAAAAGTAATATACCTGTAAATCCAAAATATGAAGCGCATATAGTAATTCCCAGAATAATTACAGTTGGATGTATATGAACTTTTTTTCCTATTAATAAAGGAACTAATATATTTGAATCTATTAATTGTCCAACACCAAATAATAGCAAAACAGCAGCACTTTCAAACCATCCACTAAATTGAGTGATAGCGCTCAAAAACCCAATAATGGTATATAATAATGGCCCTACGTAAGGTATGAACGTTAACATTCCTGATAAAATTCCAATAACAATAGAGTGTTCCAATCCAATTATGCTCAGACTCACAGAGTAAAAGACCATCATGACAATACATACATTTACCTGCCCCTTTAGATAATTAGATATAATGAAATCCACTTTGGAAAAATAATCTGCAATTTTTCCTCTGTAAGGAATAGGGATTAATTTACTAGCTTTTTCTATAATTAAAGGCCAATCACGTAATATATAGAAAAACACTACAGGAGTAATCACCATTAATGATACCGTGTTAAAGCTTGAACTTAACACTTGGATTATAAAGTTACTAGCAATATCAAGAGCATTCATGAAATAAGATACATAGTTGCTGTAATTTTCTGCTAGATTTTTAGATAAATGATCAAATAAGCTATCCTCGATTTTCATATTAAGAAATTCTAATACAGAGGGGATTACTTTAAACTTTAATGAAGGCACTTTACTCACTAAGAAATTTAATATTGAAGTAATTTGAACATATATAATAGGTAAAACAAATGTTATGACTAGTATAAAAGCTATTAATAAAATAAGTATTATAAAAATTACAGAACATGAACGTGGTATTCTATACTTTTCAAACTTGACTACTAGCGGATTAAACAAATATGCAATAATAATAGATATTAAACATGGAAAAATCATAGGACGCATCAGGAATAACATCCCTATTATAAAAAGCAGTATGAAACAAATAGTTATATGACGTTTTTGCATGTGTTTAGCATAGCTAATTTACTGAAAAATATGCAATTTATTTTTCCTATGTTGAAAGTATTTTACGATTTGTAATACTATCATTTTTTACTAAAATTTAGTTGTTTAATCCGCAGGCAAAGATAGATTTTGAGCTCTCTAAATATCTCTTTTGCTATTATAATTATGCTAGTTAATAGGGGAAGTAACTTTTATATGATGTCAGAAATTTTATTTTTCGGAAAGAATCTTGGATAGAGAGGAAAGCTTCTACAAAAAGAAATATGTGCGCTAAGAAATACAAAATAGCAGCATTAATAGTTGCAGCGGGAGTAGGCAGTAGATGCAATTCTACGATTCCTAAGCAATATATAAAACTGGCAGGTAAATCTGTTTTATTTCATACAATTAAAAGATTTCTGGCTAACCAATATATAGATTACATAAGAATAGCAATTAATAGAGACCATGAAAGTTTCTATGAGAAAGCTATATCACTAATTACAGACACTAAATTACTAAGCCCTGTATACGGAGGAGAAAACAGGCAAAGTTCAGTTAAACTAGGGCTTGAAAGCTTACAAAAAATTAACCCAGATTTTGTAGTTATACACGATGCTTGTAGGCCTTTTGTGTCAGATGTTCTGATAGATAACTTGGTTGAATCTATGATTAATGATCAATATACAGGAGTAGTTCCAGCAATAGAAGTTGAAGACACTATGTCATTGGTGAGTAATAGTTTTATTGAATCTACGATTTCAAGAGGAAAGCTCAGAGCCATACAAACCCCTCAAATTTTTAATTTCAAAGAATTATTATCATGCCATCAATCAGTCAAAGAATTTACTGACGATTCATCACTAATGGTAGAGCACAAAAAACATGTTGCGATTATTAAAGGTGAGAAAAGCAATTTTAAGTTAACCACAAAAGAGGATATCAATATGGCAAAGCTTCTTTTTGAAGAGCCAAAATTTCGTGTCGGAGCCGGTTATGATATACATAAGTTCATTAAAGTTCAAAATGGTGCTGAAAGCTTTATAAAAATTTGCGGTGTGAAAATTGAACACAACATGGCAATAGAAGCGCACTCTGATGGTGATGTTGCAATACATGCAATCGTTGATGCAATACTCGGAGCACTGGGATGTGGCGACATAGGAGAGCACTTTCCTCCTAGTTCCTCTGAATGGAAAGATTGCAATTCATCTCACTTTCTTGACTTTGCTGCTAAAAAAGCAAAAGAAAAAGGGTACAGCGTGTCTAATTTAGATATTACTATAGTTTGTGAAGAGCCTAAAATATCGCCTTACAAAGTAGAAATGAAGAAATTCATATCAAAAGCATTAGAAATTGATGATGAATTTGTAAATATCAAAGCAACCACTGCAGAGAAATTAGGTTATATTGGAAGAAATGAAGGAATAGCAGTGCATGCTTCTGTGTTATTGCATACAAACTTTTATTGGAAATAGAAACGAAAAAACTTACTTGACACCCTTCGCCAGCCCCCTTATCATGAAACTGAAGCTATTTATTTATCTTCTCTGTACAGATTAAATGACAAAAAAACTCAACGTATTTGGCGTCTCATGTTTAATTTTTTGCACTATGTGCACCTTATGTCTTTATCAAATTTCTAGCTATACAAGCTAAAATGCGCTTATAAAGCATTTAAAACATCAAAAAACGCCAACTTAAAAAATGGATAGTGAGTAATTAGCTACCCTAGGTTTTCTTTGCCTTTTTTTCTGTTTAGTAAATTTCTTAATGTTTATAATTTAGATTAGTTGCGGCTTAAAAGCAGATGAATCGCGGTTATTAAACGTTTAGAATAAAAAAACGCCATACTTGAAAGTATAATGTAAGTAACTAGCCAACCACGGGGCTTCTTTTGCCTTTTTTTTCGTTTGGTAAATTTCTTAAACATTTATGGCTAAACGACAATCGTCATCCCGCTACTTGTTAGCGGGATCTAGAGATACCGCGGCGGCATGACGTAGGACTGCTGTCATTCAAGTAGCTGACGCTGGAATCCAGCCTTGCTGTAATCTCATCAAGAACGTTGTGTTTTAACATAAGATCAGCCACTTTTATGCTTACCAACTTAATAAAATTCCTGGATCCAAGTAGTCAGGCTACTCGAATGACACCTTCATAAAGTGAAATGAGATCCCGCTAACAAGCAGCGGGATGACGAGAAAGGGGCTACTCGGATGATACCCTCATAAAGTAAAATGAGATCCCGCTAACAAGCAGCGGAATGACGGGAAAAGAGGTGCTGGGATGACACCTTCACAAAGTGAAATGAGATCCCGCTAACAAGCAGCGGGATGACGGGAAAAGAGGTGCTAGAATGACACCGTTTACTATGTAACATCTCATCATATCACAATGTTCGTACAGTTGTGGCGGTATGACGTAGAAAAACTGTTAACTTAAATCTATATTGACATGTCCCATTTTACGCTTATCCCTAACCTCTTTTTTCCCATATATGGTTAAACTAGCTTTTTCGTTGCTCAAATACTTATGAGAATCATATATATCATTACCTATTATATTTTTCGTCATACAAGGAAAGCGTAATACTACTTCCTGCATAGGTAGCCCGCATATTATCCTAACTAGCTGTTCAAATTGACTAACGTTACATGCATCCAAGCTCCAGTGGCAAGAATTGTGAGGTCTTGGAGCTAGTTCATTAACTAACAATTCGTTATCCTTAGTAACAAAAAATTCAATAGCCAGAATTCCTATTACATCAAGCGCATTTGCTATTTTCTTTGCAGCTCGTTGTACCTCTTGAGTTAATTTACTATCTATTTTAGCTGGCACTGTTGAAGTATCAAGTATTCCATCAACGTGGTAATTTTCTGCTATAGGAAAAAAAGCTACTTTACCGTTTTTATCTCTTGCAACGACTACTGAAACCTCTTTCAGTAAATCAACACTTGCTTCAAGAATGTACTCTGTATTCCAATCAAAGGAAGCAAATTGCTTCACTTCAGAA
The DNA here is from genome assembly GCF_964031005.1 of Wolbachia endosymbiont (group B) of Schoenobius gigantella. Classification (NCBI taxonomy): domain Bacteria; kingdom Pseudomonadati; phylum Pseudomonadota; class Alphaproteobacteria; order Rickettsiales; family Anaplasmataceae; genus Wolbachia; species Wolbachia endosymbiont (group B) of Schoenobius gigantella. The sequence goes on along the minus strand of NZ_OZ035002.1, from coordinate 104,068 downwards.
TCATTCTCAAGCACATATTGCCCTTTTCCATCATAACCCATTTCTGTTGTTTTCAGCCTTGTTGGATAGCCAAAAGCTCTACTGCTTTTCAGTAGCTCATTATAATTTTGTATACTTTTGTATTCAGCAGTTTTTATACTCAAGCTTCTAATGAAATCTTTCTCTCTAAGCCTATTTTGCGCAATGTGTAACGCTTTTTTACCCGGATAAAAATTTACATCGATATCAATTGCACTACATGGAATATTTTCAGACTCAATAGTGACCAAATCCACACTCTGTGCAAAAGATTCAAGCGCTTTCTTATCAGAGAAATCTGCTATTGTGAAATCATCAGCAATAGAACAAGCTGGATCGTCTTTAGCACTGGCAAAAACATGTATTTTTTGTCCAAGTTTTGTTGCAGCGATAGCAGTCATTTTACCTAATTGTCCACCACCTATTATTCCTATTACTTTTTTGCTCAGCGCATCTGGTTCATTCATACTATAAATTGATATTTCCTAATTAAAGTATACTTGAAAAATCTATGAAAAAAGTATATAATTAAAATACTATTTTCTTATCATGAATATTTTATAATGATAGAATACACACTAACTACCAACTTTGTTGAAGTTACAGTTTTACCAATTTATATTGAAGAGCAATCCATTCCTTATGAAAATTGCTATGTATGGATGTATAACGTTAAGATAAAAAACAAAAGCCAATCAACTATTCAATTGTTAAGTCGTCATTGGCAAATAATAGATTATAAGGGAAAAGTAAATGAAATTGCCGGAGTTGGTGTTATCGGAGAACAACCTGTGATAAAATCTGGAGAGGTATTTAAATACACAAGTGGAACATACTTAAATGTACCGTCAGGAATAATGCAGGGTAAGTATGAATTTCTGAATGAAGAAAGCATAAAAGTTTTTGAAGTTATGATACCACCCTTTTCTTTGGATAGTCCATACATCAAAACTAGACCCCATTAACTGTCAAAATAGTTTATTTGTAACCAGACTGCATTCTGTGATTTTTAGCAAAGCACGATACACAATCGTCATCCCGCTACTTGTTAGCGGGATCTATGCTAAGATACCGCGGCGGTATGACGGTTCGTGGCGGTTATGACGTGTTAGCTATAGCTATCTTCAAAAATATGGTTGAATAATTGTTAATAATAGTGTATAATTATTAATATTTTTAAGCACTTTGGCTATGGCTTTATCTAAGTTTCTCGACCCTAAGCTGGATTTAACCTTCAAAAAAATATTTGGCACTGAAAAAAACAAGAATATTCTCATACATTTTTTGAATGATATTTTAGGGTTTACCGAGATAAATACTATACAAGAAGTGGAATTCCTCAGTACTATAATGGATCCTGAAATTGCCTCTGATAAGCAAAGTATAGTTGATGTTCTTTGCAGGGACTCTAGTGGGGCTAGGTATGTGATTGAAATGGTGCGACCTGAAAGCCTTCGGTCATATTGTTTAAAAGGAGAGGAATTCATTCAGAAAGAAACTGAAAGGATTCTAAAGCTTATTGAACCAGATGTTTTGCCATCTGAGTCTACGCATCAGTGCGAATTGGGTAACCAGTTGGTGCCGAGCGACGCGGACAATGAACCTCCTCTTGATAAAGAAGATGCTCAATCGTGAGAGAAAGCATAAACTACAAGCATCATGTGGTTGGAGGGCTAGGCTTAGTGGTATGGTGAACGTAAGTGAAGCTTCATAAGTATCGTAACGATTAAAGAGCTAAAGATGCTGATAAGCTCCGACCAAAAGGTAATGTGGATGAGTTACATTTTTCATTTCTGGATGTACGCAAATAATAATTCCCCGGTATAGAGAAGCCACCTAACCCACTATTGTATGACAAAAGGAACAGGATAAGCCTGTATTTTCGCCTATATGGCAGGCAACCCGCAAGGAATGCTGATGGATGTGCAGGTAAAGGATAATGGAGAAAGCGAATGCCATTTTGTAACGAAATGGATAGAATTTGTAACATTAATTCGCGTGAAAACGAGCAGACTTCCATTTGGTCCCTCATGACAAGAAACTTTGTTAACCACTTAAGGTAGGAAAGCAGATGATTACAAGTACAACTGTAAGTGCACCTACCAATAACTCCGAAGCATGGAACCAGTTACCCTGGAAGAAATGCCAAAAAGTTGTTATGAGGCTACAGAGGCGTATTGTTAAGGCTGTCCAACAAGGCAGATGGGGTAAGGTGAAAACTTTACAACACCTTCTCACACGCTCTTTTAGCGGCAAAGCTTTGGCGGTTAAGAGAGTAACTGAAAACCAAGGAAAAAACACAGCAGGTGTAGATCGTCAAATATGGTCAACTTGCAACACAAAATTTCAAGGAATAAAGCTATTAAAACAAAGAGGATACAAACCTTCTCCGCTAAAACGGATATACATCAGTAAGTCTAATGGCAAAAGAAGACCTCTTGGAATCCCTACGATAAAAGATAGAGCCATGCAAGCATTATACTTGTTTGCTTTGGAACCGATAGCTGAAACGATCAGTGATCGTCACTCTTATGGTTTTAGACCAAAAAGATCCTGCGCAGACGCTACTGTGGCTTGTCACTTGTTACTGGCAAGCCGTAACCAACTACAATGGATACTCGAAGGTGATATTAAAGGGTGTTTTGATAACATTAACCATGAATGGCTCATGAAGCATATTCCTATGGAGAAGAAAATTCTTCATAGCTGGTTAAAAGCTGGCTTCCTAGAATCAAAAACTCTGTATTCCACAACTGCAGGTACCCCACAAGGTAGTATCATCTCTCCAATACTAGCAAATCTAGCCCTAAATGGACTTGAAAAATCATTGGAAAGTCAATTTGGTAAACTTGGCAGTAAAAGAAGAAGCAAAATCAGAAGTGGAGTAAATGTAATCAGGTACGCAGATGACTTTATCATTTCAGGAATCACACGCGAAGTACTGGAAAATGAAGTAAAACCTCTAGTATCGTCCTTTCTTCAGGAGAGAGGTCTTATCCTTTCCGAAGAGAAAACAAAAATTACATCTATTACAACAGGGTTTGACTTTCTTGGTTGTAATGTACGCAGGTATAATAAGAAGTTAATTATAAAACCTTCAAAAGAAAGTATTAAGAAACTTCTTAATAAAGCACGTACATTGATAAAGGCAAACATAGCGAACACTCAGGCCGTACTAATCAAGTTGCTCAATTCCCTATTAAGGGGATGGGGAAATTACTACAGCCATGTGTGTGCGAAAAGAGCTTTTAACAAAATAGACCATGAAATTATGTGTGCTCTATGGAAATGGGCAAAGAAAAGACATCCTCGTAAAGGATTACGTTGGATAAAGAATCGTTACTTCAAGGTAATGAAACAACGCCAATGGGTCTTTGCTGCACCCATATGCAAGAACAAACCGAAAGAGATAAGGTATTTAAGACTGCTTAGGTTGATTGATATACCTATCAGACGACATGTTAAAATCAGGGCGGATGCAAATCCACTTGACTTAAAATGGAAAAAGTATTTTGATGAAAGAGTGAAACAAACAAAAATTTTAGCAAGCTCTTTCTCAAGAGAAGGTTCTCTACTGTTGGTGTCACCATTAAGAATGATGTTTTCTGAGGAATCATGAAGGACAAGCCGGTTCGAGAAAAGAAGGACTTAGATAAGGGGCTCAAGCGTAGTGTGGGGAAACCTGCATGCTGCGTTTCTAAGGGAGGGAGTAGTAGCAATACTACTTCCTTACCTAACCAGCTCGCTAGAGACAAGGGCTTCGAAAAACGCGCTCAATTATATGCCGCTAAAGCCTACTCAAGACAATTAGATAAATCTGGCAACTACATTGATTTAAAGAAAGTCTTCTTTATTGCTATATCAAATTGTAACTTACTTCCTGAAGAAGTTGATTATATTTCTACTCACAATATACGTGATATAAAAACTAACGGCCATTACTTAAAAGATTTTCAGTTTGTCTTTATTGAGTTGCCTAAATTCGCAAAAAATAAAGTAGAGCAGTTAGAAAGTACAGTAGAAAGGTGGTGTTTCTTTTTTAAATACGCAGAAGAAACAACAGAAGAGGACTTAAAAGAGATAGCAGAAAAAGCGCCAATAATAAAGCTAGCATATGATGAATTAGACAAGTTTCGTTGGAACGAAAAAGATTTAGTAGCCTATGAAGAAAGGATAATGGATCTACGCAAAGAAGAAGCTATTCTTGAATACAGACTTGATCTTGCTGAAGAGAAAGGTATACAAAAAGGTATAGAGAAAGGGAAAATTGAAGGGAAAATTGAAGTCGCAAAAGCAATGCTGGCTAATAATGTTGATGTCAACACTATTGTTAAGTTTACTGGCCTTTCTATTAGTGAGATTGAAGAATTAAGTGTGAACGGTTACGTTTATTTTTTATCCTTATCATCAAGTGTAAATAAGGTTATTGTAGAGATTAAGCCTATTATAACTATTATTAACGAAAATGGGGCAGCTTCTCTATAGCGCTCATCGCTTACAAGTTCATATATTCTAGTTGATATAGTTTCAAAATTAAATGGTCTTATAATGAGTGTTGCTGTGAGCTCTTTGATAGTATCCATAAATACGAGCAAAAATCCCGATAATATACTCTTCTTGATGAGAGGGATATGAACATTCAAACATGTGGAAATAGGTCCATGACCCATAGTATATGCAGTCCACTCAATTTCATTTGGTGTTTTTTTGAGCCCTGACTCTACCGCCTTGAAAGATATAGCAAAAAAACGAAATAAATATGAGTAAACTAATGCGCCAATAGTTCCTACCAAGCTAATTTCCACAACATATTGAGTAATGAAAGAGGATATTCTGCTTAAAAATATTATTATACTAATTGCGATAATTGCATTTGGAATTGCGTAGCCTAAAGAAATGAGACGCGCTATATTGTTGATTACCTTATTTTTACGCGCCGTATATCCAATCATTATTGCAATGCTAATTGAGATTAATGCGGTGATAAATGATAAACTAATGCTATTTGCTATTATGTTATAGAATCTTGCTTCGTATATGAAAAACCCCTTCTCTATGCTCCAATATATGAGCGGAATCATTGGCAAAATAAAACCTATTAAGATCGGCAATACACACATAAGATAAGCAAAGATCAACGGCATAGCGCCACTTATACTCCGTTTGTTGTGATAGTCCGAATTGGTATTGATTGAAGAGTAAGATATTCCTTTTTTTTGTAGTTTTTTTTCGATAGCTATTAGTATCACAACGAAAATTAATTCTGCAACTGCTAAAACAGTAGTTGAATATTTGTCATGCAGTAAAAACCAGGTGCGATATATTCCTGTCGTAAAAGTATCGATAGCAAGAAACTGTGGTGTGCCGAAATCTGTAATTACTTCCATTAGTACCAAAGACAACCCAGCTATAATTGATGGGCGTATGGAGGGTATGATAACAGAAAACAGGCTCTTCAATGAGGAGAACCCAAGCGTTGACGCAATAGTGACTGAGTTACTAACATTCTTTAGACTTGAGCGAACTAACATATAAACGTATGGATATAGGCTGAATCCCATTACTAATATTCCACCACCTAGGGATTTTATTTCAGGAAACCAATAGTCACCTTTGCTCCAATCTAAAATGTCTCTTAATAAGCTCTGCACCGGACCTGAAAACTCTAGCGTATTTACATAGACGAACGCTACTATATATCCAGGAATCGATATCGGAAAGAACAAAGCAATCTCAAAAATTTTACTTCCAGGAAATGAAAAAAATGTGGTGAGCCAAGCTGGAATTACTCCAAATATGAAAGATATTCCCCCTACTCCTACCATCAAAATTAACGTACTCAGTATATATTCAGGAAAAAGTGTACTGATTACCCATTCGGAATTCGCTGAATCTGTAAATAAGATTGATATTAATGATAATATTGGGCAGACGAATAATATGCTTACTAAAAATAAGAATATATTTTTAAATACTCTTAAAAACATTAATTTGAATCTATATTTTATATTAAAATGTTATATGTAAAAACTGAAGATATCCAGTAATTAACAGCCGTACTATTGAATATCTTTATAATTTTGTATATCATGTTTTTAGTTGATAAGTGAATAATCATGAGCTTCGTCATTGCAACTTTCTATCACTTTGTAGAACTCTCTAATTATTATGACATGAAAGACGAAATAAAAGCTGCATGCAACAACGTTGAGTTAAAGGGCACTATACTCCTTGCAGAAGAGGGTGTTAATGCAACAATATCTGGTGAAAGAAACGCAATTGATAAAATATTCGATTTTCTACGTTCTGATTATAGGCTAAGGGACCTTACATGGAAAGAGAGTGCAGCAGAATATCAACCATTTAGCAAGATGAAGGTAAAATTAAAAAGAGAGATTGTGAATCTTGGTGTAAGCAATCTTGATATTTCCCTTAGGGGTAAATATGTTGATCCAGAGCATTGGGATGATTTTACTTCTCAACCTGACGTTTTAGTAATAGATACACGAAACGAGTATGAAGTGAAATTAGGCAAGTTTAAGAATGCAATTAATCCACACACACAATGTTTCCGTGAGTTTCCTCAGTGGACAGAGTCATTTTCTGAGAGTAAAGACCTGAAAGTGGCTATGTACTGCACTGGTGGGATTAGATGCGAAAAATCTACAGCATATATGAAAAGCCTTGGATTTAGTGATGTTTACCATCTTAAAGGCGGCATTCTTTCTTACCTTGAAAAAACTTATAATAAAAATGGTAATTGGAAAGGAGAATGTTTTGTTTTTGATGATAGAATTGCTGTTGATAACTCACTTACTCCAAGCAACACAATAAAATGCATATTCTGCTCAAATCAAGTTTCAACTGATAAACTGAAATCAGTTCCACGTGGCCAAGTGGTTTGTTCTGATTGTAAACTTCAGTGTTATAGCTATAATAAATAAAACATCATACTGCTGCAGTTGTATGCACGTTGTGATTTGAGAGCAACCTCTACCAGAAAGGGTGTCATGCCAGTGCCCAGACACTGGCATCCAGGTTCTTTTTTTCTAGATTCCAGCGTCACGCGCTGGAATGACAATAAAGAGCATATGGTTATGCAAGAAGTCTATTTCTTACCCTTAATCAACTCTAAAGCCTTCTCCAGATCTATACTCTCAATATCTGCACTCTTGCCCAAAGCAACGTTTGTTTTACCGCATTTTATATAGAATCCGTACCTACCGTTGCAGATAAAAACTTCTTTTCCCTTTTCATTAACCCCGAGAGATTTTAACTCTTTGCGTGGACTGTTTGCAATAATTTGTACAGCTTCGCTCAATTCTGTATTCAGCACCTCTTTGGAGCTTTTCTTAAGAGAAAAGTATCTACCATCATAGAAAATATAGTACCCAAATCGCCCAAGGCCTATTTTTACTTCCTTTCCGGTTTCAGGGTGTTCTCCGATTACTTTTGGCAAGGAAAGTAACTGAGTAGCGGTGCTCAGATCAATCTCATTAACATTTATATCTTTTGGTATGGAAACCGTTTTTTTCTTTTTTAACTCGTTATTAAACTCCAGATAAAGTCCAAAAGGACCCTTTTTGATCATCACTTCTTGGTTTGTTATATCATCTATACCTAAACTTTTTGGATATTCTGAATTGTCGTTACTACCTGTAATTTCTTTTGTATGGTTGCATTCAGGATAGTTAGAACATCCAAGGAACACCCCGGCTTTTCCAAAGTTCAATTTCAATATGCCACCTAAGCAAGCAGGGCATTTCGTATTCACCTCTTTTCTTCCTTCTTCTGAACAAAACCAATCGATTACCAAATCGTGAATGCCGCTGAAAACTTCATCATGCGTCATTTGCTTGACAGAGTTTACATGACCAAAAAATGGCACCCAAAAGTGGCCTAATTCTTTTTTCCAATCTGCATGTCCATTTGAAATTAAATCAAGCTTCTCTTCCATTTGTGCTGTGAAATCATACTCTACACAACGCTGAAAAAAAGTTTCTAAAAATATAGTAACGATTTTACCGCGGCTGCTTGGAATAAACCTTTTGCTATCCAATGAAACGTACTCACGATCTTGTAATACCGAAATAATTGTTGCATAAGTTGATGGTCGACCTATACCGATTTCTTCCATTTTTTTTACGATACTTGCTTCACTATAACGAGGTGGCGGTTGAGTGAAATGTTGTTTTGGCTCAACTGAAATCAGCTTACACGCTTCCCCTTCCTTCATGGCAGGTAGCAGGCCTTCATTTTCGGCTTCTATGTTATCTTGGTAGACTCTATAAAAACCATCAAAGAATATACTTGATCCACTTGCTCGCAGAATTACTTTCTGGTCAGTAGAACTAATTTCGACTACCACTTGATCAAGAATCGCCGACTCCATTTGACTTGCAATGGTCCTTTTCCAGATTAAATCATACAATTTAAATTGCTCTGGCGTTAAGTAATCCTTAATACTACCCGGCGTTCTATTGATATCAGTTGGACGAATTGCTTCATGTGCTTCTTGAGCATTTTTGACCTTTTTTACATATTTACGAGGAGACTGCGGTAAATATTTATCACCATATAATGACTTAATTGACCCTCTAATTGAGTTTATAGCCTCATCTGCAATATGAAACCCATCTGTACGCATGTAAGTTATCAACCCTACAGTTTCACCACCAATATCGATACCTTCATATAAATTTTGCGCTATGCGCATAACACTTTTCACATTAAAATACAGTTTATTCACTGCATCTTGCTGAAGACTTGAAGTAATAAACGGAGGAAGCGGGTTTCTCTTAACTTGCTTGCGTTCTACTGTGCTTACAGCATATTGCCTTGATTCAATCTCCCTGACTAAGTTCTTTGCTTCTTCTTCATTCTTAATATCAAATTTTTCTAGCTTTTTATTGTCATAGTGGCTTAGCATAGCAAAAAAAGCCTCATCTTTGCTATTTTGCATTTCTGCTTTTATGCTCCAATACTCCTGTGTTATAAATTTACTAATTTCATCTTCTCGTTCGCATATAATCTTTAATGCAACAGACTGCACTCGCCCTGCAGACTTGCTTCCCGACAATTTTGTCCACAGCAGTGGTGACAAACTAAATCCAACTAGATAATCCAAAGCTCTACGTGCTTGTTGTGCACGCACTAAATCCATATTAATTTCACGTGGATTTTTTATTGCTTCTTGTACTGCTCTTTTTGTTATCTCATTAAAGACTACTCTATAAATGTTGTTTTCATTACTGATTGCTTTCTTTTCTTTTAATGTCTCTATCACATGCCAAGCCATTGCTTCCCCTTCTCTGTCTGGGTCTGTTGCAAGATATATATCTGATGTTTTGCTTGCGGCTTTTACTAGCTCTTTTATATACTTTTCTGCTTTTTCAATGGTTTCATACTTTATAGTAAAATCATTATCCGGATCGACAGAACCGTTTTTTGCTGGAAGATCCCTCACATGTCCAAAGGATGCAGCTACTTTGAACTCTTTACTCAAATATTTACCTATTGTCTTTGCTTTCGCAGGTGATTCAACTATTAATAATGCCATATTGTTAATTATTTTAGTACTTAAAGATAATATGTTGAGAAATATACAATGAAAAGTAAAAAAATATTTTAATGGTTCTTGTGAATTTTACGAACCGGGTTGTGGGACCTTTTCAGAAAACCCTTGGACGTTGCTATTTTTAAGTGACTTTGAAGGCTCATTACAATAGTATATGATCGCAGCAGCAACGAGAAGCTAGATTCCAGTGTCAGCTACTTGCATGACAAAAAAAGGAGCGCTGGGATGACATCCTCCCTTGTGGAAATTGCTCTCAAATCACAATGCCCGTACAGCCGTAACCCTAGAGGTACTGTTTCTCACCCACTGCAAATATTGCACGGTACTGTCCACTTGGTCGTCGTGGCGCGTTTCAGGAAACATTAAAATCTCATACTCAAAATCGTTCAGCCATACTGCTTGATGTGGCAGAAAAACCTTGCCAGACTCTATAATCGGAACAATTTGATGAAATCGAGTGAGCTTGTCATCATGTGGCACTATTTCAATAATCGGTAAATCACTGTTTGTCTTTAGCTCTTGCACCAATTGTTGACCACTTGTTTTTGCTTCGATTAAAATTGCGTGTGGCGTCCATCTTGCAGCTAGTGACAAAACCTGTTCTTTAAGCTTTGGATACTCAAGCTTTGCGCGATATACGTCGAGTAAATAGAATTTATTATCTATTTTTGCCCAGGTGGTGCAGACACTAAAGTTGCTCATGTTACTTGTTGAAACCGCAGTATCCCAACTTTGTGTTATATGCGAGAGATTATCAGGAAATTTTTTATAGCGTTTCAACCACTCTGATTTAATTATACCACTTGAAAGCGGCAGAGGGTTTTGTTGATATTGAGCAGCAAAAGCGTAACTCCCAAGTTCAGCTTTTATTATCTCAACTTCTTCTTTTCCTCCATCGAGGGGATATAACAACTGACCTTCTTCTCTTGAATATAATATCCTTACAGGTGACGCTGGTTTATTATATAATCGCCTGGTCGCACAGTGCTGAGCTACTCGGATGACAGGAACGGGAGGCATTGGCTTTTTGATTGAATAAATAACCTGCTTATTTTCAGAAATCATTGGCAAACAAATATGATGCCATATGTTTTTTGGCTTGGAGAGAAGGTGTCCAGTTAAGTCCTCCTGGTGTAGCCTGTGCATTACAAGAACGATGACTCCTTTTTTTCTATCGTTCAGCCTGGTTACTAAAGTCTGATCAAACCAGTTTGTGGCACGCTTTCTAAGCGTTTCACTCAAAGCTTGAGCAGAACTGAGCGGATCGTCCACAATGATAAAATCACCACCTTCACCAGTTAGTGTTCCACCAACTGATGTTGCGATTCTGTATCCTCTCTGCACTGTTTGAAATTTATATTTGGTATTCTGGTCTTTGGATAGTTCTATCTCTGGAAATAGCGCTCTATACCAACTAGACTGCATCACGCACCTGGTGTCGAGCGAGTGCTTTTCGCTGAGCCGCTGAGAATAACTTGCAACTATTATTCTCGCAGTTGGTTGGTTTCCCAGTATCCATGCGGGCCACGCAACGCTTATGCACATGGACTTCATCGAGCGCGGAGGCATATTGAATATTATTCGTTTCACTTCACCAGCGCTCGCTGCTTCCAGCCTGTCTGCTATGACTTTTATATACTGATAATCGTTATACTCACACCCCGGCACTACCGTTTGAAAGCACAGTTCAATGAATTTTAGAAAGTTCATGATATAATGTTGAAACCAACGCGTGACGCTGGGATGACAAAAAAAGGAGCACTGGAATGACACCTTACTTAACCGTCATACCGCGATTCATTCGCGGTATCTCAAAGCATAGATCCCGCTAACAAGCAGCGGGATACTTAACCATCATCTACACCGTCATACCGCGATTCATTCGCGGTATCTCTTAGCCGCTAACAAGCAGCGGGATACTTAACCATCATCTACACCGTCATACCGCGATTCATTCGCGGTATCTCAGCCGCTAACAAGAGATCCCGCTAACAAGCAGCGGGATGACGATTGTCGTTTAGCCATAAATATTAAGAAATTTACCAAATGAAAAAAAGGCAAAAGAAGCCCCGTGGTTATTATCTGCTTTAAAATATTGGCGTTTTTTATGTTTTAAACGCTTGACAAGCGAAATTCAGCTGCTTTTAATTGCAACTAACCTACGCTGCAAATGTTTAAGAAATTTACCAAGCAGAAAAAAAGACAAAGAATCCCCGAGTTAGCTAGTCTTTTACTATCTCTGTCGAGTATTGGCATTTTTTGATGTCTTGTAACGCTTTATAAGCGCGTTCAGCTTATTTAGATAAAAATCTAGATGTAGATGAAGTTTTGTAAAGACATACAGTATCTATATACTGCAAAAAATTGAACATAAGACACCGATACATTAAGTAATCCTTACCTTTTAATCTGCAGATTGGCGAAAGCAAATACAATAGCTTCACTATCATGATAAGGGCGCTGGCGAAGGGTGTCAAGTAAGTTTCTATATAATATTTTCTAAAATAAATAGACTTCTCGCATCCAATTTTGGCAGCGCGCGACACACAACTGCAATGACAAGGTGTCGCAAGATAAACATCATATTCACACGAAGTACTTGACTTCACTTGTACTAAGAAGCATTTTATATATGTTGTGTGCCCGTAGCTCAGCTGGATAGAGCAACAGCCTTCTAAGCTGTGGGTCGTAGGTTCGAATCCCACCGGGCACACTCTTTTATCAATACTTTCTATAAATCTTCAAGTACTCTGGCACCACATTTTCAATTGCTAATGGTCGAACCTTCATTGTTTCAAGGTCAACTGACTTTTCGATTGAACTATTCATCATAACTTTCACCTGATCTTGAGTAAGCATAGGGTTCGTATCTCCGGTTATTGGTTTTAGCAGCATAGAAATAATTTTATTTTCTAAAAAGAAAGCTATTAACTTTGCCATTGGAAAAGATACATTGATCAACAAACACTTTCTGTTAGTAACATTCAGAATAAACTTCAATAAGCTTTTGAAAGAGTAAACCTTTGGTCCACCCATGTTATAAATTTTCTTGTCTTGCTTATTAAAACTGATAATACGATATACCACTTCAGCTAAGTCTGTTACACATATTGGCTGAAATTTAGTTGTTCCATTGCCAATTAGTGGTAAGAAAGGAAGAATAGTTGCTAATCTTGCAAATTTATTAAAGAAGTTGTCTTCTTTACCAAATACAAGGCTTGGCCTAATTATTATTGCTTTTTGAAATGCTGAAGTTACAGCTTTTTCACCTTCCAATTTACTTTTGGCATATTTTGACAACTTGCTATTTTCTATTCCCATAGCAGAAAAATGTATCATCATAGGTACATTTTTCATTTTTGCAGCTTTTGCTATCCTTTCAGCTATTTTAACGTGAACAGCGTAAAAATCGTGCTTTTTTGCTTCATATAATATTCCCACTAAGTTTATAGCTACATCACATTCTTCCATACCATCCAGAACTGATTTTTCATCAAAAAAATCGCCTTTAAATATTGATATTTGTCCTAAATTGCCACACAATTTTAAACAAGCAGCTTTTTCCTGATTACGAGTGAATATCTTTATTAAATATCCTTCTGCTGCCAAGCGTCTTACGATGTGTTTCCCTATAAACCCCGTTCCACCAAAAATAATTACACGTTTTGTCACAATTAAAGTTCCTAATAATTTGTTACTGTAAATTAATACAATGATTTCGCTTAATATTTTATTACGAATTCCCGTACAATAAGATCCATTTTCATTCCTCGTGAGCCTTTAACTAGAATTGCGTCATTATTCTGAATAATGTTAGCTAAATCACTTTTCAATTGATTAGAATCATTAAAATGCGTGCCTCTTATATTATCTGGCAAAAGCTCATGCAATTCTAACATAAATTTACCAACTGTATAAACTTTATCTATATTATTTTCTGTGATAATCTTAACCAAATCTGTATGAAACTCTATGCTTTCATCACCAAGTTCCAACATATCACCAAGCAAAGCTACTTTTCTCTGATTAGAATATGTACTCAAAGTTTTTATTGCAGTTTTCATCGAAGCAGGGCTGGCGTTATAGGAGTCATCAATTAAATGTATATATTTTTTATTGCATTTGACCTTATGAATATTGCCTCTACCTTTCGCTACACTAAAATTCTTAAGTGCAAGTGGTAATTTTGATAAATCAAGTCCGAGGCTTTGCACAACTGCTGCAACAGCAAGTAGCGAATAAGCAAAATGCTCACCTTGTACACGTAAATTACAGTTTATAATTTGATTATCACTCAGCCTGATTTTTAAACTTAATCTATTAGCAACTCGGTTTGATGTCATTCCAGCGCGTGACGCTGGAATCCAGTCTTTATTATACAACCGTCTGATATGCTCATTTGCAATTGAACTTCCTGGATCCAAGTAGTCAAGCACTGGGATGACAGAAGATAGTGCTGAAATGACAGAAGATTCATCGTTTCTTATTAAGTTTAGTAAACAAACTTCAGCATTTTTATCTTTACCGAAGCTTATTACATTTCTATTGGCGTGTGATGAGAGATAATCATAATATTTATTATCTCTGCTTAAAACCAAAGTACCGTTATTTTTCATACCATACAGAATTTCTAACTTCGCTTGTGCAACGTCAAATAGTGATGAAAAATTTTCAGTATGTGCAGGTTCGATGTTGGTAATAACTGCAATATTCGGATTACTAATTTTTGATAATTCTTTTATTTCACCAGCTTTATTCATTCCCATTTCAAGAATTAAGTACTGGCAGTTTTTTGGAGCTTTCAGAATTGTCAAAGGCAATCCTATATTATTATTTAAGTTACCTTCGTTTGCATGGGACACTCCATATTGCGATAAAACAGTGTGTAGCATATCCTTTGTAGTGGTTTTTCCGACACTGCCTGTAACTGCAATAACTTTAGCATCAATAAGAACATTTCTAATGTAATATGATGCCATATCGTGCAAAGCTTTCAGGGTATCTTGTACAATAATGAGAGGGAAACTTTTATATTTACCCTCACTCACTATTGCAGCGATAGCCCCTTTTAAAAACGCTTCATGCAAAAAATTATGGCCATCAAAATTCTTTCCCTTGAGGGCAATAAATAAATCACCTTTTTTTATGCTTCTTGTGTCCGTTGAAATATTTGAGCTATGTATCCAATTACAACCATTTACGTCTCTTCCGCCAGTTGCATCAATGATATTATTTGTGTTCCATTTAAACATAATTTAGAGTATTCTTTATAATAAATTGAACAATAAAAGTAGCGAAAATACTACATGTTTTAGACAATGTGCAAATAATGGTTGCAATCCCTATAATTCTATCTTATAATGGATATAGAAGTTTAAATTTTTTCGTCTATAATTAAAATGTATTTAGTTGTAGAAAGTACCTTGGAGGTATGTATGTTCACAGGAAAAAATGAAAAATCTACTTCTATACTAGCTAAAGTTGGTAATGCAGCTTCGGGAGTAGGAAGTTTTCTGGGTAGAGGTGTAAAAGTTCTAGTCAAGGGTGCAGTGTACCCTATATGGCCAAAGAATTGGTTTAAGTCCTGGGATGAAATGCGGCACGACATAAAAAATGGCGGACGTTCTATTATTGGCAACCCACTTGAAGAATATGATCCACCTATAGAAACCACACAAGCTAGTGAGGATCTTGGTGTCCAAATAATGGAGCAAAAGAAAGGAACAGGAAAGGTAACTTTTTTAGCATCAAGGACTCTGACAGGGGATATACCCTATTTGACGCCAGAACGATTAGGTGAAATAAAGCAAAACCTGCCAAATGTAACTATCTTTAAAGAAGAAAATAAAATTGTAATTGAAGTTGATGTTAAAAAAATAATTGAAGACATTAAATATAAAGGAAAGAGTCCAGAGGAGATAAAAAAGCTTGCTATTGAAGAAATTAAACAAAAAGTTGACGGTAACCTTAAAGATCTAGCAAAAATTACTGGTGGAGAATTTAAAGTTCACACAGACTTAAAATTGCTGTATGGTATTGCAGAAAAATTGTATAAGGAATATGATAATCAAAAGCAGTCATCAGACAAAGTTGTGAAGTCTGATGTTGGTCAGCCTTCAGAAACTATAGCTTCAGGTGAGAAAAAATGGGCGCAAGAAGCTATAAAAGCAGGTAAGTCGCAAAGTTGTGGAATGCAAAAATAAGTTATAGGGGAGTATTATGAGTGAAGCTAAAAAAATAGAGGAAAGACATCATAGTCTAACTGTTCCTGGGGATATGTATCACTTACAACCAGGAGTTATTACTGGAAAAAGGGTAAGTGGAATAGAACCCTTTTTGAAAGAACAGCAGGACATGGTAAAAGTAAGGGAACTTGTAAGCTCTTTAAATCTTGAAGATGCTTCTGGTGATGCGATAAAACCACTATCTACACCTAATGTAGAGAAAAACGAAGAAAGAGGGAAAGGTCGCTCTTAAAATATGAGCAATGAAGTTTATGATAGCGATAACATCTTTGCTCAAATATTAAGAGGTGAGTTACCTTGTGAGAAGGTACATGAAAATGAAAATGTACTAGCTTTTCATGATAAGTACCCTGACGCACCAGTTCATATTTTAGTTATATCAAAAAATCAATATATTTCATATGATGATTTCATTCTAAAAGCTCCTGAAGAGGAAATAGCGGATTTCTTCAAAACTGTAAGAGAGATAGCACACAAATATAATCTAGAAAAAACAGGATATAGATTAGTCACTAACTACGGTGAAAATGGAGAGCAGGTTGTACCACACTTTCACGTGCATATTTTAGGTGGTAAAAAGTTAGGAAAGCATGTAAACTCATAGTGTTATATGTTTTGTTAAATGAGCGAATATTTAACCATAGTAATCTTTATCTGCGTATCAATTGTAGTATCTTTTGCTTTAGGTATATTGCCTATGTTTCTTGCAGTGAGTAAGCCAGATGGTGAAAAGCTTTCCACATATGAGTGTGGCTTCAATCCACTATCCAGTGCAAGGAAAAATTTTGACATTAAATTTTACCTAGTTTCAATATTATTTATAATATTTGACTTAGAAATTGCTTTTCTTTTTCCTTGGGCTGTTTCTTTATCTAAGATAAGCTATGGTGGATTTTGGTCTATGATGGTATTTCTTGCAATACTCACTATAGGTTTTATCTATGAATGGTGTAAAGGTGCATTAGAGTGGGAGTAGTTTATGACAAATCAAATTCTATCTAATGATGACTGGGGTCGTTATAAAAAAGAAGGGTTTCTTGTCACTAAATTTGGTGATTTAACAGATTATGTAATGAATTGGGCAAGGTCTGGTTCATTGTGGCCAATGACATTTGGTCTTGCATGTTGCGCAGTTGAGATGATGCATACTGCATCCAGCCGTTATGATCTTGATAGATATGGTATAATGTTTCGTGCAAGCCCACGTCAATCAGATGTGATGATTGTTGCTGGCACACTAACTAATAAAATGGCAGCAGCATTGCGCAAGGTTTATGATCAAATGGCAGACCCGAAGTATGTTATTTCCATGGGAAGTTGTGCAAATGGTGGTGGTTATTACCATTACTCTTATTCAGTAGTCCGAGGCTGTGATAGAATTGTGCCAGTTGACGTGTATGTCCCTGGATGCCCACCAACCGCTGAGGCGTTGCTATATGGAATGCTATGCCTACAAAACAAAATAAAACGGACTCGGAATGGATAAAACTGCAAAGTATATACAAAAAAAGACCAAATGCGAGTGCATTCAAAAAGATGATGGCATTATTGTAATATATTCAACTTTAGATGAAATTGAAAAGTACCTATTCTTTCTACGTGATGATGAAAAGTGTAGGTTTGAACTATTAGTTGATATTTTTGGGGTTGACTATCCAAATAGAGAGAAGCGTTTCGAGCTAATATACAATCTACTCAGCATTGTGCATAATATTAGAGTACACATAAAGCTTCAGTTATGTGAAAGCGACATGCCTCCAAGTGTAGCGAAGATATTTAGTACGGCTTTGTGGTTTGAGCGTGAAGTGTTTGATATGTATGGAATAGAGTTTTCTGATCACCCTGATTTGCGTAGGATTCTAACAGACTATGGATTCAAAGGTCATCCAATGTTAAAAGATTTCCCTCTCACTGGTTATGAGGAAGTAAGATATGATATAGAGACAAAAAAGGTTGTGTATAATCCTATAGATTTACCGCAAGATTTTCGTATGTTTGATAGCTTATCGCCTTGGGAAGGTAAAACCATAAAAGTAAATACAAAGGAGTAGAAAATGACAGTACAAAGAAAAAAAATATCTTTAATCGGTGCAGGAAATATCGGTGGAACTCTCACCCATATGATTGCACTAAGGGAACTCGGTGATGTTGTTTTACTTGATATTAGTGATGGAATACCACAAGGTAAAGCACTCGACATAGCAGAATCATCCCCTATTGATGGATTTAATGTCAATATTACTGGCACAAATAGGTATGAAGATATAAAAAACTCCGATGCAATTATAATAACCGCTGGCATCGCTAGAAAACCTGGAATGAGCAGGGATGACCTCCTGCAAATCAATGCTAAAGTAATGAAGGAGGTTGGCGAAAATATTAAAAAATATTCTCCAAACGCGTTTGTAATAGTGGTTACCAACCCTTTGGATGCCATGGTTTCAGTGGTGCATAAATTTTCAAACCTTCCAACTAATATGATTGTTGGCATGGCAGGAGTGCTTGATTCTTCCCGTTTTCGTTACTTTCTTGCAAGTGAGTTAAATATCTCAGTTGAAGATATATCTGCTTTTGTGCTTGGAGGACATGGCGACACTATGGTACCACTAATCAATTGTGCTTCAGTTGCTGGAGTTCCACTTACTCAAATTATCGATATGGGTCTTATCACACAGAAAAAAGTCGATGAAATAGTTGAACGCACTCGCAATGGCGGTAAAGAAATAGTTGATCTGCTTAAGTCTGGATCTGCATACTACGCTCCTGCATCTTCAGCTATATGCATGTTAGAATCATATTTAAAAGATAAGAGGCGCATATTACCATGTGCTGCTTACCTTAATGGTGAATATGGTGTAGAAGAGTTGTTTATTGGTGTTCCTGTAATTATTGGAAAAAACGGAATTGAAAAGATCCTAGAAGTTAAAATGAATGATAGTGAACAAGAAATGTTTAATAAGTCTGTAAACTCGGTGAGAGAGCTGGTGAAATCTTTAGGTTCATAAGCAAATTAATGGTTTTATAGAGCTTCTTTATAGCTCAAACAGCCTAAAAAAGTTGCTTGTGGTTACCTTCGCTACTTGTTCTGGTGACTCATTCCACAACTCTGCCAAACAATCAACAACGTATTTCACCATTGCTGGTTCATTCTTTTTTCCCCTATAAGGCTCAGGTGATAGATATGGTGCATCAGTTTCGACTAAAACACGCTCGCGTGGTACATTTTGTGCAATTTCTCTGAGTAAGCTCGCATTTTTAAAAGTAATAATTCCAGAAAATGAAATATATAACCCCAAATCTATAGATTGATAAGCAAGTTCTTTAGAGGAAGCAAAGCAGTGCATTACTCCACTAAAAGCACCGGCTTTCATTTCTGACCTTAACATATCGATCATCTCATTATCAGCGCTTCTTGTGTGAATAACTAAAGGTAGTCCAGTTATTCTTGACGCTTCTATATGTAATGCAAAACTTTTTTTCTGATTGTCTTTGTTGTCAGATTTATAAAAATCTAACCCGGTTTCACCGATACTAATTACCTTTTGGTTCTTGGTAAATTCAACTAATTCATCAACATGTATACACTCACCGTTTTCTATAGCAGCATCAAGCGGATGTATACCAACAGAGGAGTAGACCTGATCATAGGATGAAGAAATTTTTAATAACTTAGGAACATCGTCAATACTTACGCATATGTTATGCAAAACCTTTACACCATTTTGCTCTGCCCTTGAAATTACTTTTGGTATTTCATCGTCAGAAAAATAAATCAAGTGGCAATGAGAATCTACTATCATGAGCTTATTGTTGAGGCTTTTATTATAGAAGAAAACTCTTCTATCACTGTTTTATAAACTTCTTTTTTAAATGATATAGCACTGGCTACTAAACTATCTATACCTTGCCAACGCCACTCTTTGAACTCTGGATGACCAGTATAATTAATATCAATGTCCTCATCCTCTCCGCAAAACTTCATTAAGAACCACCTTTGCTTTTGACCAGAATATTTTCCATTCCAGCATATTGGTATAACTTCTTCAGGCAAGTTGTAGTATATCCAATCCTTGCTTTTAGTTATAACCTTTACTTTATTAGTACCAACCTCCTCTAGCAACTCACGTAACGCTGCTTGTTCCAGTTCCTCACCATCATCAACACCTCCTTGTGGCATCTGCCAGTAAGAATCGCTATCAAAGCGTTTTCCAATAAAGGCATGTCCTTGTCTGTTAAATAGCATTATGCCAACACAAGGACGGTACTTATCTTTCTGCTCAACCACGAGTACGCTCTGTTTTTAAATGATTTGTTACAGAAGTTTTAATTAATTTTCCATTTTTTTCTTTCTTCATCTCTTCAACAATTTTCTTTGCAACTTCCTTTGCACTCAAGTTCGAGTTATCAATTTCAAGCGAACCCTCAGGTATAAATAGCCTTTTCCCTTCAATTTTCTTTATAGCAAAATCCGGATCAGTAATTTTATTTTCCTGATATCTCTCTTCTGATTGGACACGTCTTACTAGTTTTTCATTATTACAATGTAATACTACAGAAAAAATTTCCATGTCCATTTTTTTACTTAAATTTACCACTGAGTTATATAATCTTTGGTCATAGGGATCACCCTCTATCAATTCATTTGTAAATATATAATGTTTTGATTTTACGTAGTGTTTTTCAAGTATTGCTAATACATTTTCCCTAACTGCAAAAATTTTTTCCCATAGGTCATCTGGAACTTCAGCGTTTTGTAATTTAACAATATCAAATATAATATTATTGAATAGATTATTGCTTACTATTACTGCACCAATGATTTTACACAGTTCCTTTGCAGTAGTAAACTTACCACTGCCTGGAAAGCCGATTAAGTAGATGAGAGTCTTGCCCATAATGAATACTAGTAAAAAGCTATTTTCAATTATATAAAAAGTATATACATTGTACATGCTAAAAACATGATGATAAAATAGATGCAGGTAATACCTTTAACAAGTAGTTGCGTTGAAAATAGTTCATATTTAGAAATTTTGAGTATATAATTATAAATGAATCATATAACCTGTAAACAATGCTTAGCGATATGGAATCGATAAGAAGTACAATTGAAGAGATAATAGATCAAAATAAAGGTCATGATATAGTAACTTTTGATGTGCAGAATAAAACCGTTATTGCAAAATATATGATTATTGCATCTGGTGATTCAAGCCGTCACGTTAAAGCTTTAGCTGAGCACGTAATAAAAAGCCTCAAGCCACATGATAAAATAGATGTAGAAGGTATGGATGAAGGCAATTGGGTAGTTTTGAATTTTCAAGGCATAATGGTTCACATATTCAGGCCGGAAGTAAGGGAGTATTATAAAATAGAAGAGTTATGGAACTGATTGCCTGGATAGCTGGTGCACAACTGCACAAACGTTGTAATTTTGAAGGCAACTCCTGCACAGGTAGTGGTGTCATGAAAGTAGCTGACACTGGAATCCAGTTTTTCATGCAATTTCATCGGAAACGTTGTATAGTGTGCTTGTTTATAATTAAGTTCCAGTGTCTGGGCACTGGCTTCTCTATTAGGGTTACCTTCGGCATTAATGACAGGATAGACTGGGGTTTATAAAATGAAACACGCATCTGAATTTTTAAATTTCATCCAAGAAAGAGGGTACCTATACCAATGCACAAACATTGAAGGACTAGATCAATTATTATTGCAGAGCAATTATATAGTTGCATACATTGGGTTTGATTGCACAGCACCAAGTCTTCATGCTGGTCACCTAATTCAGATTATGATGCTCTGTCACCTACAAAAATTTGGTTATAAGCCGATAGTCTTACTTGGAGGTGGCACAACAAAAATTGGTGACCCATCCTTCAAAGATAAAGCAAGAAGCATCTTGCCTGTAGAGAACATCAATCAAAATACATCCAGTATAAGGAGAATATTAGAGAAAATGGTGTCTTTTAATGACAGCAAGACTGGTGCAATGATAGTAAATAACGCAGATTGGTTGGATAACATAAAATACATAGATTTTTTGCGTGATATAGGAGCTTATTTTTCTGTAAATCGTATGCTAAGTTTTGATAGTGTGAAAACCAGGCTGGATAGAGAGCAAACCTTAAGCTTTCTAGAATTTAATTACATGCTATTGCAAGCTTACGACTTTATTGAATTAAACAAAAAATATGATTGTCGTCTGCAGATTGGAGGGTCAGACCAGTGGGGAAATATAGTAAACGGAATTGAACTTGGAAAAAAGTTGAATTTACCTGAGCTATTTGGCCTTACCATGCCTCTTTTATTAAATGCACAAGGAAAAAAAATGGGCAAAACTGAAAGTGGAGCAGTGTGGCTTGATGATAATATGCTAAAGCCTTACGACTACTGGCAATATTTTCGCAACGTTGATGATCAAGATGTTGGACGTTTTTTAAGATTGCTCACTGATGTGCCAATTGATGAGATTAGAAAATTAGAGTCTTTAAAGGATCAAGAAATAAATGAAGCAAAAAAGGTCTTGGCAACAGAAGTGACAAAAATATGTCATGGTGACAAAGAAGCGGAACTTGCACAATTTGCTGCAATTTCTGCTTTTGAGAATGAAGATAGCTCACTACTTCCTGATTACATCATAAAAAAAGAACAAGTTGCAAGCGGCATATCCTTAGTAGACCTACTACATGACACCGGTTTTGAACCTTCAAAAGGCGCTGCAAAGCGTTTAATACAGGGCAACGGATGCAAGATTAATGATAATGTTGTAAACAATATTGATCATGTAATAAATTTCGAAAGCTTTAAAGATCAGCCATTTATAAAATTATCTGCAGGAAAGAAACGCCATATAAAAGTTGTGGTAGATTAGGTCTCGAAGTAAGAAAACAAATTTTATACAAGTGAGAAATTAGATATGGAGCAAATTTTCAAAATTCGAGAATTATGTATAAAACAACTGGAAAGATAGTAGAAAGCGAAATTCTATTATATATAGCTAAATTGGCTTAGGTTTACCTACAATTTGAAAAACAACAAATTCGTCATTCCGCTACTCATTAGCGGAATCTATACCGCGAATGAATCCATAACTGTACGGACATTGCAATTTGGGCCTACCAGGAGGGCAATGCCTCTTATCCAAGTACCCTCTTCTTGTCATCCAAGTAGCCGACACTGGGATGGCTTTGTTGCATAGCAACTGAAAAAATCTGGTGGCTACTGACAAAATTCATTATAAAATAGCCATTTAACCTTGAAAGAAAAAATATGCCACAAAAAATGAGGGTCAGTAACCATAGCGAATATAACAAATTTCTAGAAAAAAGAGGAAATATTTTTCATTATATCAACGAAGCCATAGAAAAGTGGTACGAGAATGGTCCAAAAATACCAGGTGGCAACAATATTTATAGCGATAAAGTTGTAATTTTGGTGCACATAATAACTTGTTTATTTAGAATAGGCCTGAGGCAAACAGTTGGGTTTATAGCAGGATACCTTGAGCAAATTGGGAAAAATTTGCAAGTTATCAGCTATTCACAATCATCAAGAAGGTTTAAGAAACTCAATATTAAGATCAATGATTGCAGAAAATAATATGGAAGATATCGAAATTGCTATAGACAGTACAGGAATTAGTATATACAACAACACTCCTGGTCATAGCAAAGAAAATAGCGAAGATAGAAAGTATCGCAGCTATGAACAGACAAGAAAATTGCATGTAATGTTGAATACAAACAGCAAAAAAGCCATAGCTGTAAAATACAGTAACGGCTGATCACTATGGAGCTTGTGATTTGCTAAAAGAAGTCGATTTTCAGTATGTCATAAAAGTACTATATGCAGATAGGGCATATGACAGAGAAAAGCTCTATAAGCTGTGTAATCAATATGGTATAAAAACGAAAATTCCTCCGAAAAACAACGCAGCAGAGCATCCAAAGTTAGACTATATGGCTGAGAGAAATTCTGCAGTCAAGCTCATAAAGTCATATGATGAAGATGGTATAAAGAAGTGGAAAAAAGAGATGAGTTATGGAAAAAGATCTTATATAGAAAGTTTTTTCTCGCGACTGAAACAAACATTCGGGTTTAGTTTTAGGAATAAATCTGAGACAAATAGAGAGAAGGAACTACTTGTTAAATGCTATTTGCTCAATAAGTTCACTGATATTGGTATGGCTAAATTTGAGATAGCTTCATAAATTTATTGTGCGTTACCTACTATCCGAAGAGCGATGCAACAAAGCCCACGCACTGGGATGACAGCAGTCCTACGTCATACCGCGATTCATTCGCGGTATCTCGGCCGCTAACAAGAGATCCCGCTAACACGTAGCGGGATGACGAGCTTATCGTCACGCTGCCACGAACCGTCATACCGCCGCGGCGCTAACAAGAGATCCCGCTAACACGTAGCGGGATGACGAATTACTATCTACACCGTCATACCGCGATTCATTCGCGGTATCTCTTAACATAGATCCCTTACTTAACCGTCATACCTTAACATAGATCCCGCTAACAAGCAGCGGGATGACGGTTGTCGTTTAGCTACAAACATTAAGAAATTTACCAAATAAAAAAAAGGCAAAAGAAGCCCCGTGGTTGGCTAATTACTTACATTATACTTTCAAGTATGGCGTTTTTTTATTCTAAACGCTTAATAACCACGACTCAGCTGCTTTTAAGCTGCAACTAATCTAAATTATAAACATTAAGAAATTTACTAAACAGAAAAAAAGGCAAAAGAAACCCTAGGGTAGCTAATTATTCACTATCCATTTTTTAAGTTGGCGTTTTTTAATGTTTTAAATGCTTTATAAGCGTATTTCAGCTTGTGTAGGTAAAAACCCAGAAATTTGATAAAGACATAGAGTGCACATAGTGCAAAAAATTAAACATGAGACGCCAGATACGTGAGTTTTTTGTCATTTAATCTGTACAGAGAAGATAAATAAATAGCTTCAGTGTTTATGATAAGGGGGCTGGCGGAGTTTGTCAAGTGGTTTTTTAGCCACGTTTCCCTGTTATAATGTTCGTTTGCTTGACCTAAGATCCAGGAGTATTTAAACTGAACTCTATATAGTGTTAAAAATGATAGGAAATCTAAGCGGAATAGTTGATGAAGTGCGCAGTGATCACATAATCCTGAATGTGAATGATGTTGGCTATATGGTGTATCTTTCAGCCAAAACTTTAAATGCATGTTCCATCGGAAGTAGAGTTAAATTACTTATCGAAACCTATGCAAATAACAGAGAAAATGTCGCTCAGCTATATGGTTTTATAAGCAAAGAAGAACAGCAGTGCTTGAGGTTGCTTGTCAAAGTAAGCGGCGTTAGCTATAAAACTGCAATGTCAATTTTGGGCAAATTAACTCCAGAACAGCTATTTTTGGCAATTATGAATGAAGATAAAGTAGCACTCAAGATGAGCGGACTTGGCCTGAAACTCATAAATCGAATCATCACTGAATTGAGTGGCAAAGTGAGTAAACTAGAAATAAATAACAATAATTTTCATCCAATTAATGAAGATGCCCTTTCAGCATTGATCAATCTTGGGTATGAAAAAATGAAAGCTTATGATACGATAAAAAAATACAGGCCAAATCTGGACACTAAGGATATTATTCGCATGGCGCTTAAGGAGCTTTCAATACTATGAAATCAATATCGTGCGGTAAAGAATATACTGAAGATGTGCGCAATATCAACATCAGGCCTGAACAACTTGATGATTTTGTCGGGCAAAAAGACTTAATACAAAATTTAAAAGTGTTTATAAACGCTGCACAGACGAGAACTGAAGCTTTAGATCACGTTTTATTATATGGTCCTCCAGGGCTTGGCAAAACAACTTTAGCACAAATTGTTTCTAAAGAATTAAGAGTTAGCTTTCGCGCAACTTCTGGTCCTTTACTTAGTAAAGCTGGAGATTTGGCCGCAGTGCTTACCACTTTAAATGCAAAAGATGTTCTATTTATCGACGAAATTCATAGATTAAATCGCAGCATCGAAGAAGTTTTATATACTGCTATGGAAGATTTTTGCCTGGACATATTAGTAGGTGAAGGTCCATCTACTCGCACTTTAAGGATAGATCTACCACCATTTACGCTAATTGGAGCAACAACACGGCTTGGATTACTTTCTGCGCCACTCAGAGATCGTTTTGGCATTCCTTTGCATCTTGAGTTTTATTCCTTTGAGGAGCTGGTTAATATTATAAAAAGAGGCGCAAGAGTTCTTTCTGCTGAAATTGAAGAGGATGCAGCACGGGAAATTGCCTCCCGTGCGCGCGGCACTCCAAGAATTGCTTTGAGGTTACTCAGAAGAATAAGGGATTTTGTTGAAGTGAAAGATGATAAAAAAATTACTTATGAAGTCGCTGATTCTGTATTACTAAAATTGGGTGTAGATAAAATGGGACTCAATAAACTTGATATGAATTATCTAAGATTTTTATTCAACACTTCAGGCCCTGTTGGAATTGACACCATATCTATTGCGCTATCCGAAGATGTTGGCAATATTGAAGAAACAGTAGAACCTTATTTAATCAAAATTAGTTTTGTAAAGCGCACACCAAGAGGGCGCGTTCTAACCGATCAAGCAAAGGAGTATTTGAGCTTTCAACATTAAACATCATAATTTATATTGACTAATTGGCGTGGTATCTATATGCTAACATTTATATATTAAAAATAATGGAGGCATATATGTTAACTAATAGCACTGAAACTGTATCTTTAATTGAAACTTCTTCTAATCTAAATATCAGTCCTTCTGATAATAATTCGATTTCGGATACTAAAAATGTACCTAAATCAACACTAGATGAGAACGTACCTAAATACGTCACTCTTAATAATGCAGAAGAATGGAATGAGTTCTTTATAATGCAGAACAACACTTCTACTAATACCACTAATAAAAAGAAACCAAAACCTTATATTCATAAGGATAGTAATGGTATATGTACATATACTGCTCGGGATGAGAATAAATATGGTGGTAAGAACATTATAGGCAAAATTGCTGAACAAATTAAAGAAGAGATATCTAAAAATATAGAAAATAATGATATAGAATTTATAAAACTTAAAGAAAGCAAAAATGAAGATAATATTATTGAGCCTGCCGTAAGAATTGCGATAGGTAGTAATACAAAAGAAATAAGCATGAGTGACATTCTAAATAACGATTTGTGTAAACAATATGGCGTGAAAGCAATTACACTATTGCTACCTCAAAGTAAAGCAAGGGGGCTACGTTGCCGGGTTGATGAACATTGAACAAGAATTTATGAAGTAGCTAATGGGTCATATCAAATGACTTTAAAATGGAATGCTCAAGGAAAAGAATGTAATATTAAAATTAATATTCATGATAATGGCTCCGTAGAACTTATTGAGAGTAATGGTGTTACTATGGAGCAATTAGCTGCACATAAAGAAGTAAAAGTAGGAAGGCAATATGAAGCAAAGCCTTTACATGAAGTGTTAGCATCACAATTGCCACAAACACAATTACAACAAAGCTCTGAAGAAGTAAAATTTTTGGAGCAGCATTCAACAAATGTAGAAGACTTGAGCGGCGCATCACAAAAGCATCAAGCTCCTGCTGCTTCAAAATAGGTAAAGTAGTGAAAATTCAGTATAAGTTGCTTGCATCTGCAAGTAACTTATACTTTTATGATGAGCAACACAATACTACCAAGAAATTTCTACGAGCGGCCAACTTTGGTTGTAGCCGGGGAGTTACTAGGAAAGATGCTGAAATTTTCTAACTTTAGTGGAATAATAACCGAAGTTGAAGCCTATATAGGAATGAGTGACCCAGCTTGTCATGCAGCTAAGGGTTATACTAACCGAACCTCAGTAATGTTTGGTATGCCGGGGTTTTCATATGTGTACTTTATATATGGAATGTATTACTGTTTAAATATTGTAACAGAAGCAGAAGGGTTCCCAGCAGCAGTGTTAATACGGGGATTAAAGCTCATTGAACCGCTTGAGGCAAATTTAGGTGGGCCAGGAATATTGTGTAAAAGATTAAATATTACAAAAGAACATAACAAACAGGACCTTACTATAAGCCACGAATTTTGTGTTTATGAATCTCACCTCAAACCAGATTATGTGTGCACTCCGAGAATCGGAATTAGTAAAGGCCAAGAGAAATTTTGGCGGTTTAAAAACTTAAGATCTTGCGTAGACTATTTGCCAATTGGATAATCACCAGTGAAACAAGCATCACAATATTGTGGTGTAGCATTGTTACGCACTTCTCCTTTAACAGCCTGATATAATCCATCAATACTCAAGAAGGCTAGGCTATCTACTCCTATAACTTCCTTAATTTCCTCTACAGATTTATTTGCAGCAATTAAATCTTTGCACTCTGGCGTATCTATTCCATAAAAACAAGAATGCTTAATTGGTGGGCTTGAAATTTTGAGGTGAATCTCTTTTACTCCTGCATCCTTTAGCATAACTATTATATTTGTTAACGTACTACCACGCACTATACTATCATCTATTAAAATTATGTTTTTACCTTTCAAAGTGTGCTTATTAGCATTGAATTTTAATTTTATTCTAACTTTACGTACTTCAGCGGTTGGTTGTATAAAAGTTCTTCCTATGTAATGATTACGAATTATTCCCAGTTCCATAGGTAATCCTGAATGCTTTGCATATCCAATAGCTGCAGGTATTCCAGAATCAGGTATTGGTACAACCATATCTACATTGTTTTTTGGTGGGCTCTCTTCTGCAAGTATTCTTCCTATTTCTTTTCTTGTATCGTATATAGACCTATTCTCCATTATGCTGTCTGGTCTTGAAAAATAAACGTATTCAAAAATACAAAAACTTGATTTTTGCTGTGGGAAAGGAAACATTGAGGCTAGCTTACTACCCGAACTGATGGTAACTAATTCGCCTGGTTCTATTTCTCTAACAAACTCTGCATTTATTATATCAAGAGCACAAGTTTCAGATGCAAGAACGTAAGAACCGTTTAACTTTCCTAAAACAAGAGGCCTGATTCCAGATGAATCACGTACTCCAATAACTACTTCTTGATTGATTGCAACAAAAGAATAAGCACCTTGTATTTGCTTTAATGCATATATAAAACTCTCTAAAAAGCTATCTTTTTCACCGCTTGCTGTCAGATGCACTACTACTTCTGTATCAATATCTGACTGAAAAACGCACTCTTGTTTAATCAATTGTTCGCGTATCGGAGAAATATTAATTAAATTACCATTATGTGCTATGGCGAAATCCCCAAATTTGCCACTTTTGCTAAACATGGGCTGCACTCCAAACTTATTACCACTTGTTGAGTATCGAACATGACCTATTGCACAATCTCCAGGTAAGGATTTCTTTATTTCATCTATATCATCAAATACGCTGCTCACTTGACCTTGAAAGTGATAAGAGTGCAGCTTATCGTTGTTACTGGTTACTACGCCAAAAGACTCTTGACCTCTATGCTGCAAAGCGTGGAGAGCAAGTATAGAGTTAAAAGCAGCACTTTGGTTGCAACTTATGCCAAATACCCCACATTCCTCACGCATTTCATCTAGCATAAAAACTATTAAGTAAAATTTAATTTTACTTTAGCATAGGTAAAATACAAGCATTTTGTTGTTCATCTGCTTTTATTGCCAGCAATAATCCTATGCATATTAAGCTTGCAGCAGTTGTACTTCCTCCATAGGACAGAAATGGCAATGGGTCGCCTATCACAGGTAAGAGGCCCATTGTCATTCCGATGTTTATAAAGAAATGAGCACTAAAAAAGGCGAAAATGCCGATAGATATCGACTTAGAAAAATAATTTTTCGACCTATAAGCGATAGAGAAAATTATGCCAAGTAATGAGGTATAAAGCAAAATTAAAGCCATGCTACCTAAAAATCCCCATTCCTCACTCAGCACTGCAAAAGCAAAATCTGTACGTTTCTCCGGCAAAAATCCAAGTTGAGTTTGACTTCCGTTAACAAAGCCCTTACCAAGCAAACCTCCTGAACCAATAGCTATCTGAGATTGCTGCGCATTATAACCTATTCCAAGTGGATCCACTGATGAATCCAAAAACGACAATATCCTTTGCTTGTGATAAGGACGTAAAAAAGGCCAAATAGCCGGTACTGCAAAAATGCCAAGCGTTCCACATATTACCGAATGAGATCTTTTTATTATTGCTGTGAATATAATTGATATCCCTATAAATAACATTATCACAGCTGTGCCTAAATTAGGTTGCTTTAACACCAAGAACACGGGTAAGAAAATAATTATAAGTGCCTTAAGCAATCTTTTAAATTCCATCATTTTATATACACTCTGCTTATCAAAATAGCGAGCAAGCGCAAGTATTAAGCCTACTTTTGCAAATTCTGATGGTTGCAAACTAATTGATCCAATTCTTATCCACCTTGTTGCACCCATTATGTGTGAGCCAAAAAAATTCACTACTAATAGCGAAATCACTGCTGCTACATAAAAAAAGTAGGCGTGCTTCAAATAAAAATCTAGCTCTATGAATGACATAGCTATAGCAAGTAGGAAAAAGAAGGAGAATATGACCAGTTGGTGAATCGCAAATGGCACCCACTTTCCTCCAGCAGAAGAGTATTGAACAACAATGCCAACGCAAAACAGCGCTATCACGTTAATGACTAACAACCAATGAATCTTCTTCAGTCTATCCACAATAAAGACCTTATAACCTTAAAGTATAGTAAAATATGAAACAAAGATAAAAATCAAAAAACCAACTTCTCAACTACTAACCGAATTGGAGTGCTATATATTCCAGTTACTACTGTTAAAACTGCCATAAACAATAGACAGAAAAGCATAGGAAATGGCACATCATTAATTTTGTCCGGTGTCATTCCAGTGCGTGACGTTGCATCATTTTCAAAATACATTTTCTCTACCATCTTCCACATATATATCAATGCAAGGAAAGAGCCAGCAGCAAATGTTACAAGGGAAATCCACGCATGAGATTCGATAATTGCTTTCATTATATACCACTTGCTTACAAAGCCATTTGTTAAAGGCACACCGATTAATGCTAAACTGAGTAGAGTGAACGCAAGTGCTGTATAAGGCATTGATTTCTTGAGTCCCGATAAATTCTCTATTTTTGTTGTATCAAATTTGTAAGAAATACATCCTGCAGCCATAAATAAAGATGTTTTTATTATGCTGTGGTTTACTATGTGAAGAATTGCTGCAAATACACCTGTTTTTGAGTTAAAACTCAGTGCTAAAATTATATAACCAATTTGGCTAATACTAGAGTGAGCAAGCAGTCTTTTTATGTCTTTTGCGGTTATTGCAAATATCGACCCAAATATAACAGCGCAAAGTGCGAGGATAATTATCACGTTGCTTAGTGATGGTTTAAATAAGAAGAAATTTTGATGAAAAACAGTATAAAAGATTCTGATGAAAACATATATCATCACTTTTGTCACTGTGCCTGAAAAGAATATGCTAATGAAACTTGGCGCCTCACTATATGCATTAACCAGCCACCTGCTTAATGGAAACAGTGCCATTTTGATTGAGAGACCAATAAAAATGAACAACGTGCCAAGTTTTATGATGTTGTTATCGTGTAATGGAACTATTCTTTCAGCCATGTCAGACATATTGAGCGTTCCAGTCATTGAATACAAGAGCCCGATGCCAAATAAATAAAATGTTGCGCCTATTGTTCCACTAATTAGATATTCAAATGCTGCAACCAAGGCTTTTTTATCCCTTCCCATTGAAACTAATACATAAGAAGAAAGAGATGAAATTTCCAAGAAAACGTAAAGGTTAAATATGTCGTTTGTTACTAGAATCCCGAGCAGTCCGCTTAAGCACAGTAGAAATAGAGAGTAAAAACCAGTGATTTTGTTTTTGCTAATTTCTTTTTCGTTAATATAAAAGCTATAAAGCACGCTAATCAGCGCTATAAAATTCACCAAAGTTAGAATCAAGGAGTTTAACACGTCGATTCTTAACTCTATTCCATACGGAGGAGCCCAATTTCCAAGGTGATAAGTTATAATTTCACCTTTATATGTTTTAATGAGTAGTATTGATGAAATGATAAGAGTGATTGTTGTTGCAATAAAAGAAATAAACCAAGATACCTTGTGTTTCTTGGCAAGAAAGCAAAACATTGATGCAATTATTGGTATAATAACTTGTAAGATTGGTAATTGCATTAAATTGTTGTTAATATATCGTTAAAGTATTAGTATATATAATACTTTTTGTTTTAATACCCTTATGTTATCTAAAATTTGTAACGCAATAAAACGCCTATTACGAAGAGAAGATAAATTTGTAGGAAGAGATGAAAATGGAAATTCTTACTATGAATCAAGTAAAGGAAAAAGGTGGGTTATGTATAGCAGTGTCTCTGAGCCTACAACAGTGCCTCCGGAATGGCATATATGGCTTCACTATACTGATAATGTAGTACCAGTTAATAATAAAAAAAGAAAAGTAAAACATACTCCTAATTTAACGGGTACAAAAAATGCATACTATCCAAACCAAAAAGTGAAAAATTACTATAAAAGCTGGAGTCCTGATAACTAAAGATGCGAAGGTCAAATATACTTGAAATAACCGCTGGATTATTTGTATTAATTTTCACTATTTTTCTGATTTTCTTTGCTATTGATAAGCTATCTTACATAAAGAAAAACTATAAGGATTGCAATAAAATATATGGTCTTTTTGCTAACGCTAACGGTATAGGAGTTGGTGATAGTGTCAAGATCTCTGGTGTAGATGTTGGAAGCATAACTGGTGTATCACTTGACAAAGCTACCTACGTAGCACGAATCGATATGTGTATAAGCAAAGACATAAAATTGCCAATTGATAGTTCAGCTCTGATCACTAGCAGTGGAGTTGTTGGCAGTAAATTTGTTAATATATCACCTGGATCAGATATTAAACTAATCTTGCATGGTGGTAAAATAGAGTATACTCAAGCTGAAGCAAATATGGGTGGAATAATGGACAGAATTCTTGGTATGTTTACAAAGTGAAAATGGCAGGATTCCAAGTATATCCGTTCAGGTAAAGCCTCCTGTAGTTCTAAAGTATTTAAGGAGTTTGCCTTATTTCTTGCCTTTTCTACCGCTTGCTTTGGGGTTTATAGTATAGAAAGTGCCTTAATAGTTGCAGTGCATGTCTATCAATGATAAAATGAAAATTAATTTATTTTGATATTATGATTGGTTTACTGTTTGCCGTACTGTTGTTCCTCTGTGGTAGTGATGCACTTGCAAAACAGGAGCCACGTTCAATAGCTGGAGATAATCACATAAAGGTGATAAATTATAACCCACAAGCTATACATAAGTATACGGGTTTTTATGGTTATCAGTCCAGTATATTGTTTGAACCAGGGGAGGTAATACAAAACCTTTCAATGGGTGATTCAACTGGTTGGCAACTCCTTCCTCAAGGTAATAGATTGTTTATTAAGCCTATAGATGATATTGCCGATACTAATGCAACTATAATTACCAATAAAAGAGTTTATTACTTTGAACTTCATGCTGAAGAAGCAACTGGACTAGATGATCCAAGATTAGCATATGAAGTAAGGTTTCTTTATCCACTATTTAGCAGTGATGAGATTTACACAACAAATAACGGTGATATCTTCGAACAAGCTAGTCATACCATTATTCCTGATATCAATGATATTGAAGTTGTAAAGAAGGGATTAAATTTTAATTATTCCATCTCGCACGTCAAAGGTAGTCAGTCAATAATACCAATTAAGGTTTTTGATGACGGAAAATTTACATATCTACAATTCAATAAAATAAACTCTGATTTTCCGGCAGTTTTTATGGTTGATTCTGCAGGATATGAGTCTTTAGTAAATTTCCGTACAGTTGATAACTACCTGATAATCGAAAGGGTAAGTTCAGTGTTTACCTTAAGGAATGGATCGAGTACAGTTTGCCTATTTAATGAAACCATACCTTTCAAAAAAGGGTAAAGGCTATAATGCCCGAGATATGGGTGCAAAATTTTTTCTATGATGTTCTGTAATTCCATAAAGGCCAATAGCGTTAAGGTGCTCTTTTGTCCCATATCCTTTATTTTTATACCAATTATATTCAGGATGCTTATTATGCAATTCTTGCATAAGCCGATCTCTCGTAACTTTTGCAACGATTGAAGCTGCTGCAATTGATGTACTCAAATTATCACCATTTACTATGGATTTCACTTGCCATTTCACTTCAGGTGGTTGATTACCATCAACTAGTACATAATCTAATTCTAGGTCCAAGTCTATCAACGCACGTTTCATTGAAAGCTTTGTTGCTTGCAAGATATTGTATGAATTTATTTCTTCTACGCTTGCCATTCCTATACCAAATTTTGCAACGGATGTTATTTTTTCATATAGGACTTGCCTACATTGAGGAGTCAACTTTTTCGAGTCGTTGATTCCATCAATAATTGTATTTCTATCAATAAACACTACGGCTGCGGATATTACTGGACCAGCTAGCGGACCTCTTCCAACTTCATCCACTCCTGCTATCACTCCTGATAATTTATTTTCTAATGTAAAGTCTGGGTATTTCATAGGTTTTTATAATAAGAAAGTTATAGTAAAAACTGAACAGATAATAGAAATTATCCAAAATTTCATAACGATTACATTTTCTGACCATCTCTTCTTCTCAAAGTGATGATGTATTGGTGCCATAAGAAAAACTCTTTTTCCTTCTCCATATTTAAACTTTGTATATTTAAAATATGATATCTGAATAATAACAGATAGAGTCTCTATTACAAAGATTATTCCAATAATGGCAAAAAGCATTTCTCTTTTAATTAGGACACTAGTTAACCCTAAAGCCGCACCTACCGACAAGCTACCAACATCACCCATAAATATTTTTGCTGGATGTGTGTTAAACCACAAGAAACTTAGAATAGCTCCTATAAATGCAATGCAGAATAAAGTAATATTCATATCTGCCTGAGTTATATATGCAATTAGCCCCAAAAAAGCAAAGGAAGTGATAACTTGAGTTGCAGCAAGGCCATCCAAACCATCTGTGAGATTCACAGCATTAGAAGAGCCGACAATTACAAACGCAGCAAACGGAACATATAGATAGCCAAAATCTATTATTACTCCTTTAAATAGGGACGTTTTTGTAAAACATTCAGCAGAGTATAGCTTAAGTATAAACACACCAACCAGAGCAACAATAAACTGAATAAGTATTTTGGTTTTTGCACTTAAACCTCGATAGTGATTTGTCTTCAATTTTAAATAATCATCAATAAATCCAAGTAGAGCAAAAAATAGAGTTATCAATATCAGCAGCAAAATTTCTGGTGTTAACTGAGCCCAGAGTAAAATTGGTAATAAAGAAGAAATCAGTATTATTATTCCGCCCATAGGTGGTACATTCTTTTTTGTTATTAAATGACTTTCTGGTCCACATGATCTAATTGGTTGCCCATCTTTGCTTATTTTTTTTAGAAGCTTTATAAAATAGGGAAAAAGAATAAACCCAAAAACAAATGAGGTAAAAAATACTTTTGTAGCTAAGATCATCTGCTTACTTAAATTGACTAAGTGTCATACCACCTATAGCTAATAAAGTCAACTTCTGTCATCCTATAGCCTGACCCACAACTGTACGAACATTGTGATTTGGGCCCATCAGTAGGGTGTCATCCCAGTCTGGAATCCACAACTGTACGAACGTTGTAGTTTGGACCACCAGTGGGGTGTCATCCCAGTGCCCAGACACTGGTTCTATGCAACTTAATTAAAAACGTTTGTTTTAGTGTAAGACAATTACCTTTAGCTTATCAGCTCAGTTATAAGCAAAATTTCTGGATTCCAGACTGGAATGACACCATTTGCTGTGCAATTTACCTTCAAAAATGAATGTTCGTACAGTTGTGAACCTGTGGCAGGTATTACATAAGAGCATTTCCCTCTTCTAAATTAAAACGCACTTTTGCCTCCTTTGCAGTCTATACTTTAGATGTATTTAATTTACAAATACTAATTATTTATTAATAATGGTGATATGTAAATATAGTTATAAAATAATTGTTACACTTGAATTCCTTCCTGGTTTCTGTTGTTATCAGAACATTTAAAACACTTTAAGAAAGCTGCTTAGTTAAATTAACTTAGACAAGTAAATAGCAGTTTTGCAGCCTGTTTTTATGAATGATGATAAAATGTTGTAGCCAAATGCGCTTTCAGCATTGTGCTGAATTGCAATATCTTTGTGCTCTAACTCCTCGTCGCGAAATTTACTTATAGTTTCTCTTAATTCCCCATCTTCTAAATGTGAAACTTGCTCTTTGTAGTGCTCCCCGATAACTTCTTCAACTGCAGCAGTGCAAGCCATAGCAGCTTTTTTGCCCATAATGGCAGTTGCAACGCCAAGCGACACTCCTAAAACACGCCAAACAGGCAACAAAACAGTAGGACGAACTTTTTGCTCTTTGATTTTCTCATTAAAATAGTGAAAATGCTTTTTTTCCTGCTCTTCCATTTCAATTATTTCATTGATTATAGAAGATTTCTTAAGAATAAATTTTTGACCAGAATAAATGCAAATAGCTCCATATTCTCCAGCGTGATCTACTCTAATTGCCTGTTGCAAGAACTGATTGTTGCTGTACCTTAAATTATTTAGATTTCTTTCTTTCTCCACAATACACCTTACCTGATACGAACAGAGCTACTATGAGATAAATTAGATTCCATGTTGCTAAGGAAACACCTAGAACGTAATGAGGTCTGTCACAAGATGGAGAGTAATTAGGATTTAGTAGATTATTTCTGAGCTCTTCTATACTAACGTTACTACTTGCTTGCTCTGTACAACCTAAAACATCATGAAATAAGTGGAGTTCAAGACCTATATGATAAAAAGATATTACTGCACCTATGAGGTAGCTGCAAAACATTGCATAGATTAGAATTTTGTTGTCTTTAAGCATGCACGCTACTGCAAGTAATCCAGCGATATAGTAAACTATTCGCTCGTATGTACATAACTTGCATGGCAGCATGTTGAAAAAATATTCTAGCACATATGCAAAAATTAGAGCAGCGGCACTCGACAGCAGAAAGATTGCAGGAATTCTGGAATTATTACACATAACTTTAAGTAAATTATCCCTGAAAGTATAAAGCAGAGTATTCATTTTACATAGGGATTTTTATTTTTTTTCAAAAGCAATCTAACTGGCACACCGTCTGCAAAGAAATTTTTTCTGAGATCGTTAATTAAATAGCGTTTGTAACTTTCATCAACACTTTCAGGTATGTTACATATCAAAGAAAAAGCTGGAGGTTTAGTACCAATTTGAGCGATATACTTCATTTTAACTGCTTTGCCTTTTACAAGAGGGTGAGAATGTTTTCCTACAGCATCTATGAGCCACTTATTCAGTTTTGCAGTGCTGATCTTCTTGTTCAAGGATTCACTCACTTCAAGACACTTATCTATCACATCACCGCAGCGCATGCCTTTTAACGCAGAAATTGTTATAGTTGGCACTTCCAAGAATAACCTGGTTACTTCCTGTTGTTTGACAAATTTTATTAACCTGCTTCTGTCATCCTTACCTATTAAATCCCACTTATTTAAAACAACAATAATCCCTTTCCCTCCCTTAATTGCAGCTTCACCAATTGATAAATCCTGCTGCTCAATACCAACTAGGGAGTCTAGCATTAAAACTACCACATGAGAGCGCTTGATTGATTCCATGCTTTTCTCAACAAATCTTGATTCTAAGCCATCTACAACATTCGCCTTTCTGCGGATTCCGGCAGTGTCAATTAGAGTAATTAACTCTCCATCATGATCATATGTAATATCCACAGAATCACGTGTGGTACCTGGCTCTGAACTTGTTATTAGTCTGTTTTCTGCAAGTAAACCATTTAAAAAAGTTGATTTTCCAACATTCGGACGGCCGATGATCGCGATCCTCAGCCTACTCAGTTCATTGTTAGGTAACTCAGTGTTCTCGTTAAAATTTTCAATAACACCAGCTAATGCATCATAAAGATCAACCATGCCAAGATTATGCTCGGCAGAGATATACACCGGGCCAAGAAAATCAAAAAACTGCAAATAATCAACATTTTCGGATTTATGACTCTCGCATTTATTTGCTACTAGTATTACAGGTTTATTTATTTTTCTCTTCAGCCACTTTGCAAACTCTTCATTTCGCTCATTTTGCACTTTTGCATCAACAAGAAAGAAAATTATGTTTGAATTGGATAAAGAAAATTCGATTTGTTCAATAACTTGTAGTGAAAAATTAGTTTGGTCGTTCCATCCTCCTGTATCTATAACTTTAAACTCCAAATCGCTAATTCTCCCCATTCCCTCTCGCCTATCCCTTGTCACTCCTGGAATGTTACTCACTACTGCTGCTTTTCTTCCTACTAATCTGTTGAATAGGGTCGATTTTCCAGCATTTGGTAGGCCTACTATGGCGATTTTTAGCATAATTCAAGGGCATGTTCTATATGAAGTAAATTATAACCGAAACTTTTCAATTTAACTATTGACTTCGTAGATTATATAAGCATACTACAGTTAGAATTTTTTTATTTCGTTATGTAAAATATGGGGTAGTTATGCTAGTGTCAGAGCAAATAGAGAGTGTAGATAGAGAAGAATTAAAGCAACAAAATCATATACATAAAGATACAGAGTATTCGGAAGAGACGACAATATATGGGCATATTAATCAACATATGGAAAAAAACATCTCAAATACATTGCATGAAATATATGATGCTCTTATGTCATATAACGAATCGGAACAGCCAATGGCGTCAACTTAAGAACTTTCATTAGCAAACTCTCCTAAAGACATGATGGCGTTTAGGCTTATCTACTTTATTGCGGCTGTCCCGGTCGGATTTTAACTTTAGCGCGTATACTTAAAAAGGGCTTGAAAGTTTTTTGGCGCAATAAGTACCTGATAGAGTTTCTGTCTCATTACACTAAATAAAACTGAAAAATTTAAACGATACTCAGTAATTTGATCTGGGTTCCAAGGCCCTTGTGCATCACATATATGAAGCGATAATATATTGCACATGACCAAGTTTGCCCAAAATTCTTGTAATACAGCCTCTCCAGAAAAATTCTCTAACTCTGCTCCTACTTTGAGTCGTTTATAGCACTTCTCTATGTGCCACCTTAACACATAAGCTTTGCTCCAAAGTCTCGGTCAAAAACTCTGTTTCTCAGTTGGCTAATGTCAGCACTATAACTCTTACTTTCTGTCCTTTCATTTTATTTTTTAGCTTTTCATTTTCTAATATAAAATCAAAATCTAATTCGCCAGCGTTCCCATAGCTTACTATAATTTCTTTTTTGCAAGAGAAAAATAAAATCTACTTCCAAATTATAATGCTGCTGAATGAATTTTACTGAAGACGATCATAGATAAATAATAATTTCTCTTGATTTAATAAACGCATTTGAGTGATAACTTCGGGTAATTGCTCTGCCGCCAACGTTTGTTCACCTATATTCCAAGCTGCAAGACGAGCACTGCAAATCAGCGAAGTACACAAATCAACAAACAAATTGCCAATGGTGCCTGTTGTTCCATTTGGTTCAAACTCGGATACAATTTCCCCAGAGCTGGGTAATCTCATACCAGAACCATCTGCTGCAATAAGTCTATAGCCTCTCCAACTCAGGTTCATCCTGATAGGCTGTTTGGATGCTTAAATTCTTGAAAGCCTGTATGGCAAATCTTATATCTTGCTTTAGAAAAAGCTTGCTTTGAGGGTACATGTCAATGGCTCCATAAGTTCACATTCTATTCCCAAACTTTTTTTAACTAACTTTAAAATCATAGAAAATACTGTCGAAAAAGGAAGTTTTCTTGTTCGTGTAAAACTCAACACAATGGATTTTCTGAAAAGTTTTCGAGTATATTATATTTTTAATTTGTAGAATAAGGTTTTTTCCTTTTTGCATATTTCACCTAAAAAGGACACATTTTAGACTTCTTTGTTGAAATAAAACAGAAACAAAAGTGCTGTCCCTTGCACTCTTTGGATAATTTAATGATAAAAAATTTGGAGAGAAATTTTATACACTATCGCTGATATTTTTCCTTAAGTTGACGCCATTGCCTGAACGGATACAACTTAATTTTTAATCTGCAGGAGTCAAGTTGAGAATGTCCAATTTTCCACTTTCTTTATAGCATAACATACTTCAGCGCCTCTTGCTCCTCTTGAAGTCCAATGGGCTCACCACTTATGTGTAAATTAATCGTTAATGTTGTACACGTTCTTTTCTTTTTCTACTCTCTCTTGCTCTTCAATACAATATATAGCAAGCGGATTAGCTTTAAGTCTTTCGACTCCTATTTCTTCTCCTGTTCCATCGCAGTAACCATAAGTGCCTAATTTTATTTTTTCTAACGCCTCCTTAATTTTTTCTTTTCTATCTTTTCGACGCTTGATTAATTCCTCGTTTCCACTATCTTCATCAGAATAGTATGTATCAATACTATTATCTTCTAGTTCTTGTTTCTCTAACTCAGCGAGTATTGATTGTAACTTTAAGCTGAAGTATTCCAGTTGTTTTACGCTCATATATTCTTCATCTTCTGAAGGAGTGTAATCTTCTGGTGACTTTATTTTTGGTAACTTTTCCATAATTGCATTATCAAAAAAATAATAAAACCTATATAATTTATGAACAAAAAATTATACTACCTCAAAGTAAACACTATAATTTATAATAAACATTTAAAAGCCTAGTATGATCGACTCAGTAAAAAAATTAGTAATAGATGATAAGAACTTTACCTATATAGTATGTATTTTTATCATAATG
This sequence comes from Wolbachia endosymbiont (group B) of Schoenobius gigantella, assembly GCF_964031005.1. Lineage (NCBI taxonomy): Bacteria > Pseudomonadati > Pseudomonadota > Alphaproteobacteria > Rickettsiales > Anaplasmataceae > Wolbachia > Wolbachia endosymbiont (group B) of Schoenobius gigantella. Next base: position 63,265 of record NZ_OZ035002.1, on the reverse strand, counting down.
TTAAGTTTATCTTCATTTACACTTAAAAACAACAATAAACAAGAAGTTATGTTAACATTAACATGGATATGTGCTACATTTGTTTTGCAGATTTCTACAAATAATTTGTTTACATCTGATTATCATGATGGAATATTAGAGCAAATCTTTGTACAGCCACTCTCTTCTAGGCTTATAGTTGCTTATAAAATTTTCGCTCACTGGTTATTATTTGGGTTACCGATTTCAGTAATTTCTTCCATATTCAGCTTTGCAATTCTAGGCAATAGTATTGAACACTCAATAGCAGTTGGAGTGTCTTTATTATTTAATACGCTGATAATCACTAATATTTCAGCTACTGGAAATGCATTGATGATTGGTCAAAACAACTTAGCATCAGGAGTATCGCAAATTCTTGTTTTGCCAATGATAATGCCAACCTTTGTGTATTTTAAAATGCTAACTCAATTTGAAAATTTATCCTTGAATATTTATACACTACTAATCACCATCTTAGTTTTTGTTATTTTGATTGTTAACAGCACCATAACTACTCACATGGCACTAAAATTTGCTGTGGAACAGGATTGAAAAATCTTACTGTTATTCAGTAGACTTCTTGCATAACCTAGAAAAAAGGCAAATAGTTATTATAGATTTAGGTTTATCGACAATTTGAAAAACCTTCATTCCAGCATCCTTCCCTGTCATCCAAGTAGCCCTTCGTTGTCATCCCAGTGTCAAAAACTGGGATAACAGCTAACCTGACAACCGTCATCCCGCTACTTGTTAGCGGCTAAGAGATACCGTGACGGTATGACGGTTCGCGGTGGCATGACGATAAGCCTCATCATCCCGCTACGTGTTAGCGCCGCGGCGGTATGACGATTCGCAGCGGCATGACGAGAAAGGGGCTACTTGGATGATACCTTTTTTCTACTTAGTTTGGGTTATGCAAGAAGTCTATTCCTTCATAAGGAGAAGTAGTTAAAGGAATTTACTCTATTTCTCCCTCTTTTTTTATTATTTTTAATCTATAGTTAACGTAAAAGAGATATGCAAAAACTCTATTGATCCATAGTCTGCAAATTATTAATAACACTTACTTTAAAGAACCTCACTTTACGCTGATCTTTGAGCGCTCTTCTGTGGTATTTTGTAAGAGTATAACTTGTGAAATCGTCTTCCCTATAGATTAAAGAGTTACACTGCTTTATATGTGATGCTATCCACTCTGCATAGTCCTGATGATCGGTTGCAATGAATATTTCCCCTGTTATAAGTATTTTTTTTGCTAATAAATTTAAAAATTCCGTATTAATTAATCGTCTTTTATTGTGACTTCTTTTTGGCCATGGATCTGGAAAGAGAATAAAGAATCTTTCAACACTGTTATCAGGAAAATTTGCAATCAATTCTCTTGCATCTTCTGTCCACATTAAAATATTTTTTATGTTCTGTATTTCTATGTTTGTTAGCAAGCGAGAAACCCCCTTTAAGTAGGGCTCACATCCTATAAATAATAGATCAGGTTCATTGAGCACCTGGTAAAGCATATTTTCACCGTTGCCAAAGCCTATTTCTACCCATATTCTTTTTTGTGAATTTACAATTTTCTCTATAGATTCCTTGCTGTTTTGAATAGAATATTTTTCCAATATTTCATCAACATCAGGTTTTAGCCTGGACCTTCTGGAGAACGATCTAATCCACTTGCTATTCTTAAATAGCATATTCTTGATACATATATAATTTTCTCACTATATTTTATATAGCTTAAACAATTCTCGAAATGAGTTAATGAAAAATTACTTGTCAATAATTGTTAATATTATATAATATATGAGTTCTAATAAAGTTTAAGTTAAAGGTATGAATAATAATAATCCAGTCGTAAATCTACCGGTTACTATCAGAAAGCTATCATCAAATAAATTTATAGAAGAGATATGTCAAGGCCAATTTGAGGATCAAGATAATACCTTGTTTGAAGATTCTTTTGTTAACAAAATTAAAGAAGGAGATGTGGTAGAAGGTGTAATTACAAGAATAAACCCTAACGACGTTGTGGTTGATATTGGTTTAAAATCTGACGGGAGAATTCTGATCAAGGAACTCGGTTGTAATGATGAGGTCATTATTGGCTCGAAAATCAGAGTTTATGTGGAAAGAATTGAAGATTATCATGGTAATGTTGTTCTTAGTCGTGAAAAAGCAATTAGGGACGAAAAATGGAATAAGTTGGAAGAAGATACAGTTACAAGGGCTGAAGTAAGCGGAGTTATTAAACGCTCAATTAAATGTGGCTTTATTGTTGATCTTGGTGACGGAATAAGCGCTTTTTTACCGCTGAGTCATGTGGATTTGAAGCAAGTAAAAGATGCGAAGCACCTTATTGAAACTGAACAAAAGTTCATCGTGCTTAAAATGGATAAGAAGCAGGGCAATATTGTAGTATCAAGAAAGCTGGTGTTAGAAAAATTGCACGCTGGTGAAAAAATTAAATTTTTAGAATCTTTAAATGAAGGCGATATAATAGAAGGGAAAATAAAAAGTATCACTCATTACGGTGTATTTGTCGGTATTCATGAATCAGATGTAGTGGGAGTTATAGATGGATTGTTACATATTACAGATATCTCTTGGAGTAGGGTAAGTCATCCGTCTGCAGTTTTTACTTGTGGTCAGACTATAAAAGTTAAAATTATAAAAATAGATAAGGAAAATGCTAAAATTTCCTTGGGTGTGAAGCAGCTAGAAGATAGCCCTTGGCAAGATGCAGAGTCAAAATATCCAGTTGATAGTGTGCATAAGGGTTATGTAACAAGCATAGAAGATTATGGATTATTTGTTGAGCTTAGACCTGGAATTGAAGGTTTAGTGCACTCGTCAGAAATAACTTGGGTTAAGAGTAATTTACCAGTTAGTAGTCTCGTAACAAGGGGACAAGAAGTATATGTAAAAATTCTCAGTATTGACATTGCTAAGAGTAGGATGAGTTTAAGCATGAAAAGGTGTGTAGACAACCCTTGGCAAGTATTTATCAATAAATATCCTCCTGGTTCTATTGTTTCTGGTGAAGTGAAGAATAATACCGGCTCATATGTATCTGTTGCTTTCGGTGATTCTGAAATAGATGAGAACGTAGAAGGGACAATATATGTGAAAGATTTTAGTTGGTCTAAAAATGGTTCAGATGAGATAAAGAAGTATAATGTAGGTGATAAAATAGAAGCAAAAGTAATAAGGGCTAACGTGAATCGGGCAAGAATTTATCTTGGAATAAAACAAATAGAGTATGATCCTCTTGAAGAACTGATAAAGAAAGTTAAGGTAGGTGATAAAATACAGGTTATTGTAGATAAGAGAGAAGATAATGGACTAGTCGTTGAAGTTGAGAACGATGTAACCCTTCTAATAGATCAAGAGCATTTACCAGAGAATAAAAAATTCTCTATATCAGAAAAAATAGAAGTTGAAGTATTGGGTGTTGAAGAATATAACATAGCATTATCTGCTAAGTGATAAGGTTTACTTATTTTGGCTTCATATAAATGGCAACAAAGTCTGATATAATAGCGAGGGTAGAAAAAAGACATCCTTTTTTAGATAAGATTGTTATAGCAGCTATAGTTGATAGATTTTTTGGGATACTTTCAAGCACATTGAAACATCATAATAGAGTTGAAATTAGGGGGTTTGGTTCTTTTTCAGTTAGAAGTTATAACTTGAAAGAAACAAGCCATTTAATGTTACAGAAGTTTACAAAGAATCAATACTTTAAAACATATTTTCGTAGCAGTAAAAAATTATCTGATTTGATAAATGAATAAAAATTTATACCATAAATAAGATGAAAGTAGGGGTTTGAGTTTATACTGTACGATAGAAATTTTTAGCACCATATGCAAGTAGTAGAAATAGTTATACGTAATAACACATATAAAATATCTTGCGAAAGTGGGAAGGGGAATCATTTATTACGCCTTGCTAATAGTTTTGACAAGTTAGTTAGTTCTGTATCTCAAAAAACTGGAGGTAAGGGTTCGGATGCATTAAATTTCTTACTTGCAGCACTAATTCTTGAGGATAAAATTTTAGAATTAACAAAGCGATTAGATGAAGTAAATCAAGAGCGCGAAAAGTATAGAAACGAGAAAAGAATAGAATATACTGAGGTACTAGATAAGGTAAATAAGATTATCACTAATCTTGAGTGCATAAAGGATTAGCTTCAATAAAGCAAGCAATTAAATTGACTATCTGACTATTCAAGCCAGGAGGGAGGTTTGTCTTACGAGTTATGTAACAATATAATTCGTAATCATCAAGATCAACTATTTTTTCGTATTCGATTAGTTCGCTTAAGGAAAATTTATCAAGATATTTCAATGCGAAATGCCCTAAAAGTATATCGGTTTCTTTGCAACCCCTATGCCAGCTTCTATATATTAATTTTCTTCTGAGTAGTGAGGTATCTGTCATTACAATTAAACTTTTTTTAATTTAAAAGTTAAACTAAATACTTGTCAAGCGAGGCGCATTTTAATATACTTAACATTTTGTTAAGATCTAAATATACAGGTGGAATTAATTTCTAATCTTATCCATCAATTTAGCGATGGAATATATTATTTTTTATCATTTTCTTTAATAATTTCTGTCATAGTATTCGTGCATGAATATGGGCATTATGTTGTTGCCAAAGCATGCAAAGTTAAAGTTGAATCTTTTTCCATAGGTTTTGGTCCTGAAATTTTTGGTTTTAACGATAAGTCTGGAACTAGATGGAAATTAAGCGTTGTTCCATTGGGTGGTTATGTTAAAATGCTAGGAGATACTAATGCAGCGAGTGTCCCAGCTGATCAACAAGAATTAACGGAAGAAGAAAAATTGTATTCATTTCATACAAAACCGCGTCATAAAAAAGCAGCAGTAGTTTTTGCAGGGCCTTTTGCAAACATGGTATTTGCTGTTATAGCTTTTACAATATTTTTTAGCATAGCAGGTTATTATCGCACTCCACCGGTGATTGAAAATGTAATCGAAGGTAGTGCAGCTAAGCAAGCTGGTTTGTTGCCAGGTGACACTATTACACAAATCAATGAGCATAAAATAAAATACTTTGAAGATATTTCACGTGTGATAATGTCGAATCCTAAAACAAGAATGGAGATTGAGTATAGCAGAAATAATGAGAAGCACAGGACCAGTTTAACTCCATTAATAATCAAGGACAAAGACGTTTTTGGCAACACAATAGAAAGAGAAACTATAGGGATTATTTCAGTCAATACATTAAAGCAGTCGTCTTTTCTTGGGGCTGTGAGCTTATCAGTAAGTGAAACTTACCACACTATGTGCTTAACGATTAAAGCTATCTTTCAAATTATTGTTGGTAAGAGAAGTGCAAGTGAAATAGGTGGACCAATAAAAATCGCAAAATATTCAGGACAATCAGCTAAAAAGGGATTTATTATGGTTCTATATTTTATGGCAATCATTTCAGCTAATTTAGCTGCAATTAACTTGCTGCCAATACCACTGCTAGATGGTGGGCATTTATTTCATTATATCATAGAAGCGGTTATACGTAGGGATTTAAGCTTGAAATGTCAAAAATATGCAGCTATTTTTGGTGCTTTAGTGTTGTTTTTGCTTATGGCAACTGGAATGTCAAATGATATTAGGGATCTTTTTTGAAATAAAATATGAAAAAGCTATTTTATATACTGGTAGTGGTTTTTATTTCTTTTCCTGCCCTGCTTGTTGCTTTAGGAACTGCGGAAAAAGTGCAGGTGAAAGATGTCAAATGTATTGGTAATGAGAGGGTAAGCAACCAGACAATAGGGTTCTATATAAAACTAAAATCTGGTGATTATATAAACGACGATGATATAGACTCAATTATAAAAGATCTATATAAAACAAAGTTATTTGCTAGTGTTAATGCTTACATAGATGATAAAAAAAATTTAGTAATAAAAATTCAAGAAAATCCACTGATTAACAAGGTAGTGTTAAAAGGCAATAAGTTATTTAACAGCAAAGAGCTGCTAAGTAATGTGATTCAATCAAAGTCGCTAACTATTTTAACTGAAACAAAATTGCAAAACGATTTAGTGAATTTAGTCACTACTTATAGAAATAACGGTAAGATTGGTGTTAAAATTGAATATGACCTGAATAAGCTTGATGGCAATAGAGTCAATCTAATTTTTAAAATAAAAGAAGGCAAAACCTCTAAAATTAAGGATATAAGATTTATAGGCAACAAAAACTTTTCTGAAAATGAGCTAGAGCAAGTTATCAAAAGACATAGTAATGACATATTTAGTAAGTTATTTAGAGCTATTTTTAAAGGCGGAAATCATTATTCACCGCAATATCTATTGATTAACACAGAATTGCTCGATCATTTTTATTCATCTAAAGGATATATTCAAAATAATATTCAACCAATTGTTGAGGTTGATAATAACAATCAAACAGAGTTAACTTTTTTGATTGACGAAGGACAGCAGTATTTATTTGGAAATAATGAGGTTAATATTGAAACTGAAATTCAGGATTTGAGCCTAAAAGAAGAAATATTGGATTTTATAACAGAGGAAAACGATAAGATATTTAATAGAGTTAAAATTAATAATACAGTAGAAAAAATAAACAAATATTTAAATGAGAAAGGATATATATTTGCAAAAGTTAATCCAGAGTATGCACAACGTGACAATGTTGTAGATGTAACCTACAGAGTGCTGCCGGGTAAAAAGATTTATATAAATCAAATTACAATTGATGGTAACGATCGCACTTTAGATAAAGTGATCAGAAGTAAGCTAAGTGTAGCAGAAGGTGATGCGTACAATATATCTGAGATTCAAAAGTCACGTAAAAAACTAATGAGTAGTGATTTTTTTGAAACAGTGAAAGTAAATAGTTATGCAGTTAATGATAATGCAGTAAATCTTGACTTAAGTGTTAAAGAAAAAAACACTACTTCGTTGTATTTGGGAGGAGGTGTGTCTCTTCCTGGTGGAGCATTGATTAAAATTGACCTCAAAGACCGTAATTTATTTGGTACTGGAAAAGAGCTCTCTTTTGCTCTTGAAAAAAGTCAATACGTATTTTCTACTGATTTAGAGTTTGTTGAAAATAATTTTAACGATTCTGATACGTCACTAGGCATGGGTGTATTTTATGAAAAACAAGATAAACCAAACACTACTTTTGATAGTTGCGATATGGGATTTTTTACAAAGTTATCATATAAAGTCACAGAGAACTTAACTAATTCCCTTCGCTATTCTTATAAGTATAATCATATACACATGGATAATAAGGGTGGACAAGACACCGATATCTCTGAAATAATACTGGACCGAAAAGGTAAACATCAGATTTCATCAGTGGGATACACGTTGGCATATAATAAACTGGATAACCTCTATACTCCAAAAGAAGGGTATTTACTGGGCTTAAGTCAGGATATTTCAGGATTGGGAGGAAACGTGAATTTCCTGAAATCTGAATTCTTATCTTTTTATACGCACCCTATATTAAGCAAAATTGACGATGATATAACGCTACGCTTTAAGATGGCGGCAGGTCATATTTTTTCTTATACTGATGAAAATCTAAACATTGGCCAGCACTTTTTTAAAGGGGGTAATGAGATTAGAGGGTTTGACCTTTCCGGTATTGGACCAAGAGCAGAAGACAAAAATAAAAGCTCATTAGGAGGCAAAACTTATTTTAATCTAACACAGCAAGTGGATTTTCCTCTACCAAAACTATATGACTATGCTGGTATCAAAGGCTCACTATTTGTTGACTATGCAACACTTTTTGGCTTAGATGATAAAAATAAGAAGTATGAAGGGAAATACTATGATAGCAAGCTTGTGAGAGTGTCACCAGGTTTTGGCTTTTCAATGCTTTCTCCTTTTGGTAGACTTAGATTGGATTTCGGGTTTCCTTTAGTAAAGGAATCTTATGATATAATACCATCACCAAATGTTAAATTTTCTATTGAAGCGGGGATTTGAATGAAATATATACAGTTATTTATATCAGTTATTGCCTTAATTATTTCCTTATTTGTGGGGTATAAGTTTGTAGGATATCAACCTCAGAACACAAAGGCTGCAATTATCGATAGTGACAAAGTCATCAATGAATCTCTTGCTCTGCAAAATATACAACAACAAATAAAGGAGCAGAATTCTAGATTACAACAAGAATTTGAAAATGAGTTAGAAAAACTTAAGCCATCAAAAGAAGAATTTGACCTTTTGTCAGAAGAAGCAAAAAAGGAAAAGACAGGACAATTTAATAAGCACACTGTAAATGTTAGAGATAATTATGCTAAAAAAATGTTACATTTAGAAGAAAGCTATAGAGAAGCAGTAGAGAGTGTTTTTAACAAGATAAAAGAAGTCGCTAAAAAAACGGCAGAAAAAAACAACATAGATTTGGTACTATTTATTTCAAAAAAGAACCAAGTTTTATACTCCATGGATGAAGTTGATTTATCAGATGTGGTATTAAACAATATAAACAAGGAAATACCTGAATTTGCTTTAAAAGGCATTGAATAGACTTATGCAATTTAATATCAGTGATATTATAAAAACACTACCACATTCTTATCCGTTTCTCTTAGTAGATAGAGTTATAGAGTGTGATCCTGGTAAAAGTATAAAAGCAATCAAAAATGTGACTTTCAATGAGCCATTTTTTATTGGCCACTTCCCTGGTCATCCGATAATGCCAGGAGTCTTGATAATTGAATCTCTAGCTCAGGCATCTGCTATATGTGTTCTAGGTAAAGAAACAATAGAAAATAAAGTTGTTTACTTGAGATCCATTGAAAATGCAAAATTCAGAAAGCTAGTTACTCCAGGGGACACATTGATTCTTCAAGCTAACATTCAAAGTGTGTGTTTAGGTGTATACAAATTTAGGTGTATTGCATCTGTTAGCGAAGAAAAAGTTGCAGAAGCAACAATCTCAGCAGTATTGCAAAATAAATAAAATCTTCATCTGTAAGAAACAGCATGTACACTTTATAGTATAGCAATGAAGCTGAATTTCAAAATCTCATTTTCGAATCTATATACTCGCAATGGATTAACAAAATTAGATGAGACATTTTTGAATTATATTAAATCATGTGATGAGAGCTTGTTTTGTTCATTAATTGAAGCAAGAGAAAAAGCAGCTTCTTCTTCGATGTCATCCCAGTGTCACCTCCCATCATCCCAGTGTCACCCCCCGTCATCCCAGTGCTTGACACTGGGATCTAGAAAACAAGAAGAACGGTCAGCTACTTGGATGACAGATAGCCAGCTCATTATAGACCTCTCATATTTACTTGATGAATTTATTGCAAAACTTTTTAATGTTGAAAAAGAAATAGAGGAGCTAAAGAAAAAGCACAACGACTTTGCTGTAATATATAAGTGCAAAAGATTATTTGTCCAACGCTATTCATTGAAGAAATACACTAATGTGGCGAATATAGATATTACTAACAAACTAAGTCATTTTCTCACTTTGCCAACAACAGAAAAAAATTTTGCTGAGCAGGTGATGCATTGGTTTGAAGATAAAGAAAATCACAAAGAGGAAATAGAACTTGCGGCACAATATGCAGTGTGGAGAGTAAAAAATAAACAGAGTATATTATTTAGCATACATAAAAAAATTGACCACGAAAACCTCATACCATTTTCTAAAAAAGAAGTAGACAAAGTTGAAGTGCTGTATTCAAATGAAGTAAAAAGACGATACGGTTTTGACCTAACAAGTGAAAAGGCTAGTTTAGATAAAGCATTGGATAATGCTCACTACTGCATATTTTGTCATAAGCAAAGTAAGGATAGCTGCTCAAAGGGGCTAATTAATGATGACAATACTTTCAAAAAGTCTCCACTTAGAGTTGAACTGCACGGCTGCCCACTAGAGCAGAAAATATCAGAAATGAATCTGGTGAAAAGCGAAGGGTACAGCATAGCAAGTCTTGCAATTGTGATGATAGATAACCCATTATGCGCGGCTACTGGACACAGAATATGCAATGACTGCATGAATTCGTGCATATATCAAAAACAAGAACCCGTAAATGTGCCAGCAATTGAAACAAGGATTCTGGATGATGTGCTCAGTTTACCGTACGGATTTGAAATATATTCTCTGCTCAGCCGTTGGAATCCTTTAAATTTTCAGCGTTCATTGCCAAGAGAAAACACCGGAAAAAACGTTCTAGTTGTAGGCCTTGGTCCTGCTGGTTTTAATTTAGCTCATCATTTGTTGAATGATGGGCATAACGTTATCACCATTGATGGACTAAAGATTGAACCTTTGATCGATAATTTCCAGCTAATTAAAGATTTCAAACACGAAAAATTGAGTGAACGCACGGCAGGAGGGTTTGGTGGGGTGGCAGAATATGGCATTACTTCTCGGTGGGATAAGAATTACTTAAAGATTATTAGATTACTGCTGGAAAGACGTGAGAATTTCGTACTTTATGGAGGCATTCGTTTTGGTGGCACGATTAATGCTGATGACGCGTTCAACTTGGGTTTTGATCACATCGCCCTAGCACTTGGCTCTGGTAAGCCACGAATGATCAAAATAAAAAACATACTAGCTCGTGGAGTACGCATGGCATCTGATTTTCTGATGTCGTTACAACTGACTGGCGCTCTTAAATTTGATTCTATAGCAAATCTGCAAGTTCGTATGCCGATAGTTGTCATAGGGGCGGGGCTTACTGCGATTGACACTGCCACTGAAGCTTTAGCGTATTATCCAATTCAAGTAGAAAAATTTCTTCTTCGTTATGAGATATTAGTTGATAAGTATGGAAAGGACTGTGTTGAAAAAGATTGGACAGAAGAAGAGCGCGAAATTGCGAATGAGTTTATATCGCACGCACAATTGATCCGAGAAAAGCAAAAGTTAGCAAAAAAAGAGAATAGAGAAATAAAAATATTAGAGTTAATGCAGAGCCTCGGGGGAGTGAAAGTTATATATAGAAAAGAGCTAAAAGATTCACCAAGTTATCGATTAAATAGCGAAGAGGTGCAAAATGCACTGTCAGAAGGAATTTACTTTATTGAAAACTTAGAGCCAGTTGAAGTTGTGACGGATAAATATAACCATGCTGAATTAATAAAACTGATAGACACAAAATCCGGCGAAATCAAACGTATAAAAGCACGTTCTATTTTTATAGCAGCAGGTACTGAGCCAAATACAGTTATTGCAACAGAAGATAAAAAGCATTTTAAATTAAGTAATGGGTATTTTACTCATTTGAATTCATCAGGAAAAGAAATAGACCCAATATTTTCTCCTAAAATGCAAAATAAAGATAGAATATTAGTGTATAAGCAAGGCAATAAAACAATCAGCTTTTTTGGTGATCTTCACCCTTCGTATAGTGGCAGCGTCGTGAAAGCTATGGCAAGTGCTAAAAACGGCTACCCTATTATTTCTCAGCTTTTGAGTGGAGTTAATAGCTTCGTTTCTGTCATTCCAGTGTGTGATGTTGTGGGCCAGAAAAAAAATGCGTGGTCAAGTGTTGAAGACCTGGCTAATAAAGAATTATTTAATAGAATCAAAGAGCAATTCACTGCAAAGGTTATAAAAGTTCAATATTTAACAGACAAAGTTGTGGAAATAGTGATCAAAGCACCACTTGCGGCAAAGAATTTTAAGCCTGGGCAATTCTTTAGATTGCAAAATTTTGAAACCAATGGCAGAAAAGCCAATAATACAAACCTTGCTATGGAAGGTATAGCCGTAACCGGCACTGAAGTAGACAAAAAAAAAGGAATTATTTCCACTATTGTGCTGGAAATCGGCGGCTCCACTAATTTATGCAGACACTTAAGAGAAGGCGAGCAAATAATTCTTATGGGCCCAACTGGCAGACCTACTGAGGTTTACTAAGTCTCAATATTAAAGTGATGCCAAATTTTATTTCAAAAAGTAAATAATTTACTAACGCTCATGCACAAATTAAAAATAAATTATGCACGAGTGTAGCGTTATGAATTAGGAGTGCTATATTAAAGCTTACCTCACTATTAAAGCTATCGGTCAGATTAGATTAAAAACCTAATCTGACCGGTTTCTCTATAACCCTCTAAACTCTGATATAATTATATGATAATTAGTTTAATTAGTGGTTAATATGCAAATTGATTTTATTCATATATTGAGATAGCATAAACCATATTGGTTTTAATTATTGTGCAACTTTATAAATCGTCACTGTTACTTCTACTGACTGTATTAATAGTTATAGTCCTAAAATTACCTGAAAATTTGAGCATTGCAGTAAATTGGTCTCTCCCAATTCTAGATTTTGATTTATCTTTTCGTACCATACTAATATCTTTTTTATCAGTTGCATTTTTAGCTGTTCTACCAGCACAAAATTTGACTTTTTCAGAGATGCTATCTTTTGCTGCTTACACTATTAGTTCACTTTATGCAGTTTTATCTGAACATATGATATTGGTTATAATATTCTGTGAATTAATGACCATCAGTGCATTTTTTATTATCGCAGCTAGCTGTAGAGATAGTGGACCTGCAATAAGGTACGCTTGTGTACACTTTTTCGTTGGAGTTATATTAATAGCAGGATTGGCACTTCAAAGCACTAACCTGATAATTTTGGGTTTATTGATAAACTGCGCTTGTTTTCCTTTTTCATTTTGGGTTGTTGATGCATATCCTGCTGCATCGCTACATGGCACCACATATCTCTCTTTATTTACCACTAAAGTCTCTTTTTTAGTGATGCTTTTACACACTTATAACCTATGGCAAGATTGTACTGAAATATTAGCGCTTGTAGGCGCCATCACTGCAATTTACAGCATTATATTTGCTTCTCTTGAGCAAAATATTCGCAGATTTTTATGCTATAACGTTGTAGGACAAATGGGCTTGCTGATTATTGCAGGAAGTTTGCTCAGTCCTTCGGAAAAAGCAATACCAATTTTGATACTGCATATAATCTTCTCTCTTGTTTATCAATCATTATTGTTTGTGGTCAGTAATTCGATTATTTCACAAACAAAAACAATTAGTTTTAATGGAGTGGGTAAACTGATGTCAGTGGAAGGCATGTGTGCTATAATCGCAATACTTACAATGGCTGCATTTCCTGGAACCGTTGGATTTATCAGTAAATCATATATCACAGCTGAAATTGAAATGAACACTGTTGCCTTAAAAGGGTATAAAAATTTATATAAGCTTCTAAATTTGCTGCTTCATTTAAGCGTGGGGCTAAAGTTTCTTTATTACTTATTTATTGCAAAAAGTAAGTCAAAACCTTTAGCAGAGAGAGGAAGCAAAATGACTATGATTATTTTAGCATTTATATGCGTAATCGCTGGCAATCCTTACTTACCTATTTACAATAAACCTTCGATTTTCGATTTTGTGTACAACACAAAAAATATTTGGTCGCAATTTAATTTATTACTATGTACCACTTTATTGTTTATTCCTTTACGCAAGTTATTTTACCCGAGAGTAAATTTTAAAATGGATGTTGATTGGATTTTTAGAGCTTTCATACCCTATATTATCTTGCTGTTCAATCAGTTAGTCTCTAAAACTAGAGAAATGTTTGCCAGCGTAGTGCAAAACTTGACTAATCCACTTGTTGGTTTATACTTTAATAATATTACTAAACTTAAAGAAGTGCTGAGTTATAACTCAGTGAGTTTTGTTTCAGCTTCTTCTCTCTTTTTAATGAGTATTCTACTAATGCTATTATGTTTAAATCGTTAACTGAAAGTTTAAATTCTGTATTTAGTAAACTGAGAGGAAAGTCAATCATTTCTGAAGATGATTTTAATCTTGCCATGCGTGAAATACGCATAGCCTTAATTGAAGCTGACGTTTCACTTGAAGTTGCAAAAAAATTCATCAACGACATTAAAGATAAAGTGATTGGGGAAAAAGTCATAAAAAGTGTTTCTCCAGCACAAATGATAATTAAAATTGTACAGGATAATTTAGTTGCAGTTCTCGGATCAGAGAAAAGTGACTTAAATCTAGCAGTTAAACCCCCTGCTGTGATTATGATGGTGGGCTTACAAGGTGCAGGTAAAACAACTACCTCAGGAAAGCTTGCTTTAAAACTAAAAAAGCAAAAGAAAAAAGTGATGCTTGCCTCTTTAGACATTTATAGGCCTGCTGCCCAGAAACAACTTGAAGTGCTAGGTAAACAAATAGATGTGCAAACTTTACCTGTAGTAATAGATGAGAAGCCCATTACAATTACAAAAAGGGCAATAGCAATAGCAAAGAACGATAATTATGATGTATTAATACTAGACACTGCAGGCAGGCTTCATATTGACAATAATATGATGAATGAGTTGAAAGCCGTAAAGGAAATAGCTTCACCTGCAGAAGTTATTTTAGTAGCCGACGCAATGATAGGCCAGGATGCGGTCAACATTGCCAAATCATTCAATGAGGTAATAGGTGTAACCGGCATTATTCTCACCCGTGTTGATGGTGATGCACGTGGTGGTGCTGCTCTTTCTATGAAAATGATCGCCGATTGTCCAATTAAATTTATTGCTTGTGGTGAAAAATTAAGTGACCTCGATGATTTTTATCCCGATAGAATTGCAAAAAGGATACTTAGCATGGGTGATGTTGTCTCATTGGTTGAAAAAGCTGCTGAGATTGTTGGTCAGGAAGAAATTGATAAGTTACAAAAGAAAGTGAAAAAAGGTAAATTCGACCTAAACGACCTAGTGGGAATGTTAAAAACTCTGAGTAAAATGGATGGCATTAGCAACATAATGAAATTCATTCCTAGTTCATTTACAAAAAAGCTAAGTAGCAGTGTGCCAGATGACAATAAAGTGAAAAAATATATAGCCATCATAAACTCAATGACTGAAAAAGAAAGGCAAAATCCAGATATTTTAAATGGCAAAAGAAGACTTAGAATTTCTAAGGGGTCCGGAACAACTGTAACTGACATTAATCTTCTAATTAAGCAGTATAATCAAATGAGCTCTATGGTAAATAAGTTCAGTAAAGTTGACCATAGTAAACTCAAAGAATCTGATTTGATGGATATGCTAAGCAGAAAGTAAGTCAGCAGGTAGTGGAATGAGACAAATCATCAGTAAACCTTTAGCTATATCAAAAGCGGCTTAGGTCTCGCAAAAAAATTTACAGCTTCTTGCTAGCCAAGAAATTTATTATTAATTTTAAGAAATACTATAGCTGACCCAAGCAACACGTCATACCGCCGCGGTATCTCTAGATCCCGCTAACACGTAGCGGGATGACGAGGCTTACCTTATCGGATTGTTTCAACACGTCATACCGCGATTCATTCGCGGTATCTCATCCGCTAACAAGCAGCGGGATACTATCTACACCGTCATACCGCGATTCATTCGCGGTATCTCATCCGCTAACAAGAGATCCCGCTAACAAGCAGCGGGATGACGAGTTACTATACCGCTGCGAACCGTCATACCGCCGTGGTATCTCTAGATCCCGCTAACACGTAGTGGGATGACGATTGTCAGGGTAGCTGTCATCCCAGTAGCCTCTTTCTCTTGTCATCCTAGTGCCCTGACTACTTGGATCCAGGAAAAAGAATGGTGTCATGAAAGTAGCTGACACTGGTCTCCATCCAAAAGGGTGTCATCCGAGTAGCTTGACTACTTGGATCCAGGAAACTTAATTGCAAGTAATGCATTGGGTTTGGTGAGTATGGGTTTTGCGTTATAGAATGAAGCACTTTTTGTGAATTTGTAAAGAAAACTGGATCCAAGTAGTCAAGCTACTCGGATGACATCATCCTTTTTTTTGGATTCCAGACTGGAATGACAGCAGTCCTACGTCATACCGCGATTCATTCGCGGTATCTCTAGATCCCGCTAACAAGCAGCGGGATGACGGTTGTCGTTTAGCTATAAATATTTAAGAAATTTACTAAACAGAAAAAAAGGCAAAAGAAGCCCCGTAGTTGGCTAATTACTTACATTATACTTTCAAGTATGGCGTTTTTTTATTCTAAACGCTTAATAACCGCGACTCAGCTGCTTTTAAATGCAACTAACCTTAGCTATAAATGTTTAAGAAATTTACTAAACAGAAAAAAAGGCAAAAGAAACCCTAGGGTAGCTAGTTATTCACTATCCATTTTTTAAGTTGGCGTTTTTTTATGTTTTAAACGCTTTATAAGCGCGTTTCAGCTTATGTAGGTAGAAGTTTGATAAAGACATAAGGTGCACATAGTGCAAAAAATTAAACATGAGACGCCAGATACGTGAGTTTTTTTGTCATTTAATCTGTACAGAGAAGATAAATAAATAGCTTCAGTTTCATGATAAGGGGGCTGGCGGAGTTTGTCAAGTAAGTTTTTTCGTTTCTATTGTAATGACAGTTATGGCCTGTGCAAGAAATCTATTGATTTACAGCAGGTTCTTTGTTACAGTCCACAGTTATGCAAAGAAACTTAAAGCCTCATGAGTTTATTTACAGCCAGTGGTTTACATAATTTGGAGCTGTATAGCTGAGTATTGTATATGATAATATTGATAACAAACGATGATGGCTTTGGAAGTGAAGGAATAAAATTACTCAAAGAGGTTGCACGGAATTTTGCGTCAGAAATATGGATAGTGGCACCAGATACTGATAGAAGCGGAGCTGCAAGATCTCTTGATTATCCAGTGAAACAATCTATTGGAATAAAACAACATAGTGAAAGGGAATTTAGTGTGTCTGGTACTCCTGCAGATTGTGTCATTATTGCGCTAAATAAAGTTATGAATAAAAAACCAGACTTAATATTGTCCGGAGTAAATATTGGATCAAATGTCGGGGACGATATTTGTTATTCAGGAACAATTGGTGCTGTAATGGAAGGTGCTGCAAGGTCTATACCTTCTATTGCGCTGAGCCAAGTTTATCATGATAAAATAGACTGGCACAATACAAAGGTTTTTGCACCAAAGGTTATTGCCAAGCTAGTTAAGGTTGGTTGGCCTAAAAACATAGTGATGAGTGTAAATTTTCCTGCTACGGAAAAAGTAAAAGGAGTAGAATTTGCTGAACAAGGTGAATATAACATTGATGGGGATTTAACTTTTACTGAAAATTCGAATGGCTCTTTTAGCTTAAATTGGTCTCGAGAGCACTCAGGCAGTGGTAGTATAAATAAAATAAAAGAAGGATTTATTACTATTACACCGGTAAAATTAGATTTTACAGATTATGATACTTTGAATACTATGAAAAATTCTTGTGCAGACGAATTTTCTTCTATAGCTGACTGAGAAAAACATTTGCATTGCTCCTAATAGATATTTTCTATTGTGTTATCGCGAGCAATTATTTTTTCTTCACCTGTATCCATGTTTTTAATCTTTAAAGTTTTACTACTCAATTCTTCATCGCCAAAGATTAAAGCAGCTTTAGCATTTGCTTGATTTGCTTTTTTCATTCGGGTTCTGAGCGTTCCGCTATATTCATAGATTACATATAAACCATTTCTGCGCAATTCATTTGCAAGTGTTAAAGCATGTTTTTCAGCCTCTCTACCGATTGGAATTAGGTAAATAGGTCGCTCTTCTTTCGGAGAATAATTGATTAACTCCATTATGCGCTCAATACCCCCTGCAAATCCTATTGCTGGAGTGTGTTTTCCACCTACTGAAGATACTAAATTATCGTATCTTCCACCGGCAAAAACTGCCCCTTGTGCACCTAAATCCTCTGTAACAAACTCAAACACTGTGTGGCAATAATAATCCAAACCTCGAACTAGTTTATTGTTTACGGTATAAGGTATATCAAGAATTGTTAATCCATTTAGTATTTGTTCAAAGAAATCTGAGGACTCTTTCGTATAATAATTGCTGATTTTAGGCGCATCAGAAATTATTGATTTATCTTTCTCATCCTTGGAATCCAGTATTCTGAGTGGATTTTTGATCAACCTATTTTTGCTATCTTCTGATAGATCATTTTGATACTTTGTAAAGTATAAGATCAAAGCTTCTCTATATTTAGTTATTGTTTCACCATCACCTAAAGAGTTGATTTCCAGCTTTACATTTTTATTGATGCCAAATTCAGTTAGTAAGTGCTGAGCGAGTGATATCAATTCAATATCAGCTTTTGGATCTTCTATGCCAAAAACCTCAAAATTTATCTGATGAAATTGCCTTTGTCTTCCCTTTTGCGGTCTTTCATAGCGAAATGCAGGTCCTGTTGAGAATAATTTTATCGGTGTTTGCAGTTTTTTTTCAATGAGTAGCCTGACAATCGCTGCAGTGAACTCAGGACGTAAAGTTATGCTCTTTCCCCCTTTATCATTGAAGCTATACATCTCTTTAGTGATGATGTCTGAGCTATCACCTAAGGTTTTTGTAAAAACCTCCGTGCACTCAAATATTGGAGTTTGGGCGGGCAAAAAGCCGTATAAACTTGAGATTCTGTTTGCTGTTTGCTCTATGTATTTAAACTTGTACCATTCATCAAACAGGAGATCTTTTGTTCCTCTAACCGTTTGATTAGTCATAGTGTGGTCTCTATACCTGCAATCTCTGGTATGTGGTAGCTCAGCATATTTTGCACTCCTTGCTTTAAAGTAATTGCAGCACTTGGGCATCCAGAGCAAGCTCCTTGCAACTCAACATAAACTATTCCATCTTTATAGCCACGAAATTTGATATCGCCACCATCTTGAGCAACTGCAGGTTTGATATGACTTTCCATCAATTCTTTTATTCTATTTACAATTTCTATATCATTTTTATCAAAAAATTCTTCATCTGGATCATTCACTTCTTCTTTATCTAGTGCTTTTCCACCAGAAGTAAAGTGATTCATGATTGTAGTTAAAACTTCTACTTTTAATATATCCCAATTAATTCCATCCAATTTTGTTACTGAAATAAAATCATGACCGAAAAATACTCTTACCACATGCTCTATTTGAAAAAGATTTGCTGCTAGTTTAGAATTTTTTATCTCATTCGCATTTGAAAAATCAGCAGTTTCTCCTTCGTTTAAAATTTCAAATCCAGGAAGGAATTTTAGCGTATTTGGGTTTGGTGTTTCTTCAATCTGGATGAACATGTTATTTACCATGACAATTATAATTGTTACTATTTAATCATAAAATGATAAAAAAATATACATGTCATTCATCTTTTTTCTTTTTTTAGTATTCATAGTAATTACATTTGTCTTGCCTAGCGTTGTTATATTTTTTCTTTTCCTGACAAAAAAAAATAATATGAGTTTCATGATGAACTCTATATTGAGTAAGTTTTTGAACGAATTTAGTAGCAGTAGAAGTTATACTGAAAATTACACTGGTGATAACATGTCCAAGGATGAAGCATTAAAGATACTGGGGCTGAATCCTGAGGCAAGTCAAAATGAAATCAATAAAGCATATCAAAATTTAATGAAATTAGTTCACCCAGATAAGGGAGGCTCGGAATATTTTGCGCAAAAGCTAAATGCGGCACGTGATAAATTGTTAAAAAAGTGATCTTAAAAAAAGTTTTCGTTTAACGAATTTCTTCCTTTGCTTTTTCTAAATACTCCAATATTGCTTCATGTAGTGCAGTCCATGTTATCTGTTCTTCCAGGGAAGGTATAAATTCTTGTCTCCAAGCATTCTTAAACTCCTGAAACCACTGTTTTTCAAAACCCTGAAATTCTAAAGAAATATCTACTTTAAAGCTATCAATTAAACTGGAAACTTCTGCAGCTTTAGAGCTATCTAGTGATTTTAAAGATAACACTCCACTCTTTAAAATCTCTAACTCTTCCAATACATTAAGCTTAAATGGTTTATAGAGTGAAGACCATATGCGATATCTTAAATAAGAATCATAGTATAACTTAATTTTGTACATTAAAGTGGTAGATGCATCAGGAGAAATGTTATTCTCATATTGTGCAAGAGAAGATAATAAATTCTCATAATCTACTTTGCTTAAACATGGTTGTAGAGTCGATTTAATTTTTTCACTAAAGGTTAGATAACTAGAAGAAATGCCATGACTATATTCACTAAAGAATTCAGGAAATATATCTGCTTGTTCTAGTTTAAGAGGTAGATCTTTTCTAATTTCTCTTGGTAAATTATGTATTGAAAACTGATAAATAACCCATACAAAATTCTCATCAAACTCATCTGAGTAATCAGCATTATTATCAGGAAAAATTACATTACCTTTCTTATCATTCCAAGGTTCTATCTTATAGAAAAATCTGTTCAGCCTTTGTTTTAATTTCAAAATACCTTCATTTCTATCACCTGCTTTATACAATGTTTTGCCCATTTTGTGTTTAGCATCTTTAGGGTTTATTCTGTCACTTATGTGCAATCCAATTTCATTTTTCTCTAATAACTCCCAATCAAACAATTTGTGTGGATCTGGTTTACGCATTGTATAGCCAAGCTCTGGATCATACACTATAGTTCCTATTTCAGAATGACTAAATATCATATCCCTTTTAATTTTAAAACGCTCCATAAGGTATAAAATCAGCTCTTTAACAGATCTCATTTGCTCTTCCGGAAAAGGCTCAAGTCCTGTGTTTACAATTTCAATACCTACAGAATAGTTGTTAAGCTTCCGTAACTCTTCAAGCTTACTATCTACCTTAACTCTTGCATAACTAATACCAGCATGCCATGCTTCTTTCTCTAATGGAACCATTAAGGTGATGCTGCCATCCCTATCGACAATAAAATGAACTGACAATCCTCTAGCATTCAGCGTATCTTTTGTACCTTTTAGTGTTGATGTTTCAGTATGGTGAACTATAACCATTAACACTTTTTTACCTGCCCTATCACCATAATTTAAAGCTGAAGCTGGATCTAAAAATAACAAATCCTGATCTTTCAATAATGGTAATTTTTCTTGTAAATCTTGAAAATCATTCTCGATATTGCTTGAACTGGATACTTGCCCAGATATGAGAAATGCTGAGACAGTAATCAGTAAAACTAATAAATATTTGTTGACTTTAGATAGTTGGATTTTCATACCATCTTCATAAACACTTTGTAGATAATTTTTCATTATATAGTTAGAATAGGGTTGTTGAATAAATTTACAAGACAAAATCATACTAGTCTGGTAGTAGTAACATGTTCAGAGATGGAGCATTTAAAGTGCTAGGAATAGATTCTGGAGCGAACCAAAATGAAATCAATAAAGCATATCAAAATTTAATGAAATTAGTTCACCCAGATAAAGGAGGCTCGGAATATTTTGCACAAAAATTAAACGCAGCACGTGACAGGTTGCTGAAGAGGTAATTAATATTGCTTTAAAGTTTTTATTTGTGCGTAAAGGATAAGTTGCTACAATAAAAAAATAAGATAAAAGTAGCAATGGACATGTGTTCAGAAAGGTTTAAGTTATGCAGGAAGATAACAAAAAAGAAACAATAAAAGAAGAAAAAGGCATATTAGGATGGATAGAATATAGATTGCCTATATTTTCTTTTCTAAGACACACTGCTTCTTACCAAGTGCCAAAAAACTTAAATTATGCTTGGAACTTTGGCTCTTTGGCTGGTATAGCGCTGATTTTACAAATAATAACAGGTATATTTCTTGCTATGCACTACACTCCGCATGTTGATTATGCGTTTAATAGTGTAGAGCGCATAATGCGAGATGTGAATTACGGGTGGTTAATACGCTACACTCACGCTGTTGGAGCATCGCTCTTCTTTATGGTAGTCTATGTTCATATAATGCGTGGATTATATTACGGATCTTATAAAAGACCGAGAGAGATGGTGTGGTTTATTGGAATATTTATATTTTTTGCAATGATGGCAACTGCCTTTATGGGATATGTATTGCCTTGGGGACAAATGAGTTTCTGGGGTGCAACAGTTATAACCAACTTATTTTCTGCTATACCTTTAATTGGCAATAAAATAGTTATATGGTTATGGGGTGGTTTTTCAGTGGATAACCCAACACTTAACCGTTTTTTCGCTCTGCATTATCTTCTGCCTTTTGTTATTATTGCTTTAGCTATGCTTCATGTGATAGCTCTGCATAGGTTTGGCTCTGGTAACCCAAGTGGAGTGGAGGTAAAATCAGATAAGGATACCATCCCTCTCTATCCTTATTATATAGTCAAGGATTGCATAACTTTTGGTCTGTTTTTTGTAGTTTTGTTCGCATTTGTTTTCTATGCTCCCAATTATCTTGGGCATCCAGACAATTATATAGAAGCTGATTCTATGGTCACTCCGGTACATATAGTGCCAGAGTGGTATTTTTTACCTTTTTATGCAATGCTACGTTCAATTCCAGATAAACTTACTGGTGTGCTTACCATGTTTGCGTCTATTTTAGTGTGGTTTTTGTTACCTTGGCTTGATAAATCAAAAGTTAAAAGTGGTGCTTATCGCCCGGTGTTTAAGAAATTTTTTTGGGTTTTTGCAATAAATTTTGTACTTCTTGCCTGGCTTGGAGGACAAGAGGTAAAAGAGCCTTACATCACTATGAGTAGGCTATCTACTCTTTATTACTTTGCATACTTTGTGATAGTTTTACCACTGCTTAGTAAGTATGAAAAGCCAAAAGAACCACCAAAAACCTTAAGTGATTCTGTGCCGGAGATGAGGTGATGTCAATTCAAAGCAGATCTCTTACAAAATTCTCTTTCATCCCAGAGCTCTCTTCTGTCATCCCAGAGCCCTCTTTTGTCATCCCAGTGCTTGACACTGGGATCCAGAAAAAAAATAAATGGATTCCAGCATCATGTACACAATTGTATGAACGTTGTATACAACACACAGTGTCATTCCACTATCTTCCGTTGTCATCCCAGTGCTTGACACTGGGATCCAGGTATAAAAATACTTACAAATCATGCAATGGACAACAGATTCTAGGAGTGCATGATAACCATAATGTCAGTGATGAAATAAGCTGGATTCCAGTGTCAGCTACTTGCATGACATCAATTCGAAATTTACTAAAACAGTGGTTATGCATGGGATCTAATGTATTTGCAATCTTCTGCATGTTATTTCTATCTAGTCTTATATCTGCAGAAGAATTTAAATCATCACCAAATAAGAAAATAGACTGGAAATTTGATGGAATTGTCGGATCTTTCGATAGAGAGTCAATTCAGCGTGGCTATAAAGTGTATAAAGAAGTCTGTGCTGCTTGTCATTCAATGAATAGGGTAGCATTTCGTAATTTGCAAGATGTCGGTTTTTCTGAAGAAGATGTAAAACAAATAGCAGCTTCTTATCAAGTTAAAGATGGTCCGAATGATTTGGGTGAAATGTTTGACAGACCTGGAGTACCTTCGGATTATTTTATTGCGCCTTTTGATACAAAAGAAGCAGCTGCAGCAAGCAACAATGGTGCAGTCCCACCAGACTTATCATTAATTATTAAAGCAAGGCATGATGGTGCAAATTATGTCTATTCATTGTTAACAGGCTATCAAAACGGCGAACACGATGAAAATGATTTATATTTTAATTCGTATTTTCCAACAGGCAGATTAGCTATGGCGCCACCACTTTCTGAAGGAATGGTGGAATATGATGGTGCAAGGCAAGCCACAGTTGAAAATATGGCGTATGATGTGATAAATTTTTTACAATGGGCAGCAGAGCCAGAATTAGAGCGCCGGCATAAACTTGGATTAAAAGTAGTGGCGTATTTTATAATTTTAACAGTGTTTTTTGTATTAACTAACAACAAAGTTTGGAGCAAGCTCTATAAAAAGAAGTGATAGTCAATTTTGCCTCAAGCACAATGGTTGTCATCCAAGTAGCTAACACTGGTTCCTTTATGACGGTGTCATCCGAGTAGCTGACACTGGGATGGCTTTGTCGCATCGTACCTTATACGGTAATAATTTACGATAAATTCATGTAGCCATTTCGAATTTAGCCATACCAATGTCAGTAAATTTATTAAGCAAACAGCACTTAATGAGCAGTTCTTTTTCACGATTTATAGCTCTTTTCATAGAAGTCCGGATGTGATAAGGATAGATAATGATAAGGAGGTTGAATGCCAGCAGCATATAGTTATGATTTAAGAAAAAAAGCAATGGAGGCGCTAGACGAAGGAGAAAGCAGAGAAGCAGTGGCAGCAAGATTTAAGATTGGACGAACTACTTTATGGGAGTGGCAGCACTGTAGGCTTGACCATAAATTATGTTAAGATAGAAAATGACTATTTTAGATAGAGCTTGATGTAATGCAGTGCGATACAAAATAACGGTAGAATATAATGGTAGTAATTTCTCTGGTTGGCAAAAACAGCAACACTCTGCTAACTCAATCCAGGAGAAGATAGAAAATGCTATATTTAATTTTAGTGGTGAGAAAGTTACTTTGTACTGTGGTGGCAGGACTGATGCAGGAGTTCATGCTTTAGGACAAGTTGCTCATTTTGATATGGAAAAGGAATTTGAGCTTTATAGAATAAGGAATGCAATAAACTATCATTTAAAATCAATTCCTATAGTCGTGCTTAATGCAGAAGTTGTAGATGATGCTTTTCACGCACGGTTTTCAGCAAAAAAAAGATATTACGAATATAGAATAGTTAATCGCTATGCTCCTGCCGCTCTGGAGACGGGTTATGTATGGCAAGTGTTTAGCCCACTTGATGTAAATATTATGCGTGAAGCTGCTAAACATCTACTTGGAAAACATGACCTTTCAAGTTTCCGTTCAAAAGATTGTCAAGCCGCAAATCCGATAAGAACAATTGATGATATCGATATAATACAAAATGGGAATCATATACACATCAAAATATCTGCTATTTCCTTTTTACATAACCAAGTGAGGATTATTGTGGGTACTTTAGTTGAATTTGGAAAAAATAGAACCAATCCGCAAGAAATGCTAAATATATTAAACCAATGCAAAAGAAGTGCCGCTGGAGTTACTGCACCACCTTTTGGCTTATATTTGGTAAAGATAGATTACTAATTTAATAAAAGCTAGTGAAATAAGTGCCATACCGCCACGGTATCTCCAGATTCCGCTAACAAGCAGCGAGATGACGAGTTTAAGTTCTCATTGGCATTACTACATATAATGCACTTGAATCGTCTTCATCAGTGATAATTGTAGCACTATTACCATCGGCTAAGCTAAACTTACATTTATTTTTTATGCAGGATAGAACATCAAGTAAATAACGCGAGTTGAACCCTATTTCTATAGGGGCTTCATTGTAGTCCACTTCTATGGATTCAGTTGCATCACTGCACTCTTGGGAGTTTGAATGCAGAGTTAGCAGCTTTTCTTGTAGTGAGAATTTAATAGATTTTACTTTATCAGATACAACAACGGAAACTCGATCTATAACGTCTGAAAGTTTTTTACTTTCAATAATCATATGCTTATCTTGAGATGCTGGAATAACTGCTTTATAATTTGGAAAAGTTCCATCTATTAATTTTGATATTAGAATATATTCACCGCATGTAAACTTGATTTTTCTGTCTGAGAGTTTTACTTTAATTTCATTACAATCGTCCAATATTTTTAACAGCTCCATAACAGTTTTACGTGGAATGATCACACCAAATTCGCCATTGATGTTCCCAGGCTTTGGCCTCTTTATACATGATAAACGATGGCCATCAGTTGCAACGCAGTACAGAAATTGCTCATCTGTATGTAGATATATTCCATTTAAATTATACCTTGTATCATCTAGTGATACAGCAAATTTTGTTTTAGTTAATAAGTCTATCAGGTCTGTATTTAGTAGAGTAAAATCATGTTTATAATTGTCTTCTTCAAGAGCAGGAAAGCTGCTTGAAACTACATTCGGTAAAGAAAAGTTTGCATTTCCGCAAGACATCAATAATTTTCCTTGGTTGTTTACTTCAAAATTGACATCCAAATCAGCGGGTAACTTCTTCACTATGTCATGTAAAGTATGCGCTGAAATTTTTACTTCTCCTTCTGTTAATACGGTTGCAGCAAGTGAGGCAAACATTGAAATGTCAAGATCAGTTGCCATTAATTTTATGCTGCAGTGTTGTGCTTTGATATTTATACACGCCAAAACATCTATTGCATTACGCCTTTCAACCACTCCACTTACTCTGGATAATGTATTTAAAAGACTTGTGCGGCTCACGCTAAAACGCATCTGCTCGCACACAGAATTTTGCTTTTTGATTTCTGTATCTACACCTGCAACCTCTGACATTGCTAACTCTCAAAAATATATTTTAAATGATATCCACATCCCATATAAAGTAAAGTGCTATTTATATTTCCATTGAAAGAGTAGTCTAGTTTATACTATAGCTGGGTATTCTGTTACAATAATTTACTTTGTATGGCATAAATCATGCATTTTTTGATACGCTTTTTGAAAACCAAGTAGGGAATAAGTATCATCAATGGTCACTGTTTTTGTTTTTCCATTAACTACCATTGATAATCCCTGCTTCATTTTTAGAATGAGATCTTGATCTATTTTTGTATGCTCTGCCCACGCAAAACTTCCCTGTATTATGGGCAGTGTATATTTAATTTTTTTGTCGATATTGAGAGCTACAGGCTCCTTATCATACTGAAAACCAGAGGTAACGCTTACCTCATCTGCTTTTTTATCAACATAACTAACCATTACATACGGCTTGCGATTGGTTGTATAATATTCGCTTTTTTTTTTAGGATAGGATACAATATAACATACTTTCTCTCCATCTTCCAATGCAGTATACACGAGCCAATCTTTATATTTTTCCTTCAATTGTACATCACTAACCGATGCAAAAGCGCCTATCGAAAAAAATATTAGAAATATAAAAAAACTACGCATGCAAACCAAATTTCAAACTTTCAGATTGTATATATTGTTTTACCTTAGCCATCGCCTGCTCAGCCAACTGCCTTATTCTTTCTCTTGAAACACAATATTTTTTACTAAGTTCATCCAGAGTTTGAATGTTTTCAGACAAATATCTACTGATAAAAATGTCTCTTGCCCTTTCGTTGAGACTCGCTAGTGCATTGTTTAAAATTGTTTCTTTTAATTCTTTTTCTTCATGATTCTGATAGGTTACTTCTTGACTGACCAAGTTACATGGGATCATATCTTGCAACTCCCTTTTAGAGTCATCACCTATTTTTATGCAATCGTTTAGCGACTGATCCTTACAAGCCATACGGTAATTCATCTGCAGAACGTCTCCTTCGGATACAGAAAGCTCATTAGATATTGCTTTTATTTCTTCATTATTTAAAGTTTCCCTGTTTGTATACTGTAAAATTCTTTTTTTTATTTTACGTAAACTAAAAAACAATCTTCTTTGTGCTTGCGTTGTGCCTATTTTCACAAACGACCAAGATTTCAATATAAAGTCTTTTATTGAAGCTTCAATCCACCACACTGCATAAGTTGAAAAACGAAACCCTAAATCAGGATTAAACTTTTTCACTGCGTGCATTAAACCCATATTTCCTTCCATAACCAGGTCCATCAACAATAGCCCATAATTTTTGAATTTCATTGCAATTTTCACTACCAAATTCAAATGGCTGGTAATCAATTTATGAGCAGAAGAAACATCCTTATATTGGTTCCAATTTTTTGCTAATCGTACCTCTTCCTCTTGAGACAGCATAGGAAATTTTTGCACCCTAGCAATATATTGCATGAGATTGGTTCTGCTATCGACACATAAGTTTGCCATTGAGGTCAACATAACAACTTAAATCAAAACTTCATGCATATAATATATTGATTTTCCAGCAAAAATTCAAGCTTTGATTTGAAAAAAGTACAAATTTTCCATCTAATTTCTTGGAGACAGTAGGCCGCAGTGTTAGCTAATTGGATAACATTATGTAACCTTAGATGATATTCTACCAGTACAATGGTAAACGTTATAGCTTAAACACATAGCAAATAGTGTTATTCCAGTGCCTTGACACTGGAATCCACATTTCTTTTTTCTAGATCCCAGTGTCATGCCACTTAGATGGCAAGAAAAAACTCACTGGGATAACAAGACTGAGATAGACTAGAAATTAAACGCTACTCCAGCTTCTGCACCAACAGTGCTGTAAAGAACTTTGTATGCGCCTGCATCAGTAACCTGTCTGGTTGAATCTTTAGGATCTGTTTTTTTTCCATCAAAATTAGCACCATAAGAACCGAAATAACGAGCTCCAGCATAAAGTTTGACTTCTGGAGTTACATCATAACTAACACCAGCTTTTACTTGACCAGCAAAACCAAATTTACTTTTTTGATCATTCACAGCGGGTTCCAAAGGAGTGCTAATATACGCTGCACCAACACCAACACCAATGTATGGAGTGATAGGCATATCTTCAATTGCTATATCGTAATACACGTTCACTAATCCTGAAATTGCTGTTACACTGTCTGCAATAGTATTTGCTGGGTCAAATGTTACATCTTTAACATCATTTTTGTTTAGGTATGAATAAACTCCTTCAACATCAACCCTGATGTCGTCCATTTTGTAACCAAATGCACCACCACCAGCTATAAAAGATGGTTTTAATGGACTGTAATCACTCTTGTCTTTCTTATAGGTAATACCATCAACTTTTGTGAAAAGAGGTAAAAATTCACCGTTGTATTGCAAACGAACGTAGTAGCTAGTTTCTTCATCACTTATTGGACCAACAGGATCTGAAAAAGCAGAGTTTGATAAACTTAGCAACGTTGCTAAAGCGGCTGCTGAAAAAAACTTTTTATAATGCATAATTGTCCTCGTAAAAAAATTAAAATTCCACTTTAGCAGTCTAAGTAACAACTAAAGTTAAGTCAAGTGCTAACTTAATAACACAAAATATTCTACATTTTAACTAATTTTTAGGAGAAGACAAAGATTTTATTAATGAATAAATACGACTTTTGATTTTTTGGTATAGCTAACACAGGTAAGATTTACTATCGAAAGACCTCGTCATTCCGCTGCTTGTTAGCGGATGAGAAATCCACAACTGTACGAACATTGCAATTTGGTCCTACCAGGAGGGCAATGCCTCTTATCCAAGTACCATCTTCTTGTCATCCCAGTCTGGGATCCAGGAATTTTATTAAGTTGGTAAGCATAAAAGTAGCCGTTTTATGTTAAAACACAATGTTCTTGATGAGATTACGGCAAGGCTGGATTCCAGACTGGAATGACATCGTTTACTATGTGCCATATTGCAATGTTTGTACAGTTGTGGAATGAATCACGGTATGACGTAGGGCTATGCTAGTATAGGTACATTATATGAAGAAGTACTAGCGTTGGGAATATTAGAAAAAAAATACTTACACTAAAAGAAACTTCAGTAGTAAATTCAAAAAGGAAGTTTAAACCCAGATGGTAAACCCATCATACCTGCAAGATCAGAAGTTGCATTCGCCATATCTTCTTCTGCTTTTTTAACGGCATCATTAAACGCTGCTGTTACTAAATCCTCTACTATATCTTTTTCCTCATTTCTCATAAGTTCTAAGTCTATGTTCACCTTTTTAGCTTTATAGCTACCTATTTTTATGACTTCCACTAATACAGAAACTTTGCCACCACCAGAAATACCTTGAAACTCTTTTCCAACATATTTTTCTTGAGCTTCTGCAAGCTTTTTTTGCATCTCTTGCGCTTGTTTCATTATTTGACTAAAATCCACAACTTACTCCTTATTTTCTATATTAACTACTTTTGCACCTTTAAACGTGTCAAGGATATCCTTAACTGCAGGTGCATAATTTAAATTACTCACTTCCCTGTTTATATAACCTGTATCAACTGCAACAACCCACTCTTGCTGAGTCACCTGGTTTAAGTAATTTTTTAAATCATTGCAAAAATTACTATCCAACTTAGATACAGCTTTTAATTTTAAATATCCAGGTTTACAATCTATTAATTGTAGATTATTACACAGTTGTTTGTAAAGATAAATTTGGTTACTTCGCCTTAATAGTTGCAAAATCTTATCAAAATCGTAATTTTGTTGTTTATTTTCCACATGGATCCCAGTGTCACGCACTGGGATGACAGAGTGGGGTTGTTGTTTACTTTCCACATATTTTTTTGGATCCGAGTAGTCAGCTACTTGGATGACAGAGGGGGAAGGTGCAACAGGTCTGCCCTGTCTATTTCCTTGCTCTACATTCTGCGAAAGAACTTTTTTGATCACCTGTTCCGGAGAAGGCAGATCAGAAAGATAACAGAGGCTAATTAACATCATTTCAGCAGCAACATCGTTGCATGTTGAAGTTTTTATATCTTGAATACCTTTAAGCAACATCTTCCACAATCTCGAAAAAAATATTAAAGATCTCTTTATACTTAAATCTTTTATCCTATTCTTTTCATGCTCTGTAACTGCATTATCAATCTCTTTTGTAATCAAAAAACGGCATACTAACTGAATTGTTTGCAATAGACCTTCAAAAATACTAAGTGGGTTTGCTGTTTTTACCGCCTTGTCAAACACTGATAGAGCTTTCTGTAAATCACCTTCTAATATTGCCCCTAATAGATCGAATATAATATCTTTATCCACTAGGCCAAGTATGTCTGTCACATTTTTAGTGGATATTGCACCATCTTTGCTATATAGCACTGCTTGATTCATCAAAAACAAGGCGTTACGCATTGAATTTCCAGAGTGTCGTGCAATTAATTCTAATGCTCCCTTTTCAATGGAATAACTCTCTTTTTGTGCAACATCATTTAAACGTTCCACTATTTTAGCTACAGGAATGTTGTGTAAATCAAATCTTTGACAACGTGCAATAATAGTTATTGGTATCTTTTTTATTTCCGTAGTTGCTAAAATGAACTTTACACTAGATGGTGGCTCTTCTAGGGTTTTAAGTAATGCGTTAAATGCACTGCTAGATAGCATGTGTACTTCATCTATAATGTAGACTTTGAATTTAGAGCTTATAGGTGAATAGCAAATATCTCCCAGGATTACTTTAATATCGTCAATGCTAGTGTGACTTGCTGCATCGATTTCAATTACATCTGGATGGCTTGAATTTTTTATTGCTAGACAATTTTCACATGATCCGCAAGGTTCAAAAATTGGCCCCAGGGAACAATTCAAACATAAAGCTATTATCCTTGCAGTGGTGGTTTTACCAACTCCACTACTACCAGAGAGCAGTATAGATTGTGGGATTTTGTTTAAAATAAAAGCATTTTCTAATACACGCACTAATATATCTTGACCTACTAGATCTTTGAAGCTACTAGGACGATGTTTTAATGCTATATTCATAGCCTCGGATAAAACAAATAATGAAATAGGTATGCAACCCAAAAAGGTTCTGATATGGCTGCTTCATTTCTGATCTGACCAAATTACAGAGTTTTTGCCTGCATACCTTATAAAATATTATACTTTTTTTTTTATTTAGCAAGGTATATCCTATATTAGCTCTATAATTTGATATGTTAAATTTTTTACAGTGCTATTTTGAAGTAAACAAAAAGTTAGTTGTCATGCAAGTCACTACAAGATTGTCACTCCAATGTTTATTTATGTCATTTCAGCGCTTATTTATGTCATCCCAGTGCCTAGGCATACAGCTGTATGAATGTTGTGATATAAGAGCAATTTTTACCGAAAAGGATGTCATCCCAGTGCTTGACTACTTGGATCCAGAAAACTTAACTGTAAATGAGCGCACTAGGCAATTGTATAACAAGAACTGGATTCCAGTGTCAGCTACTTGCATGACACTACCTGCTACGCAAACTTCTGTGGACTACAAAGAAAGTTCGTACAGTTGTAGGTCAAGCCATAGAGTAACAAAAAAAGGATATTGGTATAACAAAAGAGGAACATTATGATTTTATATCATTTTCCTCTTTGTCCATTTTCACGAAAAGTTAGAGCTTTTCTAAAAGAAAAAAAATTAGGCTGTGATCTAGTGTATGAAAATCCGTGGGAAAAGCGGAATGAATTTATGGAGATCAATCCAACCGGGCAAGTACCAGTGTTAATAGATAATAACTTTGTAATAGCGGATAGTAATGCCATTTGTGAATATATAGAAGAGACTTACAATAGCGACGTCAAATTACTTGGTTCATCCACTATTATTAAGTCTAAAATACGCGCTCTAATCAATTGGTTCGATAACAAATTTTACAATGAAGTTACTAAGTATATTATGAATGAAAAAGTAATTACTAACCGCAGCCCTGACTCTAGATTTCTTCATGCAGCTCAGCATAACCTGCCTTGCCATATGGAATACACCGAACACTTAATTAACAAGAACGTTTGGCTTGCAACTGATAAGTTCACTTTAGCTGATATTACTTTAGCATCGCATATTTCCGTAATGGATTATGTAAGTAGTTTTCCATGGGAAAAAAGTAAAATTTTAAAAGAATGGTACTCCATTGTTAAATCAAAGCCTTGTTTTCGTGAGATATTATTAGAGAGGATTTCTGGTTTAATCCCTCCTAAACATTATGCTGACCTTGATTTTTAACTTATGTTAGCTTTAAAGCTACAGTCATTCCTTCATCAGTTGGAATCAATATAGAGAAATATTTTTTTTCATCTGATAATCTATTATTAAACTCCCTCATGGCATGCCATGATTTTTCTGATACTTCTTTTGGAGGCGATTCTAAAAATACTGTGTTAAACAGTAGAGTGTTATCTGCAACGATTAGCCCATCTTGTTTAATGTATGACTCTGCCCAATCTAAATACTTAGGATAACTACTTTTGTCAGCATCAATAAATATCATGTCAAATGGTGCTTTTGCTGATAATTCATTAATTTTTTCCAGTGCATCGCCTTCTATTAGAGTAATTTTATCACTTAGATTAAAAGCACTAAAATTTTTTTTTGCTATTCTTGAGTGTTGAGGATTATTTTCTATTGTATATATATGACCGTCTTTTAGTAGAGCTTTTGCCATGCAAATCGACGAGTAACCGTATAACGTGCCAATCTCAACAATACTTTTGATTTTTTGGATTTTTATAAATAAACTTAATAGCTTTCCTTCTTCAGGGCCAATTTGAATATGTTGCTTTTTTTCAAGAATACAATATTCTTCTATTTTTTTATATTCTTTTGCAAATAGATTTCTTATGTATGACAATTTTATACTAAAATTATTACGCATATATTATAAATTAGGGAGACTTAATTCATACACAATTTATAAATATAATAATATAGTTTAAAATAATAAAAACATTTATTTTAAGTTATTATTTCATAGTATAAAATTTTAAGTGACAAAAATTATTATATATCGTACTATAGTTAACTAGTATAATAAACAGTCGATTATTATGCTAGAATTAAAGGGATTGTTTATGCGCATTTCTCTTTTTAAAATATAATTTTTATAATCAATTAGAGGGGGTTATATGTCTTATACTATTGCTGGTGAAGTTGAAACGTTAAACAAAAAATCTAACAAGAATGAAGGGGTTATGTTACTACATAATCCAGCTTATCGTGAAAAGTATAAAGAACGTTTTGATGAAGCTCAGAGAAAAGTTATGGATATGGTTCAGTTTTATGATGGGACAATAGTATTAATAGAGAATAAAATCGCTATGTATTACTACACTTGGCACAGTAAAAAAAGAGAGTTTGAGCGTAAAAAACAACAAACAGTAGTGAAAAACAATGACTCAGCATAGAGTCTTTTATATGGTAAGCTACAGTGGTATTACTTCACTATAGCTTTTCCATATAATTTATCTATCACATTAGTGAAATATTTCAGCTCTTTATACCCTCCATGTTTAACTTTATTATGCTCTATATATGATTTATCATCGTTAAGCTTGATGAAAAATATTGGAGTGGCTGTGATACCAAGTTTATTAATTGCCAGTGATTTATCATTTACGATTTTATCCATTATTTTCTTATCATTAATGCATTGGTTAAATGCATCTTGCTTTAAGTTGCTTAGTGCAGCAATTCTTTGTAGTAAAGTCAAATCACTTAAATTGTAGTAATTCCACGAATCTATTGAGTTAAAAACAGCTTTGTTAAAATTAAAGTAGTCTTCTTGTTTTTCGTAGCAATGACTTAGCATTGCAGCCTTTAGCCCTCTGTAATCCAAAGGAAAATGACGAAATATATATAACATCTTACCTGTGTCTATATATTTCTCTTTAATTTTAGGAAAAACATTCCTATGAAAAAGAGAGCAGTGATAACAAGTTAATGAAGCATATTCTATCATTAGAATTGGTGCTTTTGGATCTCCTAATAATTTATCATTAGGTAATGGCGATAATAGCTCATTTGATGTTATTTCATTGGGTTTTTTTTGAATGTATTGGTTATCGGATAAATCTTGCTTAACAACTGCATAAGAATTAACACTTATGAAAATTAATAAAAACAATAGTCTAAAAATCATTACAATATAAACACTTAACTTACTAAAAAAAATTATACATTTATATTAATAATGTCAAGATAACTTTTGTTTAGCAAGGCTTTCAGCCCTATCTTTAAATGCAGCAATTATTTTACTTTGTGTATACTTATATACTGAGTTTAATAAAGTGGAAAATGAGTTGGACTTAAACTTAAACTCTATATAAAACTTTACCATAGTTTTATTTTCATCTATGGGAATGAATTGCCATTCATTGTATAGATGTTTAAATATTCCATTTGATGATACAGCTTTTATCCAACCTTCATTTGTTCCACTTGGAGAAAGAGAAGTAACTTCTGATGTATATCTACCTTTAATTCCATGAAAAGCTGCGAGGAGATCCACAACCATTTGGTTGTTAATTTTTTCTTTTATATAAACGGCTTTGCACCAAGGAACAAAATCAGGATACCTTTCAACATCAATTACAATTTGGAATACTTCATTAGGCAAACATAGGAAAACACCCTGTTCTTTGTATTGATGAAGCATAAATGTTAAACCAATCAAAATAGGATCCGTATCTACCGTCAGCCTTAGTAGATTCCTGAGACTAAAGTTAAGGTGGGCATCGCGTATCAATTTCAACGAAATTAACAGAGGCAATTCCCTTGACTAGAAATTATCGCTCGGGAAATTTAACTTAACTCATAACGCATAGAACAGACCCTTAATTAATTGTAGATGATTTATACAAGGTGTGTCTATAGATATATTAAAGCTAGCGATTATTATTTAATCTTTATTAAACTTTGCATTCTAAGTATCATAGCTAATAAATATATCTTATGAACATTACTAAAGTTTTAACTATCATTGTTTTTATTGTAATTTCTTCAAGTGCTTACACTAATTGTACAGATCACAAAATTTTTGTGCATACTATGAAGCAACAAGTGGATGGTATATCTACAAAGGAGAATAAAAAAAACCGGGAATGTGTGCAAAAAAAGCTTCAGGAGGTCATTCAAAACAATGTTAACCTCAAAGGAATATCGCAATTCGTCATAGGAAAACATTGGGCTTTAGTTAAACAAAAAGAAAAAGAAGATTTTTTAAGAGAGTATGAAGTGTATCTTACGCGTTTGTGCGTTAAAATTTTATATAAATACATGCATGATAGTGAAATGATCATAATGAGTACAAAAGCAGTTGACGATGAAACTTGCTTAATTGGTACAAGATTTTCTTACGGTGATGAAGAATTTACAAATATTGATTTTAAAGTTACTAAAAATAACAGTTCTTTCTTGATAAGTGATGTTGTAATGAGTGGAATAAGTATTGCTATTAATCAACGTTATCAATTTAGTGAAAAAATCGACACGCATGGCATAGCAAGCGTTATAGCTGAATTAAAATGCAATAACAATCCATGATATATATGCCTCATTGGCCTAAGCCACTTGGTAGCAGGCCGAATGATTTTTCTCTTGATCGCATAAAAGGCTTTCTTAGCAAACTAGATAACCCCGAGAAAAAAGTGCCTCCCGTAATTCATATAGCTGGAACTAATGGGAAAGGCTCAACACTAGCATTTATAAGATATATAATGCAAGCAGCAGGGTATAAGGTACACGCATACACTTCTCCACATTTAGTGAGTTTTAATGAGAGGATAGTGATAGCCGGCAGCTATATCGACGATAATGAATTATATAGCTTATTAGAAGAATGTCGTGCATTAATTGCAGAACAACCTATCACTCTGTTTGAAGCTGCAACTATTGCAGCTTTTTTAGCTTTTTCTCGTCATAAAGCCGATATAACTTTAGTTGAAGTGGGTATGGGTGGAAGGCTTGATGCAACAAATGTTATAGATAATCCGATTTTAACAATAATTACTTCCATTGCACTTGATCATACGGAATATCTTGGCCCTACTGTAGAAATTATAGCAGGTGAAAAGGCTGGAATAATGAAACCTAATGTTCCTTGCGTAATAGCACCGCAAGAAAAATCTATAGTGAACACGCTAGAACACCACGCAATAAATAAGAAATCTCCCTTGTATAGAGGAGGTCTTGAATGGAATTGCAAAAAAAAGAACAACAAAATGGTTTTTCAATCAGCTATTCAATCAATAGAATTTCCTTTGCCATCTTTAAAGGGTGATCATCAGGTGATTAATGCAGGCAATGCTATTGCAGCATGTAGTATTTTAAGTGGAAAGTATGAATTTGATATTGGAGAAGAGGATATCACTTCAGGTTTACAGTGCACTTATTGGCCTGCACGGCTAGAGTCTATAAAAGAAGGTAATTTAATTTTCCTACTACCGAAAGATTGGCAATTATTTTTAGATGGTGCACACAATAATGATGGTGCTAGAGTACTATCTCAGTGGGTAAAAGATAATTTTGCTGAAGGTATTTATATGGTTTTTGGTGTTACTAGTAACAGAAATGTGGAAGAGTTCTTAGAGCACTTAAAGCCATATATCAAGCTACTATGTGCGGTTTGTGTTAAGTCTGAACCTAAAGCAACAAATACAAATTTGATTAGGGAAAAAGCCAATAACATAGGAATAAAAGCAGTTGAATGTGAATCAATTGGCGATGCAATATCAAATCACATATTAAAAGCCTCTACCCAAAACGTCAAAACCATACTAATCTGTGGCTCATTGTTCCTAGCTAGAGACTTCGCTATGGAGAATAGCTAACTTTGATGATATTAACTGATCGATGGGGAAATAACTTTGATTGCTCATAGTACTGCTTGGCTTTTCGTTATCGACTTCTATAAACTGATCATCACCTTTAAATTGCTCCTCAATTGAATTTATAGCTGTCTTTTTGAGAATATAATTACTTGCAGCATTTAAAATAGGTGAAGTAACAATTAAAAGCGTGAATGGTAATGAAAGTAATAAGCCGGATAACATCATAGAGTTAGTTATACCAAAGCCGTTGGCAACTAAATCTAATCCCATACCGAAAAACATTAAAGATGTACAGATTGTGTTGCTCAAAATAACTGAATTTTTTAGCCACTTTAATTTAGTCCTATCACTCTTTGAAAAATTTTCGCATTCTTGGTCAAAGTTAAACAATAATAAAATATTAGTCTGATGATTAAACTCTTTCCCATTTCTAGTATAAATGCTCTTAACAGCTAGATTTAAAATAGATCCTGCTAACAAGGGAGCAAGAAAATCTACTGCTATTGGTACATTAGAAGAAATACCATTAATTATTAAAAATGCAATTGATGTGAAGGATACTAAAAGAACTCCTAAGAGATTTGAATAAGAAGAATATTTTACATAAGCAGTTACATTATTGTTAATTGACTGCTGCTTATTATAGAGTTTATTTCTGCACTTATCATCTAAGTATTTTTGCAATTCTTCATAACTGCGACTCCACAACTTACCGCGTAATTCTTTTATTAAATTATTTCTTTTATTGAGACCTTTCTCCAATGGCTCTATTATAAATTCTTCAAAAAATGGCTTATTTAATGCAATAACCTTAAATTTCTCCTCCGCTTCTTTATTGTTTGGGTTTTTATCTGAGTGATATTTTAACGATAATTTACGGTATTGTTGACTAAGCTTTTTCTTAATATTCTTAATGTCAGAATTTACCACATCCTCCTTTTGAATATTAAATGTTAAAAACAACTGCTTTAAAGCGTGGTACTCATTTTCATTCAAAACATTTCTAGCCACATTACACCTACAAATTAACTAACTAACTATTAATGTTCCATAATATACATATTTCCAAACTATGTCAATTATTTCATAAATATCTTTGGTAAAAATTATTTCTGTTATGACTAGCATGATAAGTGTATGAAGCGACTAAAATTGTCATTACAGCGCTTAGTGTACGACAGTGCTCCAACATTTAGGGTTGCAGTTTTCATGGCAGATCTGAGTAGCTGACCCATCTAAGAGGTGTCATTCAAGTAGCTGACACTGGAATGGCTTTGTTGCATCGCACCTTATACGGTAGTAATTTACAATAAATTCATGTAGCCATTTCGAATTTAGTCATTTCAGTGTTGGCTACTTGGATGACACCACCTGCTATGCTGCAAATTGCAACGTTCGTACACTAAAGTATAGTGTGTTACTAACGAAGGCAAACAAATATCTGCTTTATGAAAACGTTAATATTTTTCATTGAAATAATACATAAATACTAGAAAAACCTTGGCAGGTTATTCGCGTTTGATTATCATAGAGAATTATATAAATTAATAAATGATCTATGGCAAGTAACCCAGAAGAAAGAAATAGTGATAAACAAAAAGCGCTAGATAACGCAATAAGCCAGATTGAAAAAGCATTCGGTAAAGGTGCAATAATGAAGTTGAAGCAAAACCCTGTAGAAAAAATAGACACAATATCCACAGGATCAATTGCGCTTGATTCGGCTCTAGGTGTTGGAGGTCTGCCAAAAGGGCGTATAATTGAAATATTTGGCCCCGAGAGTTCTGGTAAAACCACTCTTGCCTTGCACGTGATTGCTGAAGCACAAAAAAAAGGAGGATCATGCGCATTTATCGATGCAGAACATGCATTGGATGTCTTATATGCTCGTAAACTTGGGGTAAGCACTGATGATTTAGTGATTTCACAACCAGACACTGGAGAGCAGGCGTTGCATATTGTTGAGTATTTAGTGTGTTCTGGTGCGGTTGATGTGATAGTTATTGACTCTGTCGCAGCATTAACTCCAAGAGCTGAAATTGAAGGTGATATGGGTGATCAACATATGGGGCTGCAAGCAAGGCTTCTAAGTCATGGGCTACGGAAACTAACCTCTGCCGTTTCAAAAGCGAACTGTATATTGATATTTATTAATCAAATTCGTATGAAAATAGGAGTAGTGTATGGAAATCCTGAAACTACCACGGGTGGAAATGCATTAAAATTCTATACTTCTGTAAGGCTTGATATAAGAAAAGTTGGTGTAATAAAAGACAAAGAAAATATTACAGGTAATGAAACAAGAGTTAAAGTTGTAAAAAATAAAGTTGCTCCTCCATTTAGAGAAGCGAAATTTGATATAATGTACAATGAAGGTATATCAAAACTCGGAGAAATAATAGATATGGGAGCAAAGCTTGGTGTGCTTGAAAAAGCAGGCGCTTACTATTCATATAACAACACACGTCTTGGGCAAGGAAGAGAGAATGTAAAAACTTACCTAAAAACAAACAAAGAAGTCGCAAATGAAATAGAAACGAAAATCAGAGATTTACTCAGAAATCATGATAATTCTATCATAATAGACGAGGATAGTGAGCAACTTTTAGAAGAATCAGTTTTCTGATCTAAACTTAGGCATTAGATTTTGTGTTGGACGGGTTGTTACAGTATGACGGTAATTCTATGTGCTAATATAACAATCTGTAATGTTACCTTGTATCAAAAAGACTTTGCTGAAGCAGTTAAAAAAAGCTTTTCATGAGAAATTATAAATGATAAATTGTTAACAATAGGTTATTGTTAATAAGATTATGTGTTTTGGTTTACCTAATATAAACAGGGAAGGTTATTCATTTATAGTAGTTTCCTTTATAGTAACGTGTATAGCATTCTCTATATCTTGGGGGTTTGGCGTTACGTGCTTGTTTCCGACATTATTGTGTACTTA
Source organism: Wolbachia endosymbiont (group B) of Schoenobius gigantella (assembly GCF_964031005.1). Lineage (NCBI taxonomy): Bacteria > Pseudomonadati > Pseudomonadota > Alphaproteobacteria > Rickettsiales > Anaplasmataceae > Wolbachia > Wolbachia endosymbiont (group B) of Schoenobius gigantella. The sequence goes on along the minus strand of NZ_OZ035002.1, from coordinate 23,154 downwards.
TTTCTTTCGTGATCCAGCAAGAGCTGTGCCAAACAATAAGAATCTTATATTAAGTCCTGCTGATGGTGTGATTTCAAAAATTGAAGAAGTTAATTATCCTTTATCAGCAGAAAACGGAGAGGAGAAGAAGTTTACGCTTGTTAGCATATTTTTAAGTGTTTTGAACGTCCATGTGAACCGTATACCAATATCTGGTACGATAAAGGAAATGAGTTATAAAAAAGGCAAGTTTGTATCCGCAATGAGCAATAGGTCTAGTAATGAAAATGAAAAGCAGGTTATTGTAATTGAATACGAAAAGGGGAAAGAAATTATTGTGGAGCAAATAGCTGGATTAATTGCACGTCGTATCGTTTGTAATTTAGGAATATCCCAGAACGTAAAAGCAGGTGAAAGGTTTGGAATTATAAGGTTTGGCAGTAGAGTGAATATCTATGTTCCTGCTGATACAGAAGTCAGAGTTTCAGAAGGGCAAACTGTTATTGGTGGTGAAACAATTATAGCAAACTTAAATAAGGAAAACGTTCAAGAGAAGCTTACTTTTGACGTTATATGAATAACGAGGGAAGTAACAGTAGATTCTTACCTATTACTAAATTATTCCCAAACTTTATAACTTTATTGGGTTTATGTTCTGGTCTCACTTCACTTAAATTTACATTTAATGAACAATGGGAATTCTCAGTAATTTTTATCATCATTGCAGCAATAATAGATGGAATGGATGGCAGAATAGCTAGAATTCTAAAATCAACTAGCGATTTTGGAGCCCAGCTTGATTCTTTTGCAGATTTTCTAAATTTTGGTGCAGCGCCTGCATTTCTTTTGTATTTTTGGAAGCTAAACGAAATCAAAGTCATAGGTTGGATTTTAGTAATGATATACGTAATCTGCATATCAATAAGACTTGCAAGATTTAATGTTTCGCTACACTCAGAACAACCATACTGGGAAAAATTTTTCTTTTCTGGTGTTCCAGCTCCAGTGTGTGCTTTACTTTCTTTGTTACCAATAATTATTACCTTTCAATCTCATGAGAGTGAATACTTACTTCTCATAGAGCGATTTTTTAACACAAGAAACGTAGCTTGTTACTTTCTGGCCATTTCATTTTTTTCGATAAGTCACATTCCAACTTTCTCTGCAAAATATATTTATATTCCCAAAAGCCTATCCTATATATTTGTGTCATTTTTTGGAGTACTTATTGTATTTTTCATCAGTAAGCCCTGGATGACTCTACCAATTTTAGGTATAGTGTATACACTTACTATTCCAATAAGCATCGGGTTTTACATATATTTTACATATAAAACTCGTTAGCTAACAAAAAATAGAAAACTGCATGATTTTGAAGATAAGTGAACTATTAAATTCATTTCTGTATATAAAGATATTCAACATTCCATTTATAATTATTTGGGTAATTGCAACTGGAATCTTTTGTACTGCCCAGTTCAAATTCATTAACTTTAGGTTACTTAAATATGGAATACAGACGCTATTCAATCTAAAGTGTAATAACAGCAACAATGGCATAATCACTCATATTCAAGCGTTTGCAACAGTAATTTCAGGAACAGTTGGTCTTGGAACAATATCAGGAGTTGCAATAGCTATCACAATAGGGGGCCCAAGTGCAGTTTTTTGGATGGTAATTACCGGAATACTTGGTATGTCGATAAAGTTTGCCGAGGTGGTGCTTGCATTTACTTATCGCTCTGAAAATACAACTGGCGGGGCTTTTTATTACATGAAGTACGGGCTTGCAAAAATTGGATTTGCAAAAACTGGTAGATTTCTTGCCTTCACTTATGCGATTATGCTACTTATTGCAATGATTTTGGGCGGTATACCATTTCAAGCAAATCAAATAGCAGCACTATCAAATAACCTCCTAGAATACAACGCATCCATTATTATATCCCTGCTTGTCTTTATTGTAATATTGGGAGGAATAAAGCGCATTGCTTTCGTTTCAACGAGCTTAGCACCAATTATGATAGTGCTATATGTGGGTATGTGTATATATTTAATTTATGTAAACGGAAGTAATTTGCTGAATGCTCTATCCATAATATTCCAAGATATCTTCAATAAATCAGCTATAGGAAGCGGAGTATTGAGCGGATTAATAGCCGGAGTGAGAAGATCAGTGTTTGCTAACGAAGCAGGTACCGGAACAGCAGCTATAGCACATTCAGCTGTAAAAGAAGAAGATCCAATTAAAGTTGGGTGCGTTGCAATGATTGCACCACTTATAGACACAATATTAATCTCATTTTTGACTGGTATTGTGATAATTATCACTGGTATGCATAGCACTGATAACGTGGGTGATATTACACTAATTAGTTCGATATTTTCAACAGCTTTGCCCTTGTTCAGCAAGTTAGTTTTTCCGCTAATGATGTTTTCCTTTGCATTTTCCACAATAATAGCTTATTGTTACTATTGTGAAGTTGCTTTGCTGTATTTATTTGGTAGTAAAAAAATACTGATACCGTTCCAAATTCTTATAGTGGTTTCAGTGTATATCAGCTGTATGTCAAAGAATATAGAATTTATATCTTATCTAGGTGACAGTTTGTTTATGTGCCTTATGATTCCAAATGCTGTTGCAATATATCTACTAAGAAGGGAAGTTTTGAATACAATAGATTCTTATTACAATTCTAAAGGGTATTAACATGATTTATAGATTGCTTTGTATGGTGTTATTTTGCCTATTGTTTAATGATGTGTACGCTGCTTCAGGTTTTTACGAAAGTTATGACGCTGTGTTGAATGGAATAAATAACTTCATGAATGAAGTACTGTTTTTCAAGATCCTTTACGTGCCATTTATAATCCTTCTACTAGTTTTTGGTTATGTGTTTCTAACATTACGTTTTGGATTTCTCAACATAAGAATGTTTAAGCATGCGTTTGCTATTTTATGTGGAAAATATGACACGAATCACCATGATGGTCATATTACGCATTTTCAGGCATTTATGACTGCACTTTCAAGCACAGTAGGCCTTGGAACTGTTGCTGGAGTCGCAATTGCAGTTTCAATGGGTGGACCAGGAGCGGTGCCTTGGATGATGATTACAGGTTTTTTTGGTATGTCAGCAAAATTTGCTGAGGTAACGTTGGCGTTTAGACATAGAACAGAAGATCAGGACCAATTGTTTAGTGGTCCCTTTCAGTATATAAGGAATGGTCTGGAGGAATTTGGATTTAAAAAACTTGGTATTGTGCTGGCTGCCATGTATGCAGTATTCTTTGTATTATCAGGTCTTGGTGGAAGTGTAGCGTTTCAAACCAACCAAATGGTTTCAATATTATCTGGCTATTCAAGTTGGGTAGATGGTCACTCTTGGTTTCTTTCTTCCATAATTTCTGCGCTGCTTGCTCTAGTGATTATTGGCGGAATTAAAAGGATAGCTAGAGTATCTTCTGCACTAGTGCCTATTATATCACTTATATATATCTTGAGTTGTATTATTATTATTGCATTTAATATTCATAACCTTGGTTATACGTTGAAAATATTATTTTCCACTATGATAGATTTCAATGCTGTTGGCGGAGGGATGGTAGGAGCATTTGTTGCTGGAATTCAAAGGGCAATCTTTGCCAGCGAAGCAGGTGTTGGTTCTGCTTCAATTACTCATGCAACAACTAAAGATGAAGAACCAGTAAGAACTGGACTAGTCGCTATGATAGAACCATGCTTTGACACAATGTTAATTTGCTGTTTAACAGGAATAACAATAGTAATAACAGGTGCATACCAAACAGGTGTTGGTGAGGGAATATTAATTACTCACAAAGCATTTGAGACAGTTTCTCCATGGTTTCCTATCCTTCTAACAGTAGCTGCTCCTTTGTTTGCATTTTCTTCAGTAATTTCGTTTGTATATTGTTGTGAAATGGGGTGGCTATATTTATTCGGTGCAAAAAGTATAGTGATATACCGCATAGCGGTAATAATTGTGGCGTTTTTCTCTGGTCTTTCTAAAGATATAATGGCTATTGCCAATATCGGTGGAACTTTATTCTCTTGTTTAGCTCTCATCAACATGACAGCGCTTATACTGTTTAGTAATCAGATTAACGATGAAGTTCAGTGCTACCTAAAAAGGCTGAGGAATAATAAAATTAATTAGGTTCTTGGTATAATGGAAAAGTATGTAGTCCTTATACTGTCCTACATACTCGGTTCAATACCGTTTAGCTTAATCATTACAAGAATAAAAGGGATAAACTTAAGAGAAGTAGGTTCAGGAAACATTGGTGCTACAAACGTTGCAAGGACGGGAAATAAATTTCTTGCTGCTTTGGCATTATTTCTGGATTCCTTTAAGGGATTTATTGCCGTTTATATAGCACAACAATTTTGTGATAATAACGATTTTTATATATATGTATCTGCAATTTTAGCAGTTTTAGGACACATGTTTCCTATTTGGCTAAAATTCAGTGGAGGAAAGGGCGTTGCAACCACTCTAGGGATACTGATAGCATTTAACATCGATATTACTTTAGTATTCGTAATAATTTGGATAATAGTCTTTCTTGCCTTTAGATACTCTTCCCTTGCTTCACTCAGTGCTACTTCAACGGCTGTAGCATGGTCCTTTTTTTTTCAGAGGAATTTGTTCTTAACATTACTAATTATAGGAGCACTGGTCTTCCTAAAACACCACAGAAATATTGTGAATCTTCTGCAAGGTAAAGAGTATAAATTTTATAGATAATGTACTGCCAAATTATTGACACTTAAACTACGAGACAAATTGCTTGACGGTATGATTTTGTCCTCTTTGTTTAAGTCTATGATTTTTGCTTTTGTTATATTCTCTACTTCTTGAGGTGTTAAAAGACCATCTTCAATGAATTCCTTTTTTGTTTCTCTTATTTTTTCATAAAGTTGAGTAACGTGATCTTTATTTCCTTCATATACACTTTCAATTTCTAACTCTAGCTTATGTGAAGCTCCTTTTTTTAACATTTCATCCATTGCTGCTTTTGTTACTTTTAACCTTTCTTGCAAAATTTTCTTTATTTTTTCCTTATCATTTTCGTTATTTTTACTGAGTTCTACATATACCCTATAACATCTTTTTTCTCTTGGGAGCATTCTTAACCCATCTAACATGCTAATTATCTGACCTTCAATAGTCTTCTCAGCCTTTAATTTAAATTCTGCTACTTCTTCTTCTATTATCTTATTAGCTATTCTCTTAGCTCCATCCAAAGATGAATCCTTGAGAGAAAAATCTGTCTCGAGTAGATCTCGATTTAATAGCTCTAAGAATACTTTTTTTCCGATGTTTTCGAGTAAACTTTCTTGGTCATCTAAATCATGCTCCTGCAGTTTATTTCTCATGTGCTGAACCAGCTCACAACATTGTAATTTATTTAACTTTATAGAGCTAATATTTTTCATTAACGTCAGCACAATTTGTTCACTATATTGAGAAGTAATACTCAATAATTTTCTCATTAAAGGAATACTTACTTCTGAAATAAAATCATCAACTATTTTTTGACTTTCATCGTCTTCATAACCATTTTGAACGTCATACCAAGCCTTAAGAATTTCTTTATTGTTTTTCTTGTTTTTTAACCTGTCTAACATAAACTCACGTGCTTTATTTTGTGCTTCTGAGAGCAACATTTCCCTTGGGGGAGTAATCTAATTTCTGGATCAGGATGAATACCCTCTAGCGTGCTTAACATTCTATAGATAATACCGGTGAAGCAAGTGTTAGGAATTCGCTCTTTTCTAGAGAAAGTTTGGCTATCAATTAAATTAGAAATCAATGCATCCTTTTTACTCTTAACGGCTTCTCCGTCTCCATCATTGCAAGCCCTTAAAACTAAAAGCAGAACCTGCCCACCTGTAAAGCCGGAGCTATGCTTTTGATCATCTTTGCAAAAGTCATCTAAAAATGCAATTACTCTTCCTTTATCCTCATCACTAAACTCATATGAATTGTTTATATATCCAATGAATTGAATATATTCATCATTTTTGATTACGTCTTCAGGTACTTGTTCACTATACTTACCTTTTAATTTATCAATATTTTTAATGATATCATCATTTAATTGATGGGGCAGTAAATGTTCAAGCTTAACATCAAAACTATTAACCATACCACGTAAATTCTCTTTTATACCTTCCAAAAAGAAATTTATAGAAGCTTTAAGCAGCGTAAATGGGTTAAAATCTTTTGGCCTTAGTTCACTCTGCAATAAAATTAATAGCATTGTAAGTGGTATAGTTCCCAGTAACGAAATAAGCAAGAAAGTGGTAGTGAAAGTTAGATATGTTATGAAAGCAGAAAACAAGAGGAAGGCTGCTACCTTGATTGTATTGTTTTTAAAAAATATTTCCCAATATTCCCTTTTGCTCATTTTTTGCTGTTTTGCCGTTTTTATTTCTTTGTAGATATAAAGAGTTTTAATTTCAGACCTGAAGAACATAGTACCAAGAGAAAAAAGAACATTAACAGGATTAGTGATAATGCTTAACGAGACAAAAGCTCCAAAGTAGCTAACAAATTTTAGCTTACTAGAATCCTTTGAAGGAAATTGTATTTGAGAAATACCTATCATAGCTTACCTTCAACATCATTACACTCTAGTAATAGCATAATAATTTAAAACGTCAATGTTTAAGTATCTTATTATCCGCACACTCATCGTATTCGATCTCGACTGTAGAGTGTGCTATCTCGAACTTATCTAGCAATATTTTTTTTATTTCATATAAAACATTGGTGTGCTGCACATTTTGCTTTATTTTAGCATGCATGGTAATTATAAAATAATTATCAGACAGCGACCATGTATGTATGTGGTGCACATCTATCACTTCAGGTAATTCTGATGTGATCTTACTTTTTATCTCTTCAGCAGATATACCCTCAGGCGTACCTTCAAGGAGTATATGGCAAGAATTTTTGAGAATTTTATAGCCGCTATTTAGAATTATCACACTAACAAATACTGATAAGATTGGATCTACTATTTGCCATCCAGTAAGCATGATAATTATAGATGCAAGTATAGCAGCTACAGAACCTAAAATATCTCCTATAACGTGTAGTACAGCACTTTTTATGTTTATATTGCTCTCGCATTTACTATGTAATATAAAAAAGACTATTATGTTAGAGACAAGACCGAGTGTAGCAATTATTAACATTACTTTCCACTCAACATTGACTGGAAAAATAAACCTCTTTATTGACTCAATTATAATGATTACTGCAATGAGGAATAGAGTTAAACCATTAACAAATGCTGCAATTATCTGCAACCGATGATATCCGTATGATCTCTGCAAATCGGATTTCTTAGCTGAAAACCTATGTGCTAACCAGCTTAAAACCAAGGCAAAGAGGTCAGTGAGCATATGCCCTGCATCTGATAATAGAGCAAGCGAATGTGAAATTATTCCACCTACTATTTCCATAAACATTGTTATCGCAACTATTATTATGGAATAGATTAAGCGCTTGGACTGCGCTGCTGAGTGTTTACCGTTATGCACTGCTGTCATATAAAATCTTTTCATAAACAAAAACGTGGGTAACACTGGGTTCGAACCAGCGACCGCTTGCACGTCAAGCAAGTGCTCTACCAACTGAGCTAATTACCCATCGTGGTTTTAGTATAGTGCTTTGGTGGAATGAAAGTCAATAAACCACTTTGCTTTTGTCCTTGTCCAATGTGATTCCGGAATATAGCTGTATAGAATTTCAGCCATATTCTAAATTTTACATATTAAGTTAACTATCTATACTTTATTTATTAAGTTAACTATCTATACTTTATTTATTAAGATATAAATTATATTAATACAGGGATTTACGTTTTTTTTAGGGAAATTACTTTATGCTTGATATTGAAAGATCAGCAAATTAGAGGTTAAAATTATGACAATTAGTCAACAAGTAAATAAAAATATAACTAAAGCAGAATATTTCAACAATAACGGCAAAGGGTTTAATTCGCCACATGTTATAGAAGTTGAAGATTTAAATATTAAAGTAGAGGTTTATTCTCACAATTTAAGAGCAAGTAAAGTTGCTAACATTGAAAGTGAGATAAGAGAAACAGCTACTAATTTTAAAAACGCATTCGAGTTAGAACGCGGCAGTTCAGAACAAACATTTAAAATTTACATGTTTGATGACAAGGATGATTACACTCACCTTGGCGGAAGCGAGCGTTTCGGTTCTTACCTTGGAGACGAAGGTGGTAAATGTTACTACAAAGGGAAAGCTGACGTTTTTGCTGAAATGTACGTCTACCAGCAAGGTGGCATTCATAACCTTCAGCATGAATTTGCACATGGTTTAACTTACTTGGCTACAGGAGGCAAATCTTTACCTACAGTATTAATGGAAGGAATTGCAGACTACTTTGAGCATCATTCAGATCATAAATTCAATTCTCAAGGATCAAGTATCGACAAAACTGAAGCTGCAAATTTGGATTTAGATAAAATTTTAAGTTTAGAATACTCAAAGGACAGCGAAGCAAATAGCTTGGTTTATAAAACAGGTCATGCGTTGATAATGTACTTACAGGAAAAAGATCCTAGTTTATTAAGAGACTACCTAGATGCTTTACGTCAAGGTAACTCAGATGAGTCAAAAAGTTTCTTGAAAGACATAAAAGGACACGATACTGACTTCAAAAGTTGGCTTGCTGAGAATGATACAGAAACTGCAATGGAACATCTCAACGCTTTGCAAGTTACAAAAGGAGATTTCATAGCAATTGGTCAAGAAATAGTGGGTGGAGAAATTAAAAACGTATCCTACTATAAAGCAAATATAGAAAAAATGGATGGAGAAAACGTTGGAAGTTTTTCTCCTGTAGAACACGTTGCATTTTATGATGTTGCTCGTGCTATAAATAGGGCAACAAATGATACACTTGATATATCAAAGGAATATCATTTCCTCAAGGTAGTAAAAACTTCCGATGGACAGGATAAACTAACTTACTCTGACCAACAAGGTAATGAGTACCGAAACAGTCTAGAGTATAAAAATCAGGCTTTTAGAATGCTATCAAAGTATGATGAAAATTTAAAGAAAGCTTATGATGATGCATTAAAAAATCTGGATGAGCAGAGGCAAATGGAATATCCCAAGATAAATAAAGAATATAGCGAAGGGAAGATTTCTTACGAAGAGTATTCAGACAAATATTATTCAATTCCCTCCAAATATGAGGAATTAAAAAGTACCTTACTTGATAAAACCATAAACACTGGCTTAGAACAAGTAAAAGCGACTAAGAACATCGACGTAGAAAAGATGTTAGGAGAGATGATCAACATCGATTCAAACTTGATAAGAGGTACAAATCATATTGATCTACAAGAAGGTAAGATTTTTTCTATGCAAGCTCATGGTCAAGGAGATATGGGTGCACTGTCTATATATGACGGAAATACAAAGCTTGGAGAATTATTGAGCGAATCAGGATTTTTTAAGCAAGTTGAAGGCCAAACTAAAGAAACTTTCGTTTTTGAGGATATATTGCACAACTTAAATGTTTCATACGAAGGCGGTGCTTACATGGCAGTTACAAAAGAAAATGGTCATTATAAAGCTTCCCTAATAGATGGCAGAACAGTTGAACGCGATGAATACTTTGATGAAGCGCATTTACATGAAAATGAATTGTTGCATCCTAGCACTGGACACATCCAAAAAGATTTAGATTCTCTGCTTCTTAGAGGTACCAAAATTTTGAATCATCAGGATTCAGAACATGCACAATATTCTGATGAGCAAAAGGCAAATGGAGTAATCGTGGAAAAAGGAAAATTACTGGATAATAAGGGAACAGATAGGACAGACGATGATGTATATGAAGCTGTCGTAAAGCAAGGAGACGAGCGCTTACATGAATTTAAAAATATGGGCTTTTATATTACCGAGAAAGGTGATCTATTTATTCATGACCATGGAGCAAACGTAAGGTTTCAACTACCACAAAGTATTACTCACCTAAAATTAGTGGAAAAAGACGGAGCATATAAGCTTGTTCCGGTGACGAAAGATGGGAATGAACATCCAGTAGGTATGCCAAATATATCAGACGAATATAGATATATAGATCCAATATTTGCACATGAATATGAAAAGAGAGATTATTCCCATAAACATGTAAATGTGGGCCTTATAAACTTAGAGAAATATGGCTCTGGCAAACTTTTTGCTATAAAGTACGACCCAAATGATTATCACATACAAAGAAACTCCAGCGGTGAAATAGTTAGAATAAAAGATCAAACATATTTCACTAAAGTAAAATTGTTTGATGGTGATGAAGAAATTGGAATGTTGTCTAATAACTTTCACAATTTCAAAGGGAAAATATTCTTTTCTGCTGACTACAACTACAGTTATAACGATTTCCTAGCATCTGTTTCTCCTCAAGTTGAAATTGAAGATATGGGAAATGGAAGTAAAAAAATAACTTTTGATCAAGGCAGTGGCGATATCGGTGATACTAATAGAGGCTACACGGACTATCAGAGAATATTTACAAAAGAGAAACAAACCGAAAGTCCAAAAGGGCAAGTAAGTGAAACTAAGACAGAAGTTCATAGTACTACTAATGTTGTTGCACAAGCTGCTGAAGAGAAAACTGCATCAAACGACAATAGTGAAATGCAGTCTGATCAGCCACAAATTCCAACAAGGGCAAAAAGGTCAGCTTCAGTGGAGGAGAAAGAGCAAGAACAGGTAGTATTAAAAGACACAATTCTCAAAATAGAAAAGAGCTACGAGCAGGACTCAGAAGGGAAGCATAAGGCAAATGTAACGATAAATTATAATGATGTGAAAGCCTTGTATGATAGAGCGGAAGGAGCAGAAAAGCAATCTGTGTTAGATTTTTGGAACAAACTGCACACATCAGATTATAAGGTTGGTGCTTTGCCGGAAGACAAATACTATTTTGAAAAAGGCAAATTCGTAATCCACGATAGTGGCACAAAGAAGCTTATAGTGTTACCTGAAGATAAGGTGTCCATCAAGATAATGAAGGATGGTGATAGTTATAGTTTAGCTATATCAAGTGGTAATGGCAAAGTAATAAACAGCATTAGTAAAATAGATAATCCAAATTACGAATTGCTGTCAGATTCAAGTCATTTCAATTCAGGGGAGCAAGATAATATTGTATTATCAGATCAACATCACGAATATAATCTTTATCTAGAGAATGGTTTTGTGAAAATGTTCGATTGCGCAAGCGATCACATTTATCACGACCACAACTCGGCCTATATCTAATACATACAAGGAGGGCAGTGCCCTCTTCTTGTCATTCCAGTGTCAAGCACTGCCGTCTTGGATGGAAACCAGCGTCACGCCCTGGAATGACAGGGTTTGTCATCCGAGTAGCCCCTTCGGTGTCATCCCAGTGCCCAGACACTGGGATGGCTTTGTTGCATCGCTACTTATGAAAGGCTAACTATAATTAGGATTATAAGCAACCTATTGAAAATCTTGTTTTTTTGCAATCAATCTGATCAAATTTAAGAATAGTAATTTATTATTTATATTAATAAATTTAATTCTATTGAAAATAGCTAAAGCATTGAAATTCTTGAATTTTAGCCGGATTAGTGAGTGGTAGTGAAATTTCTTTTACTCAAATTTAGGTATTCACTGACCGCTCTTGTTATAAATACCAGAATAATAAGCTACTGATATTCTCCACCTTTTTTATCTTTAATCCATCATAGCTAGCGATGCAACAAAGCCCACTGGGATCCAGAAAACTTAACTTTAAATAAGTGGCTGCATAATAAAGGCTGGATTCCAGACTGGAATGACATCATCTGCTACACACTTGAATGACAAGAGAAGAATTCTGAAACAACAAGTTTCAAGGAAATCTTATGTAAAATCTAACATTAACGAAAATTATACTATTTTCATGCATGCTATGGTTTTTGTAATTAATGGAGGGTGATATGGCGTTGAGTGAAAAATTGAGTACAATAGATACAATAGAAAACCTTGCAACTAACAAAAATTTTTTAGGAAAATTGATAGTGGAACTCAATAAAGGTGCTAATGATAAAGGTATATATACTAAAAAAGGTGTGGATGATGAGTTGAGAAAGAAAGCTAATACTGCAAATGTTTACACTAAAAGAAATGTAAATGATGAGTTGGCAAAAAAAGCTGACAAGAATTACGTCGATGCTGAGCTAGGAGAGAAAGCTGGTGCAGCTGATCTAGCCAACAAAGCTAATACTGCAGATGTTTACACTAAAACTGATGCAGACACTGCTTTTGTCAAAGCTACAGAGCTTAAAACAAAAGCTGCAGCGAAAGATGTCGTGGATGCTATAATTGCTTCTACTGATTTTACCGATAAAGTATACACTAAAAATGATGCAGATACTGCGTTTGTTAAAACTGCAGATCTTGCAACAAAAGTTGCAAAAAAAGCTGTTGTGGATGCTTTAATACCAGAATTAGCAAAAGGTGATGATGATAATGGTATCTATACTAAAAAAGGTGTTGATGACACGTTTCTTAAAACTGCAGATCTTGGAACAAAAGTTGCAGAAAAAGCTGTTGTGGATGCTTTAATACCAGAATTAGCAAAAGGTGCTGATGATAATGGTATCTATACCAAAAAAGGTGTTGATGATGCATTTATTAAAACTTTAGGACTTACAGATACGCTAAAAACAGAAGTAGTAAAACAGCCTGTTGTGGATGCTTTAATACCAGAATTAGCAAAAGGTGATGATGATAATGGTATCTATACTAAAAAAGGTGTTGATGACACGTTTCTTAAAACTGCAGATCTTGGAACAAAAGTTGCAGAAAAAGCTGTTGTGGATGCTTTAATACCAGAATTAGCAAAAGGTGCTGATGATAATGGTATCTATACCAAAAAAGGTGTTGATGATGCATTTGTTAAAACTTTAGGACTTACAGATACGCTAAAAACAGAAGTAGTAAAACAGCCTGTTGTGGATGCTATAACTGCTTCTCCTGATTTTACAAATAAGGTATATATTAAAGCTGCTCCAGCCGATGAAGTTTACACTAAAACTGCTGCAGAGACTGCTTTTGTTAAAGCTACAGAGCTTAAAACAAAAGCTGCAGCGAAAGATGTCGTGAATGCTATATTTGATGCAAAAGACGGCGACAAATCAATTTTAGTGGATAAATTAGGAGGATTTCTTGATGCTACTGACACAGCGTATGGTGACAAAAATGATCAAACAGCAAAGGTGTTCTTAGGAGGTAAAGGGCTAAAAGGGGAGACAGGAGCCACTGGTCCTAAAGGAGCAGATGGTAAAGATGGAGCTCAAGGCCCACAAGGGGAGAAAGGGGAGACAGGAGCAGATGGTAAAAGTCCAACAGCTGCTGAAATAGCTACTGAGAAAGCCTTACAAGAGCATGTAACAAAGATAAGCATACAAAGTCCAGAATTTAAAAGAGCTGTGCAAGAGGAAATGTCACAACCGTATTTTGAGCCTCCAACAAGTGATGATGCTGCACTTAATTGGACTTGGTAATACAGCTTAGATCCAAGTAGTCACGCTACTTGGATGACGTCATATGGTCCTCTGATGACGGAAAAAGGACTCGGATAACACCCTACAATGTCATTCCAGCGCGTGACGCTGGAATGGCTTTGTTGCATCGCTACTTATGAAAGGCTAACTATAGTTAGAATTATAAGCAACCTATTGAAAATCTTGTTTTTTTGCAATCAATCTGATCAAATTTAAGAATAGTAATTTATTATTTATATTAATAAATTTAATTCTATTGAAAATAGCTAAAGCATTGAAATTCTTGAATTTTAGCCAGATTAGTGAGTGGTAGTGAAATTTCTTTTACTCAAATTTAGGTATTCACTGACCGTTCTTATTATAAATACCAGAATAATAAGCTACTGATATTCTCCATCTTTTTTATCTTTAATCCATCATAGCTAGCGATGCAACAAAGCCCGCTGGAATCCAGCCTTTTCATAATCATTAAAATGTTGTATTTTAACATAAAACGGCTACTTTTATGCTTACTAACTTAATAAAATTCCTGGATCCCAGTGTCTGGGCACTGGGATGACACCCTACTAGCAGAAGTTACTCTCAAATGTTTGTTCATGTTAGCTACAAACATTAAGAAATTTACCAAACGAAAAAAAGGCAAAAGAAGCCCCAGTCATTGTCTATTTTCAGTATTGGCGTTTTTTAAGTCTTAAACACTGCAATTTAGCTGCTTTTAAATGCAACTCATCTTAGTTTAAATGTTTAAGAAATTTACTAAGCAGAAAAAAAGGCAAAAGAAATCCCGTATTAGCTAGTTGTCATTCTCTAATCCTGCAAATTGGCGTGCTATACTGTCTTAAACGCTTTATAAGCGCGTTTCAGCTTATATAGGTAAAAACCCAGAAATGTTGTGAAGACGTAGGGTGCGCATAGTGCAAAAAATTAAAAATAAGACGCCAATTACGTAATACTGTTGTCGTTTAATCTGCACAGATTGAAGATAAATGAATACCTTCAGTTTCATGATAAGAGGGCTGGCGAAGGGTGTCAAGTAAGTTTTTTCGTTTCTACCAGCTACTTGGATGACACCACATAAATTAATAAATAGGAAAATTACTACAAATCCTTTCAACTTTAGCTTTTACTGCTTTTTCGACACTTGAGCTATTTCCGCTGATTAATCCTTGAATTACTTCATTTATTAGACCAGCTATCTCTTTAAAATTTTCTGCCTCAAGTCCGCGTGTTGTCTCAGCAGCGGTGCCAAAACGGAGCCCTGAAGTGATGGTCGGCTTTGCTGTATCAAATGGTACAGAGTTTTTATTACAGGTAATACCGGCTCTCTCAAGGCTATCTACAACGTCTTTTCCAGTTAATTTCTGCGATCTTAAGTCAACTAGCACTATATGAGAGTCAGTGCCACCGGTTATAATGTCAAGTCCATGCTTTTGCAATTCTTGAGCCAGCACTTTCGCATTTTCCACGACTTTCTTGCTATAAGTCTTAAACTCTGGTGCTAATGCTTCTTTAAATGCAACAGCTTTTGCAGCTATCACATGCATAAGTGGCCCGCCCTGCAATCCTGGAAAAACTGCGGATTGAATTTTTTTGTGTAATGCTTCATCATTGGTCATCACTATTCCACCACGAGGACCACGCAAAGTTTTGTGAGTCGTGGAAGTCATAACATGTGCATATTCAGCAGGGGATGGATATTCGCCCGCTGCAATAAGCCCTGCATAGTGAGCAATGTCTGCAAGCAAATAAGCACCAACTTTATCTGCAATCTCGCGAAAGCGTTTGAAGTCCATTTTTCTTGGATAAGCAGAAGCACCAGCTATGATCAATTTCGGTTTATGATCCAGCGCCAGCTTTTCTATCTCATCCATATTGAGCAGATAAGTGTCTTTATTCACTGTATATTGAATTGACTTAAACCATTTACCAGAAAGGCTTGGTGCCGCACCATGAGTTAGATGCCCACCGCAACTCAGTGATAATCCAAGTATTGTATCGCCTGGAGTAAGCAGTGAAGCAAATACCGCCTGGTTTGCCTGAGAACCAGAATGAGGTTGAACGTTTGCAAATTTAACACCAAACAACTTACAAAGTCTTTCTATAGCCAGACTTTCAATTTTGTCCACATGCTCACAACCACAGTAATATCTTTTACCTGGATAACCTTCTGCGTATTTATTAGTCAGAAAAGAGCCTTGTGCCTCCATTACCGCTTTGCTTGCAAAATTTTCTGATGCAATTAATTGCAATTGTGATTTTTGGCGTTGTAATTCTTTTTCTATAGACTGATAAACCTCGTTATCAAAAGACTTTAAACTATTTTTAGAGCCACAGATTTTTTTTAAAACACTCATCATAGATCAAACCTCGCTTTAATTTTAAGATGCACAAGCAATTTTAAGACTGCTTATCCTGCTTTTTTAACCATAAGAGCCCAAAAACAGCTATCAGCAAACATACAGGAATAATAGATGTTGCTTTTATCAGCAATTCAGCACTATACACAGGATTTCCTTGTATCACTGTCCTATCCCAACACAAATCTATTATTTTTGCGATCCCAGTGTGAAAAAAATAGCCAAAAACCATGACTATCATATTTGACACAGCTGTAGTTAATCCTATTAAGTTATTATTTACATAACTTAATGCTTTGTACAGTGTTACTATTTGATATCCAGAAGCGAAACCTATAACAAGAAGTGCAGGCAATACAATATACAATCCGCCAGCCTGTGTAAAAAGTAAAAGGAAACTAGCAATCATTGCAAAGGAACAGACAATAATAACTTCATAATGTCTATTTGGATATTTTTCTAATATGTGAGCAAAAGAGAGCAATCCAGCTGCAAATCCTACATATATAACAGAAGAAATTGAAGACGCTAGATCACCGGCCATTTGATATACCTCACATAAAAAAGCTTTTGTCCAAGCATCAGCAAAACCTTCTAGTGGACCTACCATTAAGCCACCAAAAAAACTAATTAGAATGATATATTTATTGAAAAGCACAGTTTTTAGATCCTTCATGCTAATTTTTTCTTTTCGAAAGTCGTAAGCATTGTAAGGAATAACTAAAAATAAAGATAAAGCGAGTAAGAAACCAAACCCTGAAAGAATATAAATTACGTAATTCCAACCAAACTCATCAAGCAAAAGTTCTATTGGTAGACCACCATATATTGCCCCTAATAGCCCTATAATAACAGATATGCTTGCCATTTTTGCTGATTTTTCTCGCGGAAAATACATACTGGCAACTTTAAATACTCCTATTACTGACGCAGACGAGCCAATCCCAACAATTATTCTACCTAATACTGAATAATACCACTCATCAAAGCACACAAGAGGTAATGTTCCAATAGATACCAAGACAGCACAAATAGGTAAAACAATTTTTGGACCGAATCTATCAAAACAAAGACCAACAGGGATATGAACTAGTGTAAATCCCACATAGTAGAGACCATTAAATTGCCCTAAATCTGCAATGCTTATATTAAATTTTGTTATTAATACAGGCGCAATTATGTTTGGCATGACACGTAACACATACTGGTATGCATAGAAAAGAGATACTATCAACCATACAAAAAAATTACTTTTCGACATACCTACCACCTAATAAAACCCAATTACAATTAAAACAAAAATATCAAAGTAAAATAAAGTATTATATTTCATAATAACAAGAGCCTTAAATTAGTACATCTAACGATTTTATCATACGAGCCTTCGATAAATTATCTACTTATTACAATCAACTTCTCTAAAATCTTTATTTTTTAACCATAAGAGCCCAAAAACAGCCACCAGCAAACATACAGGAATAACTGATGTTGCTTTTATCAGCAATTCAGCACCATACACAGGATTTCCTTGTATTATTGTTCTATCCCAACACAAATCTACTATTTTTGCGATCCCAGTGTGAAAAAAATAGCCAAAAACCATAACTATCATGTTTGACACAGCTGTAGCCAGGCCTACTAAGTTATTATTTACATAACTTATCGCTTTGTAAATGGTAACCACCTGATATCCAGATGTGAAGCCAATAATAAAAAGCGTAGGTAATACAACATACAAGCCACCAATCTGAGTAAAAAGCAAAAGAAAACTAGCGATCATTGCAAATGAGCATGCAATTATTACTTCATAATGCTTATTTTTATATTTTTCCAATAAATAAGCCAAAGAGAATGATCCTGTTAACATTCCTATCAATATTACGGAAGAGAGAGAAGATGCCAAGTCTTCATTCATTTTATATACTTCAAAAAAGAATGCTTTCACCCAACCATCGGCAAAACCTTGCATTGGACCGACCATGAGTCCACCAAAAAAGCTAATTAGAATAATATGCTTGTTGAAAAGTATGTTTTTTAAGTCTCTAATGCTAACTTTTTCCTGTTGAGCATTGCTTTCAGGCGTTACTAAGAACAGCAACAGAGCAAGTAAACACCCAAATGCTGAGAATGTATAGATAACATAATTCCAGCCAAATTTATCGAGTAAGAAGTCTAAAGGTAACCCGCCACATATCCCTCCCAAAATTCCTATAATTATAGATAAGCTGGCCATTCTTGCTGATTTTTCTTGCGCAAAATACATGCTTGCAACTTTAAAGATTCCAATTGCCGAAGCGGATGACCCAATTCCCACAATTATTCTTCCAATTATTGAATAACTCCACTCATCAAAGCATATAAGCGGTAGTGTTCCGGTAAATGTCAAAACGGTACAAGCAGGTAAAACAAACTTTGGTCCAAATCTATCAAGGAAAAGACCAATAGGTATATGAGCTAGCGTATAGCCTACATAGTATAACCCACCAAACTGGCCAACATCTGCAATACTTATGTTAAATTTTGTTATTAATTCAGGCGCAATTATGTTTGGAATTACGCGTAATATATATTGGTATGCATAAAACAGTGACGTCAACAACCAGATTAAAAAATTCCTCTGCAACATGAATCTCAGCTAAAATTTAGGATTATAGATACTTTAGTTATAAAAAACAATACTATATTAATCATCTAAATCTGCTTAGCTCTTTTTACAGCTTATAACTTTAAGTAACCAAAAGCCTATCATTCCTATTAGTAGGCATATAGGTATTATTAACATAGACTTAACCATTACATCAGTTCCATAAAATGGCTTTCCATCGATAATTTCACCGTTCCAATAAAAATTCATTATATTTGCAATAATGACGTGAAAAAAATAACCAAAACTCATAACTATGGAATTACCTACAGATCCTGCACTTGCTACTGCTTCGTTTTTTACACAACTTACAACTTTAGCAGTAAAAACAATTTGGTATGCAGAAGCAAGACCAATAATGAATAGTAATATACATGCCAGGAGTTCACTAATATTGCATATAAAAAGTAATAAGAACACAATTATCATGGCCATAGCACAAGAAATTATTATTTCATAGTGCTTGGTTGGATTTTTTGCTAATATGTAAGGAAGTAATAAATGCCCAAAGCCAAAGCCTATTAGTATCCATTTTGAAATGCTATATGCAATGTGTCTATCTATAGCGTAATCTCATGCAAGAATGTTGCGGACCACGCATCTGCAAAGCCTTCTAATGGTCCAACCATAAAACCGCCAAACAAACCTATCAATAAAATATCTTTATTAAATATAACTTTGCTTAAATTTTTAATATTTAATTCTTCGTCTGAGGTGCCAACTTTAGGTATAGATATAAAGGTAGTTAAAGCAAGCAATAATCCAAGCATTATACACACAGTAAATAAATAATCCCACCCAAACTTATCAAGTAAGACATGTAATGGTTTGGTGGCAAATACACCACCTGAAATGCCAATAATAACCGATATGCTGAACATCATGGCAAATTTTTCTCTATGGTAATAGATTCTTATTATTTTAAAGAGTCCAAGTACTGAAGCAGAGGATCCAATACCAGTAATTATTCTTCCAATAATAGAATAACTCCAATCATTAGAACTGACTAAAGGTAAAGCACCTAAAGATGTTAATGCAATACAAATCGGTATAACAACTTTAGAACCAAATCTATCTAAAAGAATACCTACAGGAATATGTGCTAACACATAACCTACATAATACAGTCCACAAAATTGTCCTATTTCTGTTGTTCCTATATTAAACCTTACTACCAATTCAGGAATTATAATATTTGGAATTACGCGTAATATATATTGGTATGCATAAAACAGTGACGCCAACAACCAGATTAAAAAATTCCTCTGCAATACTTTACCCCAAAGCTAGCATTATAGATACTCTGTTTATAGAAAACAATATTTTTATGAATACTTATTTTAATTTACCGGAATTTTATACAGTTGAACTCATAGCCAACATAAGTAGTTTATGCATTAACTAAATTTTCCAGGTTCAAGTTTGGATGATGGAAAAAGTTCACTTTTTCTATTTTTAAAAGAGACCTTTTATTTTACTTATAATTTTTTCTACCATATCTACAACTGGCTCATGAATAAGGTATATGAAAAAAATTACACCACAAATGATAAGTATATTTATGATTTTACCCTTATTCATCTTTATCTTGAGCTTCACTTTTGTTACAAGATCCATTTTATTTATGTTTTTATTTCATGCTGACAATTATATCTTAAATACCATAATTTTCAGTAAAATTTGACTTCAGAAGTATTCTATTAATTCAATATTAACCTTTTTATGTGTAAAATAGTTAATATAATATTAAAGCAGGCTGATGAATATAAGCACGATAGATAATACGCTGCAAAATTACATAACAAAATACATTGAACAAACATTCGCTACACACGTGCTAGGCAATAGATACGACAAATTGTATAGGAAACTTCTAAGTGGTATAGAAGAGATAATAAAGCTTGCTGTAAATGAAGCAAAACACTACGATGAAAATTTAGAAGATCTATATAACGATTCAAGATTTAATAAGAAATTTATTCAAGCTGTTGCTAAACATCAGGTGTCGGAATTTTTAAATACTTATCCGAAAAGAAAAGAAATTGTTGCAGAATTTTACAATGAACATCACATTAACGAAAGTGATTTAAAGACTCTGGAAAAGGGGAAAGATTTAGTAAATAAAATAAATAACATTAACTTACTGCAACAAAATGAAAAAAATGAGGAATTCAATATTAGAAAGACACTTGCTCAATCAATAAAAATGCCTTCCATAGAAAAACACAAGTTAGAACATTCAAAATAACCTTGGCGAAGTATGGCAAAATATACAACTTATGGATAGTCTATTTCATTTTAACTCCTGGCACGCTTTAGTAATACTATCACATCCAATTTCTAATTGTTCCTGAGAGGTTGCATAAGAAATTCTGATAAAATTTTCTAGACCAAATGCAATTCCTGGAACCACAGCAACCAAATGATCTCCCAGTAAGTATTCAGTAAAATCTAAATCATTATTTATTATCTTACCACTTTTTGTGCTTTTACTGAGCAATCCTTCACATGAGACAAATAAATAAAACGCACCTTGTGGAACAGACGCTGATAATCCCGGGGCAGAATTTAGCTCTTTCACCATAAAATCTCTACGACTCTTAAAAATCCTTGTTCTTTCTTTCAAAAAACTATGATCACCGTTTAATGCTGCTGCTGCTGCTGCTTGTGCTATCGAATTTGGATTAGAAGTGCTTTGAGACTGCAGCGTAGAGATAGCTTTTACCACATCACTTCTACCTGCAATATACCCTATTCTCCAGCCTGTCATTGCATAGGCTTTTGATACTCCATTGACTACAAAAACTCTATCATAAAGCTTCGGCTCAACCTGAGCGATAGTAAAAAACTTTTCGTCGTATATTATATGCTCATAAATATCATCTGTAACGACATTCATATGTGGATATTCAAGCAATATTTGTGCTATGTCTTTCAATTCATCACATGTGTACACAGCTCCTGCAGGGTTGTTCGGTGAGTTAAGAATTAACCATTTAGTTTTTTTAGTTATCCTGCTTTTCAATAATTCCGCTGTCAGTTTAAAATTTTGTTTGCATTCTACTACAACTGGCAAGCCGCCAAAAAGACTTACCATATCAACATATGAAACCCAATAAGGAGCTGGAATAATAACTTCATCTCCAGAGTTAATTGTTGCCATGAACAAATTGAATAACACCTGCTTAGCACCTGTACCAACACAGATTTGGTTAAGCGTGTACTCGAGGTTATTATCCTTTCTTAACTTATTAATTATTGCTTCTTTCAGCTCACGCGTTCCATCAACAGCAGTATATTTAGTCTTACCTTCACTTATTGCTTGAATAGCTGCTTTTTTTATATGATCTGGAGTATCAAAATCCGGTTCTCCTGCAGCTAAAACACAGATCTTTTTTCCTTCATTTTTCAACTTATTTGCCTTATCAGTTACAGCAATCGTAGGTGATGGTTTTATTAGGGACATTCTTTTTGCAAGGTCTGACATATCTTACTGAAGCTAAATTCAAATGATAAACCCCGTACAACAAAAAAGCTAGAATTTTGTGTATTGTATTAGTAGCTTTTTACCAGGTTTACCAATGCAGCAATATTTTCAACTGGAGTATCAGGGAGTACTCCATGTCCGAGATTAAATATGAAGGGTAAATCTCTAAAGCAATCTATTATACGTTTTGCTTCTTTGATTGCTTCCGTTTTATTATAGGCTAAAAGATTAGGATCAAGGTTTCCTTGTAGAGGGATGTTTAGATTCGTTTTCGCCCATTTTATTGGAACATTATAATCTATACTTACTGCAGATACACCTGTTTGTTCGCAGTAATCTTTATAAAGATTTTCAGCAGACCTTGGAAAACCTATTATTGGAAAATCAGAAAATCTATCCTTTATTGCCAAGATAATTCTCTTTGTTGGTTCGATAACATATTCTTTAAACAATGGTTCCGATAACGCACCAGCATTACTGTCAAATAGCTGAATAACATCTGCTCCAAATTCTATCTGTTTAATTAGATAAATAATCGTTACTTCCGTTATTCGTTCAATTATTTCCTTCAAACACGAAGGATAAAAATTTAATACTTTGGAAAAAGTTTTGCTGCTCCTACCTTCTATGATGTATGAGGCTACTGTCCATGGTCCACCAGCAAATCCTATGAGAGATTTTTCTTTTGGTAATTGGCTTCTGACTTTTTTTATAGCGTTTAGAATTGGTAAGGTTTTAGTTTCAATTTCTTGTGGACCCTTCAATTCCTTAGGACTTTCCACGGGTTTTATTATTGGACCTACACCGCGTACGAAATTCACGTCACAACCCAAAACATCAGCTATTATTAAAATGTCTGAAAAAATTATCGCCGCATCCATGTCAAATCTTGTCACCGGCTGTAACGTCAATTCTGTCACTAAATCTGTGTTGTAGCATATCTCCATAAAATTATTCATATTTTCTACTGCTTTGCGGTACTCAGGAAGAGACCTGCCAGCCTGACGCATTAGCCAGATAGGCACTCTTCCACCCGGCTCATTTCTCTTAATAATTTTCGCTATTGTTGTTTTGCCGCTTTCCA